>PNAA01000040.1 GCA_003169975.1 Spartobacteria bacterium | reverse complement strand
CCTGCTTTGCGTGCAACACCACAGGCAGGACGATTTGTCTTGATCTCAACGCCCAAAATCTCTAAACCGTTTCAAATCTATGGAAAACACCTTATCCAAAGTCGGGCCGCTACCGCGAATTCTCTGCACTCTTTTCCTTGCCGGCGCGATCGCGGCCACTCTGGGGGCGGTCGCTTCGTCGCGCGCGGTCAGTCGTCCGAATGGGCCTGCGCCAAGCGCCGCGCTGCGCAAGATCGCTCCGTGGGTGACTCAGCACACCACAAACGGCCAGCAAGCCGAATTCATGATCATTCTTGCGGATCAGGCCGACCTGAGCGGCGCGGCGGCTTTGAAGACCAAGAAGGAGAAAGGCCGTTTTGTTCGCGACGCCTTGTGGAACAAGAGCCAGGCGACACAAGGTCCCATCCTTAAGTGGCTCGATGAGCACCGGCTTGAGCATCGCGCCTTTTACATCGTCAACGCGATTTGGGTGAAAGGTCATTACGATGATGCGCTCGCGATGGCGATGCGCTCCGATGTCGCCCGGATCGAAGGTAACCCGCTGGTCCGTGGCATCCCCGATTCCGCGCCCGCGGTTCCCGCCCCCTTAGTTCTCGCACCTCAACCGAATAGTCCAGAGACAGTTGAGCCGGGTATCGCTTACACTCATGCTCCGCTTGTTTGGGCGGAGGGCTTCTTTGGTCAGGGCATTGTCCTGGCCGGCGCCGATACCGGTTTTCGCTGGACTCATAACGCGATCAAGCCGCACTACCGCGGCTGGAATGGAACGACCGTGGACCACGATTACAATTGGCATGATTCCATCCACGACAGCGTCGGCAACCCCTGCGGTAACGACTCGCCGCAACCGTGCGATGACTTCGGCCACGGCAGTCACACCCTGGGAACGGCGATTGGTGACGATGGAGCGGGCAATCAGATCGGCATGGCGCCCCAGGCGCAATGCATCGGTTGCCGGAACATGGACGAGGGCAACGGCACGCCCGCGAGATACATGGAGTGCTTCGAGTGGTTCCTCGCTCCCTACCCAGTCGGCGGTAACTCCGGGCAAGGTGACCCGGGCAAAGCGCCCGACATTACGAGTAACTCATGGGCCTGCCCTTCCTCTGAAGGCTGCTCGCCTACTACCTTGCAGGCCGGGGTTGAAGCACAGCGCGCCGCCGGAATTGAGATGGTGTGCGCAGCGGAGAACTCGGGACCAAGCTGCTCGACGGTGATCGATCCACCGGCAATCTATGATGCAAGTTACACCGTCGGGGCGCTCAATACCGGCACCGATACTATCGCCTCCTTCAGCAGTCGCGGGCCGGTTACTTCTGACGGCAGCATGCGTTTGAAACCGGACATCTGTGCGCCCGGAACGAACACCCGTTCCGCTTACAACACGTCGGATAGCTCCTATGCCTTCCTGAGCGGCACTTCCATGGCAACGCCCCACATCGCCGGCGCGGTCGCCTTGCTCTGGTCGGCACATCCCGAGTTAAAAAACGACGACACATCTACTGAGGCGGTGCTCAATAGTTCGGCCGTCCATCTCTTGTCGAACGCCTGTGATTCCGGGCCACCCACCACACCAAATAACACCTTTGGCAACGGCCGGGTCGACATTCTCGCCGCCGTCAATCAGTCAGTCCTGTCAATCACCTCGGCCGCTTCGGTCAAAACCCAGGGCACGCAAACCTTCGGCGTTCCCTTGCCACTGACCGGCGAGCCGGGCGTGGAATGCCGCAGCAACCGCAACCGGCAGACGCTCGTCTTTACCTTTGATGAGAATGTGGTTAGTGGCACCGCCACTTTGACCAGCGGCTCGGGCCGCATCTCCGGAAGCCCCATCTTCGCGGGTAACACCATGACGGTGAGCCTGACAAAAGTGACCGATGTGCAAAAGATAACCGTCACCTTAATGAGTGTCACGAGTAGCTCGGGGGAGGTGCTCCCCAATACCGCGGTGAGCATGAACGTGCTCAGTGGCGACGCCGACGGCAACAAGACCGTCGAGACCGCCGATGTCACTCTAACGCGTGGCCAGGTCGGCATGCCAATAACTGGTTCCAATTTCCGCGAGGATGTGCAAGTCGACGGCACGATTAACGCGAAGGACGTGAATGCGGTCCGGCGGGCCCTCGGTCACACGTTGCCGTAAGCAAAGAACCGGCGTTGCCATCTCCCTGTTCGGTTTGATCGGCGCGTCCAGCAATGGGCGCGCCGATTTCTTATCCAGGAAATTGACGCGCCCGCGCGTTCCGCCGTGCACCCGAACGTCGCGACGTTTTGATCTAAGAAATATCAATGGAATTCATCGACGCGAGCCTGCCGCCTCCGATACCGTTTCCACGATCATATGCTGCACTTGTTTCCGCTTTTTTCGATCGTTGGTCTCATTCTTGTGGTCCTGGGAATTGCCCTCGGCGCGAGGCGGCGCCGGCGCAAGCGCAAAGCAGCCGCCGGCAGAATTCCTTCCGAATTTGAAGAGCTGGTCGGGATGACGTCCCGCCAGGAGCGAGATTTCGTTCGTCACTACGCCGCTCATGATTTCACGGGTGAGGGCGCGATTGTCGACCTGGGTTGCTGGATGGGTTCGTTCACCCTTCCGCTGGCGTTTGGCCTGCGTAAGAATCCGCGCCTTAGCGGGCGCAAAATTGGCCTGCACGCCTACGATTTATTCCGCTGGCAGGATTGGATGAATCAGAGCTTGGCCAAGACTCGCTGGGCCGGTCGATACAAGGAAGGCGATGACTTCCGGGATGCCTTTGTCGAGCAAGTCGCGCCCGTCGCCGACCTGGTAACGATTCACGCCGGGGACCTCAACAAGGAAACCTGGGATCACACCGAACCGATCGAATACCTGGTGATCGATGCCATGAAATCGTGGGAGCTGACCAACAGTGTGGTGCGCAATTTCTTTCCCGCACTCAGACCGCGCCTTTCCCTGGTGCATCATCAGGATTTTGTTCACTATTATACACCTTGGATCCACCTGATCATGCACCGGTTTCGGAACTACTTCGAACCTCTTACTTATGTTCCGGAAGGTTCGTTTATCTTCACCTACCGGGAGGCCATACCGCGTGCGCTTCTCGAAAAGCCCTACGGTTTCGATGATTTCTCCGCGGAAGAAGCCGCCGACGCCTTTGAGTATTCGCTAACTCTGGTTCCGGCCGAGGCCAGAGAAAATGTCTACGCGGCCAGAATCATGATGCACATCCACCGCCAGGACTGGACCGCCGCTCGTGCTGACCTGGAGCGCGTGCAAGCGGCCGGTATTCCACAGGGAAGGGAACTGACCCTGGTTTCCGGACTGTTAGACAATCACAAGGAGTAAAAAAACTGATTACCTCCCATCGTGCGCCAGTAGACCGCGCGCGCCTAACCACTCTAACGCTTGTGGAATCATGCCGTAACCGAAATGCGCCTGCGGCACCGTGATTAACTCCGAGCCCGGCCATCGCTCGCGCAACGCCTCGAGGTCGGCCAGCCGAACGATGCGATCAAAGGCCCCGCCGATGATGACCGTTCGCTGAGCCACATCGCCAGCGGGTGGCGCCCGCAGCGGCGAGGAAAGGTGCGCGTGACGTTCCAACTGGGTGCGATCCAACCCCGCCCGCGCGAGATGCCGCCGGATCGTCCAACTGGTCGGGCCTTCATACAATGCATGGGCGCTGTTCACCATCGGAGCGAGCAGCGCGAGGAATTGCAGATCCGGCTCCAGCGAACCGAGCAACGCGGCCACCCAGCCCCCGTAACTCGTTCCCAGCAACCCAAATTCGTTCCCACCCTGCGCCCGCAGCCACGCCAGAAGCTGCCGGATTTCGACCACCGCCTGGCGCACCGTGTCGCCGGTCAGGACAAGATCCGCCGTGAAGCAGAGCTCGCCATTCAGATGGCCGCGCGGCCGGCGCGAGTAATGAAAAGGGAGATGAACAAAGACCGCGTTCCAGCCTAACGAGTTAAAGCGCCGTGCCCAGAGCCTGTAGCCGGCCACCGAGACCGACATCAGCGCGTGCAGCATGATGACCGTCGGGGCGCCCGGGCGCACCCGATAAAGGATGGCGCGCGCGCGTCCGTTGACCGGAAATTCCGCGGCCGACGTGGCCGGGCTCGACCAACTGATGGTGTTCGGCGCTTCCTCGCGCAAACCCTCCATCCTATGTGGCAACGCAAAATGCTCGGCCCGCGTCTGTCCCTCGCAGGCGACGAAATACTTCTCGGCCGCGTCGCGCGTCGAGACGCGCCCGGCGTGGCGACGGTGGAGCAAAGCCAGGGTGCCGCAAAGCACCTGGTCCACTCCCAGTCCGAAGCCTCGATGCAGGAGCGATCTCATACTCGTTAGGCCACCGCCTCCCTATCCCGGCCCTTGCGTCGTTGGGGCGTGGTCGGCAGATCGTCGGGCCGCAGCGAAAAATGCGCGATCGTCGCCGCGTACACTTGCCGCAGGGCACCGGCCAGCAGCACCTTGGCCTGATCGCTCTTCAGACCCATCACAGAAAGGGGTGCGCCGATCGTCACCCAGACGGGAGTGCGCGGTGGGCCGGGCCACCAACTGCTCTTGGCGTAAAGGCGATCCGTACCGAGAATGACACAGGGAATGATCGCCGCGCCCGCCAGGCGCGCGAGCGCCGTCGCGCCGCTTTTGGGTGCCACGCCTTCCAAAATCGAAGTAGCGCCCGCGCGAATCCCGCCTTCCGGAAACACTCCCACCATCCGTCCAGCGCGCAGCCGCTCCAGGCCGAGCCGCAGCACGCGACGATCCGGCCGCGAACGATCCACGGGAAAAGTGTTGACCGCCCGCAGCCAGGCCGCCAGCAACGGGTTTGCATAGAATTCCTCGGTCGTCATCCAATCGATCGTCCGCTTAAAGGCGATCGTTAGGAAGAGCGGATCGAAATGCGAAATGTGATTGGCCACCAGCACTGCGGCTCCGGCCGGATCCACGGCGCCGGGGGCGCGCCAGATATGCAGCCGACAAAACGGCCAACAAAGCGAGTGTCCGAGGTCCCGCGTCGCACGATAGCACCAACTCCCCATCGCTCACCCTTAGCCAAAGTGGCGGCCGCCGGACAGACAATTTGCGGAGACCGTCCCGACACCGGCGACAGGATTCGCGAACCGGCCTTATTTTTCCCACCCAGTAAATTGTCGCGGGGAGATCCACCCCCAAGATCGGACCGAGTGGCAGAGGACCTTAGTCGCTCTCTCCGCCGGGCTTGGGCAAAGGCGACGAGATTTCAACCTCCGTGATCCTGGCTCCGACGGGACGGCTGGCGTGCATCTCCACCTTTTCCCGGGGACCTTCGCGCGTGTCGAGGAACAGAGTAATGCTCTTGTCACCGTTCGTGGTGTTGGTGTTGAGGACGTGATTGATCTCCTTGGCGGCGATCGCCGCGATCCAGGCCTTGCCCAATTCATCCGGAGTAAGGGTCGAGGTTCCAGACATGACGACCTTGACGTCGTCATCGCCCATTTTTTTGGCGGGCGAACTGGTTTGATGAAATTGAGGAGTCGCCGGAGTCCAGGCAGGGAGCGAGACCGGGCCGGGCGCTGCGAGCTGCTTCTGGAGAGCGGCTTTTTCCTTCTCCTCTTCCTGCTTCTGCTCCGCCTGAATGGCAGCCGCCTGCTTCTGCAGGTCGGACATTTTGACGGGCGTTTTGGCCGGGCCGCTTTCTTTTTGGAGCTCCTGGGCCTGCTTCAGCATCTGCTGAAGGTCGGGATCTTTTAACGCGTCATCCTGGGCCGGCACGAGAGGTGCGCAGCAAAGGCCGAGGAAAAAGATAAACACCAGATATTTCGCATTCATCCGGGAAGACTAACAGGATCCCACGCTGGAGGAAACGAAAGAGAACGCGGGGGTACGTTGCCGGTAGTGTTGGCCAATTATCAGTCGCGGGCTGCCGCGGGTTGTAGCCCGCCTGAGGCGGGTGACCCCGGTCGCCCACAGCGGTGACGACGCTCGCCCAGCCGGGATCAGATGGCTGACGGTGTTGACCAGGAAACGTGACAGCTTCGATGTCTTAGTGACGACTAATGATTATCCAAGTGGGTTCGACTCGAAGATCGTCATCGCGGCCGGATCTCAGTTCCAAGCCGACACGCACAACAGAACCCCGTTGAGTGCCGAACATTCGATCTCGTCCGAAAAGACACCGCTTGGATCCACTTTTACAAGGTCATCACCTACGACGTCGGCGGAGGATCTGGCGAAACACGCTTTTGCGCCGCCCATGTCTTCGATCTGGGCATACCTCTCGGCGGCCCTTCAAACTACCGCCGATTACCCGGCGAAGGCCGGAAACCCAGTAATCTGCTGGCCGAGCACGAGTAAGTGGATGTCGTGCGTGCCTTCGTAGGTCTTCACGCTTTCCAGGTTGCACAAGTGGCGGAAGCACTGGTGCTCATCGAGGATGCCGACGCCGCCAAGGATGTCGCGCGCGGTGCGCGCGGCGTCGAGCGCGATTTCGACGTTGTTCATCTTGGCCATGGAGATGTGGTAGTGCTTGGCCGTGCCGGCGTCTTTCAATTGCGCCAGGCGATGGGCCAGCAACTGGGCTTTGGTAATCTCGGTCAGCATGCGCGCGAGCTTCGTCTGCACCAGCTGGAATCCAGCGATGGGACGACCGAATTGCTCGCGGCGCATCGCGTACTGCCGCGCCTCGTCGTAACACGCCATCGCGGCTCCGAGCACACCCCAGGCGATCCCGTAACGCGCATGATTGAGAC
The DNA here is from genome assembly GCA_003169975.1 of Spartobacteria bacterium. Taxonomy (GTDB): domain Bacteria; phylum Verrucomicrobiota; class Verrucomicrobiia; order Chthoniobacterales; family UBA10450; genus Palsa-1392. The sequence goes on along the minus strand of PNAA01000040.1, from coordinate 49,905 downwards.
AGGAGAGCGGCGAACGTAGCCCGTCACTTTGCGGTAACAACGCGCTCGTCGGCAGGGCGCAATCGTTGAATGCCAGCTCGGCCGTCAAGGCCGCCCGGAGCGAGAGCTTGCCCTCGATGAGTGACGACGTGAAACCCGGCGTTCCTTTCTCAACAAGGAAGCCACGAATCGCATCGGCGCTGTCCGGGTCGATACCGGCTTCGCCCTCGACCTTGGCCCAGACCACCGCTAAGTCTGCGATCGTGCCGTTGCCAATCCACTTCTTTGCTCCGCTAAGGCGATAACCGTTAGCGGTCTTGTGCGCACGACAGCGCAGCCCGCCGGGATTGGAGCCGAAGTCGGGCTCGGTAAGTCCAAAACATCCAAGCTTTGTGCCTTGGGCCATCGCCGGCAGCCAGCGGCTTTTCTGTTCTTCCGAGCCGAAGAGATCGATCGCCATCATGGCGAGCGAGCCCTGCACCGAGGCGAAGGTGCGCAGCCCACTGTCACCGCGTTCCAACTCCTGCATGATGAGCCCGGCGGCGACGCTCCCGAGCCCGGCGCAGCCGTGACCTTTGATGCCCGGACCGAAGACACCGAGATGGGCCAGCTCCGGTACGAGTTCCATCGGGAAAGTGCCGTCGCGATAGTGTTGCGCGACGATCGGCAGAAAGCGTTGCTGCACCCAGTCGCGCACCGCATCCCGGAGGCGACGCTCGTCGACCATCAGCAGTTCATCGAGATGATAAAAGTCAACCGCTTCAAACGTGGGCATCGGGTTATCCATTCGCCGTCAGCCTAGCAGCGACCGCCTCTCGACTCCACTGCGGATTGTCGCCGCCGGGCGCCGTCAAAAGCGCCACGCCCGAGCGGTTTGGATTGACAAAATGGCGGACGCCCCTTCAATGTCGCGCATGCTTCCTATCTTCTCGGAGTGTTTCAGAGTTTCAAAGGCGAATCTTTTTGCCTTTCTGGTTTCGTTATCCTTCCTAACTATTGCGTCCGGCCAGACCGGGGAACACAAACCACTCCCTAGCGAGGCCCTCGAAAAATACGACAACCCGCCCGCGCTCCTTTGGCGGACTGGTCTTTCGCCGCGCATGATCTCGCAGCACGATGCCTTCACGAGCATGCAGGTGAATGTGAATGCGAGCGGCCAGAACATTACCGGCGACGCGGCGAACGAGCCGTCGATCTGCGTGGACCCAACCAACGGCAACAAGATGGCGATTGGCTGGCGGCAGTTTAACAGCGTCGCTTCCAACTTCCGGCAGGCCGGTTGGGGTTACACGGCCAACGGGGGCGCGTCGTGGACCTTCCCCGGCGTCCTCGAGAACAATGTCTTTCGTAGCGACCCAGTGTTGGACTCCACCAGCACGGGGACCTTTTTCTATCTCAGCCTGCTCGAGACATTCTTTGATAACATGTGGCGTTCACTCGATGGCGGCATGACCTGGACGAACATCGCGCCCGCGGACGGTGGCGACAAGCAGTGGTTCACGATTGATAACACGAACAGCACCGGGCACGGTTTCCAATACCAGTTCTGGAGCACGAGCGGGGACAACTATGGGACCCGGCAGTTTACGCGTTCCACCGACGGCGGGTTCACCTGGCTAAATCCGGTCAGCATTCCCAACACTCCCATCTGGGGAACGCTCGACGTCGATACAAACGGCCTCCTTTTCCTTGGCGGCGTCAATCCCAACACGAACCAGATTTGGTGCGAGCGTTCGAGCAACGCCAAAACTGCGGCCGCCACGCCCAGTTTTGACCAAAACACCGCCGTGAACCTCGGCGGCCAAATAGTTATCAATGCAGCGATCAATCCAGTCGGACTGGTCGGACAGATTTTCCTCGCCGTGGATCGTTCCGGGACTGCGACCAACAACAATGTCTATATGATGGCAAGCGTGCAGCCGACGGGCGCAACCAATGGGAGTGACGTCATGTTTGTCCGCAGCAGCGATGCCGGCCATACCTTTAGCACGCCGGTGCGGGTCAACGACGACCCGATCAACCATAGTAAGTGGCATTGGCTCGGCGCTCTCTCGGTCGCGCCCAATGGACGCATCGATAGCGTCTGGCTCGACACGCGTAACGCCGCAAACAATACCGATTCACAGCTCTTTTACTCGTATAGCACGGATGGAGGCGTCACCTGGGCTCCTAACGTCGCCGTGAGCAACTCATTCAATCCTTTTCTCGGTTATCCTAACCAGAACAAGATGGGTGATTACATCACCATCGTGTCCGACAATACCGGAGGCAATGTGGCCTACGCCGCCACCTTTAACCTGGAGGAAGACATTTACTATGTTCGCGTCGCTCCCGCCTCCAGTGCGATCACCCTGCTGAGTGCGGCGTCGCGCCTGACTCACGGGTCTGCCGGCACCTTCGACATCAACATGCCGCTTACCGGAACGGCGGGAATCGAAGATCGCAGCACAAGCACTTACGACGCTGTCTTCGCCTTCAACGCTCCGGTCACCTCTGGCACTGTTATGGTCGTTGCTGGCACCGCCGTGGCGGGAGCACCGACTTTCAGCGGCACTGAGATGAGCGTGCCTCTGACGGGAGTCGCCAATGCTCAGAGTGTGAGCCTCCAGCTAAGTAACATCAACGGTGACGGTAATCCGAATGATGGAACGGTCCCATTCAGCTTCCTCATCGGCGACACGACGGCCGATGGCTCGGTCAATGCCGGCGACATCGGTCAGACCAAATCCCAGTCGGGCAACGCGGTCAGCGCTTCCAACTTCCGCGAAGACGTGACCGTCGACGGCAGCATCAATGCGGGTGATATCGGGCTCGTGAAATCGAAATCCGGCACGGCCTTGCCTTAGAGCCCGCTGTTGATCCGGGCCCCGAAGTTAGCGGCTTCGAACATCGGTGTCGTGTCATCCATCGGGGGCAGCTGGGCACTGGCCGCGACGCTGTCGCCACGAAGGCTGCCGCGCGCGACATTTCGCTCAGCATCAACGCGCCACACTGTTTTTGCCTTGACAGCGCCTCCTCGTATCACGTAATCCAGTCCGTCCACAGGGGGAGTTTCTTATGGTGATATGTTCTAAAATGTCAAAGGCGAGCTTGATCGCTTCTCTGGTTTTATTATCCGGCCTAACCATCGTTGCAGGCCAGACCGGGGAACACAAGCCGCTGCCGAGCGAGGCACTCGAAAAATACGACAACCCGCCCGCTCTCCTTTGGCGGACCGGTCTGTCGCCGCGGATGATCTCGCAGCACGATGCCTTCACGAGCATTCAGGTGAATGTGAATGCGAGCGGCCAGAACATTACCGGCGACGCGGCGAACGAGCCGTCGATCTGCGTGGACCCGACCAACGGCAGCAAGATGACGATCGGCTGGCGGCAGTTTAACAGCGTCGCTTCCAACTTCCGGCAGGCCGGTTGGGGCTACACGACCAATGGCGGCGCATCGTGGACCTTCCCCGGCGTCCTCGAGAACAATGTCTTCCGCAGCGACCCGGTGTTGGACTCCGGTGACACAGGGAATTTTTTCTATCTCAGCCTGCTCGAGACATTCTTTGATAACATGTGGCGTTCACTCGATGGCGGCATGTCCTGGACGAACATCGCGCCGGCGAAAGGTGGCGACAAGCAGTGGTTCACGATCGATAACACCACCAGCACAGGACACGGATTCCAATACCAGTCCTGGAGCAGTAGCGCCAACAATTATGGCGGCCGGCAATTCACCCGGTCGACCGACGGCGGGGTCACCTGGTTAAATCCAGTCAGCATTCCCAATATACCCTCGTGGGGAACGCCCGACGTGGACTCGACCGGCAATCTCTTCATCGGCGGCGTCAATCTGAACACGAACCAGATTTGGTGCGAACGCTCGACCAATGCCAAGAGCTCCGGAGTTACCCCAACTTTCGACCAGAGCACGGCGGTCAACCTCGGCGGCGACATCGATTTCGGTGCCTTGATCAATCCCGACGGATTGGCTGGTCAGGTTTTCCTGGCGGTGGACCGTTCCGGTACCGGCAGCAATAACAACATTTACATGATGGCGAGCGTGCAACCGACCGGCGCCACGAGCGGAACCGACGTGATGTTCGTCCGCAGCGCCGACGGCGGAAAGACCTTCAGCGCACCCGTCCGGGTCAACGACGACCCGATCAATCACAACAAATGGCACTGGCTAGGCACGCTTTCGGTCGCGCCCAACGGGCGCATCGATAGCGTCTGGCTGGACACGCGCAACGCCGCCAACAACACCGACTCCCAGCTCTTCTATTCCTACAGCACAGACGCGGGCAATACCTGGTCGCCCAACGTCGCGGTGAGTAACTCCTTTAATCCCTTCCTCGGTTATCCTGCCCAGAACAAGATGGGTGACTACATCACCATCGTGTCCGACAATACCGGAGGCAATGTGGCCTACGCTGCCACCTTTAACCTGGAGGAAGACATTTACTATGTTCGCGTCGCTCCCGCCTCCAGTGCGATCACCCTGCTGAGTGCGGCGTCGCGCTTGACTCATGGGTCTGCCGGCACCTTCGACGTCCCAATGCCGTTGACTGGCACATCAGGAGTGGAGGACCGCAGCTCCGTTACTTACAACGCCGTTTTTACGTTCGATGCGCCGGTTACATCAGGCCAGGTCCTGGTTGTGAGTGGCACGGCCACCGTTGGAACAATCTCCTTTAGCGGTAATAGCATGACTGCGCAGCTCACCGGCGTCACGAGTGCGGAAGTGGTGACCCTGCGCGCGCAGAACATCAATGGCGACGGCCTGCAACACGGCGACGTTGCCTTCGGCTTTCTCACGGGCGATGCGGACGCCAGTCGGAAGGTGGACAAGGCTGACCAGACCCAGGTGCGGGGCCAGCTTAACCAAACGGTCACCAGCGCTAACTTCCGCGACGACCTCGACGCGGACGGTCGCATCAAGAACAGCGACGTGCAGATCGTTAAGACCAACAAGAACCACACGATCCCGTAACGCGGGCAGGCCTCTTTTCTCTGGGAGTTCGTCCAAACCGAGCTCCCGGACGGGGACAAATGGATAAACCGATTTAGACTTTGTCGGCTTTCCAGCCACTCCCCTGCTCATTACCCTTGACACGTATCATCCCTTTCCCGTAATCCGGGGCGTCCACAAAAAGGGAGACGCTTATGATTCTTCGTTTGGTCGTGCTCTGTTTCGCTCCGCTGGTGACGGCTTCCGCGGTGCTCGCCGATAGTTGGTCCCCGATCTCAATCCTGGGTGCTCCCACTGCGCGCGCGGCGCACTCGGCGGTTTTCACGCGCATCGATGGGACCGACCAGATGATTGTCTGGGGCGGCCAGGACTCCAATATCGTTCCCTTCGCCGACACCGGAGGTCGCTGGGAGCGCTCGGCAAACCGGTGGGAAGCCACCACGACCACCGCCGCTCCGTCCGGGCGCGAAGGCCAGCCCGCGGTGTGGACGGGACATGAGATGATCGTCTGGGGCGGGGATGACGGGCTCAACTTCCTCAACACCGGCGGCCGTTACGATCCCGTGCAGGATGTCTGGCGACCGACCTCACTCACTGGAGCGCCTTCACCGCGCTTCGGGCATTCGTTCGTCTGGACGGGCGATCGACTCATCGTTTGGGCTGGCGCGATCAGCTTCGCCGGCGATACCAACACCGGCGCGCTCTACGATCCGGTGACCGATACCTGGTCCCCTACCACGACCATTGGCGCGCCGTCTCCGCGCAACCACCAAGCCTCCATTTGGACCGGATCGCAGATGCTCGTCTGGGGCGGGATCAGCCTCGGCAGCGATGTCAACGACGGCGCGCTCTACGATCCGCGCACCGACGTGTGGACGCCGATCTCGAGCGACAATGCCCCTTCGCTCCGGCTCTTCTTCGCCTCCGCCTGGGACGGCACCAACCTGTTCATCTGGGGCGGCGCCGATTCGCGCTTCCGCCCACTGGCGGACGGGAAGATCTTTAATACGCGGACCGGCGTCTGGCGGACGATCGCGAAAGCCAACGCTCCCACCGCGCGACTTGGCCCGACCGTCGTGTGGTCGGGCAAAGAGTTTATCGTCTGGGGTGGCTCGGATCAGGACGGCAACCCGATCGGCACGGGAGCAAAGTACGATCCCGTCGCCAACAAATGGATGGCCACGACCTTGACCGGCGCTCCGGCGCCTCGCTCAACCCACACTGCGATCTGGGACGGCGCGCGAATGATCATCTGGGGTGGCTCAGGTGAATGCTGTAACAACTGGTTCAATGACGGGTTCGCTTATAAGCCGTGAGGGCAGAGCGACACTGGCACCTGAAATCGAATTGGTTTGTACGCTACGCGACGGTTGCAAGGAGTGCTATCGTCCCGGTTGAAGGTAGGAGAACCAAAAAACCGGCAACCACGATGAGTAACCCAGAGACCAATAAGATCTTCACCGGATCCATCCCTAAGCTGTACGAAAAGTATTTGGTCCCGCTGATTTTCGAGCCCTATGCGGCCGATCTGGTCAGTCGGCTGCCTTTGGCATCTCTGAAGCGCGTCCTCGAGATCGCAGCCGGGACGGGGGTCGTGACTCGTGCCCTGGCAGCCGCGTTGCCGGAAAGCGTCTCCATTGTCGCGACGGATCTCAATCAATCCATGCTGGATATGGCGTCCGAGGTCGGGACGAAGCGCCCGGTGGAGTGGCGCCTGGCCGATGCCATGGACCTACCCTTCGCTGACGGGACGTTCGACGCCGTCATCTGCCAGTTCGGAGTCATGTTCTTCCCCGACAAGGCGAAGGCATTCTCGGAGGTGCATCGAGTGCTTCGCCCCGGCGGTGTTTTTGTTTTCAACGTGTGGGACCGAATCGAAGAGAACGAATTCGTCAATACTGTGACGACGGCCCTGGCGTCGCTCTTCCCCGAGAACCCGCCGCGTTTCCATGCGCGCGTTCCCCATGGTTATGCTGCACGTGCGACCATCGAACGGGACCTTGCCACGGGCGGGTTTACTGCCTTGCCCAAAATCACCACGATGCCGGCACGTAGTCGGGCGCGCTCTCCGCGGATTCCGGCGATGGCATACTGCCAGGGGACACCGCTCCGGAACGAGATCGAGGCGCTTGACCCTTCGCGGCTCGGCGACGCCACTGAAGTCGCCATGAAAGCTCTCGTCCAGCGCTTCGGGGCGGGACCGATCGAGGGAAAGATCCAGGCACACATTATCACGATCGAAAAATCCCCTGCGGCCCCCTAACGACAATGGCCGCAACCGCGCCCGTGCCGGGCGCCAATGGCTGACTCCGGATGCCGGCAATACGACTCATCCAGATAACAAGCAGCGGGGTGCCGGCCGAACCAGTGGGCGACCTTGCAGAAGTTGCCGCGGAAGCGTGTGTGTCGACGGCCGGGCATTACCGGAAGGCGGGCTTCGCGCCGCCTTGGATCGGTTATCTCGCGCTCTGCGGCTCGGAGCTCGTCGGAACTTGCGCCTTCCCGGCCATCCCGGCCGCAGGTCTGGTTGAGATCGCTTACTTTACCTTCCCTCCGTTTGAAGGACAGGGCATCGCTACGGCCATGGCCACCGAGTTGATTGCCCTGGCCCGGTCCGTTCAACCGGACATCGAGATCTTTGCCCAGACTCTGCCCGAACCCAACGCCTCGAATAGCGTCCTGAAGAAGTTACGATTTGAATTTGCGCGCCAAGTCGACCACCCCGACGAGGGACCGGTGTGGGAGTGGCGGCTCGCGCCGGCGTCTAGGAGTGCAAGCTCGGCACGATCGTGAAGCTGGCGATCAGCTCGCCGCCCGGGTCGATTTGTTGAATGCCGTCCTTGTCCTCGAAGGCCCGCTGCTCATGCCGATCGGTCAGGCCCCAGCACGGCTCAAGGCACAGAAATGGACCGCCATCGGACCAAATAGTGAAATATGGGACTTCAGTAAAATCCACCGTAACATGCTGCCCACTAGGAGAATCACGATAAACAATTCTACGATCAGGCACCTCGACGAACTCCAGAATGTAGGAGCCGGGAAGTAGCGCGCGATCAAATGGCATCGCGCCGCCGGCGTGATTGATCTCCGCGGTCTCGCCGGTGAGATAATTCTCCGGGGAGAACCACCGGCGGTAATGACCCGGCGGCATTTCGAGCTGAAAACTGTCGAAACGGGTGGCGGCAAACCCAGGATGCAAACCGAACTCGAGATGGGCGGTGAGTTCAGGTTCATGATTCCGAAAATGGAAGCGCACTTCCAGTTGGTCGCCGCGCAAGGCGTAGGTGAGTGCAAGCGAGACCAGGAGCGGATATTCCTCGGGCAAGATTTCGTAAGGCGAAATGCGGTAGGTGAGCGCGGCGCCTTCGCCCGCTCCGAGGTCAGCGGTCACATCGGTGAAGAGTTTGTGGCGGAGGAAACTATGCGTTCCGCCCCGGATCTCGCGTCCGCGGTAAAGGCTGTGCTCGTCCTTCAGCCGGTGCAGGAAGTAGCCCATGACGGTGGCGTGATTCCCCCACCCGCTCACCGGTTTGCTGAGATCGTTGTCGCGATGGAGGAAACCGATCCAATTCCCGCTGTCGTCCCGCCGCGCCAGACTAACAAGTTCCGCGCCGAGGCGAGAAATGATGATACGCAGGCCCCGCTCCTCGTCGGTCAGCACATCGAGCAGCCGACCGTCACGCTTTTCTTCGCGGTGCGAAAATTGCATTCGCTGCGATCATGGAACGGCGTTTTCCGGCCGTAAAGTTCCAATCCGCCGACGCGCCAAAGATTAAGGGAACAATCCGCGCTGGTGCTTAGCTTTCATCACGCGCTCGACGCCGATCGCCATCGCGGCGGTGCGATGCGAGACCTTGTGCTCTTTCGCGCGCCGGATCACCCGGGTGAAGGAACTCTCGAGAATGCGAAAAAGTTTGTCGGTTACTTCCGTTTCCGTCCAAAGGAAAGCCTGCAAGCCCTGCACCCATTCGAAGTAGGAAACGATCACGCCGCCGGCGTTGCAAAGAATATCCGGAATAACGAACACTTCGTCCCAGCGCTTGTTCAGATGCAAGTCGGCTTCCGGGCTGGTCGGGCCGTTCGCGCCCTCCGCCAGAATGCGGCATTTGATCTTGTCCGCGTTCTTTTCCGTGATCACGCGATCGATCGCGCAGGGCGCGAGGATATCGCACGGCATCTCAAGTAATTCGTTAGGGTCAATCCGGTCGCCCTGATCGAAAGCGCGCAGGTTCCCCTTCTTTTGCACATGCAACTCCGCCGCTTTGACGTCGATTCCCTTGGGATTGTAGAGCGCGGCCGTATGGTCGCTGATCCCGACGATTTTCACTCCGGATTTCAGACCTAACGAAAGCGCTGCAACCGATCCAACATTGCCGAAGCCCTGGATGATCGCGGTCGATTTCTCCGGGTTCATTTTCAGCATGTCCATCGCGCGCTCGATGAGGTAAACGACGCCGCGACCGGTCGACTCACGGCGACCCACCGTGCCGCCGACCGAAACCGGTTTGCCGGTGACAATTTCATTCACCGAGTAGCCCTGATAAACGGAGTAGGTGTCCATGAACCAAGCCATCACCTGTTCGTTCGTTCCCATGTCGGGTCCCATGATGTCGGTCTTCGGGCCGACAAAGGGGATCATTTCCTGCATGTAGCGCCGGGAAACCGCCTCGAGTTCCCGGTGCGAAAGCTTGGTCGGATCGCAGGCCACCCCGCCCTTCGCGCCGCCGTAGGGCAGATCGTTGAGCGCGCATTTCCAACTCATCCACATGGCGAGCGCGGCGGTCTCGCCCATCGAGAGATTAGGAGCGAAACGCGTCCCGCCCTTAGTCGGGCCGAGGGTGAGATGGTGCTGCACCCGGTATCCTTGGAAAGTTTGCGTGGTCCCATCGTCCATGTGCACCGGCAGGGTGACGGCCATCGCGCGCTTCGGATACATCAGCCGGTCGCGGTCGTTTTTATCGATGTTCAGGTAATCGGCAATCACCTGGAACTGGTCACAGGCCATTTTAAAAACTTCGTCGTCGTAAATATGCATAGAAGGCTGAGCCGGACGTTAGGGTAAACCGGCGTTAGGTGCAGTTGGTTTTTCCGCTGGGACCATCGAGCCGTCAAATGCAAATCGCGCTGAAGGGACGGGCTCTGTCCCGTCCGTGCTTCTAAAGCGGTTTCGATCGTGGCCGCAGTCTGCGCGGGCAAACACGGACGACATCCGCTTGAGGCAGATCGTCGCTCGAACAGAATGTTTGGCAGCCCCACGCGCTCCGTTCTACTCTGCCAGCGCATCACCATGGCCGAGATCGATCCGCAGCCGCATTTGGAAACCGTCGCCGTCCACGCCGGGCGTGGGATTGATCCGGCGACCGGCGCCGTCGCCGAGCCGATTCATCTTTCGACCACTTTTCAGCGCCCGGTGGACGGACACGATCCCAGCGGTTTTGATTATGCGCGCTCCGACAATCCGAATCGGCGCGCCTTGGAAAAGGCCCTGGCTACCTTTGAAGGCGGTGCGGCCGCCGCCGCCTTTGCCTCCGGTCTCGCGGCCGCCACGGCAATCTTCCAGGCGCTCGGGCCTAACGATCACGTCATCGCCCCGGTGGAGGCCTACCACGGTGTCATTCGGCTCTTGCGCACTTTGTTCGTGCCCTGGGGGCTGCGTGTCGATTTCGTCGATATGCCCGACCCGGAGGCAATCAAGCAAGCGGTCAACTCACGGACCAGGCTGATCTGGGCGGAGACGCCTTCCAACCCCACCGTGAAATTGACCGATCTCGCCGCGGTTGCGGAGATCGCGCATCAGGCCGGCGCGCTCCTGGTTTGCGACAACACCTGGTCGCCCGGCATCCAGCGACCGTTCGCGCTCGACGCGGATGTGGTGATGTACTCGACGACGAAATATTTTGGCGGCCATAGCGATGTCGTCGGCGGTGCCCTGATCGCGCGGCAGGATGACGAATTCTTCCAGCGCTTACGCGAGATCCAGACCATCGGCGGGGCCGTGCCCGCCCCGTTCGATTGCTGGCTGGTGCATCGCGGAATGCAAACACTGCCGTGCCGGATGCGCGCGCATTGCGAGCATGCGTTGCGCGTCGCCGAGTTTCTCGCGGCGCATCCGCGGGTCACGCGTGTCCACTATCCGGGGCTCGCTTCCCATCCGCAGCACGCACTCGCCGCGCGGCAGATGAGCGCGTTTGGCGGGATGCTGTCTTTCGAGCTGCGCGGTGACCGCGCGGCGGCGATGGCGCTGCCGAATCGCACCCGGATCTTCACCCGGGCGACCAGCCTCGGCGGGGTCGAGAGTTTGATCGAACACCGACAGTCGATCGAAGGTCCCGACACGCGCACGCCCGAGACTTTGCTCCGCCTCTCGATCGGTCTCGAACATCCCGCCGACCTGATCGCCGATCTCGGGCAAGCGCTAGCGGTGTAGAGGCGCCCGTGTCGGGCGCTGGGAAGGACCTCCGATCTGCCTTACGCGCCCGCCTGCGTCGCTCGGTGCGTCCGGCACGGACGCCGCTACAGTTTCAAACGTCGCCGGACCATCGTCACTACATCGTGCACTTCGACCACATGTAAAAGATAGGCGGTGCCGAAGAACGCCCCCGCCCCCACCGCGATGGTGATGAACACGTCGAAGATCAATCGGAGTTGGGAATCATGCGCTCCCGGCGGCGGCAAGAGGAAGCGCTCTGCGGCCAGACAAATGGCGGCGAGGACCGCGCCCGCGAGCGCAATTTTACCTAACGTCGCCAGCATCGCGCCCGTTTCGAGCCGGCCGGTGTGCCGGCGCATCATCGCGTAGAGGAGGAGAAAATTGGTGATGGCCACGAAGCTGGTCGAGAGGGCGAGCCCGCGGTGGCCGAGTCCGAGATGGAAGGTGAAGATCCAGTTCAGGCAGAAGTTGACCGCAATGGAAATGAGACTAACGACCATCGGCAGGTGCCGCTTGTTGATCGCGTAAAAGGCCGGCGCGAGGACCTTCACCCCGGAATAACCGGCCAGCCCGATCGCATAGAAGCGCAACGCCGCCGCCGTCTGCGTCGTTGCCTCCGCGGTAAACCGCCCATGTTGATAAATCAGGCGGATGATCGGCTCGGCGAGAATGATCAACCCGATCGCGGAGGGAATCGTGAGCAGCATAACCAGCCGCATGGAGTGCGCCAGAGCGCCGCGAAATTCCCTCGTGTTACCCAGCGCCGCGCTCCGCGATACGAGCGGCAGCGTCACGGTCGCGACCGCCACCCCAAAGACACCGAGCGGCAACTGCATGAGGCGAAAGGCAATCGTCAGCCAGGTAATCGGACCGTTCCCCAAAGTCGAGGCGAAACCGCTGTTGACCGCCACGTTCACCTGCACCGCGCTGGCGGCGATCGTCGCCGGCCCCATGAGGGCGAGAATGGTGCGCACGCCCGGATCGCGCCATTTGAAATCGAAGCGGAAGCGAAAGCCGACGCGCGATGCGGAAGGAAACTGCACGAGCAACTGCAACAGACCGCCGAGCAAAGTGCCGAGCGCGAGCCCGACCAGACCGCGCTCGCCGAAGTGCGGATGCCGCCAGTCGGCCTGCGGATCGAGCCAGTAACATAAGGCCACGCCGCCGACGATCGAGCCGATGTTAAAGAAGCTCGAAGCCATCGCCGGAACCCCGAAAACGTTTTTCGCGTTCAGCATTCCCATGACGAGCGCGGCGAGCGAGACGAGGAGAATAAAGGGGAACATGATCCGCGTGAGCTGAATCGTTAGGGCGGCTTTCTCCGCGGGAAAACCGGGCGCGAGGATCCCGATCACGGCCGGCGCGAAAAGAATCCCGACGAGCGTTAGCGCGCTCATGAAAACGAGGGTGAGGGTCGCGACCTTGCTCGCCAGCCGCCAGGCGGATTGATCGCCTTCGGTCGCGATCCGCCGCGAGAAGGTGGTGACGAAAGCGGTCGAGAGAGCGCCCTCGGCAAAAAGATCGCGCAGCATATTGGGCGCGCGGAACGCGGTCAGGAACGCGTCCATGTTTTTCGAGGCACCGAAGAGCGACGCGATCACCATTTCGCGAATCAGTCCCAGCACGCGACTGCACAAAACCGCCAGGCCAACGACGCTCGTCGCCTTGGTACTGACGCGTTGGTCCTCGGCCATCGGCTTATATTGCCGCTCGCTCGGGAACAAGAAAGCGCTGGTAGATAAAAGAGGCCGCAATCAAAATCAACGCCACGCTAACGAAAGCGCCGATTCGGTAAAGCTCGTCCAGATCGCTCAGGTCGTGCAGGAACAGTTTGGCCAGGGTCACGCCGAGCAACGCGACGCCGGCATAGCGGGCCGCGCGTTGCTTGATCCGCATGCCGACCAGGATGAGGCCGAGCGCGAAGAGCGCCCACGCGATCGAATAGCTCATGTCGCGGGCGAAATTGCCGCTGAAAGAAAAAGTCAGCGTCGGGCCGATCGAAAAATAATCCGCGATCTCGATGTTGAGGAGAAGAAAGGCGAGAATCGTGCCTAACGAGCCGAGGAGGGGCGGCCCGGCGCGCTCGATGGAATTTTCCGGCGGGCGACCAAAAAGACGGGCGCCGCCAAGCAAACAGACGGTCGTGATCCCGTAGGTGTAGAGATACCAATTCCAAAGGTGAGTCGCGCTCCGCTTGTGATACTCGAAGACCGCCGGATTGAGCGCGAGCCGGGCAAAAGCGGCGCCGAGCAGGACGACACCGACCAGGCGCAGGCCGCGATGCGGGATCCGATGGAAAAGCCAGAGGAGAGCGAAACCTTCCAGCGCCCAGCCGAGGGTGATCCATTCGTGATGAAACTGGAGCGGGAAAATCAGACTAACGAAAAGCAAGAGCGCCCCACCCTGCCAGGCGAGCCGGGCATCTCCGTTCGCGGGATTGGCTTGATAAACCTTCAGCAACGCGACCACGCCGAGCGCGGCCGGAACGATGAAGGCCGCCGGCAGCAGCCCCATCCAGTCGTTAGGGAAGGCGGACGAGATGACGCGATAAAACAGCCAGAACTGAAGCGCCTGGGCCAAGGCGCTGATCACCCATGACCACGTCTTCTCCTTTTGCGCCGAGCAGAATGGGAAGGCGACAAAGCAAATCAGAAACAGTCCGTAGCACACGAGCGCAGGGATCGACTGCGCATTCGAAAACCGCAAGCCCTGCCAGGTCAGCTCCACCAGACCGACGCCCAGCAGGGCGGAAAGCGCGAGCCAGTCCGCGCGCTTAATGATCGCGGCGGCCAACAGGATCCCGGCGAGAATGAGCGCGACGCCAAAAACCGGCGTCGGATTCCAGAGCGCAACGCGTTCGAGCAAAATAATCAGGAGCAGGAAAGGCGTCACCGTGCCGGCGGCGGTGAAGGGCAGCACGCCCGGCCGCCAAGCCGACGCCGGAACGGTCGCAGCGTGCAGGAGCGCGAAAATAACGATCGCGGCCAGGGCCACGCTGAGCGGCGCATGGGAGGCAAACAATCCGATCCATTCCGCCACGAGAATGAACGTTAGGCCGCCGGCGCCGAGCGCGATCCCCCGATGCGCGCGGCCGATTACTGGGAGCGCAAGCAAACCGGCGTCCGCCAGAAATACAAAACTGAAGAAAAAAAGCGGCTGACGCGCGAGCGCGGGAACGGCCGAGAGCCAGAAACCGAATCCGAGCGCGGTCAGCCCGGCGACAGCCGCGGCCGCCGTTGTAGCCGCTTCGCTATGCGAAGGGTGAGTCTGCGGATGTCTACCGGGAAGGTCCTGCTGACGATCGACGTCGATCCCCGCGCTTCGCAGAGCGAAACGTCTCCAGAAGTAGAACGCGAGAAAGAGCGCTTCAAAAACGAGAAAGATCCAAAATGCGCGACCGCCCCTGGCGGCGTTGAAAAACTGGATGGCCCAGCCCAGTTGAGTCAGAGCCGTCCCGATGGCCGCGAGCAGAACCAGGTAATGCCAGCGTTTGCGCAGCGCGACCGCTGCCACCCCGAGGTCGAGCAATCCGATGTAGAGAAAGAGCGCAGGCGCGTTGTCCGCGCCGCTCGGGAGCAGCGCCGGCGTAAGGAAACCGCCTAACAATCCGAGAATCACGATGACCTGCGCACTGAGATTGACCGCGAGGATGAACGAAAAGAGCGTGACCGCGGACATGGCGAAGAACGCCGTCGTTAGGGAAATCAACCCGTAGAAGGAATGCGCCGCAAAAAGGTTGGCGTAGAGAATGACGATGCCGGTGGCGCAAAGACTTTGGGCCGTGGCCCGGTAGCGGCCGCGCGCCAGCCACCACCCGGTCGCAATCAAACCGGATCCGACGACTCCACCAATCGCAAGCCGGCCGAGCGGCGTGATGAGGTTGTTTTCGAAGGAATACTTGACCATGAAACCGACGCCCAGAAAAAGCGCGAGCCCGCCTAACCAGGCAAACAACTTTACTCCCATGAAGGCTTCCCAATTGAATGGCGTCGCCGGGATGGGAACCGGCAGTGGCGGCGGCACAGGCAGCGGTGGCGGCTTGCCCGCGCCCGGAGGGACGAGCTTCCGTTCGTCCTGGACCTGCGAAAGCAGGTCCGTCCGCGGCGCCAGCAATGGCGACGGCGGAATTGCCGCCTTCTCCGGAACTGGCGGAGTCTCGCTGCGCTGCAATTTTCGCTCAAGAACTGCGATCCGTTCGGTCAGCGTGTCGATCGTCCGACGCAACTCTCCGAGGCGAATGAGCGGCAGCAGGAGCAGAACGAGACCCAGGCCAAGAAGAAGAAAAACCTCAGGCGTCGTAAACATCAGTTTTCCTAACGAATGCTCTCACAATCCGGTGGGATGATCGAGGAATTCCCACGGGACGTCGAACTGTCTGCACAATTCGGCGGCGAGCGCCTTGACCCCGAAAGTCTCAGTCGCGTAATGGCCGCCGAGGAAAAGGTTCATCCCCAACTCCTCGGCCGCGACCGCCGCCCAGTGCGGCGCTTCTCCCGTAATGTAGGTGTCCACCCCCTCGCGCGCCGCCGCGTAAATCTCCCCGCCCGCGCCCCCAGTCACGATGCCGATGACCTTGCTTTCCATTGGCCCGGTCCCGACGCAGCGGACCGGTCCGCCTAACGACTCCTCCAGTTTCGCGATCAGATCGGCGCGCCGCAGAGTGGCTTCGACCTTGCGGCCGATCGGTTCGCCTTTCATTTCCAGGAACGGCTCCGTCTTTTCGAAACCAAGCGCCGCGGCCAGGAGCACGTTGTTGCCGATCTTTGGATGGAGGTCGAGCGGCAGATGCGCGCTGTAGAGCGCGAGGTTGTGTTCCATCGCCAGCTTGAGCGCGCGATAGAGCGGGCCGGTGACCGGCTGCAACCCGGGCCAAAACAAGCCATGATGCACGACCAACAAATCGATCCCCTGCTCGATGGCCATTTCGATCGAGCGACTCGATGCGTCCACCGCGGCGCCGATCTTTGTCACCGCGCCCGAGTTCTCGATCTGCAGTCCGTTGAGCGCATTCGGATAATCCTCGATCTCCGTCAGGCGCAAAAGTTTGTCGGCATAACGAACGAGCCCGCTGAGCGTGGTCATCCCGCTACTTTGCAGTTTCCGCGCGGATTTGAAGTGCAAAAAAACTTTCGCAAGGTGCGAGCATCAAATCGCGCCCGCTGGCCGGGGCGAAAAACCGCAACCCGATCTTGACGAAGCCGCGCCCGATCGTGACGATAGGCCAGCTGGAGGAAATACTTTGGAATACACAGACACACCCGTCGCGGAAGAAGCCGAGCAGCCATCCCATTCGCCGACTGCGGCGACCGGACTTTTGGAAACGGCGGAAGGCCACGCGAGCGATCTGGTCGCAGTCATGCTCAGCATTGTCCCCGGCCTCGGCCACATCTATAAAGGTTATCGACTGGTTGGCATGTTGCTGGTTTTCGGAACGCCGATCGCCGTCGGGCTGGCCCTCTTGGTCGCCACCTTCACCGCCGGCTTTGGTTTCTTCCTTCTCCCCATCTTCTGGATCGCGGTCATGGTGAACGTCTGGGCGATCCCGGATCGGGTGAAGTCGGACAGCGCGGACGAAGGCGAACAGTATTAGGTCACGGTTACCGCGACACTCCTGCGCGGATGCTGCTGGAGGACCGAGGCGAACGAGCTAAGGAAGCAGAGAGGATTTTGAGGCGGGGTGCTTTCTTCGTGTCAGTGCATCTGGGGAGTGCCTAGCTCTGCGCTCGCGAGAAAAGTTCCACCGGCGCCCACGCCACCCACGACAAGGATCTGGCCGTTGCGGAGCAGCGTCGCGCTGTGGGCCACTCGCGCGGAGATCAATCCGCCAGTTACAGCCCAGGTCGCGGTCGCGGGATCGTAAATCAGCGCGTCAGCGGAGGGCAGAGAGTTGTTGTGCGCACCGCCGGTCTCGAGGACGGTCCCGTCGGGGAGCAAGTTCGCCCCGGGTAAGGCTTCCGTGGCAACGAGCCGACCGGTGTTCGCCCAGGTTCCGCTCGTCGGGTCGTAGATTTGCGCGAGCTTGAAACCACTATGGTGGTTATCGATTCCGCCCACGAGGAGAACTCGGCCATCGCGGAGCAAGACGGCCCGGTCAAAGCCAAGGGAGGAGGTGAGATTACCGGAGGGACTCCAACGCCCGGAGGCCGGGTCGTAGAGTTCGGCGCTCCCAAGAAAGAGATAAGACGCGTCCTGGCCTCCTGCGATCAACACCTGACCGCTGGCGAGCAAAGTGGCCGTGTGGGAAGATCGAACGGTCAAGAGGTTGCCCGTGGATATCCAGGTGCCGTTGGTCGGGTTGTAAAGTTCTGCCGTCGCGAGTGCGCCGCCGTCGCCGACGCCACCTGCGACCAGCACATTGCCGTCGGCCAAGAGAGTCGCGGTATGATACGCGCGCGCACCGTTGAGATTGGCGGTGGGCGTGAAAGTATTGGTGGCCGGGTCGTAGAGTTCCGCGATCGACACGAGCTGGCCACGTTTGTCTTTCCCGCCGGCGATCAACACCTGCCCGCTCGGCAGCAGAGTCGCGGTGTGCGCGGCCAGGGCGATGGGGAGATTGGGGCCGGACGACCACGTCCCGCTCACGGGGTCGTAAAGTTCTGTGCTGCCCACTGAAGCTCCGAGTCCCTTCACGCCTCCGGCGACGAAGACCCGGCCGTCGAGCAACAAGGTTGCGGTGTGGGAAGCGCGCGCGACTGCGAGTCCGCCCGTGCTGGAAAACACCAACTGCGCGGCCGGACAAGGTTGGGCGAGAGTCAGGGTGATTCCGAGGGCCAGGGCGAGGAGGTTAAGGGAGTGGATAGGATTTTTGAGGAGTGCTGTTTGCATCATAGTGGATCGCTGAGGCATCGGCCCAACGAATAAAGGTTATACCGGGTCGCACGCAAAAAAGTCAAGGCTCGACTGCTTCTTTGGGGCGATTCGACTTGGCGACGCGGTCGCGCCGGCGCGGTGCGGTGGGCGATTGGCCCTTGCCGTCCGGCCGAAAACCGCGGTCGTTTAGGATGGAGCGACGGCGAATCATCTTCCCGGCGCGCACTGTCGAGACCCCGCTTCGCAAAGCAAAGCGTCTACAATGCGGCGTGGATCTCCGCGAGGATTTCGCGCAGACCGTAACGGAACTTCCATTCGGGATAATGCTCCTGGAATTTGCGCACGTCGCTGATCCACCAGATGTGGTCGCCGATCCGGTGGTCTTCGACGTACTCCCAGGAGAGTTTGCGCTCGCTGATTTCCTCGCAGAGCTCGATCGCCTCCAGCATCGAGCAATGGCAGTGGCGGCTCCCGCCGATGTTGTAAACCTCCGCCAACCGCGGTGCCCTAACGAACGCGGCGAAGGCCTCGACCAGGTCGAAGCTGTGAATGTTATCGCGCACCTGCTTGCCCTTGTAGCCGAAGACGCGATAGGGCCGCCCGCTCACCGTGCACTTCATCAGGTAAGAGAGAAATCCATGCAGCTCCGTGCCGGCGTGCGCTGGACCCGTTAGGCAACCCCCGCGAAAACAGACGGTCGGCATGCCAAAATAACGGCCGTATTCCTGCACGAGCACGTCGGCCGCGAGCTTCGACGCGCCGAAGAGCGAGTGCTTCGTCTGGTCGATGCTCATGCTCTCCGAGATGCCGGGCTCGTATTCGTGGCCGGGCTCGATCTCCCAGCGCAAGGGCAGTTCGCGGAGTGGCAGTTGGTTCGGCGTATCGCCGTAGACTTTGTTCGTCGAGGTGAAGACGAACGGTGTTTCCGGGCAAAAGTTTCGTGCCGCTTCGAGCAGGTTGAGCGTGCCGTTGGCGTTGACCGTGAAATCCATCTGCGGATCGCGCGCCGCCCAGTCATGCGACGGCTGCGCGGCGGTATGCACGATCGCCGCCAGCCCGCGCCCGTGCTGTTGAAAGAGATTATTCACCGCGCCGGCATCGCGGATGTCGATTTCGTGATGCTGATAGTTGGGCACGCTGGCCAGTAACTCATCGCGCGTTTTCCGGGTGGACGCTTCTGCGCCGAAGAATTGCTTCCGCATGTCGTTGTCGATCCCGACAATGGCGCAGCCCTCTCCCGCAAAACGTCTGACCGTTTCCGAGCCGATCAACCCGGCCGAGCCGGTGACCAAGACAGTTCGCGCCGCCATTTCGTTAGGCGCGTTCGCCGATCAGCCAACTCAGTTGTCCGTTGGCCGGCTCCACCCGGCTGGCGGGAAACTCGGAGTCGCCAGCCAGGATGCGCTCGAGCAACTGGCGATTCTTGTCGCCGCTGACCAAAAACAGGACTCGCCGCGATTGATTGAGGAGCGGCAGCGTCATCGTTAGGCGCCAGGCGGCGAACTTCGGCACGAAATTTGCCGCCACCCGCCGGACCTGCTCTTCCAGCGCCGCCGTTCCTGGGAAAAGCGAGGCGGTGTGCCCATCGTCGCCCATTCCCAGGAGGGTGAGATCATGCCGGTAGATGGTTTCGCCATGCTGAGACGCGAGGAGCGCGAGCGCGTCCTCATATTCCTGTGCCGCGAGCGGCGGATCGATCTCCCCGCGCATTCGCATGATCGATTTCTCCGGAATGGCGCAGGCCTCGAACAATGATTCGCGCGCCATCCGATAATTGCTCGTGGCGGCGTCCGGCGGCACGCAACGTTCGTCGCCAAAGGTGAACCGAACGCGCTCCCAGGACAGGTCGCGCGCAATCCGGCCGAACTCCGCGTAGACCGGTCGCGGCGTATTCCCGCCTGAGAGGGCGACCCGGAATTCGCCCCGCTCGGCCAGCGCTGCCCGCGCCTCCTCGAGAATGATTCCGGCGGCGGCAGCAACAAAATTCTTCGTTCGAATGACGTCGCGCTGCATCGGGAAAAAAGGCGGCGTCCCCTAGATCGAGCAATGCGAACGCCCGTGCTTCTCCAGATAACGCTGATGATATTCCTCCGCGCGATAGAACGGCGGCGCCGGCTCGATCTGCGTCACGATCGGGCGACGAAAACGTCCGCTTCGGTCGAGCTCCGCCTTCTTCTCCTCGGCCGTCGCTTGCTGTTCCGGCGAGTGATAAAAAACAACCGACCGATACTGCGAACCGATGTCGGGACCCTGACGATCACGAGTGGTAGGATCGTGATTGCTCCAGAAAATATCCAATAGTTGCTCGTAGCTGACCTGCGCCGGATCGAACTCAACCTCGACCACTTCCGCATGGCCGGTGGCGTGACTGCAGACGTCTTCGTAAGTCGGATTCTTGGTTGTGCCGCCGGCGTAACCGCTCGTCGCTGCGGTCACTCCCTTGATGTTGCGAAATAATTCCTCGACGCCCCAAAAACAACCGGCGCCAAAAGTCGCTTTTTCGATACTCATGCAGCATGATGAAGCGGAAGGGCTGCGCTCGCAACCGGATGTAGACGCTTCGCTGAGCGAAGCGCGGCCCAGCGCGATGACCTCGCTTGATGACGGCGATGCTTCGTCCACGCTTCGCTGAGCGAAGCGTCCACATCCTTAGCGCGCCAGCTTGTGAATCTCCTCGACCCAGACCAGCTCGCAGGCGCCGTTCCCCGTATCGGTACGAGTGAGCGAGCTGCGCCAGGTGCCGATGTCCGGCCCGGTTGCTTCCACGAGCAAGCCGGAGAGGTGAATCAGCTCACCGGCATGGAGCGATTTGCATTGGGACTCCAACGCTTTGCTCGACGGGATCAGATGCAGGTTGGTCGCGTGCGAGATAATCTCTTCGGGCGCGATCGGCGGCTGGTGCTGCCACTGATACCAGAAAAAACGCGCGCTTTGGCTGATCTCCAGTTGATTGAGCACTGCCTGGTCTGACATCGGTCCCCAGCCGACCGCGAGATCCACCGGCACGAGGGCCGCCTGGCGATCGTAGCGATAGATTTTTTGATGCAGGACCCGCGCGTCGATCGCGAAATGGGCCAGGGGCTTGAGATGAAACTTTCCATCCTCGAATGGGGTGTCGTTAGGGGTGGCATCCGTCTGCAGTGGTTCGCTGGCAATGAGGACGCCGGGTGGATAGGTGAGCGGGGCGTTGATCCGCCCATAGACGAACCAGGCCGCAACGACCAGAGCGATAAATGAGATGGATTTCACTGAGAGCTAGTCTTTGAGAAGCAGATTTGGTGCTCGCTTGTAGACGCTTCGCTCTGCGAAGCGCGGGTCTCGGCTCGCGACGAGGCGTCGCGGAAGCAGCAGGCATTTCTCCCGCGCTTCACAGAGCGAAGCGTCTACAGCTACATCACCATCCCGCCATCGACCGCCAGCACCTGGCCGGTGATGTACTTCGCTTCCGGCGCGGCGAGGAACGCGACCGCCGCGGCGATGTCTTCACCTTCGCCGAATTTCCCGAGCGGGATTTTCGCCAGGATGGCTTCCTTCACCTGCTCCGGCAGGACGTCGGTCATGTCGGTCACGATGAAGCCGGGCGCGACGGCGTTCACCGTGATGCCGCGGCTGGCCAGCTCGCGGGCCAGCGATTTCGTTAGGCCGATCAGCCCGGCTTTGCTCGCCGCGTAATTCGCCTGCCCGGCGTTGCCCGTCAGGCCGCTGATCGAGCTGATGTTGATGATCCGCCCGCTGCGCTCCTTAATCATCGAACGCATGACCGCCTGGGTGAAACTGAACGCGCCCTTCAAGTTTGTGTCGATGACGGTTTCCCAATCTTCGATCGACATTCGCATGCTCAGGCCGTCGCGCGTCACCCCAGCGTTGTTAATCAGGATATCGATGCGCCCGAAGTCCTCGAGAATGCGCGCCGCGGTCGCCTGCACGGCGGAGTGATCGGCAACATCGACCGCGTACGCCTTCGCCGCACCAGCGTGGGCGGCGTTGATCTCATCGGCGGTCCGCTGCGCATTCGCCTCGCTCCGGCTGACGGAGGCAACGCGCGCGCCTTCGCTGGCCAGACGAACGGCGATGGCATGGCCGATTCCCCGCCCCGCTCCGGTGACGACTGCGACCTGATTCTCGAATCTCATGCTGGGAATAGTGAATGGTGGTCAGTGAATCGTGAATGGTTTTGTTCTATTCACATATCACCAGTCACTATTCACTATTCATCAATCACGGCTTAGCCTCGTTCTTCACGATCTTGCCGTCCTTCATGACGAAGAAAACGCGCTCGGTGACGGTGATGTCGGTGGTTGGATCGCCGGGCATTGCGATGACGTCGGCGAGCTTGCCCTTTTCAAGGGTGCCGAGCTTGCTCGCGACGCCGAGGAGTTCCGCGTCGACCGAGGTCGCGCTGAGCAACGCGTCGATTGGCTTCATCCCGAGACCGACCATGAGCGCGAACTCCTGCGCATTCATCCCGTGAGGGAAGACGGCGGCATCGGTTCCGAACGAAATCTTCACGCCGATCCTGACCGCATTACGAAACATCTCCGAGCGTGCTTCGGTCGCCGCTTTTCCCTTCGCCTGAATCGCGGGCGGATACTGGCCGATCTTGCTCATGACCCACTCGGACGCCATCAAAGTGGGTGTCAGATAGGTTCCTTTTTGCTTCATCAAGGCCAGCGTGTCGGGTTTGAGAAAAGAGCCATGCTCGATCGAGTCGACGCCGGCGTTGATGGCTTCCTTGGCAGCGGCGTCACCATGACAATGGACCGCCACTTTTTTCCGCAACCGATGCGACTCATCGACCAGCGCGGCCATTTCCGCCGGATCCAATTGCGGCACATCGACCTCATCGCCTAACGAGAGGACACCGCCCGAGACGGCGGCCTTGATCACATCGGCGCCGTTCTTCACTTCGTAACGGACCGATTTGCGAATCGCATCCGGTCCGTCCGCAATGCCGTTGGACCAATCCGGTTCGGCGCCGAAAAGCAGGTCGCGAAATCCGTTCGTGCCGTCGAAATGGCCGCCGGTGGCGCCGATCCCGTGAGTGGCGACAAGCATTCGTGGGCCAGGGATGACGCCCTCGTTGATCGCGTTGCGGAGCGAGACATCGGGAAAATCGTGCGAGTTTGGAATCCAACTCCCGAGATCGCGCACGCTGGTGAAGCCGGCTTCGAGCGTGGCGCGCGCATGCGGGATCGTTTCGAGCGCGATCTGGGAAACGTTCTCATCGAGGGAACGGAGGCGGCGCTCGTTATAGTTACCGGAATAATCCAAGGTGAGATGCGTGTGCGCGTCCATGAACCCCGGCGAGAGAGTCGCGTCGCCGAGGTCGATGATCTGGGCGTCGCCCGGGATGGGCAGATTGCTGCCCGCGGCGGTGATGGTGTTGCCCGTGACAATGACGACGCCGTTAGGCAGGAGCGTCTTCGTCTTGCCGTCGAAAAGGCGCGCGGCCTTGAGCGCGATCGTGGCCGGCGGCACGTCGGCCGCGAAAGTGCTCGTTAGGCTAAAAGGCGCGCAGATTGCCCAGAGAAGAAAAAAGGCACGTTTCATCCGCCCGGTATAGGAAGGTCGTGCGCAGATTGCAACTGTAGACGCTTCGCTGTGCGAAGCGCGGGTGTGCGTGCGGCAGAAAAGAGGGAGGGAGAGCGAGCGGCGCCGCGCCGCGCGCTTCGCACAGCGAAGCGTCTACAACGCCGGCACCGCCAGCTCCGTCGTGTGAATCGAGCCGGACGCCAGGAGCAGGCTGGATTTCAACTGAAACGAATCGATCCGCACAAGACCGGCGTCGAAGTCGGCCTGCGCGCGGAGAAACGGACGAATCGACTCTGCCGAAACGTCCTGGCAACGGGCCAGCGTGATGTGCGGATGCCAGGGACTAAGATCAGCTTCGAGTCCGGCCGCCAGCGCCGCGTCCGCGACTCTCTTGTGCAGTTGGAAGAGATGCGGATGCCCGGCGCCGACCCCAATCCAGATGATTTTCGGGCGGCCTTTCCCCGGAAAAACGCCCAGACCGCGAACCGGAAGAAAAAAAGCGGCAAAGCGGATGACGCTCAACTGCGTGCGCAGTTTTTCCTCCGCGTCGGCGGCCACGTCGCCCAGAAAGCCGAGCGTCAGGTGGATTTGCTCCGCGCTCAGCCAGCGGACTCCGCGTCGGTGCGGATTCAGCCTAACGAGAAGCTGCGCGACCGATTCCGGCAGCGCGAGACTAACGAAAAGGCGCTTCGCTCGCACCGCCCCCGAATCACGTTTCGTTGCGGCGTCCGATCGCCGCGTCGCCCAGACGACCGAGCCAGCCGGGGACCCGCTGCGCAACGCGCGCCTGGCGGCCGGATTTCAATTCGTCCCCTTCCACTCCGACCGGACCGGGAAGCATCCGGTTGACGAGTTTCATCATCTCCCCCGTGAGGCTCGGGAAAATGGCGTTGCCGATGATCGCAACGCGCGCCGGCAGACCGATGATGAGGGACGATTGCCCGCGGCGACAGGCGGCCACAATTTTCGCCGCGGCCCGCTCGGCATTCACCGCGGCGAAGGGCAACGCGGTCGAGAGCGAGAACCAGGTAAACTCTGCGCCGTGATCGCCCTTGAAGGTGGCGTTCACCTGCGAACCGGTCCGCATCATTCCCGGCGTGACGGTGGTGATGCGGATCCCCTCGCGCGCGAGCTCGGCCCGGAACGCATCGGAGAGCCCAACGAGCGCAAACTTGCTCGCGCTGTAGGGCGCGAGATGCGGCACGGCCACCTTGCCGCCGATCGACGCGATGTTCACGATGCGACCGCCTCCGGCCCGGCGCATGTGCGGAATGACCTGCCGGATCAAATTGAAAGGCGCCCAGAAATGGAGCTGCATCGATTTTTCGAAATCCTGGCGCCGCATGTTGTCGAGCGGACCCACTTCGATGATGCCGGCGTTGTTGATTAAAACGTCGATCCCGCCGAAACGGTCGACCACGGTCTCGATCGCGCCTAACGACTGTCCACGGTCGAGCAGATCGCACGGCACGGCCAGCGCTTCGCCCCCGAGCGCGCGCAGCTCGGCGCAGGCGTGCGCCAGCTCGTCTTCATCGCGCGCCAGGAGCGCGACCCGTCCACCTTCCGCTGCGATCCTGCGGGCGATCGTCAGGCCCAGCCCGCGCGAGCCGCCGGTGATGAGGACGGATTTGCCGGCGAAAGAAAAATCGCGGCGCGTGAGACGCGAGACGGCCCAGGCCGCGACACCGATTCCACCGAGGGTGAGCAACAAAGAGCGCTTCATGCCTGACTATACATCGGCTTCGACTGGCGTGGCCTCGGGAGTGCGGTCGGCGCTCGGTTTGCGCACGCTGAAAGCGAGGGCGAACGCCACCAGCAGAATGACCGCGCTGGCGAAGAACGGCGTGCGCGCATAACGAGTGAGCGGCCGGCCGAGATCAAACATGAGCAACCAGCCGCCGATGAGCGGACCGATGAGCCGTCCGGCACTCCCGGCTGATTGCATGAGTCCGAGCGCGCGTCCCTGCCAGTTGCGATCGATCATCTGCGAAGCGAGCCCGTTGAGCGTCGGGTTGGCCAGCCCGTTGGCGATGGCGAGCACGGCACAAGCGAGGAGCAACATCGGCAGCGTGGGCACAAACGGCAGGAACGCCATCGCGACGGCCAGCAAAAGCAGACCGGTGCGGGCAAGCGCGGTTTCGCCGAAAATCCGGATCAGCCGGCCGATCAAACCGCCCTGCAGAATGACGCTGATGATTCCGATGAAACCAAACAAGTAGCCGGTCTGGCGCGCATCGAAGCCGAAATGTTTTTCGGTAAACAGGGCGAAGAGCGTCGTCATGATGGCGAAGCCGGTGATGGTGAAGAAATAAGTGGCGACGATCGTGCCGAACATGCGACCGCGACCGTGCCGAAAAACTTCCGCGAGGCGGGTCCGCTCATGCGGCTGCGAGCGGTACTCTGGCGAAAGACTTTCCGGCAGGATGAAGTAGAGCAGGACCACGTTCGCGGCGGCGAGCGCGGCGGCAAAATAAAAGGGCGCGCCGTAGGAAATGTGGCTCATGATTCCCCCGATCATCGGGCCAAAGGTGAAGCCGAGGCCAAAGGCGGCGCCGATCACGCCCATCGAGCGCGAGCGATTTTCCGGCGTGCTGATGTCGGCGATGTAAGCCTGGGCAGTGGAGATGTTGCCGCCGGTCGCCCCATCAATGATGCGCGCGATGAACAGGAGCGGGAGGGACGTCGCCCAACCCATGACCAGAAATCCGATCGCGGTGCCGGCCAGACTAACGATCAGCACCGGGCGCCGCCCGACGCGATCGGAGAGCCGGCCGAGGAGCGGCATGAAGATAATCTGCATCCCGGAGTAAATGCCGGTGAGCCAGCCAATCTGCACCGGGGTGGCGTGGAAATGCTCCGCGTAAAGCGGCAGCACCGGGATGATGATGCCGAACCCCACCATGTCGATGAAGACGGTGAGGAAGATGAGCAGGAGCGGGGACATGAAGAAGAGTGACGAGTGTCCCGCAGAGGAGGCCAACTGACAAGTTGCCGCCTCTCAGCACTCGTCACTCTCCATCACCTGTGTTTCCTATTGAAGCGCGCCACTTCCCGCGCCGTCTCCCGATCGGTCGCGCGTTTTTTCAGGTCGAGCCGCTTGTCGCGCGCTTCCTTGCCCTGCGCCACGCCGATCTCGGCTTTGATTCGCCCGTTTTTCCAATAGAGCTTCAGGATGACGAGCGTCCGGCCCGCGATATTCGTTAGGCCGTAAAGTTTGTCGATTTCGCGCCGGTGCAAAAGCAGTTTGCGCACGCGTTTCGGGGCCGGCACTTCGTGGCTCGCGCGCTCATACGGTTGGATGTCGGCGCCGTAGAGAAAGGCCTCGCCTTTTTCGATCCGGGCGAAGGCGTCGCCGATATTCGCCTTGCCGGCGCGGATCGACTTGACTTCGCTGCCCTTGAGTTCGACCCCCGCCTCGAAGCGCTCGAGGATGTGGAAATCGCGCAGCGCCTTACGATTGAGAATGGTCTCAGCGGGCATGGTCGGCGCGGACCGGCACGCGAGACGAGATTACGCCTCGGAGGGCGTGTCTTTCAGCTCCTCGTAGGTGAGCTTGCCAGCGATGATTTCCTTCAGGGCGATGTCGGTGAGGGAGGATTTGAGGGTCGCTTCAACCAGCGGACGATGCCCGATGCCGAGCTGTCGGACCCGCTTGGACACCACGTTGATCAGGAGTTGCTGGTTCGGGATCACTTTGGCTGCTTCTAGCAGGAGTTGGGCGGTCATATTTCTCAAGGAGCGGACGGAACGGCCGGGTTCCGACGCAAATTGCAGGATCATCGGCGACCCGTTCGTTAGGGCTGAAGAGGTGGAAATCGAAGCAAGCATCGTCGCCGCAAGCGGACTCGGATAATGCGTGCAGCCGGAGGGTTGTCAACGGATTTCTCGTCCCGATTGAATCACTTGCCAGGCTCGGCGAATTGCGCGAAGTAGGGGCGCTGCGTCTCCCCCGGCCCGATGGTTGGGAGGAATGCGCGGCAAAAAACTTCGGGCTGTGGCTCAGCTTGGTAGAGCGCCTGCCTCGGGTGCAGGAGGTCCAGGGTTCAAATCCCTGCAGCCCGATTTATCCCGCTTTTTGACGGCGACGAATTGAAGCACACCAATCCGCTGCAATTGCTTCGATGACCGACTCCGTTCTCACCACGATCGCCGTCACCGGCTTCACCATCGCGTTTTTCCACGCGGCGATTCCCACCCATTGGCTCCCTTTCGTGCTCACCGCCCGCGCCCAAAAATGGAGCCGGCCGAAAACGCTCGCCATCACGGCGGTCGCGGCCAGCGGGCACGCCACTTTTACCGCCGCCCTCGGCCTCATCGTCGCCTGGCTCGGCATCGCGCTGAGCGATCGCGTGGGAATGTGGTTCCCGCGGATCGCGGGCGGGGCGCTCATTCTTTTCGGACTCTTCTACGTCATCCGGCAATTAACCGGGCACACGCACACCCATCTGCATCTGGGCCAGGGCCACTCGCATGATCATCATCACGAGGGGCACGACCACGGCGAAAAGCGGCTGTCGCTTTCCAAATCCGATCTCGCCGCCATCGCCAGCCTGCTCGCCCTGCTCACCTTTTCGCCCTGTGAAGCGTTTGTCCCGATCTACGTCTCCGGTGTGCGCTACGGCTGGCACGGGTTCGCGCTCCTCACCATCATCCTCACCGTCGCCACGATCGCCGGGATGGTCGCTTTCACCGCCCTCGCTCTCACCGGAATCGAACAGGTCAAGTTGCGGTCGTTTGAGAAATACGAGGCCGGCGTGATGGGCATCCTGTTGTGCGCCGTCGGCGTGCTGATTATCTTCTTCGAGAAATGAGCACTGAATTTGCCCCACTCGCCATCGGCGATCCGGCGCCGAATTTTACCGCCACCGCGATCGGCGGAAAATACGGCGCCGGCCAGGTCGTTAGGCTGAAAGAACTCCGCGGCGCACCGGTCGCGCTTTATTTTTATCCGAAAGACGACACGCCGGGTTGCACCGCGCAAGCCTGCGGGTTGCGCGACGCGTGGAGCGAGTTCGACGGAAAGGCGGCGATCTTCGGCGTCAGCATCGACTCGGCCGCGAGTCACGGGAAGTTCATCGGAAAATATCAACTCCCCTTCCCTCTGCTCTCCGATCCCGAGAAAAAAATCGTCTGCGACTACGGCGTCTGGGTCGAGAAAAGCTTGTACGGCAAGAAATACATGGGCGCCGAGCGGACGACTTTCGTCATCGACCGCGACGGGCGGATCGCCGCGATCCTGCGCAAGGTGAAGCCGGCGGAACACGCCGGGCTCTTGCAGGCGGAGCTTGCGCAGTTGTAGCGGCGCTCTGTGAGCGCCGAGGCGAGGCGCACGAAGAAAATCCACGGCGGTCACAGACCGCCGCTACAACACGAAATGAGTTGCCAAGCGCACCATTCAATTTACCTTCGCTCCGCGTGACCGGGTTCGGTCACGGTTTTGGTTTCAGATGCTGATCATCGGACCTCCGATCTCTGACCTCTGAACTCTCCTCTATGGGCTCGCTGAAAAAACGACGAAAAGCAAAAATCTCCAAGCACAAGCGCCGCAAGCGGATGAAAGAAAACCGCCACAAGAAGCGCTTGCGTTACAAGTCGTAGTGCCTCGACCGGGGTCGCCGATCCCGTCTCGAGCGGCGAGGAGCTGCGACCGAAGAAGGCCGCATCTGCCCGAGAAAAGAGACCCGCGCCACCTTTCGGCGACGCGGGCCCTTGTTTCACAGTAACCCCGACTTTAACTGAGACGGCTCAGGGCAAGGGTTCCGTTGCCGTTGCCGTTTCCATTCCCGTTGGGTGCGATCGCCGCCAGCGGAGCAACCGCCGCGTCCGACGTCGCCGGTTTCTCAGCCGCACCCGTCGTCACCGTGATCGGGTCGCTCGCCACACTTTGCGAGCCGCCATTCACCGCCTGCGCGATAAACTCCATCGTCATGCCCGCCGCGCCGCCTTCCAGCACCGCCATCGGTGTCAGGGAGCTTGCCACGAGCACATACTGGGCATCCACGCCCACGATCTTGCGGCGGTAGCGATAACGCGTCGCCAACGGCGTCGCATCGCATTCCAGCAGGACTTCCGAGTCCATCACCGTCGCCCGCAGACCAGTCGGCGCTGCTGGCGTCGTATTCGTGCCGGGGATGTTCAACCCAAACGCCTCCCAGCGCGGATCATCCTTCCCGAGCGTCCCGGTTAGGATCTTGATTAGGAAACGCATGTTATCCACCAGCGCCTGCTGCGCCGTATTCAAGACACCCGACGCGGTCTTCAGATCCACGTTGGCCGTCTGGAGCGGGTCCTGCGCCTTGATGACTGCACCGCGCACCGCCGTCCCCTTCGCCGCGGTCACATCCATCGACGCGACCTCATAGCTTGGGTTATCGGTGAAGAACTGCGCCAGCTTGAGCGCGAGCGCGATCCGGTCTTGCAACCGGCGCGGGATCCCAATGCTGGGCTGGACGAAGCCCGCCTGGGCCCACATCGTATTCCAGTGGTCGCCAAAGGGACCCATTAGCACGTTGCGAACAACCCGTAACCAGTCGCTTAGATTATCCACTGCCGAGTGGAACAGATTATAAGCCGACTGCCGACTGCTGCGTTTGGTGTTATAGACCTTCCGCAGCATTAAAAGCATCGAGGAGCGCCCCGAAGCTTGCTGCTGTGATCTGAGTGATGCCGAGAGCGACGCCGAGAGCATTCAAGCCCGCCTTCATCTTCTCGCCGAGGCCACTCAGGAGGCCCGGGTTTTCTGGTAGTTTATTTGTGGCCATGGTGTGGCCTCCAGTTTGGTTTTACTTCACGGCCATCATTCGACCGAGGCTTCCCGACGTTCATGTCGGAAACGTGCGCCTAACGAGCAAGGTGTGTGCCATTATCTCCTGCTCGTTATGCGCAAGGATTGACTTGCCTAACGACCGGCAATATCTAGAAATACCGGAACGCGGACGAGCCATCGAACGGGAACTTCGTCCGCTCCGCGACTCGGATTTCAGAAAGGAGAGAATAGGGGCCGGAGAATAAGGTCGAGGGTCCGGAGCGTTCTTAATTCCCACGGCCGCTCACAGGTCACGCCGCCTTTTGTCGCGGCATTTCGTCGTAAGTGCGCCCGCGGAGCTCTCGTCCCGTCAAATCCTTTCGCACACCACCCCATTGCTTAAAGAAGAACGGCACCTTTTGCTTTCGGCAGGCGCGGAAGATTTCACGTACCCACTCGATCTGCATCGGCCGGGAATGCGGACCGGATTCACCGCCCACAATCACCCAATGAATCCCGCGCAAATCGATCCCAGCCAGCGATCCGATAAGCGGTTCGCAGGAAAGAAAGCGGACGGCAGCTGGCACCCCCCGCAGATCATCGATGCGATGGAGGACGCGGCTATCTTCCACGCTCACACCCATCCAGACATTCGGTGGCCAGGGAAGCTTCGCGCTGAGCTGTTGCACCCGATCGCTCCGCTTCGTCAGCATCTGGAAGGTATGCTGCGGACATTCCTTCATCGTTTGGAAGACGCGGCGAATAAGCCAGAGCGGCACGTCCCGATGAAACAAATCGCTCATCGAGTTCACAAAGACGCGGCGCGACCTTTTCCAGGTGCGCGGCAGATCGATCACATCCTCATGCAGCGTGATGCGGAACCCCTGCCGATAACGGTGATTCCCCATCGCCTGCAACCGCAAAGCCAGCCGCTCCGCGTAGCAACTCTTGCTGCCGGCGCTGATCTTCGTGCAAGCCGTCACTGGATTCCACGTCGCCTCCGTCCATTCGATGTTTGAGCTAGCTGCCAATGGACCGTTCCGAAGGAAACAGCTTCCGAATAAGATGGTTCGGAACTCGCGAGATCGAGAGTGCTGAAGGTATTTCGCTGGTTGAAAGTATGTGCGGCCCAACGCCAATCAACATTAGGAAAACATCAGGCTTACAGTTCAAGGCGCTTGCCACAATGCGGGCTGTATATACACCCGCTTCAAGCACATTATATTCGGTCTCTGGTTCAATCTCAGTTGCGAGGACGAATATCCATCCTTTTGGCTCAACCTGTCGTTCAAAGAGCTGTCCTAAGTTGCATTGAAAATCGTGCCTCGATCAAGCTTCATCGTATCTAAATCGCGATCACGCCAGCCGATTTTGAGACGGGGCGCAGATCTCCACCTCCGGAGGGGTTCCAAGAAAAGAGCGACCGCTACAGCAAGCAAAGTGGCAAGGGCGCCAATTACTGTCCCCCACGCAGTGAGGGCTTCGTAATCAGTCGCGTAACGGCTTTGAGCTATTCCGATCAAAGTGAAGCGTTATTCCGCCGCAAGCATCGAGGGTTTCTGCGGAGACGTACCGGACTTGAAGAATTGCGGCCACAACGGCTTCACCGCTGGGATCTGATGTTGAAGGAGGGAGAGATGTCCGAGTAGGATAGACGCGCTTAGACGAAATACGTCACGTGGATTTGAGTCTCGACGCGGAGAATTCGGCTTGCTTGCGGAACCCATTTTCTGAAGCTGTTGTCGGCCGACAATGAGCTGGAGAGCCCACTTTTTGACCCGTGATTGGTTGAAATCCAAGCCAGTCGGACCGTGAGCGAATTCATTCCTGATACGGCGCATCAATTGTAGGTCATGATGCATCGCCGGTGGGATTAACCCGATCCGGAAGAGTAATTCAATTCGGACTGCCAACGCTTCGATTGGGCCCGTTCGCTCAAGGAAGGGCGAACTTTCGGCAGAAGCAGGCAGCAAGAATGACTCAAGAATCTTGAGGACGATGCGGTCTATTTCAGCGGCGACGACTAACGCGGCTGCACGACCGCTCTCTTTGAAAATCTCGCGAAGGACACGATTAACGCGATTAATTTCTGCTTCGAACTCTTTAATAGGAACTGACATTTTGGAGTGCGTGACAACGTTCCTATCGACCGTCAGCCGAATTTCTCCACCGCGCCTTCGCGATAAGTTTTCCAAGTTTCAGGCAGACCTTTTAAATTAGCCCGAACAACACAAAGGTGGCCAAATAGAAACTAAACGAACCGCTCCAACCCCCTGCCCCAATAAATAGTACTTGTCAAAGTGAGCAAATTTTCGGATTGATAAACACAATTTATGGCACTCGAACCTGTCGCTGTCCGGATCAAGCTCGATACCGTCGCCTGTTACCACAGTGGCGAACTCGGCAGCGCCGAGCCCTACATGTGGACCGCTTTTTTTAAGATCGACGGCGACACGGTTAGCGTGGACGACACGCTGACGCTCCAAGGCACCGCCACGGTATTTGGGAGCCTCGGCGATCACGGCGATCTGGGGCCGGGCGGGGTCAACGATGGCGACACGGTTTCAATACCGGCAGGGCTGGGCGACTGGTCGACCACGGTCACTCCCATACCGGTCCCAAGCCTTTCGACTTCCGTCGCCGGGGTGGTGGGGTGCGTGGTGGTGTTGCTGGAGCAGGATGACACCTCCGACGAGGCGGTGGCAGCTGGTCACGCGGCCCTCAATGAGGCCCTTCAAAGCGCTCTCGACGACCTGATCCCGACTCTGAACATCAACCACCAGTCGCCCACCGACGCCGACATCCAGGCGCTCACCGACAAGGTGGGGGCGCAGGTGCAGGACGCGATCAGCAACAACGTGAGCGTGTGGGACTGGCTTACGGCGTTCGGCAACATGGACGACAAGATCGGCACGGCGGTGTTCTATCAGTCGCAGACCGCGCTCTGCCGCGCGCCGGTCTGGGGCTTCGCTCTGGACCAGCTGTGGGAGGACTCCGGGGAGTGGCGGCTTTCGGGCCACATGGGCGCGGTCATCGACGAACTGGAAGTGAGTTGCATCCACAAGCCGGAAGGGCGAGACGATGCCCACCACATCGATACGCTCGGTGGGACGGTGTTCGGCGTCGACTGGCGGCTCAGCAATATGGAGGTGATCCGGGCCATCCAGGGCGGCTTCCCGTTCTTCGTCACCGGCGGCGATGGGTCGCGCTCGCAGTTGGTGGTGGAGAAGCACTGGATCTCGACCGAGAACCCCACCGGCCTCTTCCTCGCCACCACGCGCGATGCGTCGAAGGCCGACAACCTGCTCTCGTTACCGACCTGCGGGCCGCTGTCCTAAGCCCTAGAGTGCCGCCTTGTCAGCGGAAAGATTTTTTGGCTGGTGCGGGAACCGAATCTGCGAAGAACGCGGCCAAACAGGGGCGAATGTGACAAAGCGGTTCTTCGCTGAAGCTGAACAAAGAATCGGCGGCAGTGATGCCGAGAGAGGACAAGGAGCGAAAAGAAAAGTGGTAAGGGCGATGTGAAAGTTGACGCATCCTTGGAGATTTCACGTCACCGGCAAAATCGCCGAGGTCTACGCCAATAAATAGAGGGAAGGTTTCTAACCTTCTAACCCCTATGAAGGGAGTCAAGCGTGGCAGCGGGTTTGGTAGGTTTCAATTGGGTCTTCGGACTTGCTTCCTCTTCTGGTGGCTCGTGGAGGTTTCCTTCCGCGGCTCTTACTCCTATCCGTGCGTGTGCCTACTTTGGTGAAGGCGACAGCAGCAATTTGATCAATGCGATCGGTGGAAGAGGAACTTGGAGGCGGCCCAATCTAGGCCGACGCTCGCGCAGCATGGCGGAACAGGTTAGGTTCCGGGCGCGCCTCACGGTCCCAAAGTATTGGGGTAAGAGAATAGGGGGCGGTCCGTGCGGATTGACATTTTGTGAGGGCGGACGCGCGAATCCGCGTTGTTGCGCAGGGCGTTTCATGACAGGTTCCGGCGGATGAAAGCCGCGTCCTGGCTGCTCTGCTCTTGGATACTCGCCGGTTGGTCGGCCGCGGCGGCGAATCCGGCCAGCGCGCCACGCCTGGAAAACAGCGCCCTGCGCATCGACCTCTCGCTGGCGGACGCCTCGCTCACCGTCGTCGACAAACGCATCGACCTCACCTGGCGGCAAAACGTGCAGCCGGGGTTTCATGTCGCGCCGGAAAGACTGCGCGTCTCCCCTGATTCAATCTCCTGCCGGGTTTCGGGACCGGGCGAAACCTGCGACCTGACGATCGCGCTGCGCGGCAAATCGGCGGCGTCCTTCGATCTGACCGCCGCAATACCGAATGAAGGCTACGCAACCCGGCCCGTATATCCGTTCCGTTTCGTGGCGCCGGGCAAGGGTTGGTTCTACGTCCAGAACACGAGCGGCGAAGGAATGCTCATGCCGCTGGATGAGCCGGCCCGGATCAATAAAGCGTTTGGCTGGAGCGGCAGCCAACCGTGGTGGGGGCTGACTGATCTCCAGCGGGGCCTCGCCGTGCGCCTCGATTCCTTCCGCAACCCCGACGTGCGCACCGGGCCTAACGACTCGACGGTCTATGCGCTTCCGTTGCGGATCAACTATGCCTTCTTTACCGAGGGTGGTTACGTCGCCCAGGCCAAAGCTTACCGCGATTTCTTTCTCCAGGCGCATCCAGAGATGCGCCCCTTGCGCGACCGAGTGGCGAGCCGCCCGCCGATGGCCAGCTTAAAGGACGGCGTCTATGTCTATCTCTGGGGCAGCAGTCCGGCGGAGGACTTACAGCTCGTCTCGGAAATGAAAGCGGCCGGGATCGATCGCGGCATCGCCGTCTTCTACGGCCGGCACCCGATTGACCGCGCCCTCTTCGACGGAATCAAGCGGCTGGGTTGGGTTGCGGGTTCCTATCACATGCCGACGGGAAATCTTTTCCAGGTCTCCCGTCGCGGCTGGCCCGACGCCGTGCTGACGGGTCAACTCCAGCCCGAGCAGCTCATGCGCGAGAGCAATCCAAGGGGCTGGGATCGGATCTGCGCCCGATATCAGTTGCCGCGCTGGTTGGAGAAAGCCAAGACCCTGATCGCCAGTTACGGCGTTCAACTCTTTTACTTCGACACCCTCGCGGTGCAGCTCGCCCCCTGTCTTAGCCCGAGTCATCCTTCCTCCATCGAGCAGAACATGGAGGCCCGGCTCGAGATCATGCAAAAGACTCGGGACCTGGGAACCGTGGTCGGCACCGGGGAAGGCATTTCTCCGAGCTGGGCGCTGCCGGGAGTCGACTTCTTTGAGGGCGTCATGTCCCTCCGCACCTATAGCGATTCCGGTTTAAAGATACCCGCCGGAGGCTTTGGGACCGATTTGGGCGAGAGCTACGCGAACGACGCCGCCGTCACCCTGGATGAGACGAGAAGGATCCCGCTTTACCAGTTAGGCTTCCACGACTATGTCGCAGGCACCTGGGTCTGGCGCGACACCAACTTTCAAAGCCGTCCCTTCGCCTGGAAGAAGGACTTGTTCAATATCCTCTACGGCACCATGCCGATGTGGCACATCGACCGGCACCTTTGGGAGAGCCATAAGGCCGACTATGTCGCGAGTTACCGCGCGCTCGCTTCGGTCCGGTCCCGGATCGGATTTGCCGCGATGACCGGACACGGCTGGCTCACGCCGGATCGGACGGTGCAATACACCGACTGGGATACGGGCGACCGGGTGATCGTCAACTTTGGCGACAAACCTTTTGCCCGCGGAGACAAGTCTCTCGCCGCGCGTTCCTTCGTGATCGAGCGAGCGAAACCCCTGTAGCCGCCTCCGCCAGTTTGCGCCGCCTCTGCGCCACCGTTACCATTCGTTTCATGACGCGCAGGCTGCGATCTCATCTCTGCTCCCGTTGCTGGATGGCCGGCGGCTGGTTTCTGTGTCTGTCGCTCGCGGCCGCGCGGCCGGTGGATGAACGGCGCCCCTCCCCCACTCCGCAGCCGCCGCTCTTGAAGACTCCGGCCCAGGATGACTCGGTCGTGCTGCACGCGCCCAAGGACCTTGCCCTCGAACCCGAAGGCGAGCGCAAAGTGCGCGCGCTGCTGGATTACGTCGAGGCGCTGGATCTCCAGGACAACGGTGAAAGTGAACGCGCGCTCGCCGCCTTCGAGCGCGTGCTGGACATCGATCCCGGCGAAGTCGATCTCGCCACGCGGGTCGCTTTCCTTCTCACCCAGCAGGGCGACTACCCGCGCGCGATCGATATCCTGAAGGATGCGGTCAAGGCGCAACCGAAGGCACCCGGTCCTTATCTTCAGCTCGCCTACATTTACGCGAAGTATCTCAAGAAGCTAGAGCCGGCGATCCGTTATGCCGAGCAGGCGGTGGCGCTCGCCCCTAACGAGATCGAGGGTTATCAGCGTCTCGCCGAAGTGCAGCTAACCGCGCGCGATCACAAGGCCGCCCTGAAAACCCTCGACCGCGCGAGAAAGGTCGAGACGAACGACCCTTCCTACTGGACGCAACTTGGCAAGCTCTACCTCGCGCTCATCGTGCAGCCGGACAAGGACCCCAAACCAGAGGAATTGCGCCAGGTGAATGCCGTCTTTCACAAGGCGCTCGCCCTGGCACCGAGCGATGCTTCGATCCTGAAGGATGCGGCTGATTATTTCGCCGCCTCCCAGCAGGTCCAGGAGGCCATCCCGCTTTATCTCCGGGTGCTGGAACTCCAGCCTAACGATTCTAACGCGCGCGAAAAATTGGCCACCGGTTTTATTCTGACCAATCAGCGCGGCAAAGCGATCGGCATGCTCCAGGAAATCATCCAGCAGCATCCGGAAAAGTATCAGACCTACGAGCTGCTCGGCCGCGTTTTGGAGGAGGACGCCAAAGCGCTCGCGCAAGCCGGTAAGGCGAAGGAAGCGAAAGCCGAATACGCCAAAGCGGCGGCGAGTTACGAGCAGTGCCTTTTGATCAATCCGGCGCAACCGGATAATTACCTCCATCTGGCCGAGCTTTTCCTCTCGAATCTGCGCGACAACGAGCGCGCCGTACAGGTCCTGCAAGAGGCGCGCCGTCATTTCCCGACGGCGCCACAGATTACTTATCTGCTCGCGGTGGCGCTGCGGGAGGCAAAGCACACCCAGGAAGCCGTCACGATGTTTGAGGAGGCGTGGCACGAGGGCGAGGCCGAAGGCCAGGAAGTCATCAATGGCCGCTTTTTTTTCGAGTACGGCGCGGCCGCGGAACGGGCCGGCCTCTATGATAAGGCGGCGGAACTTTTCAAGAAATCGATCGACCTCGATCCGGCGGACGCGAGCGAGGCCTGCAATTATCTCGGCTTTATGTGGGCCGATCAGAACACGCACCTCGACGAGGCCGAAGACTACATCAAACGGGCGCTGGCGACTGATCCGGAGAATGGCGCGTATCTCGACAGCCTCGGCTGGCTCCATTACCGCCGCGGCAATTACGAACAGGCGCTCGCGGAGCTGCTCAACGCCGCGCAGACGCTGAAGATCGGCGATGCCACCGTCTTCGAACACATCGGCGACACTTATTCCATGTTGAACGAGATGCCCAAGGCACTCGAGTACTGGCAGAAGTCGCTCGCGCTCGACCAGACTAACAAAAAGCTGGCCGCGAAGATCGAGTCGGCTAAAACCAGAGTGAGCAAAGGCGAACCGGCCAGCGCTTCCCCGATCAAGTGAAGAAATATCCAACGCCCTGGCAACGAAAGACGATGTGGGCCTCGCTCACCGCGATCTTCGTCGTCATCCTGGTGGGAATCGTCAGCACCGTCGTCTGGCTGGGGGCGAACCTGATCGGGTTCCTCCAGCCGATTCTGATCCCGGTCGCGATCGCCGCCATCCTGGCCTACTTTCTCGATCCGGTTGTCACTTATCTCGCGGGCCGCGGGTTCGGCCGGACCAAGGCGGTCCTGCTCATCTTCGCCATCGCCTTCTTCGCCATCGCCGGGCTGGTTGCTTGGATCGTGCCGATGATCTCCGTGCAGAGCGCCAGTCTCGCGCGGCAACTGCCCACCTTCACTGTGCACGTGCGCGATAACGTGGTCGATCTCATGTATCGCTACGAGCACACCTTCGGCCTGGGTGGGAAGACGGAAAAATCGGGCGCGACCACCGGCTTGGTGAACTGGCTTCTCGCCGGACCGACGCCCGCGGCGGGCAGCCCCACGCCGAAGCCTACCCCGAAAGCAACCCCGCCCCCGGGCGACGGGGAATTCATCTCGCCCGCGCCGACGAAGCTCACTTCCGCCGATCGCCAGCGCATCCAGGATTGGGTCCAAAAACAATTGCCCGCACTCGAGAAACAGCTGCCCGATTTGATCACGAAACTGTGGGCGTTGATCAAGACCAGCGTGGGCGGCTTCCTCGGCGTGACGGGCTTTCTCCTCAGTCTGGTGATGGTGCCGATCTATTCATTTTTCCTGCTCAAGGAGCGCCCCGCGATCCAGCGCCGCTGGCGCGAATATCTGCCGCTGCGCAATTCTCCACTCAAAGACGAAGTCGCGACCACCCTTTCCCAGATCAACAGCTACGTGGTCGCATATTTCCGCGGCCAGCTCCTCGTCTGCCTCGTGGATGGGCTGCTCATCGGCACCGCTCTCACGTTTTACGGATTGAACTTCGCGCCGCTCATCGGCCTGCTCGTCATTCCCCTAACGATGATCCCCTACCTCGGTATCGTCATCTGCTGGATCCCGGCCGTCCTGATCTCCGCCGCGCAGTGGGGCGACTGGTGGCATCCATTTTGGGTCACGGTCATTTTCATCGTCGTGCAAAATCTGGAGGGCTTTTTCTATGCCCCGCGCATCGTCGGGAACTCCGTTGGGCTGCATCCGATGACGGTCATCGTGTCCATTTTCATCTGGGGCTTGCTCATCGGCGGTCTGCTCGGTCCGCTCCTTGCGATCCCGCTCACCGCGACGATCAAGGTGCTCCTTGCGCGCTACGTCTGGGGGCCGCGCCTGCGGGAGGAAATGTTGGAAAACATCGACGAAGTCCCGGTGGTCGCAACGGAATCCGAAGCCGAGTCTACTCGTTAGGCACGGCCGGGCCGGCTGGCCGGCGTTTGCCAAGCGGCGGGGCGCGATGCTAGGGGAACAGGACAA
Organism: Spartobacteria bacterium; assembly: GCA_003169975.1. Lineage (GTDB taxonomy): Bacteria > Verrucomicrobiota > Verrucomicrobiia > Chthoniobacterales > UBA10450 > Palsa-1392. Next base: position 10,349 of record PNAA01000040.1, on the reverse strand, counting down.
TGTCCGGGCAACCAAAGCGTGTTCGCCGTAAACACCGCAGCCGAGTTTCAAGCCAGCGCCACTCCCAGGTGCGCGCCACGATTCTCATCTCGCTCTTCGTTGTCCTTGGCTTTGGCCTCGGTCTTTTTGCTTTCTCGTCCGCGCGCAAAGGGTGGAACCGCTGGCGCGAAGCCCGCCTCCTGAGCCAGGCGGCTGATGGTCTCAAACACAACCAGCTCGCGGCGGCCGAGAAAATGGCGGCCGCCGCCCTGGAGATCGATCCTAATTCCCTCCAAGCCTGCCGCATCCTTGCCGACACCAGCGAAAAGGAGAATCGCTCCGAGACCGTGACGTGGCGCGCCCGAATTGCGCGCCTGGATCCGGGTCTCGATAGCCAGCTCAATCTCGCCTCTGCCGCATTGCGCTTCGGGCAGCTCGATATCGCCCGCGCCGCTCTGGAACGAGTCGAACCGGCCGACCGCGAGAAAGCCGCCTACCACGTCGTCGCCGGCTGGCTCGCGCGCGCCCAAGGGAACATCGCGGAAGAAGAACGTCATTTCGCCGCCGCCGTCGCGATCGAACCGGGAAATGATGTTTACCAGTTCAATCTCGCCGTGCTCGAGATTCTCTCGCCGGATCCGGAGAAGAGCGCCTCCGCCCGCAACCAGCTCGAGCGCTTAAGCAAGGTGCCGCAGTACCGCACTGAGGCCTTGCGCGCCTTGCTCAACCACGCGCTCCGGCAAAACCAGGTCGAAGCCGCGAACGAATTCGCGCAGGAACTGCAGATGAGTCCGCAGGTCGCCTTCGCCGATTATCTTCTCTGCCTCGAGCTTTACCGGAAACTCAACCCGAAAAAGTTCGGCGCGCTCCTCGACAAGGTGAAACCGGTCGCGGCGCGGGACGGTCGTGATCTCGCGCAGTTGGTCGTTTGGATGAACAAGAACGATCTGGCCGGCGAAGCCTTGCAGTGGAGCGAAAAGTTGCCCGATGACCTGACGAATCATCCGCCCGCCGCCGGCGCGATCGCAGCCTCGCTCGCCCAGTCGAAGAACTGGTCGCGCTTGAAACGCTGGACCCGCGGCGGTTCATGGGGCGAGGACGATTACCTGCGCCTGGCCTACCAGGCGTATGCCACCCGGCAGGCCCGGCACTCGGCCGCCGAGGCTGAGTTCGATGCCCTCTGGGGTTCCGCCGCCGCGGCCGCCGCGTCGGATCCGGAACATGAACTAACGCTCGCCCGTCTCGCTTCGCAGTGGAACCTGAACGGGAAAGCCGAGTCCATTTGGTTGCGCGTCGCGCAGGCACCCGCGACGCGACGCGAAGCGCTCGATGCGCTCTACCGAATCTATCGCGAGGCGAACGACCTGCCCAACCTGAGACTCATCGCGCAGCGCCTGCACGAGAGTTCGCCGGGCGAACCTGGCTTGGCGGCCGACGCCGCGCGCCTCGCCCTGCTCGTCGACCGCAACACCGCCGCCGGCCGCGAGCTGGCGAAGCAGGCCTACGAAAGCGTGCCTAACGACACCGCGGCCGCGGTCACCTATGCCTTCGCCTTGTACGGCACCGGCCGCACCGCCGAGGGACTCGCGATCATCAAGAAGCTCTCGCCCGATCAACTGCGCGATCCGCACGCCGCGGTCTACGCTGCGCTCCTCTTCGACGACGACAACCAGATCGAGACCGCCAATCAATACATCGCGATCGCGCGCGCCGGCTCCATCTTTCCGGAGGAGAAACAACTCCTCGATGAGATTGCGACCCGCCGGCAGAACGCGAGCCCGTCCCCTTCACCTAGCGAGCCGTCGCCGCACGCGCCTTAACACCACGGCCTTCTGCTTGGACTTTTGGCGCTATTTGTTAGGATATTTACCGTCGTCGGAGTAGAACCAAACTCCGTTCCCTAGATCTTTCGTGCCGTTACCTCGAATACCAGAGTCAAACACTAGAATACCGAAGTGCATCAAACCGCCGCCAAATTCAATTTGAACACGGTCCGTATAGATCGCAACCGAGGACGGTTTTAGCAACTTAAGAGCGTTTGGAATGGCCGGGTCCCGCCCAAAGGATCACTGGCTCGTCCGAAGGCGAACCGCTTGTCTTTCCCCTTTGTTGGACCGCAAGGTCCGTTGCTTCCCGAGCGAGCGACGCGTGGTCTGTGTCGTAGATTAACTGAGTTTCTCGCTCGTCTACGTAACGGTGTAGTTCCACAACGAAGGATGCGGGTCGGGCTATGAAACGAGCGAATAACGCTAATGCTACGAGGCACAGAGCACCTAAGATCGTCAACCAGACCGCAGAGCGCGTTTTTGACATTTGAAGGCCGGCTAATAAAAGCCCGGGTATCCTCCGAAAGGAAGTCTAAATGCCGCAGAGCTTCCTATCGACACTGTTGGGGGGTGCAAATAATTGGCGCTTTCAAAACTTTCCGCGACGACCAGTCGCCCTCGCCTGCTGTGCCCAGCTACTAATTAGTGCGCAACAGCGGCTGCTCCGTCGGGTGCACGAGCTTTTCAGTAATGTGAACCCGTGCGACGCCAGGATGAATAACTGGATAGCTCGTTGGCTTGAGGCTATCAAACCGGGTTGTTGCCAAAGGATAAGTTATCGGAACCAACCGGCTAAAGTCCGCATGGATAAGCGGCTGGCCCGAGTAACTGCCATCACCCATCGCTGTGGTCGTGCAGAACGCGAGAGCCGAAAGCGCGAAAATCTCTCCCAACACGCGAACAATCATCATGCCGCGATCGTGGTCCAAAAGCACCGTGACTGTCAATGGCAATCGGCGGATGCGTGGCGGCCAGTCGTCGACAGGGCCTAGTAAGCGCACTGGATCGGCTAAACGGAGACCGCCGTTCGTCCGCGCAAGACCGGACGCTTATCGCATCTTAGGCATGGTAGCTTGGGAGGCTGTCGTCGCTGCCTCCTTCATCGCCTGCTCGACGATCAGCGCGGCGAGTACCTGCGTGGCGTCATTGAGCGCGGCATTCGCGGCTTTCAGCCGGGGCGTTTCGTGAGTCTGTATCGCCCGGCGCACTTCGTTCGCCCCCTGCTCGATCCGGTCTCGCTCCGCTGCGGTCAGGCGCTTTCCGGCGAGCTGTAAAGCCTGCTCGACCGCGGCCAGCATTTCCTCCGATTTGAGCCGCGTCTCGGTCCAAACCCGCTCGCTCATGTCTTCGAAGGCGTGTTCGAGCGAATCCGCAATCATCGCCTCGACCGCTTCGTCGGAAGCGTCGACTGCGCTCGTTAGGGCCACGACCTTTTCCGCGCCGGTCTTCGTGTCCCGGGCGAGCACCTGGAGAATGCCGTTCGCGTCGATCTCAAACTGCACGCCGACCCGGGCGATCCCTTTCGGCGCCGGCTGGAATTCGAGCTCGAATTCGCCCAGCGTCCAATTGTCGGCCGCCATCTCGCGCTCGCCTTGCAGGACTTTGATTTTCATTGCGCGCTGCTGGTTGACCGCGGTGGTGAACATCTCGCCGGCTTTCACCGGAATGGTCGAGTTGCGCGGAATAATCACATTCATCAAACCGCCGAAGGTTTCGATGCCTAACGACAGCGGCGTCACGTCCAGGAGCACGACGTCGCGTAACGCGCCGGAAAGAATGCCCGCTTGAATGGTAGCGCCGAGCGCAACTGCTTCGTCCGGATTCTGCGAAATGTTCGGTTCGCGTCCAAAGAGATCGGCGACAAGCTGCCTGACGAGCGGCATGCGCGTCATCCCGCCGACGAGAATGACCTCGTCGAGGTCCGCCGCGGCCAGCTTCGAGTCGGTCAGCGCGCGCAGGCAGTGGGTGCGTGTCCGCTGGATGATGGGCCGCGCGATCTTCTCCAGCGCGTCGCGCGTCAGCTCGTAGGTGAGGTTTTTTCCCTCGACGAAAGGCACATCAATCCGCACGCTCATTTCCGTCGAGAGCCGGTGCTTGGCTTCGATCACCAGTTCCCGTTTCTGCCAATCAGCAATCAGCAATCCGCACTCCGCGACCAGCGCTTCATCCACGTCGTCTCCGCCGAGGTGCGTGTCACCACTGGTCGCGAGCACCTGGAAAACGCCGTTGTCCAATTCGAGAATCGAAATGTCGAACGTGCCGCCGCCGAGATCGTAAACCGCGATCTTCGATTTCGCCTCAAGCTTGTCGAGCCCGTAGGCGAGCGCCGCCGCGGTCGGTTCGTTGATGATGCGCTCGACCGTGAAACCGGCCGCTTCGCCGGCCGCTTTCGTCGCGTTACGTTGCGCATCGTTGAAGTAGGCCGGCACCGTGATGACCGCGCGCGCGACCGTCCGCTCCAGCGCCGCCTCGGCATCGGCCTTCAACTTTTTCAGGACGAGCGTCGAGATTTCCTCCGGAGCATACTGCCGGTCACGGATCTGGATGCGCAGCGGCTGCCCGGTTTGCCTAACGACCCGATAATCCGCCGGCGTGTGCTCTGGCGGAAGATCCTCGCCACGCAATCCGATCAGGCGTTTGGCGGAGTAGACGGTCGATTGCGGCTGCCGCGCGCGCATCCGGCTCGCGGCTGCGCCGACAACCGGTTCGCCAGTCTCGGGGAAATGCACGACCGACGGCGTGAGGCGGGCGCCGTTCGCATCGGCGAGGAGAATCGGGAAGCCCGCTTCCATCACGCCGATGAGCGAGTTGGTCGTCCCCAGATCAATCCCGACAATGTCGTCCGTCATCGCGCCCCGAGCCTCGCCTTGGTCGCTCGGCGGCTCAACTGGACGGTCGTGATTTAGAAATCCGAGCCCTCGCCCGCTAGAGGCCCTTCACCAGCGCCACGACGACGAAGACGATCGCGAGGATCAACAAAATATGAATCGCCGCCCCGAGAATATGAAAACCGATCCACCCGATCAGCCAAAGAACGAGCAGAATCACTACGATAGTCCAAAGCATGCAACTTTATCGCTCATCGCCGCCCTCCTGGACAAGCGAAGATTTCGCCGGGCGCACCGGGCCGCGGCGATTCCCATTGGCAAATTGGCGATTTCGGCAACCGTATCGCTGCCTTGAAACTCCCGTTCAGCCTTTTCCTCGCGCTGCGTTACCTCAAACCGAAGCGCACTTTCATCTCGATCATCACTCTCGTCTCGGTCTTCGGCGTGACGCTGGGGGTGACGGTCCTCATCCTCGTTATCTCGGTCATGACCGGATTCGATCGCGAGCTGCAGCAAAAGGTGATCGACTTCGACGCACACATTCTGGTCACGACCGACGACGTGATGCGCAACTGGCGCGAACTCACGGTGCAAATCCGCCAGACGCCGGGCGTGGTTGCGACCGCCCCTTACATCCAGGGGCCCGTGATCGTCGAGTTCCAGAATCGCCGGCTCGCGCCGATGATCCGCGGCATCGATCCGGAGGAGGAAGAAAAAGTCATTCCGCTGCGCAAATTCATCAAGCTCGGCAAACTCGATCTCGAGGGTGATTCCACCGTGCTCGGCATCGAGCTGGCGCAGAAACTCGGCGTCACTGTCGGCGACAAAATCACCGTCTATTCGCCCGGCAACCTCGGCGAGGTCCTCGACAAGCTGAAAGCGCTCGAACAAAAGAAGGGCGACGAAAAAGAGCAGGCGGTCAACGATCTGCGCGAAGTCGTGCTCCCGAAGGAACTCACCGTCACCGGCATTTTCGAGACCGGGCAGTATCTGCACGACTCGGAGTTTCTGCTCGTGCCGATTTTTGTCGGGCAGGAACTCTACGGCCTCGGCGATTCACTCCATGGCCTCACGGTCAAGACCGTCGATCCCTACGACGTGGATCGTGTGAAACAGGCGATCGAAAAATACCTCAAGCCGCCGGAGTACGCGCAGACCTGGATCGAGATGAACAAGCAATACTTCGACGCCGTGCGGCTGGAGCGCACAGTGATGGCGTTCCTCCTTTTCTTCATCGTCATCGTCGCGGCGTTCGGCATCATGAACACGCTCATCACCGTGACCGTACAGAAGCGGCGCGAAATCGGCATCATGAAAGCGGTCGGCGCGACCATCGGGCAGATCATGGGCGTTTTTCTTTTCCAGGGGATCGTGGTCGGTGTCTTCGGCACGCTCACCGGACTCGGGCTTGGCATGACGTTGATCCGTTTCCGGAATGAATTCAGCCAATGGCTCTCGCACACCCTGCACATCGAGATTTTCCCGCGGGAAGTTTATCAGTTCTCGCAAATCCCGGCGGAAGTGATCCCGAGCGACGTCGTTAAGATCTGCATTGCGGCCTTTATCATTTGTTCGTTAGCCGCACTCATCCCCGCTTATTTTGCGGCGCGCGTTGATCCGGTGAAAGCCCTGCGCTACGAATGACTCCGGCTGGTGAACTCTTCGTTCATGAAACGGCTGCTGATTCTCTTTTTTTCGTTAGTCGCAGTCGCGCAGGCGAGCACGCACTGGGTGACCTTGAAAGACTGCCGCTTGCTGCCCAACCCGGCGAACGATGCCGACAGCTTTCATGTCCGGGCGGCGGGTCGGGAATACATCTTCCGACTTTATTTTGTCGACGCGCCCGAGACCGACGCGAGCCTGCCGGAGCGGGTCGCCGAGCAGGCGAAATACTTCGGGGTCACCCTCCCGCAAACGCTCCAGATCGGGCTCGAGGGCGAGTGTTTTACCCGCCAAAAGCTCGCGCAACCGTTCACCGTCCGCACCTGCAAACAGGACGCTCGCGGCCGCAGTCGGCTGCCGCGTTACTTCGCGTTCGTGCAGGCCGACACCGCGGACCTCGCCGAGCAATTGGTCGCGAACGGCCTGGCACGCGTTTACGGAGCGGCTTCCGATGCGCCCGGCATGAACACACCGGAAGTCGAGTGGCGCAAGCTGGAACAGCTCGAAAGAACGGCGAAGGATGAAAAGATTGGCGGCTGGGGCATCGGCGCCGGCCGCTTGAATACCCGCGCAGTCAGCCAGCCGGGAGCGAGCTCGGATTATTTCGACGCTTTCTTTCACCCGAAACCAGCGCAACCCGCGGATAGATCCGCCGGCAAAATGCCGGCGTCAGGAGCGAAGCTCGATGTGAACAACGCCAGCATTGGAGCGTTGCAGGAAGTACCGGGGATCGGTTTGGTCCTCGCGAAAAGAATCATCGACGCGCGGCCATTCAAAAGCGCGGATGAATTGCAGCGGGTCAAAGGTATCGGAGCGAAGAGATACGCGCAATTGCGCCCGTATTTTGAATAAGCGGCGCGGACCCAGCGCTCTTTTATTCGTTATGCACAACTTCTGGATTGCCGGTCATGACCAGCCAGTCTGAGTTTGGAGCCATCACGCGCCTCTTGGTTAAACACGCGCGCGACGCGTTTCAAGGACCGAAGGCGATCGCCGCCGAGTGGCAGGACCTGAACTTTACCGCCGCGCCGGATTTCGCGCGCGCGATCGATGAATACGAAAACTTCCTCGCACTCCTGCGCACCTCGGGTTGCGAAATCGCGATGCTGCCGAAAGCAGAAGGCGTCGGGTTGGATTCCATCTACGTCCGGGACGCCGCGGTCGTTTACGATCGCGGAGTTATCCCTTGCCGCATGGGCAAGCCGCAACGCGCGGGCGAGCCTGCCGCGCAGGAAACGGCCTTGCGCGCGCTCGGTTACAACATCCTTGGCACGATCCAGCCGCCTGGTCGGCTGGAAGGCGGCGATGTCGCCTGGCTGGACGAGCGCACGATCGCGGTCGGCCGCGGTTATCGCACGAATGATTCCGGCATCGCGCAACTCCGAGCCTTCCTCGGCGACAGCATCGACGAGATGCTCATCGTCCCCCTGCCCCACTGGCGAGGCGAAGGCGACGTCTTTCATCTCATGTCGATCGTTAGTCCGGTGGATCGCGACCTGGCCGCCGTCTATTCGCCGCTCATGCCAGTCCCATTCCGCGAACGGTTATTGGAGCAAGGCATGACGCTGGTCGAGGTCCCTGAGCAAGAGTTCGCGACCATGGGCGCAAACGTCCTCGCGCTCGCGCCGCGCCGCTGTGTAATGGTCGCGGGCAACCCGATCACCCGCGCGCGACTCGAGTCCGCTGGCGTCCACGTCCTCGAGTATGAAGGAAACGAAATCAGCCGCAAAGGCGGCGGCGGCCCGACCTGTCTCACCCGACCTTTACAGCGACACCTGTAGCCGGGGGCGCTGACCCCGGCCCTGCTTAGCGTCCTTTCTTTCGACGACGGCGCGCCATCAGAATTATGGGGAGCGCAGGCGCCCCGCCTGCTCTTTTTGGCGCCTCGCCAAAAGCTCCGCGCGCCCAGGGGTGTGTCCCGCGAGGCGCGTGCCACAGCAGGCGAGTCTCCCGCGTTCCCCGGAGTCCTGCACTATGCGCGGCTATTCTTTGCAAATTCCCGTCCCAAAAACCACCGCCCCACCCCGAGGATTGACATTCTCCCGCGGCAGCCGGATTTCATTTCCATGCATCAAATTTCAAATTTCCCGGCGCCCGCCGTCATCCATCCCTCATCCACTCGCATCCTCCGGCTTTGGCAACTCGTCCCGTTGCTCTGCTCCCTGACCATCCCCACGATGTGCGCCGGATTTGTCGAGACCTTCGACAACGGCAGCAACAACGGCGACTGGCACCTGACCACCAACCCCGCCACCATCGAGCCCGACGGCGGAAACCCCGGCCCCTACCTTCGCGCCAGCGCCGATGCCGCCGTCCCCACCTGGTATGTCCCGCTCGGCACAAGCACCGCCTACTTCCTCGGTAACTTCGCCCAGAAAAGAGTCGGCACCCTTGCCTTCGACATCGACATCTTCAGCGGACTCGAAGTCCCCGACCGCGCCGTCACCCTCGACCTCAACACCACCCTCGGCACCGGCGATTTCACCAAGGGCGTCGACGCCTACTACATCGGCACCGACATCTCGAAGCTCCCCGTTGGCTGGCACACCTACAAATTCCCGGTCGACGCCGCCTCGGCCACCATCCCGTCCGGCTGGGTCGTGACCAAGGGCAACGGCAAGCCCGGCACCGACGCCGATTGGCAGGCCCTGATGCAGGATGTGGAAACCATGGGCGTCGAGCTGGGCCAGCCCGGCTACTTCTATCCCTTTTGGATCTGGGACCTCGGCCTGGATAACCCCCGGGTCACAAGGTTAATCCGTCAACCTTGACTCGTTAGTCAACCGATGAGCGTCCGAGTTTACGGCATCAACCACATCGCGATCGAGGTCGACGACGTCGCCAAGGCGGTCGCGTTTTACCAGGACGTCTTCCAGCTTGAGAAGATGGAGGAGGGCGAAGGCGACGCCTTCTTCAAGATCGGCGCGCACCAATTCCTCGCCCTCTTCGAGGTGGAAAAACTGCACCCCGACCGGACGAGGCATTTCGGACTCATCGTGCGCGACGAAGCGCAGTTGGAGGAAGTGCGCAAAAAGCTGACCAAGAAATACGGCCTCCAGTTGATCCCGGGCTTTCGCTGCGATTTCCACGACCCCTTCGGCAACCGCATCCAGGTCGTCGACCTGCACGACGAATCGCTCGTCTGGCTCCTACCCTACCAGGAGGTGCAAAAAGCCGGGCTTAAGTTCTCCGATTCGAAATAGCTGGCGCCGGCCGCTGCCGGCTTCCGTATTCTGTCTTCCGGAGAGCGCGGGCGCCCCGCCCGTTCTTTTTGGCGCCTCGCCTAAAAGCTCCGCACGCGCAGGGGTGTGCCCGCGATCCGCGCCCGCCGAATTAGCTTCCCACTCCGATTGAAAACGCTATTCTTTCCGCGTCATCACCGCGAAACATGCCGACCCCGCTTCCGCACTTCCCGCCGATACTTGAGGCAACCCCAGGAAATAGGCAGAAAAGATTTCTGCTCATGACGATGCCAGGCGATGGATAATCCTCCCATCCGACTTGCGCATGAGGCGCTACCCCAACACCTCCGTCAGCGTCGCTGGGTCGAGCGACGGAGTCGCTCTGGTTAAGCTATGTTTGTCCGCGCGTTAATGCTTCGAATCCCGGTAGCCTTGGTGGCGATGTGCGTCGTCGGCGCATTTCTGCAGGGCGCGACTGCGGCAAAGCTGGAAACGACTCCGGCGATTGCGGCTCTGCTCGCCCGGGGCAACGCTCACGAGTATCGAAAGCAGTATGACCAGGCGATCTTCGACTTTTCGGAAGCACTCTTGTTGAAACCGTCACGCCATATGGCAGCCGAACTGTATGGGCAGCGCGGAGGCGAATACGTCCTTAAGGAGGACTTTGAGAGAGCGATGGCCGATGCAGAAGAAGCCATTCGCCTCGCCCCTAATTATTTTCGAGGTTATCAGACGCGCGCGCGACTCTTCATGCACCGCTCGCAATTCGACCGCGCAATGGCCGACATCAATCGCGCGATACAGTTGCAGCCGGATTTCTCCGGACTCTACGTCAATCGTGGCAACGTGCTAGAGGCTGTCCGAAAAGTAGC
>PNAA01000036.1 GCA_003169975.1 Spartobacteria bacterium | reverse complement strand
CCGGTGGTGTCGCAGTCCATCAGGAAGCTGATCGTCCCGGTCGGGGCGAGGACGGTAACCTGCGCGTTGCGATAACCGAACTCTTCGCCGAGCTCCGCGGCGCGGTCCCAGACTCGGGCGGCCTCCTCTTTCAAATAGCCGAACTCTTCGTTCTCCGGAATCTCGCGCACGGCGCAACGATGTTGCTCGATCACTTCGAGCATCGAGGCGACGTTGTCCTTCGCGACCGGCTTCGGCACACCGCTGGCGCGCGCGTCGCGATAACCCGGGAAAGGCCCCATCGCGCCGGCCATGCGTGCGCTCTCGGCGTAGGCTTCACCGGTCATGATCGAGGTGATCGCGCCGCACAGCGCACGGCCTTCGACACTGTCGTAACCGTAGCCGTAGCTCATGATGAGCGAACCGAGGTTGGCGTAGCCGAGGCCAAGGGTGCGGAAGATGTGGCTATTCTCCGCGATCTCCTTGATCGGGTAACTGGCGTTGTCGACGATGATTTCCTGTGCGGTGATGAAGACGCGGACCGCCGCCTTGAAACGCTCGACATCGAAGGCGCCGTCTTCGCCCTTGAATTTCATCAAGTTGAGCGACGCCAGATTGCAGGCGGTGTTATCGAGGAAGAGATATTCCGAGCAGGGGTTGGTGGAATTCTGCCGGCCGGTGCCTTTGCAGGTGTGCCACTTGTGGATCGTGGTGTCGAACTGCATCCCGGGATCGCCGCAGACGTGTGTGCCCTCGGCGATCTTGCGCAGCAGGGCGCGCGCTTCTTTGCGCTCACAAGGCGAGCCGTCGCGCACCCGGCGGGTCCACCATTCACGATCCTCGACCGCGGCGTTCATGAAATCGTCGCTCACGCGCACGCTCAGATTTTCGTTCTGGTACATAACCGAGCCATAAGCGTCGCCGTTATAACTGCCGTCGTAGCCCTGCTCGATCAACGCCCAGGCCTTGCGTTCTTCCTTCTGCTTCGCATCGATGAATTCCTCGATGTCGGGATGCCAATCCTTGAGCGTGTTCATCTTCGCGGCGCGTCGCGTTTTGCCGCCGCTTTTCACCACGTTAGCGACTTGGTCGTAGACTTTGAGAAACGAGAGCGGCCCGCTCGGTTTGCCGCCGCCGCTCAACTTTTCGCGCGTGCTGCGCAGGCTGGAAAGGTCGGTTCCGGTGCCACTCCCGTATTTAAAGAGCATCGCCTCGCTCATCGCGAGCTCCATGATGTCCTCCATCGTGTCCTCGACCGATTGGATGAAGCAGGCGCTGCCCTGCGGGTACTCGTATTGCGTCGCCGCGCGCTCGGCCCGTTTCGTTTCGCGATTGTAGAAATAATTCCCGGCGCCGGCGTCTTTTCCGATGCCGTACTGATGGTAGAGCCCGACGTTGAACCAGACCGGGCTGTTAAAAGCACCGTGCTGGTTGAGGCAAAGCCAGGTCAGCTCGTCATAAAATGTTTCGGCCGTTTTCGCGTCCGCGAAATAACCATCGGCCAGCCCGCAATCGGTGATCGTGCGGGTGACGCGATGGATCAGTTGCCTGACGGAAGTCTCGCGGCCGCCTTTGTGCGGATCGGTGCCGTTGGCGATGTCGCCGTAAAAATACTTCGCGACCGCAATCTTGGTCGCGAGCGGGCTCCAGCTCTTGGGCACCTCGATATTTTCCTGCTTGAAAATAACCTTCCCGCTGTCGTCGGTGATCTCCGCCGTCCGGCGTTCCCATTCCAACTGCCCAAAGGGCGAGATCGCCGGGTCACTAAAGACGCGCGCAAAGTGCGAGCCGCGCTTCGTTTTGCGCATGGTTTTGCCGCGGCGGGAAAGCGATTTGCGATTCTTGGCGAGGGTGGACGGTTGCAGGCCGGGTTTGAGTTGGATCATGGTTCGAAGCGGTTGATATTGTGAATAGTGGTGAATTGGCCTCTGACGGCCCCCGGTGAATATCCTGCGGACAGCGTCTAACAACAGGATATTGGGGCTTGGATCAGGGAAACCACCATATGCGGCCAGTTTGGTGGCCTAATCAAGACTTTTATTGTAACATTTTTTTTGGCCTCTGTCTTTCTCGGAAGAAGCACAAATTTGGCACGAGCCGGCGGCAATTTCCGCGCATAAATCGAAGCAGGAGCGCCGGGTCCGGGCGGCCGGGAAGATTTTCTGCGTTCGGGTCAATGATTCGTTAGGCCCCTCGAAAGCGAGCGTTTTTTTCATGACGAAGAGAGACGCGCGAGTTGATCGGGAAAAAACTTGTTAGCTGGGCGGTTCCCTTCTTATTCTTGTCTGCGGGATTAAAACCGGGAGGGATCGAGATGAAAAAATGGTTCTTTGACGCTGATTATCTGCAGGCTTGCAATTGCGACTACGGCTGCCCGTGCGAATTTTCTGCGCCGCCCACTACGGGCGCGTGCGACGGCTTGGGCGCCTGGCGCATCGAGCGGGGCAAATACGAGGAATTGTCGCTCGATGGACTCGCGCTTGGCTTCGCGGCCAAGTGGCCGGGTGCAATCCACGAAGGCAACGGCACCGTCCTGCTCTTCGTGGATGAGAAAGCTTCCGCCGCGCAGCGGGAAGCGTTGCTCGCCATTGGCTCGGGCGCAGCCGGGGGACTTCCCTTCGAGATTTTGGCCACGACCTTCACGACTTTGCTCGAACCGCGTTTCGTGCCATTCGATTTCCGCATGGATGGCCTGCAAAGTTCCGTCTCTGTCGGAGACCGCATGCGGATCGTTCTCGAACCGATCAAGAATCCGGTCACACGTGAACCGGAGCAGGTGGCGGTCAATCACGGCACCGGTTTCATTTTCAAAACAGCCGAGTGCGCCTCCGCCCGCGAGGGCTCGGTGGACGAAAAGGAGATGCAGTTTTCCTATCCGGACAAAGCCGGATTCGTCGCCCGGATTCATTACGGGAACTGAGCCGCCGGCCTGTGGACGCGCTCGCCGTGGTCCTGAAGCGTGAGCGGGTGGTGGTCGGCGCTGGCCTTGCCCTCGTGACGGCCCTCGCGTGGTGGTCCGTCATTGGTGGGGCGCGCCAGATGGATGGGCTCGTCATGCAAATGGCCGAGCTGGACCCAACCGCCTGGTCTGCTCGTGCGCTGCTGCCTCTTTTCCTGATGTGGGTGATCATGATGGTGGCGATGATGCTCCCGAGTGCGGCGCCGATGATCCTCACCTTTGCCGCCGTGGCTCGTTATCGGCGTCAGCATCAACGGGCGTATGTGCCGGTGACCGTGTTCGCGGCCGGTTACGTCGCGGTTTGGGGCGGCTTCAGCGTGCTGGCCGCGCTGGTTCAATGGCGTTTGCATCGCGCGGCGTTGCTTTCCCCCATGATGGCCAGTTCAAGCGCGTGGCTCGGCGGAGTTCTCCTCTTTTCGGCCGGCGTTTTTCAATTCACCCCGCTCAAACAACGCTGCCTCACTCACTGCCGGGCGCCGCTCGAGTTCATCACTACGCGCTGGCGCGAGGGCCGGGCAGGCGCTTTTGCGATGGGGATCGAACATGGTCTGTTCTGCGCCGGTTGCTGCTGGGCCCTGATGGCTTTGCTCTTCGTCCTCGGGGTGATGAATCTTCTCTGGATCGCCGCGCTCACCATTCTTGTCGGCGTGGAAAAAATGCTGCCGGGTCAAATCTGGGTCAGTCGTCTGAGCGGTCTGTTGCTCACCGGTTGGGCCGCCTGGGTTCTGGCTCGCGTCTGAAAGGCGCGGTCGGCTATCGTTAGGTGTTTGGGCCTGCGCGGCTCTTCCGGTTTGCAAATCTCCCATGGAATTTCATAGTAGCGGGCGACCGCAGGCCTGGAGCCGGCCGCGGGGACAAAGGAAGGGTGGCTGAGTCCGGTTTAAGGCACTCGACTCGAAATCGAGCGTGGGGTTAAACTCACCGTGGGTTCGAATCCCACCCCTTCCGCCGCTTTTTTGCCCACGAAATGACGAGTTTCCTCGGAGGATCCGCCGCTCGATTGAATCAATCTTCGCGCAACGCCCGCTCCTCGTTAGGCCGAAAGGAAACGCTGGTCTCGAGCGCTTCGAGCCGCCGCGCAACTTCGGAAAGCAGGAGTTCGTTCTTGAGGTTTACCCGGTAATCGAGGTCGGCGCGGAGCCGGTCTTTCTGTCCCTGGCGATTTTGCGACATCATGATGATCGGCGCCTGCAGTCCCGCGACCATCCCAAGGACGAGATTGAGCAGGACGTAGGGGTATTCATCAAAAGGATGATAAAGGAACCAGGTATTGAAGAGGATCCAGATGAGCGAAAAGGCGATCGAAGCCCCGATGAATTTCCAGCTTCCGCCGAACTCCGCGATCAAATCCGCGGCCCGGTCGGCCATCGTGAGGTGAGCCGCATCCTCCTCGTTCGCATTCCGCGAAACGCGATGGCGCAGCAGGTTGTCGGTGCGCCGGAGGCGCTGCGTCATCGCCGTCAGGATGCCAAGCGCGATGTCGGGTTTTTTTCGGACTAACGAACGCAAATCCTCTCTCGCGAGGACGGCGAGTTTGGCTGGCTTGGTCACCGTGGCGTCGGCCGAGCGCGGCTGATTGTCCAGAATCGCCATCTCGCCAAAGAACTCGCCCGGGCCGAGGTCGGCCAGATCGGCGTCGTGACCATCGGCATCCTTCACGCTGATCCGGACGCATCCACTCTCGATCAGAAACATCGAGTCTCCCGGGTCGCCGCGCTGGAAAAGCGCGGTCCCGGCCTCGATCTGGCGAAAGGCGAGGAGTCTCCAGATTTCGAAGGTCGAGGCGTCGTCGAGCGTGCGGAAAATCGGCACCAAGCGAAGGGTATCGATATTCATGGCAGTGGAGTCTGGGCGCTCAGAAGGTGCATCACCTTCCCGGGCGCGTCACTGCCAAAGTTGATCATCATCGCGGCGAGGGTATTCCGATCGAGGCCGGTTCGTTAGGCAAGCGCGGCGCGCGGATCACTGCGCAGAGAGATCGTGCAGCGCGCGCTGCGCCTTTTCGACGTTCGATGGCCGCAGGATCATCAGGCCGTGTGGCGATTTCGGGCTCGACGCCAGGTAGGCGTATTCGATGTTGATTCCCGCCTTGGCCAGCCGGTCGGCGATCGTGGCCAGCGTGCCTGGCTCATTGTTACTCTCGATCATCAGGACGTCGTTCTCCAGTGCGAGCACGCCGCGTTCGCCAAGGATCATGAGCGCCTTGGTCGGATCGCTCACCACCATGCGAACGACGGCGTGGTCGATCGTGTCGGAAGTGGCGAGGGCGTGAATGTTAATCTCCGCGGCGGCGAGCTCGGTGCAGACGCGGGAGAGCGCGCCCGGGCGATTCCCGAGGAAAACGGCTAGTTGGGTGGCGGTCTCGATCGCGATTTGGGGATTCATGGTGGATAGAATGCGCTCGTGCTCGTCGGCTGACAATCAAACAAATGCGCCACCACCGGGCGCACGTGCCGCGGGGCGCACGTGCCGCGCGCCGGCCCGGGACGGTCGGGCGAGGCTGAATTTCAGGGCCGAATCGATCGATGCGTCCGGCTGCAAAAAAAAGCTCGACATTCTGTTTGGAGGACTTCACAATCAGCAAGCGTAAATAATATATGAATAACAATGTCGTTACAATTCGGTAGCGATTCGAGTTCTGGGTTCTTAGACGGGAGGAATTAGCAATGTTTTTATTTCCATTCAATCTGCGGTCAAATCTCGCGATCTCATTCAAGGTCGCGATTGTCAGTTCGTTAGGCGCGGCGGCTTTGTCGTTAGCGGAGAAAGCGCGAGCTGGCGCGGGGGATCTTTTTGCCACCGATGCGGTAAACAATTCCGTCGTCGTCTACGCGCTGGACGGGACGATGCGAACGTTCGCCTCCGGTTTGAACAACCCGCAGGGGCTCGCGTTCGATCAATTCGGAAACCTTTTTGTGGCCGACAAGGGCAGCGGCAACATTTACAAATACACGGCGGACGCCACCCGGAGCACGTTTGCCACCGGTGTTTCGGACCCCGTGGGCCTGACCTTCTCCGGCATGGCCCTGGCGGTGGCCGAGCAAAGCGACGAAACCATTTCGCGAATCGAAACGGACGGCAGCAAGACTACCTTCATGTCGATTGCGACACCGTCGGGTCTCGCCTTTCAATTGCCTAACGTCTACGTCGTTAATTCTGCTTCGTTGATTACGATCGCGCCCGACAACAGCACGACCACCTTCCCGGCAGCCGGCAGTCGCGCCGTCGCGGTCAATAATTTGTTCAATGCCTTCGTCAGCACGGACGCGGGCGATATTCTTCGCATCGCCCCGGACGGGACGACGGGCACTTTCGCGTCGGGAATTGCGGATCCCAACGGGCTGGCCTTCCGCCCCAAACGGTATAGCGACACGGAGGCTGGAGTCGGCAACCTCTTCGTCGCCGACACGGCCGGCGGGATGATTCACGAATTCACACCCGACGGCACCGGGAGCATTTTCGCCTCGGGTTTCAATCCAAATTTTCTCGCCTTCGAGCTGATTTTACCCGGCAAGCTGTTCAATATTTCGACCCGGCTGCGCGCGTTGACGGGCGATAATGTTCTCATCGGGGGTTTTATCATTACCGGCGATACCCCGAAAGACGTCATCCTTCGCGCGATTGGTCCGTCCCTCGCCGACGCGACTCCGCCAGTCTCTGGTGTCCTGGCCGATCCGATCCTGGAACTTCACATGCCCGACGGAACGGTCGTGACGAACGACAATTGGAAAGATACCCAGGAAGCGGAGATCGAGGCGACAGGGATCGCGCCGACTAACGACTTGGAATCGGCGATCGTGGCCACGCTGGATCCGGGGGATTACACCGCGATCGTGCGCGGGAAAGATGGCGGAGTCGGCATCGCGATGGTGGAAGCCTACGATCTTGCTCCGGTGACCGGGGAGTTGGGGAACATCAGCACGCGCGGCTTCGTGGATACCGGGGACAACTGCATGATTGGCGGATTCCTTATCGATCCGCTCCAGAGCAGCCGCGTGCTCGTGCGGGGGATCGGTCCGACGCTGGCCGCCTTCGGTGTGCCTGATCCACTCCAGGATCCGACGTTGGAATTGCACGACGGCAACGGGACGCTGATTAATTCCAACGACAACTGGAAAGACACTGCCGAAGGTGAAATTCAAGCGACAGGGATCGCGCCAACCGATGATCGTGAATCGGCCATTCTCGCAAACCTGATGGGAGGAGCCTACACCGCGATCGTCCAGGGCAAAGATGCCTCCATGGGCGTAGCCTTGGTGGAAGTATATCATCTCCCTTAAGCGCGTCGGAGCCTCACTCCCGAAGAACCGCGACCTGCCGCTTGCTTTTCGGTCTCCAGGACGGACGGCGAGCAGAAGACTTGCTCCCGAATGGTCGTCGGTCGAAACAGCTTGCGTCTTCCCGACAACCGTCCGCCCACGAGCTAAACGAGACTGACCCGAAAATAATTATAGACAACCGCTCTCAGAATGGATCATTATCGCGATTGCCGAGAAGTAGACTCAATATTCAACGGCAGTTCAGTCAACTAAACCTCACACAATTAACCTCACCGAAAAAAACCCTATGTTTCCATTCAATCGATGGGCAATCCCCGCCCCCGTAATCAAGGTCGGCCTCACGCTGTTCGCGGTTGCAACAGCACTCACTCTCGCCCCTGATGCATCGGCTGCCCCGGGCGACTTGTATGCTTCAGATTTGCTGACCAACTCCATCGTGGTCTACAAGCCCAACGGCTCGTTCAGCACTTTTGGCGCGGGCTTTACACTAAACAGCCCGCAGGGTATGACCTTTGACCAAGCTGGTAATCTCTTCGTTGCCGACGGCGGCAGCGGCAATGTCTATGAATATTCACCCGATGGGATGACGCGGACTACCGTTGCTTCCGGTTTGTCATTTCCGGTGGGTGTCGCGCTGAACGGCTTTGACCTGCTCGTTTCGGAAAGTACTGGTGACCAAGTCACCAGGGTCGCTCCAGGCGGGGCGCAAAGTGTTTTCCCGGTCCCGGTCACCGCTCCTCTGGGAGTGAGTTCTCTGAGCGTAAACCAGGTTATGAACGTTTATGTCACCGCCTCCAACGGCACGTTCAAGGTGGCTCCAGATGGAACGATAACAACGGTTTATTCCGGATCCGATGGCCGCGATCTGAGAGTTGATGCATTCGGGAACGCCTTCGTGAGCGTTGGCACCGGAGATGTCTTGAAGTTCCCCTTTGGAGGAGGGCTACCGACGACGTTTGCATCAGGGCTCGGTGACCCGCATGGGATGGCATTCCGGCCCCCTAATGCCGGTCACATACAAGGGGTGGGCAATCTCTTCATCGCCGACCCCACGGGAGGATTCATTTTCCAGGTCACGGTGCAGGGCGGCAAAACCACTTTTGCCAGCACGGGGGAACCGAACTACCTCGCATTTGAGGTAGGCGCGATAGTACCTGTCATCACCAGTCCATTGTCTGCGGGGACGACTGTAGACCAGCCGTTCTCTTATCAAATCACCGCCACTAACTCGCCGACGAGCTTCAACGCGACCGGCCTACCTGCGGGACTGACGGTTAACACCGGCACCGGCTTGATCAGCGGAACGCCGACGGTGATCGGAACCTTCAACGTTAATCTCAGCGCGACAAATTCGGCTGGCACCGGCACTGCGGTGTTAATGCTCGTGGTCAACCCGGCTGGGGCACCGGCCATCACCAGTCCATTGTCCGCGACCTTTACGGTTGGGCAGCCGTCCTCTTATCAAATCACCGCCACTAACTCGCCGACGAGCTTCAACGCGACCGGCTTACCTATGGGACTGACGGTTAACACCGGCACCGGCTTGATCAGCGGAACGCCGTCGGTGATCGGAACGTTCAACGTTAATCTCAGCGCGACAAATGCGATTGGCACCGGCACTGCGGTGTTAGCACTCGTGGTCAACCCGGCTGGGCCACCTGTCATCACCAGTCCATTGTCTGCGGGGACGAGTGTAGGCCTGCCGTTCTCTTATCAAATCACCGCCACTAACTCGCCGACGAGCTTCGACGCGACCGGCTTGCCTGCGGGACTGACGGTTGACACCGGCACCGGCCTGATCAGCGGAACGCCGTCGGTGATCGGAACGTTCAACGTTAATCTCAGCGCGACAAATTCGGTTGGCACCGGCACTGCGGTGTTAACGCTCGTGGTCAACCCGGCTGGGGCACCGGCCATCACCAGTGCATTGTCCGCGACGACGAATGTAGGGCAGCCGTACTCTTATCAAATCACCGCCACTAACTCGCCGACGAGCTTCGACGCGACCGGCTTACCTGCGGGACTGACGGTTGACACCGGCACCGGCTTGATCAGCGGAACGCCGTCGGTGATCGGAACGTTCCAGGTTAATCTCAGCGCGACAAATGCGATTGGCACCGGCACTGCGGTGTTAACGCTCGATGTCGTCGTCATCAGTCCAGCTCCGACTCCAGGGATCCTGCGAAACATCTCGACCAGGGACGATGTGCTGACCGCTGACAATGTTTTGATCGGTGGCTTTATCGTTAACGGTGGCACGACGCCGAAGTCGGTGCTCATCCGAGCCATCGGCCCCTCGCTTTCCAGCGCGACGCCGCCTGTGGCGGGCGCTCTGGCCGATCCCGTGCTGGAATTGCACCAGATGGTCGGCGGCTTGGACACGATCCTCAAAAGTAACGACAACTGGCAAACGCAAACTGACCCAGCCGACGTCGCTCTGATCATGGCTACCGGGATTCCTCCTACCAACCCCTTGGAATCAGCGATCGTTGCTAACTTGGCCCCTGTGGATCCTAGCGTTACTGGCAGTGGGCAATACACCGCCATTGTTAGCGGCTCCGGCGGTGGTACTGGCGTGGGTCTGATGGAAGTTTATGATCTTGACGATCCGCTGACCACCACCTCGCAGCTGGCCAATATCAGCACCCGCGGCTTTGTTAGTACGGGGGACAATGTGCTGATTGGTGGTTACATCAGCGGACCCGGGACGAATGATGGCAAGGTGCTCTTGCGAGCGATTGGGCCAAGCCTGGTTAATGCAGGTGTCCCTGGTTCCTTGCAGGATCCAACCCTGGAGTTATTTGATGGGAACGGCGCGAGTATTTTCTTTAACGATAACTGGCAGGATACGCAGGCGGACGAGATCTTGGCGACCGGCCTCGCGCCGACGGATCCGGCCGAATCGGCGATTCTTGTCGCTCAGGCCGCGGGTAATTTCACTGCCATCGTCCGGGGCGTAAATGACACCACCGGGATTGGGCTGGTGGAAGCCTACCACCTGCCGAACCCCACTCCCACTCCCGCTCCCACTCTCGCTCCCGCTCGGCCAAGTCGCTGAGAGCTCCCATACGACTTGAAGGAAGAGCCTCGCCGGCAACACGAAGTTGCCGGCGAGGTTTCCATCTTGGATCGCAGGTGGGCTCAGTCAGACCTGTTTTTGCTTCCGCGAAGGGCTAATCCTAGCCGCGTTTGAAAGTCTCAAGTTCAACCGGAGACTCATAGAGGTTCCGCCACGAGGTCGTTATGAACCACACCACGTTCCAGGGCGAGAGCGGACTCGCCAAACTCTCCGGCATCCGCCACTCCTTTCCGGCGCTGCAGCGGATCCATCACGGGAAATCCGTTGCCTACTTTGACGCACCCGGCGGCACTCAGGTTCCGGCCACCGTTGCCGACGCCATCGGCAACTACCTGCTGCACCACAACGCCAATACTCATTGGGCCTTTCCCACCAGTGTCGAGACCGACGCCATAATCTCCGGCGCGCGTAATGCGCTGGCCGAATTCCTGAACGCTTCGCCTAACGAAATCGTGTTCGGCGCCAACATGACGACGCTCACCTTCCATCTCGCCCGGGCTTTAGGGCGTGGCTACGTACGCGGCGACGAAATCGTCGTTACCGAACTGGATCACCACGCCAATGTCGCTCCCTGGCGCGCGCTGGAAAAAGAGCGCGGCGTCACGGTTCGCGTCGCGAAAATGATTCCGGAAACCGGGACGCTCGATTGGGACGACTTAGCGCGGCAGGTAGGAAAACGCACCAGACTTGTGGCCATCGGCGCGGCCTCCAATGCTCTCGGCACCATGACCGACGTTCGGCGTGCGGCGGAACTGGCGCACGGCGCCGGAGCGCAAATCTTTGTCGACGCGGTGCATTACGCGCCGCACCGACTGGTCGACGTGCGCGAGATCGATTGCGATTTTCTTAGTTGCTCGGCCTACAAATTCTACGGACCGCACATCGGCGTGCTCTACGGCCGGAACCATCTCCTCGCGGCGCTCGATTTCCCCAAACTCATCCCCGCGCCGGATTCCGCGCCGGAACGGGCCGAGACCGGCACACAAAACCACGAAGGAATGGCGGGGGCCGCGGCCGCCGTGAACTTTCTCGCCTCGCTCGCTCCGGGCGCGACGCGACGCGAATCGTTGCGCGCCGTCTTTTCGGAGTTGCACGAGTGCGGCCGTGAGCTCGTTAGGCAAATCTGGGACGGCTTGGGCGAAATCGAGAGCGTCAAGCTGTATGGTCCGCCTCCGGGCGAGCCGCGCACTCCGACGGTTTCGTTCAGTGCCGCGGGTGTTTCCTCAACCGAGGTCGCGCAGCGCCTGGCGGAGGAGGCGGTCTTCGTTTCGAACGGCGACTTCTACGCGACCACCGTGGTCGAGCGTCTGGGCCTGGCCCCGGATGGATTGGTCCGCGCCGGTTGCGCGTGCTACACGACGGAGGAAGAAGTGGAGCGACTCATCGACGGAGTGAAGCGGATTGCCAACCCGAAATAATTCGAACAAGAGACACCTATGAAAGCAACCTGGCACAACACCACCATCGCGGAGAGCAACGATACCGTCGTCGTCGAGGGGAACCATTATTTCCCCGCCGGTTCGATCAAACGCGAATATTTTCGCCCGAGTGGCCGGCACACGCACTGCCCGTGGAAAGGAGACGCGAGTTATTACGACATCGCGATCGACGGCGCCGTGAACGAAGGGGCCGCCTGGTATTATCCCGAGCCGAAAGAAGCCGCGGCCAACATTAAAGATTGCGTTGCCTTTTGGAAGGGCGTCGTGGTCGAGTAGCGCTCATGTAGACCTTTCGCTCAGCGAAACGCGGGCGCCAGCGGGGCTGCAGGTGTCAGTACCGTTTCCCCCGCGCCGCCCAGAGGGCGGCGTCTACAGGAGTTGATACGGATCCACGTCCACCGCCACGGCGACATCCTCGGGGAAGGGGAGTTTGTCGAGCGTTTCGCGGATCAGCCGGCTCAGACGCACGATCGCTTCTCCGCGCAGCAGAATGTGAAAGCGATAGTGACCTTGTAACTTTTCGAGCGGCGCCGGGGCTGGAGCGCCGAGCGTGAACTCCTCGGGCAGCGCCTCTTTCAAACGGCGCGCCAGCGTCTCCGCGGAAAACTGCGCGCGCGCCTCATGCTCGGAACGCACCGTGATCAGGACCGCGTGCTTGAACGGAGGGAAATCGCAGCGCTCCCGGAACTCGAGCTCCTGTTGAAAGTAGCCGGCGAAATCGTGGTGCCGCGCGAATTGGATCGACGGACTGAAGGGAGTGTAAGTTTGCACGAAAACTTCGCCCGGCGCTTCGCCCCGCCCCGCGCGGCCGGCCACCTGCGTGAGGAGCTGAAACGTCCGCTCGCCCGCGCGGAAATCCGGCAAATGCAGCGCGAGATCGGCGTTGATGATTCCGACGAGCGTGACGTTCGGGAAATGCAGACCTTTCGCGATCATCTGCGTGCCGACGAGAATATCGATCTTGCCGGAGCGAAAGGCGTGGAGCGTTTCGCGGTAGGCGTCCTTGCGCGTCATCGAGTCGGCGTCCATTCGCCTAACGACCGCTTTGGGAAAAATCGCTGAGACGTTTGCCTCCACTTTTTCCGTCCCGAAACCGGCATAGATAAGCGCGTCCTGGCCGCACTCCGGACAACGCTTCGGCACGGCGGCGCTATGCCCGCATAGGTGGCAGCTCAGGCGGGCGTTACTCCGATGGAAAGTGAGGGCGACGCTGCAATTCGGGCAGTCGCGCGCCTTGCCGCAGTTGCTGCAAAGCAGCGAGGTGGAGAAACCACGGCGGTTGAGAAACAGGATGGTTTGCTCGTGTTTCTCGAGGCGGTCGCCGATCGCGCTGCGCAATTTCTCCGAGAGAATCGCCGCCGCTTTTTCCTTTCGGCGCTCCTGCCGCAGATCGACGATCCGGATCAACGGCATTTGGCATTGATCGACCCGTTGGGTGAGCGGGCTGAGGACGTATTTTCCGCGGGTCGCGTTGGCGTAGCTTTCGAGCGATGGCGTTGCTGTCCCGAGGACGGTGACGCATTTCTCGATTTTCGCCCTAACGACCGCAACGTCGCGGGCGTGGTAGCGCGGCGCCTCCTCCTGTTTGTAGGAGGTCTCGTGTTCTTCATCGACCACGATCAACCCGAGATTTTCGAGCGGCGCGAAGACCGCGCTCCGCGCCCCGATCACGATCCGGGCGCGCCCCGAGTGCAGCTTGTGCCATTCATCGTGGCGCTCGCCTTCCGACAAGTGACTGTGCAGGACGGCCACCATGTCCGGCTGAGCGGCGAAGCGGCTTTTAAAACGCTCCACCGTCTGCGGAGTGAGCGAGATTTCCGGGACGAGCACGATCGCGGTCTTGCCGCGCGCGAGGGTGGCGCGAATCGCTTGCAAATACACCTCCGTTTTGCCGCTGCCGGTCACACCGTGGAGCAGGATCGGCGGATGCGTCTCGGGGCTTTCGAGCGCAGTCTCGATTAGTTTCAACGCCGCGGTCTGTTCTTCGTTCATCGCCAGCTCGGCATCGGCAATGAACTCTTCCGCGCCGTGCGGATCGCGCGCGACCGCCTGTTCGCGCAGCTCGACCAGGCCGCGCCTAACGAGCGCGCGAAGGGTGGAATTATCGAGCGAGGTCTGGCGCAGAAGGTCGGCGGCGGGGATCGGCGCGGGCAGTTGCGTGATCGCGTCCAGCAATTCCGCCTGGCGTGGTGCGCGCTTGCGCAGCTTCTCAATCTCCTCCGTCGGGGCGATCCGCGCGGGATGAACGAAAAGCTGTTTCTTCCAGCCGACCTCGGCACGTCGTATGACCTGCGGAAGCAGGCTCCGCATCACCGTCTCGATCGGGCAGCAGTAATAATTCGCCATCCAGCGCGCCAGTTCGATCAGGCTCGCGCTCAGGGCTGGTCGATCGCCGAGCAGCGCTTCGATCGGCCGCACGCCTTCGGCGGGGGTTTCGTCGAGCGTGTCGACGACAGTGGCGAGCGCCCATTTATCGCGAAACGGCACCCGCACGCGCGACCCGACGACCACCCGATCGGCCAGGTTTTCCGGCACGCTGTAATCGAGCTCGCGGCGGATCGAGCGATCGATGATGACTCGGGCGAAGGCGGACATGCGAAAATTAAATTGCTCAGGCCGATCTTGCGTGAATTGATTCTGACCATGACTTTCCGCGCGTCGGCGAACTTATCCAGCGGCGATCCAACGTAGCCGCGGTTTTTCGCCTAACGAATCGATGATCCGCTTTTTTTTTAAACTTATCATCTGCCTCCTGCTGGCGGCCGGGACCGGAATCGGACTCCTCGCCCTGCGCTCCGGCGATCCGTTTTACACGCTTTATGAATGGATCAGCCCGGCGCGGTTCCAGCAGTACGATCAGCTCATCCAGGTGGTCTCGGCGGCAAACGGCCTCGATCCGATGCTTGTCAAGGCGGTCGTCTGGCGGGAGAGCCGGTTCGATGCGCACAAGCTGGGAGCGGCCGGCGAGCGCGGGCTGATGCAGGTGAGCGAGATCGCGGCCCGCGACTGGGCGAAAGAGATTCGGATGGAGAATTTTCGGGTGGAAGAGTTGTTTGATCCGAAGAGAAATCTCGAGGTAGGCGCATGGTACCTGCATCGGACGATGTTGCACTGGCGGCAGGCGCGCGATCCGACGCCTTTTGCCTTGGCGGAATACAACGCGGGCGCGAGCCGCGCGCAACGCTGGGCCGGGGGGGACGGCACGGGGCCGATCTCGGCGAGCGCTTTTCAGCGCAATATCGATTTCCCCGGGACCAGGAAATACGTCGAGTCCATTCTCGAGCGTTACCGTTTCTATCAACGCCGCGGACGGATGTAGATTAGGAGAGAAGTCGCATCGCGGCTGACGCCTAATCTGCGCGTCGAATCCCCTGCCGGCACTGCGTTTATGCAATTCCTCGGAGGCCAGCAAATGGTTCCCCAAGACGCTTCGGGCCGGGAATGGTCTCAAACCTGCTGAATAAGGTGGTTATGGATTGTATGAATCCCGACCATGCAACTGTTGCCGGTGGCATCCCTTTCACGGAGCGGGCGCGGCCGTCTTATGGTAATTCGGCCTCGGGCATGACCCTGGTGGAGGTGATGGTGGCCGTGGCGGTCCTGACCATCGCGCTGATTGGAACGATGTCAGCCATTTCCTGGATGCGGATGGAGAACCGGACTGCTTCCCAGCGTCTGCTCGTCGCCTCGATCGGCGTGGAGATGATCGACCTTTTCAAATCACTGCAATACGCGGACATTCACAACAGCACGACGGCGGCTCCGGTTTATCTCAAAGGCTTCGGGTCGGCCTCCCCAAATTTGGCCTGGCAGGTGCCTCAGGCCGGCCAGTGGCAGGCCTTGCCGGTGGAGGATGTCAATTCCACGTCGTCTGCCACGCCCGGACTTGTTCCGGACAAAATTCCGCAAGGCCAATGGACGGTGGAATTCGTGCCCGACCCGGTAATTCCTCAACTGCAGCAAATCAACATTACGATTCAGTGGAACCTCTATGCCGGTTCGACCCGGCCGCCCCTCCGCTACGCCATCAGCACGGAAGTCTGCGGCGATTTTCCCAATTTGTGATGAGACGCGTAAGTGACCATTTCACAGGAAAGCGGGCGCCTTCCCGGCGCGTGGCGCCGGGCGGTTTCACGCTGATGGAAGTGCTGGTGGCCGGTGCGATCGGCAGCATCATCGGTCTCATCAGCATCGGCGGGATGGTGGAAGGGCTGCACCTGTTCAAAAGCAATGCGACGGAAATGATCGCGCGGGATCAGGGATCGCGGGCCGTGCGCAAAATGAGCGCGGACATCCAGCAATCTCTGTTGGCGCAAATTTACCCAAACTACCAGGGAACAACGGGAGCGGAAGGGCAATACGGGTCGTGCGTCGTGCTCCAAACATCGTCCGGCGTTCCCATCGCCTATTATCGCTATGCTGCGACGAGTGACCCGAACTCCGGCGGGATTTATTATTCTGCCAACGCCGCCGTCGCTCCCAATCCGCTGACAGACAAGCTCCTGGTGACCACGGTTCAGGACCTGGAATTCCGGCGTGATGTGAACGGTTCGATCCGGGTGGGCTTCGATATTGGAACCTTCGGCTTTCCGACCCTGGTGGTCGGCGGGAAAGAGGCCGACTTGGTGCGATTCACGACCAGCAGCCTTCCGCGGAATTAAAAAAAGCGTCTGCCCCTCAATGCCCATGATCAAAATCCATCTCGATAGACCAGTGGCCAAACGCTCACTGCGATTGGCGGCCGCAGCCAAACGGCCCTTCCGGAGCGAAGAAGGCAACGCGTTGGTCGTGGCCATTTTTGTTGTCGCGATTCTCTGTATTGGATTGGGGACGCATCTCGCCAGCCTGAGCAACTACCGCCGTCTTCAGGAGCAGCGAATCCTGGACGACCGGGCCATGACAGCGGCCGAGGCGGGCCTGGCCTCGGAAATCGCGTGGTTCGAGAGCCAGCCCACTCCTCCGAGTGCGGATGTGACTCAAACCATCAGCCTACCCAGCGGCCAATTCGCCCCCTTTCAGAACGTCACGACCGAAATTCATGTGCAGACGCTGAACGGACAGAAATATTGGACCATCACAGCGACTCCGAGCTGCGATGCTACGGCCACGCGCAATGCGTCCGTTTCCAGAAGGGTGCAGGCGACGCTCTGCCAACAGAATTTTGCGAGATACGAGCGCTTCATCAATGACTACGGCCCTGTCTGGACCCCTGGTTACCTCTACGGCGAAGGTCTCAACACCGTCTTCATGGGCCCCGTGAATATCAATTCGGGATGTGGTTTCTTTACAAATTTTTGGAGTTTAAGCGAAGTCACTTCCGCCGCGCCGGGGGGAGTCAGGACGTTCGCGGATTGGGGGAGTTATATCGCCGGGGTCTATGGCCAGCCCGATTCGAGCAACTACGTCAACGTCCTGGACTACATGAGCCCGACTTATCCCAACGCTCCCCAGTTTTACGGTGGCTTGCGCATGTTGCCGGCGCCCATCTCGCTGCCCACCGACATGAACATCGATGTGCGCGCCCAACAACTGCGCGACCACGCGGGTCTTACCCTGCCGGATAACTATCCGGGCTACGTGGCATCCGCCGGTCCAAATTTCGTCATCGATTTGTCGAATCCCGGCAGCGATGGCCAGATCACCGTGCGGCAATACCTCGGAACCGTCAGTGGAGCTCCCGCCTACGGGCCCCCCAAGGTGACGACCGTTTCCAGCGTCAATGGAGCCATGATCGTCAAGGGAAACGTGGTTTCGCTGCAAGGTGTCCTCAACGGTCGACTCACCATCGGAGTATTTGCGAGCACCGACCTTCCCACCGGCGGGAACGTCAATATCACGGGCGATGTTCAATACCAGTCCCGTATGAGCAATACGGGCTTTGAATACACCGACGCGCCTGGACTCTACACGGCAGATGGCAGCGGGATCAATCAATCCTACGTCGACCAACTCCAGTCGCAACTTAACAGCGTGACTGATATTCTCGGGATCGTCGCCGAGGGAAACGTGCTGGTGAAGGAGACCGACCTCAATGGAAATCCAATCGCGAATGATCCGACGAAACCCATCTACATCGACGCGGTCGTGATGGCCACGGGAGCCAGCGCCTCAACGCCCGGCGGCGGCGGCTTCGGGGTGGAAGGAAATCTTACCCGTCCGCCTGGGCACGCTTACTTCCTCGGCGGAATGATCGAGAACAAACAATCCGACTGGGCCTTATATAACACCTCCGGAATCCTGAATGGAATCGCTCTCACGCAACTCTGGGACGAGCGCGCATCGGAGGCCGGCGGTGCGCCGCCATTCTTCCCGACGACTGGAACCTTCGAACTGGTTCCAAACACCTGGAATGCGACTTATGTGCAAAGCGCCGCTGCCCCCATCGTTTACCCGCCCCTTCCCTAACGATTTTTTTTATGGAACGGCTACCAAAATTCGGCATCATCGTCCTGGGAGCGTGTGTAAGTTCGGTCCTGGCGTTATGGCTCTTCCGTGGCGGCGAGCCTGCGCCGCGACCGGTCAACAAGCAGTCGCATTCACAAAACCCGGCGCCAAGTGGCGTCGAAATCCGCGAAACCTTTGCTTCCCGGATGCCGTCTGGAAAGGGAGTTGCGGTCATCGCGAGCAACGGCGAATACCACGGAAATCACGTTCTTGTTGCGGTGCCCGATGCATTCCGCCAAATCCATTATCTCCCCGGAACGGATCCGCAAGCGGTGGGATACCTCACTAAGATGCACGCCGCGCACCAACAGATGGCTCCCGATTACCATCCAAGCAATGCCGATCTCAGCGCCGTGCCCGCGGGGAAGTCCGTTTCCAGCAATCGGAAACAAATTGGCGTGGACGCAGGTAAGAAGTAGGCAAACGGCAGGAGGCCCCGCGGGGCGATGGCGAAAGCGACCGCCCCGCGCGAGGCACGACTTGCGATTCGGGAAACTTCATCTACAATGGCCCTTCGTTTATGGCAGAAAGCAGTGACACGATGGACATGAAGGAGTTCCAGCTCCACGAGAAAGATACTGGGAGTGCGGATGTGCAAGTGGCCCTCCTCACCCGCCGGATCGCGCAGCTCACGGAACACCTGAAGAGTCACGCCAAAGATCATTCCTCGCGCCGCGGCCTCCTCAAGATGGTCGCCACGCGCCGAAGCCTTCTCGATTATTTGAGCCGGTCGAAGACCGACCGCTACAAGAGCGTAATCGAGAAGTTGAACCTGCGGAAATAACCCGCGGTCCATTCTCTGGCGCAGCTCGCGTTCCTCGCGCGCCGCTCGAGCCGTGCGCGAAACCAAGAACACAACCGGCGACCAGGCCGTCAGTGCACCTTGAGTTTAGGTTTTAGCTTCGGAGGCTTTCGGATTTAAAACCTACAATCAGGGTGACCGGCCTGGATTTCGCACATCCAGAAAGAACAATGCAACACAAGGTCACGGCCCAAATCGGGTCCACGCAAATCAACATCGAAACCGGCAAAATTGCCAAGCTCGCCGACGGCTCCGTCATCGTCTCCTGCGGCGAAACCATCGTCCTCACCAGCGCCGTCTCGGCCACTTCCCTCAAGGAAGGCCAGGATTGGTTCCCGCTCACGGTCGATTATCGCGAGAAAGCCGCCGCGGTCGGGAAATTCCCGGGCGGCTATTTCAAGCGCGAAGGCCGCCCGAGCGAAAAAGAAACGCTCACCTCGCGCATGACCGATCGGCCCCTGCGCCCGCTCTTCCCGGCCGGTTATCTTTACGACACGCAGATCATTTCGATTCTGCTCAGCGCGGATGGCGAAAACGATCCCGATATTCTCGCGATCAACGGCGCCTCGGCCGCGCTCTGCGTTTCCGACATTCCCTTCAAGGGCCCGATCGGGGCCGTGCGCGTCGGGCGCGTGAATGGAGAGTTCATCGCGAACCCGACCCACGTTGAGCGCGAGCAGAGCGATCTCGATCTCGTCTACGTCGGCACCGAGAACGACGTCATCATGATCGAAGGCGCCGCGGACGAGTTGCCGGAAGAAGATTTCATCAAGTCGCTCGAGTTCGCCCATGGGCATGCGCGCGAAATGATTCGCATCCAAAAGGAACTTGCGGCCCAGGTTGGCAAACCGAAACGCGAAATGCCGTTGCTCGAAGTGCAGCCGGAAATTCTCGAGATCGCGGACCGCGTGGCGGGCGATCGGATCGAAGCCGCGCTCTACACCGAAGGTAAAGTGGCGCGGAGCAAAGCAGTCGGCGGTCTGCGCGACGAAGTGAAGGCGGCGGTGATCGAAAAATTCCCTACCGCGGACAAATTCGCGATCAACCAGGCATTCGATTACGTCCAGAAAAAATCGTTCCGCAGCAACATCCTCGACAAGCAGAAGCGGGTCGACGGACGCGGTTACGACGATCTGCGCAAGATCACCTGCGAAGTCGGCGTGCTTCCGCGCGCGCATGGCTCGGCCATTTTCCAGCGCGGCGAAACGCAGGCGATGGCGCTCGCGACCCTCGCGCCGATCGAAGAAGCGCAGAACATCGACGCCTACGGCGGCGGCGAAACCTCCAAGAGCTTCCTCTTGCACTACAATTTCCCACCCTTCAGCGTCGGCGAGACCGGCCGGTTCGGCGGTGCGAGCCGGCGTGAGATCGGCCACGGCGCCTTGGCCGAGCGCTCGGTCGAACCGGTCGTGCCTAACCAGGAGGATTTTCGTTATGCCATCCGCATCACGAGCGAAGTGATGGAGTCCAATGGCTCGACTTCGATGGCGAGCGTTTGCTCCGGCATGCTCGCGTTGATGGACGCGGGCGTTCCCATCAAGACGCCGGTCGCCGGCATCTCCGTCGGTCTGGTGACGGAGAACGACGAGAGCGGCAATCTGAAACGCTACAATTTGCTGACCGACATCATCGGCTCCGAAGACCATTTCGGAGACATGGATTTCAAACTCTGCGGGACGAAAGATGGCGTCACCGGTTTTCAGCTTGATCTCAAGCTGCCCGGCGTGAGCCACAAAATTCTGGGTGAAGCGGTCCATCGCGCGAAAGATGCGCGCACCAAGATTCTCGCCATCATGGCCGAAGCCCTCGACAAGCCGCGCGAGCAACTGAGCAAATACGCGCCGCGCATCGAGACGATCAAAATCAATCCCGAGAAGATCGGCGCGCTCATCGGACCCGGCGGCAAGACGATCAAGGGGATCGTGGCCGAGACGGGTGCGGAGATTAACATCGAAGACGACGGTTCCGTGCACATCTACGCGACGAGCGGCGAGAGCATGGCGCGCGCGAAAGAAATCATCGGCGGCATGACCCGGGAAATGGAAGTCGGCCAGACCTATCACGGCCGCGTCGTTTCGATCAAAGAATTCGGCGCGTTCGTCGAAGTTTTCCCGGGCAAAGACGGCCTCGTCCACATTTCCGAGCTGGCCGATTTCCGGGTCAACCGGACGGAAGACGTCGCGAAGATTGGCGAGATGATTTGGGTGAAGTGCATCGGCATCGACGACAAAGGGCGAGTGAAGCTTTCGCGCAAGGCGGCCCTCAAGGAGCGCGGCGAAATCGAGACCGGCGTTCCCATGGGTGTTGCTGGTTCTGGTGAAGGCGAAAGCCGCGGCGAATATCGCGGTGGCGACCGTGGTGGACGGCGCGACCATGGGGAGCGTCGTGCTGGCGGTCGCGGCCGTGGACCCGACCGGCGTCGCGACGAACCGCGCCCAGGCGGCGAGCAGCCGCCGGCCTCACAAGCGCAATCGCAACCGGAAGACTACGAGCCCTCTCGTTAACCGTCCGGACTGCAGGTTTGGAATCCGGAGAGAGACGTCTCCGGCGGATTCACAAGCGCCCAAACTCAGCGTGGGCGGATGATTTTTTCGAGTTCGCGCTGAAGCGCAGCCGTTGCTTGCGCGTCGTTTTCGTGGCCCCAAACGGCGAGTTCGAACATGCGCGCTCCGAGCTCGCGTTTTCCCTGCCAAGCCGCGTGCAAGCGCCCGCGCGCGGTCCAGTCTTCGGTCGTGGCGGACGCGTCGCTCACGTAGGACGAACGACCGTTCCAGTAACAATAGAAAATATGCAGCGGCCGCCCGTTGTCATCGAAGCGATAGGAGCGAATCGGCAGGTCGATGCCGTTGATCGTGAGCAGATGAATGCCGGTTTCCCGCACCATCGTTAGGCCGCTGGCCGGCAGACAAATGTCGGGGCGATGATTTTTGAGGAAGAGCGCAGCCATGCGTCCAGGCAACCAATGGAAAGAGTACATCATCCAGCGGTCGTTATTCGATGACCTCCAGGTGGCAGCCCCACCGTCACTATATTGGAGAAGCGCCTCGGCCTCGGTGGCCACGGGCTGCCGTTGATAATCGAGTTCGTTCGTTGGCCAGGCGATTGTCCACGGAGCGCTGGCGGTTTGCGCAGCGCCCGGGCGGTACCAGGTTGCGACGGCGATTTCCGTTAGGGTAAACCACGCGAGGAGAGCGAGCGGGAAGCGGACACTGGTAAAATGAAACGGTCCGGGAAGGGCGAGCTCTGCGGAATGATTAGGTCTTAACCAGGAACTCATTCCCCAAAGAACAAAAAGGCAGATGAAGAAAATCGAAAATCCGGCTGGGTCATGCCAGCGATGACATCGGACGATGGCAGTGGCGGGTCTCATGGCGCTCGGCTTCGGAGGGTCTCTCCAGGCTTCGATCGTCGATTTGGGCGCCGCCGGTCAGTTTGGGGCGCTCGCCCTTACTACTGGAATCGACGATTCTGGTCCGCTCGGACCCGATGGGTCCGTCTCGATTAACGCCGATGTCGGTGTTGCCTCCAGCGGACAATCGTTCTCGGCCTCGGGCAGCGTTATTTACTCTGGGGATCTCTACCTGCACACGGGCGTCACTTACAATAACTCGGCCCTGGTGTCCCGCTGCCGCAGCCTCAAAACGCGACGAACGACGCCTTCCTCGCGCAGGCTCGCTCCGATGCTTTCGCCGCCTCCAGTTTCGCTCTCACCCTGGGGGTGACGGCGACCTACGGTACGATCAACACGACCACCACCATATCGGAAAGCGCTGTCGGGAATTATGTGTTTAGCCTCCAAGGAGGGATCAACTTCTCCGGCAATAAAACCCTGACGCTGAGTGCTCCGGCTGGCAATATCTCCAGTCAATTTGTGCTCACGGGCGGCAGCATCCTTGTTTCTGGTGGCCTCACCGCGGACAATGTTTTGTTGAACTATACGGGCACAAGTGACGTGCGGTTCTCCGGGGGCGGAAACAGTTCCCAAGTCTACGGCACTATCCTCGCGCCAAACGCCCATGTGAGCCTTTCACCCGGCTTGGTCGTGGGCAGGGTGATCGCGGCGGGACTCAGCCTGAGCTCCGGGGCCCAGATTCTGACGCCGGTGCCAGAAGTCACTCCGGGCTCGGTTATCTTCGGGTTCCTAGGTCTGGTGATCGCCGTTGGCTCACGCAAAACCTTGGCTGCGCGTCTCCGCAGAGTGCAGGCCAAACAATAAGCTACTCGGTTTCTTTCGACTGGTTTGGGAGCGGCGCTGGGTTCCCGGCGCCGCTTTTTTCGTTAATAGTCCGTCCCGTGGCATGGAGCTTATGCCGCGCCGGTTAACGCGCCGGCCATCGATTTGACTATCTCTGGAGCGCCAAATCTCAAGGTGAACCCAGCCCTTCGCCCGCGCTGCCATGACGAGTGCGGAACCTAAGGCCGAGCGAGATTGGCCTGCACGCTTTCCACGAGCGCCTTTTCCTCAGGTAGCAGTTTCGCGCCGCCGGTCTTCGCCAGTGCCGCGGCCGCCTCCTGCTTGTGCCCAGCTCCGGCCAGAATCACTCCGTAATATAAGGCAACCGAGGGATCGCGTAGTTGCTCCGGGAAGAGGGCACTAAAGACGCGAAGCGCGCCGGCCGTGTCGCCAGTCTGATAGAGCGCAAAAGCATAAGTGGAAGCGAAGCTGCCATCGCCCGGTTCCTTTTGATTCAATTCCCGCGCCATGGTCCGCATTCTCGCCGGCTCTGCCTGAAGAAGAAGAGAGATCAGGATGAAATTGTTTCTGATAGAGAGATCATCCGGCAACAGCTCCACCAGTCTGCCGAGGACTCGGTATGTGCCCGCGGTATCGCGCTGTTCCGTATAGTAAAGATAGAGGCCTTCAGGGCGGGGAGTTGCGTTTCGCGCTGCTCCGAGCAAGTCCAGAGAATAGCCGTAGCCTTCTCGGGCCAGTGCCACTGAAAGGCGAGCCTTGCGAGGAGATTCGACTGCTCGGATTGGCCCCGCGCTTTGGCGACTGCTTCGGCCCAAAACTTCTCGCGCCCCGCCGCATCGCTCGACTCGTCGGCCACTTTCGCCCTCCAGGCTAGATTGAGCGATTCCGCCCCCGTCCAAGTACCGTGCTGCAAGATATCTTCAAGCCCCTTCCAATTGCCCGATTGGGCGTAGGAATCACCCAACGCAACCCGCACCGCCAGGTTATCGAGCAGATTCGCCGGAAGCTTCTTGCTCCAGTCGATCGCGAGCAGACTGAGCGCCTCGGCGTTCATCCATGCAATCAATTGTGCCGCCTTCTCTGGGGAACTCGCTGCCTGCTCTTCCAACCGCGTCACGCTGGCAATAAAGGTGGGCTCGTTCACCGTGTGCTGAAAACTGGCGGTGAGTATCTCGTCCGCGAACGAGGAGTTGGGCAGGGCGGCACGCTCGTTCGTCAGCTTGCTCGCTTCGCTGAGGGATTGCCGGCGCAAGGCGTCATTGATCAGGAGCGCCAGCGCCTCGCGGCGCACGGTGGGTTTGGT
Organism: Spartobacteria bacterium; assembly: GCA_003169975.1. GTDB lineage: Bacteria > Verrucomicrobiota > Verrucomicrobiia > Chthoniobacterales > UBA10450 > Palsa-1392. The sequence continues at coordinate 220,956 of PNAA01000036.1, read as the reverse complement.
CTTCAGCAGTTCGGCCAGTTTGCGGCCCTCCGCGCGTCGGGCATCGTCCTTCGAAGCGAGATCGAACTGCGCCAGGGCGAGCTGGTGATCGGGATTGTTCGGGGCGAGCCGGACGGCTGCGGCGAGATGCTCGCGGGTGGCAACGAGGTCGTTTTTCGCGAGGGAGACGCGGGCGGCGACAGCTTGGTAGCCGGCGTCGTTCCGCTTCTCGGTGGGCACCGCGGCGAGCGCATCCGCGGCGATCGCCGGTTTGGCGAACCGCAGAGCGGTCACCGCCAGGGCCAGCTGATTAAAGAGCGAATGCGGATCGATCTCGACGACCCGGCACCGCCAATCGATGGCTCCCTCGTCCTGCCCTTTTTCAGCGATTTCTGCCAGCGTCCGACAGGCATCGAGGCTCGACGAGTCGACAACGTAAGCCCGCTGGGCGGCGAGCGATGCCCAACGCAGGTCACCTCGCTGCAGTGCTGCGTGCGCCTGCCGCATCAAACTGCGCTCCTGCCAACGCGCGTAGGAATGAAAGCCGGCCCAGCAGAGGCCGACAAACAAGGCGAGGCCGAAGAGGACGAGCAACGCCAGCCGAACATAGGTGCGTTCCAGCCTCTGGAGAGTCAAATCCCTGGACGACGATTCTGGCATAATTGGCCGCTGGCTTGCTTCGCCCTGAGATCGGCCCGGCAGCCTCGGTGTCGCTAGAATAGCATGCCCCATTCCACCAAGGAAGCGCGCCGCCCTGTGCCCGGCGACTGCTTGGCGACCGCCTAACGAGGGTAGCTCTGGCCGCGCGCGGATCTTTTTCGCGGCGCTGGCCGAGCGGATCGATCATGGGCCGCGAATACGCTGGCGAAGATCCAGTCATCGGGCCCTGGCGCGATGTGCAATTGGAGATGACCGGCGCCGCGGCGCGAAAGTTCCAGATGATTTTTGCCGACGATTGGTTTTTTGCGACGGAAGAAAAGCTGCTCTGCTCCGCGCTACTACCCCGCCGTCCGAAACGCCGCAACACCTGATTGTCCAGCCGATGACCGACGGGCCCGACAACGCTGACGATCTGATCCAGATGTCGATCGTCCTGATGCTCAATTCGGCGCGGCATCGCGTCTGGCTGACCGCGGGCTACTTCGTGCCGAAGGAGCCGCTGCTCACGGCGCTGCAACTAGCCGCGCGCCGGGGCGTGGACGTGCGGCTGCTGATCTCAGAAAAATCGGATCATCCGATGCTGGTCAATGTGGGCCGCTCGTTTTACGAGGAGCTGCTGCGCTTCGGGGTGAAGATTTACGAATACGAGGCCGGCATCAGCCACGCAAAAGTGGCGCTGGTGGATGAGGATTGGTGATGGTGGGCTCGGCCAATTTCGACGGCCGTTCGATGCGGTTGAGCTTCGAGCTCAACGCGCTGGTGCGCGATCGCGAGTGAGCCGCCGACTTGGAACGCATGCTGCGGCACGATTTCGAGCGCGGTTCGCACCGGATCGAAGAGGAGAAATTCCTGGCCCGCCCGCGCACCCAGCGCCTGAAGGAGAGCCTGCTCCGGCCGCTGGCGCCGCTGCTTTGAGACGGACTCGCCAAACGATGTTCGATCTCCAAACCCGTTAGGCGCGGCGGGTCGCCCCGCCGCGCTCGATCCCGTTTTTCGACTCCGCGTGTCGGAAAATCTTTCCTGCTCGTAGAAAATTATTTTGCCATGCCAGCGACCGTTCATAGAATTGGTCCTCGCGCACCTGAGGCGAGCCAAGCAATATTTGATTTTTCAATTATCTGAAGCCGTTACGACCTTTCTTTTCAGCTCGCGCGTTTAGCAGTTGTCGGCTCCTCTGGCGCCGGTTTAGTCTCCGCTAATTCGGTATGGCCAATTTTTTCCCGCGCTGGACCAACTGGCTCCCACTCAAGATCACGATCTGCGGAATCGTGATCGTGACCGCGCTCGTCGGCGCGACTTGGTATTACGACACGCCGAAATATACCCGTGTCGGTTACATGCCCACCCAGCCGGTGCCGTTCCCGCACGATTTGCACGTCACGCAGCTGGGAATGGATTGCCGTTACTGCCACAATGCGGTCGAGCTCGCGGCCCACTCCAACGTGCCCGACACGCAAGTCTGCATGAATTGCCACACGCAGGTGCAAAAAGAGAATCCGAAACTCGAGCCGGTGCGCGCAAGCTGGACGACGGGCCAGCCGGTGCCCTGGGTGCAGATTCATCGCACCCCCGATTACGTCTATTACAATCACTCGGCGCACGTGAATCGCGGGATCAGCTGCTTCAGTTGTCACGGTGAGATCAACCACATGCCGGTCGTCTACGATGTGAAACCGCTGAGCATGGCATGGTGCCTCGAGTGCCATCGCGCGCCGGAGAATTTCCTCCGCCCGGAGGATCAGATTACCAATCTGGATTGGAAACCCTCGGACGTGAAACCGGCTGAGTTTGTCGCGAAATATGGCCAGCCGCAGGGCGTGAACGAAGATTGGTCGAAGAAGAAAAATCTTACGCAAGAGGAGATCGGCCTCACCTTGAAACAGCGTTGGGACATCAAGCCGCCGCTCAATTGCCAGGGGTGCCACCGATGAAGCGCGTCCTCCAACACCCGGCCCCGTCGCAGACCGGGAAGCAATACTGGCGCAGCCTCGGTGAACTGAGCGACACGCCGGAATTTCGGGGCTGGCTGGAACGGGAATTTCCCGCCGGCGCGGCGGAGATTGAAGGCGACGAAGTTTCGCGCCGCAGTTTTCTCAAGCTGATGGGTGCCTCGATGGCGCTGGCTGGGTTTGGCCTGAATAGCTGTCGCAAGCCGGAGATGCATTTGGTGCCCTTCACGAAGAGCGCCGAGTGGGTCATCCCCGGCAAGGCGCTTTACTATGCGACCGCCATGCCGCGACGCTACGGTGCCATCCCGCTCGTCGTCTCGACCGTGGACGGCCGGCCGATTAAAATCGAAGGCAACCCGTTGCACCTCGATAGCGCCGGCGCGACCGATGCCTTCGCACAGGCGTCGCTGCTCGATCTTTACGATCCGGCGCGCTCGAAGCGTTTCGTGCACAAGAACGAGCTGTCCGATCGCGCGGCGTTCGAAAAATACATCGCTGAGCTGCGTCCAAAGATGACGGCGAACGGCGGCGCCGGCCTTGCCTTTCTGGTTGAGGAAACCTACTCGCCGACGCGCGAGCGTTTGCGGAACGAGCTCGCGAAGCAATTCCCGAAGATGCGCTGGTGCGTCTACGACCCGCTCCTGAGCGAAGCGCAGCATTTCTCGACCCAGATCAGCTTTGGAGACAACACGCGGTTGATCCCGCAGTTCGACAAAGCCGATGTCGTCTTCGCGCTCGACAGCGATTTTCTAAACTGTGGCGAAGGCGATCTCGCTTCGATCCGCGGTTTCACTTCGCGGCGCCGCGTGCGCGAGGCCAAGGACTCGATGAACCGGCTCTACGTCGTGGAGAATCGGTTTACCTTGACCGGCGCAATGGCAGATCATCGCCTGCGTTACGGGGCAAGCCAGATCCCGGCGATCACGCATGCGCTCGCGAGCAAGATCGCGGTGGCGACGAAGGATCCGGCTCTCTCTTCGGTTCTGATCACGCTCAAAGCGCCCACCAAAGCCGAGAAATACAACGAACGCTGGCTCGAAGAGGCGGCGCAGGATTTACTCTCGAAACCGGGTGCCAGCCTGGTCGTTGCGGGGCCGCATCAGCCGGTCGTGGTCCAGCTCATGGTCTATGGGATCAACGCCGCGCTGAAGAATCTCGGCACCACGCTGCTCCTCCGCGAGTTACCGCGCACGTCGCGCGAAAGCAGCATCCTGCAACTCGCGAGCGAGATCGATTCCGGCCGTATCCAGCAACTCTTCATCATGGGCGGCGACCCGGTTTACAACGCCCTGCGCTCGATCACGCTCGATCGCAAGACCAAGCAACCGGTCGACTGGGGCGAGTTGCAGAAGAGAGTGTTCGACGTCGTTAGGCTCGGCCAGTATGAAGACGCCACCTCGGCCTTGAGCCAATGGCACCTGCCGGCGGCGCACTACCTCGAGACCTGGGGCGATGCCCTCACGCCGAGCGGCTCCTACGTGGGGATCCAGCCGCTGATCCTGCCGCTCTTCGGAGGGATGTCGGAACTCGATCTCCTTTGGACCGTGCTCGGTCAGCCGAGCGTGGATGGCCCGCAGCTCGTGCAGGAAACTTTCCGCGCGACCGCGCCGCCGGGTGATTTCGACACCGCGTGGAGCAAGTTTTTGCACGACGGCTTCGCTGCCCACCTGCCACCGAAGGATCAAACCCCAAAATTCAACGGCAACTCCGCCGGCGGCGTCGCGCACACCCTTTGGAGCAACGACACGCCGGCGCCGACAAAGGATTCGCCCGAGATCGTGCTGGTGGGCAGTTACTCGACGGACGACGGCCGTTACATCAACAACGGCTGGCTCCAGGAAATGCCCGACCCGATCACCAAGCTCACCTGGGACAATGCGGCCATGATGAGTCCGGCTTTTGCGCATCGCACCGGCGTCAAGGATGGCGACCTAGTGCAGGTCGTGGTCACCGACAAGGCGAAAGATCGGCAAGGCAAACCGATCCGGCGCGAACTGGTGATCGCCGCGCTCATCGTCCCGGGGCACGCGGAAAACTCGGTCACCATTCCGTTAGGCTACGGACGCAAACACACCGGCCCGGTCGGCGAAGAAGCGGGTTTTAACGCTTATCTGCTCCGCACCAGTTCGAACCCGCATTTCATCATCGCCGACGACAAGGCGATCGCGAGCGTGCAGGTGAAAAAGGTGGCCGGCACCTATCCGCTCTCAACCACCCAGGAGCATTTCTCGATCGAAGGCCGCGGCCTTGTGCGGGAAGCGACTCTCGAGCATTATCGCGGCGACGAGGATTTCGTGAAGAAGATCGCGGGCGACGAAGAATTGCCGCCGCAGTTGCCTTCGCTTTACACGCATCCCAAACTCGACGCGGCGCAGCAGTGGGGCATGACGGTCGACCTCAACTCCTGCACCGGTTGCAATGCGTGCGTCATCGCCTGCCAGGCGGAAAACAACATCCCGATCGTCGGCAAATTGCAGGTCGCTCATGGCCGCGTAATGCATTGGATCCGGATCGATCGCTACTACGCGAGCGCCAAGCCTTTCAACCAGGACAAGGGCGAGTGGCCGGAAAATCCCGAGATGGTGCATGAGCCGATGATGTGCCAGCACTGCGAGAACGCGCCCTGCGAAACCGTCTGCCCGGTCAACGCCACGATTCACAGCGAAAGCGGGCTGAACGTGATGGTCTACAATCGCTGCATCGGCACCCGGTATTGCGCGAATAACTGCCCGTTCAAAGTGCGGCGTTTTAATTATTTCGATTACAACCAGCGACCGATCGGCAAGAAAAAGATCGGCGGATTCTCGGTCTACCAGGAATATCTCGGGCCTTTGACCGAAAAAGGCGCGCCCGACACGGTGAAGCTGCAGAAAAATCCGAACGTCACGGTGCGGATGCGCGGCGTGATGGAGAAGTGCACCTACTGCGTGCAGCGCATCGAGGAGGCACAGATCGCGGCGCACGTCCGCGCGGGCGCATCGGACAAGACGCTCATCCCGCGTGATTCCTTCACCACCGCCTGCGCGCAGGCGTGCCCGGCGGAGGCGATCGTCTTTGGTGATATCGCCGATCCGGAGACGCGCGTCTCGAAGATCAAAGCAGAGAACCGAAATTATCGGCTGCTCGAATACTTGAACGTGAAGACGCGAACGAGTTATCTGGCGCGGATTCGGAATCCCAATCCAAAGATGCCGGATGCGGGCGAGATCGCGGTTGCGAGTATCGGAGATGAAGCCATGCCGCCCGTCGAAAATACCGCGCCGGGGTTGCCACCGGAGCCACAACCGTGATGAGATCCCTAGAAGGCGATTTTTAGGATGGACGGTCCAGCCACTGCATCAGAGGTGATCGCAAGCGAGGCTTCGGCCTCCGTCGCACCGCCGCTGGCGCGCGTTCCGCTCGTCTTGAACAAGCGCAATTTCGATTGGGTGACCAATCGCATTTCCGGCGCGGTCGAGAATCCCACGCCGCGCTGGTGGTGGGTCGCCTTTGCCATCACTTCCGCGATCGCGACCTTCGGATTGACCTGCATCGGCTACCAAATCTCGACCGGTGTTGGGACCTGGGGCTTGAATTCCCCGGTCGGCTGGGCCTGGGACATCACCAACTTCGTTTTCTGGATCGGTATCGGTCACGCTGGCACGCTCATCTCCGCGATCCTGTTTTTGCTCCGCCAGAAATGGCGCACTTCGATCAATCGCTCGGCCGAAGCGATGACGCTTTTCGCGGTCATCTGCGCCGCCATTTTCCCGGGCATTCACGTCGGCCGCGTCTGGATGGCGTGGTTCCTCGCGCCCGTGCCTAACCAATACGCGATCTGGCCAAACTTTCGCAGCCCGCTGCTCTGGGACGTCTTCGCGGTCTCAACTTATTTCTCGGTTTCCGTGCTCTTTTGGTACACCGGTTTGATTCCCGATCTGGGCACGTTGCGCGACCGCGCGACTTCCAAGATCAAGAAATTCTTCTACGGAATCTTTGCGCTCGGCTGGCGCGGCTCGAATCGCCACTGGCGGCATTACGAGATGGCATATCTCCTTCTCGCTGGACTTTCGACGCCTCTCGTGCTTTCGGTGCACAGCGTCGTTTCCTTCGACTTCGCGACCTCCGTCATTCCGACCTGGCACACGACGATCTTCCCGCCCTACTTCGTCGCGGGCGCGATCTTCGGCGGTTTCGCCATGGTGTTGACCCTGATGATTCCGGCGCGCGCCATTTTCAAGCTGCAGGACATCATCACGCCGCAGCACATCGACAAGATGGCGAAGATCATTCTGCTTACCGGCTCCATCGTCGCCTACGCCTACGCGATGGAGTTTTTCATCGCCTGGTACAGCGGCAATCAATACGAGAAATTCGCCTTCTATAACCGCATCTTCGGTCCCTACTGGTGGTACTGGTGGGTCGGCATGTTGTTCTGCAACACGCTTTCGCCGCAGCTCTTCTGGTTCCGGTGGTGCCGGCGCAACATCTTCGTCGTTTACTTCGTCTGCATGTGCGTCAACGCCGGGATGTGGTTCGAGCGTTTCATCATCATCGTCGGCGGTTTGCACCGCGACTTTCTTCCCTCGTCTTGGGGCCTGTTTACTCCCACCTGGGTCGACATCTGGACCTTCATCGGCACCTTCGGAATTTTCCTTTCGCTCTTCCTGCTTTTCATTCGGTTCGCTCCGATGATCGCGATGTCGGAAGTGAAGATCGTCCTGCCGGAAGCTGATCCGCACTACGTGCCGCCAGAAGAGCATCATCCCGTCACGGCCGGAGGGAAGGAGCGCACATGATCACGCCGAGCGGTAATCGCGTTTACGGAATGGCGGCCGAATATCCGAGCGCCGCGTCGCTCTACGAGGCCGCGAAACAGGTGCGCGATGCCGGCTTCAAACGCTGGGATGTGCATTCGCCCTTTCCGATTCACGGAATGGACGACGCGATGGGCCTCGGCAAATCGTGGCTCAGCGCGGTCGTGCTGGTCGGCGGCATTACCGGGCTGCTGACCGCCGCCGTGCTGGAATTCGGGCCTTCCTCCTATCTCTATCCGGTCATCGTCCACGGGAAACCGACCAACTTTTGGACGGTGCCGGCGTTTTTCCCGATCATGTTTGAGCTCACGATTCTGTTTTCGGCATTCACGGCGTTTTCCACCATGTTGACGATGAATTTCCTCCCGCGCTGGAACCATCCGATGTTCAACTGGGAACGGTTCAAGCGCGTGACGAACGACGGATTTTTCCTCGTGCTCGAGGCGCGCGATCCGCGCTTCAGCGAGAACGAAGCGCGCGAGCTGCTGGAACGAACCGGCGGCCGGCACATCACCGTGGTGCACGAGGAGTAATCATGCTGCGCGCCTTCTTCCTCATTTTTGTTCTGGTCACGATCGCCTGGATCGCGGTCTTCGGTTTCCGCGGCCAAAAAAGCAGCAAGCCGGAGATCGAAATTTTTCCAGACATGGTCCGCCAACCGAAGGTCCGCGCGCAGTCGGAGCTCGATTTTTTTGCCGATCAACGCGGCGCCCGCAAGCCGGTCGAGGGCACGGTGCCCATCGGCTACGACATGCCGCTGCCGGACGCCGCCGGCGCGGCGGTCGATGCGGCCGGCGAGATGGCGATGCATCCGCGTCTCGGGTTTAGCGAAGGGACCGACTATTACAATACCGGCAAGATGGGCGCGAACTGGGGCACCGGCATTCCGCTGGAAGTGACGCCGGCGCTGATGCAACGCGGCCAGCAGCGCTTCAACATTAACTGTGCGGTGTGTCACGGCCCGCTCGCGGCCGGAGACGGAATCGTGAAGCAATATGGCCTGGCGACGGTCGTTAGTCTGCAGGACGACCGTATCCGTAAGATGGCGGACGGTGAAATTTTCAACACCATCACGCACGGCAAGAACACCATGATGGCCTACGGACCGCGGGTCACGGTGCAGGATCGTTGGGCGATCATCTCTTACCTGCGTGCCTTGCAGCGGAGCCAGCACGCCAGCGCGGCCGACGTGCCGCCGGAAGATCAGGCGCAACTGGAGAAGAAAGTGGAGCCGGAGAAAAAATGAGCGATCGATCCCACGTTCTGCCCGCGCCGGAAGGCGAGTATTTTGAAAACACCCGCTTTGCCGGGTTGTCGATTCTTTGCGGCCTGATTGGTCTGGTCGGTCTCGTTCTCAGCTTCATTGGGGCGTATCGCTCGCCGGTGCAATTCAGCTATTCCTGGCTCTTCGGGTTCTTCTTTTTCTTTACGCTCTGCATTGGCTGTCTCTTCTGGACGATCGTGCATCATGTGGTCGATGCGGAGTGGTCCGTCGTCGTGCGGCGGCAGCTCGAGAACATCGCGCTCCTCCTCCCGGTGTTGGGTGTTCTCTTTTTGCCGATCTGGTTCTGGCGAGCCTATCTTTACCGCTGGATGGATGTTCCGCGCGGAGTTGATCCGCTCCTGGACGCGAAGCGCGGCTACCTGAACTGGGAATTCTTTCTCTTTCGCGCGGTCTTCTTTTTCGTTGTCCTCACGGTCCTGGCTTATTTGCTGCGCCGGTTTTCAGTGCGTCAGGATCACGACGGCAATCCGCAGTTCACCATCTGGATGCGCAAGGCGGCCTTCGTTGGACTTCCGCTCTTCGCGCTTTGCCTGACCTTCGGCGCCTTTGATTGGGTGATGAGCCTGAATTGGCATTGGTTTTCGACCATGTGGGGCCCTTACATTTTTGCCGGGACCGCGGGCAGCTCGATGGCGTTGCTCATCCTGGTCACCGCGGCCCTGCAACGCGCCGGTTATCTCAAGGATGTGGTGACGATCGAGCATTACCACATCATGGGGAAATGGCTCCTCGCCTTCACCGTTTTCTGGGCCTACATCGGCTTCAGCCAATACATGCTCTATTGGTACGCCGACATCCCGGAGGAGACGCAGTATTACATCGTCCGAAATACGGAATCCTGGAACGTGCTTTCGTGGTTTCTGGTCATCGGCCGGTTCTTTGTCCCTTTCGCCATCTTGCTTTGGCGTGCGACCAAGAAGAACCTGACTTGGCTTTGCACTCTCGCGGGCTGGATTGTCTGCATGCAGTTGCTCGACGTGTACGTCATCGTGCTGCCCGCGCTCCACGGCACCGGCGTTCATCTCAGCATCCTTGATTTTCTGCCGCTCATCGGGATCGGCGGCACGCTCGCCTTTTTCTACCTGCGCATCGTCGGCCAAACCTCGCTCTTTCCGGTCCGTGACCCGCGCCTGATCGAATCGCTCCGCCTGACCAACTAACCGTGCCTAACGACGAGACACTCATTCATCCCGAGCAGCCGCGCTTCCTGCTTTCCAGCTGGTTATGGGCGGTGGTGCTATTCGTTTTCTTTGGGGTGATTGTCGCGATCACCTTCGGTGCAATGCACCGCGGGTCGAGCTATGAGGAAGATCGCGCGAAGACGCGTGCCGAGAAGCTCAAGACGGCGGTCGACGAATGGAACAAGACACTGGGCAGCTATGGCTGGGTCGACAAAGCCAAAGGCGTCGCCCACATCCCGATCCACCGCGCGATGCAACTCGAGCTGGCCGACCTGCAAGCGAAGAAACCCGCGTCCGCCGGTCCGATCGCGACGCCGGAGCCCGCGGCTGCGCCGAATTCGCCTGCGGCCGCGCCCGCGCCCGCGCCCGGAACATCACCGGTCGCCGCCACGCCAATTCCCAAAGCTGGAGAAACGCCGCCGTTGCCGCGGCCGGGTCAACCGTAAAACCGATGAGCTTTTCCGACTTTTTCGCCAACCTGAGGCGCTACAACGAAAACGCGGCCGTGATTTTCGACCACGCGGAACCGATCGGCCGCGCGACGGACCTGGTGATGCCGCGCCGGCGCTGGTTCGACCGTCGGGATCGAAGAAAGATTTTGCGGCCGCTGGAGTCAGCGCCCCAATCCGAACGTTCATGAGCCAGCCCGCCGCATTGACCCAGGAGTCGCCGTTAGGCGACGTGGAAGTAACGACGAGCGATGTCGAGCGCGTCGAGCGCGCGCTGATCGACGCCTCAACCCGCCTGCCGGTGCTCGTTTTTTACGCTTCGGCGATCGCCTGGCTGCTCGTCGCGACGTTGTTCGGCGTGCTCACTTCGTTCAAGATGCATGTGCCGGGTTTCCTCGGAGACGTGAGCTTTCTCACCCTGGGGCGGGTTCGTCCGGCGCACCTTAACGCCATCATTTACGGCTGGGGATCGATGGCGGGAATGGGAACCTCCATTTGGTTGATGGCGCGCCTCTGCCGGACCACCCTGCGCCATCCGCTCCTCCTGATCAGCGGCGCGGCCTTTTGGAATCTTGGCGTGCTGATGGGCATCGTCGGGATCCTGCTCGGCGACAGCACGGGCTATGAGTGGCTCGAGTTTCCCGCCTCATCCGCGATCACCCTGTTCGTCGCCTATCTGCTCATCATGACCTGGGCATTGATCATGTTCCGCTACCGTCGCCGCGGTCACGTTTACATCACGCAATGGTATTTGTTAGGCGCGTTCCTCTGGTTTCCGTGGCTCTACGCCGCTGCGCAAGTGATGCTTTTCATTCTTCCGGTGGAGGGCGTGATGCAGGCGGCGGTCAACTGGTGGTTTGCCAACAATCTGCTCTTCCTTTGGTTTGGTTCGATCGGGCTCGGCACGGCCTACTACATGATCCCGAAAGTGATCGGCCGGCCGGTGCACAGTTATTATCTGGCCACGATCGGATTCTGGACCTTCGCGCTCTTCTCCAGTTGGACCGGGATGCAGCGTCTGGTTGATGGACCATTCCCGGCCTGGATGATCACCGCGAGTATCGCCGCTACCATTCTCACCATCGTCCCGGTGGCTACGGTGGGCCTTAATCATCACATGACGATGCGCGGCTATTTTCCGTTGATGCGCTACAGCCCGACGCTGCGTTTTACGGTCTTCGGCGCGATCGCCTATTCCGCCTTCAGCGTGGTGGGCGTGATCATCTCGCTCCGCTCCATGGCGCGCATCGTCCAGTTCACCGAAGCGAGCGTGGGCTACACTTACATGGGTCTCTACGCGTTCTTCACCATGGTGATTTTTGGCTCGATGTACTACATCGTGCCGCGGCTCGTGGGGCGGGAATGGCGTTACGCGTCGCTCATCAAGCTGCACTTCTGGGGTTCCGCCTACGGCATCGGCCTGATGGTGCTTCTGCTCCTGGTCGGCGGATTCGCCCAAGGGCTCAGCCTGAACGATCCGACGCTTCCCTTCTCGGAAATCACGGACACGGTCATGCCTTATCTGCGCGGCCGCACTTTGTCCTGGATTTTGTTGACGGTTTCGCACCTTGTTTTTGCCTTCCATTTTGGCTTGATGCTGCTCGGCTTTGGCCGCACCGCGAGCGTCCCGACTTTCTTAAATCCGCTCGAGCGTGAACCGGGGGAGGGGCATTGATGAAAGGTTTGCAGCCACTCTTCCTCGGGATCTTCGGCATCTTCGCCTTCTCGTGGCTGGGCATGACAGTGGTGCCGAACCTGCAGATCGGCAGTCTCAATCCGCAAACGGATGAAGACGGTGGCGATGTTTATCCCGCGCCGCCTTCCGGCATGACGCTGCGCGGCACGCAGGTCTACGCCGCCAATGGCTGCGTCTATTGTCATTCGCAACAGGTGCGTCCGGATTACGGCGGGTCCGATCTCGAGCGCAAGTGGGGCGAACGCCGCAGTGCGCCGCGCGACTACATTTTCCAGCCGATCGTTTTTCTGGGCGAGATGCGCACCGGTCCCGATCTCGCCAACGTCGGTCATCGGTCGATGCCGGAAGCAAAGGGAGCGAACGCTTCGCCGGCTGCTCCGGCGACCCCGGCGGCTGGTGCGGCTGCGCCTCCAGCTGGTGCCCCGGCGGCGGCCGTTTCTCCCGCCGCTTCCTCTGTGGCATCTCCTGCCGGACCAAGTGCGCCGGCGCCGGCTTCGGGCCCCGCCGCTAACGCTCCAGCGCCCGTGCCCTCGTTAGTCGCAGACAACAATGGACTGACTGCGGACGGTAAACCATTACCCTACACCGCGGAGTGGCATCATCGCCACCTCTACAACGCGCGGAGCCTTTCGGAGGATTCCAACATGCCCCCCTATCGATTCCTCTACGAGAAACGCCGGATCACCGGCGCCGCCTCGCCCGACGCCATTAATTTCGCCGGCGACCCTGACGAGGAACCGGCGGCAGGTTGGGAAATCGTCCCGAGCTACGACGCCAAGTGTCTTGTCGCTTACCTGATGTCGCGCGACCAATCGCATCCCCTGAAGGAAGCGAAAGCGCCGGCCACAGTCGCGCCCGCGCCGGCCAAGGAGGCGCAGAAATGATCGGCCAACCTCCCGAGAATTTGCCGCGCCAGGGAATGGATTACGGCGAAACGCAGCGCGTCCACGACACGCATGCGGCGATCGTTAGGGAAAAAAGCGAGCCGCGAGTGGGCCGCGAGCCGCTCTCATTCTGGCTGATCACCATCTATGGTTTGGCGGTCTTTTTCGGCGGCGCCTACCTCGGTCGGTATGCCGGGAACTTCAGCGGCGACGGGCTCGATTATCTCGGCGGCGCGCCGCGTGTTGCGACGAGAGCGGGAGCGGCTGGTGGCACGGAGCAAGCGGTGGAACTGACGCCGGTGCAGAAAGGTCAAAAGATTTTCTCGGCCAATTGCGCTACCTGTCACCAGGCAAACGGGCTCGGTGTGCCGGGGCAATATCCGCCGCTGGCCGGCTCGGAGATCGTCAACGGAGGTGCGCACCGGCCGGTGATGATTGTCCTCAAGGGCCTGCAAGGTCCGCTCACCGTCAAGGGTCAACACTTCGGCTCGGCCGTGATGCAACCTTGGGAGAAAACCCTGAACGACCAGAAAATCGCTGAGGTGCTAACCTACGTTCGGCAGGAATGGGGCAACACGGGCGGACCAATTACGCCGGAGGGAGTTGGCGCCTTGCGCAAAGAACTGGCCGGTCGCACCGAATCGTGGACCGAACCCGACATTCTGGCTGTGCCCGTCGATGCGGATCTGCCCGGTGGCGTGCCCCCGGCCCCAGGCGCAGTGGCCAAGCCCGGTGCCAGCCCGCTGGCGGCCCCGCCCAAGCCGTAAAGCCCATTGCCTAACGAGCAATCGCGTCCGCCAGCAGCTCCGCCATGTGCCGCGGACGCACCGGGGTGAGTTCATCGATTTGGTGGCGGCAACTCGTGCCGGAGGCGACGACGATTGCATCGGCTGGTTGAGCGATGACCAGCTCGACCAGTGGCGCGGCCACCTTGAGCGAAAGATCGTATTTCGCTTTCAACATTCCGAAAGCGCCGGCCATTCCGCAGCAGCCGGTCTCGAGCAATGTTGCTTTTCGTCCCGGGAGCCGTTCCGCGAGGCGCACCATGAATCCGGGATCAAGCAGCGACTTCGCGTGACAATGAGCGTGAATCGCAACCTGGACCGCGCGATGCTCGAACCGGGTTGCGTCCGGCTCAAGCTCCAGCAGGTCGTCGACAAACTTCTCGAAAAGAAAGCAGCGGCGCGCGACCGGCTGCGTCTCCGGCAATTTCAATTCGCGATAATCCTCGACGAACATCGAGTAACAGGAGGGCTCGAGAAAAAGAATCGGCGTGGTGTCAGCAGAGCGATGGAGCAGCTCGAGATTATGCCGGCCGAGGCGGGCTGCTTCCTTCAGATTCCCCAGGCTGAATGCGGGTCGTCCGCAGCATCGGCGACTGGTGGGGAGCGCGACCTCGAAGCCCAGCGCTTCGAGCACTTTGACCGCCGCCTTCCCAATGTGCGGCTCGTGATAGCGCACGAAGGTGTCGTCCCAAAGGATCACTTTGCCGCGCGACTTTCCGTTTGTTGGGCGCACTTGCCTAACGAACCAGCGATCGAAGCGCTCCTCGGCGTAGTGTGGCAGCGATCGTTGCGCCGCGAGCCCGAGCGTTTTCTCCAGCGCCGCGCGGAGCGGCGGAAAATCGAGCATCGCATTGGTGAGCGCAGGCAGCGCGCAGCCGATCCGGCCTAACAAGTCGACGGCGCTCAGAATGCGCGTCTGCCAGGGCAATCCATCGCTTTCATAACGCGCGTGGAGCAGTTCCGCCTTGAGCAACGCCAGGTTCACATTCGAAGGGCATTCCGTGGTGCAGGCCTTGCAGGAGAGGCAATTGCTCAGCGCGTCTTCCAGGATCTGGGCACGCAACGGGTCTCCACCCGTGGCGCGCAGCTCGAGCGCCGCCCGAATCGCATTCGCCCGTCCGCGCGTCGACATGTATTCCTCGCCGGTGGCGAGGAAGGTGGGACACATGGTGGGCGCCTCTTTGCGACAGCCGCCACAGCCGTTGCATTGCTCGAGGTTGCCGATGAAAGAATGGTCCTTGGCCGCAAACGCCAGCACCGGCGTGAACGGCAGCTCGATCGGCCGGCGAAAATTCTCCCGCAGATCCTGGTCGATCCGGAAGCGACCGTCGCCGATCAACTTTTCCGGATTAAAAAGATTTGCCGGATCGAAAACGCGTTTGATCGCGCGCATGACCTCGAACAACTCGGGCCCCACCTGCTCGCGCAGATATTCGGTGCGCGCCATCCCGACGCCGTGCTCGGCGGAGAGCGAGCCTTTGAATTGCCTAACGAGGGCCGCAACTTCGTCCGCCACTTGCCGATATTTTTTCAAGTCGGCCGCGGTGTGCAGATCGAGCACTGGCCGCACGTGGAGCAATCCCGCTGCGGCGTGGCCGTAATAGCAGACATCCAGCCCAAGGCGCTGCATGATCGCTTCCAGCCCGGCCACGTAGGCCGGCAACTGTGCCGGGCGCACCGCCGCGTCCTCCATAAACGCGACCGGTTTGGCCGCTCCCGGTCTTCCCGTGAGGAGGGAGAGACCCGCCTTGCGAACCGACCAGACGAGATTCATTTGTGCTCCATCCGCACAAATCAGGGTGCGCAGCCCAAGCCGCCGCGCCGCGAGCGCCGCCAGCCGATCCGCCACCTCGTCATCGAAGAATTCGACGATCAGCATCGCCTCGCACGGCTTCGTCTCCAGCTCGAGCAAACTTCTCGCCGCCGCGAAGTTCAACTGCCCTTTCGTTTGCTCGAAGAGCGGCCGATCGATGTGTTCGATCGCTGCTGGTTTGAGATCGAGCAGCTCGACCGTCGCCTGCATCGCTTCCCCAACTGACGCGAAAAAAATCAGGCCCAGCCCTTTCTCGCGCGGCAAGGGAACAATCTGCAGTTCGGCGGAAAGGATCGCGGCCAATGTCCCTTCGCTGCCGGATAGAATTTCGATGAGGTTGCCGGGCGTACCCGAAAAGCGCTCGAGGGCGTAGCCGCACCACCGCTTCAACATTCCCGGCGGCATTCGTTCCGCGATCTCAGTTTCCTGCGCCCGGACGAGGCGCGCGATCATTTCCTGCTCCGCGGCGAGGGCCGGTCGATCTGCCTCGATCGTTTCGATGCGTCCGTCGGCCAGCACAATTTCAAGGCCGCGAACGTGATCCGCCGTCGTGCCGTAAACCGGGACGTGCGCCCCGGACGAGTTGTTCGCGATCATTCCGCCGAGGGTCGCGCGCGAGCTGCTCGCGACGTCCGGACCAAAACAAAACCCGTGGGGTTTGAGGAAGGCGTTGAGCTGATCAAGGACGACACCCGCGCCGACGCGGACTGTCCGTTGCTCGAGGTCGAGCGCGCTGATCTGCCGATTGTGGCGCGAAAAATCGACGATCAAGCCGTCGCCGAGTGCGCCGCCGGAGAGGCCGCTCCCGGCGCCGCGCGGCGAGACGGAGATGCCGGCGTTGGCAGAGGCGAGAATGACCTCGCGGGCCTGCTCCGCGCCGCGCGGGAAGGCGACGGCGGCGGGTTCGATCTGATAAAGTGAGGCGTCGGTCGCGTAGAGCCGGCGAGTGCGATGATCGAAGGCGATTTCGCAATTCGCAGAGGCAAGTGTCCGTTGCTGAGTTGACGTCATCCCGCGTCTCAACATTCGTCGGAGCGCTGCGATTACAAGAATCGCGCGGCGGGGCGAACTTGCGGCGACTAAGGGGTCGGCTGCGCGGACGCGGCCGGAGAAGGCGCGGTCGCGGCCGGCGCCGCGCTCGCTTGCGCTGCCGGAGTCAATTGCGCTTTCGCATCGGCGGCGGCGCTTTTGGCGGCGGCCGTCGCCGGAAGCGGCGCCGTCGCCTTCGACGCGGCAGAGGTTTTCATTAACTCGCGCCGGACGGCCGAATCAGGCACTCCCCGGTGCGCGTAGAGCACCGACAGCGCGAGCACGATGATGAAAAAGATACTCGCCAGCCAGGTCGTGATGGTGGTGAGCACGTTGGTGGTTTGCGCGCCGAAGATGTTTTCCGTCACGCCTCCGCCGAAGGCCGCGCCGAGGCCCTCGCTTTTCGGCCGCTGCATCAGGATGACGAGCATCATGAGCACGGCGACGAGCGCCTCGAGCACGAGCAGGAAGTTGATCAGAATGGACATCGGGACGGGCAATATGGCCAAAGCCGCGGATTTGTCCACGGCGAAGGCATGTTCAGCAAATCAGCGCACCGGCACTTTGCGATGCACCCAAACGCTGTTCACGATCCCGAGACCGAACATGATCATGAGCGCGAACGAGCCGCTATAGCTGATGAGCGGCAATGGCACGCCGGTGATCGGCAGGATAGAGATGGTCATTCCGACGTTCTGGAAGATGTGGGTGAAAATCAGGGTGCTGATGCCAATGACCAACAAGAGCCCAAAAAGGTCGCTGGCTTTGTAGGCCACGAACAAACAGGTCAGCAACATAAGACCGAAGGCGCTGAGCAGCGCGATGCCGCCGACAAAGCCCCACTGCTCGCCGATGGCGGAAAAGATGTAGTCGTTATGCACCGCAGTCGCGGGGAGAAACCCGAGCTCGATCTGCGTGTTCGGCGCTTTGAATCCCTTCCCCGCCCAGCCGCCCGAGCCGATCGCGATGAGCGATTGATTGATCGCCCACGCCGAACCCTGGCGATCGATATCGGGGTTGATGAAGGCCGTGATGCGCTCCTGCTGGTAGGGCTTTAGTTCGACATAGGCGACCGGGATAAACGCGACCGCGATCAGCACCACGCAGATCAAGTAGCGCAACGGAATTCCGCCCACGAAAAGCAGCGCGAGCAGGACCGGTCCCCAGATCATGCATTCGCCCAGATCGGGTTGCATCAAAATCAGCAGACAAGGCGCGCCCACGATCGCTCCGCAAAGGGTCAGGCGCAGCATCGGATGCAGTTGCCGGAACTGGCTCAGAAAAAGCGCGAGCACCATGATGCCGGCGACGACGGCGAGCTGGGCCGGTTGAAAATTGATCGGCCCGAGATGCAGCCAACTGCGGGAACCGTAAACCTTCGTCCCGATGAAGCGCGTCAGGATCAGAAAAAAGAGACCGGCCAGATACATCGGCAGCGCGCCCCATTTGATCCAGCGATAATCGATCAGGCTGGTGACGATGAAGGCGAAGAATCCGACGGCGACCCAGTTCGCTTGTTTGCGCCAGAACTCCGCCGCGGTCGGATCCTGCCGCATATAGGTCGCGCTATAGATCGCGACCACGCCAAAAATGGCCAACGCCAGCATATTGGCAATGAGCAACCAATTTAGACCCAGTAGTTTGCGAAGAAACGGCGTCATTTACGAGGCAGCTATTTTTTTCTTCTGAAAGGCTAAAGATGGCGAAGCGAAGCCGGAAGTCCAGTATTCGGCGGCGTTGATCTGTAAATAAATTTTATATCGTTGTTAATGTGATACTTATAGCTGCTTTGCCCGGTCGTGCCATTGCTGGACCTTGTCAGTCAGCCTAACATTACCCTAAACTGGTTGCCGCTCCCTCCCTTTACCGAAAGTTCCGATGGCGAAAAAGGCGAAACGAAAACTGGCCCGGTCGACGCTGCCGATGCAACGGCAGCTTAATCTTCGGCACGAAGGTCGCTATTTCGATCTGCTCCACATTTTCGATCGGGTAAACAACCGCCATTTTCGCGGGCGGTTGCGTGGTTACAAAGTTCTCTGGGGCCGTCGACGGAAAGAGCGGCCGAAAGAATATTTCATCTTCGGTTCGATCCAGGAGGAAGATCGCGTCATTCGGATTCATCCCTTGCTCGATCAACCATTCGTGCCGCGTTGGTTTCTCGAGTACGTACTTTACCACGAGATGCTGCATTCGGTCGTGCCGGAGGAAACGGATTCGACCGGCCGCCGCCGGGTTCACACCGAGGAATTTTATCGTCGCGAAAAAGCCTTTCCGCGCTACCGTCGCGCCCGTCGCTGGGAGGACGAAAACCTCGCCCGCTTTTTGCGCTGATGTAGACGCTTCGCTCTGTAAAGCGCCAGACTGGCGTCGTAAAGTCAAAAGGACAGCCGCCTTCCTTCTCGCGCTTCGCGGAGCGAAGCGTCCACAAATCAGCCGCTGCCTAACGAACCTCCGCCGCTTCCGGCCGGCTCCCAATTTCAGACGGCGAGGGTGTCGTTGCTACGTTCTTCTTGATGAGGTACCAGAGCGCGGTCGCGAGCAGGAGGGAGGTCAGTTTCGCGCGCCAGTTGTTCAGGATCAGTTTCTTCATGAGACCGATGGAGTAAGATTTCGCCGAGCCGCTGCCGGAAGGTTTCGGGGGTAAAATTCCGTTCGAGCCGGCGCCGGTGACAGATCGAGATCGCCCCCGTCTCCTCGGAGACGACGACCGCGACGGCGTCCGATTCTTCGGTAATGCCGAGCGCGGCCCGATGCCGCAAACCAAGACTGCGATCGAGCGTTTCGCGTTGGCTCACCGGGAAAATACAGGCCGCGGCGGCGATCCGGCCGTTGCGCAGGATCACGCCTCCATCGTGCAACGCGGATTTCGGGTGAAAAAGCGTGAGCAGCAATTCCGTCGAGAACGCCGCATCGACGATCACGCCGGTCTCTTCATAGATCTTGATCGAAGTATCGCGCTCGATCGCGATCAGCGCGCCGAACTGCTTGTTCGAAAGCTGCGTCACCACCTCCGCCAGATCATGCACCGTTTCGCGTTTCTCGCTCGTCAGGGAGAAGATCGGGTGACCGCCCAGCTCGGCCAGCGCGCGACGCAATTCCGGTTGGAAAATCACCACCAGCGCGACCGCGAGGAAGACCGAAAAGCTCCGGATGATGAAGCTGATCACGACCAGGTTCAAGAGCTGCGAGATGAGGATCAGCGTGAGAAAAACGATCGCGAGACCCGTCAGGACTTTGGCGCCGCGGGTGCCGCGAAAGTAGAGATAACCGTAATAGATCACCACGCTCAGGAGGAGGATCTCGATCGCGCTCCGCCATTTATCGAACCAGAGTTGGGTGAATTCGTGGATCATCGGGTGGCGGCCAACAGGGCTTCCGTGGTGCGTAGTGCGTTCGCATTTGTAAGCACATCGTGGACCCGCAAAACGTGTGCGCCGCGCGCGCGCAGAAGCGAAGTCATTGCCACCGTCGCGCTCGCCCGGTCGCTGGGCAGGCCAGGAATTTTTTCGAGAAAAGATTTGCGCGAAACGCCGACGACGAGCGGCCGATTTTCCACCTGCAGCCGCGGGAGATTAGCGAGCAATTCCAGGTTGTGGGCGATGGTCTTGCCGAAACCGATGCCGGGATCGAACGCGATGCACATGGGATCCATTCCGCAGCGTACGGCCTGGGCAAATTGCTGTCGAAAAAAATCGGCCACCTCGCCGACGACATCCCCATAGGTCGGGTCGAGCTGCATCGTCTCCGGCGCGCCTTGCATGTGCATGATGATCAGCGCCGCGCGTCGTTCCGCCACGAGCGCGAACATTTCCGGATCGCCGCGCCCGCCGGTCACGTCATTGATGATCGTGGCGCCGGCCGCGAGCGCGGCGCGTGCCACCACCGCCTTCGAGGTGTCGACCGAGATGGCCACCGCAACGGATGATGCGAGCTGCCGGATGACCGGTAGCACCCGCTCTATCTCGTCGTTAGGCGCAACCGGCCGCGCGCCGGGCCGCGTCGACTCGCCGCCGACGTCGATGATCTCCGCGCCGCTCCGCGCCATCTCGCGGCCGTGCTTGACTGCCGCTTCGGTGGCAAAAAATTCCCCGCCATCGGAAAACGAATCCGGCGTCACGTTCAGGACGCCCATGATCAAGGCGCGGCTCGTTAGGTCGATGATATTTCCACCCATCTTCCAAAGCACGGTCTGCATCACGCTTCAGACTATCACAGCCGCCGCTTTATTCGACCGGCCGCGGATCAGGTAGAAACTGGACGCGCGGAAGCGCGTCCCTCCGGAGGGACCTGCTTCCGCAGGTCCAGGTTGGCGCGTCGCGGGCCGTCGCAAATGTCTGCTTTCAATCAGCGCCGTTTCTTCGATCGTCGCAGGGCAGCATGAAACGCGACACCAAACAACGAATCCTCGCCCTCCTCCGTACGCCGAAATACCGGCCGCTCGACAAGGCTGAGCTGGCCCGCGCGCTCGGCTTCAAGAACGAGGATCGAAGCGGCGTGAAAGAAGCGCTGGGCGAGTTGGAACGCGCCGGCGAGATCGCGCGCATCCGCAAGAACCGCTACATCCTGCCCGAGGCCGCCGACCTGGTCACGGGGAAGCTCCAGATTCACCAGGCCGGCTTCGGATTTCTCGCCCGGGAAGGCTCCGACGAGGGCGACATCTTTATTGCCGCAGAAAATACCGGCACCGCGATGAACGGCGATCGCGTCGTCGCCCGGATCACGCGCGACGCCGATTACGCCCGAGCCCGCAGTGGGAGCAATCGCCCCGAAGGCCGCGTCATCCGTATCTTGGAGCGCGCCCACGACACGATCGTCGGCACCTTGCAGCAAACGCGGAATTTTTTCTACGTGGTGCCGGATGATCCCCGCCTCGTGCACAACGTCTATGTGCAGCCGCGTCCACTCCCCAGCGCGCCGCGCCCGCCAGCGCCGGATGACAAGGTCGTCGTTAGGCTGGAACCGTGGGAGTCGCGCCACGTCAACCCCGAGGGCGAAATCATCGAGCTCCTCGGCCGCGCGTCCGACCCCGGCGTCGACATGCTGTCGATCATCCGGAAAAATAATCTTCCGCTTCAGTTTCCGCCGGGGGTGCTCGCCGAAGCGGATGAGATCCCGGAAACGGTCGACCCGAATCGCTTTGCTGAGCGCGAAGATCTGCGCGCAAAATTCATCGTCACGATCGACCCCGACGACGCGCGCGATTTCGACGACGCGATCAACGTTGAGCAATTGCCGGGCGGCGAATGGGAACTCGGCGTCCACATTGCCGACGTCTCCGCCTACGTCAGGCCCGGGAGCGCGCTCGATCGCGAGGCTCTGCGGCGCGGGAACAGCGTTTACCTCGTCGACCGGGTCATCCCCATGCTGCCCGAGCGCCTGAGTAACGGCGTCTGCAGCCTGAATCCAAACGTCGTTAGGCTGACCCATTCCGTCTTCATCCGCTTCGCCAAAAACGGCGCGCTGCGGAGCGCGCGTTTCAGCCGCACGCTCATCCAGAGCACGCGTCGGCTCACCTACAAGGAAGCCTACGCGATCCTGCAAGAACCACCCGACGGCGAGCTGGCGCGCCGTTTGCATGCGGCTTGGGATCTGGCCTCGGTCCTCCGTCGCAGGCGGTTCGCCCACGGCTCGCTCGATCTCGATTTCCCAGAAGTGAAAGTGATCGTCGACAAACAGACCGGCCGCCCGCTGCGTCTCGAGCGGGTCGAGAACGACGAATCGCACCAACTCGTCGAAGAATTCATGCTCGCGGCCAACGAAGCGGTCGCGGCCGAGCTGAAAAACCGGCTCATTCCGACCGTTTATCGGGTCCACGAAAATCCCGACCCGGAGAAGTTGGCCGAGTATCGCCAGTTCGTGATCAGCTACGGATTTAATGCTGGCGACCTGACGCACCGCCGGGAGCTGCAGCGGCTCCTCGAATCTTTTGACGGCAAACCGGAGGAGCAGGCGTTGAAAATTGGCCTCCTGAAAAGTTTGAAGCGCGCCCGCTACGCGACGCAGCCGCTCGGTCATTTCGGACTCGCGAAAAACAACTACGCACATTTTACCAGCCCGATCCGCCGCTACGCGGACCTCGTAGTGCATCGCACGCTCGCGGAGCGCGATGGCAAACGCGGCGCGCGCGGGAGCGCGGGCGAACTGGCCGGAATCGCGGAACACATCTCGACCACCGAGCGGGTCGCCGCCGAGGCGGAAAACGAGTCGGTGAAAATGAAAAAGCTCGAGTTCCTCCAGCGGCAGTTGACCGAAAAGGATCCGCAGGTTTTCCGCGCGGTCGTGATCGAAGTCCGCAACTACGGCCTGCTCATCGAGTTGCCCGACGTCCTGCTCACGGGGCTGGTCCATGTCTCATCGCTCAATGACGATTTCTACGTCTTCGATGGCGCGCGGCGGCGTCTGCTCGGCCGGCAATCAAAACGAGTCCTCGCCGTGGGCGATGTTTTAAAGGTAGTGGTCGCGCGGATCGACGTCTTCAAACGCCAGGCCGATTTTGCGATCGTGAGCGATCGGCCGGCGCCGACAGCGCAGCGGCCCCGTCGCCGTGGGCGGGGGCGGTAGCGATTCAAACTGGGCCCGCCGCGACGGGTCCCACCGGAGGGACCCGCTTCCGCGCGTCCAGGATCTGCGATCGTGAACGAGCGGCCGGCAAGCCCGCCCGCCGAGCCCGGTAAAATTCGAAAAATTTTGCTTCCATTTTCGCCGCGGATGCGTCTACCATCCGCGCCGTCAAACATGGATAGCATCATCGAAACAAGAGAGTTGCAGATCGAGCGGAAGATTTTTTCGATCGACCTGCGCGAGAACGGCCGCGGCCGATTCCTGCGCATCACGGAGGATAGCCAGGGTCATCGCAACGTCATCATCGTGCCGATGTCGGGCGTGGACGATTTCGCCGACGCGATCGACGACGTGCTCGCTTCCGAACCCGCGAGCCAGAGCTAGCGGTTCCGGCACTCCGTGGGAAAGATAGGCCGCTGGCCTGTCTCGAATTCCGCAGCATCCTCGGCCACGCGTTGACACCCCGACCTCGCGCTTTAATTTGCGCTTCCCGCGCGGTTCCCGATCGCAGTCCCATTTTTCATGGCTACAAAAACGAAATCGTCCCGCTCCAAATCCGCTCCGAAATCCAAATCCAAACCGGCCAGGGCCCGCCGCAACGTCTATTATTTTGGCGACGGCAAAGCCGACGGTGCGGGTAGTATGAAGCCGCTCCTCGGCGGCAAGGGCGCCAACCTTGCGGAGATGACGCGGATCGGTTTGCCCGTCCCGCCTGGGTTCACCATCTCGACCGTGGTCTGCACTTATTTTTCCGAGAATAAGCGCACCTATCCGCGCGGGCTGGAGGCAGAGGTCGAGGCTGCGCTCGCCAAAGTCGAAAAATCCGTCGGCAAGAAACTCGGCGACAAAGAGCGTCCGCTGCTCGTCTCCGTCCGCTCCGGCGCGCGTGATTCGATGCCCGGGATGATGGACACGATTTTGAACCTCGGGATGAACGACAACGTGGTCGAGATCGTCGCCCAAAAATCGAACAACCCGCGCTTCGCCTGGGATTCGTATCGCCGTTTTCTGCAAATGTTCGGCGATGTCGTGATGGGCGTGCAGAAGCGCGCAGGCGAAGATCACGACCCTTTCGAGAGCGTGATCGAGCACCTCAAGGACGAACGCTACGGCAACCACCATTTCCCCGATGTCCAACTGACGGTCGATGACCTGCAGAAACTCGTTAGGCGCTTCAAGGAGCTGATCAAGGAGCGCACCGGGAAATCATTTCCGCAGGATGCGCGGACGCAGCTCTGGGGCTCCATCGGCGCCGTCTTCGGCTCGTGGAATAACGACCGCGCGATCGTTTACCGCCGCAAGTACGGCATTCCCCACGACTGGGGCACGGCGGTCAACGTGCAGACGATGGTCTTCGGCAACATGGGCAACACGAGCGCGACCGGTGTCGCCTTCACGCGCGATCCGGCGAGCGGCGAGAAAGTGTTTTACGGCGAATATCTGATCAACGCCCAAGGCGAAGACGTCGTCGCCGGTGTGCGCACGCCGCATCCGATCGCGAAACTCGCCGATGAGATGCCGGCAGCACACACGGCGTTGATGAAAGTGCGCGCGCTCCTCGAGAAGCATTTCAAGGACATGCAGGACCTCGAGTTCACGGTCGAGGACAACCGGCTCTACATCCTGCAAACGCGCAACGGGAAACGCACCGGACTTGCCGCCGTCCGCATCGCTGTCGAGATGGTGGAGGAAAGACTGATCACGAAAGAAGCGGCCATCAAACGCATTCCCGCCGACTCGTTAAGCCATCTCCTCGCGCCGATTTTCGATCGCAAATCGATCGCCGCGGCGAAGAAAATTGGCAGCGGTTTGGCAGCTGGTCCGGGCGCAGCCTCCGGGCACGTCGTCTTGAGCGCGGAAGAAGCGGTGCGGCGCGCGCACCACGGCGAGAAAGTAGTCCTCGCCCGCGTCGAAACTTCACCCGAAGACCTGCGCGGGATGATCGCGGCCGAGGGCATTCTCACTTCGCGCGGCGGCGTTTCCTCGCACGCCGCGCTGGTCGCGCGGCAAATGGGCAAGGTCTGCGTCTGCGGCGCTTCCGGAATCGAAATCGACTATCAGAAGCGCACGCTCTCCGCGAGCGGCGTGACTTTGAAGGAAGGCGATTACATCTCGATCGACGGCACCGCCGGTGAAGTTTTTGCCGGTGAAGTGACGACCGCGCCCTCCGAGATCGTGCAGGTGCTGGTCGATCGTTCGCTCGATGGGAAGAAGAGCGCCATCTATCAGCAATACGCCAGGTTGATGACTTGGGTCGATCGCGCGCGCAAGCTCGGAGTGCGGACCAATGCCGACACGCCCGAGCAGGTTGCGAACGCCGTCGCTTTCGGCGCGCAAGGGATAGGTCTTTGCCGGACCGAGCACATGTTTTTCGAAGGCAACCGGATCGACGCCATGCGCGAGATGATTCTTGCCGAAGACAAAGCCGCGCGCGTCAAGGCCCTCGCCAAGTTGCTTCCGTACCAGCGCCAGGACTTCGCTGGTATCTTTAAAGCCCTCGCTGGTCTGCCGGCGACGATTCGTTTTCTCGATCCGCCGCTCCATGAATTTCTTCCGCACGAGAAAGAGCAGCAGCTCGACCTCGCAAAACAAATCGGAGTCCCGGTCGAGAACATCACGCGCCGCGTGAATGAGCTTCACGAGTTCAATCCGATGCTCGGCCATCGCGGCTGCCGGCTCGGCATCACCTTTCCGGAGATCTCCGAGATGCAGGCGCGAGCGGTCTTTGAAGCCGCCGCCGAAGCGCAGAAGAAGGGCCAAAAAGTCCGGCCCGAAATCATGATTCCGCTCGTCGGTTATCCGAAGGAATTGCAGCTGCAAATCGAGATCGTGAACCGTGTCGCGGCCGAAGTCGCGAAAGAGAAAAAGACGAAATTCAACTATCTCGTCGGGACCATGATTGAAATTCCGCGCGCTGCGCTCCTCGCGGACGAGATCGCGAAGGACGCAGAATTTTTCAGCTTCGGGACCAACGATCTGACACAAACCACGCTCGGGATGAGCCGCGACGATTCCGGCAGTTTCCTGCCTGCTTATGCGGAGTTGGACATCGTGCCGAACAATCCCTTTGCCTCGATCGACCAGAAAGGCGTCGGCCGCCTGATGGAAATCGCGCGCGATCTCGGCCGCAAAACGCGCCCGAAGATCAAGCTCGGCATCTGCGGCGAGCACGGCGGAGAACCGTCGAGCGTGAAATTCTGCCATCGCCTCGGGCTCGATTACGTCAGTTGCAGCCCCTTCCGCGTCCCGATCGCCAAGCTGGCCGCGGCCCAGGCCGCGCTCGGCGCGTAGCCGCCTAACGAAGTCGGGCCCGGCGTGGATGAACGCCGTTTTGATGGTTGTCGTATTCGTTAGGCGAACAATTAAATTAGCGCGCATTTTCTCTTTTTCGCTTGACCGTCTCTTGCCGACGGAAAGAAAAAAGAAGAAGTTCGTCCATCAGCCGCCGACTTCTCGCGCTGCCAATATGCACCGAGGGCTAATATTCAGCGGACCGGTTAACGGGCGTGAATCAGAAGAACGTTCGCTACCACCAGTCAAAATAAACAAACAACTAAAGGAGATAGTATGCCGAAACCAAAAGTGAACGCCTGGTACGGGTGGGTGCCTGACCGGCCAGATTATAGAGACAAGCTCTATTCCGCCATCGCCGCGCCGCCGAAGAAGCTGCCGCCAAAGGTGGATTTGAGAGCGGGCTGTTCGGCAGTGGAAAACCAGGGACAGCTCGGCAGTTGCACGGCCAACGCGCTGGCGGGCAACCTGGAATTCCTGGAAAAGAAAGCCGGCAAGAGAACCACAAATCTGAGCCGCCTCTTTATCTACTACAACGAACGGGCCATGGAAGGCACGATCAACGAGGATGCCGGTGCGGCGATCCGTGATGGCGTCAAGTCGCTCGTCAAGCTGGGCGTCTGCACCGAGGCGAAATGGCCCTACAAGATAGCAAAGTTTACCAGCAAGCCATCGCCCGCCTGCTACAAACAAGCGGCAAGTTACGAGGTCACGTCCTATCACCGTGTAATCGGTCTGCGGCAGATGAAACAATGCCTGGCGGAGAGTTTTCCGTTCGTTTTCGGATTCTCGGTTTATGAAGGCTTTGAATCCGATGCGGTCGCGAAGACCGGCAAGCTGAACCTGCCCAAGCCCGGCGAGAAACAACTCGGCGGGCACGCCGTCTGCGCGGTGGGCTACGACGACTCGGCCAATCGCCTGCTTGTCCGCAACTCCTGGGGCGCGGACTGGGGTATCAAGGGCTACTTCACGATGCCCTACGACTATGCGTCGAACAGCAACCTCGCGGATGATTTCTGGACCATCCGCGCTTTTGGAAGCGAGTAAATCGGCGGGCTGGATTTAACCGCTAGCTCCACCAGCCATTCAGCCGCGCCATGGCGCCGGTAACGGCAGCTTTTTTGGGAAAGCCTATCGCGTTTTTGGCACCGAAAGTTACATCTGAGGGACCGGACCTCGACACCTCACATTAGTTCTAAAGCTTCAGCTTCCCGCACATTTTTGGAGCGGTTTACCTAACGAATGGCGACCCTAACGGGATTCGAACCCGTGTTACCGCCGTGAAAGGGCGGTGTCCTAGGCCTCTGGACGATAGGGTCAGGAAGAGCGCCCAATATCCGGAGCCCTCTCCCTTGATGCAAGGGATTTCAGGCCGCGCGCGCGGTGAGCGAGGCGAGCAATTCCGCGGTGCGCTCCGTCGCGCCGCGATGCGTGTCCAGAACACCGCGGGCCTGACGGACGAGACGTTCCCGTTCCCCCGGATTACGCAACAAGGCCTCCAGGTCAGTCGTTAGGGCCAATTCATCGTTTGGCTGGAGCGCGCCGCCGGCCGCGACCAGCACCCGGGCGAGGGAGGCGAAGTTTTCCATGTGCGGTCCAAAAACCACCGGCCGATCGGCGACGATCGCTTCGACCGGATTTTGCCCGCCACGTGCCGTCAGGCTCTTGCCCATGAAGACGACCGTCGCGACGGAATACCAATCCCGCAGTTCGCCGGTCGTATCGAGGAGCAGACAGTCGGTGGCGCTCGCAGTGCCGGCTTCGCTTCGCCGGATCGACGATACCCCCAGCGCTCGCAGTTGCGCCGCGATCTCTCGCGTTCGCTCCACGTGACGCGGCGCGATGATGAGAAAGAGGGCTGGAAATTCCCGGCGCAATTGTTGGAAAATTCTGGCTAGGATCTCCTCTTCGCCCGGGTGCGTGCTGCCGTCCAGTAGGATCGGCCGCGCCGGATCGATCCCGAGCTTGTCCAGAACGGCGCGCGGCATCTCGGGCCGCGGCGCGACATTTGTCGGATCGAATTTAATGCTGCCGACGGGATGAATCCGGGTCGAATCCACGCCTAACGATACCCAGCGCGCGACGTCGTCCTGTTCGGGCACGCAAATCAGATCGAGCTTTTGAAAGTACGGCCTAACGAAATAGTTAAACTTCCGGAACCGTCGCTCCGAACGCGGCGAGAGGCGCGCGTTGACGAGCGCGATTGGAATTTTTTTCCGATGCGCGATGGCGGTCAGGTTCGGCCAGACCTCCGCTTCCACGAGGACGACGCGCGTTGGGCGGATGATCTCGAAGGCGCGGCGCATGATTGGCCAAAAGTCGAGCGGGGTGTAAAGCACTTCGATCCACTCCGGCGCCTGCTTGCGGGCCAAAGCGAAGCCGGTGGTCGTGGTCGTGGTGAGGGCGATGCGCAGTGAGGGTTCGTGTTCCTTCATCTTGCTCGCGAGCTTCAGCGCGACCATCACCTCGCCGACGCTGACCGCGTGCAGCCAGGTTTGGGGGCCAGCGGCAAGCGCGGCTCGCGTCTCGCGATCGTAAAAGCCGAGGCGCTGACCGAACTTGTTTCGGTAGTTGCCGCGTCGGAGCATCTTCACCGTGTAGCCCGGGAGAAAGAAAAGGAGGGCGAGCGGGAAGAGGAGGTTATAGAAAAAGCGGATCATTGGCGGCGACTGCTGTTGCCGGGTATCGAACGCGTCCCGCGTGCTCGCGATGGAGTCTCGCCGTCGCGAGCTTTCGTGGGAAATGATCGGACCGCGGCCAGCGAAATGTGCAGGAAAAGTTCGTCGCGGTGGGACACCGCGACCAGCACGCGAGACGTGTGCGCTACCCGGAGGTGCTGCAAACCACCCCGTGATTTCATGGCTCCTCCTCGGGCGAAGCAAATTTTCGTTGCAGGAAAATTGTCTCGGTCGCGCCGTAGGTCTTGCGCCGCAAGAGCTCCCAAAAGTCCGTCGCGGGCAGGCGTTCCGCCGGTTGTTTTTCGAGGATGAAGATTCCTTCATTCGTTAGGCGTGCCGGCAGGCGATCGTTGCGCAAAAGCAACTTGGTGAAGGCGTCGCCCAGTTTCGATTTATCGTAGGGCGGATCGGCGAAGATCAGATCGTGCGGCTCGGCCGTACTGGCGTAGCTGAGAAAATCAAAGACGTCCTGTTTCCGAACGCGCCCGCTCAGGCCGGTTTGCGCGAGATTGCGCTCGATCGCGGTGATGGCCTGGCGATCGCTCTCCACGAACATGACCGACGCGGCCCCGCGGCTGAGGGCTTCAATACCGAGCGCCCCGGTCCCCGCAAAAAGATCAAGGACGCGCGCGCCGATCACGCGATCACCGAGGCTCGAGAATATGGCGGCCTTTACCCGATCCATCGTCGGCCGAATGTCGGTCTTGGGAACGACGAGCCGGATGCCGCCGGAGGTTCCGGCAATGACTCTCATGGCGAGGGCGACGGGGTCGCCGAAGTCTCGGGCGTCGATTCGCCGGGCGTTGGGGACGGCGTCGAAGGGGCGGGAGAGAGAGCCGGCACGGCATCGTTAGGCGAGGGCGAGGGCGTGGGCGAGGGCGGAGCGGCTTCATCCTGCGGTTTTTTCTTCTTCGCGTGACCAAAGAAGCTGCTGATGACGCCGCCGAGGTCGCGCAAATCGCGCCCGACGAGTTTGTCCATCAAGTCGGTTTTTGGGCGCTCCACCGTCCCGCTGATCTTGAAATCGACCGCGGCATAACCGGGCGGATCATTGATTGGCTGAAAATTTTCACGGATCGGGGCGAAGAGTTGCCGTCGAATTTTATCGTTCAATGCCAGTTGCGAATTGAGGCGCATTCGACCTTTGAAATTGATCGTGCCGGTGGCGGAGAGGCGGATGTTGGGCGAGCGCAGGAGGAGTTGATCGATCGTGACGATGCCGGGGCTGATGTGATATTTCACTTCCGCTTGTTCCAGTTGCAGTTGAGTCAACTCATCGATCTGGAGGATCTGGCCGAGCGCGACGAGGAGGCTGTATTGCTGCAATTTTCCATCGCGCAAAATGATCTCGCCGTGGCCCGCAAGTGCGTTGCTGTCGGCGGTCTTGCCCGAAGCATCGAGGAACCCTTCCACTTGCCCGTGGAGCATGCCGGCCGGACCGCCCGCATTGGTCAGCAATTTCTCGGCCTGGAGATCGCGGAACTTCACCACGGCGGTGAAAGGAGAATCCTCGGCCTGCAGCTGCATCTCGAAGCGTCCGCTGATCACGCCCCCGGCGGCGTGCGCAGAAATGTTGGAAAAGCCGAGTTCCGCTGGATCGTAGCGCAGCGGCGACTCGAGATCCTCGATGAAGAACCTGTCGCGCAGGGAAATTCTTTCGACCCTCGCGTTGCCCGCGATTTCCGTCGCGGTGCGGAAGCCGGAGCGGAAATCGAGCCTGCTGAATTTGGCGATCACCCGACCGGCGGAATCGAGGAAGGTAAAGTTGCCATCCTTCAGATTGACGCGCTGCACCTCCGGGGTGAAAACGGGCGCGGGCACTGCTGCCAGGGCGGGTTCGTTAGGCGCGGTCGCGCTCGCGGGTGGTGCGGCGCTTGCGGGAAGAGAAGAGACCACGGTCGTGTTGGCAGCCGCGCGCGTCGTTGGTGGGGCGAGCACTTTCTTCTCCAGCGGCAACTCGGGCAGGCGCCATTTTCCCGCGGAATTTTGTGCCCAAACGACTTCCGGTTTGATCAAGGACACCTGCCGAATGACGAGCCGATCGCTGAAGAGCGACCAGAATTGCACCCGCAGCTGAAAGGTCTGCGCCTGGAGAAAGTCTCCCCCGATCTTGCCCGGTTCCTGCGGAATGGTGATCCCGTTGAGTTTTAATCCGCTCCACGGCGTCACGCTGATCTGGCGCAAATGCAGCGGGGTGCCGAGCCGCTGGCTGAGTTCCTGCTGAATGCGATGGTGTGTGCCCTGCGATTGCAGATAGAGATTCACCCCGATCAACACCATGCCGGCCAAAACCAATACCCCCCCGATGAGCCAGAGCAGGAGCCGGCGGAGTTTTTTCACCGGGGAAAGTTACGCAGTGCGGGATTGAAGAAAAGATGAAACCCGCCTAACAAGGTAATCTCTTGGCCAGGACCTGTGTCATTCTCAACCCAACCGCGCGGAGCGAACGTGCCCGGCGTTGGACGGAGCGGCTGCGTGAACTGTGCGGCGACGCCTTGCTCTGCGCGACGGCACGGGCCGGGGAGGCCGAGCAGCTGGCGCGCAACGCGGTCGCCGAGGGCTTCGAACAAATCGTCGCGGCGGGCGGCGACGGAACGATCCACGAAGTCGTCAATGGGATGGCCGATTCCGACGCGGCGCTTGGCTTGATGCCGATGGGCACGATGAATGTCTTTGCGAACGAGCTCGGCCTCCCGGCGAACGATCTTGGGCGCTGCTGGGAAATTATTCGCGCGGAACAAACGCGGCTGATCGATTTGCCCACGGCTAACGGAAAGCATTTTGTCCAGCTGGCCGGGGTCGGGCTCGACGCGCAGGTAGTGAAAGAAACCAGCCTCACCTTCAAAAGAAACTTCGGTCCCCTCAGCTATCTCATCTCCGCCGCGCAGATCGCCAGCCGGCGCCCGCCCCGGTTGCTGATCGAGTCGGAAGACGCGCTGACGGAGGAGGGATCGTTTGTTCTCGTCGGCAACGGACGGCTTTACGGCGGCCCGTTCCCCTTCTTCAAGCATGCGGTGATCGACGACGGGCTGTTCGACGTGCTCGTCTTCAAGCAGCTCGGCTACATCGAGGTGATTAAGTATTTGCAGAACGTCATTTTCACGTCCGACATCACGACGCGGGAGGTGGAATATTTCCAAACCCGGCGCTTGCGGGTGAGCAGCGTGGAAGACGTGCCGGTCGAGCTGGATGGGGAATTGGTCGGTGGTTGCCCGGTTGAGTTTCAGATGAGGCCGCGGCGCCTGAAGGTGCTCGCGCCGAGGTAGACGCTTCGCTCCGCGAAGCGCGCGGGAAGACGGTGATTGTTAAGTAAAACCGATACCGTCGCCTCCCAGAGGGAGGTGTCGACCGAGCGCCTGCCTTTGATTCCCAATGACAACCCGAAGCGTTTGCGATATTTTCAGGTATGCGTTTGTCCGGCCGAAAAGCTTCGTCGCACGCACCCCGCTGGATGCCTCGGCAGCGCGTCGTTCTGTTATCGTTGCTGGGTGTCAATCTCGCCCTTTTCATCGCGCAACAGCTGCTCCAGGCGTATGAACCGGCCGTCGTCCCTGAGTATCTGGGCCTGAGCTATCGCGGCATCGACCAGGCCTACGCCTGGCAGTTTTTCAGCGCGCTGTTTTTGCACGCCGGTCTCTTCCAATTCGCCGCCAACATGCTCGTGCTTTATCTCATCGGTCGCGACGTGGAATCAATCCTTGGGCAAAAACATTTCCTTTATCTTTACTTCTGCGGCGCGATCGGCGGCGAGCTCAGCCACCTTTTCCTCATGCCCGCGACCAGCGTGTTGCTCGCGGCTTCCGGCGGCGTCGCGGCGGTGGTCGTGGCTTTCGCCACCATTCTGCCGGAGCTGGAACTGACCCAATCGATCTTTTTCCTCCTGCCGATAAAGCTCAAGACGAAGCACCTCAGTTATGCCCTCTTCGCGGTCGGCGTCCTGCTCCTGGTGTTCGACCGGCACGGCGTGGTTGGCCATAGCTCTTATCTGGGCGGCAGTGCCGCGGGCTGGCTCTATGCGCATCTCCTCGGGTTCGGCCGCCCCTCGTTTGTGCAACGAGCGCTGCGCGAGCGGCGGGTGGTGCGGGAACGCCGCCGCCAGATGTCGCTCGAAGAATTCATTGCCGAGGAGATCGATCCGCTCCTGGAAAAAATATCGCGGAGCGGCGTCGAGAGCCTGACCCGAGGCGAGCGACGCACCCTGGCGCAGGCGCGCGAAAAGATGCCCGAACCACCGCAATAGCGTGGCGGGTGCGGATTCGTTAGGCGAGATTTCCCGGAGCATTCGTCCGGCGCAGGTGGCGGCGACACTGGCGGCGATGGAAGCCAACTGGCCGCCGGATGGTCCGCCGCTGGCCGAAATCATCTCCGGCTTTCCGTTAGGCGCGGATGCGCTTTTTCATCTCCTTTCGGTCTCGATCATCTGCGGGGCGCGGCTGATTCAGCAACCAGGGATCCTCCTCTGGCTCGCGCACCCCGATGCCTGCGCCGATCGCCGCGGCTACGGGCGGATGCTGACTGACCTGCACAATCTTGCCGGTCG
The DNA here is from genome assembly GCA_003169975.1 of Spartobacteria bacterium. Lineage (GTDB taxonomy): Bacteria > Verrucomicrobiota > Verrucomicrobiia > Chthoniobacterales > UBA10450 > Palsa-1392. Next base: position 187,380 of record PNAA01000036.1, on the reverse strand, counting down.
CGCGCCGATCCCGGCCGATAACTTTCGTCTTCTCCGTCTCTGGAAAGGGCGCGAAATGGTCCGGATCGCGTTGCGCGAAGTCGCTGGGGCGGCGCCGCTCGAGGAGACGATGATCGAGCTGTCGCAACTGGCCGATATTTGCCTAACGACCGTTTACGACCATTGGAACGAGGAACTGCGGCAGCGCTGGGGCTCACCCGAGAGCCAGTTCGCAGTCATCGGGGTGGGCAAGTTGGGCGGGCGCGAGTTGAACCACAGCTCCGACGTCGACTTGATCTTCGTCTACAGCGACGAGGGGCAGTTGACGGCCAAGTTCAGTTATCACGAATGGTTCACGCGGCTCGGCAACAAGATCATCGAAACCTTTGCCGCCTCCGACCCGGCGGGCTCGCTCTTTCGCGTCGACCTGCGCCTGCGGCCGGAAGGGCGCGCGGGACCGCTCGTTCGTTCGCTCGAGAGCATGGAAAATTATTACGCCGGTTTCGGAGAGATGTGGGAGCGCCTGGCGTTGATCAAAGGGCGCTGGATCTGCGGCGACGGCGAGCTGGCTTACGATTTCCTGCGCCAGCTGCAGCCGTTTATTTTTCCGAAGAGCCCGACGCCCGACCTGCTCGATGAAGTCGCGGCGATCAAGCGCCGGATCGAACGCGACATCGTCGGCCACAAGCACCGGGAGCGGAATGTCAAACTCGGTGCCGGTGGGATTCGCGAAATCGAGTTCGTCGTCCAAGCGCTCCAGCTGCTGCACGCCGCGCGGCACCCGTTTTTGCAGGAACCCAGCACCCTGAAAGCGATTCGCGGACTGGCCGAGCTGGAGTTTGTGCCTAACGAGGACGCGGGACAACTCGATGCCGCCTATTGCTTCTTGCGCCGCGTCGAGCATCGGCTCCAGATCGAGGCCGAACAGCAAACGCATACCGTGCCCGAGAATGGCGAAACGCTGCAATTGCTCGCGCGCAGCCTCGGCTTTGCCAGTGGCGCCAATCTGCTGACCGCCTTGCGCGAGCAGATGCAGCGGGTGCGCGCGATCTTCCAGCGGGTGGTGGATCCAACGGCCAGGGCGAAGGATTCCGGCGCGCCCGATTTTGGCATTTTCCGCGACCCGGAGCAGGCAGCAAAAACCTTCGCCCAACTCGGCGAGAGCGCGGCCGGCTTTCATGTCGCGCCGCGCACCCGGCAGATTTTCCGGAAGCTGCGGCCGCTGCTCCTCACCTGGCTGGGGCGCGCGGCCGATCCGAATGCGACGTTGATTCAGTTCGTGCGTTTCGTGGAGGCTTACGGCTTGCGCAGCCTGTTATTTGAGTTGCTCGCGGCGAATCCTCGCCTCCTCGAGTTGCTGGTCAAAACCTTTGACGCGAGCGAGGTCGCCGGCAGCTGGCTGATCCGCCGCCCGCAGTTGCTCGAGGAACTGACGCGCAGCGGGATGCTTGATCGCTCGTTCGATGTGGCGCAACATCTCGAGCGCTTAAGTTCGTTAGGGGCAACGAGCACCAATCTCGACCCGGTGCGGATTTATCGGCAGCGCGAGCTGTTGCGCATCCTGCTGCGCGACGTCCTGGAGCTGGCGCCGCTCCTGCAGTTGCTCGCCGAGCAGAACGATGTCGCGGAAGCCTGTTTGGTTTTCGTCGATCGCCTCTTGAATCCCGACCAGTCACTCACCATCGTGGCACTCGGAAAATTCGGTGGCCGCGAAATTGGCTACGGCGCCGATCTCGACGTCCTGTTCGTGGGCGACGATCCGCGCGCGGCGCAGAATCTGGTCGCGACGCTGGCGCAATCCAGCGCGGAAGGCCGCCTCGCGAAGCTCGACGCCCGCCTCCGTCCGGATGGCGAAAAAGGGCCGCTGGTTTGTTCGCTCGAAACCTTCCGGGCGTATTACAATACGCGCGCACAGTTCTGGGAGCTGCAGTCGCTGACGCGCTGCCGGGCGATCGGCGGGCCGCTCCGTTTTGAATTTGAAGCGCTCGCCAAGGAGCTCTGGCGGGAGGCGGGCGGTCGTTCCGATCTCGTTAGGCAAATCGAAAACATGCTCGTCCGGATCGCGAACGATCGGGGGAGCGGGAACGATTTCTTCGACTTCAAGACCGGGATTGGCGGCATGATCGAAGCCGAATTCTTGGTTCAGGCGCTGCAGATGCGCCACCGCGTCTGGGAGCCAAATTTTTTGGGGGCGATCGGAAAACTCGCCGCGAAGAAGATCGTGGAGAAGAGCGACGCGGAAAGACTCCGCGATGCCTATAGCTTTTTGCGCCGCTGCGAGTCGGTCCTCCGCCGCTGGCAGAACCGCGGGGTCTCGAACTTGCCGACCGCGCGCGACGAAGAAGACCGCTTCGCCCGGCGGATGAAATTCGCGACGATCCAGGATTTTCATGCGCCTTACGGCCGGGCGCGGGAGGTGATTCGGTCGCTTCGGATGCGCTATCTCGTGGAATAGAACCTAACCTATCCCAAAACTGTCATTCATGATCCCGCAGTCGCGGGCGAAGAATCTCTGACTATTGGGGAAGCAGGCCAACCGGGGAAATGATCAGAGATGTTTCGCTTCGCTCAACATGACATCTCTGGGAAAGGGGTTCTGGGAGGGGATAGGGTTCGTCGCAGGAAAAGGCGCCGCCCGAGTTTGTCAGCTTAGCCCCAGGAACCTCGCGATTTTGTAGAGTAACCAGAAACTGACGGCCAGACTAACGACGAGGATTAGGAACAAGGCGCCCAGGACGAGCGCGACGAAAAGCCAGTCGCCTTTCGTCGAGCGACGCGGTGCGGCGGTTTGGCGTTGCAGAAGCTCGTAATTGCGCGCGTTGGACTTGAACCAGAAGGAGAAGGCATCGCCGACGAGCGGGACGATGCCGACCGCTTCGTTGATCAGGATGTTGAGCGACATGCGCGCGAGCAGGATTTTCGGGAGTCCGTGACGCGCCGCGGCGAGCAGGGCCAGCGCGGAGATAAGGGCGGAGCCGGTGTCGCCGACTCCCGGCAGCAGGCCGATGAGCGGATCGAGTCCGAAGCGGAAATTGGTTCCAGGGACGCGGAGGAAATTATCCATGATGAGCGCGAGCCAGCGGAAGAGTGATTCGAGTTCGGATCGCTTCTTTTTCTCCTCCGGCGGGAGAACTTCCAATTCCAAATCGATCGGCTCGGGCGAGCGCCTTGTTGTCATCCTGAGCGGAGCGAAGGACCTCGCAGGTTACACTGCGCGTTCAATGTTGAGCGGATCGCTCGCGGCTTGTGAGGTCCCTCTCCGTCCTTCGGCGGATCGGGATGCCAAGTCAGAAAAGGGTCGTGAATTCTAACCCGGAATTTCCTTCAACATCTGCGCGTTGGTCGGAAATTTCTTCACGAACATGAGCAGACGCTCAATCGCTTCCACCGGCTTGTGCCCGGCGAGACCGCGACGGATGAGATTGATTTTGTCGAGTTCCCAGGGCTGCAGCAACAATTCCTCGCGGCGCGTGCCGGAAAGGAAAATATCGACCGCCGGATAAGTGCGCTGGTCGCTAATCTTGCGATCGAGCACGAGCTCCATGTTACCGGTTCCCTTGAACTCCTGGAAGATCAGCTCGTCCATCCGGCTGCCGGTTTCGATCAATGCCGTGGCGACGATCGTGAGGGACCCGGCTTCCTCGGTGTTCCGCGCGGCCGCGAATAGTTTTCGCGGAATCTCCATCGCGCGAGCGTCAATGCCGCCACTCATCGTGCGTCCGCCACCGCCGGTCGCGTTGTTGAAAGCGCGTGCCGTGCGGGTGATCGAATCGAGCAGGATGAAGACATCCTTGCCGGCTTCGACCAGGCGCTTGGCCCGCTCGACGGCGAGTTGTGCGATGCGGGTATGACTCTTGATGTCGCTGTCATTTGAGCTGGCCATGATCTCCGCATTGGGACAGGAGCGCCGAAAATCGGTCACTTCCTCGGGGCGTTCATCGACCAAGAGGATGATCAATTTCATCTCCGGATGGTTTTTTACGACCGCATCGGCGATGTGCTGGAGCAGCGTGGTCTTGCCGGTGCGCGGCGGAGCGACGATCAAGCCGCGCTGACCTTTGCCGAGCGGCGTCATCAAATCCATCACCCGCGTGGTGTAACGATCGGACACCGTTTCCAGTTTGATCCGCTGATTCGGATTGATCGTGGTCAGTTCTTCAAAGGGTCGCAGGTCCTGGTACTTGGTCGGCTCTTCGTCGTTGATTTTGAGCAGACGGGTCAATTGCGGGCCGCGATTGCCACGGCGGGTCTCGCCGTAAATCCACATGCCGTCGCGGAGTTGAAAGCGCCGCACGATCTCCGGAGTGACGAAAATATCCTGCGGCGTCTGGACGAAGTTGCGTTTCGCATCGCGCAGAAAACCGAAGCCTTTGCCGGAAATCTCGATAATGCCTTCGCCGAACTCCGGTTCGCTCGGTGGCCCTTCGCCATTCTGGGAGGCGCCTTCCGAGCGTTCGCGGCGGTTTTCCCCGACACCTTCTGGCGTCTCAAGAAATTCAGCCGCATCTTCGCGCCGGCGTTCAATCTCGCGGGAATCTTCTTGGAGAGTGTCCGATCCACCCGGGCGCTCCGGCCGATCGCCACTGGAGTTGCCGAAAGCGGCGGGTCCGCGCTCCGAATCATTTCGGCGCCCGGAACGGCGGCGGGACGGGCGTCGTCTCCGGAACGGGACGCTGGGTGCCTGAGTAGGCGGTTGGTTTTCCATTTCTTCGCTCATAATTGAAACCGGCTTGACTGGAGGCGACACGACGGACAGTGCCAGCTCGCAGTTCTCTACGCTGGCAACTTGGCCAGCAACTCTTCAGGGATATCTAAGTTGGAATAGACGTTTTGAACGTCGTCGTCCTCTTCGAGGCTATCGCAGAGGCGCAGGACCTGTTGCGCAGCCGCCTCGTCGGTGACGGGGACAGTCGTGTCGGGAATGAAAGTAAACTTTTGCCCCTCAATCGTGATGCTCGCGTGCTTGAGCGCCTCAGCTACGGCGTAGAGCTGATCGTGGGAAGTGAGAATAACATACTGTTCCTCCTCCGTTGTCAACTCTTCTGCCCCAGCTTCGAGAGCCAATTCAAAGAGGCGCTCCTCCGTAATCGTATCTCGCGGCACGGTGATTTGTCCTTTTTTGTGAAACATGTAAGAAACGCTCCCGCTCGTTGCCAGGTTCCCGTGGTTCTTGGTAAAGATGCGCCGGATTTCGGCCGCGGTGCGGTTCTTGTTGTCGGTGGCCGCCTCCACGATCACCGCCACGCCGCCCGGTCCGTAACCTTCGTAGACGATTTCTTCAAAATGCTGGGCGTCGACCCCCTCGCCGGTCCCGCGTTTGATCGCACGCTCGATGTTGTCGTTAGGCATGCTTTGCGCCCGGGCCATTTCGATCACGCTCCGGAGGCGCACATTAGCCGCCGGGTCGCCGCCGCCAATCCGCGCCGCGATGCTGATCTCCTTCGAGAACTTGCTGAACATCGTGCCGCGTTTGACGTCGAGCGCACCTTTGGCGCGCTTCACCTTGGACCATTTGCTATGTCCCGCCATGGAATGGGGATGGGATGAGTTACAAAAAAGTGTTGCCGGACGGACCTGCGTTGCGCGGGGGAGCGGAACCGGAGCGCCTCGAAAGAGAGGACTGACGAGGAAGCAAACCGACGCCCATTGAACCGCAACGCGCGCCGCTTGTCAACCCTGCAGACACCTCCCTCTGGGAAGCGCGCGCGGACCCGTGTCTGCCATGATCCAACCCCGCGCTTCGCCGAGCGAAGCGTCTAGAGGGCGCTGGCCCTGTTCGGCTTTGATTGCCAATTGCATCTGTCGAGCCGTTTCGCGCGTCTTAGTTAAATGTGAGAACGAGTTTGGGATCGACCGCTCGCGCTGTCGGCGTGGCCACCGATTGGGAAGAGCACGCGAGAAGCGCGCGCCGAACAGCCCTTGCTCGCGCGCGATTCCTCCTTCAGGTTCGGGGCACGTGGCGTTCAAACCTTCCAGTATTCCGCCGGACTCAAGGGCGCCCGGCCGCAGTGCTCACCGGGCCATCCAATCGCCCAACGAAGCCGATGCCGAGCTCGTGCGAAAATTGCGCAGCGGCGACGAACGGGCTTTTGCGACTTTCTACGACCGTTTTGCCCCAGGTCTTTTTTCCATGATTTACGCGATCCTGCACGACCAGAAAGAATCGGAGGACGTGCTCCAGGAGGCCTTCCTCCAAATGTGGAAGCGAACGGCGTCCTACGATGCGAGCCGGAGCAGTCTGTTCACCTGGGCGGTGATGATTTCACGGCACAAGGCGATCGATCGCCTGCGCTCCCGGCAGCGGCAAGCTCGTCTCGCGGAGGAGGTCGCTGATCAAACGGACGGCGCCGCGACTTCAGCCCCGGTCGATCGGGCGGACAACGTCCTCGCCCGGAGCGATGAGCGCGAGCGGGTGCGCGCCGCCCTCGCGCAGCTCGGCGACGGCCAGCGCGAGGCGATCGAGCTCGCCTTTTTCGCCGGGCTGACGCAAACCCAGATTTCCGAAAAACTGGGCACACCGTTAGGCACAGTGAAGGCGCGCATTCGCCGCGGGCTGCTCGCGTTACGGGAAGTGCTCGCAGGGGTTCCAGCATGAACGAGGAGCTCGAAGAGCAGGCTTCGCTTTACGTCCTCGGCCTCCTGCAGGGCGACGAGGCCGCGGCGTTTGAACGCCGTCTGCAAGCGGACGACGCCCTGCGTGGTTTGGTTGATCAACTCGATGAAGCCGCGGCCGCGCTGGCGCACAATGCTCCAACGCGCGCGCTTCCACCGGAGTTGCGGGCGCGCGTGCTCGGCCAGGTGAGCAGCGAAAAGACCGTCGCTTTTCCCCGCCGGTCCAATTGGATCCCGTGGGCGATCGCCGCCTGCCTCGCCCTGACCTGCGCCTATTTGATCGCGGAGAGCGTGGGCTTGCGCAAGCGCGTCACGCGGCTTGAACAGCGCGACCTGTTTTCCCAAGTCCAGATCGCCTCTCTCAGTTCGAAGCTCGCGAACGCCCCCAATGCGAACGCGGTCGTGGTTTGGGACGAGAAAAGGCAGCGCGGCGTGTTGAAAGTCACTCGGCTCCCGCGCAACGCGAACGATCGCGACTATCAGCTCTGGCTGGTGGACCCGAGATACAAGGATCCGGTCAACGGGGGTGTCTTTCATGTCGCCAGTGACGGGACTTTGCAGGTTCCATTCCATCCCACCACGCCGGTGCGCGGCGCGCAGGGATTCGCGATCAGCCTCGAGCGTGAGGGCGGCGTGACCAAAGCCGAAGGGCCGATCGTCCTGCTTGGGAAATGAGCCGTTTCTGGTTAGGCGTCGTTAGTTTGCTCGCTCTGTCCGGGCCGGTGCTGGCCCATTCCTCACTTGTTCGTTCCGAGCCGAAGGACGGGGCGAGCCTGCAGACGGCGCCTAACGAAATCCGAATGTGGTTCACGGGACCGATCAAAGCGGGACTGAGCAGCATCGAAGTGCGCGACGCTGCCGGCAAGCAGATCGACCAGCGCGACCTGCGCGCGGACAAAAAAGAACCGGCGCTGGTGCGCCTGTCTCTCCCCCCAAATCTCGGCCCTGGCGCTTACAAGGTCATCTGGAGCGCGGTCGCGCAGGACCTGCACGTGGCCAAGGGGAGCTTTAGCTTTCGGATTGCGCCCTAACGGTTGCGCGCGTCGCTCAAGCGTCCATCGATCGAGCGCAGGATTTGTAGCCGGGGCGCTGACCCCGGCCGAGCGTCATTGCACAGCGGAGTTGAGCAACTCCACGACAACAATTGATCGTCAATCGGGGCTACCGGGATCACCGATCCCGGCTACAAGCGGTGCAGCATTGCAAGCTGATAAATCAATCCCAGCGCGCCCGCGCCGAGCACAACCGGGATGATCCCCCAGCGCCAGCGCAGCAGGCCGAGGAAGGCGACCAGGGTGACGATGACCGCGAACCAATCAACCGCCGCCCCTCCCGGGAAGAGCGCATGCATTCCGAACCAGACGGCGAGATTCAGCACCACCCCCACGACCGCCGCGGTGATCGCGGAGAGCGCTGCGGTCAGTTGCAGGTTGCCCCGCAGTCGCTCGATATAGGGACCGCCGAGAAAAATCCAGAGGAAACAGGGGACAAATGTCGTCCAGGTGGTGAGAAGCGCGCCGGCCGTCGCGGCGACGATCGGGGTGAGGCCGCCCGGATGATTCCAGCCGCCCATGAAACCAACAAATTGCAGGACCATGATGAGCGGCCCTGGCGTCGTCTCGGCCAGACCGAGACCGTCCATCATCTGGCCGGGTTGCAGCCAGCCGTAATGGAAGAGCGCCTGTTGTGCGACGTAAGGCAGCACCGCGTAAGCGCCACCGAAAGTCACGACCGCCGCTTTGCTGAAGAAGAGACCCTCCCGGAAAAGAGTGTGATCCGTGCCTAACGAAATGCCGATTGCGATGATGGGGGCGAACCAGAGCGCGAGGCAAACGAGCGCGACCCGCATTCCGCGCGACCATGATGGCCGGGTGTGGGGCGGCGATTCGGCGGCATCACCCAGCACCGAGGTCGTTGTCGATTCCGCGTGGCCGGCGAGCACGTTAAATTTCGATCCCCCAAGCTGGCCGCCAATCAATCCGATCACTCCCGCCGCCAGGATGATGAGCGGAAACGGCGCCTTGAGAAAAAAGATGGCGATAAAAGCGAGGGCCGCGATCGACCACATCACTTCGTTCTTCAGCGCCTTGCGCCCGATCCGGATCACCGCCGCGGCCACGATCGCGATCACCGCCGGCTTCAAGCCGTAAAAGATCGCCGCGACCCAGGGCACGTTGCCGTAGGCGGCGTAGACAAAGCTGAGCGTCCAAAGAATCACGATCGACGGCAGGACGAAGAGCGCGCCCGCTACGATGCCGCCGAGCGTGCGATGGAGGAGCCAGCCGATATAAATCGCCAGTTGCGTGGCCTCGGGACCCGGCAGCAACATGCAGAAGTTGAGCGCATGGAGAAACCGCGCCTGGCCAATCCAGCGCTTCTTTTCCACCAGCTCGGTTTGCATGATCGCGATTTGCCCGGCGGGGCCGCCGAAGCTGATGAACCCGAGCTTGAGCCAGAAGCGGAAGGCTTCGCCAAAACTCGGATGCGCCACGGTCGGCGGGGCGGCTGGATTGGATTCGTTAGGTAAAGCCATCGAAGCTCAGGCGTCGGCGAGAGAGTTGCATCTCGCGCGCTGACAAAGGAGAACAATTTGTGGATTCAAACGACTCCGACGCAAGAACGGTGGTGGTGGTGGTCGGCGCCGGCCCGGCCGGTTTGCGGGCGGCCGAAGCAGCGGCCGCGGACGGCGCCCAGGTGGCGATCTGCGACGCGCAACCTTCGGCGGGACGAAAGTTTCTCGTCGCCGGACGTGGCGGCTTGAACCTGACTCACAGCGAGCCGGTGGAGAATTTTCCCGATCGTTACCGGACGGAACCGGAGCGGTGGCGCGAGTTGCTGGCGCGCTTTAGCCCAGACGCGCTGCGAGCGTGGGCGGAGGAACTGGCCGTCGAGACGTATGTCGGCACGAGCAGACGCGTTTTTCCGCGCGGCCAGAAAGCTGCCGTCCTCCTGCGCGCCTGGCTCCAACGGCTGCGGAGCACCGGAGTGGAGTTCAGAACCGGCGAGCGGTTGCTTGGCCTAACGAGAGAAGGCGATTCCTGGCGTCTCGACTTTGGCGGCGGCGGACGGATGATCGCCCGAGCCGTGGTTCTCGCCTTGGGCGGCGCCTCCTGGCCGGAGACCGGCTCGGACGGCGCATGGCCCACTCTGCTCGCCGCCCATGGCGTGGAGATGGCGCCTTTCGCCGCAGCCAATTGCGGCTGGAATGTGAGCTGGCCGGCGGCCGTGCTCGAACGCGCGGAAGGTCTGCCGCTTAAGAATCTCGACGTCAGGGCCGCCGGCGAAGTAGTCTCCGGCGAGTTGTTGATCACGCGCTACGGTTTGGAAGGCGGCGCGATTTACCGGCTCGGTCCGGTTTTGCGCGAGATGGCCCGGCCGGAATTGCGGATCGATTTCAAGCCCCAGGTCACGGCGGATGTCCTGCGCGAACGCGCCGCCCAACTGCGTTGGCCTAACGAGTGGTTTCGCGCCTGGAAGTTGAGCGCGGGAGTGGTCGCGCTCGTGCAAGGCTATTTTCCCGACGACTGCGTCGAGCGCGAGAAAGCGATCGCGCGCCTGAAGGAATTTCCGCTGCCATTGGGAGGCCCGCGGCCGATCGCCGAAGCGATCTCAACCGCGGGCGGGGTCTTGTGGCGGGAATTGGACGATCAACTGATGCTGCGGAGAATGCCGGGCGTCTTTCTCGCCGGCGAGATGATCGACTGGGAAGCGCCAACTGGCGGCTATCTCCTGCAAGGTTGCTTCTCCACTGGGACGCGCGCGGGTCGCGCCGCAGCGGAGTACGCACGGCACCTGTAGACGCTTCGCTCTGCGAAGCGCGGGCCTCGGCGTCGCAGCAAAAAGAACGCACACCCTTGCGCCGCCCAGAGAGAGCGGCGTCGACAAAGAGCGCCGCTCGCCTAGCGAATTTGCCTGGCTAGCTCATCCACTTCTTCCACTGCTTGCGCAGCGGCTTGACGTATTCGTCCACGTCGACCTCTTTGACCCGGTCGAGACCTTCCTTGACCGCCTCGGCGGAATCCGCGTAGCCGCGCTTCGCGCTGCGAATGAGACCGGGCAAAAAGGCGGGCGAGATTGTGCTCCAATCGATCTCACGCAGAGCGCGTTTGACCGTCAGGCTGGGCTCCTCTGGTCGAGAGGAATAACGGATCGCCAAACCAATCGCCAACCCGAGGGCGAGTGCGCCGAGGACGGTCGGGACCGGGTTTTCGCGGAGGAAAAACTCTGTCTTCTCGCGCGCGACGAGCGCGCCCTTGCGAGTCTGTTTCCAAGTATCAGCCGCGGCGCTGGAAATCTTCCGCGCGCCTTCCTGCATTCGGCTTTCGCCGCTCCGACCGCTCATCTCGCTGCCAAACTCGGTTTCCGCCATCGGATCGTGTTCCATAAAATTGTCTCCATTGGAATCCTTCATACTTAACCTTCGCATATCGTGGCCATTTTGCGCCCTTCGAATTCGTCTCCCCGCGTGCTCGGCGACGTTCGGCCGCTTGACGCAGCGCGAAGCAACAGGAAGTTAACTCGACAGCAAGGGGGCAGAAAACCATGGGCGACGAATCAAAAGCAAAACCGGTCGATTTGAAGGCGGAAGAAAAGTATTGGCGGGAGCACCATCAATCCCAGCCGCACGCGACCGAGGGAACTACTTACGAACATTTCGCGCCCGCCTACCGAGTGGGCGCCGAGGCGGCGGTCAAGTATCCCGGGGAAAAAGTTTCACGAGATCGAGGATGACCTCGTCCTCGACTACGAGAAGCATCAGATCGGCTCGGCCTTGCCGTGGGACCATGTGCGCGGGGCTTCGAAGGCCGCCTGGTCCAAGGTCAGCGGCTTGGTTTCTCCGCGGGATCCGTCTCGCGGCATGCGCGGCAGTATTTGATTGTAGCTGGGATCGGTGATCCCGGCTCAAAAGTCGGTTGGTGGCGAACCGGGATCGGTGATCCCGGCTACAATCAGCGCCACTGGTGCTTCGGATATTTGCGCTGCAGCTCCTGCTTGATCTTCGGATAACTTTCGCGCCAGAAGGTGACGAGATCGTCGGTGATCTGGATCGGGCGATGATTCGGCGCCAGCACCTCGATCCGCAACGTCACCCGGCCCTGCCCGATCGTCAGGCCGTTCTCCACTCCGTAGAGGTCCTGGATGCGGGCCGCGATCGTCGGCGCGTGGCTCGCGCCGTAGGTGATCTTCGCGTTACGTTCGTTAGGCAACTTGATCCGTTCCGGCGCGAGTTGGTCGAGTGCGCGCTGCTGCCCCGCGCTCAGCCACGTCTTCAGGACCGGCGCGACGGGGCGATCCTTGATCTCCTTGTAGCTCGTCGCGCCCTGGCAGACCTGCTCGATCAACAACGCGCGGTCCGCTTCGCCAATCGGCGGCAGCTCGAGCTCGGGGAACGCCGCGACCGCGAAATTGAGCCGCACGATCCATTGCTCGACCGCGTGGTCCCAATTCTTGAGCGGACAATTTCCAGCGATCGCTTCGCGCGCCAGAAGCGCCGCGGCCTCTGCGCTGGGGACGCGTTCCGATTTCTTTTCCGCTAGGACGAGGTCGTGAAAGAGGGTGACAGTCCGCCCCACCACGCGGCGGAGCGACGGATCGTAGGTGACCTCCGTTTTTTCCCGGACGGCTTCCGGAAAAAATTCGCGCAGCCACTCTTCCTTGATCGCAGTCGCGAGAGTTAACAACACTTGGCGCTCGCCGTCGCTCGACTCGATCTCGCGAATCTCCGAGGCGGTCAAAAGGCGGGCACGATGGACGACGCTTTCGCGGGCCAGCACGCCGCGTCGATTGTGCACCAGCGCGCAGCGCAGCGTTCCTTCGTCGAGCCGCACCGCGACCTGATCGGGAAATCCGGCGAGGACGCAGCGCGCGATCGCGCCGGGCTCGGCTTCGCGCTCCGCGACATCGAGGCCCTCGGCGCGCGCGATGGAGAGAAACTGCTCCCAAAGTTGCGCTGCTTCGCGCGCCGCGCCGCCGTGCACTCCGAGGCGGTCGCAACGGCGCGGATCGAAGTGGTTCTTTTCCGCAAAGCGAAAGGCCCGGAGCAAAATAAAGAGATCGGATTCATCCTCGCCGCCGAAAAAATCGTCGCGCTCGCCGCGCATCTGTTTACCTTCGGCGCGGCGCAGCAGGTTGCGGCCCTGAGTGAGCGCGGCGATGAGCGCGACGCCGCGCACGCAACCCTGCTTCTGCGCGGCGAGGAGCATGCGCGCATAACGCGGGTGGACCGGAAAGGCGAGCATGCGCTGGCCGAGGGCGGTTATCCCGGGTAGCGCACATGTCTCGTGTGCTGGCGACGGCGTCTCGCCGTCGCGAACTTTCGGTGCGTCTGCGATCTTATCCGGCGTGGGTTTTACGGGAGAAGTTCGTTGCGGCGGAACGCCGCAACCAGCACGCGAGACGCGTGCGCTACCCGACAGGGCACCCAGATCGGTCAACAACTGTTCCGCGTTTTCCAGCGCCTTCGGGTCGGGTGCTTCGAGCCAGCGAAAACCGACAACGTCTTCAATCCCGCTCGCCTTCAAGGTCAGGACGACCTCGGCGAGATCGAGCCGCTTCACTTCGGGAAGTTCCTGAGGTGCGCGCTCGAGATGTTCGCTCTCGGTCCAGAGCCGCAGGCAATGCCCAGGCGCGGTGCGCCCGGCGCGACCGGCGCGTTGCTCGGACGACGCGCGGCTGATTTTCTTGATGAAGAGAGTGTTGATCCCGCGGCGCGGATCGAAACGCGCGATCCGTGCGAGGCCGCTGTCGATCACCACGCGCACGCCGTCGATCGTGAGGGAAGTTTCCGCGACGTTCGTCGCGACGATCACCTTGCGTTTCTCGTATTGGTTCAGCGCCGCGTCCTGCTCGGTCGGCGGCAACTCGCTGTGGAGCGGCAGGGCGACAAACCGATCGCTCACTCGCGAGGCGCGGATGGCCGAGATCGTGCGCGTGATTTCGTACTTCCCCGGCATGAAGATGAGGACGTCACCTTCCGTCTGCGCCGCAAGGCGCGTGAACTCATCGGCGGCCAGATCCCAGACCGAGTAATTTTCGCCGCGCACCGGTTTCGTTAGGTATTCGACCCGCACCGGATGCGCGCGCCCGCTCGAGGTCAGGACGGGACAGGGCGCGAGGTATTTCTCGAGCTTGTCCGACTCCAAGGTCGCGGACATGACGACGAGCTTGAGCTCGGGTCGCTTCGTTTCCTGAAGATAGAGCGCGCGCGCGAGGGTGATGTCGCCGTAAAGATGGCGCTCGTGGAATTCGTCGAAGAGAATTGCCGCGATGTCGCGCAATTCCGGGTCCTGCAACAATTGTCGCAGGAGAATTCCCTCGGTGACAAAACGAATCCGGGTATTTTTTGACGCGACTTTTTCGAAGCGAATCTGGTACCCCACCTCGTCGCCGAGCCGTCCGTTGCGTTCGAATGCGACCCGGCTGGCGAGCATGCGCGTGGCGAGCCGGCGCGGCTGCAGGATGACGACTTCGCCCGTGCCGAGCAGGCCGCGATCGAGAAGGATCTGCGGCACCTGGGTTGATTTTCCGGAACCGGTCGGCGCCTGCAGGATCAAACGCGGCCGCGCGGAGAGCGACTTGACGATCTCGTCTGCGAGCTCGTAGATCGGCAGCTCTCGCGGCGTCATGCGCGCGCCTGCCGGAAGTCGGCGACGAATTCCTCGATGTCCTCTTTCCTCACGGACCAGGAACACATCAGTCGGTAAACATCGGGCTCGATGAATTTAAGGAAGCGCCACCCCCGGGCCTGCATCCGGTCAGCGATCTCGTTAGGCAGATGAACGAAAAGGGCGCTCGCTTCGCGGGGGAAGGCCAGTTGCGTCAGGCCCGCCGCGCGCAACCTCGCCTCCAGCAGACGCGCCATCTCGTTGGCGTGGCGCGCGTTTTTAAGCCAGACTTCATTGGCGAGGAGACCAGTCCACGGGGCGGCGAGGAAGCGCATCTTCGAGGCGAGCTGCGCACCCTGCTTGGCCCGGTAATCGAACTCCCGCGCGAGCGCGCGATCGAAGAACACAACCAGCTCGCCGGCCGCGACGCCGTTTTTCGTTCCGCCGAAGGAGAGGACATTCATACCGCGTTGCCAGGTGATTTCCTTCGGGGTGCAGCCTAACGAGGCCACCGCGTTGGCAAAACGCGCGCCATCCATGTGCACGGCGAGAGAATGTTTGGCGGCAAAATCGGCGATCGCGTCCAGCTCCTCCGGAACGTAAACCGTGCCCCCCTCGGTCGCCTGAGTGAGGCTGAGGGCGCGGACTTTGGTCGAGTGCACATCGCGATGCTGGGCCATGACCGTCTCGGCATCTTCGAGGTCGAGCTTCCAGTTCTTCCCGCCGACGCGCAGCAGCTTGGCGCCGCCGGAAAAAAACTCCGGCGCGCCGCATTCATCCGTTTCGATGTGGGCGCGCTCATGGCAAAGAACGCTGTGAAACGGCTGGCAAAGATGGGCCAGCGCGAGCGCGTTGGCCGCCGTGCCGTTGAAGACCAGGAACGTCTCGCAGTCGGTCTCGAAAATCTCGCGTACCTGATCGCAGACGCGCGCGGTCCACCGATCCTCGCCGTAGGAAGCCGCTCCATCCTGATTGGCCTCGGCGAGGGCGGCCCAGGCTTCCGGGCAAATGGCGGCCGTATTGTCGCTGGCAAATTGATGGCGGAGCCTCGTCGGCATTGGGAACATTCCTAGCTGACATTGCGCGCGGCGGCAAATCGCCTAACGAAAACCGGAACCTGACCGGGAGCCGATCGCGAGGTCGGAACTCCCGGCCAGGCAACTCACCTCTTTCATGCCTAGCTAGCTGCAACCACGCAGCAAGAAGATGACGAACAAAACCGGAATGGGAACGCCCAGCAACCAAAGTAGAATGTATCCGGCCCCGCCGGCTTCCTTGATTCGTTGAGGAAGTTTCATGGTAAAATTGTTTCACATCATATTCGGAAGAGATCGCGGGATTGATCGTGCGCCGTCGCGGGATTGTAGACGTTTCTCTAGGCGAAAACGCGGGAGCAGTTCTCCGATCGGGTCTCATCCCGCGCTTCCCGGTGGGAAGCGTCTGCAGCTTTGCCGAAAGGCGCGGGCCGCTTTATCCTCGCCCCATGAGCGCCCTGCAAACCGCCACCGAACGTCGCGGTCAACAAATTTTCGAACTGGTCGACCAGCATCCCGAATCGATCTTCAGCAAAGCAGGCTTTTATCAAAAGATGATGGCCTTCTCGATGCGCGACGAGACCTTCAAGGTGCAGATGTTTCGCTTCGTCGACGTGCTCGCGTCGCTCCGGCGCTCGAGCGACATCGTGGTCCATCTGCGCGAATATTTTCATGGGATGGAGGGCGTCGTCCCGCTGCTCCAGACCGGTCTGCGCGCGGCCGGTATTTTTCCCTGGCTGACCGCTTTCGTCCTGCGCCGCAACGTCTCCGGGATGGCGCGGCAGTTCATCGCCGGGAAGGACGGCGCCGACGTGATGAAGACGCTCCGCCGCAAGCGGAAAGAAAAGATCGGCTTCACCGTCGACTTGTTAGGCGAAGCGGTCGTCAGCGAAACGGAAGCGGACGAGTACGCGGCGCGTGCGATGGAGTTGCTCGAGACGCTTTCGCGGGAGACGCGCGGCTGGACGGATTCGCTCGGCAAAAACGCCGAGCTCTTTCCGGTGGTCAATCTCTCGCTCAAGATCTCGGCTTTCTATTCCCAGATGGACCCGGCGGCGCCGGAGGAAGCGATCGCGCATCTCGCGCCGAAGCTGCGGCCGATCCTGCGCCGCGCGAAGGAAGTGGGCGCGTTTGTCAATTTCGACATGGAAAGCTACGCGCAGAAGAACGGCACGCTCGACCTCTTCAAGCAGCTCTTCATCGAGCCGGAGTTCGCGGATTGGCCGCACGTCGGGATCGTCGTCCAAGCCTATCTGCGCGACGGGGAGCGTGATCTGCGTGACTTGATCGAGTGGGGACGCCGGCGCGGGACGCGCTTCGCCGTTCGCCTGGTGAAAGGCGCCTATTGGGATTACGAAAAGATCGTCGCACAACAGAACGGTTGGGTCTGCCCGGTGTTTCTGCAAAAGCCGGAAAGCGACGCCAGTTTCGAGACTTGCACCCGCATTCTGCTCGAGAACGAATCGATCGTGACCGCGGCTTTCGGCTCGCACAACGTGCGCAGCATCGCGCACGCGATGGCCTGCGCGGAAGAGATCGGGATCGACCAGAGCCGTTTTGAATTTCAGCTGCTTTATGGAATGGCGGGGCCGATCAAGCGCGCGCTGGTCGAGATGGGCTATCGGGTGCGGGAATATTCGCCGGTCGGCGAGCTGCTCCCCGGAATGTCGTATCTCGTTAGGCGATTGCTCGAGAATACTTCGAACGAAGGTTTTCTGCGGGCGAAATTTTCCGACAACCAGTCCGCCGCGCAGTTACTGCGTGACCCGAACGAACTGATCACAACCGAAAAGCCAACCAAAATGCCGCCGAACCAAGAACAATCTGCCGATGGCGCCGCCTACGAGAACGCCCCAGCCGCCAATTTTGTCCACCGCCAGATGCAGGAGCAGATGAAAACGGCGTTGCGCGCGGCGCGCGGCCAGTTTGGCAAAAAGTATCCGCTCGTAATCGGCGGCGAGAAGGTCACGACCGGAAAGTGGATGCCATCGCTCAATCCGAGCGCGCCTAACGAGATCGTGGGCGAGGTTGCGGAGGCGGGAATTCCCGAGGCGGAGCGCGCGGTCAAGGCAGCCTCCGCAGCGTTTGAACATTGGTGCCGCATGTCGATCGAGCACCGGGCGCAATTGCTCGAGCGCGTCGCGGCCATCATGGGACGGCGTCGTTTGGAGCTTGCGGCCGTGGAAGTTTACGAAGTCGGCAAGGCTTGGGAGGAAGCCGATGGCGACATTCGCGAGGCGATGGATTTTTGCCTTTTCTACGCCCAGCAAATGCGCAGCATGGGCCGGCCGAAACTCACGCAGCACGTGCTCGGCGAAGAAAGCTACCAGCATTACTGGCCGCGCGGCGTCGCGCTCGTGATTGCGCCGTGGAATTTCCCGATCGCCATCCTCACCGGCATGGTCTCGGCGGCGATTGTGACTGGCAACACGGTCATCATGAAGCCGGCGGAGCCCTCGTCCGTCACCGGTGCGCTGTTGATGGAGATGTTCGAGGAAGCGGGCGTGCCGCCGGGCGTGCTCAATTATCTGCCGGGCCACGGCTCCGTCGTCGGGCAGCATCTGGTCGATCATCCTGCGGTCGTGATGATCGCGTTTACCGGCTCGCGCGAAGTCGGCCTGCGCATTTGGGAATCAGCTGGCAGGACATTGCCCGGCCAGCGCGAACTTAAGCGCGTCGTCTGCGAGATGGGCGGCAAGAACGCCATCATCGTCGATTCCGACGCCGACCTCGACGAGACCATCGTCGACTCGATTTATTCCGCCTTCGGTTACCAGGGTCAGAAATGTTCCGCGCTCTCCCGGCTCATCGTGCTCGAAGAAAACTACGATCGGGTAATCGAGCGCCTGCTGGCCGCGGCGGCGAGTTTGCGCGTCGGAAATCCCGAAGAACCAGGTGTCACCGTCGGTCCGGTGGTCGACGAGAGAGCCTATAAACGGATCCTCGAGATGATCGAGGTAGGCAAGAAAGAGGCGACGCTGGCCTACCAGGCGAAGAATGTGCCTAACGATGGCTACTTCATCCCGCCGACCATTTTCACCGACGTGAAACCGACCGCCCGGATCGCGCGCGAGGAAATTTTCGGTCCGGTCCTGGCCGTGATCAAAGTGCGCGACCTGGATGAAGCCATTGCGGTCGCGAATAGCACCGACTACGCGTTGACCGCAGGCTTTTTCTCGCGCAGCCCGGCCAACATCGAGCGGGTGAAAGCGGAGTTGGAAGCCGGCAACGTCTACATCAATCGTTCCTGCACGGGGGCGGTGGTCGGCCGTCATCCCTTTGGCGGTTTCAAGATGAGCGGCGGCGGGACGAAAGCGGGCGGGCGCGATTACCTGCTGCAATTCCTCATTCCGCGGGTCGTGACCGAGAACATCATGCGCCATGGCTTCGCCCCGGAAGAGACGCCGCGGCATCGCGATGAGTTCCTCGTTAGGCGCGCGGGCCCGGCGCCGGCCGGGAACAATTCGGCGCGGAGCTGAACGGCAGGCGACCTGCCGCAGCCGACGTCGCTCCGGGGGTGTGACCCCGGAGCGAGCCGGATTGATTGCGCAGAGCTTACTTCAGCAGCCGAATGACCTCTTGGATCATGACCGCGATTGGCCACGCCGAAACGAGTGTGATCAGGCCGAGGACGGCCGTTTCCACGGGGAAGGTGCGGCTCGCATCGGAGCGCAGGACTTCGTTGGCCAGGCGGGTAAATCCCGGCGGGCGCGCGGGGCGGCCGCCGCCAAAAGTCGAGCCGCCTCCCTGGCGGGGTTGATATTCAAACGCGATGCGCGGGAACGAACCACCGCGCCGGTTTGGGTCGTCGTAACGGGACAACCACTTTACCGATTCAACTATGTGATTGGGTTTCATTTGTTTTCCTTGCGAAATGGGGAATTCCGAAAAGAGCGGACGCCCGTGATGGGTCGTTCGAGTTTCCATCAGGCCCACCCGCTGTGGTGGCCCAAAAAGAACGCGCGAGGAAGCGAAGCCGGGGACCGGCCGCGCACCACCGCGCATGAATCGATAGCATTTCGCAGATAATCTAAAACGGATTTGCTGCTCGTCCAGAGGAGGCAGTGTAACACACTGGAAATGTGGGTGTTACGGCAATCCGATCGCGGCCTGCCCCTTGGGCCGGCAAGCCTTCAGGGCCTCAGCGCGGGACGCGCCGGCGCGATCTCCAGCCGGCGATTGGTCTGCCGGGTGCCGACGGCGGCGATTTTTTGCAGGACGCGCAGGCGCACCGTTTCGGGACTGTCGTGCCAGACGGGTTTGCGCTGAAGCGTGAGCGCACCCGCTTTTTCCACGAGCAGGCCCCAGCCTAACGGCGCTTCCGGCTCGCGCAGGAGTTCGTTAGGCGCGACGAGGAAAAAAAGATTGACGCAGGCGTAGCGGCTGAGCTTTTCAAATTTCCTTCCGTCACGCAGCTGGTTCTGCAAGGCGGATAGCTCACGCGTGACGCGGGCGTAGCCACGGTGCTCGATCGCGGCGAAATCGTGCGCATCCCATTCGGGGAAAAGAGATTCGCCTGTGCGCAGGGTGGGGTAATGGATGCGCAGATGTTTCTCGAGAATCTGCCGGCGGCGGTAGACCGATTCGAGGCGGGCAAGGGTCTGCGGACTGCGGAAGGCGTCACGCCGCAGGTCGGGCGCGGATTGTTTACATTCGAAGACGGCGGTGTGGCCGAGTGCGCCATTTTTTTGCGGCCGGTAAGCGGCGACGTCAGCGCGGTAACGGCATTGCGGGAGGGAGACTTCGAGCGCGGCGATCGGATAGCCGTTTTCCTGCGCCCAGAGGAGGGCGAGGCGTTTTAGTTCGAGGTGGGCCGCCGTTTCGCTGCGGGAATTGTAGGGCGGGCGCTTCGCCTGCCGCGCGCGGCCCTCGGCGGGAGAGGAGGCTTTCTCCCCGGCAAGCGGAGCGCTTGCCCTACAATGGCCTAACGACGCGTCCATTCCGCCAGCTCCTTCGCCCAATAGGTGATGATGAGATCGGCGCCGGCGCGCTTCAGGCCGGTCATGATTTCGAGCACCGCCTGGCGCTCGTCGAGCCAGCCCTTTTCAGCGGCGGCTTTGACCATCGCGTATTCGCCGCTCACGTGATAGGCCGCCGTCGTTAGGCCAAAACGCTCGCGCACGCGCCAGAGGATGTCGAGATAGGGCAGCGCCGGTTTCACCAGGACGATGTCCGCCCCTTCGGCGACGTCGAGGGCGACTTCGCGGAGCGCTTCCGCGGCGTTCGCCGGATCCATTTGATAGCCACGCCGGTCGCCGAACTGCGGCGGGCTCTCGGCGGCTTCGCGAAACGGGCCGTAAAAGGCGGAGGCGAATTTCGCGGCGTAGCTCATGATCCCGGTCTGATCGTAGCCGGCGGCGTCGAGCGCTCCGCGGATCGCGCCGATGCGGCCGTCCATCATGTCGCTCGGCGCGACGAGATCGGCGCCGGCCGCGGCGTGGGAAAGGGATGTTTTCACAAGCAGTTCCACGCTCTCGTCGTTCAGGACGTGGAAGTGGTCACCGTCGATCCGGGTGACGCCGCAATGCCCATGGCTCATGTATTCGCAGAGGCAGACGTCGGTGATGACGAGCAGTTCGGGGGATGCGGCCTTGATCGCGCGGATGGCTTGCTGGACGACGCCCTTTTCGGCGTAAGCGCCGGAAGCGGCTTCGTCTTTTTCGCGCGGGATGCCGAAGAGCAGAACGGCCTGCAAACCGGCGGCGGCGGCGCGCGCCGCTTCGGCGGCGATTTCGTTAGGCGCGAATTGCTCGACGCCCGGCATGCTGCTGATCGCGCGGCGGGCGCTGATTTTCTCGCTCACGAAAAGCGGGAGGATGAAATCGTGCGGGCCGAGGTTGGTTTCGCGGACGAGATTGCGCAGGGCCGCGGTGCGCCGCAGACGCCGTGGGCGATGAACCAATTTCCTCACAGGCCGAGGCTACGCGCACGGATTCGGCGTCGCAAGCGTGGCGCTCGCGGGACCGATCAGCTCATGAATTCGGCCAACGGCTCCATCGGCTTGATGTGGCCGCAGAAAATCTTGAACGCGGCCAGGATCGGGACGGCCAGGATGATGCCGACGATGCCCCACATCCAGCCCCAGAAAGTGAGCGAGAGAAGCACGAGCACCGGGTTGAGGGTGAGCGAACGGCCCATGACGAAGGGCGTGACGAAGTTTCCCTCGAGTGACGCGAGCACGAGGTAAGTGGCCGGGAAAATCAGCGCAAATCCCAGGCTATCGAAGCTGAGCAGTGCGCCCAGCAGCATGCAGCCGATCCCGGTGAGCGCTCCGAGGTAGGGGATGAAATTGAGCAGTGCGACGAGCACGCCCCACATCAGCGGGTTGGGCAGGCCTAACAATCCCACCGCCGTCCCGACCGCGATCCCGAGACAGAGATTGATGATCGTGATGGTAAAAAGGTAGCGCGAGATCTGGGCTTCGATTTCGCGCGCGATAGAGACTGCACGCTTTTTATCCGAAAGGGTCGGCATGAGCTTGATCAGCTTGGCGAGGAAAACACCGTCGTAGGCGAGCAGGAAATAAAGCAGGATGAGCATCGTCAACATGCTCACCAGGAACTCCGTGGTGTGCGCGTAAAGCCCTTCCGAAATCGGGTGCTGTTTTACCTCCACGGTCGGTGTTTGCGCCGGGGCGGGTTCGGTTGCGGTCAGGTTTTCGATCGCGCCGCTCGCCTGCGCGACCTTGGCCATCGGTTTTTTGAAAGGCGTGAGACGCTGTTGCAACTGCCGCAGACTGTAAGGCGCTTTTTCGATCCAGCCGGCGGCCGGTGCGGCCAGAAATGATGCACCGTAGCCGATCCCGCCGACGAGCGAGAGGAGGAGCAAGGCACTGCCGATGAGCGGATGGATCTTAAGCTTTGCCAGACCGCGCACGATCGGTCGGAGGAGGTAGCTCAGAAGGAGCGCGAGGACGAGCGGGAGAAGAAGCGACCGCAAAAAATAGATCGTGTAAAAAATCGCAAGGAGAAAGAGCCCGGTGAGGGCGACCGAACGCACATCGAAAGGCCGCTGCAGGAGATCGTGCACCCGCACCCGCGGCGTGACGATCGTGTTCCCGGTCGGATCTCCGGCGTCGTCGGAACGGGAGACTTCTTTTTCGAGCTCGATTTCCACCGTCCGATGAATCGTGCGCCGCGAGGGATTTACGCTTCAAAGTGCCAGATTCGGTTCCAAAAAAAATTCCGCTGGTTGACGAACGCAGCGATTGCGCCGTTGAGTTCTCCCGATGTCGTCTGCTTCCTTACGGGCTCTGCTCGCCCACGCGATTGATTACGCGGGACTCTTCCCGCCGGCTGATCTCGCGCTTGAGCCGGCGCTGCGCAACCAGGCGGGCTACGTGCGTTCGCCGGACCGCTGGATGCTCGGCGCTTTTATTTTGCCGGTCGCGAAATTTGCCGCGGCGCGCGCGCAACTGAAGCAGTTCGAGCAGGAGCATCCGCTGCAAATCTCCGCGCTCGGACCGAAGACGGCGAAAGCGGCGGACTTCCGTCCCGCGCTGGAGAAGGCGGCGAAAGCGATCAAGGAATTTTCGACGAAGCACGAGGGGGTAGTCTCGATCGCGCAGTTTGAAATGCCGTTGCCACCGGGGCCGGTCGCGGCGTCGTTAGGGGTGGCGCGCGCGACCCTGGGCGACCTGGCGCTGAACGTCTTCTGGGAAGCGCCCGCCGATGCCGCCGCCTCGACGATCGAGGCGCTCGCGAGCAGCGGCGCGGGTTTCAAGCTCCGCACTGGCGGCGTGAGCGCGGGCGCCTTCCCGACCGATGGGCAAATCGCCCGTGCCCTCGTTGCCGCGGTGCGGCACCGCGTACCGATCAAGTTTACCGCCGGGTTGCACCATCCGGTTCGACTTTTTCACCAAAGTGTCGGAACGAAAATGCATGGCTTCCTCAACGTCCTCGGCGCCGGCGTGCTCGCGGCCGAGCATCGCTGGAGCGAAGCCCAGACCCAGGAAATGCTGGCGGACGAAAGCGCAGGCTCGTTCGCTTTCGGTGAGGAGGCCTTTCGCTGGCGCGATTGGAAAATCACGACGGCGCAAATCACCGCGCGTCGCCGCCTGGTGACGTCGTTAGGCAGTTGCAGCTTCGATGAGCCGCGCGACGACCTGCGGGCGCTCGGCATATTCTGAATGATGCCTGAGGAGAGATGGCATTGCAGGGCGGGCGCTGCGCCTGCCCGCTTGGCGTGCAAGCGCGACCATATGGAATCCGGGCAGGCGAAGCGCCCGCCCTACAAATAAACTGTCATTATGCCTACACTGCTCCGTTCGTTTATCGAGGTCGCGCCGGAGTCTCATTTTTCGCTTCAGAATCTGCCCTACGGAATCTTTCGGCCTAACGACGGCGCCGCGCGCGCCGGCGTGGCGATCGGCGACCTCGTGCTTGACCTCGCGGTGCTCGAGGAGGGCGGCTATTTTCGGGCACTGGATTTTGGCCCGCGCGCCATCTTCGCCGGCGATTCGCTGAATGCGTTTCTGGCGCTCGATCGTCCGGCCTGGCGCAAGACGCGCGAGGTGCTGCAACATCTCCTCGCGGCCGACACGGCCATCCTGCGCGATAACCACGCCTTGCGCGCCCGGGCGTTTCATCAACAAAAAGAAATCACGATGCAATTGCCGGCGCGGATCGGCGATTACACCGATTTCTATTCTTCCTATCACCACGCCTTCAACGTCGGCACCATGTTCCGCGGGCCGGAGAACGCGCTCATGCCGAATTGGAAATGGCTGCCGATTGCCTACCACGGCCGTGCCAGTTCCATCGTCCCGAGCGGGGCCGAGGTGCGCCGGCCGCACGGTCAAATCAAGCCGCCCGACGCCGAGGCGCCGATTTTCAGCGCGAGCCGCGCGCTCGATTTCGAGCTCGAGACCGCCTTCTTCATCGGACCGCCGAACCAGCTCGGCGAGCCGGTGCCAATCGCGGAGGCGATCGATCATATTTTCGGGCTCGTCTTGATGAATGACTGGAGCGCGCGCGACATCCAGACGTGGGAATACCAGCCGCTCGGTCCGTTCCTGGCGAAGAATTTCTGCACCAGCATTTCGCCCTGGGTAGTGACGCTGGAAGCGCTCGAGCCTTTTCGCAAACCGCTGCCGGCGCAAGACCCCCCGCCGCTTCCTTACCTGCGCGCGCCTAACGACTTCACCTTCGATATTCGGTTGGAAGCGCAGTTGCAGACCGCGAAGATGAGCGCGCCGCAGACGATCACGCGAAGCAATTTCCAAAACCTCTACTGGAGCATGGCGCAACAGCTCGCTCATCACACCGTGGGCGGATGCAACCTCCAGCCGGGTGATTTGCTGGCCAGCGGGACGATCAGCGGCCCGGCGGAAGACGAACGCGGCAGCATGCTCGAGCTTACCTGGCGCGGGGCCAACCCGTTGCAACTGCCGGGTGGCGAGACGCGCAAATGGCTCGAGGACGGCGATCGCCTAACGATCAGCGGCTGGTGCGAGGGCGACGGCTACCGGGTCGGCTTCGGCGAAGTGACCGGCCGGGTGGTGGGCTGAAGAACGCTTCGTCCCGCCACGGCGACGTTCCGAGACAAAAAGAAAGCCCGTCATCGAGACGGGCTTTCCCCATACCAAACCGGACAGCTTTAAGCGATGCGTCGGCGGCGTGCGAAGAAGCACGCCCCGAGAAGAGCCGGGCCGGCCAGGAGCGTGAGGCTCGAAGGTTCGGGCACGATGGAGAGATTATTGAAATACAAATTGTTCGCGGGGTCACCATTGTCGGCGCCGGAGTTGTAGAGCTTAAATCCACTGGCCACGCCGGTGAAGCCGCCAATGTAAGTGTTGCTGTTGTAGAGAACTGAATAAGTCCCGGCGGTCAGACTGGTTTGGGTGTGGGAGAGGCTGAAGATCGCGGTCGAGCTGTAGGCCGCGCCGATGCGCGCCCCGTTGATCTGATAATCGTCGCCGCCGACGTTCAGGTTAAAAGTCTGGGTGCCCCCGTCGAAGAGCGAGAAGCCTTTGTTCCCGTTGCGGAAGTTGACCGCGATATCGAGCAAGAAGGTCTGCCCCGGGGACAGGGTCGAGCCAAAGCTGCGAATCGCGTCCGCAAGAGCGGTGCTGGGATTGGGTAGATTCCGAACGAAACACCGCCCGTATTGATGTTGCCGGAGCCCGCTGTCGAGTCGCCAAGGAAATATCCGGCAAAATTGCTGCCACCATTATTGTTGTTGGTCAGATTCCATGGATAAACGTGCCGGCGGTGCCCGTTTCAGAATGCGGCCGAGCGCGAAAGGCCGCCGCAAAACCCCGATTTTTTGCCTCGCATCTGATCGCGCCACCAAAAATTAAATGCCCCGGCAAGAAATTTGTGGTTGCGCGGCACCAGAGTTGCCTGCATAAACCTCCTTCGCGTGTCTCGTTTTCATTTTTTCCTTTCCATTAGCTGCTGCGCCCTCGCTCTCTCGAGCACACGAGCCGCCGGTCTCTCGAAATCGGAGACGCGTTTTGTCTATGTCGATGCGCGGGGCAAAGTGCAGTCGGCGTCCATCATCTCGCGTTTTACCGGCAAGACGAGGAATCCTTTTCCGCACCTCGATCCGAGTCTGGCGCGCGCCGCCACGATCGCTGAGGAGCGGGCCCATGCGCATTCGAAAATGCGTTGCTGGCGTTACGTGAAAGAGGCGTTGTTTGCTTCTGGCGCGGTCAATTCCTATCCGCAATCCGCGCTCGCGCGACAGGCCGGCGACGAGCTGGTGCAGCGCTATGGATTTAAGCGCCTCGCGGTCTATGACCCCTATCAGGCTCCGATCGGCGCCGTGCTGGTTTATGGATCCGGTCGCGCCGCCGGGCATGTTGAGATTCGCACCGCGCACGGATTCGTGAGCGATTTCCGGACACCGACGCCCTCCCGCCGGCCGTTGATCGGGGTCTACGCAAAAACCTCTTCCTAAACGGGAGCTGTGATCCTCTAAAACGGCGCCGGCGCGGCGACCAGGAACCAGCTTACCATCGCGAACGCGATGACGAGTTTGCCCAGCATCCCGGCGAGATTGCCTAACAACGTCCCCCAGCCGGCGCGACCCGCGGCGACGAGGCGTTTACCACTGATTATTTCGCCCGCGACCGCGCCGATGATCGGCCCAACAAGGAGTCCGGGCAGGCCGAAGAACAGGCCAATGATCGCTCCGACAACCGCGCCGGCAACGCCCCAACGGCTCGCGCCGAAACGCCGCGCGCCATAATGCCCGGCGACCAGATCGAGCGCGTAGGAGACCAGGGTCAGCGTGACTAACAGGGCGATGCTCCACTCGCCGATGCTTTTCGCTGGCCCGAGCATGAAGCGGTGCATGATTGCCGCGGCGAGGATGACGGTTGTTCCTGGAAACATCGGCAACACCGTGCCGATGAGGCCGAAGGCCATCAGGACCAGCGTCACGCTCCACCAGAAGAGTTCCATCGCGCGAGAGTAGCCCTGCGTGCTGCTCACGGCGAGTCGTTAGGCAGTCGGTTCGCCCGGCTTGACAAGCCTGCGCCTGTCCGCGAGCCTGCCCGTCCACAAAAATTCTGATCCATGGCCAACTCCAAATCTGCCGCCAAACGCGCTCGCCAAAGTCCGCGCCGCACTCTGCGCAATCGCAGCGTCATTACCAATCTTCGTTCGCTCACCAAACGGCACGCGACAGGCGGTGGAAAACCGGAGGAGAGCCGCGCGCTCGTCTCCGCGCTCGATAAAGCGGCGAAGCGGGGGATCATTCACAAGAATGTGGCCAATCGCCGCAAGGCCCGCCTGAATAAAGCCGCCGCCAAAGCTTCCTAATCCTGTTCCTGCTCTTGATCCTATTCTAACGGGACGAGAGACGATTCACGAGGCCGATTAGGATCAGGAGCAAGAGCGGGAAGCAGAAAACCCGATTGCATCTCGTCCAGAACAGTTGAGTTTTGCCGATGATTTCTGCGCTTTTTCTTGTCTTTCTCGCGGTGGTTTATCGCATCGCCACAGCCATTATCGTGCAGGGCGGCGGGAGCGCCTGGCTCTCGAATTTCGCGCCACTCGCCGCGATCGCTCTTTGCAGCGCGATCTATTTCCCGAGGAAATACAAGTTCGCCGTGCCCTTCGCGGCGCTACTCGTTTCGGACGTCGTCCTCGATTTTTATTATGGGGCTTCCCTCTTTGATCCGCTGATTTTTTGCCGCTACTTCGCCTTCGCTCTGGTCGGATTGCTCGGGCTGGCCATCAGCCGGCGCGTTTCGCTCAAGACCATCGTCCCGGCCTCGCTCGCCGGGTCCGCTCTTTTTTACGCGATCACGAACGCGTTTTCCTGGTTGACCGATCCCGGTTATGTCAAAAATCTCGCGGGGTTGATCCAGGCGCTGACCGTCGGTCTGCCGCAGTATGGCGCGACGCCGACCTGGATGTTTTTCCGCAACTCGCTCGTGAGCGATTTGCTGTTCACGCTCCTTTTTGTCGCTTGCATGAGCTTGAGCCGGCGCCCCTCCGCGCTGTCCGCGGGCGCTGCCCGTCCGCTGCCTAACTAATTCAAATGCCGGCGCCGGAGCAACGCGACGAAGTCGAGATGCTCGCGACGATGCTGCTGATCCGCCGCTTCGAGGAGCGCGCGAGCCAGCAATATCAGGCGCAGAAAATCGGCGGCTTCTGTCATCTTTACATCGGGCAGGAAGCGGTCGTAACCGGCGCGGTCGCGGCCACCCGGCCCGACGATTACCTCATCACGGCCTATCGCGATCATGCCCACGCCCTCGCCCGTGGGACGAGCGCGGACGCCTGCATGGCAGAGCTTTTCGGCAAGGCGACCGGCTGTTCGCGCGGCCTCGGCGGGTCGATGCATTATTTCGACAAGGCCAATCACATGTATGGCGGCCACGCCATCGTCGGCGCGCATGTCCCGCTCGCGGCCGGGATGGCGTTCGCGGCGAAATACCGCAAGGAAGACCGGGTCACGCTCTGCTTTTTCGGCGACGGCGCGATCAACCAGGGCGGTTTTCACGAGGCGTTGAACCTGGCGGGCCTCTTCAAGTTGCCGGTCATATTCATCTGCGAAAACAACTTCTTCGCCATGGGCACGTCGGTGAAACGCTCGACCTCGCTCGAGCACATCGTCGATCGCGCCGAGGGCTACGACATGCGGGGCGAGATCGTGGACGGGATGAACTTCCGCGAGGTGCGCGACAAGCTGAGCGAGATCATCGCATCCATCCGGAAAGATCCCCACCCGGCCTTTGTCGAGGCGCGGACTTATCGTTATCGCGGCCATTCGATGTCCGATCCGGCGAGTTATCGGACGAAGGAAGAACTGGAGAAATACCGGCTCGACGATCCGATCACGCGCCTGCGCGCGCAGCTCACCCGGGAAGGAAAACTGACGAACGAACAGTTCGACAAAATGGACAAGCGGGCCAAGGAAGAGGCGATGGCGAGCGTGAAGTTCGCCGAGGAAAGCCCGGAGCCGCCGCTCGACGAGCTTTACGACTACACCTACGCAAACGGTGTAGAGGCGGGCGTGTCGCCCGCAAAAAAAACCGCATCCGGGAAAAAGGCGTGAGAGAAATCACCTATCGCCAAGCGCTGAATGAAGCGCTCGCCGAGGAAATCGAGCGCGATCCAAACGTCTTCTTGATGGGCGAGGAAGTGGCCGAGTACAACGGCGCCTACAAAGTGAGCCAGGGCTTGCTCGATCGTTTCGGTGCCGAACGGATCATCGACACGCCGATCAGCGAAAACGGTTTTGCCGGCCTCGGGATCGGCGCCGCGATGGTTGGCCTCAGGCCGGTTGTCGAGTTCATGACCTTCAGCTTTTCGTTAGTCGCGTTTGACCAAATCGTGAACAACGCGCCGAACATGCTCACCATGTCAGGCGGCCAGTTCAATATTCCGATCACCTTTCGCGGGCCGAACGGGCCGGCCCATCAACTCGGCGCGACCCATTCGCACGCCACCGAATGCCTTTTCGCCAACGTGCCCGGCCTGAAAATCTGCACGCCCGCCACGCCGCGCGACGCGAAAGGTCTGCTCAAGACGGCCGTGCGTGACAACAACCCCGTCCTTGTCCTCGAGTGCGAGCTATTCTACAGCCACAAGGGAATGGTGGACGACGAGGGCGTCGATCTTTTGATTCCGTTAGGCGAAGCGGAAATCAAACGCGCGGGGAGCGACGTCACGATCATCTGTTACGCGCAAACCGTGCCGATGGCGCTGGCCGCGGCCGAGACCCTGGCGGGCGAGAAAATCAACGCCGAGGTGCTCGATTTGCGCTCGATCAAACCGCTCGATCTTCCCGCGATCCTGCGGTCCGTCGCGAAAACCCATCGCGTCGTGATCGCGGAGCAGGACCGGCCGTTCTGCGGCGTCGGCGCGGAAATCAGCTATCGGATTCAAAAGGAAATATTCGACGAACTCGACGCGCCGATCATGCGCGTGGCGCAGGAAGACGTGCCGATGCCCTACAACGAGCGTCTCGAGCAGGCCGTCCTCCCCAATGCCGAGAAAATCGTCGCCGCAGCCAAAAAGATTTGTTAGGCCTAACGACCGATTCACGACTTAACGATTTAACGAATCCCGCGCCCCATGCCTGAAATCCAAATGCCGAAGCTGAGCGACACCATGACCGAGGGGACCTTGGTGAGCTGGAAGAAGAAAATCGGAGATCAGGTGACCGCTGGCGAAGTGCTCGCCGAGATCGAAACGGACAAGGCGACGATGGAATGGGAAGCGACTGACGACGGCGTGCTGCAGGAAATTTTCGTCCCGGAAGGCGGGAAAGTGAACGTGGGCGAGCGCATCGCCTTCATCGGCGCCGGCGACGAAGCCGCGCCTGCGGCTGAGAAACCCGCCCCGCCGCCGGAAAAAGCGCCGGACAAGAAGCCGGCCGCGAAAACCAAGGCGAAGCCTGTAGAGGCGGACGTGCCGCCCGCTCCCGAACAACCGGTTGGGCGGATCAAAGCCTCCCCTCTCGCCCGCAAGATCGCAGAGGAGAAGAACGTTGACCTAACGAGCATCAAAGGCACCGGCCCCGGCGCGCGCATCCTCGAAAAAGATGTCGAGGCGGCCGTGTCGGCCGCAGATGTAGGGGCGGCTGTGTCAGCCGCAGGGAAACCTTCGAAAACGAAAACCGCCGCGCCGCCGATCAGCGCCGGCGAAACCGCCCGCATCAGCCTGACGGGGATGCGCAAAATCATTGCCGAGCGCCTGGTTGAGAGTAAAGGGCCGGTCCCGCATTTCTACCTCAACATCGAGATCAACGCCGACGCGCTCATGCGGGTCCGCGCCGAACTGAAATCTGCCGGCGCAGACGACGACGCGACGAAAATCACGGTCAACGATTTCATCCTCAAAGGCGCGGTCGTGGCTGCTTTGCGCGAGCCGAAAGTGAACGCCGCCTTCGATGGCGATGCCGTCATTCAATACGGGGACGTCAACCTCGCGGTCGCGGTCGCGATCGAGGAAGGCCTCGTCACGCCGGTCATCCGCGCGGCGCAAAACAAGTCGCTCCGCGAGATCAGTGCCGCGGTCAAAGACCTGGCCCATCGCGCGCGGAACAAGCGGATGAAGCCGGAGGAATTCCAGGGCGGCACCCTGACCGTCTCCAACCTCGGCAGTTACGGGATCGATAATTTTCTGGCGATCATCAATCCGCCGCAGGCGATCATCCTCGCAATCGGCGCGATCGTGCGCAAACCGGTGGTGAACGAAGAGGGTGCGATCGTGCCCGGCTACCGGATGAGCATCGGGATGAGCTGCGACCATCGAGTGGTCGACGGCGCGATCGGGGCCGATTATTTGAAAGCGCTCCGGCACCTGCTCGAAAATCCGTCGCTGCTTTTGATCTAACTGGCCGAGACCGGTTCGCAGGCGGTTACCGATCGTTCGTCAGCGCGTCCACACGCCGGATGAAAGCGCAGAGACGAATGCTCCGCCGAACCGTAGCCGCACCCAGCATTCCGGCGAATGGCAGCCCGCTGGGCTCGTCGGGGGCGCCTTCACCGAGTTCCGGGCCGCTCGCCTCGACTCTCCCGCCGACGCCGGGAGAGGTGTTGGTCACCGAGATAAAGCTTTCCCCGGCAAATCGCGCTCTCGCGACGCGGGAGGGCAACCCGGCGCTCACGACGGCGCGTCTCGCGCTCGTCGTGCCGCAAGGGTTCGATCCCAGTAAATCGTGGCCGATCCTGGTCATCAACAACACCGAGAATTACGCCAACATCGATGCCATGAACGAGTTCAAGGAGGCGGCGTTCGCCGAAGGCTGGATCATCATGGGCGCGGACCCGATCGAGGCCGAGAAGAGTGCGCATGGCGGCTGGCGCTCCCCGTGCTCGGTAGCCGGACTGGATTACCTGGCGGCGGTCTGGCCCGGCGCGCAGAAATGGCCGGTGGCCTGCGGAGGGATGTCGGGCGGAGCGAATAACTCCGCTGCTGTCGCAGGCGAGGTGGTGAAAGCCCATCATCCACTCATCGGGATGCTCATGATGGGTTGCAACCAGGACATGGCGAGCGTGGAACTGCGCAAAGGATCGCCGCCCCAATTTCTCGCGGTGCCGATCTTCCTGAGCAGCGGCAAGGCCGACACGATCGCGACGCCGGCCCAAACCGAGGAAGTCAAAGAATCGATGCAACACACCGGTTTCCGCAAGTTGCGGCTGGAAACCCACGACGGCGCGCACGTAGTCTGCCAACCCCATATTGGCGAGGCCTTGCGCTGGTTTGTCGCGGCGTCGAGCCCGAGCGGCAAGACCCCGACCCCTTCCTCTTTGGGCACCTTCTTTAAGAAACCGTAGCGCCGCCGACTATTTTTGTAGCGCTGTGGTTCCGCGCGGTTGCGTTCCCCGGTTGACTGGCGAACTTGTTAGGCGCAGATGAGCTCGCCACCGGACACCCCGCCGCCTAACGAGAAGAAACTTCGCTTCGCGTCGTTTGCAATCCATGCGACCCGCGGGTTGTTGCGCGACCAGAACGCGCGCCGCCGGACCATGTTTGGGCTGGTCTGCGCCGCGCTGGTGCTGCTTTTTTGCGGGGCGACTTTTCTCGCGCCGGTGCTCGATCCCCACTCCCGGCCGGGCTGGTTTATTTCTTATTGGTTCGTCTGCGCGTGGATCACCGCGACGGCCGCGCTCCTGGCGGTTTTTGATCTCCTCCTGGTGCGTGCGCAGGCCCGCGCGGTGAAGCGGGCTCTGGAGGAGCAGATCTCGCCGCCGTCCAAAGCTAACGATGCAGACTAACGACTTCGCGCGCGGCGCCGCGCTCCCGCCCGCGGGCTGGAAACGGCGCGAACAAATGGAGGCGGATGAGCGGCGGACGCTCGCGCCGTTTGCCCAAAAATCGGGCGACTCGCGCGGCCGGCATTTTCCCGAGGAGCGTCATCTTTATCGGACGGAATTTCAGCGCGACCGCGCCCGGGTCATTCATTCGCGCGCCTTTCGCCGGCTCGAATACAAGACGCAGGTATTTCTGAACGGGACGGCGGATCATTTGCGGACGCGGCTGACGCATACTTTCGAGGTGGCGTCGGTCAGCCGCACGCTCGCGCGCGCGCTCGCCTTGAACGAAGATCTCACGGAAGCGATCGCGCTGGCGCACGATCTCGGGCATGCACCATTTGGACATTCGGGCGAGGAGATGCTGGCGGAATGCATGCGGGAGCACGGCGGGTTCGAGCATAACCGGCAGAGCTTGCGCGTGGTCGAGTTGCTCGAGACGGCGTATCCGGCGTTTCCGGGATTGAACCTGACTTTCGAAGTGCTCGAGGGTTTGCGGAAACATGACGAGGGAGCGGCCCCGTCGCTCGAAGCGCAGATCGCGGATTTGGCGGACGAGATAACTTATTACAGTCACGATCTGGATGACGCGCTCGACTTTGCGATTCTCGACAGCGATCAACTCGACGAGAGCGCGATCTGGCAGCGGAGTCACGAGCGGGTGGCGACGCGGAATCCGGAGTTGTTAGGCGCGGAGCTGCACAAGAATATCATCCGCGACATCATCGACCTGCAGGTGCGCGATGTGGTGGCGACGAGCGCGGCGGCGATCGCGGCGGCCGGACCGGCGAGCGTGGAGGAGGTGCGGGGACGAAAAGAGCCGATGATTCGCTACAGCGACGAACAGGGGATCGCGAATCGGGAGCTGCGGCGCTTTCTTTACGAGAACGTTTATTATCATCCGCGGGTGGCGGAGGTGAACCGGCGCGCCTGCGAGATGTTGCGGGCGGTCTTTGTGGCCTTCGTGCGCGAGCCGGAACGCTTGGGAGATGCCGCGACCCGACGGATCGAAAGCGAAGGGCTGCATCGGACAGTGTGCGATTATATTGCGGGAATGACGGATCGCTATTTGCTCGAGGAGCATGCGCGGCTGGCGACGGGGTAAGGCGTCGTGCGGAGCGCAGCCGAGGGATGCCGCGAAGTCACCTTCATGGCTCCATCACGGGATCCCTCGACTGCGCTCGGGATGACGAAACCGGGGCTCGTTAGGGGGCGCCGCCATTCTCTTCGCGCAGGAATTGGATGAGCAGGCGCAGGCGCTGGTTGAGATCAAGTTCCTCCAGCAACTGCTGCCGGCGCGCGGAATCGCCGATGAAGGTCGAGGCGATCAAATCTGCGAGCATTTCCGGATCTGACATCTCGCTGAGATAGCGATCGATCTTTTCCGGCAGTTCGCGACCGCTCTCTTTAAGGTGGGCGTA
The DNA here is from genome assembly GCA_003169975.1 of Spartobacteria bacterium. GTDB lineage: Bacteria > Verrucomicrobiota > Verrucomicrobiia > Chthoniobacterales > UBA10450 > Palsa-1392. The sequence continues at coordinate 153,512 of PNAA01000036.1, read as the reverse complement.
GAACTCCAGGACCTTGGCGGCGAGGGCGTCAGTCTCGACGCTTGGTTTGGTGCGCGTTTTGAGCGGCTCGATCCGCGCGATCGGGAAGGGGGCTTCCTGTTCGAACTCGCTGAACTTCACCCGCCGAATGCCTTGCAAGATCAGGTCGGATGTTCCATCGCTCCGCCCGACGCAGGCGCGAATCAGCCCGACCGTGCTGACCGGGAAGAAGTCGGCGCTGGTCCGCCATTGCTCCCGTTCCGGTCGCACGAGGGCGACGCAAAGCATCCGGTCGTCGTGCAAAGCGTGCTCGAGCATGTCGCGAAAGCGCGGCTCAAAGATGTGGAGCGGAAGCAGGGCGTTGGGGAAAAGCAGCACGCCGGTGAGCGGCATGACGGGGACGGTGGCGGGCAGTTCGACGGTTTCGGACATCAGCAGTGGGTGATTCTACTTAATATACGCGCGCCGGTCGCGTCGGAGTTGGCGCAGCGAAGGCTGGCCTTCGCTGTTTGCTTCGCCAAGCGAGACATAGATGAGGACCGAACCGAGCCGTGCGAGCTGCCGGCGGGAAGCGAGGCCGAGTTTTCCGATCCCCATCGCGGCGATCGGCAGGGGCGCGCATGTTGTCTCGAAAAAGGAGATGAGCCGCGCCAGCTGGGCCGGCGTGTCGGTGCGAGTGGCAACTTTGAAAATCGCGGGCCTCGCCGCCGCGGCTAATTTTGCCTGGCGGCGAAGTTCGTTGGGCGGCGGTGTGTCGTGGAGATCGTGGCGGGAAATGATGAGGCCGATTCGACGGCGGCGCGTTTGGTCGATCAGCGCCCTCATTTGCCTGACGGACCGGAACTCCAGATCGACGAAGGCGGCGGACCCGAGAAAGCGGAGGAGCAGGGCGCGCCGCGCGGCGAGACTGAGATTGCCGCAGCCTCCCTCTGCCGGATGACGCGCCGTGAGGATGAGCGGAGCGCGCAACTTCGGCAGCGCGCGCGCCACTTCTCCTAACGACTGACGAAGCGCATCGAGACGGAGCTCGAAAAGATCGGGCGGATGGCGCAATCGCGTCGCCCGGGCGAGCGCCGCCGATGAGGCGATGACACCGACCACTCGGCTGACCGGCGTGCGGTTTGTGACCGAAGTTTTGTTGACCATATATTGTCTTCGGGCGCACAACTTGCGATGCCAGCCAACGCCCCGAAAGCGAATTCATAACATGCTCGCCCGCCAACAGGAATTAAGCACCCAGTTCCAGCAGCTCCTCGACGCGTTTCTGCTGGCCGGCGCGCTTTTCGCCGCCCACGCGCTGCGTTTTTACGGCACGACCTGGCTCAATCTTCCCTACTCGATCGATCCCTTTCGGAACTATCAATGGCTCCTGGTCGTGATCATGCCGTTCGGTCCGATCATTCTCGATCTCCAGGGATTTTATCTCTCCCCGCTCAACAAGACGCTCTGGAAATCGTTCGTCCAGGTGGTGCGCACCATGATTTATCTCAGCATCCTGGTGAGCGGGTGCGTTATTTTTCTGCGCCTGCCGTTGACCAGTCGCGCGGTTCCACTGCTCTTCATCCTGCTCGCGACCGTGGTGCTCCTGGTGAAGCAGCGGCTCATCGTTAGGCGAATCCGGCGCCGGGCGGAGCGGGGAGAGGTGCGCGAGCGGGTCTTGCTCGCCGGGGTGCCGCAGGACATCGCGGCACTCGAGCAGTCGCTCACACCCGAGGAAACCATGGTGCTGCAGGTGGCGGAACGGATCGATATCGAGAAACAACCCATCTCCGACCTGGTGGAAGCGATGCATCGACATACGGTCTCGCGGGTTATTTTCGCCGCCAGTCATGGCCAGCTCAATCGCGTGGAGCAGGCGATCGGCGCCTGTGAGGTGGAGGGCGTCCCCGCCTGGCTGGTGGCCAATTTTATCCAGACGGCGATCGCCAAGCCGGACTTCGATGCCTTTGGCGGCCGGCCGATGCTGGTCTTTCGCTCGACGCCGGATGTGTCGTGGGCGTTCCGGCTCAAGGGCTTGATCGATCGTGTCGGCGCGCTCATTGGGCTCGTCGTGCTGGCCATTCCCATGCTGATCGTCGCGCTCGGGATTCGCCTCACCTCGAAGGGTCCGATTATTTTCAAACAGGAGCGCGCGGGGAAAAACGGCAAGCCTTTCGTGATGTATAAATTTCGCTCGATGTCGAGCGACGCGGAGATGCGGCGAGCAGAGTTGCTGCCCTTCAATCAGATGCGGGGACCAGTCTTCAAGGTCGCGGCCGATCCGCGGATCACGTCGCTCGGCCGCTGGCTGCGGCGCACGAGCATGGATGAAGTGCCGCAACTCTTTAACGTGCTGAAGGGAAACATGAGCCTGGTCGGTCCGCGGCCGTTGCCGCTCTACGAGGTGGAGAAATTTGAGAACACGGCGCAGCGCCGGCGGCTGAGCGTGAAGCCCGGGCTTACCTGTCTCTGGCAGATCAGCGGCCGCAACCAGGTGATGGATTTCAGCGACTGGGTGAAGCTCGATCTCGAATACATCGACCGCTGGTCGTTAGGCCTGGATTTTAAAATCCTGTGCCGCACGATCCCGGCCGTGCTTTTCGGCCTGGGCGCAAGGTAGCCGCCGTTAGTCCTGCGCGACAATCCTCCGCCGCAGCATCCGCTCGACATATTTGGCGAGGAGGTCGAACTCGAGGTTGACGAGATCGCCGGACTGCAGGGTTTCGAAATTCGTCTGCCGCCGGGTGTGGGGAATGATCCAGACGGCGAAGCTCGCCGGGAGCAGCTCAGCGATCGTTAGGCTGACGCCGTTGAGCGCGATCGAGCCCTTGCAGGCGGCGTAGTGGGCGAAATCGCCGGGCAATTCCACTTCGAGCCGATAATCGGCGCCGTGGGGCGCAAAACTGAGAGCCCGCGCCGCGCAGTCGCTGTGGCCCTGGACGAAATGTCCGCCGAGGCGCCCGTCGGCCGAGAGAGCACGCTCAAGGTTTACCGGGCTCTCGGGGCGGAGTGTGCGCAGATTGGTTCGTGCGAGCGTTTCTTCGAGCAGGTCGAAGGTCAGGTTACCCTCGCGAATCGCGGTCGCCGTGAGGCAGCAACCATTCACGGAGACGCTGTCGCCCGCACGCAGGCCCGGGGTGATCAACGGTGCGGCGAGTTGCAATTGCGTGCCGCGTTCGGTGGCGCGAATCCAGCGCACGCTGCCCACTTCTTCGATTAATCCGGTAAACATATTACGTCCGCAGATTACGCGGATTTTCGCAGATTGAGTGGAGAGATTTTTGCGCACGTGCCAGTCCGTGCGGGATCAGCCGAACTCATTTTCGCACCAAAAGAACAAGGGCGTGTTGCTCAAACGCCCTTTCTGTAATGAGGGTAAAAGACGAAGTCACAGAATGACCTGTAGCGCATTTTGATTCTGCGGCAGGGTGATTTGAACCCCCTCACTTAGCAACATTTGTGGCTAAAGCCGATTTGAGCAACACGCCCACAAGATTAGTCCCAGACTGGAAAAAAGGACGGCGCATCCTTGGTATCGCGGCGGGACCTTGTTAGGCGCGATCGTTGTTCTCCAGCGCACGACGAAGAACTGGTCCTCATTCGCTGGATGCGGCGACCCGCGGCCGGCTTCCTCCCAAGAAAATTCACCGCGATGGCGCTGAAATTGTTCGTTAGGATGAGACAGGCGAAGCGACTTTCCGGCGACCCGGGCAGCAGAATGCGACACGCGGTGGGCGGAACCCGTTCAAAAATATTTCAAAAAAAATGAAAAAAACGCTTGTCAGGGGTGAAATTCTTCTTTAATCCTCACCACCAAACCTAACCAAACCTAACCAAACCCAATGGAGAAACCAATGATAAAGAACGTAACAAAAACGATAGGAGTGCTTCGTGCGGCCCTCGTGGCCGGCGTCGGATTTCCTTTTCTGATGGGCGCGAGCCTGTATGCACAAGCGCCCGCCGAAGCGACCACCGAGCGCATCACCGTCACCGGCTCGCTGATTCCGACAGCCGAGGAAGTGACCGCAGCGCCGCTCGATACTATCAGCACCTCGGACATCGCCGTCTCTGGCGGTACCGCCGATGTTTTGACCATCCTGCAAAAGCGCAACCCCGACTTCGTCGGTGGCGGCAACCTTGGCGGCTCGAACGCGAATATTGACAGTGGCGCGACGCAGGGCGGATCAATCATCTCGCTGCGTGGCTTGCCGACCCTGGTCCTGCTTGATGGCCGGCGCATTGCAGACTCGGCGGCCATCGCTGCGGGTGGATTCCAATTCACCGACGTCAGTCTTTTCCCGACTTCGCTCATCAGTAGAATTGAAGTCCTGAAAGACGGTGCTTCCGCGCTCTATGGTTCGGAGGCGGTCGGCGGCGTCGTTAACATCTTTCTGAAGCAAGATTTCACCGGCGTTGAGGTTGGTGCGCGCTACGGCTTCACCATCTCGAGTGCGGTGGCGGAGCGCAAAGCCTATGCCATTGCGGGCGTCGGGAACGACACCACGCACGTGACGGCCGGCTTCCAGTATTATGAAATCGATCCGCTCTTCAATCGCGAGCGGGGGTATTCGCGGCCCTTCATTGGCGGCACGACGACCTTCCCCGGTGGCGGTCGAGACGATCTGGGGGGCGGCACTAGTTTCTACGTTCTGAAACCGGGCCTCAATTCGCCCTTTGACGCACCGGGGGTGACGCCGGGATCGATCCCGCCGCCCGCGGCGCCGCCGGCGCCTAATACAGGCCAATATGCGCAAATTCCGCAGGCTTATAACCAGGTTCCGAGTTTGGCCCCACTGTTTGACTTGTCGAAGCTTCCGACTACCACAGTCGATATTTCCAATACTAACGCCTACGCTTCGTTTACTCACCAGATTTTCGGAAAGCAATTGGAGCTTTTTGGAGACTTCCTCTTCGCACACAATCACAACCAGAGCTTTTTGAATGGCCAGCCGCTGAACAACGGGACGGGAGTTATCATCCTGGGTTCGGAGCGGGTTGACCCCACTACGGGCCTGCTTGTTCCGGAAGATCGAGGGGCCCCGGCTCCTTTCAATCCCTTCCAGCTCTCAATCGACAGCAATACGCTCGGCGGGACGTATCGACTCTTTGCGAACCAGCGCTTCCAGAATAAGCCTCGCGAGTTCACAAATGATTCAACCTTCTATCGATTTTTGGGCGGACTACGCTCAGAAATCAGCAAGGATTGGTCGGTCGAAGGAGCGTGGTATTACAGCAAAGATAGCATCGCGTTTGTGAACGCCAACCTGGTCAATGCGACCCAGTTGAATGCCGCGATCGCGGGAACGGCGATTGACTTCAGTGGTAACCCAATTCCGGCGCTGGACTACTTCGCGAAGAATGTGGTCGGCACCGGACCTGGCCAACTCACCGGCGCCCAGTTTAACACTCTGTTCGGATCGAACATTCGGGCCCAGTCGTCGTATCAGGAGGTTTTTGATGCGAAAGTCACTGGGTTCCCGCTGCACCTCCCGGGCGGCGATGTCGGTGTCGCTTTTGGCGCTTCGTATGAGGAAGAGGGTTTCAAGCTCCAAGATTCGCCGGAGATTTTCGTCGGGTCGGTTCCGGTGCAGGACATCAATGCCGGGCGATTCCAGACGTCGGCGTTTGCCGAGTTAAGCGTCCCGGTCATCGGGCCGCAGATGAAGATTCCGGGCGTCTACAGCCTGGAGGTTGATATTGCGGGTCGTCATGACCACTACGAAGGGATTAGTGAAGACGCAAACGTTCCGAAGTTAACTTTGCGCTGGCAGCCCATTCAGGACCTGACGCTGCGTGCGACCTACTCGGATTCGTTCGTCGCCCCGACGTTGTATCAACTCTTCGGACCAGTGTCGACCGGATTCTCAAACCCTATTGCGTCTCTTGGGGGGGATCAGGCGCAGGTTGAGAGTGGTGCCAATCCGAACCTTGTCCCGTCCAAGGCGGAGTCCTATACCGCTGGCATCGTCTACAGCCCGCATTTCATTCCCGGGTTGACGCTTACTGCTGACTACTTCCGGACGTGGCAAAATAACATTGTAGGCACCTTGGGTGGCAATTTGATTCTGAATAACGTGGACCAACTTGGTCTTGCGTCGCCCTATGTGAATCTTGTCGCCTTTAATGCCTTCCCCGGGCAGCCAGGTGCAAAGCCGGTGACGGGGCCTGGTCAGTTAAATGGTAACCTCGCTTCGACCTTCTATCTTGATACAAATGTCAACATTGGTGGAGCGCACATTGAGGGTTTCGATTATAGCGCGAATTACAACCTTGATCTCAAGAGATTCGGGCAAGCCCAATTCGGGGTCAACGCGGTTATGTTCACGCTGAACGAAGCGAAAATTACGCCGCAGAGCAACTATTACAACATCAATGGTCTCGACTTCTCAGAAGGCGGCGGGGCCAACCCGAACTACCGACTCACTGCGCTGACCCGCTACAGCTATGAAAACGCGAGTCTCGCGGTGAACTTCAACTACATCCCGGGCATGACCAATGCACAGAACCTAAGTCCATCGACTGACGACCAGGGCACGTACGCGAAAATTGGCGATTACCTGACCTTCGATGGGCGGCTGCAATATGAATTCAAAGCCAAGCCGATGGCCAGTGCACCCACCGGGTATGCGAAGGATGCCAAGGATTCCAAGGGCATGGTGGCCGGAGCAAGCGGTGTTTCAGCGCCCGAGGCGGTGAGCCCGTTCAGCCGCCTGGTTGATGGGCTGACGGTGGCCGTCGGATGTAACAACATCTTCGATCGGGTGCCACCGAATATCAACGGTGCGAACGCCAACACGGATACCTCGGTCTACGATCCGTATGGACGGTTCCTCTACTTCGAGGTGAGTAAGAAGTTCTAAAGCAGTCATCTAACGACGCAGTTTCGCAAAGCGGCCGAGCCCGAAAGGCTCGGCCGCTATTGCTTTTGAGGGCCATGCGCCGATTAGGCTTCATTGGTTGGATGAGAGAACAGTGTCGCTCCCAAAAGCGAGCGATACGCTTTGCCGCCCTGCTTCTGGCAGCGACGGCGGCGATTTCCTGTCAGCATGCCCAGACGCAGCGAGAGGTCGACGCCTTTCCCATTCTCACACCACCTGCGCCCCCGGCGCCACGCATCCATGGAGCAAAGGTCCTTGGCATCAGACCCGGCTCCCCATGCGACTTTCAAATTGCCGCCACCGGGCAGCGCCCGTTGGCCTATAGCGCGGCCGGATTGCCAGCGGGATTGACGCTGGAGCCAAACACCGGCCGGATCGCCGGAAGGCTGTCAAAACCTGGCCGTTACCTGGTTAGCCTGCGCGTGGAGAATCCTCTCGGCGGGGCGGAGCGGGAGTTGTCCATCGTCGTGGGCGATCAGATTTCCCTGACCCCGCCCATGGGTTGGAACAGTTGGAATTGCTGGGGAATCGATATCAACCAGGAGAAAGTGCTGGCCGCGGCGCGCGGCCTTGTTGCCAGCGGCCTCCGGGACCACGGCTGGACTTACATCAATGTTGATGATGGATGGCAGGGAGCGCGAGGCGGGCCGTTAAACGCAATTCAGCCCAACTCAAGATTTCCTGATATGAAGCACCTGGCTGGCGAAATCCATGGGTTGGGGCTCAAGTTTGGACTCTATTCCACACCTTGGCGGGCCACGCTGAGCCGCCATAATGGATCATCTGCCGACAATGCCGACGGAATCGACGATTGGATCGCCACCCATGATTACAACGAGCTCTTTCAATATCAGATTCCACCCTATCACTCCAGGCTCGAAAAATACGGATGGCTCAGGCCCTTGGTGGACCGGCTACGGAAGCGCGCCCGTCGTGACTATACGAAGCAAATGAGGCGCGTCGGCAAGTATTCGCTTGTCCCTCAAGACGTAAAACAATGGTCCGAGTGGGGGGTTGACTATCTTAAGTACGATTGGGTGCCGATTGACCTCGCACATCTCATGACGATGCACGACGAGCTAGCTACGGCATCACGAGATATCTTTTACAGCGTGTCAAACAACGCGCCCTTCTCGCTGGCCAGGGATTTGGCCAGATTTTCCAATGCCTGGCGCACGTCAGTGGACTTGGAAGATACTTGGAAGAGCATGAGCGACGTCGGCTTCTCGCGCGATCGATGGGCGCCTTTCAACGGCCCCGGCCACTATAACGACGTTGACATGTTAGTCATTGGGGATTTGAGATGGAACCGACCCAGGATGACGCGACTAACCTCGGACGAGCAATACACGCACGTCAGTCTTTGGTGCCTCTTGTCTGGTCCGCTCCTGCTCGGCTGCAATTTGGAAAACATCGATCCGTTCACATTGGGCCTTATCACCAACGATGAAGTGCTCGACGTCAACCAGGATGCCTTGTGTAAACAGGCGACGCGTGTAGTCCAGTCGGGCTATCTGGAAGTCTATGCAAAACCAATGGAAGATGGATCTTGGGCCGTCGGGTTGTTTAACCGCAGCGCCCGCGCGGCCCGCGTCCGCGTCAACTGGTCCGACCTGCAGGTAATGGGACGAATGACCGTGCGGGACCTATGGCGCCAAAAGGACGTAGGCGTATTCTCCGACTATTTCGAGAGTTTGGTCGCGCCTCATGGCGTGGTGCTCGTTCGAATTTCGGCCGTGCCGTAGTACCTTCGGGAGAGACGGAAAATTGGGCAGTAGCAGCAACCTTGGATCCCGCTAACCGATGTTCCAGACCCTGAACCGCCCTCCGACTGGCCTCATGAAGCCGATCGCTGCTCGATGCCGTCCGAACCCTTACCACGATGATGCTACCCGGGAGCAACTTCCGGTTGCGACGTGATGGATCGCCGGGCGCGCTCGTCGCTCGCGGCGTCATCGCTGCAGCGACTGGGTCGACAGGATTCATTTTGCGATTTTGATCTTGCGCGACACAGCAATCGCACTCATCAGTAAAGCGATTCGAGGCCTATGAAAAAGCTCTATTTCGCGGTTCTGGTCGGTCTGGGTATTGTCAATATCGCCTCGGCACAAGACGCGACCTTCGGCGGCCTGGAAAAGGCGATGGATCCCGGCACGTACCAAAGGGCTGGTCTTCAGAAACTCACAAGTGGCGAACGCGCTGTATTGGATGAATTTGTCAAGAATTACGTAATGGCAAAACAGAAGGATGCGGCCGCCGTAGCTGCTGCGCAGGCCGTTGACCGTGCTGTGAAGGAGAGAAGGGTGAGTCCCCCAGAGGTGATTGAGAGCAGAATTGTCGGCCCTTATAAAGGATATGGCCTACGGACGATTTTTCGCCTTGCAAACGGGCAGTCGTGGCAGCCGACCAATTCCGAGATAGTCACGATTTCACCCATTGAAAGTCCCAATGTGGCTATTTATCGGGACATGTTTGGCTATAAAATGTTTATCGAAGGTGCTTCGATCGTGCGGGTCAAACGCGTGCATTGATTTGGGTTTTTACGCGGGAACTACGCGGTTCCGTCCTGCTTCCAAGTTGACGGATGGGGAGCGATTTCGTGCCGGTGCGGCTGCCAATCGTTTTTACTGTTGGAGCGCGACAAAGCGGAGAGCCCGGTCGCGCAGTCGAACTGAGAAATCTGCGACCGGACATTTCAACCGAATGCCGCCCTCTCCCGAGAATTGGAGCCCTCTGGCCGCGGAACGCGAGTCTCGTTTTGACCCTAAGCCCACTGTCCGTCAAATCAGGGCAACCCAGTTGGATCCTCAAATCTGTCATGCACGGTTTATCGGAGCCTCCCCAGCACGGCCAAAATATTATTGCGTGCGACACTTTTTCCGGTATTATTGAAGTTTATGAAACTAGTAACCAATGTTGGAGCGTATGTCGTCGGAATCGCCTTGGCGGTTTTCGTGTCTGGCACGTCGGTGAGGGCAGGGACAGAGCAAGAAAGTGCTGCGAAGAGCACTGCAACGCAGAAGGCTAAAGCACCAAAGGAACGGGTTATTTTGGTTGAGGTAACCGGCAGCCGAATCCCGCAACGCGTGGTGGTTTATGGTCAACAGGTAAACAGCGCGTCGCCGCTGTATGTTGTCCAAGGCCAGGAGCTCAATAATACGGGCGCGACTTCTGTCGCCGGCCTCCTTTCTCTCGACCCAAGCATCACGGTGAACCGGCGGCATCCGTAAAAGCAGGGACAGATCGTAGGATCCAACGCACGCCCGGTTGGGTCCACGTCTAGTGATTTTTCTTTGGAAGTTGGTGAAAGCCCAACGCCCAAGGGCTCACTTTTTTTGACAAGAATCAGGATTCCCCTAGATCGCGGCGACCGCTGAGGTCCTTCTAGTATTCCGCGGCCGAAGCGCCCGCGCCTTCGTCCAATCCATTTTGGTGCTTCGTGACGAGGTGAAAGGGCAGGTTCGGCCAAGAATCGATTTCGTTAGGTATGAAAGCCTCTTATTCGACGTTTGACGGCTCGCCCGTCCCCCCGCTTTCGGCTGGATCGCGTAGAACAGGCAGACTGTAATTTTCGCATTTCGGCTTCCAAATCGTCGTTGGCCATCGTCAATTCGGGCGGAAGTTGAACTCTGGTGCGCGGAGAGGGATTCCAACTTGTGGAGCGCGACCCGATTGACTGGCGACTCTTGCGCTGGTGCACATGGACAATGAATCAGCGCAACGTCGCCTCGCCCTGAGACGTATCGCTTGCGCCCTCGGCCAAAGCCGGATTCTGGCAGAGTCGCGGGCGGTGTCAGGCAGGTCAAGGGGTCCAATTCGTGACGACTTGAGATCGGCGCCCCCAGGGGGATAGGCAATCGTAGCCGTACCGCTCCGAGACGATCGGCGTCGTATCGGGCCGACCGGTACCGGTCAGAAAAATCGGTCCATCTCACTTGGCATGAACGCTGCTTATAAAAAACATAGTAAATATGATTTTCGTAAGCATCAATCCTTTTGCGCTCAAACGTTTCTTCTTCTTTCTCCTGGCCGCAATAGGTCTTTCCTGCGTTTCCTGCTTTGGAGAATCCCTGCTCCTGAGCGTGAAAAGCACACCTTACGATAATCAAATGAGCCGCATTCGGCCCATTCTGGTCTCGAATGGCCTCCGCGGCCGGGGCGACATTTCGCTGGGGATGGTGAATCATTGGATCGGGGATCTGCGGTCAATACCTTACGGCTTCACCAAAGAGTGGAAAACCCCGGCTGAAACCGAGTCTGGTGCGCCGGCTGATTGTAAAGCCAAAGCGGTTGCTCTCTACCAGATAATGCAGTCGCACGGTGCCAGCAACTTGCGTTTGGTTATCGGCAAGCGTACGCCGACCAGCCATTCGACACATGCCTGGCTCGAATGGGAGTCGGAAGCCGGCAGTTACGTATTGGATCCGACAATCAATTGGAGGGCTTATCGGACCAGCGATGTGGGGCGTCGTTCATATGTTCCTTTCTACGCTTTTGCAGGAACCCGGAAGTATCGCGTCGCACCGGCAACGCTCGTTGCCCAAAATTGATCCGCGCGATTGCGGGGCCAAATCCTCCCTCGATTTGCAATCGTTGGGATGGGGTGATGCCCTGGCCAATTTGAACTGGCAATTTCCTCGAACAGAGACTCAGGGCAGCGGTGCCCCTTTGGATTTCTTTTCGGACCGGGCGAGATTTTTGTTGCCAAGGCGCGCGCGATTATTTACCATCCCGTTGTTGTAGATATGGAAATTATATGAAACTTCGTAATGTATCCTCCTTTTTAACGCGCGTTTCTTTTTGCGCTTTCTTGGCTGCTCCATCACTCGGGCACGCCGCTGATGTCGTCCTTCAGAAGGCGCCGCCGCTAACCGTTCGGCAGGCGCCCGCCTATCCGGAGAACCTGGCGCGTTACCATTTCGGAGCGGCGGTGAAGGCGATGCCGCAGAGCAGCTCGCTCGCGAAGTTACAGCTCAGCTCGAATGGCCAGGATCAAAACACTTCGGTGGCCGCCCTGCTCTGCGACGATCCGACGACTGGCTATCAACTTCCGGCGGGTGCTTCAAGCATTCTGGTATCGCTCTCGAACATAGAAAATATTCAGAGCATTTCCTTCCGTAACGACGGCGCCCAGGGTGACTTTGCGGTCGCGGTCTCCAGTGCCGACGTGCCGAGCAACAGCCCCGAATGGCACGCCGTCGGAAGAAACGCGCTCTCGCTTGGCGCGGTTGCGGCCAAGATCGGCCCGGGCGAGGCGAAATACGTTAGGCTGAACTTCAAGATCACTCGTCCGGGTCGCATTGCCGCGTTCGGGGTCTACGCCACGCCGGCGCTCTCAGATTTCACCATGCCGCGGCCACGCAAAGTCAGCTTCGCAGAAAATTCTCCGAGTTTTGCCCTGATCAATTTCAACTTCAGCGATCTCCATGCGAAGGCACGCGCCTTGTACGTCAGCTCGGGCGATGTCACGCAGGCCAACAACATGATCGATGACCAGCCTGCCACCGCCTACAAATTCGCGATCGGCGACGCCGCGCCTACCGCCGTGATCGACCTTGGCCGGGAACGCAATCTCAGCCGCCTCTCGGCCATCTACGCTTCGCAGCCAGGGGGCGTCGATTTCTATGTGCTGCGCAGCCTTCCGATGGGGACGCCTAACGAGAGCGCGCAGTCGGATGAAACCAGCGTACAGCAGGTTGCGAATGTTTCCCAGGCGGCGGATCTGCCGGCTTCATTGAAGATTAGCGAAAAGGCATTCGCCGGATTGAAACCGGTGGGCTCCGCGGTTAGCACGGGCGAGGGTCGCGCTTCGGTTGATTTTCCGGAGGTGGTTGGTCGTTATGTGATGTTGAAATGGCATCCCGCAAACGCGCAGGGCGAGGCATTCTCCATCGCGCAAGTCGCGGCGTTTGGCGTTTCGAAGCATGCCGCGGCCACGAAGAACGCCGAAGGTGAGCAAATGACTGACGGGAAAGAAGCGATGGACGGCAAGGACGTCTTCGATGGCAAAGACATTCCAGGGGAAGGCACAGAGGAAGCGCAAGCCCCCGCAGAAGGACCTCCGCCGGCCCTGCCCCAGGTTCCGCCGTTTACCTTTATCCCAGAGGTGCCGCCGACCAGCCCCTAACGATTAGTAAGACTTCGGTTGCGAGTGCCCGCCCGCCGACGTGAGAACGTCGGTTGGGCGGTTTTTTTCGCGCCGGCGTTCTGCTTTAATCGCTTCCCCCCGCGCGATGCTAGCCAGGTTGCGTTATCCTTCCGCGGCTGGCGAGGGAGGAGATTCGTGGCTGAGAGGTTCCCCGACAGAGTAGCGGGTAAAGCGCCGAATGACGATGTTCTCGCCGATCTCGGCGATCTTCGACGCGACCAACTCCTTGATCGTCTGGTCGGGATTCTTGATGAAGCCTTGTTCGAGCAGACAGACGGTGCTGTAAAATTTGTCGAGTTTTCCTTCCACGATCTTCGCGGTCACGTATTCTGGTTTGCCTTTCACCTGCTGGGCATAAATCGCGCGCTCGGATTCAATCGTGGCGGCCGGGACTTCATCGCGACTGACATAGAGCGGTTGCGCGGCGGCGATGTGGAGTGTGATGTCTTTCACAAACGCACGGAAGCCATCGTTTTTCGCGACGAAATCGGTCTCGCAGTTTACCTCGACGAGGACGCCGACTTTGCCCTGCAGATGAATGTAGGAGGCGACGATACCTTCTTTGGTGGCGCGGGAGGATTTCTTGCTCGCGCCCGCAATACCCTTGGTACGCAACAGCGTTTCGGCCTTGTCGAGATCGCCCCCGGCCTCGGCGAGGGCCCGTTTGCAATCCATAAAGCCCGCGTTGGTTTTCCCGCGGAGTTGCTTGACGAGTTGGGGATCTATTTCCATGAAGAAAGTTGAGTGTTGAATGAGAATTCGGGGAGCGAGGGTCTCGCACCTCGCCGCCGGCAACCCTGGATTGGCGTCGTTAGGCCGAGATGCCAGCCATCTCGACTTCCTCGCGCAGACGTGCTTCGCCGCTGGCCGAGACGATTGCGTCGACGAGCTTTTGCAGCATGACGCGGATGGCCCGGATGGCGTCGTCGTTCCCGGGAATCGGGTAGTCGATAATCTCCGGATCGGCGTTCGTATCGACGATCGCGACAGTCGGGATGGAAAGCCGGCGCGCTTCGTTGACGGCATTCTGCTCGCGCGTGGTGTCGATGATGATCAACGCGTCGGGGAGTTGCGACATTTCGAGAATGCCTTCGAGGTTGCGGCGCAGTTTGGCAGCCTCGCGATTCAAGGCCGCGAGTTCCTGTTTGCCCATTTTTTTGTAATCGGGCGAGGCTTCGATCTCCTCGATGTATTTCAAGCGGCCGATGCTCTTCCGGATCGTGGTGAGGTTCGTCAGGGTGCCGCCGAGCCAGCGCTGGTTGACGTAAAATTGTCCGCAGGCCACGGCCGCTTCCTTGACTGCTTCCTGGGCCTGCTTCTTGCAGCCGACGAAAAGAATCTTCCCGCCGCGCTGCGCCACTTCGCGCAGGAAATCGGACGCCCGCTGGAGTTGCTTGACCGTTTCATCGAGGTTGATGATGTAAATCGCGTTGCGCTTCTCGAAAATGAACGGCTTCATTTTCGGATTCCAGCGCTTCGTCTGGTGGCCAAAATGGACGCCCGCTTCGAGCAACTCGGGCACTAGTTCGATCGTGTTTGACATAGTTAAGAGGCGCCGGCCGAACCGGCCCAGCGGACGGGGAAGATGCTACACCCACCTTGCTCCCGCAACTTCAATTTGGCCCGGGAAAGCGTCAGTGTTCCCAATCCGAGTTGCTGTCGGTGACGAATTGTTGCAGGACAGGGAAACGGATTTCTCCGTAGTTCAAGGCGTAGCGGAGGTCGCCGCCTTTGAAGATCCAGGTGGTGGGAATCCAGCTCAAGGGCAGACCGGCAAACAACTTGATATGGGCGGCGCCCCGCGGACCGGGATCGGCCAGAATGGTGACGTTAGGCTGCTGCGCGATCTCGTACTTCGTGAGCACGGCGCGGCCGTCTTCGCCACCGTTCCAGACGGAGACGAAATAGAATTTTACCCCGGGATTGTCCTTCACGGCCTTCGCCCAGCCGCCGCTCTTGAGTTCAGCCTGGCAATTGGAACACCACGGCGCCCAGAGGTGGACCACCATAAGACCCGGCGCTTTGATCGCTTCGGCGACTTGCGTTTCGGCTGGTGACGCCGCCAGCTGGGGAGAGGAAAAGAACGCCGCAGCGAGAAAGAAGATGCAAAGTTTTTTCATCCGGAGTTGACCGAGCGATTTCAGCGGAACCCGGGATCTTGCTGTAACCAGGAGGCGTCGGGCTTCAAGCCCTTGGCGATAGCCGCATTGTAGACGGAAACGAATTCGCTGATGACGCTTTGGAGGACTTCGCCGTCTTCTGTCTGATCCTCGCCGCTTGCTTGCTCCGGCCTTTCCAAACCCGGGACCGATATCAGATGGCTGCGCCGGACGACGATCGTGCTTGAGTGAATCGGTTTGTATAGGCGCAGCGTGATCTCGACGGGAATATCCCGCAGGAGGAACTTAAACTCCGAACGAAAAGACATCGGCTCGCGAATCGCCGGGTCGGTCATGGCTTCACTGGTGCTCCAACTCATAGACGGGGCGAAGCTAAACGGGGTGACACCGGGGATCAATCACGTTCTGGTGCCGGTTGACCGCAAGCCGGAACGTGGCTAGCTTCCATCCCCTCGTGCGGGAGCAGTCGGCGATAGTCGCCGCCTGATTTTAACACCGACCCGCGTCACCAGGAGAGCCCACCGTTTATGTTGCAAATGCAGGATATGATGTCGAAGTCGATGCCCGACTTCAAAGAAGGCAGCATTGTGAAGGGGCGCATTCTGGAAATCCGGCCACGCGAAGTGCTCGTGGATATCGGCTACAAGTCGGAGGGCGTGATCCCGACGGCGGAGTTCGACGACATCGAGTCGCTCGAAGTGGGGGATGAGGTTGAAGTGCTTCTCGAGCGTCTCGAGAACGACGAGGGCATGGTCGTCCTTTCGAAGGAAAAGGCTGCCTATCGCCAGAATTGGAACAAGATTGCCCAGGTCTTTGCCGGAGACGGCTTGATCAAGGGCAAAGTGAAGTCTGTCGTAAAAGGCGGCCTGATGGTGAACATCGGCGTCGAAGCGTTCCTGCCGGCTTCGCAGATCGATATCATCCCGCCGCGCGATCTCCAGCAGTTTGTCGGGAATACCTACGATTTTAAGATCGTTAAGATCAACGACGACCGGAAAAACGTCGTTCTCAGCCGGCGTGAATTGATCGAGCAGGAGCGGAGCGAGAAACGCCAAAAATTTCTCGAGGGTGTCAACGTCGGCGACACGGTGTCGGGCGCGGTCAAGAACCTGACCGACTTCGGCGCGTTTATCGACCTCGGCGGGATGGACGGCCTTTTGCATATCACCGACATGACGTGGGGCCGGCTCGGCCACCCGAGCGAATTGCTCAAGGTCGGCCAGCAGCTCGAAGTGCTCGTCCTCGACATCAACAAAGAAAAAGAGCGCGTTTCGTTAGGCCTGAAACAGACGCAGAAAAATCCGTGGGACCAGATCGAAGAGCGCTTTCCGGCCGGGCAAAAGGTCAAAGGCAAAATCACCAACCTCGTTCCGTATGGCGCGTTCGTGGAATTGGAAGAAGGCGTCGAAGGCCTCATTCACGTCTCCGAATTGTCCTGGACGAAGCGCATCATGCGCCCGTCGGACATCCTCACCGTCGGCCAGGAAGTTGAAGCCGTCGTCCTCGGCGTTAACAAGGAAGAGCAGAAGATTTCGTTAGGCCTGCGCCAGCTCGAGCCCAATCCGTGGGATGAGATCGAGAAGAAATTCACCATCGGCAGCCGCGTCAAAGGCCAGATCCGCAACATGACCGCGTACGGCGCCTTCGTGGAACTCGAGGACGGCATCGATGGCATGATTCACGTCTCGGATTTGAGCTGGACGCGTAAGATCAATCACCCGATGGAGGTCTTCAAAAAGAACGACGAAGTCGAGGCGGAAGTGATCGACATCGACAAGACCAACCAGCGCATCAGCCTCGGCATCAAACAGCTGAGCGACGATCCGTGGAAGAACATCGACGAGAAATACAAGATCGGCGATCTCGTCACCGGCAAGGTGACGAAACTGGCCAGCTTCGGTGCCTTTGTGCAGTTGCAGGACGACATCGATGGCCTCGTCCACATCTCGCAACTGAGCGAAGATCACGTCGCGAAAGTGAAAGATGTGCTCAAGGTCGGCCAGGAGGTCGAAGCGCGCGTCATCAAGGTCGACAAGGTTGAGCGCCGCATCGGTCTCTCGATCAAGGCCGCGAATTATTCCGAGGAAGAACTCCGGCGTGAATCGGAAGCGTTCGATAACCTGCGTCCCGGCGAAGATATGGTCGGGCTCGAGAAGGCGTTCGAGGCGGCCGAGGAAGATTATCGTCCCGGCGAAGGCAAGAAGAAGTAGCGAAGACGCTTCGTGCGGTAGACGCTTCGCTCTGCGAAGCGTGGAGACCAAGCTCGGCTTGAGGCAGAACATTCCACCTCGACACCCGCGTTTCGCAGAGCGAAACGTTTACATGGGTTTCCGCCTCATCCTGTTCGTCGTCGCGCTGGCGCTTTTACCCGACCGGATCGCGGCCCAAAGCGCTCCTGCGTTCAGCAAGGTCATCGTCTTCGGCGACAGCCTTTCGGACGACGGCAACATCAAGCACGTGGTCCAGGACAAGTTCTTCATCAGCTACCCCAGCTTGGTATTCGATTACAGCGACGGTCGCTTCACCAACAGCGCCAATACATTTCCAGGCTCCAACACCTACGCTGGCACCTGGCACGAACAACTCGCCCAGACGTTCCTCGGCTTGTCGGCGGCCAGCAACAGCCTTGATGGCGGCAACGATTACGCCTTCGGTGGCGCGACGACCGTGAGCGGCACGAGCGAGCGGACGGTCATTTCGAATCCCGCCCCATTCATCGGCGGCGACTACACGATCACGATCGATAACCTGGGCAAACAGGTGGACGATTATCTCGGCAGTCACACGGTCGATCCGGCGGCGCTCTACATCGTCTGGGGCGGCGGGAACGATCTTTTTGATGACGACAGCTCGGCCAATGTCACCGCCACCGCCCAGCGCGTGGCCGGCTTGGTTGAACAACTGGCGCGCGCCGGAGCCGTCAATATCCTGGTGCCCGACGTTCCGCCGCTCGGGCTCATCCCGAATTACAAGGACGACGTGGCGCAGGCCACCGCGCTGAATGCGGCTTCGGCCGCTTATCGCCAGGAATTCAACATCCAGCTCGACACTGCCGTCAGCACGCTTGCGGGCGAGTCCATCACGATCTCGCTTTACCGGCTCGATATTTACGGACTGTTTTACCGGCTGGCCGCGAACCCGGCGGACTACGGATTCGTCAACATCAGCGACAGCGCGCAATTCCAGGCGGTCAATCCGGACCAATATCTCTTCTGGGACGACATTCATCCGACGACGGCCGGCCATTACCAGATCGCGGCCGCGGCCTTCGATTTGCTGGACGGCACCGCGCTGCCTCCGGCCCAGTCACTCAACCTCTCGGCGCGCCTCTCTGTCGGCACCGACGACAATGTCCTGATCGGCGGTCTCATTATCACCGGGAGCGCAGCCAAACAGGTCATCGTTAGGGGGCTCGGTCCATCGCTCGCGATCAATGGCATTCCGCTCGGCAACACGCTGGCGGATCCGACCCTGGAACTTTATCAGGGCAGCGCGCTCATCATGAGCAACGACAATTGGAAAGACTCGCAGGAGAGCGCGATCGAAGCGACCGGCATCCCGCCGACCAACGATCTTGAATCGGCGATCGTCGCCACCCTCACGCCAGGCACCTACACGGTCATTCTTCGGGGGAAAAACAACGGCACGGGCATCGGGTTGGTGGAAGCCTACGATCTCGATCCCACAGCTCAATCCACTCTTGCCAACACCAGCACGCGCGGCCTGGTCCAGACCGGCGATAATGTTTTGATCGCCGGTTTCATTGTCGGCGGCGGCGGTAGCGATACGGTGGTCGTTAGGGCAATCGGACCTTCGCTGGCCGCCGCCGGTGTCGCCAACCCGCTGGCCGATCCGACGCTCGACCTTTACGATGCCAACGGCGCCATTATTCTGAGCGACGACAACTGGCGCGATTCACAGGAGGCGCTCATCCAGTCGACCGGTCTCGCGCCGACGAACGACGCCGAGTCCGCGATCATCCGCTCGCTCACGCCCGGCGGCTATACCGCCGTGGTCCGCGGAAAAGACGGTGGCGCGGGCGTGGCGTTGGTCGAAGTTTACAATCTGCAATAGCCAGGTCGCCCCGGCTGAAAAGTTAACCCTGCGAGGTCGCCGCCAGCTGCGGTGGAGCGGGGAGGGCGCCGTTGGCCGCCGCCCCGCCGTCGAGCGAGAGGTAGGTGTAGCCCTGCAAACCGCGCTCGTAATCGGCCAGGATTTTCATCGCGTCGTTAGGCTTAAGCCGGTCGCTCTTGATCGCGGCGTCCACCTGCAGCTTCACCAGGCGCATCAACTCGATCTTGTCCCATTGCGTCAGCGCCAGGACCTGCCCGATCGTGCTCCCTTCGATCACCTCTTCGATGTACCAACCCGATTCCTCATCTTCGTCGAGGAAGACGTGCACTTCCGTCACGCGGCCAAACAAATTGTGCAGGTCGCCCATGATGTCCTGGTAGGCACCGACGAGGAAAACGCCGAGATAATAGAGCTCTCCCGGGATAATCTTGTGCATCGGCAGGGTGTCCTTCACATCCTGCAAGTCGGTAAACTTATTAATCTTCCCGTCGGAATCGCAGGTGATGTCCACCAGCGTTCCGTGGCGCTCGGGCGGCGTGGTGAGGCGATGGATCGGCATGATCGGGAAAAGTTGGCCGAGCGCCCAGTGGTCGAGGAGCGATTGAAATATCGAGAAGTTGCAGATGTATTGATCGGCTAACGACGTCTCGAGTTCCTTCACTTCCTCCGGCACATATTTCAGGCCGCGGTGCAGGTTGACGATCTGGCGCGCGAGGTGCCAGTAGAGTGCCTCGATCTTGGCTTTCGCCTCGAGATCGAGCAGCCCGAGATTGAACATTTGTTGCGTCTCTTCCTTGATCTGCTGCGCGTCGTGCAATGTTTCGAGCCGGTTGCCGCGCTTCAGCAGGCGTTTCACCTCGATGATGTCACGCAGCGGTTTCGGATCGCTGGGCGTGGCCTCGATTTTCGGCGCGTGCGCATCCTTCTCGATCGAACCAAAGGCCTCGACCACCAGGACAGAGTGATGGGCCACGATCGCGCGGCCGCCTTCGCTCACGATCGCGGGATGGGCGACGCCCTCGGAATCGCAGACCTCCATGATGTTGTAAACGACGTCGTTGCAATACTCCTGCAGCGAATAATTCGTCGAGCTGTCGAAGCTGGTGCGCGAGCCATCGTAATCGACCCCGAGTCCGCCGCCGACATCGAGGTAGCCAAGCTCATGACCCATCTTCGAAAGTTTCGCGTAATAGCGCGCCGCTTCGCGGACGGCGCGCTTGATCGTGGAAATATCGGGCACCTGCGAGCCGACGTGGAAGTGGACGAGCTTGAGGCAATGCGCGAGCCCGTGCGCCTTCAGCAACTCACTGGCCGTGACGAGGTTGGTCGTGCTCAGGCCAAACTTCGCGTTCTCGCCACCGCTCGTCGTCCATTTTCCGGCGCCTTTGCTGTGCAGCCGCACGCGGATCCCGATGAAAGGCTCGACCCCCATCTCCTTCGCGATGCGCAGCGTCTGCTCCAGCTCTTCGAGTTTTTCGACCACGATAATGACCGACTTGCCAAGCCGGCGGCCGAGCATTGCCGTGCGAATGAAAGCGCGATCCTTGTAACCGTTGCAGATGATGAGGCTGTCGAGATCCTGGTGCATCGCGAGGGCCGCGATCAACTCCGGTTTGCTTCCCGCTTCGAGCCCGAAGTGAAACGGCGTCCCGGCATCGACGATCTCCTCGATCACTTCGCGCAACTGGTTGACCTTGATCGGAAACACCCCGCGATATGCGTTGCGATAACCAAACTCCTCCATCGCCGCCTGAAAGGCGCGATTGACCGTCTCCACCCGGTGACGGAGCAAATCCTGGAACCGGATGACGAGCGGAAAGCCGAGCCCGCGCTCGCGCGCTTCGTTCACCACTTCGAGCAAATCGATCGAGCCGCCCGCGTCCTTCAATGGCTTTGCACAGACGTTGCCGGTGGGGTTGACGGAGAAATAACCGTCGCCCCAACCTTCAACATTATAAGTTGCGATTGCGGCGTCTATATCCCACTCGGGCTTCGTCATCGTGGCGCATTGTAGGGCACCAGATTGCAAACTCAACAGGCAGATTAGTCGATGAAAAAAGACCGTCGCCAGAGGAAAAAACGAGGCGGGAAGCGAATGCGCCGCGACTTTTGGGTGCGGCCGGCTCGCTTGTTTTTCGAAATCGCTCTGATACGGTTTTTTTTGATGAACAAAACGGTGATCGAGGTGCAGGTCCGCGCGGTCCTGCCGACGAGCGGTGGCTGCGCGGTCTTCCTCGGCAACGGGGACAAAGTTTTCATCATCTACGTCGACCAGAGCGTCGGCAGCGCGATTACGATGTTCATGCGGGGGACGGTGAAAGAACGTCCGTTGACGCACGATTTGATGGGCCATTTGATGACCGCCCTCGGCGCCCGCGTCGAGCGGGTGATCATCAACGACTTGAAGAATGCAACCTACTACGCGCGGATGATCATTCGCGCCGAGAACGAGCTGCAGCAGAAAAAAATCATCGAGCTCGACGGTCGCCCGAGCGATTGCATCGCCATGGCGGTGCAGCAAAAAGCGCAGATTTACGTCAGCCAGGAGGTCTGGGACGAAGTCGACGATATGAGCGACGTCCTACGCAAGATGGAAGAGGACGGCATCAAGCCGGAGATCGAGCCGGGGAGTGAAGCGGAATCCGGCGAGGAAGAATAATCTCTCTTCCTTTTCGCCCCGCGTCCGATCGATTCGCCGCCGCCTAGCTGAGCAGCTCGGGATAATTTCGTCGCGCCACTTCCGTGCAGCGCTCCAGCACCGCCGCCGACGTATCGAGCAGCAACGCTTCCTCGACCAAATTCACGCATTCCGTCATCGTTAGGCGCTGGACCGCGTTTTTCACCAGCGGGACGAGCGACGCCCCCGCGCTCAGTTCGTCCATCCCGAGACCGAGGAGCAGCGGCGTAAACAAAATCTCGCCCGCCATTTCGCCGCAGACGCCTACCCAGATGCCATTCGCATGGGCGGCGTCCGCGACCATTTTGAGCAACCTGACGATTGACGGATGACTCGGCTGGTAAAGATGGGCGACGCGCTCATTCGTCCGGTCGATCGCGACAGAGTATTGGATCAAGTCGTTCGTTCCGATGCTGAAGAAATCCACTTCGCGCGCGAGCAGATCCGCCATGATCGCCGCGGTCGGGACCTCGATCATGACGCCAATTTCCAGCCCGTCGTGGAACGGGCTGCCTTCCCGCCGCAGCTCGCTTTTGCATTCGTCGACGATCTGCAAGCCGCGCCGCACTTCGTCGAGGCCTGAGATCATCGGAAACATCATCTTGACGTTCACGTTCACACTGGCCCGCAGGATGGCGCGCAGCTGCGCCTTGAAGATTTCCAGATTTTCGAGGCAGAAACGGATCGCCCGCCAGCCGAGAAAGGGGTTGAGTTCGTCACCGCTCTCGTTGTTCTCGGAGAGTTTGTCGCCGCCCAAATCGAGGGTGCGAATAATCAAGGGGTTGGGTGCGACCCGTTGTGCGACGGTGCGATAGATTTCGAATTGCTCGGCTTCAGAGGGCAGAGTCGTCCGGTTGAGATAAAGAAACTCCGTCCGGTAAAGGCCCACTCCCTCGGCGCCGTTGGCGAGCACGGCATCGACTTCGTCGGGCAGTTCGATGTTTGCCGAGAGCACGATATGGCGGCCATCAGAGGTGGTCGATTTGGTTTCGCGCAGGTGCGTCAGCCGTTCCGCGATGGCGCCTTTTTGCCGTTCGATCTCGTCGTATTCGCGCAGCGTCTCCTCGCTCGGGTGAATGATGAGCAGGCCATGATAGCCATCGATCAACGCGGGGGTGCCCGTTTCCAGACTTTCCGTCGCGTCGTGCAGACCCACGACGGAGGGAATGCCTAACGATCTGGCCATGATTGCGGTGTGCGAAGTGCGGCTCCCCAGATCGAGCGCGAGGCCACGCACCTGGTCGCGGTTCATCGTCGCGGTGTCGGAGGGGGTGAGATTATGCGCGACCAGGATGTGGGGCTGGTCGACGGAGAGGAACGGGCGCGGCGATTTGCCCTGCAGATTGCGGATGACGCGCCGGGTGACGTCCTGGATGTCGAGGGCGCGCTCGCGCAAGTAAGGATCGTCGATTCGGCTGAGCGACTCGACGTAGCGGTTGGCTACTTCCTGAAAAACGAACTCGACGTTGCATTGATCGGCCTCGAGTTTGCGCAGCACTTCGTCGATCAGGGTCTGGTCCTCCACCACCAGGAGATGGGCATCGAAGATTCCCGCATCCTTCGCCCCGATCGCTTCCGCAATCCGCTGTTGCATCTCGAGAATTTGCACGCGCGTCTGGATGAGCGCGTTCTCGAAGCGCGCGATCTCGTCGGGGACGTGCGCCGGATCGATGTGATATTTCACCACATCGTCGGTTTCGATCGAGAAGACGTGGATTGGCCCGCGCGCGATTCCCGGGGACGCAGGCACACCCTGACAGCGCTTTTCCTGGTGGCCGCGATCGCCGTTCATTCCGGTAGAAGAATAACCGGAACGTGAACTATTCTTCGTTGAAGCGCGACTGAATTAATTCTTCGATGTCGATGAGCGCCTGGGCGGCATCGGGTCCCTCGGCCCGGATGCGCAACTTCGAGCCCTGACCGGCGGCGAGCATCATCAGGCCCATGATGCTTTTCCCGTTGATTTCCTCGCCTTCCTTCGCGACCCAGATCTCGCACCGATGACGGCTCGCGATCCGGACGAACATCGCCGCGGGCCGGGCATGGAGACCGAGCCGATTCACGATCGTGATCTCTTTCTCGACCTTTTCGCTCGTGGTTGGCGCTGCGCGTCGATTTAATAGTCCCATCAGGTTTCCCGCGTCTTCATTAGATCCAGCAATTTCTCGTTAAATTCCACCGCGCCATTCACGCCGAGGCCTTTCAGCTTCTGATCCATCGCCGCCACCTCGATTAATCGCGCGATATCCCGTCCCGGCCGCACCGGAATCGTGATGTGCGGGACCTGGATCTTCAGAATCTCGTAAAGCTCGCGGTCGAGGCCGATTCTATCCACTTCTTCCAGCTCCTGCCAGTCTTTTAACGTGACCACAAGATCGAGCCTCTTTTCGTTCCGGATTGCGCCGATGCCGAAGACGGAAACCACGTTGATGATGCCGATGCCCCGCACCTCCATGTGGTAGCGGGTTAACTCCGGAGCCGTTGCCATCAACTCGCGGCCCTCGATTGACTTGATCCGCGTGACGTCGTCCGAGACGAGACTGTAGCCGCGCTCGATCAGACCCAGCACGCACTCGCTTTTTCCGACCCCGCTCGCGCCCCGGATCAAGACGCCGACGCCGAGAATGTCCACCATGCTGCCGAATTCCGTCAGGGTCGGCGAAAAATCGAGTTCCAGTGCGATGGTCGCCGCGTTGATGAATTTCATCGTGATCATCGGCGTGCGGAAAACCGCGACGCTGGCCGACTCGGCGATGGCCAGCAATTCCGGCGCGAGATGGAAGCCGCGCGAGGCAACGATGCACGGAATTTTTTGTGCGCAGAGCGCCCGAAAGCGCGCCTTGCGCTGCCGGGTCGACAGGTTCTTGAGGTAGGATTGCTCCGCCGCGCCGAGCACCTGCACCCTCTTTTCCGCGAAATACGTGTAGAATCCGGCGAGCGCGAGCCCGGGACGATTGATGGTCGGCTCGCGGATGCGCCGCCTAAACCCGACGCGGCTGCCTTCGAGCTTGAGCTGCAGTGCCTCGGCGTGTTTTTTGAAGAAACCCTCCACCGTGATGACGGGGACGGTCATGCGCTGCTTGCTGTCCGAACTAAAAGTCTGAATGATCGGTTGCGAACTCATGCGCAAGCCAGTTGTATTCCGAATTGGGAACGATTGCCAGAGCGTCCTTCAGCGCTCGGCACCCCACGGAACCGCGGGCCCGTCTCGCGAAACATTGTGGGCCGACCTCAGGGGGCTTTCGTCGGGGCGTTATCTTCCGGCAGATAGACCAATTTGGGCCGTCAGCGATGGCTGTAACCTTGGAATTTCAGAATTAGCTCGCTTTTCTCGTTCGTTCATGGCTATGCAGGTTCCTGCGGAAATGGAATGCGCGTCCTAGTTATCGAAGACGATCCTCGGTTGGCCCGGCAGATCACTCGAGAGCTGCAGCGCTACAATCATGAGTCGAGCGCGCGCAACGATGGCGCGGAAGGCTTACAGGCTGCCCTGCTCGATCCGCCTGATCTCGTGGTGCTCGATCTCAATCTTCCCGGGTTGGACGGGTTATCGGTGCTGGCTCGCTTGCGCGAAGCTCATTCCACGGCGCGAATCCTCATTCTCACGGCTCGCGGCGGGGTCGGTGATCGAGTGAAGGGTCTCAAGGCGGGTGCGGATGACTACTTGGCGAAACCTTTCTCGATGAATGAATTGATCGCGCGGGTCGAAGCGCTGGGACGCCGCGCGGCGACTCCGACCGCGGCGGACCTCCTGAAGGTTGGTGATTTGCAGATGGATGTGCAACATCGGCATGTCTCCCGGGCCGGAAAGGTGATAGCTCTTTCGCCACGCGAGTTCGATGTCCTGCAGGTTCTGATGCAGGAGCCGGGGCGTGTTTTCTCGCGCACGGAGCTTTGCGAACGAATCTGGCAAAGAGAGCACGAGTACGACACACGGACGGTGGAGATTTTCATCGCGCGTCTGCGCAAGAAGGTGGATTCAGAGTTCGCGATACCTCTCATCCACACCCTGCGCTATGTTGGTTACGCCGTCCGACCGCCGGCGGCAACAGACATGCGGTAGGCGAGTTAGCCTTCGGGTTTCCAGGTTCCTTTCGGGGTCTTGAGCCCATTCACTTTTCTGAGCTCGGCTGAAGATGTGCGCTGCACGTAACAGGGCTGTTACGAAGAGATTGTTGCCAGAAAGTATCCCCGCCCAATGCTTACCCCAAGAAATGAATTACTCACTGAAAGTAAGCGGTGTATCTGCCTGTCTCTGTCTGGCCCTGGTCGTCGGCTACTCAGCCCGCGCCGCCGATTGGGGGACGATCGCCAGTCCTAATGTTGGTAAACAGGCGAACACGCTGCTTTCCGTCGCCACGGTTGCCGACAATGATGTCTGGGCAGTTGGTGCCTCCTATAACATCCGGCTGGCTGCCTATCGCACGGTGGTCGAGCATTGGAACGGCACAGGATGGTCTGTCGTCAACAGTCCCAATGCGACCAGTGGTTATAACCTTCTCAACGGCGTCGCGGTGGTGGCCGCGAACGACGTTTGGACCGTTGGCCAGGCCGCTAGTGGCAGTACTTACAGCACGTTGATCGAACATTGGAACGGGGTGGGTTGGAGCGTTGTGTCCAGTCCTAACGTGGCCGGCAATTCCAGCGTCTTACAGGCGGTTTCCGTGCTATCGGCCAGCGATATTTGGGCGGTCGGTTACTCCACGGATAGCAACTTCAACAACCATGCCCTTGCCCTGCACTGGAACGGATCTATCTGGAGCATCATTCCCACTCCGGCGGTCACTGACGACATCCTGTTCGCCGTCGATGGGATCGCTTCGAACGATGTCTGGGCGGTCGGCCGATCGCAAAATGAAGCGGTCACGCTCACCATGCACTGGAATGGTTCAGCCTGGAGTGTTGCTCCCAGTCCCAACGGGATCGGCGACAATATTCTCTTTGGCGTGGCGACCGTCGCCGCCAACGATGTCTGGGCGGTGGGCAACGCGGGCAGCTTGAGCACCCTGGCGATTCATTGGGATGGCGCGAACTGGAGCATCGTCCCGACACCGGCTTTCGGAAGCAACGTCAGCAACGAAGTGCTCGTCGGCATCGTTGCTTTGTCGAGCAACAACATTTGGACGGCGGGCCAGTTCCTTGTGCCTCTCCAAGGCAGCGTCCAGCAGACTCTGACGGAAAACTGGAACGGATCGAGTTGGAGTGTCGTTTCCAGCCCGAACGCGAAAAATTCCAATAATCGTCTGCACAGTATTGCCGTTACGCCGACCGGCACGCTTTGGTCTGTTGGGACGCAGGGCGTCTTTGGCAAGCCTGAGCGAACCCTGATTCTGCGCAAGAACCCCTAAGGACAGATCCGTTCGGCACTCGGCTAGCCGATACTTTTCCTGCCGGCCTGACCATCATATCGAAGGACAAAACAGCTTGCTGGAGGACTGGGCGAGGTCGAGCCGGGATTGTGCAGCGAACCGCTCGACGCTACAATCGCGAGGTCATGAGGGTGCCCCCGCTACGCAACCTGTTTTTTGCCGTGGTGGTGGTCTCCGGCCTGGCCAGCTGCGCCGAATTGCCTAACGACGTCGGCGTGCGTCGGTACCGCGCGGCCGTCCAGGCATGGCGGCCTTCGCACTTTCCAATGCTCGCCTCCTGGCATGATGATCCGACGATCAGAGGGGAATGGAAAATCGTCATTAATCTCACCACCCAGCAGGCATTTTTTTATCGCGGAAAGGTTTTGGTCGGCACGAGCAGCATCTCCTCCGGTCGCCTGGATTTCGAGACCCCGCCTGGCAAGTACCGCGTCATCCAGAAAGACGAGCACCACATTTCCAGCCAATACGGTATCTACGTGGCGCGCTCCGGCGCGGTGCTGGTGCACGACGCCGACACCAAGAAAACTCCGCGGCCGACAGGCGCGCGATTTGTCGGCGCGTCGATGCCTTATTTCATGCGCTTCACTGGCGGCTACGGGATGCATGCCGGCTTCGTTCCGCGTTACCGTGCCTCGCACGGCTGTATTCGCATGCCGGCGATGATGGCGAAGCATTTCTTCGACGCGGCCGAAATCGGCACGCGCGTGGAAGTGATCGAGCCATCGACTGGCGTGCAGCGATGAAGCTCGCCGCCGAACTCCGCGCGCTCCTGGGGGAAGAGGTTGTCGCGGCCGACGAGCCGACCCGGATCGCCCATGGCGGCGACAAATGGTTTGCCCATCATGAACCGGATGTCGTGGTGTTCGCGCAGACGACGGAGCAGGTGAGCCGGCTGTTGCGTTTCGCCTCGGAAAACAAGATCCCGGTCACGGCCCGCGGCGCCGGCTACGGCTATGTGGGCGGTTGCGTGCCGGTGCAGGGTGGGATCGCGCTCTCGCTCGCGCGGATGAATCGGATCAAGGAAATCAGTTTCGAGGATGCGATCGCGATCGTCGAGCCGGGGGTCATCACGGGCGAACTGAAAGCCGCCATTCGTGCCCGGAAACTGTTTTATCCGCCCGACCCGGCCAGCTTGAAAGATTGCACCATCGGCGGAAACGTCGCCACCAATGCCGGCGGTCCGCGCTGCCTGAAATACGGCGTCACCCGGCATTACGTCATCGGCCTCGAGGTGGTGCTCGCGACCGGTGAAGTGCTCCGCACCGGGGGACGCGTGCACAAAAACAAAACTGGTTTCGATTTGATCGGACTCTTCGTCGGCTCCGAGGGTTTGTTAGGTGTGGTGACCGAGATCACCGTTCGCCTTCTGCCATTGCCGCCCGCGCGCGCCACTCTCTCGGCCTCCTTTGGCACCATGCCGCAAGCCGCCGCGGCGGTGCAGGAAATCTTCGCCGCGGGATTTTTGCCTGCGTCGCTCGAAATTGCCGATCACTTCACCCTCGAAGCTGCGCGACGCGATCGCGGCACGACGATCGTGCCGGAGGGCAACGCTCACCTGCTCGTCGATTTGGATGGCCAACCGGAGAGCGTCCGGAGTGAAGCGGCGGCGTTGCGTACCTTGCTCGAAAGCAAAAAGCCAGAAGCGCTCGCCGTCGCTACCACCGAGGAAGAATCGGAGAAATTGTGGGCGCTGCGGCGCGAATTCAGCAATTCCCTCCGCGCCACTGGCCTGACGAAACTCAACCAGGACATCGTCGTGCCGCGCAGCCGGCTCGTCGATCTGGTCGAGTTTGCGGGCCGCCTGCAGTCGCGGCACGGCTTTCCCGTCGCCACCTTCGGCCATGCCGGCGACGGCAACATTCACGTCAATATCATGGCCGCCGACTACGAAGACGCGGCGGTGCGTGACCGGGTCGAACTGGCTCTCGATGAGCTGTTTGCGCAAGTCCTTGCCTGGGGCGGGGTGATTACCGGTGAGCACGGCATCGGTCTCGCCAAGAAACGCTGGTGGCCCGAAGCGACGAGCGACACTTCCCGTGCGCTGCATGCACGCCTCAAGCAGGCGCTCGACCCGCTCGATATTCTGAATCCCGGAAAATTCCTGTAGACGCTCCCTTGGGGGGCGCCCCCTGTAGACGCCTCCCTCTGGGAGGCGCGAGCCTGCGCGTCGCAGCCACACCGACCCCCGAGCTTCGCAGAGCGAAGCGTCTACAACCGGAAAATTTATTGGCTGGCACGGTTGATCCCGGCGGATGTCGTGCTATCTTCCGCGACTTCGATTCACGCGCATTTCCGGTCTTCAGACCGAGTCTTAATTGGTGCGCTTCATCTCCGGCGTTGCTGGAGTTTTGCTTTGATGAAACCAGGAACACTCACTCATACCATTGCCGTTTTATTGGGGTCGCTCTCGGCCGTTTTCGCGCCCTCGGCACCGGCCCAGCCCGCCACAGCGAAACTTAAGATAAGCAAAAAGCAGAACCGCTTGAATGAGGACGTCCTCTTGAAAGTGGACCCGATCGGCTACACGCCGCCTAACGTCGCAGGTATTTCGACCAGAAAAGGCGCCGAGCGTTTCCCCTGGAAGAAGGACATTGTCACGACCGTTTTTTGGATTGGCGAAAATCCAACCGCGAACAACCCGGTGCCGAATCACGCCAGCAGTTGGGACGCGGATTGGGCGAAAGACTACGGCGGCTATGACGACCCGAATCCGGCGCGCCGGCAGAACTACATTCCGGTGAAATTCACTCCGCGGCAAAATCCGTTTTATTGCGCGCTGCCTTACAACGACAAGTCACGCGAAGGCCATCGGCCGGAGGCACCGAAAGTCATTCCCTGGTTCAAGGAAGCCTATCAGGGACCGGCCGTTTCCGTCTGCAAAGGACGCTGGGTTGCGATCCACAAAGGCAACCGCACGGTCTATGCGCAGTGGGAAGATGCGGGCCCGTTTCGCACCGATCACTGGGAATATGTCTTCGGCAACGAGCGGCCGAAGCCGAATCTCAACCGCGGCGCGGGACTCGATGTTTCTCCGGCGGTGCGCGATTATCTCGGCCTCCAGAACACCGATGTGACCGACTGGAAATTTGTCGACTTCAGCGAGGTGCCGCCCGGCCCCTGGGCGAAGCTCGGCGACAACAACACCTTCGTTATCAACCAGCGCAAGGCGCAACAGCAGCTCGCCAGGGCGAAGGAAAAGAACGCGACGATCGTTCGTTAGGCAAGCCTTCCTTCCACGGCCCGCCTCTTGGGCCGACGTCTGCTCCGGGCGAACGGCTGCGTCGGCTGCCTCGCTTGTGATAGATTCTTCGGCCATGGCGCGCGCCGTCCACACCTTCGACAACGGCGTCCGCGTTTATGAGGATCACCTCCTCGATGAGCAGCGCGCACGCTACGAGAAACGCAACGTCCACGAAGCGGAAGAAGAAGAAATCTTCATCGACCTGATCCGGCGCCTTCCTCCTGACGGCTGTTTTGTCGATGTCGGCGCGGCGATCGGTTACTACCTCATCCTGGCCCGCACCCTTTCCTCGAGCCTAACGATTCACGGCGTCGAACCGCTGGAGCGCCATCGCCGGTTTCTCCGGGAAAACATGATGTTGAATGGCCTAACGAATAACGACTTTACCATTCACGTGGAAGGCCTCACCTCTTCTGCCGGGAGCGAGACTTTGATGGATCGCGGATACAGCAGCCGGCTCGCGCCGGTGGCCGAGAAAAGGACTCTTTCGCCAAGTGCGCGCTGGAAGCGCTTCCTGGAGAAAATCGGGCTGCGCCGGTCGCGGAATGAAATGGTGACCGTTGCGACGATCACCCTCGACGCCTTCGTGCGCCGAATTGGCCGGCCGATCGATCTCCTGCAGATGGACGTGCAAGGCCTCGAAGTCGAGGTGTTGAACGGCGCGGCGGAAGCCATGAAAAAGGGCGCGGTGAAAACATTCCTGATCGGCACTCATGGCCGCGCGCATGGCTTGGCGCTGCATGCCGATTGTCGCGAACTGCTCCGCGCGAGCGGTTACAGGATCGAAGTTGACCTGCCCGACACGAAGGAACAGCCGGACGGCATCCTGGTGGCGGTCAAATGACAACCGTGGCCGCGCCGTTAGATTCGCTCGTGCCGAAGCCTGCAATCAAATCGCTCACGCTCGATGAGCTCGCCCGTCATTTCGCGGATCAAGGCGAGCCTGCCTACCGGGCGAAGCAGGTCGCGGTCTGGCTCTACCGGAAGCGGGTCGATTCCTTCGACGCGATGACCGATCTGTCGGCGGCGATCCGCGCGCGACTGGCGGAGGAGTTCAGTTTCGTTAGGCCGGAAGTGGTGCGTGTGCTCGGTTCGAAGGATACGACACGAAAATATCTCTTCCGCCTCGCGGACGGCAACCTGATTGAGTCGGTGTTCATCCCGGCGTCGCCCGCTCTCTATGGCGCAGCTTCCGATCGCCGCACCGCCTGTGTCTCGACACAGGTCGGTTGCGCTTACGGCTGCAAATTTTGCGCGAGCGGCCTGGATGGATTTACCCGCAATCTCGAGCCGGGCGAGATTGTCGATCAGCTCCTCGCGATCGAAGCGGCGAGCGGCGAGACGATCGACAACATCGTCTTCATGGGCATGGGCGAACCGCTCGCCAACCTAACGAACCTGCTTCGCGCGATCCGAATCATCAATGCACCGTGGGGCCTGGAGATCGGCGCTCGTCATATCACGATTTCGACCAGCGGTCTTGCCCCGCAGATTCGCCAGTTGGCCACCGAGCCGACGCAATTCCGCCTCGCCATCTCGCTGCATGGCGCGACCGACGAAGTGCGCAGCCAGATCATGCCGGTGAACCGCAAATACAATCTCGCGACGTTGCTCGCGGCTTGCGCCGACTATGTCGCGCAAAAGAAGCGGCTCATGTTTGAATACATCCTGATTGCCGGCGTGAACGACACCGATGAGCAGGCGCACGCACTGGCCAGACATGCCGCGCGCCTCTCGGCGAAAATCAACCTCATCCCTTACAACATGGTCGAAGGCCTCGCCTGGTCGCGCCCCTCGCGCAATCGCCAGGAGAGCTTCCTCCGCATCCTGCGCGAGCACGGCGCGGTCGCCACTTTGCGCCGCGAGAAGGGCCACGACATCGACGCCGCCTGCGGGCAGCTTCGCCTCCAAACGAAACTCAGGGAACGTCAACCCGTGATTCTCTAGCGTTCGTTAGGCAGGAGACGCGAGAACGGCTTGCACGCCGGCGATGGCCATCCCGCCTTCGCCGACGGCAGCGGCGCAGCGTTTCACTGAGCCGGAGCGGACATCGCCCGCGGCGAATATTCCGGGCACGCTGGTTTCCAACGGGCCGGGAGGACGCTCGCTTTTTTGCCAGGTTGGGGTCGCGGCAACAGCCGTCCCGGTCTTGATAAACCCTTTCTCGTCGCGTTCGATCTCTGGTGGCAGCCAGTTGGTGCATGGCTTCGCGCCGATCATGGAAAACACTGCCGGGGTCTCGACGGTTCGACGCGCGCCGGTTTCGATCTGTTCCAACTCGACTTTCTCGAGCATCTTGCCGCCGGTCATCTTGCGAATCTCGGTGCGGTGAAGGATCTCGATGTTTTGACAGGCCTCGACGCGGCGCGAGAGATAATCCGACATGCTCTTACGGAGATCGTCGCCCCTCACGACGAGGAGCACTTTGGCCGCGCCTTCGGAGAGGTACATCGCGGCCTGCCCTGCCGAGTTGCCGGCGCCGGCGACAATGACGGTCGCGCCGCGGCAGAGCTGGCCCTCGAGCGCGGTCGCCGCATAGTAAACTCCGGAGTTTTCGAACTCTTCGCGGCCCTCGGCGTCGAGCCGGCGATAATCGGCACCGGTAGAGATGAGGACGCATTTCGAGCGCAGGGTGGCGAAACAGCCCTCGATTTGCAGGCTGGCGCGGTATTCGCCTTCGTCGTGAAAACCGAGCGCGAGCGCCTGCGAAGGGGTCGAGAACTTGGCGCCAAATCGATAGGCCTGGAGTTGCGCGCGATAAGTGAGATCGCCGCCACTGATCCCGGTCGGGAAGCCGAAGAAGTTCTCGATCAAGGAAGAGGAGCCGGCTTGTCCGCCAGGTGCATAACCGTCCAGCACTACCGTTTTGAGACCTTCCGACGCCGCATAAACCGCTGCAGCCAGACCGGCCGGTCCCGCCCCGACGATCGCGAGGTCGCAGTGGATCTCGCTTTCATCCCCCTGGGTGAGCGGACGAAGCAAACCGGCAACTTGCGCGACTTCGCGCAACGATGGCCGGCGCAAAGGCGCGCCGGTGGCGGCGATGAGCGCTGGCAGGTCACGACTCGTTAGGTTAAAACGGCGGGCGAGTGCCTGGCCCGCTTCGTCTTCAAACTCGATCAATCGATGCGGAACGTGGTTCTTGGCGAGGAAATCGTGCAGCTGATGTCCCTCCCGCGTATCGCGCAGAGCGATCACGCGCAGGCCGGCAAATTCCCGGTCACGCATCAGCCGCTGCCGGCGCATGATGAAGGCATTGACGAGCGGTTCGCCCACGCCGGGCAACTCCACCAGCGCCCGCCGCAATTCCGCCGCCGGGACCTGCAAGATCTCGGCCTCGTCCGATTTCACCCGGGCGCTGGCCAAAGCCGAGGTCCCCTGGAGCATCGCGACGTCCCCGACAAAATCACGGACCCCGGGCGTCCCGAGAATCTGTTCGGTCTCTTCGCGTTTCTCGAAAACCTCGATCTCGCCGCGCAGGATCACGGTTAGCGGAAGGTCGCGCTGGCCGGCTTTGAACACCATCTCGCCGCGTTGCAGCGTTCGTCGTTTTCCGAGCGGCTCAAGGAGCGCGAGCTGGCGATCGTCGATCTTTGGAAACGCGACGGTTTCAGTGTCGCGGTAAAATTGTTCGTCCTGATCTTCAGCGATCGTGCGCATGGAGCAGCTTACTGGCGAACTGGTTCGGCGGGCAAATTCGTGCGTCGGTCTGCCGCTTGAGTCACGCGGAAAATTTTTGCGCGGCCTGTCAAGCTGGCCTAGATAAAACACATGGCCGAGCACGACTCAGACCGGGCTTGGGATGAATACGAGTGGGAACGGTTTCTCCAGCAGCAGGATCAGAAGACGGAGAAATACATGGAGCTGCTCGAGAAATACATCGACGATCCGCAGCGTGATGAAATTGTCGCGCGCGAGATGGGTTGGTGTCATCTCAACGAAGGCAACGGCGAGGAATGGAATGACGACGCGGATCCTCTCCTCGCGGAGAACGAGGAGGAGGGCGATGAAGATTCCGCCATCAATCTGATCAACGAGTGCGCCGAAAGTTTCGAACAGCACGTCCTCTACCGCGCCGCCTTTTCCCTGACGATTTGGATCGATCGTCTCTTCGAGGCCAACTCGGCGCTGCAAAACGATCCAGCCGCCGTCAAGCTGGCGACCCACACCGCGCTGGCGAGCGCGAAACTTGCCGCCGCCTTGAGCGACGAAGAAGCCGAGGAACTCGGCATGACGATCGCCTACCTGAAGCGTTCGCTCAAAGCGATCACGGTCGCGATGGACGCCGGGGCGCAGCTCGTCGGCGAGAAATCCGTCACGCGCAAGCAGCATTCCGCCCTGCAACAGCGGCTCTTCCAGGTCCGCGACGGCATCATCCTGCTGATGGGCGAATTCCGCGGCGAATGGCTGCGCCGCTACGGCAGTCTCTAGCCGTTGAATGAATCGGGCGAGCACCCGTCTAAAAGTGGACACGGAAACGACTGCGGCGCAGGCCGATGTCCCGGAGCTCGACCTCGTGAAGCAAGCGCAGGCCGGCGATACCGAGGCCTTCGACCAGCTCGTCAGCCGCTTTCGCAACCGAGTTTTCGGAATGATCTACAACATGGTGCATAACGAGCAGGATGCCTGGGATCTTGCCCAGGACAGCTTCCTGAAAGCGTGGAAATCGATCGCGCGATTCCGGGGGCAATCGTCGTTCTATACCTGGATTTACCGCATCGTCATGAACGTGACGATCGACTGGCTGCGCAAGAAGCAGGTGCAAGGCGCCGGCGCGGAATTCGATGACGCGATTCAGTTAACGGAAATCGACCCCGCTTCCCGCACCGTGCCCCACGCCGGCGCGCTCCCGCACGAGCGGATGGAGCAGAAGGAAATCCGCGTTCGGATCGACGCCGCCATCGCGCAGCTCTCACCCGAGCATCGCGCCGTGATTTTGATGAAGGAAATCGAGGATATGCAATACCATGAAATTGCAGAGTCGTTAGGCTGCTCGATTGGCACAGTCATGTCGCGCTTGTTCTATGCGCGGAAAAAGCTGCAGAATTTATTGCGCGATGTTTATGAAAACGTTTGAGGAAAAGTGGACCGCCTGGGTCGATGACGAACTGAGCGACGCGGAGCGCGCGGAATTCGAGGCCTCGCTCGACGATCGCGCCGCGGCCGCGGCGGAGAAGCACCGGGCGCACAAACTCGGTGCGCTGCTCAAGGAAGAGTTGCAGCCGCGAGCCATGGGGAACGAGGAATTTTTTCATCTTCAACTGCGCAATCGCATCGCCGCGGAAACCGGGCAACCCGCCACGCGCTCTGCGCCGCAATTGCGCGAGAGTTGGTGGACGATTCGCCGGTTGCTTTGGGCCGGTACGTCGTCGCTCGCCCTCTTTGCCGTTTGCACATTTTTCGCCATGCGCCACGAACAGGCTCCCGACCAGTCGCAGTATCTCACTCAAATCCTAAACGCACGGGTCGACCCGGGCGTCAGCCCGTACGCGACCGTTTCGATTTTCCAGACGAAGCAGGATCGCGTCACGGTGCTCTGGGTGGACGGCCTGAAGGCGCTGCCAAGTGAATACGCCTCGAAATAGCCGATGCGCCGCGCGTTTTTCTACGTTCTCGTCGGGGTCGCCGCGCTCATGGCGATCGCTCAGCCTGCGAGAGCTGGCAAGCCTGAGCGGCGGGGTAAGCAAGTCTGGAGCGGCCTGCTCGTGGCCACCAACGCCGCGCGGCCCCGACCTGCGCCGGCGGAGATGCGCCGGCTTGATCCGACATTGCGCCGCACGTTTGGCTACAATCAATTCGAACTTATTGGCGTGTCGCGCAAAGCACTCCAAAACGGCGAGGTAAACTGGCTGGCCTCGAGCAAGCATTTCTCGCTCCGGGTGGATCCGCGGGGGGTCTCGAGCGATGGCTATCGGGTCAATCTTCAGTTATTCCAGGATCGGCAGGTGCTGCTGGAAACCAATGCGACCCTGAGCAAAAGCAGTCCACTCGTGATCCGCGGTCCGCAAATCGGCGCGGGGCAATTGCTTCTCCTGCTTGTCGTCCAGTAGCGCCCTCTCGTGCTCCTGCTCGTAATCGAAGGGGATCGATCATGAGCACGAGCAGGAGTGAAGGCGAGTCGATTGCGGAGCGCCGAGCGCAGCGTTAAATGCCCCATGCGTTATCTCGCTTCCGCTTTTCTCCTTTTCTTCGTTCTCTCGTCTCGCGTGACTGCCGAAACCAAATTCAATTTCGCGACCACGCCGGGGAAACTGCCGAAGGATGTGCTGCCAGCCGAGTACGCGATTCGGATCGTCCCGGATGTTGAGAAGCTCACTTTCACCGGTTCGGAAACGGTCAAACTAAAGGTGCAAGAAGCAGTCACCAAGATCGTGCTCAACGCGCTCGAGATGGAGATCTCGGCCGCGTCCGTCGACGACCAACCGCTGCCCAAAAAAGCGATCGCGCTGAACGAGGCGGAGCAAACGCTGACGCTCACCTTGCCTAACGAGTTGGCGGCGGGCGAGCATCAATTGGCGCTCAAGTTCAGCGGAAAAATCAACGCGCAAGGGCAGGGGCTTTTCTACGCCCGCTATCAGGAGCAGGGGACCAACGACAAGAAACTCATGCTCGGGACCCAGTTCGAGGCGACCGATGCGCGACGGATGTTCCCCTGCTGGGATGAGCCCAGTTTCCGCGCGCGGTTTCAGCTCACCGCGGTGGTCCCAAAAAACTTCACGGCGGTCTCAAACATGCCCGTGGAGAGCGAGGCCGTTGTAGCCGGGGTCGCTGACCCCGGTCCCCAAGGGCCCGCAGGTAGCAAGGAAGTGCGCTTCGCCTTCTCGCCGTCGATGTCGAGTTATCTCGTCGTGCTCGTGGCCGGCGAGCTCGAGTCGATCGACGCCGAAGAGGACGGCGTGAAACTGCGCGTCGTCGCGACCAAGGGCAAAGCGGAGATGGGCCGGTACGCGCTCGAGAGCGAGGCCAAGATTCTCCACTACTACAACGAATATTTCGGTGTGCCTTATCCGTTGCCCAAGCTCGACCTGATCGCCATCCCGGGCGGCTTCGGTGGCGCGATGGAAAACTGGGGCGGCATCACCTATTACGAGTCGGTCCTGCTTTTCGATCCGAAGAATTCCTCGGCCGGAACGAAGCAGGATATTTTCGCGGTCATCGCGCACGAGATGGCGCACCAATGGTTTGGCGATCTCGTCACGATGGCGTGGTGGGACAATCTCTGGTTGAACGAAGGCTTTGCCTCCTGGATGGGCTCGAAATGCACCGACCATTTTAACCCGGAGTGGAATGAATGGCTGCGCCGCAATGTGTCGCGCGATCCGAGCCGGCGGATCGGTTTCCCCAAGGACACCGCGATGCAATCCGATGCGCGCTCGACGACGCATCCCGTGCAGCAGCCGATCGCGACCGAGGCGGAAGCGGGCAGCGCCTTCGACGAAATCACCTATAAAAAAGGCCAGTCGATCATCCGGATGATCGAGAGCTTTCTCGGGGAAGATGTCTTTCGCAGCGGCATCCGCAAATATATCGCGGCGCACCAATACTCGAACACCACGACCGCGGACCTCTGGCAGGCGCTGACGGAAGTCTCGGGCAAGCCGGTGGGGGAAATCGCGCCCGGCTGGACGCAGCAGCCTGGATTTCCGCTCGTGAAAGTGGCGCGGGACGGAAACACCATCAAGCTCACGCAAGAGCGCTTCACGGTGCATTTCCCGAACCCGCCGGCACTTGAATGGCAGATTCCGCTCACCTACGTAACCGAAGATCAACCTGCGACGGCCGGTTTCCTCCTGCGCGAACCGGCGGCGGATTTGCCTAACGAACTGCCGGACAATCGCGCAATCAAGTTGAACGTCGAGGATGCTGGTTACTATCGCGTCGAGTACGACGACGCTTCCTGGGAATTGCTCGTCGCGCAGTTGGGAAATCTTTCGGAAGCCGACCGCGTGAACTTGCTGATCGATGCCTGGGCATTGGTCGAGGCAAACCGCAAGCCGCTCTCGCATTACCTCGGTCTCGTCAATCAGCTCACGAAGGACGATCAGTTGGCGGTCTACGATCAGGTCATCGACACCTTCACTTTGATCAACCGGCTGCTTGCCGGAGACCCGGCGCGACCACGCTTCCAGCAATACGCCCGCACTGTTTTGCGACCCGCGTTCGATCGCGTCGGCTGGGAGGCGAAACCGGGCGAGCCGTCGTCGCGGACGTTTCTGCGCGCCTCGTTGATTCGCGGTCTCGGCGTGCTGAACGATTCCGATATCATCGCGGGTTGCCGCTCGCGTTTTGATCGGTTCCTTTCCGATCCCGCGGCGGTGGGACCTGATTTGCGCCCGACCATCTTCGCAGTCGTCGGTCGTTACGCCGACTTCCGTACGTGGGAAAAACTGCACCGGCTCGGTTTGAAAACGACGAGCACGGAAGAGAAACAAAATTATTACGAGGCGCTCGCCGGCGCGATTGATCCCAAGCTCGTAAAGCGGACGATCCCGCTCGCTCTCACTGATGAACTATCGACCAGCCGCGCGGCTCTGTTGCTCCCCTTCGCCGCGCGGCAGAGCGAGCGTCCGGACCTGGTCTGGGTGTTTGCCCGGGAGCACATGAAGGAGCTCCTCGCGAAACAGGATGCGCTGGGCATCAACAGCTTCGCTGCCGGTCTGTTTAGCTTCTCCTCCGATGTGAAGGATGCCGCGACGCTCCAGAGCTACGCGAAGGCGCATCTCCCGTCATCCGCTGCCAGGGCAGTGGAGAAAACGGTCGACGAGATCGGCTTCCGCGCGGAATTCAAGCAACGGCTTCTGCCGCAGTTGCGCGCGTGGATGGAAGCCCCGTAGACGTCGCCCTCAGGGCGGCGCGGGCCTGCGCGATGATTTTTGGAACGAGCGAGCCTTTCCCCGCGCTTCGCGGAGCGAAGCGTCTATAGCGCCGCCTTTTTCTCGGGCAAACGCGAGTCGTCCCGCGCTACGCGCAACTCTTCAGCGGCTTCCATTTTCAAATACTGCGCCTGCCGCCAGCCGGCTGCAGCCTGGCTCAGGAGGAAGAAGGCCATGATCCCAATCCAGATCGATTGCTCCCAAATCGCCCCGAGCACGAGCACGCCGCCGCCGACGAAACCGACCGCGGTCGCGACGAACAAGCTCCGGATTTGACCCAAAGGAAACCAAAGCAGAGCGCGCAAAATCTGGCCGCCATCGAGGGGATAAATCGGCAGCAGGTTGAAAAGAAGCAGCCCGAGGTTGATCCGCCAAAGCCAAAGCAGCACGAGGTAGGCGTCGCCATTCGTGGTCGCCCAGCCGGCGCGCTTGGCGGTATGCAGCACAAAGGTCAGAATCGGCACGAGCGCAACGTTCACGAGCGGACCCGCGGCGATGCTCCAGAGCATCGCGCCCGCCCGCGGCGGCGGATTCACGAAGGCGATCCCGCCCAAGGGCCAAAGAACAATTCGGTTCGCCTGTCCGCCGACCTGACGGCAAGCGAGAGCGTGGCCGAATTCGTGCATGGTGACCAACACAAACAAACCCACATAAAGGATCGCCGCCCAAGCCGGCGACGAGAATGTGGAGCGCCAAACCTGCACTTCGTAGACGGCCACGAGAAACCAGGACCAGTGCAGAAAGACTTCGATTCCCGCGAAGCGAAACAATCGAATCGAACCTCCTTGCGTCGGCATCGATGAAGATAGCGCGGGCCGGCGGCCGCCGCATCAACCGAGCAGGCGATTGATTGTGGCGGCGGCGTAGGCGGCGCCGAAGCCGTTGTCGATGGTCACTACCGTGACCCCGCTGCCGCAACTGTTCAGCATCCCGAGGAGCGCAGCGAGACCGCCGAAGCTCGCCCCGTATCCTGTGCTGGTGGGAACGGCAATGGCCGGCTTATCCACGAGGCCAGCGACAACACTGGGCAGCGCGCCCTCCCTGCCCGCAACCACGATCAGGGTGCAATCCCGCCACGCCGGCGTCGTAGACGTGCTCCACGTTGTTCCCGAAGATCTCCAGCGTCACCGCTGCTTCCTCGGCCACCGGGAGATCAGCCGTGTCCGCGGCCACGACGCCAATCGGCAATTTCAGCTTTGGGAGCGGCTCGCGCTCGATCGTTAGGCAGCGCCCGCTCGTGGAAAATCGCCGCCGGAAATTCCGCCTGCACGGCGTCGAATTGCGCGCGCGAGATGCGCGTGGCGAGCAGGACCGGTTCACGTTCCAAAATCACGCGCGCGATCTGCGCCACTTCGGCGGGCGTTTTGCCCGGACCGAAAATCACTTCCGGAAAACCGGTCCGGCGGCGGCGGTCAACATCCACGCGCGCGAACCCAAGGTCGATGAAAGCGGCATCGTCCGACATGGCGTCGATTGTTAACGCGCCGAATCGGCTAATGCGAGACCGGTATCCGTCCGCGGGAGACTGGACGCGCGGAAGCGCGTCCCTCCGGGGGACTCGCCGCGGCGGTTTCGATTCTTCTAATGCCGTACACTCACCCTGCCATTTCTCCTTCGTGTCCTCCGTGGCCGTTGTGCGAGGACGCAAAATGAAACGCGCGGCCCGCTCAAAGTGCCGCGTCGCGCTGCTCGGACTGCGCGGGCAGCAATAAGCGCATCGGCAACATCGGCGATTCGTAGAAGCCGTGTTTGCGGAAGAAACTCTGCGAACGCAGCTCCGGTCGATCGGTCAGCAAGGTGATGCGCCGGAAATTCTTCTGCCGGGCGAACTCGATCGCGTAATCCAGCAGCATGGAGCCGTAGCCGTGGCCGCGATACTCTTTGTGCACCACTAGGTCCTCGAGCAGGATGACGAAGCCGCCTTCCGCCGTACTGATCGTGAAAAGCAGGTTCATCATCCCCACGATCGAGCGGTCCCGGCGGAGGACGAAGACCCGGCCGCGATTCGGTTGCTCGAAAATGAGACGCAGTCCCCGGAGTTGTTTCTCCTTGTCCGGGCGGAAATCGCTCTCTTCACTGAACAACTCACCGAGCAGGCTCGACAACTCGTCCAGATCCTCCGAGATCGCGGGTTCGATGGCCACATCGCTCATCGCAGATGGTTATTCCACAATCGGCGACCGGTGGCAATGCGGTTATCGTCCGGGTGTAGTGGCGGGCGTGTCGCCCGCAGTACCGGCCCCTCAACGTTGACAAACCGACTCGGGCTCCTAGAGTAGCCACTCTTTCAACGCCCCGGCAGCGGGATTTTCTCTATGAAGCGCACCTTACAGCGATCCAAACGAACCCGGAAACAGCAGCACGGTTTCCGCGCGCGCATGAGCACCAAAGGCGGACGCGCCACGCTCGCCCGGCGTCGTCAGCGCGGTCGCAAACGCCTCCTGCCCAAGGGCGTGGAGGTGCATTTCGCCCGCCACACGCAGGCCTAGACTTTCGCCTAACGATTCAGCTCCTGTAAGGGAGCCGCGTAACCGGTCAGCTCGAGATAGCCTCGACCGCGAACCGGTTTTCCAGCGCGCTTCCCCACCAGATCGAACGCGCCTTCCCAGTAGACGAGGGGGTCGAGGACGAGTTCCTGGTTCGGCAAAACGGGCTGGCTGGTGAATTCGAGTTTCTCCTGCGGCACGGTGATCCGCCAGCCGATCGGGTAGCTTGCCTGCGTCGCTTTGCTCTTCCAAAAACTCTCCGGCGTCATCTGGAAATCGGCACTCGTGAGAGCGGTGGAGCTGCCATCGGCCCGCACGAAGGTGCCGCTCGAAATCGGGTCGAACGCACCGTTCGTTAGGCGCATTTGGTAAAGCATCAGCTCGCTGTGGTCGTCGAATTGCGCCGAAACCCAGTTCCAGCCGGCCTGACCCGGAGCGAGCTGATTCGTCGCCCATTCATGGTCGAACCAGCTCTCGCCCGTGACGACGAAATGATCCTTCCGCACTCGCAGGCTGCCGGAAGTCTTTAGGCGCGTGATCGAGTAATAATGCGACGCGTGTCCCGCGCCGGCAGCTTTCCGGCTGATTCCGCCGGTGCCGTGAACGACGGGAGGTTTTGACGGGATGAGGTGCAACTGCACCTCCGCGTCACTCGTGTCCGAGGCGAGATCGAAGGAGCCGTCGGCGTTTATCTTCAAGCTCCATGAATCAATCCAGGCGAGGCGATCGTTGTCATCGAACCCGGCGTCCCCAAAGCTGCCGCGACTCGCTTTCTGCTGAAACAGGAACGTCTTCCCCGCCACGTCCGTGACGGTGAAATGCGCGAACCTCAAATCGTCGACGATGAAGTGCGACGTCGTTGCTGTGCGCTCAGCTGGCGGACGAATTCCCTGGCGAAAAAACGTCAGCTCATAGCCGAACCGGCGTCCGCTCTCGTTCGAGAGGTTCCCGGTGAAATACCACCATTCGGTCTTGAAATTTTCGTGCAAATGATGATCACGCGGAAATTCGTAGCGCCATCCCGGCTCCGCGATCCTCCAATCCGCT
Organism: Spartobacteria bacterium; assembly: GCA_003169975.1. Classification (GTDB taxonomy): domain Bacteria; phylum Verrucomicrobiota; class Verrucomicrobiia; order Chthoniobacterales; family UBA10450; genus Palsa-1392. The sequence goes on along the minus strand of PNAA01000036.1, from coordinate 110,638 downwards.
GCCGCGCACGCCAGTGCCAGAGCGCAGACCACCAGGCGTCCCCTCATTCGCTCCGGATGGCCTCCGCCACATTCAGCCGGCCCGCCCGCCAGGCCGGAATCCAGCCGGCTGCCACCGCCGCCGCGACGATCCAGAGCGGCGTCCACGCGAGCGAGACCCAGGGGAAGGCGAGCTGAATCGTCCAGCCAAAGAACGCGCGATTGATCACTCCCGTGAGCACGACCGCGAGACAAAGTCCCGAGGTCATGCCGAGCAGACTCGCCAGCAGACCGATCATGCCGCTTTCCCAAAGCAGGAGTCGCCGGAGCTGCGCCGCCGAAGCGCCGATCGAGCGCAAGACGGCCAGTTCGCGCGAACGCTCCGCCACCAGTGTCGTTAGGCCGAGAAAAATCCCGACCACCGCGACGACGACCGCGATCGTCCGCAGGACGTAGGTGACCGCAAAAGTTTGATCGAAAATTTCAAAAATTCGCGTGCGCAGCGACCGATTGGAGTAGATCGAAAACTCGCCGCGATGGCTGAAACGCTGGCGAAATGCGTCCGCGACCGCCGCGGGCGAAGCGTTCTTTTTCAGGTAGACCGCCACGCTGTTGACCCGATCGTCGTGCCAGAGTTTTTGGAAATTGTTTTCGCTCAGGAAGACGGTGCCCTGATCGCTGGCGTAATCGTAAAAGATTCCGGCGATGGGGAACGCCGCCATGCCGGACGGCGTCGGCAACTTCAGCGTCCCGCCTTCCGTCACCTGATAACGGCGCACGAAGCTTTCCGAGACGAGCACGCACTGCTCGCTGTAAAAACGCGGCATGATTTGGTCGTTCTGTCCGTGCAGGAAACGAAGATTGCGCCGGTTGCTCCCCCGCACCACCCCGACCGAAATCGTCTGATCGCGAAACGGCAGATCCACTTCGCGGAAAGTATCGACCGCTTCCACCGCTGGATTTGCCTTGAGAAAACGAATCGCTTCCGGCGGCATGAACGATGTTGGCCCGGCGATCTCGTTGGCCGCCGGACCAATGAAGAGGTCAGCGATCAGCGTTTGATCGATCCAGGTGGTGACGGTCTGGCGGAATGAAAAAACCATCACTGCCACGCCGACCGTCATCGCCACGGCCGCCGCGAGCGACGCAATGGTGATGGAATTGCGGAGCAGCGCGCGACCGAGATTTTGGGCGGCGAGGAGCGGTTCGATCCGCCGGTGCAGGTTGGATCGCACGGCCAGGCTGAAGCGCGCGATCAATTCCGGAGCCATCAGCGAGAACCCGGCGAGGACAAAAAACGCCGCCCCGAAACCAAGCCAGGGCGGACCAGTCTGGAGGGCGAGCGCGGACAGCAAAACCGACAGGAGCAACGAGAATAGCCCGCCAAATATCCAGCGCCGGGACAGGTGCACCGAACGTTCGATTCGGGCGCCCCCATGCAGCGCCTGCACCGGATCGGTGGTGGCCGCGGCTTGTGCCGGCAACCACGCGGCGATGAAGACCGAGGCCAATCCAAGCAGGACGTCGCTCATCCAAATCCAGGGTGCAATCGAGATGTTTTGCACGCTGATCAGGACATAGAGTGATGAAATCGTCTCCGCGACCGTGCCGACCAACGCACGAGCGAGGAAATACCCGCCAACCAATCCAAACCCGATCCCGACAAGTCCAAGGACGGCCGCTTCGCCCAGGAAGAGCCAGCGAACCTCGGAGCGGGTCGCGCCTAACGAGCGTAAAATCCCGATCTCGTTTCGTCGGCGCACGACCGAGGCTTCGATCGTGTTGTAGACCAGGAACATCCCGACGAGGAGCGAGACGAGGCTCATCGCCTGTAGGTTGAGCTGGAATCCGGAGAGCATTTTGTCCACCTGCTCGCCGCGCTGCGCCGGAGCTGCCACGGTGGCATCTGCTGGAACGATTTTGCGCAGCTCGTCGGCGACAGCTTTCGAATCCGCGTTGTTCGTTAGGCGAAGCGAAATTGAGTCGAGCGTTCCGCTTCGGCCCAGAAATTCCTGGGCCCAGCCGATGTCCATCGCCGCAAAATGCGAATCGAGGCCTGCATCGGAATCGTTGCTGCGGAGAAGAAATCCGATCTTCAGGTGCTTCGTCGCCCCATTACTCTGCACTGTGATCTCATCGCCGGCGCGCAAGTGGTGCCGCCGCGCGAACTCTTCGCTCAGGGCGATCTTTCGCGGGCCGCGCAGCCATTGCTGCAGGTCGAAGGTTTGCGCTTGAAAATCCGTCAGCTGAAAAGTTCGAAACGGTTCGTTCGTGAAGACGTCGATTCCGAGCAGGTCGAGGTATTCACCGGGAAACTTCGGCAGGGTGACAAATCCCCTCACAATCGGCGTCGCCGCCGCGACCCCCGGCTGCCGTGCGATCTTCGGCAGCAGCGCGTCGGGCAAATTCCCAGCCGGCGCGTTCACTTCGAGCTGCGCTTTTCCCGCCACCACGTCGATGCTCGCCGCGAAAGCGTGATTGGCGCTCTGGTTGGCGATCTGGATCGCGAGGTAGAGCGCGACGCCGAGCGCGACGGTCGCGACGTTGAGCGCCGCGAGCAACGGATGTTGCGCCAGGTAGCGGAGAACGTGCCAGCGGAAGAGGCGGGAGTATTGCGCGATCAAGTGGTGCTCTCAGAAGATGCTGAGAAAACAGCCGCCCGCGAATGCGTCAGCGCGCCAGCAGGGAGCGCACTTCGTCGTGGAGCTGCAGAACGACGGAGGATTGAGGGTCTAACCACGGAGGATTGCCAGTGAAGCACGAACGTTTGAGGTCAAAGCGCGAACGTTCGGAGGGTGGCTCGCCGCCTCAACCTCTCCGAGATCTCGCCGACTGCGCCGATGGATTCCCGGAACGCAGGAAAACAGGAAAAGAGCGACTCAGCCTCCTTGGAATCGCGACGCCCTCACCTCGGAATGTGGCCCTGTCGTTTCGGTTCACTTCACACTGAACTGTGCCGCCAATCCCTTGATGCTCATGTTCTCGGCGATCGCGTCGTGCGGGATGAGCAGATACTTCCACGGCTTGCCTCCATTCTGGGCGGCGTGGTCCGTGGCGCGCTGGCACCAGCGGGCCGCAGAGTCTTTTTTGGCGATCACTTCACCGTCTTCCATATCTTTCCGAGCTTTCGGTTCGAGCATGTAAATGGCATCGGCCGTCTCCGCGACAAAATCGGGCTGATACTCGCGTTGATCAGCGCCCCACTTGTAGAAAATCTGGAACTGGCTGCGGCCAGGCTTGAACCACTTCGCTGCCTCGCGATCCAGAATTACTGACATAACACGTTCGGTGTCCGATTGGAATTTCTGCACCGGATAGAGGCAGCGGCTGAATCCGCCAAAGATCATCTGGGCGATCTTCGTCTTGTCCGCCACGGGATGCCGAAAATTGTGAATCGCCTCGTCTGCCGGCGCGGTAAAGGCCAGCGACTTGAGCGCGGTGAGGCCTTTACTCACCACGACATCGTAGCCCGACGCCTTTTCCCAGTGATGCGCCTGCATCTGTGAGTGAATGAACTCCGCGAGCTGCCGCTGGTAATACTGGAGGACGTTCTGCACGTCGCCCTCGTCCTTCAGATAGCCGCGCAGGTGTTTCACCAGTTGCCCGGACAGCTCGTAGAGCAGATCGGCGTGGTTATCATAGGAGATGTCGTCGAAATCAATCAGCGCCCGGACAAGGTAGTCCTCGATGCGCAACTCCGTCTGTGCGCTCCCCAAGGCGGTCAGCGTCTCTTGCTGATGCGTGCGCAAATGTTGAATCAGGATGTCGCGCTCGACTGGCTGGTAGTGGATAGAACTTGCATCCAACGTGAACGAATGGAACCCGCTTGTCACCTCGCCCTTCGGTACAACCAGGATTCGCGGGATGTCGATGGTCTGCTGAACGACCAATTCCGTCGTTTTGGCTACGACGGCGGCCACGTTGACCTGCGCCATCACACCGGCCAATTCGCCCTGTAGAGGAGCTATCTCTTCCTTTACCCTCGCGGTGATCTCTTCCTGAATCCCTTTCTTCAGTAACTGACTCGAACTCGGAAGCAGCTCGTAGCGGTTAATGACGTCGTAAGCCACCTTTGCGACTTTCTGTTCTGCTTCTGTCGCGAAAACAGGCTTAACCGCCGAAGCGCCGGATTGCGTGATCGTGGTCGAACTGGATTCCAATGATTGTCCGCCGATCTGAGCTAACACTCCTGATTGTGAGATGACTGTGGCGAGCTTCTGATGCTGTCCTGCGGGTTCGAGAATGATCTTCTCCAGCCGGATTTGAGAGTCCGGCCGATTGGCCTCGTCGATAATCTCCTGAAACTTGTCATGGGCGACAATAGTCAGCCGATCCACCGCGCTGACGCCGGTGCGCTTACCGTAGGGCAGGCGCAATCCCCGCCCGATCGACTGCTCGATAAGAGTTCGCGCATTGGCCGCGCGGAGGGGAATGATCGTGTAGAGGTTCGTTACGTCCCAGCCCTCCTTCAGCATGTTGACGTGGATCACGATTTCGGTCGGCTCTTCGGTCTGCTCCACTTTGAGCAGGCGATTGATCATCTCCTCTTCCTCCGCGCCAGTTTTGCTGGAATCCACCTGGATGACCTTCTCCTTGTAACGCCCCTCGAAGAACTCATCGGACTGGATGAGCTTTAGCAAATCCCCCGCGTGCGTTGTATCCCGCGCGATCACGAGGACAAAGGGCTTCACGATCTTTTGCTCAGTTTCCCGCGCATAGGTTTCGAGCCGCACCTTCACGTCTTCGTGTAGGCGAACACCGTCCTCCAGCTTGATCTTCTCGATCTCTGCGGCGGAAAAACGGCTCGGATCGAAGTTCTTCTGCGTTGCCACCGCCGGCTCTTTCACGAAGCCATCCTGCATGGCTTTGGCTAGCGGGTAATCGTAGATAACGTTCTTGAACGCTATTGCTCCCTTTGGCCCTTCCACAAATGGCGTCGCCGTCAGTTCCAGGCCCACCACTGGCTTCAATTCATTGATCGCCCGAACGCCCGCGCTCGCGCGGTAACGGTGCGATTCGTCCATGATCAACACGAGGTCGGGCAGCGCCGCCAAATACTCGAAATAGCTTTCGCCGATGTACTCGGAGAGCCGCTTGATCCGTGGCGATTTTCCGCCGCGCACCTCCGAGTTGATCTTCGAGATGTTGAAGATGTTCACCTTGCATCGCAGGAATTGGTCGAAAAGGGTGCCTGCCTTCGCTTCGTAGTTGTCGCCCGTGATGATTTCTGGCGCGTCCGTGGCAAATTCCGCGATGCCCTTGAATACATACTTGGGGGTGTTTGGGGTGAAGTCGGTGATCAGCTTGTTGTAAATCGTCAGGTTCGGAGCCATGACGAAGAAGTTGTTGATGCCGTGCGCCAGGTGCAGGTAGCTGATAAACGCTCCCATCAGCCGCGTCTTGCCCACGCCGGTTGCCAGCGCGAAGCAAAGGGATGGAAATTCGCGCTCGAAATCTGTTACCGTTGGGTACTCGCTACGGATGATCTCCAGCGCCGTAGCTAAATCCGCTGCCTTGCGCGGGGGAACGATCTCCGTAATGCGGTCGAGAATCTCCAATGAATGACGCTGCGGCGGGCGCAAGCTCAAGCGGCCGGCAATGGCGTTGACGTGTCGATTCACGGAGTTTTCAGTTCCTTGAGTTCCCGCCGGAGTTCCGCCTTTAACTCGGCTTCCGTGGGCAAATGTAACTTGTAACGACTGGCGAAAATCTTCCGCCCCTGGTCGGGCCCGAGCGTATATTTCACAACCGTGTCGTTTTTGTCCGTACAGAGGATCAGGCCGAGTGTGGGGTTATCTCCTGCCGTCCGCCGTTCCTGATCAAAGTAATTCACGTAAAGTTGGAGCTGCCCGAGGTCTCCGTGCGTGAGCTTGCCCACCTTCAAGTCAATCAACACATGGCATTTCAGGACCGTGTGGTAGAACACCAGGTCGATATAGAAGTGATCGCCTTCGAGAGTGATTCGCTCCTGCCGCGAGACGAAGGCGAAACCTTTGCCCAGCTCCAGGAGGAAGAGCTGGAGATTCGTGATCAGCGCCTCTTCCAGATTCGACTCGACCAGGCGATGTGATTCTGGCAGGCCGAGGAACTCGATCACCACCGGGTCCTTGAACACATCCTCCGGCCTCTGAATTTCGTGGCCTTTGGTAGCCAGCCGCATCAACCCGCTTTTGTCCCGGCTTTTAGCCAGACGCTCATAGAGCAGGCTGTTGATCTGGCGTTCTAATTCCCTGGCCGACCAGTTGTTCCTGATGGCTTCGATTTCGTAGAAGGCGCGGGCAGAGGGGTCGTCCGAACGGAGGAGGGTGCGGTAGTGAGTCCAGGACAGATTCGGGTTCAATTGCCCCGGTTCCCAAGCTGCACGCACAGACCTTTCACCGTCTTCATCAGATTCTCCACGCGGTGCGTGGAGAATTCCGCCGTGGGCGGAAATCCGAGCCGGTGTCTCGGAAATTTGACCCGCTGCGTCAACAATACCGGTGAGGGTGGAAATTTGACCCGCTGCGTCAAATTTTGTTTTGGCGAGGAGGCGCGGGTAATTGCCATAGAATCGCCGAAACCAGAATAGGTTATCTTTCGAATAACCCCGTCCGAAATCTTGCGTCAGTTTTTCGGCGAGGTCACGGATGAGGGCATCACCATAACCTGCACGGCTTTTTCCGCGCTGTTCTTCCTCGACAATTTCCCGACCGATTAGCCAATTCGCGACTACTTGGGTGGTATTGACGGTGCGGGCTACTCCCGTGCGCGCCGATTCGAGAATCTCCCGGATGCGATTGTAAAGCTGGCCTGGCTTTTCTTTCGGCACATTGACGTGGCGGTTCATAACCGGATGTCCTCCGCAGATTCACGCAGATTTACGCAGATTCTATCTGGGCTGAAGATGAGGCGCTTGTATTCGAGCGAACGGGTTCCGAAGTTGAGCAGGACCGCTCGCGGTAATCCGGTGATGCGGAGATAATTCAGGACCTGCGCTTCTTCCACTCCGCCCATCGCATGAAGCGCCTTGCACTCGACCAGTACGCTTCCGAAGCACACGAAATCTGCCTTGTAGAAACTCGGAAGCACGCCTCCTTTGTAGTGAACTTGAAGCACCTTCTCGCGCTCGAAAGAAACGCCGCGCAACGCGAATTCTACAGCAAGCGCATCCTGATACACCGCTTCCAAAAAGCCGTTCCGCAGCTCTCGATGCACCTCCATGGCCGCGCCAATGATGGCAAAAGTTTCCGGGTCACTACTTCTTGAATCTGCGTTCATCTGCGTGAATCTGCGGATAAACCCAGCTCCTGTTGTCCCGGCTTCGGCGGCGCTTTCGGCAGGTTCTCCACCTTGAGGCTGTAATCATCGTGCCCCCACTCGCAACGGGCCAGGACGGCCTTGGGAATCTTCTTCACCGTGAGGTTCGGGTAGCCTTCCTTGCGTCCGCGAAAGGCAGAACAAACCACCAGCAGCGAGCGCTCCGATCCTATCTCGTCGCTCAATTGCTGGAGTTGGTCGTGGTTCAGGTTGGCCGTGGTGACGTAGAGAAAATCCCGCTCCGTGGAATGACCGTGCTGCCAATAGACAGTGTCGCTCGGCGCATAGGTGAAGCCTTCCAGTTTGCACACTGCCTCCGCCAGCATGGGCGCGTTGTATTCCTTGGAAATGACCCAATTGCCCGACTTGTCCTGAGTCAGCAGTGATGGCGCGAGCCGATAATAGCGGAAACCTCCGCCGCCCTTCCAGCCCACGGCTTCCGTGATGCCACCGGAGTCCGCGCCATCAACCACCTTCTTGAGCCGGGGAATGATGTGCGTGTGACAATGCTCGCCCAACTCCACCATGATCCAGCGTCGGCCCATCTTGTGCGCGACCGCGCCCGTAGTGCCCGAACCGCCGAACGAATCGAACACCCAGTCGCCGGGGTTGGTAGCTATCTCGACAATTCTGTTCAAAAGGCGTTCGGGTTTTGGCGTGCCAAACGGGTCATTTGGATTAAGGGCAATCTGCTCCTTCTTTCCGTCTTGGGTGTGACCAACCTCATTCCATTCCCATATTGTCTGCGGAACAACACCACTATCGATGTCGGTGCGGAAACGTTTGAATGCTGGAACGCCATTCTTGCCCTCTTTGCCCCACCAAATCCTTTTCTCGGTCACATGGACTTTGTGAGTGTCTTCAGCGTATCGCCAAACGGCTGTCCGTTTTGGCCATACTTCCTTTCCGGTCAGCGGATGGATAATCGCATAATAAAGATTCGGTCGGGCGTCCACCGACTTGTTACATGCGTAATCACCCGCTTTCCAAGGACCTCGCGGATCATTGTCCGGATTCTTGTAGGCGCTATCGGAATCCTTTGAACGTTCCAACGGGTTTGGTCGCCACGTTGTTTTATTCTTAGCGAACACCAGAATGTGGTCATGACTGTCACTGAGCCAAATAGCGTCATTTGCGGGGGCGTATTTTTTTTGCCAGATGACATTGGCGACGAAATTCGCGCGCCCAAACACCTCGTCCATGAGCACCTTCAGGTAATGAGATTCATTGTCGTCCACACTCACCCAAATTGAACCGTTATCAGCTATCAGATGCCTCAAGATTTCAAGCCGGTCGCGCATCAGCGAAAGCCAAAGCGAGTGTTCGATTCCGTCATCGTAATGCTCGAACGCGCTGCCGGTGTTGTAAGGCGGATCAATGTAAATGCACCTAATCTTGCCGGTGAACTCCTGTTCGAGCGCTTTGAGGGCGAGCAAATTGTCGCCAAAGATGAGGCGGTTATCGAATAGGTCGTGATCCGTCACCCGGTGCGCCGCGTGATACGACTTCTCCGGGTCTTCCAGCAAAATCCGCGGCTCCAGCCGGGGCCGGTTCTCCTTCCCAATCCACGTCAGTTCGAGTTTTTGTTTTTTCGACATCAGGACAGCAAAGAGGCTTACATGCGCTCGAGAATCTCCTTTTTCTTCACATCGTATTCAGCCTGCTCGATCAGGTGCTCATCTAACATCAACTTTAGCTGTCGCAGTCGTTGAATCGGGATATCCTCAGTGAAAACCTCGTCGTCCGAGACCAAATCATCTGAAAAATCGCGACGATCGGCGTTATCGATCTGACAAACACACCCATTTCTGCTTGTGCAGTGTTCGGTCGGTATTTCAGGAACTTCGTCGATTTGGTGAACGCTTCCGTCGAGCGCCCCGCACTGCTCACATAAATCAATATCGTTCTTATCGAAAGTGAGCTTGACATTTTTCCAGTCAGTTGCAAACCAAGCAAGAGTTTGACGCGATTTTGCGTGGGATAATAGAAGACGCACGGCTCGCGCGTTGTCATTTATTGGCGTAACGAAGTTTTCCGGCAGCCAAACTGTGTCAGCCGTTTGTCCCCATAGTTCCTTCATTGCGGCAGCCGCACGAAGGGTTCGCAAATCCTGCAGTTCAAGATGCCCGACCGCTGCGGGGCCACTGCCCAAGATGAAATCAAGAACCTCCACCTTGTCGGACCTCCCGCCGTATTCAGACCAAACGAAGCTCCGTTGGAAGGCAACAAATATTGCGAATGCTGCTCTAGCGTTCCCGGCTAACAGTTGCTCATGAGATTCGGTTTGCGCACGAGCCTGTGCGTCGCCTTTGGCCCGTTCGAATTCAGTAATGGCGTTCCAGCCGAGCTTAGTGCACTTATACAGTAGCAATCCACGAGTTGCGGCTTTCATTTCTTCGGCAGCAACAGCCAGAACGGCCTGAATCAAGTTAGTCTTGTCACCCGATGGCTTTTCATCGTGCTGCCTCAGCACGTCCTTCAATTCGGAAACTTTAAATTTATGAGCGACGCGCTCTGGCAACTCGCAAATCTCGAGTGCGCCATCTCTCAGAAACCGCTCGATGGCTGAACCGCCGGATTCATTGGTCAAAAGTTCCCAAGCAAATTTGCCCTCCTTGGGATTCCGAAAACATGCGAGATAGGAGAGATGTCCCGGCGAGCGGCGCCAATCGAAGTTAGCAGGCAGTGCTGACATTGACGGTTAGGTTCTATTTCTTGTCGCTAGGTGCAGCTAACCGGCTTTTATTTTGGTGGCTGTAGAGGATGAAGTCGCCGTGTTTCTCCAGAGTTTGCCCAATATTTGCCAGATCTGCAGTTCCGTGGCCATCCGGCATCGGGATCGGCGAGCGTCTCGATCAAGTCCAACACCTTCTTTCCGAAGCCGAGCGCATCACTGTCCAGCAGCTCGAAGGACAGCGCGGTGAAATGGCAGCCAAACACGTTCCGAGCCTGGGCGATGCGGATCAGTTCCTCGATTATGGGTGTCAAGCTTATGGCTTGGTAGCTGGACGCGCCCGCCGAATCTTTCACCAGCACTTCAACCTGCAGGGCATTGCGTAGCTTGCTGTTAATGGAGGGGAGCAGGTCGCCGAGGGTATACAATCCACCGGGACGCCGGGGAACGGAGCACTCGTAAAGCTGCGTCAGGAAATCCAAGGCGGCTTCGAGAATCACCCCCGCTTTGGCACACACGAGCTGGAGATCGGGTGGTGTCTCGGCCAGCAGCGTCTGAAGGCGTTCGACATCCGGAATGCTACGGATGAGCGTGATCCCACCTTGGTTTGTCCACTTCGACAACTCGATAAATTGACACTGGCCGTTCTTCAGCCACCCCCAGCGGAGCTTTTGTTTCCATGGCCGATAATGCGTAGTGATGACGCAGTGACGGAATTTCGCCGCCTCTTCGTAAAGCATTTCGATGAGACGTTCCACATGAGGCTCATCTACACTGGCGAGAACATCGTCGAGCACTAATAGTGTCTCCCCTGGATCGTCGAGTTCTGCGAGAGCTAGAAAGATACAAAGGCCGAGTGTGTCGAGATGTGACTCGCTCAGATAAGCCTGCGGCGGCACGCCCGGGTTGCCTTCGAAACTGGACGCGATGTCAAGCGAAGCCCGACGTTTCGGGTCGAGTCCCAAACTGATTTTTTCAAGCCCTTCGCCAGGATGCACCGCCTCATAAAGCCGACCGACGTTCACAGAAATTGCCGACAGGATTTCGTCCGTGAACGCGCGTCGTTCGGTTTCGGCAATCTCCAATGCCTCTGTGAGCTTCGGAAGTAACGTGTCGAGTGCTTTCTGCTCGTCGAAATTCTGGCGGTAGGTCGCTAGGGCCGATTTCACGGTCGCCACGAAGCTCTTCCGGTCTGCCCGCCGATCCCGGGCTGTTTTCCACTGCGCTGCAAGAGGCTCCGCGTCCGCTGACCAAGCAGCGAGGTCGCCAACCGTGTTTCCGGGTGTCGGAGTCGGGAGTGGTATGTCAACTGGCCATGCGCCGCTTGAGCGAGCCTTTTCGAAATCTGCAGCGCGTTCGAGCGCTGCGTCACTCGCAGCTTGGAGGCGCGCTTCGGATCCGGCGAGCACCCCCTCCTTTGGTTTCAAATCAGATTGCGCTTTACGCAACGACTTGAACGAATTCAGCCGAACTTCTACTCGCGCGCTCAAGTCATCGATCTTTTCGGTACTCTCACAGAGGGGACAAACAACCAACTCTACGTGCGTATGAAGATAAGACTGCGCCGATTCAAGAATCGCCACGACATCGCTTGCGTCTGCTGTCGCTACTTGGACGGCTTGCTGCAAATCCTCCTTTGCCTTCTTAACACCTTCTTTGGCTTGCGCGACAGCAGTAGTCGCCGGAGGAACTCCAGCTAGAGCATCCTTTACGCGCGCAAAAGCCGATGCAAGTGATTCGATCTGCTTCGCCTCAGAATCGAAAACATTTGTATCTACTTTCGACTGGGCGTCAGCCCAGGAGAAAGCATCAGGCTGGGGCTCTCCATCGATCATCCATGATTGCTCGATTGCTGATTGATTCTCCGCGATACGCGCCAGCGCAATTTTCTGACTCTGCTTCAAGCTCTTGATCAACTCACGCAGTGCGCCCTCAGCCGTCTCGGGGCCCGCGACATCTATAAACCGTTCTAGAGCCTTGTATTTGTCTGCTCCCTGAGCCGCGACCAAATCGAGAATGCGCGCCCGTCGCAGGACTTCGACCTTTGGCCGCTGATTCGGTGGATCGCACAAAACCTCCGATTTTCCAAGCTTGCCCTTACATGAGCCGACAGTTGTTTCCAACGTGACGAGAATCTCGCCCGGGTTCTTTCCGAACGAGGCCCAGTAGGACTCAGTTCGTCCAAGCCCTCGATTCTCTAGCGACCCGATCTTTCCCTTTCCGATGAACTCGAAAGCGTCGCAAATGGTCGATTTACCGCTGCCATTTTCCCCATAAATGACTGTGAGTTTCTTCCCCTTGTCGAATGGCAAACTAAAGCTCCCGGTGCAACCACGTAGACAAGCAACCGTAAGTTTTCGCAAAGGTGCGCTGCTCATTCTGGTCCTTTTACGTCCAACGCCTTTTCCAAAGCCAAGCGCCAGTCTTCTTGCCGGACAGTGCCGGCGGCAACTTTTGGTTCAAAAGCTTTAGCGTCGTCTTCTCGTAGAAGTTTTGCCGCGGTGAGGCGTTTTAATATGCGGGATGTAAGTTTCTGTGCCGGGGTTTCCATAGGTGACTTTAATGAACTTTCCACCGAACGGTGAATAGTAGCTCAAGCGAGATCTTCTGAACAAGCTTGCCTTCGACTTGGACGATCAACTGCTCCCGTTGCCGATCTACATCGTCTTGTGCATCGAACAGAGACCGCCGTTTTTGACTGCGCTGGGATTCGAGAGCTTTGATCTGTTTCTGGCCGGCGAGCTTTTCTTCAAGGGTGAGCGCAGTCGTAGCGGCGCGGCGGGCTTCCTTGATCTGGCGGTCGATCTCCTTGATCTCGCGCTCAAGACCTAGCTTGAGGTCGTCGGCCCAACCTTCGAGTTTTTCAGCCTCGGCCTCGAAAAACCGAGCATTGCGCTCCGAGATGCTGCGTTGAATGGCAGCCTGGCGTTGCTGTGTTGCGGTTGCCAGCGGGTCCGGAATGGTGTCAGAACATGGACCGATTGCGTCCCCTGAAAGCGTCAAAAGTCGCGGAGCTGCTTCGTCGTCGAGCGGAGTACCTTCATCGGTAACCGCAGAGAAGATTAAATGGTCCTCGGCTTGATCGAGGGACTCGACTGCGAAGCTTGAGAGCGTCAGCCAACCCGACTTGCCGACGAGAGGTTCGAGGCTGCTGATTTGTCCATCGTGCGTACCATAGTTGAAGCGAACTTCCTGCACCGGAAGATCGTGTGCCTTTGCCTGTGCGATTACGGCCTCCGCTAGGGGATGGTTCAGTCGGTAAAGGTGCGCTTCTCCCGTTCGGCGTGGGAGCTCGTAGAGACCGAGGGGAATGTCGCCGGCGAACGGACAGGTGTTCAGTCGAAAGGAGGACTCATCAAAAAACTCCGCGTGATCATCAAGCTCATGGCGGGAAAGCTGGATGAGCAGGCGCTCGTAGCGGTTGAGGTATGACTTTGACGCTTCGTCGCTGACCTTCAGTTTCTCGCGCACCTCATCATCGAAGTTCTCCAGCAGCTTCCGCCGCGTGGCGGTCATTGACTCGTTGATTTCCAAACTTAGTTCGAGCTGGAGCTGGTCGAAGGCGACCTTGATTTCCTCGTGCTTGCGGCAGCGCTGGTAGATGTCGTTGATGCGCTTCTCGAAATCCACGCCGCTTTCGATGGCACCGAGCACTTCGTCACTCGCGCCAAAGACACCTTCGAATAACTTGAACTTTTCAGAGAGAAGTTGGTAGACGCGCTGATCCGCCGCGTTTTTCCGATTGAGGAAGTTCACGACAACGACGTCGTGCTTCTGTCCATAACGATGGCAACGGCCAATCCGTTGTTCGATGCGCTGTGGGTTCCATGGCAGGTCGTAGTTCACAACAAGCGAACAAAACTGAAGGTTGATGCCCTCTGCTCCAGCCTCGGTCGCGATCATGATGCGACCTTCTTCGCGGAAGTAATCAACTAGCGCCGAGCGCATGTCGGCCGTTTTTGAACCGGAGACACGGTCTGTGCCTTGGTGTTTCTCAAGCCATGCGGAGTAGATGAGCTTGGAGCGGTCGTCGGTATTGGAGCCGTTGAAAAGGACGATCCCCTCGGCAAACTTGCTGTCAGCCAACAGCCGCAGGAGGTAGCTCTGGGTCTTGCGGGATTCGGTAAAAATAATGGCCTTTTCGGCGGCTCCGAGTTCGTGGGCCTTGGCGAAGGCGACGGCCAGTGCTTTCAGAAGCGACTTGCCCTTGGAGTTGTGAGTGATGGATGTCGCGAGCGTGGCGAATTGATCGAGATCGGCAACTTCGGCTTCAATTGCGGCGCGGTCGGTTTGGGAGAGAGGTTCGTCGGGCGTTTCGTCCTCCCATTCCTCGGCGGTCTCGTCGAGGCCTTCGTAGTCCTGATCAAGTTCCTCTTCGAGCGATTCCGTAGGCTCCTTCTTTTGGAGCTTCTTCTTAAGGCGATTGGAGATGGATTCGAGCGCGCCAGCGATGGCGAACGTGGAGGACGCGAGGAGCTTGCGCAGCACGAGCGTCATGAGCGAGCGCTGGCTGGCTGGCAACGCCTGGAGATTGTCGCGCCGGAGATAATCGGACACGAGATTGTAGAGCCGGTCCTCACCCTCCTCCGGCGTGAACTCCTCAAGCATAGGCAGGCGCTTGGTGAACGGGATGTAAGAAGTGACCTGCCGGCGGAGCGTGCGATGGCAGAGCGGCTTCAGACGCGCCTTGAGCGTGTCGAACACCTGCTCTTGGTTTAGGTTGGCAAATTGTTCCCGGAAGCTCTTCAAATCGCCGAAGACGTGTTCATCGACGAAGCTGATTAGTCCGAACAGTTCGAGGAGGGAATTTTGGAGAGGAGTCGCTGTGAGCAGGAGCTTGTCTTTGCCGGCGAGCGCCAACTTGAGTGCATTCGCGATGACATTCGAGGGCTTATAAACATTGCGAAGACGGTGCGCCTCGTCGATCACGACCAGATCCCACGACGTGTTGCTAACGTCGGCGGCTTTATTGCGTGCGAACTGATAGGAGCAGATCACGATGCTATCGGCTTGGAAGGGCCGGAAGTTGCCGACTTTGACGGCGGAATTGTACGACTTCGTCTCCAGGATGCTGCAAGGCAGGAAGAACTTCTCGCTGAGCTCCTGATGCCATTGTTTGCGTAAGTTAGACGGGACAATGATCAGGATGCGTCGCTTCCGCTCGGCCCATTTTTGCGAGAGCACCAAGCCAGCTTCGATCGTTTTGCCCAGCCCGACTTCATCGGCAAGGAGCGCGCCTTTTGAAAGTGGCGAGCGGAACGCGAAAAGAGCTGCGTCAACTTGGTGCGGATTCAGATCGACCTGAGCGCTGGCGACGGCACCTGCAAGTTTCTCCAAGCTGTCCGAAGGGCTGCGCTTAGTCAGCTCGTAGGCGAAGTACTTGGCGTGGTAATCTGTGAGGTTCATCCCTCGCGACCAGTGTCGATGGAGGGGGATGGTTTGGCGGGCACGGCGGGAAAATAACGGGTCGGGCGCCGCCGTGGCAATGAAATTTCACATTGGTTCTCGTCCGGCTACGATGAGCCCGGCGCGGAGCGTGCCCGCGGTCGAATTTGCGCGGCTTGGCGCTCTTCGTTAGGCGGAACGGCGGCGCTGAAAAAACTCCACGCTTCCCATCTCCCGCGGCGCGCGGCCATTCTCGATCTGCATGCATCGCTCCGACGCGGCCACTGTTAGTTACGCCGAGGTCAATCTTTCCGGCCGGCGCGTGACGCTGCGGTATTCCCCCGGACCGCCGTGCTGCGGGGAGCGGGCAACGGTCAAATGGCTCGCCCTGCGATCTGCGCTGTAAGGTTCTGTTTCGTCAAACGACCCACCGCTTATGGAATCGATCACTCAACCTGTCTTTCTTCCCGTTATTCTCGGCACCGCGCGCCAGGGTCGCATGAGCGAACACGCCGCCCGTTTTGTCTTCGAAGAGGTTTCCAAGCGGCCCGACATGACGACCGAATTGATCGACATCCGCAACCTCCGGCTCTCGCTCGATGACGCGGGCGAGGCGCTCAAAGATGCGCAATTTTCCGCGGCGGTCAGTCGCGCGGATGGACTCATCCTCGTCGTGCCCGAGTACAACCACAGCTTTCCCGGCCTGCTCAAGCATGTGCTCGACAGCAACCTGAAGGAATACCTTCACAAAGCCGCCGGCGTCTGCGGCGTCTCGGCCGGGCCCTTCGGCGGCGCGCGCATGATTCAAAGTTTGTTGCCGGTTCTGCGCGAGTTGGGCCTGGTCACGATCTTCTGGGATGTCTACTTCGGGACGGCCGGCAAGTTGTTCGATTCGGCGACGGGAAATATCACCGATCCAGCCTACGTCGGGCGACTCAAGAAATTCGTCGACGAGCTCGTCTGGATGGCGTGCGCGCTGCGTTTCGCCCGGGAAAATATTCCGGCGTTGTAGCCGGGGGCGTTGACTCCGGCCGCTTCGCCATCGCCAGCGCGCGCGTTTGCTCCGAGCCGGCCTCAGCGCGACCGGCTACAGCTATTTCTCGACGAGCAACACGTCGTGCCCATCCGGGATCGCTCACCAGCACGTCCTTGGTAAATCCAAGTTTCTCCTTCGGCACCACGATCACGGCGGAGGAAACGAACCCGACATGATTGTCTTTTAGCTTCTGCGTCACGGCAGCGAGATCGTTCGTCGCGATCAGCGGTCTGCCAATGCGCGATGTCGTTCGATTTCGTCCCCTCCGGAATCGGCCGCCCGTCCCGCGGCGTCAGGTATTCGAGGAACTCAATCCCAGGTCCGGTGTTCGCGCGCAGCGCGGTGATCTGAAGAGCACGAGAGGTGAAGCGCTGCGTCACCGGGGTCAGCGCCCCCGGCTATAACGGCGCGCTTGTCAGGATTCGACGTTCCTGCTCGACTCAGAATCCGGAGACGTGTGATCGTTGACGCGCCCGCCGCACTTCGGACATGCCCGTCGTTCCATTTCATCGTTTTTCGCTTCGCACCAAAGTCGCCTTCGCCATGGCGATTGTGGCGGCGCTGGTCGTGGCGGCAATTCTCGGCACCAACTACCATCTCCGGCGCGCGCAACTCCTGCAGGAATTCCAGGCCTTTGTCCGGAGCGCGGCCGGGACGACCGCGCTGGCCCTGAATGGCGACGAGATCAACTTGATCCGCGCGCCTAACGACTCCAGTTCGCCGGCCTTCCAAAAGGCGAGGACAATTCTCGATCAATCCCGCCGGATCAACGGCCTCGCGGAAAATGAAATGTACATCCTGCGCCCGGTGGGTGCGGCTTCCTCGTTGGAAACGGAATTCGTCGTGATGTTGCAGAAGAAGACATTCATTGGCACTCGCTACATTCTGTTGGAGGCCAATCGCGAGCATTTCCTCAAGGCTTGGAAAATGCGCACGCCAACGAGCAGCGACGTTTATGAGGACGAGAATGGCACCTGGATCAGCGGCTACGGGCCGATCCTTAATCAGGCCGGAGAGCCAGTTGCGATCGTCGAAGCGGACGCGCAAATCAGCCGGTTCGTCGCGCGCCAGCGGGAGGAGCTTTTGCTCGCGCTGGCGATCGGCTGCGGCGCGTTTTTTGTCGCCATGATTCCGGGCCTGCTCCTCGCCCGCAACATCACGCGTGGACTGAACAAACTTTCTTCGGGCATCCGGCGATTCCAAGCCGGGGAAAATGACGTGCAGGTGAGCGTGACGACCGGCGACGAACTGCAACACCTGGGCGACGTATTCAACGAAATGATAATCTCGTTAGGCGAAAAGCTCGCACTGCTGCCCTATGTCTCGCGCTTCACCGCGGAGGCGGTGCGCCGGAGCAGGAAGGATCCGCAATGGCTCGCCGGCATGGAACAGGAGGTGATCGTGCTCTTTGCCGATCTGCGCGGCTTCACCAGCTGGTGCGAGACGCGCGAAGCCTCCTTCCTGGTGCGCGAGCTCAACCGGCTCCTCGCAGTCCAGGCGGACGCGGTCGTCTCGGCCGGCGGCGACGTGGACAAATTCATTGGGGACGCGGTGATGGCGGTTTTTCTGGGCGGCGAAGGTTCCGCCGAGAAAGTGTTCGCCTGCGCGCAGGAATTGGTCGCGGCCATCCGGGAGGAGATCGAGGCGGAAGGCTGGCCGCTGGCCCTCGGCGTCGGCATCCATCGGGGCCGCGCAGTGGTCGGGTCGATCGGTTCCGATACGCGGCGTGACTTTACCGCCATCGGCCACACCGTGAACCTGGCCTCGCGCCTCTGCGATCGTGCCGGGAAATGGCAGATCCTGGTAAGCGAGCCATTCTACGAAATGCTCCCGGGGGAAAGGCAGGTCGAGTTCGAACGGACTGAGCCGATGGAATTCAAGCACGTGTCTCAGATGGTGCCAACGTATCGCTTCACGGTTGTAGCCGGGATCGGTGATCCCGGCAGCGTGCAACATGTTTGAGAGCCACGGGCCGGGGTCAGCGACCCCGGCTACAGTTCGCGCTTCGCCGGCTCGGGGAAGCGACGGTTGAAAATGCAGCGGGCATTGTTGTGGTGATGATATTTTGCGCAATAAACCTCCCGCTTACTCCACAGGTAAACCATCGCCGCCGACTGGATCGCGATCACCGGCGCTGTGAAGTAGACCCAGAGCGCCGTCCAAAGATGCCCGACATATGCGGAGCCAACGGATTCATGTCGCCGGGGGCGTTGATGCACGGGATTACCGACCGCGGCTACGGACCCGCGACGCGATCCGAGAGACTTCAGAACGGGCCGCCGAAAATAAAAGGCCCTCGACGAATCCCGCTTCGATGATGAGCCGGGCGAAACAAGGCGGCAACTCCAGGCCAGTCCCGTCGGTTGCGGAGCGACGAGTAAGTATTAGACCGCTTCCGTGATTGGGAGTCAGGATCGGATCTAGTCTAACGATCCTTCGAGGTACTGCATCACGGCCAGGAGGACGTGGTCGTGAAATGGTCTGGCGGCCAACTGAATGCCGACCGGCAATCCTTCCGGGGAACTGCCATAGCGGATGACGCCGGCCGGCCAGCCGGTGAGATTGTGCAACATCGTATAGCTAAATCCGCGGAAAATCTCGTAGTCGGAAGTGGCTCCATGCTCGATCGCTGGCGTGGGGAAGACCGGGCTGAGGAGCAGATCGTATCCCTCCATGAAGGCAAGCATCTTCCTCTGGAATGCGGCCCAGCGAAGGAGCAAGCGACCAAATTCCTGGCCGGATTTTTCATTCGCCCGACAAAGATCAAGCACGCCCTGCATCAACGAATGGATTTCGGTTGTGCCGCATTGCTTCAGCGTGTCGACAAACACGGCGCCGCCATCGGCTGTCCAGAGGGCGATGGCCAGGTCAAAGGACTCCTCGATTCGGGCGGGCGGATTTGCTTCACCTGCGCACCGCTCTCGGCGAAGATATTGGCGGCCGAGCGGACAGCTTCTTTGACCACCGCGACCGGCTCCACCAGGCCGTTGTCGGTCATGAAAGCGAGGCGCAGGGCTTTCAGGCCGGTTGGTTCCCATGGTGGCAGCACGACCGGGACGGTAGCGGGATCCCGCTGGTCGACCCCGGCGATGATCGGCAAGATCAAGGCCAGATCTTCGACCCGCCGGGCCATGGGGCCGATCTGGGTCATCGCGTCAACGATGCCGCCGAAGGGAAGGATGTGGCCGGTCTTCGGCACCAGGCCGGCGGTGGGCTTGAAACCGGCTGTGCCACAAAAGTGTGACGGGATGCGAATACTTCCGCCGGTATCACTCCCGATATCGAATGGCGATGCTTCGGCGGCGACGATGGCCGCTGCGCCACCACTGCTGCCGCCGGAGGTGCGCGCAGGATCGTGTGGGTTATTCGTTCGACCGTAGACGAGATTGTCGGTCTCGAAAGCCATGGTGAGTTCGGCCGTGTTCGTTTTTCCGAGAAGGATGCCGCCCGCCGTGCGCAAACGGCTGACCACCGTGGCATCCTCGCCGGGCACAAACGCAGCGCGGCCTTTGGTGCCGCCAGTGCTGATGACGCCCGCGGTGTCGAAGCTATCCTTGATCGTGAACGGGACCCCGTGCAGAGGCCCGGTCGACGCGCTGTTGGCCAGTTGCGTATCCGCGGCGCGCGCTTCCTCGAGCGCGCGTTCGAGGCACAGTTGGACGACGGCGTTCAGCCGCGGGTTCAACTCGGTAATCCTTTCGACATGCGCGGTAACGACGTCTTCCGCCGAGGCCTTTTTCGTGCGGATGAGCCGCGCCAGCGTGGTCGCCGATACGTTGCAGAGACTCTGGTTGGCGCTCACGATTTGTTGGAGCCTACTTTCCGCGGCCGCCAAGTTCGCGCAAGATTCTTTCCTTGGCGCTCGATGGTAATGACACGTCGGAGCTTTGGTCCGCGTGCTCGGGAAACTTTGACGCTGTTTTGCGGAGGTAACGGAGGTGCTCTTCGTAACGTTGGCACCAGCAGCAGATCAGGTAATGCAGACGCTTCCTGATCCGCATCGTGAGCGGAAGGGGTCGGTCCATGGAATCCGACAGAATGCGCACCATCTGACGGCACTTCGGGGTGCTTGCCGATGAAGATGACGAGCTTGGTCTGCCACCAGCTACGTCTCGCGAGGACTGATGGGTTTCCAATCGGCGATGGATTGTACGGTTCTTCTGGCCCGCATTAATCTCAAAAAGATTTGATCGATGCGCAGCTTGGCAGGGCGGATTCCTTTATTCAGTTATGCTTAAACGGCCCTTCGAAAACGCTCTCCGAGAGTTTGCGGCGATCATTCGGACTTTCGCGCTGTTGCAATTTTTCAGGGAGTAATTCCTTCGGTCCCGGCTTGCCGACCGCAGCCATGGCCTCGACTTGAAATCCCTCGGGAATCCGCAGCTCCTTACGCGCCTGTTCGTAATCGAACCCTTCCATTCCGTGCACCACGAGATTCTGCTGAAAGCCCTGGAGCGCAAAATTCTCCCAGGCTGCTCCAGTGTCATAGGAATGCGTGATCGATGGTTCGTCGTTGTAGGCAAACGCCTTTCGCGAAATGAAGACGACGAGGACGGCTGCATTCTTTGCCCAGGATTTGTTCGCTTCGACCAGCAGCTCGAAGAATGTTGCCCAGTGCTCGGTGCCGCGGCGCGCGTAAAGAGCGCGCCACTGTTGAGCGTTGAATGAAGACGGAGCCCATCGAGCCGCTTCAAAGAGTCGCATCAATTCCTCTCGTGAGATTTCCTCGCCAGACATGGCCCGCGGCGACCAGCGGTCGAGCAGCAGCGGCTCGATGGGAAAGTCTGCCTTCCGGATTTCACTTCCTTTGATCATGGCCAACTCATCAGCCCGTCGCGCTCAATTTCAATTTCAATCTTAGCCAAACCGTGACTGGCATCGAATGTAGCGACCCAAGTCGTCTGATTTCACTCCGTCAAGAGTCCGGGAAGGCACCTCGCGGCGGCAATCTCCCTGGTCCCGGTGCAGTGGAAGACGACCCGGCTCACGCCATTGATCGCCGGCGGCGCGAACCGGACGTGCCAGTCGTTTCTCCCCACAGGCGGCGGATGACGATAAAACTTCCGCGTTGTGCAGCGAACCGGGATGAGTAGTTTTCGATTCCCTTGCTGGTGACCGGCAAGACCCGAAGCGCACCGCTAGCTCAATTGGCAGAGCAGCTGACTCTTAACCAGAATCGACAAGAGGAGCCGGCGGGCCTCGTTACGGAATACGCTACCAATTTGCCGGCAGAGAATATCTGACTGCGGAGCGACACTCCGCCGATAGGCAGGAGAGTAATGCTGCGGGCTGCATCGCGTTCCGCGTACCATCAAAACGAGGTTTGTTTCATATCTTTTTTGTGACAGGAAGGGTCTTGGGCGCGGCCAGATAAGGTTGCGAAATCGACGACTGGTTCGCTTGGGGCGAATGAAAAGTGCACGCGGCCATTGCACTCGCTAGGCCGAATTGAAAATCACGAAGGATTCCGTTGCCGAGAGCAACGAAATGTCGAAATTACCCGGCACTCGCTTGCGTATTATCACGCGGCGATTCTGAATGTCCGGCCGCAAAACTTCGCAGACTTTGCTCGGTGATTTTCGCACCGATAGGCGCATGCTCGTGCTTGTCGCGCTCGCGTTGCCGGTCGGCGTGATCAGCGCCCTGGTCGCCAAGGCGTTGCTCTGGCTCATCGCTGAAATCACGAATCTCGTCTTCTTCCAGCGCTTTTCACCGGTTCTCGGTTCGCTGGAGCATAATCATCTTGGTGCGTGGGTGATTCTGGCGCCGGTCGCGGGCGCGCTCATCATCGGGCTGATGGCGCGTTACGGCTCGGAGAAGATCCGTGGCCACGGAATCCCCGAAGCACTCGAAGCGATTCTGCTAGGCGGCAGTTTGATTCAGCCGAAAGTGGCGCTGCTCAAACCGATTTCATCCGCCATCTCGATCGGAACCGGCGGGCCGTTTGGAGCGGAGGGCCCGATTATCATGACGGGTGGAGCGTTCGGCTCCATTTTCGCGCAATTGTTTCACCTCAGTTCCGCGGAACGTAAGACGCTGCTCGTCGCTGGCGCGGCGGGCGGCATGTCGGCGGTTTTCGCTTCGCCCATCGCGGCGACGTTGCTCGCGGTCGAGCTGCTTCTTTTCGAATGGCGTCCGCGCAGCTTTATCCCCGTGACGGTGGCGTCGGTCGTCGCCTGGCTTTTGCGCATTCCGCTCATCGGCGCCGGACCCATTTTTCCTGTCACGCCACATGCGTCGTTAGGCGCAAGCGAGATCGGTATCGCCTGCGCGATTGGGATCGCGGCCGGCTTCGGCTCCGGCCTTCTCACTGTGATCGTTTATTTCTGTGAAGACGTTTTTCTAAAGTTGCCTATTCACTGGATGTGGTGGCCGGCCATCGGCGCGGTCTTTGTCGGCTTCGGCGGTTGGATCGATCCGCGCGTCCTCGGGGTCGGTTATGAATTGATTCACGGCATGTTGCGGGGCGAAATCCTCGGCGCTGCTTTGATTGGTTTGATGATCGGCAAGGCCGTCGTCTGGTCGATCGCCCTGGGCTCCGGCACTTCCGGCGGCGTGCTCGCGCCGCTGCTCATTATCGGAGGCGCGCTCGGCGCTGGGTTGGGGAAGTTTGCCCCGGTTGGTGACGTTGGTTTGTGGGCCATGGTCGGCATGGCGGCGATGATGGGCGGCACGATGCGATCACCGCTCACAGGCATGTTTTTCCTTCTGGAGTTGACCCGCGATATCAACGCACTGCCGGCGTTGCTCTGCGGGTCTGTGGCCGGGCTCGCTGTGACGGTGCTGCTTATGAAGCGATCCATTCTCACCGAAAAGCTGGCGCGCCGCGGACAGCACATCGCGCGGGAATACAGCGTGGACATTTTGGAGCTGATGCGCGTGCGCGATGTCATGGAAGCGGATCCGCCGCTCATTCCCGAGACGACGCCGCTGCCGCGTTTTGCGGCGCGGATTGCGAGTGGGGACCCGCTCATCTGCTCGCACCAGGGCACACTGCTGGCGAATGAGAAGGGTGAGCTGACCGGGATCGTTACCCGCGGCGACGTCGTGCGTGCCTTTGACCGTTCGCACGATGAAACGCTGACCGTCCTTGCTGCCGGATCGACCAACCTGCGCGTCGCTTATCCCGACGAGACCTTGCACGACGCCGTGGCGCGAATGTTAAGGCACGACATCGGCCGTTTGCCGGTGGTGGAGCGGGCGAACGAAAAAAAGGTCGTTGGCTATCTCGGGCGCTCCAGCATTCTGGCCGCGCGCGAGCGTTATCACCGGGAGGAAGATGTGCGCGCCCGCGGCTTCCGTTCTCCCGAAAAATCGCTCGCGCAAAAAGTCTAGCACCGCGTCAATCAAAGTGAACGCGCGAGACTATTTCCGCGATTGCCAGGTAGTTCATCAGCTGTGGCGGATGATCCACAGGCCGTCAGGCGATTGGCGAAAAACATCTCCGTGCACAGTCGTCTAAACGTTTCACCGTCTCGATCATCTCCGCGTCCGTCGTTCTTGGATTGATCGTGCAGAGTCGCAGGCAGATCGCTCCTTTGACTTTCGTCGAGGTCAGGAACGCGTAGCCCTCACGCAGCATCGCATCGACGATGCGCGCCTGGAGAGCGTCCTCCGCGCCAAAGCGAAAACAGACAATGCCCATTTGCGCGGGCGAAAGAATTTCCCAGCCGTTTTTGGTGCGCAGTTCGCGCTCCGCGAGTTCGGCAAGTTCGAAACCGCGTGTAACAGCCTCGCGGAAGGCGGCCATCCCGAACGTCTTGATCGAGAGCCAAAGCTTGAGCGCGCGAAAACTGCGTGTCAGCTGAATGCCCTGATCGCCAAAATTCACTTCGGCTGTGTCACGATGCACCTCGTGCAGATAATCGGCCGTTACTCGAAAAGCGGAGTGAAGAAGCGCGCGAATCGCGCACCAGAACGCAGCCGCATTCAAACGGCTGAAAGAGCCACTTGTGCGGATCGAGCGAGAGGGAGTCAACGCGATCAAGGCCGCGCAACTTTTCGCGGCCGCGTTGGCAAATGACCGCTGCGGCGCCATAAGCGCCATCCGCATGAAGCCAGAGCTTTTCGGCCTGACAAAATTCCGCGAGCTCAGCGAGCGGATCGATTGCTCCCGTGCTCGTTGTTCCGGCATTCGCAATCACGCAGAGTGGCTGCATTCCGGCTGCTCGATCCGCATCCACCGCGCTTCGCAGCACGCTAATGGGTAAACAAGATTCCGCATCGGATTCAATCTTCCGGCATTGCTCCGGCGAAAAGCCGATGACGAGCAGCGCGCGCTCAACCGACGAATGAGTCTGATCGGAATAATAAACCGTGGCTCGGGAAATCTCTGCCTGCGAAATACTCCGGCGGGCAGCCACCAACCCGATCAGATTGGCTGCCGATCCACCGCTCGTGAGCAGGCCGCCGGCGGTCTAGGGCATTCCGCAAAAGCGCCGCAGCCACTCGATCACCAGTAACTCCATTGAGGCAGCAGCGGAGCCGCTCAGCCAGGTCCCGACAAAGACATTGAAGCCGGAAGCAAGCACGTCGGCCATGGTGCTCAC
Organism: Spartobacteria bacterium; assembly: GCA_003169975.1. Taxonomy (GTDB): domain Bacteria; phylum Verrucomicrobiota; class Verrucomicrobiia; order Chthoniobacterales; family UBA10450; genus Palsa-1392. The sequence goes on along the minus strand of PNAA01000036.1, from coordinate 85,720 downwards.
GAAATTTCCAGGGCTCGGAACGAAAGCGAAAAAGCGTGGATGATCGAGGTGCAGATTATTCGGAAACACGTCGCGTTTCAGATAAGTCAGGAGTTCGCTGGGATCGCAACCTTGCTCCGGAGGCCCCTCTTCCAGAACAAAGCGGGCGGCATCCTTCGCTTCCAGCTTCGCGCCGACCGGTTGATCGCCGATTTTCTCGAAATGATCGATGAGGAGATCGATCACCTCGTAGCCGAAACTCCGCATTTGCTCGCGCGACAGTGTAAGACGTAGATCAGCATCAGCGCTTCTTTTGGGCATGACATCCATCATAGGCGTAACGTTCCGCTCTGCCAGATCCTCGTTGTGAAGGTATGACCTACTTCTCATAATGTGCGACTTCCTGGAGCGACCCACCGATCCGCGCCGGCCGTCCTTTTAATCAGATTTGTCAGGTGGCGCGCGAAAATCCAGGCTGACCTGATCGTTCTCTCAACCCACGGCCGGACCGGCTGGGAGCGCGCGTTCCTCGGCAGCACCGCCGAGCGACTCATTCGGCGCGAAGAGGTGTTGTTTCCTGGCCTCTTCTGCGTGTCGTGCGTTCATGAGCCTTGGATTTGCAGGAGCTCTTTCAGGGCCGACGGTTGCCCTAGCAGGTCGTCCAGAGTGTAACTGTCGAGCACCGCGAAGAACGCAGCCGCCGCTTCATCCAGCACACCTTTCAGACGACAGGCGGGAAAAATCCGGCAAAAGCGATTCTGCCGGTCCTTGCAGTCGATCACGGTGTGGGATTCCTCGCCCAGCCTAACGATGTCGCCGACGCGGATTTCTTGCGGCGGGAGGGCGAGGGTGAATCCGCCGCCGATCCCGCGCCGCGTCGCGAGATAGCCGTGCCGCCCGAGATCATGCACGATTTTGACGAGGTGATGGCGCGAGATGCCGAACGCACCCGCCACTTCATCCACGGTGATCCGCTCCGGACTGCGCAAAGCGGCCTGCATGAGCGCGCGCAGGGCGTAATCGGAATAGGCGCTTACTCGCATGGCAGGTGAAGGTGGAGCAAGGACGCGGAAAGCTCGTTAAAAGATGCGAAAGGCGGGTCCGGAATTCGTTGAACCGCACGCGTGATTTCAATGATCATGGCTTGGTGAAAACGTGACTTTGCGGTGACTCAGCCGTCCTCGCCCGGTTTCCGGAAGCGTGACGGAAGGTTTTCCAGTTCCTGCCGGATGCTTTCGTTCAGAGCGATCTGCTCGGGCGGATCGAGCAGAACCGCGGCCCAGTGATACACGCGCGATTCTTCGAGAGCGTTATGCGTGTCGAGCCGGCGGCTGACGGCGTCGATCTTTTCGCGCACCTCGCGGAGACCGTCCGGCTGACCGCTCCGGGATAATGCCCGCAATTGTTTCACTGCCGCCGTCAACTCGCTCATGAAGAAATCGTGATCGTCGCGGAGTTGCGCGACCAGATTCCGGATCTCTTTCGGTTCGGGCGCGCCAGCAGCCGGCGCCGATCCGCGACTGGCTTCGGCGGCGCGCAGGAGGACTGGAAAGAGATGGATATTCTCCGCGCGGATGTGCACTGCAAGGCGCGCCCAGAAGAGGTCGAGGTGTTCCAGACTTCGCGCGGCATCACCCTCGGCCAGGGCGGCTACGAGCGCGGCCAGCGCCGCGTCGAGTTCAGAGTGATCGTGCGCTAGCAAGGTGGATTCCGTCATGGGGCGATCAATACTTCGAAAGGAGAGAGGCTTCAACAAAAATGTATTTGAAATACAGCTTTGGGTGGGTTACGCCTTTCTTAGACAAATCCAAACCATGAAAAAGATCACCGCTGACACCACCGTTGGAGAAATCGTCCGCGCGTTTCCGGCTCGCTCGCGCGTCTTTGAAAACCTCGGAATCGACTATTGCTGCGGCGGCAAGAAACCGCTCGCCGAAGTTTGCCAGAAAAAAGGACTCGATCCCGCGACCGTGGTCGCGATGCTCACGGCGCTCGATGGCACTTCGGGGATCACTCAAGACGATCCCGACACCTTGAGCTTGAGCGAGCTGTGCGATCACATCGAACGAGTCCACCATGGCTACCTCCGGGAGGAACTGCCCCGGCTGGATTTCATGACCCAGAAGGTCGCCGCCGTGCATGGCGATAGCGAACCCCGGCTGGTCGAGCTCCGGCGCGTCTTCGAGACCTTTAACGAGAAGGTTGCTGCTCACACTAAGGAAGAGGACGAGAGTGTCTTTCCGGCGATTCGTAAGCTGGAAACGGCAGGCGGCGATAAAAGTGTCGCGTCCAGGCTTGCCGGGGAATTCGGGAAGCTCGAAGCCGAGCACGAGAAAGCCGGCGCCGCGCTCGGCCAGTTCAAAGAATTGACCGACAGTTACACGCCTCCGGAATGGGCCTGCAACACCTTGCGCGCTCTCTACGATGGGCTCGCGCGTCTGGAGAAGGACATGCACCAGCATGTGCAGGAAGAGAACAACGTGCTCTTCCCGAAAGCCCTTGCCATGGCACGACCGGCAGCGGTGGCTTCCGCCGCCGCGACTTGTCTGAGTCAGAATGCTGAGATGGGCGGCATGAAATGAAGCTGAAGATTCCAAGAGCGCTGCACCTCGACGAAGAAGCCATCTGCAGGGCGCTCCGACAAGCCGTCGAGAGAGGCGGTGAGACGGGCGCGGCCGCCGAGGTGCTGGAAGCGATCCTCTTGCCCCACCTCGCAAAGGAAAGTGTGGACATTTTGGAACCGCTTGGCCTCCTGCCACGGCTCGCGCGAGGAGAAGTGACTTCCGACATGGCGGAAGTTCTTCCGCAAATCGACCATTTGAAGAATGACTTACACGCGCTGCAGATCGAGCACGCGACGATTCTCTCAGCGATAAAACGCTTCGTCGCGGCCGCTCGCGAAGAAGGAAAATCGCAACAAGCTCGCTTGGCCGAGCGCCTTCTTTTCCGCGCATGGCTCGATGAGTCAGTCTTTACTCCTTTGGCAATTTTGATGGGCAAATACCTGGAACTGCGACTGGATCTCGGCAACCGTCCGTCTTCGCCCGCTTCAGTGGCGTCTCGCGCTCCGATAAAGCTACAGTTACCGGAAGCACTGCAACTGAGTCGTGCGCAGTTGAGCGCCGCGCTTACGAGAGTCTCCCGCGCGGGCGGGCAAACGAAGGCCGTGGCTGAAACCATCGCGCAAATCCTGGAGCCCCATGTCGCGCACGAAGAGGCGAAGGTATTGCGCATCCTTGGCTTCCTCGCTCCGCTGGCGGCGGGCCAGTTCACGATCGACTGGCTGCAAGACCTTTCGGAATGGGACGAGCTGGAGACCAATGAATCGGCGCTTCATCTGGAGCACCGCCAGCTCGTTGGGGCCGGAGAAAAGCTCCTCGCCATCGCACGCGCAGAAGGCACCGCAGAAGTGCTGGATTTTGCGGAGCGTCTGCTTTTGCGCATCCGCCTCGATGAAGAGGTTTTTTATCGGGCGGCATTACTCATCCGGAACTATCTAAGACTGCGTGCTCGCAAAGAATCTCTCGAACGAACCTCATCTGATCTGAGTTAGCCTTTGAAAACAGATACGGAACTTCCACTCCCTGGAGTCACGCTGGCCGCTGAAAAAATGCCGGGGCATTGGCTGCTCGCGCGCCTAGGCAAACGCGTCTTGCGTCCGGGCGGTCTTGATCTCACGCGATCCATGCTGGAATCGTTGGCGATCCGTCGCTCCGATGCGGTGGTGGAATTCGCTCCAGGGCTGGGGGTAACAACGCGTCTCGCGTTGGATTTTCATCCCGCCTCTTATACGGCAATCGAAGGTGATGAAGCCGCAGCCCATCGGGTTAGAGAATTGCTCGCGGGCTCTGAGCAAAGATGCCTTATCGGTAGCGCGGAGGGCACCGGGCTGCCGTCGAATTCAGCCACGGTCGTTTATGGAGAAGCGATGCTGACCATGCAGGGAGTAGCGCAAAAGAGGCGGATCGTGCGGGAGGCAGCGCGGATCTTGAGACCCGGCGGCCGCTACGGCATTCACGAGCTCTGTCTCGTGCCGGACGATTTGGATGAGGCGATCAAGCTGGAAATTCAGCACGTTCTATCACAAACAATTCATGTCGGCGCGAGACCGCTGACCGCAAAGGAATGGCGCGCGCTCCTGGAAGCGGAAGGTTTCAACATTCGAACGGAAATGTTCCGCCCGATGCGATTGCTCAAACCGGGCCGGCTCATTCAAGACGAAGGATTGTGGGGCGCGTTGCGGTTTGCCTGGAATCTTTGCCGTGACGCCGAGGCACGCCAGCGCGTCATCGCGATGCGCCGGGTCTTTTGGAAGTATCGTGCGCATGTCGCTGCGATCATGCTCGTCGGCATCAAACATCCACAGGGGGCGCGAAACAACGATCACCCAAGACAGGAACCCAACGGCAACGACGGCGCACCGCTTGAGCCGGCGAACCGGTTGGAGATGAGCTGGCGCCGGGCCAGGTTTTCCTAACCATGAACTTTCTCCTCAAGGTCTGGCGGCAGGCAAATGCGAGGACGAAAGGAAGACTGCTCGACTACGAGGCGGAAAACATTTCGCCGAACACTTCGTTCCTCGAGATGCTCGACATCCTTAACGAGCAACTCTTGCATCGCGGCGAAGAGCCGATCGCGTTCGATTCCGACTGCCGCGAAGGCATCTGCGGCACCTGCTCATTGACGATCAATGGCCAGGCCCACGGGCCCAATCATCCCGGCGCGGTCTGCGAACTTTACATGCGCCGCTTCAAAGATGGCGATACCATTTGCATCGAGCCATTTCGGGCAAAAGCATTCCCGATCATCAAAGACCTGGTCATCGATCGGAGCGCTCTTGATCGAGTCGTGCAAGCCGGAGGATTTATCTCAGCCCGGACTGGCTCCGCGCCCGAGGCGAATTCGATTCTGGTGCCCAAGAAAAACGCCGAGCTGGCGATGGAAGCAGCTGCTTGCATTGGCTGCGGCGCTTGTGTGGCGGCGTGTCCGAACGCTTCCGCGATGTTATTTACCGGCGCCAAGGTTTCCCATCTCGCCTTCCTGCCCCAAGGCGCCCCCGAACGCCGCCGCCGCGTTCTCGGGATGGTGCGCGCGATGGACGCGCAAGGCTTCGGCAACTGTAGCAATCATTATGAATGTGTCGCCGTCTGCCCGGCTGGCATTCCCGGGAGTGTGATGGTAAAGATGTACCGCGAATACGCGATTGCATCCTGGCTCGAAGCCGCAGGCGAATAAGGACGAGCCCATGACGATTAAACTTAAAAGGGTTTACGACACGCCGGAAAAGGCCGATGGGACCCGCATTCTCGTGGACCGGCTCTGGCCGCGCGGCCTAACGAAGGAAAAAGCGGCGCTTGATCTTTGGTTGAAGGAAATCGCGCCGAGCACCGAGCTGCGGAAGTGGTTCGGGCATGATCCGAAGAAGTGGACGGAGTTTCGCCGGCGTTACCGGGCGGAGCTGAAGAGTCATCCAGACGAACTGAAGATGATCAAGAGCAAGGCGAAGGAAGGAACCGTAACTCTGCTTTACGGAGCGCGCGACCAGGAGCATAACGAAGCGATCGTCTTGAAACAATTATTGGACAGGAGCTAAACCATGGAAACCGTCCCAAATCAAACAGAGCCAAAGTCAAACGCCGAGACCGCATCGACAGCCTGGCTGATCGTCGCCGCGGCTGCCCTCCGCACCGCCTTCGGCGTTTTCATGGCGATCGATGCCTGGCTGAAATGGCAACCCGGATTTGCCGCGCACTATGTCGGCTACCTGCAAAATGCCGCGAACGCACAGCCGCGCTGGCTGGAAGCGTGGTTTCACATGTGGCTGCGTCTGGTCACGATGCACGCTGGGTTTTTCATTACCACGACACGACTCATTGAAACGGCGATCGCAATCGGTCTGCTCCTTGGTCTGGCGCGGCGCATTACCTATTTCGCTGGCGCGTTGTTCAGTCTGTTGATCTGGTCCACCGCGGAAGGATTCGGCGGGCCTTATACCTCTGGGGCAACCAATGTCGGGCCGGCGCTGGTCTACGCGCTCGTCTTCGTCGCCGCCGCGCTTTTCGAGCATCTGCTCGGCCGCAATCCCTACAGTCTCGATTATTACCTCGGCCGTCGCTTTCCGAAGTGGGCGTCGCTCGTCGAATGGGCGCCGAAACGTTCTGCACAACCGCCTCCGGCCCTGGGTTGGGACCAGCAACTGGGCGTGATCGGCGGAATCATCGTCATCCTTGTCTTTGCCCTGGCGACCCTAGGCAGCGCGAGGACTTCCTTACCACCGACTCCGCAAAACGCCGCCGCCGCTGTCTCGCCGTTGAGCATCGTCTCGGGCGCGCCGGTCGCACATCCCTACTCGCCGGTTTTGCCGCCACTCATCGGGAACGGCAACGCTGTCTCCGTCAGCCTCGAGTCCAGCGACGTGACGATTGAGATCGCGAGTGGCGTGCAATACCAGGCCTGGACTTTCAACGGCACCGTGCCCGGACCGATTCTGCATGTCCGGGAAGGGCAAACAGTAAACATCACCTTCGTCAACCACGGCACCATGCAGCACTCGATCGATCTTCATGCGGCCCAGGTCGCGCCGAACGTCGCTTACCGCTCCGTCAATCCCGGCCAGAAAGTTGAGTTCTCGTTTGTGGCACAAGTGCCGGGCGCATTCATTTATCATTGCGGCACGCCGCCGGTGCTGCAGCACATCGCCAATGGAATGTATGGCGCCATCATTGTCGACCCAATAGAGCCGCTGCCACCCGCCGACGTGAGCTACGTGCTCGTGCAAAGCGAATGGTACACGGCACAAGCCGAAGGGACACTCATGACCGGCGATTACAACAAGATGCTCAACGGGACTCCCGACGAGGTTGTGTTTAACGGAGTCGCATTTCAATACAACGATCATCCGCTTACGGCGAAAGTCGGCCAACGCGTTCGGCTTTATGTTATCGACGCTGGCCCGAATCTCTCGACTTCGTTTCACATCATCGGCGGAATATTTGCCGCGGTTTACCCCGATGGGGACGCGAACCACGCGCTCACTGGCGTCTCGACCTACCCTATCTCGCCCGGAGAAGGCGTAGTTTTCGACGCGATTATACCCCACCCCGGCAAATATCCGATCGTCGATCACAGCATGCGCGACATGATGATCGGTGCCGCCGCCGAGCTGCAGGTCACGCCATGAAACGGCAAGAGGTTTTAAGTAAAGCCTGATCAAAGCGGCCTGCGCCACGTTGCCGCAATGAACGTGACCGGAGTCCGGTAGAAAAGGGCTTCAAGATGAACTTTGGCGATCGTGAAGGGATCAGGCTGGAACTGGCGAACGGCGCGCGGCTTTCAATTTGATGCCCAGCGGAATCGAGGGCGCGTCGGTGTTGAGCAGGTCGGCCAGGTTTGTTTTCGCAAAGGTCGCTTCCATCTGCTCCACTGCATCGTTCAGGCCGCAATGCAGCGGGCAAAGATTCGTCCCGTGCGCCTTCAGGCCCAGCGGGCAGGTGTGAATGCGTTCCAGCGGGTCCACGGCATTGATCACATCCAGCACTGTGATTTGCATCGGATCGCTCGCGAGCTGAATGCCGCCACCCAGGCCGCGTTGACTTCGCACCAGACCCGCCTTCGCGAGGAGTTGGAGAACCTTCGAGATGTAATCGGGCGGCGTGCGCGTGCCGGTGGCGATCTGCCGCGTGGTCTGGGAGCGCGCCGGTTCCTGCACCAGCCAGATCACGGCGCGCAGCGCGTATTCCGAAGTGCGGGAAATCAGTTGCATGACGCTAAAGTGGACATTGACATCCAATTTAGCAAGTTTATCCTCAGGGCAGTTGGATTTTCCCCGACCCGGAACAGAGAAACGGAGAACGTCATGAATCATCCAAGCATCAGCCATCACTACGGCCAGGACCACGACCGGTTGGATGATTTGTTTCGACAGTTCCAGGCGCTCAAGCTCTCCGATCGCGAAAGCGCCGGGCGCGCATTTCAGGAGTTCAAAGCCGGGCTGGAACGGCACATTGCCTGGGAGGAGGAAATCCTCTTTCCGGCTTTTGAGAACAAGACTGGCCAGACCAGCGGCCCCACCCAGGTCATGCGCTTGTGAACACGAGCAGATCCGCGGCTTTCTCGGAGCGATTGCCGGCAAGTTTGCCGCGGGCCAGAACGACACCGGCGACGATGAGGCGGGTCTCTTGGCCGTGCTCGGGCCGCACAATCACAAGGAGGAGAACATTCTCTATCCGATGATTGACCGGATCGTCGGAGAGGAGGAACGGACGGAGCTTTTTGCCGCAATGGACAAACAAAAATGAAGCGCCACGCGGGGGAAATGCTTCCGCCGAACGCAAGCCAACAAACCAGTTCCGAGCTGGAAATACGGGCGCGCGGGTGCAGGACAACTGGAGCCGTCGCGGACCAATCTCGTCATCCGACCTTTCTTCCGCTACGCCGCAACCAACCATGCCGTTTGTCGTAACCCACAACGCAAATTCTCGGCGCTTTGAAACTCGGGCTGCCGACGGATCTTTGGCATTTCTGAATTATACGATCGAGGGTGACCGTATCACCTTGGAACACACTTTCGTCCCGGATAAACTTCGGGGAAACCGCGTCGCCGCAAACCTGGCCCGTGCCGCCTTGACCGAGGCGCGGCAGCGCCATTGGAAAGTCATTCCCCACTGTTCATATGTCGCCGGGTTCATCAAGCGACATCCCGAGTTTGCCGATTGCTCGAGCCGGAACCGCAGCCATGATCGCTTTTGATGCCGCACACAAGGCCGTTCACTATCCGCCGGATCGCCGATTTCGCATTTGGGTGCGTCCTCCCATTTTGATCGTGGCGGGCGCCGCGATCCTGAGTTTCCTCGCGGCGGCGTGGATCGAATTTGCCGTGGCCGGCCTGCCACACATTGCCGCCCTGCAGACAGCCGCCAATCCCGCCAGTTCCCACGGATTCCCACTCTGGCTGCGGCTCACTCATTTTCTTAACTTCTTCTTTGTGATGCTGCTGATCCGCAGCGGCCTCTCAATTCTGATGGACCACCCGCGCCTGTATTTCAACGATCACTGCACGCCGGGGAGCGAATGGATCCGCCTCACGCCGCTCAAAGTGCCTCGTGATCGTCTCTGGACCGCAAAAGACGATGCCCGCTACCTCACGCCGCTGGTGGGCACGCCCGGCTATCGGCACAGCGTCGGCCTTGCGCGCGTCTGGCACTTCATCAACGTCCATGGATTCATCATTACGGGCGTCTTCTTTGTCATCATGCTCTTCGTCACCGGGCAGTGGCGGCGGCTGGCGCCGGCCTCCCCGGAGGTGTTCGGCCAGGCTTGGAAGGTCGCGGTGCACTATGCCACGTTTCATCTCCCGCCCGAGCCCAATGGATTCTATGCTTACAATGCGCTGCAACAGATCGCCTATTTTCTTGTGGTATTTGTTTTTGGGCCGTTAGCCATCCTCACGGGCCTGGCCATGTCGCCCGCGGTGGTGAACCGCTTCCCGTGGTATGCGCGCCTTTTTGGAGGACGCCAAACCGCGCGTTCGCTCCACTTCCTGACCATGCTTGGCTTTGTCGGTTTCATTGTCGTGCATGTCGGACTGGTGGCCATTACCGGATTTGTGCGCAACATGAATCATATCGTGCTGGGCACCGATGATCTTAGCCCGTGGGGAATGGTTCTGGGACTCGCGGCGATCGGGTTGGTCGTCCTTTCCTGGGTGGTGGCGCATTACCTCTCCTGGCTTCACTCGCGCCAGGTCCAGCACGCGTTAAAATTGGTTACCTATCCGATGGAGTTAATCACCCTGAACCGGTTGATTCCGAGGAAAGACTACACGCGGGATGACATCTCTCCCCGCTTCTGGCCCAATGGAAAACTACCGACGAGCAGCGAGTGGCGGCAGTTGGCGGATCATGACTTCCGGGATTACCGGTTGAAGATTGGCGGATTGGTCGAGAATGCCGTCGAACTCTCGCTCGCCGAGATCGCCATACTCGGAGAAACGGTCCAAATCACGATGCACCATTGCATTCAGGGCTGGAGCGGGATAGCGGAGTGGGGCGGCGTTCCGATGAGTGCCATCGTTAGTCTGGTGCGCCCCAAGCCCGAGGCCCGGACTGTGGTGTTCTATTCCTTCGGCGAAGGCCTTTACGGAGGTGCCTACTACGATACCCAAAGCATCGAAAACGTCCTCAAGCCGGAATGCCTGCTCGCATTGCACATGAACGGGGAGTCGCTCTCGGAAGTCTATGGAGCGCCCCTGCGGCTGCGTGTCGAAAACCAACTGGGTTACAAAATGGTCAAGTGGATCGAACGGATCGAGTTTGTCGTATCGGAAAAAAATGTGGGCCAGGGCGAAGGCGGAAAGAATGAAGACGACGAATACTTCGATCTGCTGCCCAACATCTGACAAACCAGGACCGCGATGGCGAAAACCAACTAACGCCAGTTACGACGGCATGAAAACTTTCCCGGTCGTTGCTTGCCTCTTTGAATTATGAAAGCACGAATCGAATACGCTGAAGCCGCGCCGGACGCCTTCCAGGCCATGCGCGCGTTTGAAGAATATGTCCACCGCTGTGGTCTCGACCCGACGCTGTTGGAGCTCATCAAAGTCCGCGCCTCGCAAATCAACGGTTGCGCCTACTGCCTGGACATGCACACGAAGGACGCGCGCGCCCAGGGTGAAACCGAACAGCGTATTTACGCGCTCAACGCCTGGCGCGAAACGCCGTTCTTCACCGAAAAGGAACGTGCCGCCCTGGCCTGGACCGAAGCGGTCACGCAGGTGGCTGGATCGCAGGTGCCGGACGAAGTTTACGAGCTGGCGCGGAAATATTTCGACGAAAAGGAACTCGTGAATGTCACCGCGGCGATCATTGCGATCAACGGCTGGAACCGGTTCGCGATCAGTTTTCGCAAGGTGCCCGGGACCTATCAACCGCCGCCAGAACCAGGCACGACTTTCTAAATGAACCCAATCGAGCAGCGCGCCAAAGCCGCCGCCTTTCGTGATCTCCATCGCGGGCCGAAAATTCTCGTCCTGCCCAACGCGTGGGATTGCGTGAGCGCCCGGCTCTTTGAGCAGGCGGGCTTTCCCGCCCTGGCCACGACGAGCGGAGGCATTGCCGCCGGATTGGGCTATCCGGATGGACAGCATATCCGTCCACACGAAATGCTGGAAATGGTTGGCCGCATCACGAAAAGGGTTTCGGTTCCGGTCACCGCTGATTTGGAGGCGGGTTACGGCGAAACCGTCGCGGAAGTTGCGGAATTCATGCGGCAAGCCATCAGCGTGGGCGTCGTTGGCGCGAACCTCGAGGACGGCAGTGGCGCGGATCATCGGCTAGCCGATCTCGCGTATCAAGTTGAAGTCATCAAAGCCATTCGCCAGGTGGCGGCGGCCTGTGAAGTGCCGTTCGTCTTGAACGCGCGCATTGATGTTTATTTGCGTGGAGCGGGCGACGAGCCGAGCCGTTTTGCCCAGGCCGTTCAGCGCGCGAATGCGTATCGCGACGCGGGGGCGGATTGTGTGTTTCCCATCGGCTTGAAAGATCGCGAAACCATCGCGCGCCTCGTTCCGGAAATCGACGGTCCGATGAACCTCATGGCCGCGCCGGGCGTGCCGACGATTACCGAACTGGAACAACTCGGCGTCCGGCGCGTGACCTTCGGCACCGGTTTGATGCGCGCGACCCTGCCGCTGATCCGCCAAATGGCGCAGGAACTTCGCGCCTCCGGCAGTTGCGATGCAATGGCTCAAACTGAATTCACTCATGCCGTGGTGAACCAGCTCTTCCAGCCATGAACCTTCATTCCAAATACACGTCAGGATTTCGTCTGGGACTGGACAACGCCATCTCCCGGCCTTCCTGCTTCCGGCCGGCTTGATGGCTGCTTGATCCAACGCCCGGAGTTCACCCATTAAACTGCGCGCTGTCTTGATGAAAGTGATTAACCCAACTCAAAACCCTGCTGCCGCCGACAATTCATTGCCGTTCTGGCAGCCAGCTTCCTCACTCGATGCCGGCGCGCTGGCCCGTGAAATTCTTGATCTCAAGCGGGCGTTGCGCGCCGTCATTCTCGCTCACAATTATCAGGTTCCCGAAATTCAGGACGTGGCGGATTTTGTGGGCGACTCGCTCGGACTGGCCCAACAGGCCGCCACAACCGGGGCCGAGGTGATCGTGTTCTGCGGCATGCATTTCATGGCCGAGACGGCCAAGATTTTGAACCCGGACAAGCTCGTCATCCTGCCCGACAAGGCCGCCGGATGTTCTCTTGAAGCGAGCTGTCCGGCGGATCAGTTGCGCGCTCTGCAGGCGACTAATCCAAACTTCTTCACGATTGCCTACATCAATTGCAAGCGGGCTGCGTCGCGTTGCCGCAAGTGAGTCCCATGAGCGCAGCGAAGGCCGTCCGTGATTGAGCGTATTTTCAGCCTGCTTTTGTTCGCTACCGCGCTCGTGGCCTCTCCGGCCCGCGCCAATACCGCATCGGTTCAAACCGCCTGGCGGCTGCTCGACTATATCGCGGTTGACTATCAGGGTGCTGTCCAAGAGGGCAAGGTGATCAGCAAGGCCGAGTTTGCGGAAATGACCGAGTTCGCGGCGACTGCTTACAAGCGGATCGGCGAACTGCCGGCGTCCAGCGCGCAGCCCGACCTGCAACGCCGGGTGGCAGCGCTACAAACTCTCATCGCCGGCAAAGCTCCCGCCGCGACTGTCGCGGCGACGGCGCGCTCGCTCGCGACCGATCTCATCAAAGCCTATCCGGTGCCGCTCACGCCCGCGAAGCCCCCAAGTTTTGATCGCGGACGGACTTTGTTCACGCAAAATTGCGCGAGCTGTCACGGCCTGAACGGGGACGGCAAAGGTCCGGCATCGGTCGGCCTCCATCCGCCTCCAATCGCATTTACCGACAAAGACCGCGCCCGCGAGCGCAGCGTGTTCGCATTCTACCAGGTGCTTGCGCAAGGCATCGAGGGCACCAGCATGGCCAGCTTCGCCGGGCTGCCACCACAGGATCGCTGGGACTTGGCGCTCTATGCCAGCGCCTTCGCCTATCCCGCCAGTGCCGCGGCCGAAGGTGAGGGGATCTGGAAGGGCGATGCCGCGCTGCGCGCCAGGATCAACATGGAGAATCTCGTCGGCATGACTCCGGCTTCGCTGGCGAATGAAATCGGTGAAGCGAAAGCCGGCGCTGTCATCGCCTATCTGCGCCGAAATCCTGCCGCTGTTCTCGGGCCAACTGCGGTTTCGCTCACGCTCGCCCGCACCCACTTGGGCGAGGCGTTGACCGCCTACGCCAATGGCGACCGCAAAGGCGCGGTCGACCTAGCGCTCTCGGCCTATCTCGATGGTTTCGAACCGGTCGAACCGATTCTGTCGGCGCGTCACCACGCTCTCATGGTCCGGATCGAAAGCGCGATGGGCGCGCTGCGGGCCGGCATCGCCAAGGGGCTGCCGCTCGACGAAGTGCGGAGCCAGGTCGGCACGCTCGACGCGCTGTTGACTGATGCAGAATTCGCGCTCGCTCCTGGCGAAACGTCTGCCGGGACGAGCTTCATCGGCGCATTCACCATCCTGTTACGGGAAGGGCTGGAAGCCCTCTTGATTGTCGTCGCGATGCTCGCCTTCCTGCGGAAAGCAGATCGAAGCGACGTGCTGCCCTATGTGCATGGGGGATGGGTCGCGGCACTGGTGGCGGGTGGCCTCACATGGATAGTCGCCACCTATTTCATCGCCATCAGCGGCGCAAGCCGGGAGCTGACGGAAGGCTTCGGCTCGGTCTTCGCCGCAATCGTCCTTCTGTGGGTGGGAGTCTGGATGCACGGCAGGAGCAGCGCGAAGGCCTGGCAATCCTATATCGACAACAAGCTGACTCACGCGCTCAGTGGCCCTTCGGCCTGGCTCCTGTTCGGCCTGTCGTTCCTCGTTGTCTATCGCGAGGTGTTCGAGACGATTCTGTTTTACGCCGCGATCTGGAATCAGGGGAATCGGGGCGCCGTGCTCGCGGGGGGAGTTGCCGCAGTTGTTGCCCTGCTCGTCATCGCCCGGATGATGATGCGCTACAGCCGCACGCTGCCAATCGGCAGATTCTTCGCCTACAGCTCGGTGTTGATCGCGGTGCTGGCTGTCGTTCTGATCGGCAAGGGCGTGGCGGCCTTGCAGGAAGCCGGCTATCTGCCGATCCACCCGCTCGCGGGCTTTCCCAGGATCGCGATCCTCGGGCTGTTCCCGACGCGCGAAGGAATCATCGCACCGATAGCCATGATCATCCTTCTGGTGATCGGTTTCGGCTATAACAATCGCAAGACTAACAGGCATAAGAAACTTAACGGGAATGCCCAATCGAACCTCATCCCAAAAGCAAAACCCTTGCGGACCAGCCAAAGCCGTGAGAGACGAGTGAAAAAGACAGACCTTTGAAGGCCGCCGGCGAACCGATGTTTCCGCGATTACTCATCGGAACTATCTGAGGTCGCGTCAGTGTGTTCGCTTCTACGTCATTGATGCTGGTCCAAATCTCCCGGGCGCTTTTCACATCATCGGCGAAATATTTGCCGCTCTTGAGCGAGCGGCTTCGAGTTTCGTGCCCGAAACAATCACCCCGGAGAAATCAAAAAAAGACTTTAGCGGATCGAAAATCGTAAATGTTTGTCATCCAATCTTGCTGGCAATGAACTTTTCCAGCTTCGCGATGGCGGCCGCAAACTTGCGAATCCCTTCGGCGGTTTTTTCCGTCGCCATCGCGTTTTCATTGACCAGGTAGCGGAACTTCTTTTCGTCAATCTCGAGGCGTATCACGTCTGCCTGCTGCGCGTTTTCCGGAGCGAGTTTTCGATCCACGGTGCCGTAGGACGCGGAGAGTTCCCTCATCAGATCGGGACTGATCGTAAGCAGGTCGCAACCGGCCAGCTCCAGGATCTGACCGACGTTGCGAAAACTCGCGCCCATCACTTCCGTCTCGTAGCCGAAGTGTTTGTAATAGGTGTAAATTTCCTGCACCGACTGCACACCCGGATCTTCCGCCCCGGAGTAATCGCGTTTGTTAGCCGCCTTGAACCAATCGTAGATCCGTCCCACGAAGGGCGAAATCAGCTGCACCTTAGCTTCCGCCGCGCGCACCGCTTGGGGGAGCGAAAAGAGCAGCGTCATGTTGCACTTGATACCTTCGGTCTGCAGGTGTTCCGCGGCCATGATTCCTTCCCATGTAGAAGCGATCTTGATCAGCACGCGCTCACGCTCGATTCCTTGTTCTTTGTAAAGCGCGATCAAACGTCGCGCTTTCTTGATCGAACCATCCACATCAAACGAGTAACGGACGTCGGTCTCAGTGGAGACGCGGCCTGGCACAATCTCCAGCATCGCACTCCCGAATCGCACTAACAGGTGATCAATGATGTCCTCCATCTGGGCCAGGCCGCTTAGTCCCGACCTGTGGCACTCGGCCAGCACTTCGTCGAGGAAGTGACTGTAATTTTCTTTCTGCGTCGCCGCGTAAACCAGACTCGGATTGGTCGTGGCATCCTGCGGCTTGAATTCACGAATGCTCTCGAAGTCAGCCGTATCGGCAACGACGGTCGTGAACTTTTTGATCTGTTCGAGTTGGTTCAGTTTGGTGTCAGGTTTCATAATCTTCCTGGTGTGTGACAAGGACCGCGATGTCGCCTTGGCGTTCTTCCCGATACGGCCCGCGCAGTTGCACGTCGTGATGACTCAAAAGCCAGAGTTCCGGGATGATCTCAGCGATCAATCTCCCATTGTCGAAAACGCGGACCATCGCACTTTCCGAAACGACGATCGCAACCGCATCTGTGACCGCGGAGATGGAAGCACCCGCAATGTGACGGCTCCCGAGACCGAACGGCAAAGCGACATCCGAACTCATCGCGTCCAGATACCGGCAGGCGGAGACGACAGAACCGCTGCTGGAAACAACGAAAGCGCCGTCGAGTTGCGCCAGTTCCTTGATCGTGCCGCGCAAATCCAAGTCTGTGATGCTTCTGGATTCGTCGGAGTGACCGACGAGCGGATCGAGGATGAGTGGACGCGACCGCGCCAGGACGGCATCGGCGTCACCAAAGGTGAAGAGTGTTCCGATGCGCCGACCCTCGCGCCCTTCGCGCGCGATCTCGACGGCTAATTCGATGACCGGCTCCAAATTCTCTTTCTGGCAGTGTCGCAATTGCGCGCAGATCGGCTTGAACATCGTCACGGATGCGGAGTGGCCATTGCGATGAACCTTCTGAATCCGGCGCGGGAAGAATCCGGGCGAGATGGCTTGGTCGCGAATTTCGCCGATGTCGGCAGAGGCGGTACTCAATGAACTATTCATGAAGCCTCCGCAGGATTTTTGGCCGGCAAACGCCCTTTTAGGTTCTCGCGGGTGAACGGCCCCGGCGCTGCGATCAACCGGCGCGCGTCCTCCACCTGCCCCCACACGTTCCAAAGCAACACGCCGCGGACGCGTCCCTTCTTTAGATAATAGACGACGCCTTCCTCGTT
This sequence comes from Spartobacteria bacterium, assembly GCA_003169975.1. Lineage (GTDB taxonomy): Bacteria > Verrucomicrobiota > Verrucomicrobiia > Chthoniobacterales > UBA10450 > Palsa-1392. The sequence continues at coordinate 69,245 of PNAA01000036.1, read as the reverse complement.
AGGCCGCTTCCAGTCGGCGAACGTTTCAAGACGTGAATCGACTTCGCCGACCGCTTCATATCCCAAATGAAACATATCGGAGTAAAAGAAGGGCAAATGATCGTAAGACTCAGACTTCCCGCCATGTTCCGGCCGGCCAATCGACCCATCGAGTTCGCATTGTCTTCGTGTTCGACCCGCATCCGTTTTCCGAGCGCCGGGTTATGGAAAGCGGCCACGTCTCCGGCTGCATGGATGTCGGGATTGCTGGTGCGAAGGAACTCGTCAACCACAATTCCGTTTTCAGTCGTTAGGCCAATCGATTCAGCAAGCTCGATGTTCGGTTCGAGGCCGATACCGGCGATCACGGCATCGACGACGATCGTCTTCCCGGAGGTCGTTTTGAGCGCGCGCTGATTGCCGCGTGCTTCGGAAGCAACGACCTTTTCTCCCGCCACCAGCTCGACCCCCTTTTCCTTGTAAATGCCCGAGACATACCGCGCCAGATCACGCGGGAAGAGGCGTTCGCCAACATCGTGACCGGGAAAAATCAGCGTGACTTTCTTCCCATTCATGGTGAGGGCAGCGGCGATTTCGCTCCCGATGAACCCGCCGCCAATGACGGCGAAGCGGTCGGCCTTTTCTGTCTGCGCACGAAGGCGCCGGTAGTCGGCGAGCGTGCGGTAATAGATAATCTGATCGTCATCGAACCGGAGGCGGCGAGGCGTGCCGCCCGTGGCCAGCAAAAGCTTTTCATAGGTGAAAGCGTTTCCCTGGCTGTCGATCACGCGCTTTTCCTTCGGCAGGATCTCCTTGATCACGCGACCCAAATGCAATTCCGGCGCTTTGCACCCCTTCGCCTTGCGCCAAATGCCATCTAGCGGATCGCCCTTCCACAACCCTTTCGAAAGAGGAGGACGATCGTAAGGACCATCGGGCTCCGCGCTAATCACCCCGATGCTGCCAGTGGCGTCGGCTTCGCGGATACCGTCCGCAGCGGCGGCCGCGGTCATTCCGCCCCCAATGATCAGGTATTGATAGTTCGTCATGGTGTGTTCCCTCTTCTCATTCTCGTGGTCTCCATATCAGGTGCGGGAAAATTGCTGGCTCAGCCGCGCTAGCGCCAAGGCGGCGAGGAACAATCCGAAGTCGCGCAACGCGACATCAAAGTAGCCGGGAATGAGGAGCAGATTCGCGATGATCACAGCGAGCCAGGCCGCGATTACATAGGCGAAGAGGCGAGGTTTCAAGGCAACCCCAATACCGGCGACGATTTCAATCACGCCGACGATCAGCATCAAGTTGTGGCCGCCAACCGGCGACAGCTGGGCGACGGACGACGGCAGATATTGATCCCAGTTGACGAGCAGATGGAAGAACTTGTCCAGCCCGGCGAGGATCGGTGCTGCGATAAATCCAGCCTGCAGGATACGGAATGCCTGATAAGCCGGCGCAGCGGCGCTCCGATCCGACGATGTATTTGTTAAGGTCGTATTCATGGTTCTGAGGTCCAAATTGAATCCGTCTCAGATAATAGTCAATAAATAGATGGACTTATTATTGCGATGACTCTTTCATCCCAACATGTCCGATACGAATTCGAATCATTGGCCCGCGATCAACGGAGCAGTTGGCTTTCCTCTGTGCAGCAACGGGGCGCGTTCGGAGGCGCGCTTACGAGTGCAGGTGTTCCGGTCTTTTGCCGCCGACCTCCGTCGTCCGTTAAGAACCGTCGTCGCTCGCTTCAGTGGTGAAACGCGCCAGATTTCAGGCCGAAATGGTCTTTCGCCGTCCGTTCCACCCCCGCCTCCGGAACCGCCGCCGCCGCCGGGCGACCTTTCGAGGAACTGATTCGCGAAATCTTACGCCGCGTCGGGGAAAATCCAGATCGCGAAGGATTACAGCAGACCCCTGCGCGGATTGTGCGTTCCTGGAAAGAGATCTACGGCGGCTACGCGCAGCGCGCGGAGGATGTGCTAGTCACGCAGTTCCAGGCCGAGCAATACGACGAAATGGTGCTGCTGCGCGACATCGAATTCTTCTCCACCTGCGAGCATCACATGCTCCCGTTCCATAGGAAGGCGTACATCGCTTATCTCCCGAATAACAAGATCGTTGGCTTGTCGAAGCTGGCGCGCCTAACGGACATGTACGCGCGCCGGCTCCAGGTGCAGGAGCGTTTGACCTATCAGATCGCGACGGAATTGCAGCGCGTCCTCAAACCGAAGGGAGTGGCTGTGATGATCGAGGCGACGCACCAATGCATGTGCAGCCGCGGCGTCCGCAAACGCGGAAGCAAAATGGTGACGTCCTGTCTGCTCGGCGCGTTCAAGGAAAACCTCGCCAGCCGCACCGAGTTTCTCGCGCTGGTGAAAGCCTGATTCAGCATGAAGATAATTCTCTACCGGAAATCTGGCTGCCCGTGGTCGGCCGCCGTCATGGGCTTTCTGAATGAGCTGAACATTCCTTACGAGATAAAGAATGTGACGACGAATCCTGCCTACCCCAGGGAAGTGGAGGTGGTTTCAGGTCAAAGCAAAAGTCCGACGCTCGACCTCGATGGCGAGATTTTTCCGGATGCCAGCGTGGAAGATGTGGCGCAAGCCTTGGAAAAACGAGGAATCGTTATTTAGTCATGCAAGCACGCTTGGCTTGCGCGAAAACCGCGAGCTCGACTACGCGCCGCTCGCTCGTTTCATTTGTTTCAATTCCTGCACCCGAATCGCCGCGGGACCGCGGATAGGAAAGTGCATTAGGTAAACTGGCAGGCCGGCGATCTCCGTCTGCCAGCCCCAATCGCATTTTCGCGTCCCGTTAAACTTGTTGAAGGCGATCTTTCCGATGAAGCAAACGACGCGCGGTTTGTAGCTTTGAATGATTTTTGAAGTCCGCCTGATCCCGGCCTCTTCCTCACCTTTCTTCAACATGGTCACATCCACTGTTGGGCGGTCCACGAGGTTCACGAAATTCAGTCCATATTCCGGCAGGAATTTCTTGTCGTAGATCTTCTTGAGCGATTGGTCGTTCTTCAGATCGTCTTCCGCTTCCTGGAGTAACCCAGCGCGGTTGAGCAGATACCAAAACATCTTGTTATTAGAGAAGGGCACGCCACGCCGGTACGAGCCGGGATGTGGATTGATGCCCACGAACAAAATTTTCGCAGCCTTTGAGGTCTTGTACGCGATCATCCTGCTTTGGGCGCCCGCTCTTTCTTTCCAGTCGATATTCTCTTTTTCGGTCGCAACGAATTCTCCGCCGGATAAGTGACGGTCGTGCCTCGGACCTTGGCGAAGGATGTAAGCGTATGAAGCCGGCATTGCGTCATGCTCATGATGTCCTCAGTGCAAATTCCGCGAACTGTGAGCGCGTCGCCAATAAGCGAACGATGACAGCGCCACGGGACCGCTTCAGCACACATGATTGCGATCCGTTCCTTCCTCGCCAACTGAATCAATTCTTTCAGGTTCTCCTCAAATCCCGCCGTCTGCATGTAATCGGCATAACCGCGGAAAGAGGCGTTTCGCCAACCTGTGTTGATTGAATCGCGCCCGGCATGACGCAAACCGCCGAGGCCTGGCATATGGAGGTATCGGAGACCAACTTCGCCTAACGACTCTGCCAGCGAATTTTTGTTAAACTGCGGGTTGTGTCGGGAACCCGGCACGGTTCGCACATCGACCACCCGAGATACCGCATTCGCTTGCAGCAAACCGATGAAATCCTGGATCGTGCGGGTGGAATGTCCGATCGTTAGGATAACGGTCGGACGCTTCGACTTTCTCTTTCCTCTCTTCTCGGATCCTACCGGCGGAGTCAGCGCGGTCACGCCTGCTGTAGAACGGCCGCCGTGGCCGTCAACGTGAAATCCTTCCTCGTCCCGCGTTGCTGCGAAATCATCGGATTTCAAAACGGCACGCAGGGGAAGGACCATGGATGCAGTGTGCTTTCACCGGAGCGCCTATGATCAGCGAGAGGAGCGATTCCGCGATGAGGCACGCTTCGGGATGATGAGCCGTCGCCGCAGCGAGCGGGCAGCCGTTGCCGCGAATGAAATGTTTGCCTTCGCTCTCGTGAAAAGCGGCGGAACCTCCGAGGTCCTTCAAAATCCGAAGCGCCGCTTCGATCCTCTGCTCGCGGGTTTTGTCTTCAACCTCCAGAAGGTGATTGGCAGCTACCATTTTCCCTACCTCTCGCATTGCCGCGCGCAGCTCTTTGGGGTTCAACTTCCTCGAGAGAACACCGAGCAGGAGATCGAGAAGTGTTCCATAGGCCTTCGGAAAAATCTGTTCCGAATCCGCCGTAAGGGCATAGGTGGCGTGCGGCTTCCTAAATCCGGGTTGCGTGCCGGACTGCCGAACAAGCCCGTCCCGCTCCAGACTCGAAAGGTGCGCCCTCACCGCGTTGTCGGTTAAATTCAAAGCCGCGGCCAGATCGTTCACCGTCTGCTCCTTTGCACGGAGCAAATCGAGAATCCGTCCGCGCGTGCTTTCGAGTATTCGTTTGCGCCATCCCGTATTTTTCACGTATGCAATCTTAAAAGTGAATTCTTAATAAATCAAATACGGATTGGACTTATTGGTTTTGCTCGATATTCGGCGTCCGACCCTGAAGCCACAGTTTACGTGGATTCGACGAAGAGCGCGCTCTTGGAATCAGCAGGAGTACCTACGGATCAAGCCACTAGTTGGTCGCGGGACAACTGACTCGAACCCGCTGCGCTCTGTTGAACGCGAATCGGTTTGTCGGCAAAACCTCCGACGGGGGACCCAGCTTCACAGTCGAGTAGCTAAGAATAGCAAAAAACAAATGATTCCCCAGCACGTGGCTTGTCGGAGCAAATCAAACCTCGTTGCCGAATACGATTACAAAGACCGTCGCGGACAGCCTTGGCGCATGCCGGCCGGAGGATGTGCTAATGGTTCACTGATTGTCCTGCGACAGGATGAGAACAGAGTAAGGCCCGATGCCTACATTGGCCTGAAACGGCATTCCGTCTCGCGAGCCACCGCCCGTTGAGGTGTCGTAGCCCGCCTGATTTCCAAAATCTGCACTGTAGCCCTGCCAGTCACTGTTAAAACGGACCCGCCAATCGCCCGCTCGCGGGAACCCCAGCGTGTAGCTGTCGTAGCTGCGGTTGCCAAAGTTTGCCACGATCACCACATCGTCGCCCGGCCCGCCGTTTTCCCAACGATGAAATGCAATCACCTTGTCGCTGTTGTTGACGTGATGGACATTGATTTGTTGGCCGCGAAGTCCACGCGTCTGATTGTACCAGTTGCGGCGCAGGCGAATCAGGTCGCGATAGAGAGCATTGATACCCGCGTAGGTGTCAAGTTTCGTCCAATCCAGGGGCGCCGAGTCACGGAAGTATTGGTCTTCAAGAAATTCCTGGCCTTGAAAGATCATCGGGATGCCGGGAGCGGTAAAGACAAGCGCGGCTCCGAGCGTGGAACGCTTCCGTGAAAACCAGCTTCCGGCATTGCCCGGCCAAATTTCCTCGGGCACCCGGGCGTGACCATTCGCCACCTCGTCATGCGATTCGGTATAAATCACCCGCTGCTGGCCATCGTCGTTGTAGCGATGATAGAGCGCGTCGCGGACAGCATAGAGATTTCGATCCGGATCGCTTTCTGCGATGATTGCATCCCGGATGGTATGGACAAATTCGGCGTCCCATTGCGAACCAAAGCCTGCTCCACCGGCACCAGTGTCCCTGGTAATCCACTCATCATTTTGCAAATCCTCAGCGATCGTGATCTTCCACGGCTGCGCGGCGCGAATTTCGTTGTGGATCCATTGCAGAAGGCTCCAGCCGTCGGGCAGATCGCGTTCATTGACGCCGCGGATGTTGCTCACCGAATCGAGACGGAGGCCGTCGATCCGGTATTTGTTCAGCCAGAAGAGGGCGTTGTCGCGGATGTATTGCCGCACTTCCGGCCGGCCGTAATCCGGACGGGTATCTCCCCAATCAGTATGCGAGCGGTCATTGTCATAGAAATAGATGCCGCCGTTATGAGTCTCGTCGCTCCACCCGTCGAAGCGCCAGAGATCGAGATCGCCGGGGCCGAAATGATTGTAAACCACGTCCATGATCACCACGATGCCCAGCGCATGCGCCGCTTTCACGAACCGCTGCAGACCCTGCGGTCCGCCAAGCGAAGACTCGACTGCAAAAGGGTCCGAAGGATTGTAACCCCATGAGAAGCTCATCGGAAACTCCAGCACGGGCATGATCTCGATCGCGTTGATGCCCAGATCGCGCAGATAGCTCAGCTTCGGTATGATTTCGTCAAACGTCCCCGGATCCGCTCTGCTTGAGTCGTAGAAACTGCCGACGTGCATCTCGTAAATCACCAGTTCGTTCCAGGGCGGCATGATGAATTCATCCCCGGTCCAGTCGAAATCAGGATCGTGAATGATGGCGTTGCCGGATGAGTTCACTACTTCGCTCGCATATGGGTCCTTGTGCCAGAGCACCTGATCGCCGTTGTGGATCACAAACTGGTATTCATCACCGATCGTCGCTCCAGGCACTTCCACCGACCAGTAGCCGTTTCCCTCTCTGGCAAACGGAACGGCCGTGGTGCTCCACTGGTTGAAAGTTCCAGCGGCAAAGACACTCGAGGCAAAGGGCGCCCAGACCCGGAACGCCACGCCACCTGCGTAAAGGATGGTACCCATCCCGGGACGCGCGGAGGGCGTTGCCGGTGCCGGGGCAGGCGGGCTAATGGCAGTCATAATCGAATGTTTGAATCGAAGTCTCCGCGTTTCAAGTCCATCGTAATTTCAGCAAACTGGGCGAGAGCGGCTTGGAGGTCTTCAACGATGTCGGCGGCGATGACTTCGTCGATCATGGTTTCAGAGTTTGAGCCTATCGGCGCTGCGAGCTTGGTGTAAGGTTACCTCAAATTCTTCGCGTCCGATCAACGAGACGCTGATTTGATCGCTGCCGCTACGTCAGGATAACCCTGTTTTCCGGCCCACATCTGAGCATTCCATCCGCGCGCGTCGCGAATGCTTACGTTGGCCTTAGCGCGCAGCAGTAGCATGACGACGTCTCCGTGCCCGGCCTTCGCTGCGAGTATTAACGCTGTTTGATGCTGATCATTGGTCTTGTCGACGAGCGCCCCCTTCCCGAGGAGAAAGCGCACAGCGCCGAGATGACCATGGAAGACCGCGAGCATTAGGGGCGTGTTGCCGTTGGCATCGCCGAGGTTTAGGGCCGCAGGATTCCTCCGAATGGACTCATCTAATCCTGGCACTTCTCCGCCCAGCGCATGTTGGTGCACCGGCTTGTATGCGGTCGTAGGTGTAGTCGACTGACGAAACCAGCCCGCGCAGCCTCCGAAAGTCAGGATGAGAGTAAAGCAGATGATGCAACCGGGGTGGGTGGCTCTGCGTTTCATATCCGAGTGATAAAGGGTGTGAGTTCCGGAAATTTTGACTCAGTCGCGGGGGCGGAGTGAGCGTGGAGCGCGTCGAGGGCGGTCTGGAACGATTTCATTATTTCACTGTTGAGTGGAACCTCAGGAGAGGTGCGCCCCGCTAATTCTGCCCGGCCCACGTAGTCGTTCAATTCCGGTGCAGGCGGGGACTCAGCTGTCGCACTAAGATCGAGAACATCCAACACACTTCCTACTTGTCGGTTGTCGACCTCTGGACTGTACAAACCGTCGGGCGAAAACCGTTGACCGAGAAACTTCAGAACCGACGTATGATCCAAGATTGAGTTAAACGGCTGTCCAGGCTTAACGAATGGGGAAACAACGAATCCTGGAACACGAACACCTAGTGTTTCGAAAGATGCATAATTGGCAGCTTCGGGAGCAGGCGTCTTGACCGGAGGAGGCGAAACGTGGTCAAAAAACCCTCCATGCTCATCATACGTGATTATCATCACGGTGTTTTGCCAGAGCGTCGGATCGTACGTAATGGCATTATAGGCTTTCATCAAGAACTCCTGACCCGCGCTTGCGCCGCTTGGTGCGTGATCATCGCTACTTGGTCCGATGTGAGGGGCATCGGTGTATGCAGGCTCAAGAAATATCACTTGCGGCATTTCGCCTTTGGCCGCTTCAGAAATATCCGTGACAAGTCTGTCGAAACGGCGAAAAAGATTGTCGTTAAGAATCTGGGGCGTCCAATTCAGCATCATTGAAAAGAAAGGCATTCCCTCATGATAGACTCTCCAGCTAATGCCGCGTTCAGTCAGCCAGTCGTAAACAAGATGTTCATTCGGTAGGATGTGGACGTTCTTATCAATAAACGTGTAGCCGCTCATCGCCATCAGGCGATTCGCCTGCGTTCCTGCCGGGAGCGCGGAAAACCAGTGATCGCAGACGCGGAAGTTGCGCGCTAAAAAATCTGAAATAGGAACCTCCTCGGGAGTGAAGTACCCCATCACTTCAGGCGGGTGATCTTTATCAATGATTGGCTTTGCCGTGGCATGTGAAAGGTTTTCGACGAAACCTTTCATTGGATACCTTCCATTTACCATCGGGCCTAACTGAAGCTTGATGTCTTCTCGTTCGTGTGGAGGATCGCCAGCAAGCGCTCGGAAAGGATTATAGTCGCGCCACGGGGGAAAGATTTCGTTGTTGTAAACGCTCGCGATACTCTCCTGCCAGCGGGGATCATCCTTCAATCCCTCTACCTGAAGCCCTCCGTATTTGGGAAGCGATAGGTAGCCAAGCATGTGGTCAAAGGATCGATTTTCCATCATGACTATCACGATGGTTTGGATCTGGTCTAACTTCCGCGCTGGCATACTACCTCTTTAGGTCATTGGCGATTTCGGCGAACTGGGCTAGAGCGGCTTGGAGGTCTTCGAGGATGTCGGCGGCGATGACTTCGGGGGCGGGGAGGTTGGCGCTGTCTTCGAGGGCTTCGTCTTTTAGCCAGAAGATGTCGAGGTTGATCTTGTCGCGCTTGATGAGGTCTTCGTATTTGTAGGCTCTCCAACGGCCTTTGTCGTTTTTCTCGCTCCAAGTCGGCTTTCGATCGTGTCGGTTCTTTGGGTTGTAACAGCTTACGAAGTCATCAAGGTCGCTGCGCTTGAGGGTGTTTTCCCGTAGCGTGAAATGCAGGTTGGTGCGCAGATCATAGATCCAGAGCTTGCTAGTCCACGGCTTTTCTTGGGCGGGTTTACGGTCGAAGAAGAGGACGTTGGCCTTCACTCCTTGCGCGTAGAAGATGCCGGTGGGTAAGCGGACAAGGGTGTGGACATCGGCTTGCTTGAGCAGAGCGCGCCGGATAGTTTCGCCCGCGCCGCCTTCGAAGAGGACGTTGTCTGGTAACACGACCGCAGCGCGGCCGTGTTGCTTGAGGATGGTGAAGATGTGCTGGAGAAAATTGAGTTGTTTGTTGCTCGTGCTCGCCCAGAAATCGTCGCGGTTAATGATGAGCGATTCTTTGGAGGTCTCGCCGGCTTCGTTGACGATGGTGACACTGCTCTTCTTGCCGAAGGGCGGATTGGCCAGGACGATGTCGTATTCGCCGTGCTTCGTGGCGAGCGCGTCCTTGGTCACTACCGGGAGTCCGGATTCCAAAGTCTGACCGTCCGCCTCCGACCCGATGCCGTGCAAAAGCAGGTTCATCGCGCAGAGGCGCGTGACGCTGTCCACCAACTCGATGCCGAGGAAGGTGCCGCTCTTGAGCTTCTTCTTCTGCGCCCGGTCGAGCTGATAATGCTCCGCGATGTAATCATGCGCCGCGAGCAGGAACCCGCCGGTGCCGCAGGCGGGATCGCAGATCGTCTGACCTGGTTGCGGAGCGATCGCGTCCACCATCGCGGCGATGAGCGGGCGCGGGGTGAAGTATTGGCCCGCGCCGCCTTTCACGTCCTCGGCGTTCTTTTGCAGCAACCCCTCGTAGGCGTCGCCCTTCACGTCCGCGGAAAGGCTGGACCACTGCTCCTTGTCTATCAGGTCCACGATGAGCCGGCGCAGCTTGGCAGGGTCCTGGATTTTGTTTTGCGCCTTGCGAAAGATGACGCCGAGCATGCCCGATCGCTTGCCGAGCTCCTCCAGCGTATGGCGATAATGAATCTCGAGATCGTCGCCATCCAGCTTTAGAAGCGCGGGCCAACTAAAACCTTGCGGGATGGGTGACGGCTTGTTGAAGGGCGGCTTCGACTGCTCGTCCGCCATTTTCAGGAATAACAAGAACGTCAACTGCTCGACGTAATCGCCGTAGGACAGGCCGTCATCTCGCAAGATGTTGCAGTAATTCCAGAGCTTTTGGACGAGGGCGGCAGGGTTGCTCATTTCCAGATTAGGTAGTTCTCCTCGCCACGATGCGGCACTCGTTGGCGAGGCTGCATGCCAGCGATCTCAAGGTGGCCGCTTGCCTTCCACTCTTCGATCCATTGCTTTAGATCTCCGTCCCAAGATAATGGTCCCGAGAGTGCAAGGATCCACGCCTCGTCGTAAGAAACCCGGCGCTTCGATTCCAACGCCCGCAAAACCAAACCACGCGCCTTTGCCGAATAGCGGTTTCGTAGGGATTCGTAATGTGTGGAATCATGAAGTTCTTGGCTGTCGAACAGTTCGGATTGTCCCTGCCGTGCGACGCGTTTGCGCTGTTGTGCATCCGCCCTCGCGGATTCCTGCACGGCCATCGCCTTCTTCTCAGCATCCTTAAAAACCTCGATGCCTTTAAGATTCCGCGTTAAGTAAATCAGATTGAAGTGGGTTCGATCAATCTCTGGATGCAGAACAATGGCGCTGCTGCCGAAGTTGAAACCGCCGATCGCTTTGGCATTACGAGCGTATTCCTCCACAGCGGCATCTTCCCTTTCGAGTTGCTCAAGTCCTTGTACCTTCGCCCTGAATGAACTGGAACCAAACAACCGCTTAAAACTGTCCTGCGTTTCCTCTTGAGGGGAGTCAAGAAAGCGTCGGATGTGACCGGTCATAAAATTGATCAGTACTTCGCCTGGATTAAGACGCAGTAACGGAGTGATCGTTTCCATCTCAAATCCCGTCCAACCCTTTGGATCGATAAAGACAAAAGAGAAGGCGTTTGAACCTCCGCGTCGCACGAAATCGCTAATATTGGGAACGGATTCCTCAAGCGTGGAGTTTCTCGTTTCGATCTGAGCGTCCGATACGCCGTCCGTAAATTCCTTCAGCTTGGCATAGGCAGCGCGGTCCTTTTCAAGAAAGAAACAACGCAGTTGAACGCGTCTTCCTCGCTGTTGGGCCAATGCGTCCCTCGCGTTGCGCAGCTCCTTTAAAGCGATCGCAAAAGAACTATCCTCAAATTTCTCTGAGCGTGCATTCCACGGGCCGGAGAAACAGTCGACGTATGTCAGGACATCGCAATGTGAACCGACGATATAAGCAAAGCGCTCTAGATATTTTTGAAGAATGAAGTGTTTGACTAAGGTCTGTTCACGTCCGGTATAAAGTTCATCGTTGCTCATCGCGTGGCTTTTACGCGGAATTCTGTCTCTACTTTCCGAAGGAGTAACGCTCTCGCATCGCCCTTCAAGGCCACCGCCTCGGCGAGATCGGGATATTGGTCATACGTCTTGCCATCGAGGCGACGTCCAGTTTCTTTCTTACGGATTCCGCCCCACTGCTTGAAGAAGAATGGGACATCCGCTTTGCGACACTGATCACGAATATCCCGCACCCACTCGGCCTCCATGGGGCGCGCCCCCGGCCCGCTCTCGCCGCCAACGATCACCCAATGTACGCTGCTCAGGTCGAATTTTCCGAGGTCTTCAAGCAGAGGTTCCACCGAGAGAAAAGCGACCGCCGGCTTGGCGTTTCGCAGTTCGGCAATACGCGGTAAACCATGCTTGCGATTCTCCACACTCACGCCCCACCAGATGTGTGGCGCCTTGGCCGCTCTACGCAGCTTTCCGCGTAGTAACCCGGCCATGCGGTCGGCTCTTTTAGTTAGAATCTGGTAAGTATGCCAGTTCGCCGCTAACATTACCCGGCAGATTTTCTCAATATATTCGTCCGACACGTCTTCGTGGAAGAGGTCACTCATCGAGTTCACAAAAATCTTCTTGGGCTTGGACCAGCGGATCGGGTCGCCCAGCTTTTCGGGTACGAGCCTCAGATCGAACCCAAACTCGAAGGGATGGCCAAGAACGCCGCGAAACCGTTCGGCAAACGTCTCCGCGTAACAGTGTGTGCAGCCTGCGCTAATCTTTGTGCACCCACGAATCGGGTTCCACGTTGCATCTGTCCATTCGATTTTGGAATTGTCACTCATAAGTTGTCACCCGTGCACGCTGATGAAATGCTAACACGAGACGCAAATGCGAAGGTAAGCCGCTGATCTGAGAGAATCTTGGAATAATTACAGAGCTCTTGGAGTAGATGCTGGGAACTCACGATTCAAATTCCGAGCGGCCCCGGTTTCTTGGCTCGGTCAAGTTCGCGCAGCCTCTCGGCTATGTCTTCGGCGGAAACGCCCTCTTCGTCTTCATCCTCGTCTCCATCTGCGTCTTCATAATCGGAAGTGATCCGAGAGAGGTAATCGTCGATGACCTTACTAGTACGGGCGATCGGCGATGGCGGCTCGGGCAGTGTTGTTTTCGACGCGTCATAGAAACTTACCTTCGCGTTTTTGAGACGCCGAAAATTGCGATCCCTAGCCACAAAGTCGTTCGCACCGCGAAATTGGAACCACCCTTTGAAATTTGCTTCGTACGCAAGGAGCCACCTAGGTCCATATAGCGCCTCCGCTGTCATCCCGCTGCGCAACGGGTTTAGGTCACTCGGCCTTTCGACCAATCCGAGCCTTCGAGCATGAAGAGCGAGAAGAGCGCAGACTGAATCTTCCATGTCGAGCACTGCCCTTGTGGCACTGCGATTGAGCTGCAGTTTCATTGCGATACACGCCCAGACGGCCCAAGCGACTTCACTGGAGTGACGTTGCGGCGCATGCGTGGCGATGATCCGCAGCAGCATCGCGTGTCTCCGATTTCGCCTCTGTGTCGTAGCAGGCGGATGCTTTAGCATCGAGGCCAAGACGAACGCGAGGGATCCCGCCTCCACTTGCGCACACTGCATCAACAGATTTTCTAGCAGCTCTGCTCGCTCGCCGGCCACGCGAAGTTTCGCTATGCGACCCGCCGCATATTTCAAAACGCCTTCTTGTGGAAAGTCTCGCGCTAGCTCGAAGGCGCGGTCGAAGAACCGCACTACTTGGGTTTCAAAATATTGATCCGATTCAGAAAGTTGGAATAAATTTAGCGAGGATACCCAAGGCTCTTCGAGTTGTTGCGGTAAGGGATAAACACCCGTTTTTGTGGTGCTTAGGTTGAGTTCGAACTCCAGTAAGGCTTGCTGGAGCTGCGTACGCGCTTCCAATGCTTGTTTTTCGGAATCGAAAACAAGTTCGTAATCGTCCATGTAGCGCAAACCTTTGATCCGGCGGCGAGTCAACTTACGATCAACGCGCGTAAGTAGAAGCTCAGCAAGCACCAGTGAGGTATCTGGCCCAACGGGAATCCCATTTGTCTGCGCGTCTTGGCAGTTCCGCATTAGCAGATCCACTCTATTGCCCCAGTGCTCCGAGCCTCGGTTCGCCTTCGCGAAGGCTTTTCCATGGGCAGCCCACGGAATGCTGTGGGTGTAGATCGACGGATAGAACCGATTTACATCGGCTTTCAGTAGATACCGGCCTTGGCTACGCGTTTCCGCACGCAATCTTGGAAGCAGATCTAAGGACGTTCGCCGCGTGATTGCCCTCCCTTCCGCGCTCACAGTTGGCGACGTAAGAGAAAGTCTCGATTCCGTGAGTTTTGCAATTTGGGTCCATTGAGCCGCGATACAATCTGCCAGTGCGGCAAAGTGAATGGGGTTCAAAATAGATAGCTCTCTTCTGAAGCTGCCGGCTCTAGCCAAATTATAGATCTCCGGAACAGACGTCTTGAAGCCTCTCGTTGTCGTATCGAATGGCAGCCGAGCGCCGCCGAGTGACTTGATGTAGGCTCCGTACGCTAGCGAATTGAAGGGCGGAGGGAGTTCGCGAGGCAAAAAGCCCCGGCCGATCATCTCCGCGAGCTCCAAAGACTTAGTCATTCGCGATTGGCATTCAGAGGCTCAGACGAAAAGGACCTATGAAGGATCGATTGTCGGAGACGAGTGGCGCGCTGCAGATCGGCGATCACCGCCGCCTCCAATTCCTCGATCACGCTCAACCGCCTCTCCACTTCCGCCACGATCCGCGTTTGCTCGGCAACGGGTGGCAGCGCAATGCTTGCGACCCGGACATCTTCCAAGTTTAAAGTTTTCCGCGCGACTTCATGCGATTTGGAATCCATCTCGGCGTTCTTTGCCGGATTGCGAAACCAAATCTCAACCCAGTGGGCGTTGACTTGCTGTGTTAGCGGAATGACGCCGACAGCGCGAGCGGTGTTTCCGCCTGCGAGGCTCTCGGGAATGATTGCTGTCCTTCCGATTGCCCCGACGAGTGTGATCGCCAGTTCGCCACCATGAAGTTTCGTGCGCGGGTATTGTGCGGCAATAGTCGTGGAGATTCTTTTCATGCTCTCCAGCTGTACCGTCCCATTGTTGATGTCCCCGACGCGGACAAACGGCACGCCATTAGGAACATTTTCGCCTGGCTGAAGAACGCCGTAAGCACACGGACGATTGGCAAGATTGAGTTGCTGTGCAGTCGTCCAAGTCCAGCCCCGTGGGAGCGGCGGCAAGTCAGCCGTTTTGGCCGCGGAAGGCTCTTTGTATTTTCCGCGGCCCTGCCAGTTTTGGCGACGCTCGGTGAGGATGCGCTTAAGGAGTTCTTCGCCGGTTTCAAATTTTCTGTTTCCGGCTTTGGCGAGTTCGGCTTCCATGGGAACGAGGCGGCCCTCGCAGGCGGCTTTAAGGACGGAAGCTCGGTAGCGCTTGAAGTTGGCCTCCGCCCGTCGCATCGCCGCTACTCCAGCTTCCAGTCGTGTGAATTGTTTCTCTATCTCCGCCACAATCCGCCGCTGTTCGGGAATTTTCGGCTGAGGTAATTCAGATTCTTCGAATCGGCCCTTAGTGATATGCGCAAGCCCAGCTCCTCCGTGGGCAGCGCGGATGTATTCCGACAGGTTCTGATTAATCGCGAGCTGCAGGAACTTTTTGTCGAACTGTGTCTCGTCGAACTGAACTTTGAAAATATGCTGGTTTAGCCAAGCCTTGCCGCCGCGCCAGATGTGAGCGCCAAACGAAGTCCCTGGCGTGCCTGACCAAGCGAAGAGCAAGTCTCCGTGATCGAGCAGAAATTTTTCAGGAAGATCGCCATCGAAATAATTGAACGAAGCATCTGGGTTATTGAGGTTTTGAATTCGGACAATCGGCCTCCCTGATTTCTTCCATTCAGTAGGCTTGAATGCGCGGCCGTTGATTAATTTCAATGAATCACCAATGCGAAACATGGGTCGCTGTTCGCCATTGAGAGACTTATCCAGATCTGCATTCAAAGCTATATGGCCTGAAAGCTAAGGCTGCTGAGCGATCGTACGAAAGCATCCTGCGATAATTCGCCTCCAAGTGTTTCAAGGCGCAAATCCATTTCATTGCCAACCGGAATGGCGAAGGTCGTTTCGGGCTGCGGAATCGGGGTCGTCAGCCATTCAGGCGATGCAAGAAGATGCTTATAGTGGGCTGTTTTCTTTACAACGAGCGACATCAGCGAGTTCCTGCGCCTTTCAGGAAATAGTTGTTCGCGCTCGTTGTCATTGCGCGCACTAAATTCGATATGCTCACGCAGCTGTTCTTCGAACTGTGAGAATTCGCGATACGAGGTGCCAAGCGCCTCGATGTCCTCTCCGGGGAGTTCGTCGCCCGTTATATCAGCGAAGAAGCGCGGCTCGACCGCCAGATAGCGGCCCAATTCTACTTGGAAGGTCCGAAACAGTTCGGACCAGTTGACCTGCTCGAAGTCGACTGTGTGCCAGGCCTCCCGAAGCATCTCTTGCCACTCGGTGAGGGCACGATGAACCCTGATACTAACAATGTCCGAAAACAGATCGCCTTCCTCACCGCCATCAAGTTCGACGGCTTTAGGATCCGAACATAATTCGGTTACGAAAGGACTAGTGTAGGAAGTCCTAAATTTGTGGGACTGGCCCGCGGAAATTATGATTCCTTTGGCTGTCGCCTGTGCATCGATCTCGCTGACTGTATGCGAAGTCGTTACGTGGATTAAGCGTCCCAAACACGCTTTGAATGTTTGCGCGTTGGGAATTCGCGGAAAGACGTAGGAGACTGACCCTTGAAGCGAAGGCTGGGCGGCAAGGCCACGCAGCACGATATGCTGTGTGCCATCGGAATTGTTATTGAATTCAAATTCGCAAAACGGCTTTGCCGATTTTACCGATCCCCGAAATGCGCTGAGCTTGTGAGTTGAGTAAGCTTTGTGTTCTCCTTGCTTAAACTGAAGGAACAGGGCGTGTGTCGGCCGGCCGGGGCCGCTGGGTAGTTGAATCTTAACATCCCATCCCTGCCGCTTTTCGTCGTTGAGGGTAAGGCCTAAGGCATATGGGGGACGTTGATGCGGTGGAAGGCGATATGGGCGGAAACAATGACACGCGTGCATTACTCGCGGTGCCGATGTGGCAAATTGGATCAAACTCCAGAGTTGGTCTGCAACGGTCAATATTTCAAAGGTGAGATTAAGCTCCAATGTCTTTTCGTTAATCACAGGTTCCTTTCACGCCGCGAGTGCTTCGTTAAGTTCATCAAGCAGCTTGGGGAGTTGCACACCGAAAAGTTGATGCGCTTTGCCCAAGCCGCCGCGTTGATTGAAAGGTGAGAGATCCAAATCATCAGGTTCGATGCTAATCGCCGTGGCGATGTGCTCGCAGATCAGGTGAAGCCACGCGAGTTGTTCGGCGTTGAACGTCACGCCGGCCTTTGCTTTATCCATTAGCCATTCATTAAACCGCTCGGACACGGAATCAGAAAATGGAGCGAGTACGGGTTGTTGTTCGAGCGCGAAACGAACGAGGGCGACGAGGTCAGCGAAACGGCCGGCCTGCGATCGGCCTTTTACCTTCGTGGGTGCAGTCGCGGCAAACGCGTCCCACAGGCGGTCCTCAGTCCAGCCGGCGTGGTTTTCGCGGAGCTTCTTTTCCAATTCCTTGAGCATTGACTCCGTTAGGCGTTGTTTAAACGGTCGCGAGTAGAGAATCTGCAGGGCGTCGATCTCGCTCTTGTGCTGTGTGAGATAGTCGCGAAACGAGCGAACGGTTTCTTCGGCTTTGTCTTTCGCGGCGGCGTCGAAGCCGCTCTCGATGACTGCGTCGATGGTGGTGACGTCGATCGTTTGTTCGCTCTCTTTCTTCACGCGGACGAGTGTGTCGCGCACTTCCGGTTTGTCGAAAGGTGAGCAGGCTTCGGCGATGAGAGCTGCGCGCGCCTTGGCGAACTCCTCAGGATCAACTTCCTGCGGTTCAACTCCTGGCTTTCCAGCAGCCTTCTCGGCGATCTTATCGGGATCGACGGATTGCAGGAGTTCGCTCGCCATCTCGGAGAGAGTCTTGCCGCCGGTCGCGGCAGTGATGCGGAATTTCTCTTCGGCGTCGAGCGATTGCTCCATTCGCGCGAGTCGCGAAGCCAGGGTCGTGAGGGTATCGTCGTCGCGTTTCCCGAGCGCGACGCCGAGAAGGATGCTTTCGAGTTTCTCGGTGGGCTTGCGATCGAGCGGACGCGAATCGGTCTTGTCGCTCTCGCAGACGCCGACGGCATCGACGATGACGAAGTGGGTCTTGGCTCGCGCTTCCGCGCCGGAGACGGCTTGCAGATCGGTGGGCGAAAGGACGCGGGTGCCGCGCCCTTTCATTTGCTCGAAGTAGACGCGGCTGCGCACGTCGCGCAGAAAGACGAGGCACTCGAGCGGTTTCACATCGGTGCCGGTGGCGATCATGTCGACGGTGACGGCGATGCGGAGCTGGGGCGATAGCCGGAACTCCTGGATGAGTTGCTCGCCATGCGCCGGCTTGCCGGTCTCGGGATGCTTTGATTGGTAGGTGATCTTTTTACAGAAGTCGTTGCCCTTGCCGAAGACTTCGCGGCAAATGTGGACGACGTCCTCGGCGTGGGAGTCGTCCTTGCAGAAGATGAGGGTCTTCGGGACTAACGAGCGGCCGGGGAAAAGCTGCGGGAGCGCGTCGCGGAAGGCTTGCAGAACGGTGCGGATCTGACTTTTCACGACGACGGAGCGATCGAGCTCTTTCGCGGAAAAGGTGAGGTCGTCGTCGAGTTGTTCCCAACGGAGACGGCGGGTCTTTTTTTCGCGGCGATCGACGTAGAGGCCTTTCTCGATCTGGCCGCCCTGCTCGGTGACCTGCGTTTTGATGCGGTAAACGTCGTAACCGACATTGACGCCATCAGCGACGGCGCGCTCGTGCGGATATTCGCTGACGAGGTTCTGATTAAAAAAGCCGATGGCTTGCTTGCCGGGCGTGGCGGTGAGGCCGATGAGGAAGGCGTCGAAGTATTCGAGGACCTGGCGCCAGAGGTTGTAGATGGAGCGATGGCATTCGTCGGCGATGATGAAGTCGAATGTCTCGATCGGGATGGCGGGGTTGTATTGGACGTCGCGTTTTCTTTGATCCGCCGCAGCTATTTCAAAGCCGGATTTTTCGTCGATGTCTTCATCCAACTCTTCGCCGCGGAGCATGGCGTAAAGGCGCTGGATGGTGCAGATGGTGACGCGCGCGACCGGGTCGAGCCGGTTCGAGGTGAGGTGCTGGACGTTGTAGAGCTCGGTGAACTTGCGGCCGGTGTCCGGGGTGACGAATTGATGGAACTCGGCGAGCGCCTGGCGGCCGAGATTGGCGCGGTCGACGAGGAAGAGAACGTTGCGCGCGCCGGCATGCTTGATGAGGCGATAGGTGAAGGCGCAGGCGGTGAGGGTCTTGCCGGCGCCGGTGGCCATCTGGATGAGGGCGCGCGGTTGGGCCTCAGCAAAGGATTTCTCCAGGCCAGTGATGGCTTCGACGCGGCAGACGCGGACGTTTTCGCCATTATAGGGATGGGCGAATGGCATCTGGGCGAGGCGATGGCGAAGGGTGTCGGGCTCTTCGAGCCACGTTGCGAGTGTTTCCGGCCGATGAAAGGCGAAGACACGGCGCGAGCGTGGATGTGGATCGCGTTCATCGCGGAAGAAGGTCTCGATGCCCGTAGATTCGTACAAGAATGGGAGCTTGCCGACTAAATCGCCGCGAAGGAAGTCGGGAAGGTTCTCGGCGTATCGGCCGGATTGATCGGTGACGGTAGAGAGCGTCACACCGGCCTTTTTGGCTTCGATGATGCCGACTGGTTTGCGATCAATCAGCAGAAGGTAGTCGCAGCGGCCCTCTTTTAGCCGGACTTCGCGGATTGCGATACCGCGAGACGCGGAGAGGTCCAGTTGGCGATAGTTTTGGATCACCCAACCGCACTGCACGAGGAGCGCGTCGATGATTTGGCGGGCTCGTTCCTCCGGGGTCGGCATTCCGGGCGCAGTTCTAGCGGGTTTGGAAATGAAGTCGAGGGAAAAGCAGCCTGGCGGGGCCGGGCTTCCGAATGCTGATCCGCTTCGGCGGACTGAAACGCTAAAACGCTGAATGGAGCCGGTGGGAACCGTGCGACATGGACGAAGCACGGGAAAAACTAAGAAGGATGAACGGACGCAGAAGCTGCGCGATGGTTTGATATGAGCATTCCCTTTTTTGTGGTGGTGGCGTTCACGGATCATTTGTTCGCGGGAAATCCGGCGGGGGTTTGTCTGCTGGAGGATCGTTGGTTGCTCGATGAATCTCTACAGCGTATCGCGGCGGAAAATGATCTGCCGGAGACCGCTTTCATCATTCGGCGTGAGTCGCATTTCGATCTGCGCTGGATGACGCCGAAGTTGGAGGTGGACTTGTGTGGACACGCTACGCTGGCGGCGGCGCATGTGATCTTCCGTCATCTCGGCCACACGGAATCCCAGGTGCGGTTTCGATCGAAGAGCGGTGACCTGACGGTGGCGCGCAAGGGTGAACGGCTGGAGCTGGATTTCCCGGTGCTGCCAGGTGCGGCGATGAACGCGCCGCCGAAGGAGTTGACGGATGCGCTGGGCGCGAGACCGGGAACGGTGCTGGGCGGGCGTGATTACGTGGCGGTGTTTGAGCGGGAGGAGGAGGTGGCTGCGATCCGGCCGGATTTCGATGCGGTGGCGCGCCTCGATGTGCAGGGTGTGGTGGTCACGGCTCCGGGGAATGCGTGCGATTTTGTTTCCCGTTATTTCGCGCCGGCGGCTGGCATCCCGGAGGATCCGGTGACGGGCTCGACGCATTGCGCACTGATTCCCTATTGGTCGAAGCGCCTGAACAAGCGCTTCCTGCGGGCGCGCCAGATATCGGCGCGGGGCGGAGAGTTGTTCTGTGAGGATCGAGGTGAACGGGTGGGGATCGGCGGCGATGCCGTGACTTACGTGGAAGGGATGTTGAGGGCGGAGTGAGAGCGAAAAGGAGATGAAACTGATCCGCCTTAGGCGGACTGAAACGCTGAAAAGCTTGAATGGAGCCTGCGGGAACGTGCGACATAGACGAAGGATGCTTGCCACGGCGTAGCCCGCCCATGGCGGATGACCACTGAGGGACGCGCGGGACCAATCATACCCTCCAGCACGCTCAATCTCGTTCCAAATCGCGGTTTGCGGGGGAACTCTCGGAGTCATCCGAAGTTTATGACCCGGCACGATTCGCGCATCCGGCCGATGATTTTTTCTCCTCGCGCCTCCGTACTCATCCGCCCTGCCAATTCCGGCCCGCTCTGATTTAGGGTGAGAATTACCGGCCTCCCGTGTGCGAGGCGGTATTCAAAAGTGTCGTAGACCGTTTCTTCGACTGCTTCGGTAAACTTGATGGTATCCAAGTCGTCCAAAAACAGCAACCCGGCATGACGAAGGCGCGAGGTTAAGTCCGGCTCATCATCATCTCGGTCACGCCACTCGTTGGCCACCGCAGCTTTCAAATCCTTCGGTCCAAGGGCGACAATCTTTCGCTCCTCCTGGAAATGCAGCCGCTTCAGGAGTGCCCAAACAGCTCTCGTCTTCCCGCTGCGGCTGGGTCCGATGAGGAGCAGCCCCTCGGACCGTATTCCCATTTTTGGACTTCCTCGAACATTCGCAGATTCGGCAAGCGATCCGGGTCGCTCTCTCGATAAATCGGAGGACAGAGTCGATTCCATCTGTCACAAAGGTCTCGTCGACGCATTTTGAGCTTTTTCTGCGCGACGCACTCCTCGAACTCGTTCATCGTCGTATTTTGCTCGTCGACGGTCATTTTCTCCCACTTGCCATCCGTGAACTCCATCAGGTTATGGTAATCGGGTAGGTCCCAGAATTGGCTCAGCATTTCAGAATCCATTCTTTGCCGCGGAAGAAAGCTTTGCCGGCTCTCGGGCTCGGCGCGGGTTATTTTTTCGTGCAGAATCGGCGTGCGTGGCAGGGTGGCTTTGCCTGGACCGGTTAACCTCCCACTTGCGGGTGTACGCGATAAGTGCGGACTGCCATTTGATGATCGGTCGACGGTGGGAATCGATCCAGCCGCAGGCTTCGCATTCGTGCCACCAAATTTCGGCGACTTCCGCATCGAGATTTTTCTCTCGGGCAACGAATTGTAAGACTTCATCCAATTGGGGATTGAAAGAAGTCCTTAGAATTTTGGCAGGAAGCGAATGTGAGTCTGTTTCTAATGATGTTTCTTGTGACGGTTCTCTTATAGAGGGAGTGACATCCACGTCCTCGACGTCGGACGCCGGCGTCACTTTTGTCGGCGTCGCAGTCCCGATTTCCGCTGCCAGAAACTCGAGCCGTATCCGATAAAGAGTTCCGCCTGATGGGGAAGATTCCGGCATGATCTCGAGTTCCCCGGTCTCCAAGAGTGCGTTGAGACAGCGACGAACGTGCCGATCGCTGAGGCGGGTCATGCGGGCCAGCCGGTCGATTCCTGGCCACGCGTTGCCTTCCTCATCAGCGTGATCCGCGACTGCGAGCAGAACGAGCAGATTCCCGGATTTGTGCCGGGAGAATTTCCACACACGGCTGCTAACAGCGATGCTCATCGGTGAACTCCTTTTGCCTGCTTCAATTTTTGAAAGGCGCCCGATCTTTTTTCCGTTTTTGGGATTCCGTTTTTAAGTGAGTCATCCGTTTGAACGTGCGCGTTCTCGCGGCGTCCCATTGATGAGAAAATTTTCTCTCGGGATATCGAATTTCATCCTCGGCCTCCGCTGTTTGACGAGACCCCCCCCGCCCCCCTCTCGGCGCCAGGCGAATTGCCGAAGCGACGACGGGTGCCGCGGAGCTGGGTTGGGCAATAGTTGCGGCGTCGGCCGGCGCAATCGTTTGGGTTCGGCTGCGTAAACGGTAGCAAGTTCGGGAGTTCCCCTGTGGTAAGGCACTGGAAACACGTGATTTCCCGTCACTGAAATCGTTGGGCGTCGCCGACGAAGGAGCCTTGGACGCGGCTGAGTCGGCCGCCTTATAAGAAACAAATTTCCCCCGGGCAAACCGGTTTGCCGGTGTCTACACGAATCGGATCGACACTTAGAGGACCTATGTCTATACGCTTTCTCCAACCGGCTTGTGGCCAAAGGGCGCAGCTCGGTAGCGTTCCGCAAAGGGTCCAAAAACGACGCTATAGGAATTGGCAAGCCTTCAGGGACAAGGCAATCCGCCCTGCTCCGCTGTTCACGGAACAGAGCCGGCGAACGGCTGGGACGCTTTCGCAATTCGGACCCGCAGACAAACAGCCGCGGTGCCGCGGTGTAGCGTTCCACCCCTTCGAGCGCCCGGAAAAAAAGAACAGCGCCATTTTTGGAGCGACATCGCGAACCGCCAGATAGGTGCATTAGAGTTACTGTTGCTTGCCGGGAACCCGAAAGGCGCGCCGCCAGGTGTTTACTCCGCTCGCGGGCACCGCGATTGAATTTTCCGCGCGGCAGTAGTAATCGCCGAACTTGCCATCGCGGATGTCGCGCAGGACGGCCCGCTTGTTCAAACGGGACCGGGCAGCGATCTCCGCCGGCTTAAAGAGTTGCTCGACAGTGACGAGCGAGAAGATCAGGTCAAGCAGCTCTGCCCGCGACCTACTCGCGAGAACCGCTTCGATCTGTTCTCTTGTTTTTCCGCGCAACTCCATACTTGAAATGCCGGCCCAACCCAATGGTGCGGGCGAGTGACCGATGGAAGCTTCTAAAGGCGAAAAAAAAGGTCCGCAATGCTACGCGGACGTGTTCCCGAATTAGCCGGGCAGCCCCTAGGGCGGCGGCCTGAATCTGTGAGGAACTTTCCCGAATTAAGGCGTGTGTTTCTGGAGGGTTTGTTCGAAGTCAGCCAGGATTTCCGGCGCGGCGGTCGCCTGGGCGCGAATCAATATACCGGCTAATACAAACTGGCGGATTGCAGGATCCGGGAGCCAGGGAGTCCGTCGATTTTTTTCCTCCAGCAAGGCATCAATACACTGCAAAACCGCGTGATGACCGTAGAAAAAATTGCGACCAACCCGGTGCCGTCGGAGAGCCGTGGGCAGCAGTTTTCGGCTCCGACCGAAGAGACTCTCCAAGGAATACATATCCTTTGACATCCGAACTTCGCTGCCGCGCAGAAGGTCGTCCAGACAAGGTCCGCCAGGCAGCTGGCCGGCAAGGCTCTGCCCGGTTATGGTCTCAAAAAAACTTCGCGGTGCGGGTGGCTTGGAAAACTCCCGCTCAATCAAACCGCATTCAATTCCTCGGTGCCATCTGACGCGCTCGTGCCGGTTCTTCGCGAGTTGGATATTCTTCCGCCTTTCTTTATCGGTACGAGGTTTTGCGCGACGTCTCTTCTTTCGCGGGAGGTTGGCAATCGCTTTCGCCAACTTCCAAAAATCGTCGTAACGGCTCCCCTGAACAACGGTGTCAAGCTCTCTGGGCCGGTTTTCGATCAGGCGTTCTATGGGTGAACGCCTCGAACGCACGAACGACCACTTCGCCGCGAGGCAGTTCGCGATGGCGAGCGCCAACTCTTCTCGGGTGTAGCGCTTGTCGCCTTTACCTTTCAGGAATCCGAGAATCTCGCCGACAATGACTTCGATTTTGATTACGGGCAGGAGGCTACTGCGCAACTCTGCTTTGAGTCTTGGCAATTCCTCATCCGATTCCGCGGACGGAGGAATAAGATCCTGGACCAATGGGCGCATGGCGCTCCTATCGCTTGGTTTTTGGCCCGGCGACATTCACTTCCCGATTTGGTAGCAGATCGAGCATTCCAATCGTCCGAAGCTGCCGATTTTGTAGGCGATACGCGTACCACATTTGCGTTGTCTGCACATCACGGTGTCGAAGGAAATCACGGACTTCAAAAATGGTCGCGCCCATATCGAGCAACCGAGATCCGGCATACCGCCGCAGCTCGTAACTTGTCTTCGTTCGATCTTTGATCCAGCCCCCGACCCATTTCGAATGGCGCCGATATACGGCATCATGCCGCTCGGACTTATGGCGACCGGGAATCAGGAAGCCATCACTGCATAACGGTTGGAATCGCAACACCTCTGCGAGCACGTCGGGCGCGACCGGGACCCAACCCTCGCAGCCCTTCGGGAAGAAATCTTCCTCAGGGCGATCAATGATTCCGATGCTGCCCCCGCTAATCCAATGCGCCCGGGCGTTCAAAATCTCGATGTTTCGAAGGCCAAGTCGTGAAAAAAGCAGATGGGCAACGTAGGCACCGGGATCATCTTCGGCCAGGGAAGCTGCGGCAGACTCCATTGACGCCAACGCTTTCATATCGAGTGGCCTCGGCAGAGAACGTCGCGGCGCCTCGACGCCTTCCCCGCGAAAGCCCGTCAGATCTGGCAATTTCATGTCCTCATAAAACTTCATCTTTCGAAGCGCAACGATGGACCGAGCTTGCCGGGCGAAACTCGCCGTCGAATTTCGCACGTGCTCAATGGCCGCGGAACGCGATACCGGAGTTGCTCTCTGTTCCGCTCGCCGAAGCTGACGTTTTTCAAATTCCCGGATCAAGTTTGGCGTCAATAGAGTGGTTGATTTTTCGTTTGGATCGCCTGAATGAACCGAACGGATAATGAGACGCAGCGACCGCACGTTGCCCCTGATTGTGCCGGGTCGCTGGGTCGCCCGCTCTTGATAGCGGGCGATCACGTCGCCGATTGTCGCGTTGTCGTTGCGAAGTTTGAGCAACTCCGCTCCGCGTCCTGCATCGTTCCAGAACGACTCGATTACCTGTGCGGCGATGCGCTTCGCGGCTGCAATCTCCTTCGTCCCGGTGCTACGAAAAACGACCCTGCTCACGCCGTTCACCGCCGGTGCCACGAAACGAACATGCCAGTCGTTTCGCCCTGCGGGTGGCGGATGAAGATAAAACTTCCGCGTTGTGCAGCGAACCGGGATGAGTAGTTTTCGATCCTTCACGACGCTAATGCCAAAATGCTTTATTTTTATGCTACCGAATCTGCTACCGAATTTGGCTGCACGAAAATACACGCTTCAACAGCATTAGCGAGGGAAAACGCGAAACGCACCGCTAGCTCAATTGGCAGAGCAGCTGACTCTTAATCAGCGGGTTGTTGGTTCGATTCCAACGCGGTGCAATTTCGCGACCTCTTTTGCAGCCATCGTCGCCGCTAAATCAGCCGCCATCGACATACTGCTGCGCGATCGGCATGCGGCGGCCACGGCCGAAGGCGCGGCTGGTCACTTTGATCCCCGGTGCGGCCTGGGCGCGCTTGTATTCATTAAGGTCCACGCGGCGCTGAATCCAGCGCACGGTCTTTTCATCAAAGCCCTGCGCGATGATGTCGGGGCCGCTCTGATTTTCTTCGACGTAGAGCTGCAGAATTGGATCGAGCACCTCGTAGGGCGGGAGCGAATCCTGATCGACCTGCCCCGGCTTCAGCTCGGCGCTCGGCGGTTTTTCGATCGTAGAGGTGGGAATGATTTCGCGGTCGCGACCTGCTCGCGACTTATCGGAGTTAATCCAGCGCGCCAGCTGATAAACCAGGGTTTTGGGCACGTCGCTGATGACGGCGAGGCCACCTGCCATGTCGCCATAGATTGTGCAGTAACCGACGGCGAGTTCGCTCTTGTTACCGGTCGTCAGCAGGAGGTGACCGAACTTGTTTGAGAGCGCCATCAGGATCATGCCCCGGAGGCGCGACTGCATGTTTTCTTCCGTCGTGTCCTCCGGCCGGCCCGCGAAAATTTCCTTGAACTGGCCTTTGAAAGCAGCGAAGGCGTCGCCGATCGGAATCTGGAGGCAGCGGATGCCGAGGTTGCGGGCGAGGGCGAGCGCGTCGTCGACGCTGCCACGGGAGGAGTAGGGGCTCGGCATGGATACGCCGAACACGTTGTCCGCGCCTAACGAGTCGACGGCGAGCGCGGCGACGACCGCGGAATCGATCCCGCCGCTCAGGCCGAGGACGGCGGACTGGAAGTGGCACTTTGCAAGGTAATCGCGCACACCTAACGAAAGGGCGCCATGCAGTTCGGCCATCGCGTCGACCGGCGCGAGAGCCAGGGCGGCGGTCGAATCGGTCTCGACGATGGCTTCTGCGGGCCGGAACGAAGGCAGCTGCGCGATCAACTCTCCGGCGCGGTTGAAAGCGATCGAGCTGCCGTCGAAGACCAGCTCGTCGTTGCCGCCCACGACATTGCAGTAAACGATCGGCCGTTGGTGTGTGCGCGCGAGCGCCGCGACCATCTCGCGGCGGGTCTCGAGTTTGCGCAGGCCGAATGGAGAGGCGCTGATGTTGACGATGATCTCCGCGCCTTTTTCAACGAGGGCGTGCGCCAGCTCGAGGTCATAAAGCGGACCTGGCAGATAGCGCTCGGTCCAAATATCTTCGCAAATCGTGATGCCGATTCGGCGTCCGGCAACCGTGAAGACTTCGCCACCGTTGCCGGGCTCGAAATAGCGATCCTCATCGAAGACATCGTAGGTGGGGAGGAGCGTTTTGAAGGTCTTGCGGATCGGCTGTCCGCGCTCGAGCAACGCCGCTGCGTTGAAGAACGGTTTCCCGCGCCCTTCGTTGCGGTCGACGTAGCCGACCAGGAGCGGGACCGGGCCGATGGAGGCGTGCAGGAGATCGACCGTTTCGAGATTTTGCGGGACGAAGCGCGACTTAAAGACGAGGTCCTGCGGCGGATAACCAGTCGTGGCCAGCTCGGGAGCGAGGACCAACTCCGCCCCGTCGGCCGCCAGTCGCTCGTAAGCGGCGAGGATTTTGTCAAAATTGCCCCGAAGATCGCCAACGGTCGGGTTGATCTGGGCGATGCCGATCCTCATGCTTCTCTCGCAGATTAACTGCGGGTCTGCCGAGGGCAACGGCTTTCGGGATCAGATCAGTGCCCGGCTGTCCAGGTCGCGTCCTTCTTATAGCCGGCGTTGAGCGCGTCGTCCGCGCCTTCGACGAACGTTTTCCCCCATTGAATGAGGCAAGCGGCAAAAAACCCGGCGATCATGCAGATGAGCACTTTCTGGATAAAGGTGGCGCGCATGACGCCTCTTGAACAGCAGGAGCGGTGCCAGTGTCCCACGTCTTATCGTGCCCGTAATCGTGCTCCTGATCGACACCCTCCCGAGTCGAGCACGATTACGAGCATGAGCACGAGTTCATTATTACTTACGGGATGGCGTCTACGGGTCACCAGAAGCCCCATTGTTTCGTCGCCACAATCCAGAGGCCGAGCGCCAGATTCGTCAACCCGTGGGCGAGGACGCAGGAGCTGAGACTTTTCGTTCGGTAGGCGACCACGTTATAGAGCGCGCCGGTGATGAACGCGGCCGGCCAATCCGCGATGGAATGCGAGAAGCCGAAAGCAAGCGTGACGATGGCAAAGGAAAGCCAGGAGAAGTCGCCGAAAGGAACCGTCTCGAATTTCTCCGTGATCAGGTAACGAAGCAAGAACCCGCGCCAAAAGACTTCCTCGATCAGCGGCACAACGACGACGAGGCGGAGGAAACGCGCCGCCAGTGTCGTCCAATAAAGCGCCGGCTCCGCGGCAAAGATGTCGGGGTTGAAACCAACCACGCGCGCTGGAAAACGGAAGAACTGCTGCGGCGCGATCCAGAGGATAAAGACGAGCAGGGCGATCGCGGTGGCGAAGACTGGGCGACGCAAGCGATGGAACTCGTACTCACGGCGGAAATAGATCAGGAGCCCGGCGCCGAGGAGAGTTTGCAGCGGGTAAATCCAAAACTCCGGCGCGGCCCGCCAGAGCGCCGCGCCCGGTGTCTTGAGAGTGTTGCCCATTCCGAGGAGCAGGACGAAGAAGAGCATCGGGAGGATTGGGGCCAGCAACTTGCGCCTGGCCGGCGCGGCGGAGCTCCAAGGTTCTTTCATCGGTCGAAGCTACTCAAGGCGGCCGGCGGTGGCAGCAAAAAGGCGATTCGAAAGCTCCGGCTGCGCGGCGTTGCGCGAGGCCGCTGCCGTGTGAATGTTCGCCTTATGTCCGGAGCCAACGAACCCAAACCGCCCGCGGCCGATCCCGAAGCGTTGGCGAAAGCGCTGGAGATGGAATTGATGCTGAAACGTGCCTCGTGGCAAAAGACACGGGCGCAGCGCGGCACCTGGCGCGCGCTGAGCTTTCTTTTTCTGCTCCTGGTGGTGCTGGGAGCGCTCCTGGCCTATTTCTATTTCGCGGCCGAGGTGAGCCATCGCGGACCGGAATCGCCGCGGGCGGAAGCGGCTGATTCAAGTCGTTAGGCGAAGAGAACCGCGAAATGGGGCTGGCAACGCTTTCGCTGATGTGCGACGAGTGTAGACCACGGCGGCCAGTCGGTTCCGATCATGCCTAACGAACAATCGATTCCACTGCGCGCTCGCCCGGCATTTGCCCGGAAATAATTTTTTACAATGGGTTTATTGCGGATCGTTCATCTCGAAACCAACGACGCCGACGCCGAATTGGTTCGCGCGGAGTTGCAGAATGGCGCAGTCGAATGCGAGCTGATTCGGGTCTGGAGTGAGCGGGCGTTGCTCGAGGAGATCACCCAGCGACCGGTTGATATCATCCTGGCGGAGAGTCATGGCCCGGGATACGACGGTCTTCGCGCCCTGACGATGGCGCGGGAAAAGCAGCCGGACGTGCCGTTCATCTTTGTCTCGCGCACGGATGACTCCGGACAGGTGGGCGAGTCGCTTGGCGCAGGGGCGACGGACTTTATTCGGAAAGAACATCTCCCAAGGCTCGTCCCGTCGCTCCGCCGCGTCATCCACGAGGCGCACACGGAACGCGATTTGCAGAAGGTGCGACAGGAGCTTTTACAGCATGCGGAACTGCTCGACCTGGCGAATGACGCCATCGTCATTTCGGACGCTTCGGGAAAAATCTCCTATTGGAATCGCGGCGCGGAGCGGATGTACGGCTGGGCGCGCGAGGAGGCGGCGGGGCGGGATGTGCACGCGCTGCTGCAGACGGGTCCACCCGAGGCTCTCGCGGAGGTGATTCGGACCCTGCAGAAAAAACAGCACTGGGAAGGGGAGCTGCGGCAGACGCGCCGCGATGGCGTGGAGATCGTCGCTTCCACCGGCTGGACGCTGCAGGGGACAGCGCCCGACGCCCCATTACTCCAGCTCAGCGTCGACGTGACCGACCGGATCCGGGCGCAGGAGGCGCTCCGGCGGAGCGAGGAGCGTTACCGGCGCTTTGTCGATGAAGATCTCACCGGCAACCTGATCATGAAGCCGGACGGTTCGATCATCACCTGCAACCCCGCCTTCGCGCAGATCTTCGGCTTCGACTCGATCGAGGAAGCGCAGGCCGCGAATTTTCTCTCCCTGTTGCACACCAAGAAGGAGGGCGTCGAGCTACTCGCCAGTCTCCGGCCTAACGAGAGCACGGAGCGCCACGAAATCGAGATGCGACAGCGCGATGGCGACAGTGTTTACGTCGCGGCGCGGTTCATCGGCAATTTCGACGCCGCGGGACAGCTGACCGAGTTGAAGGGCTACCTCTTCAACGACACCAAACGCAAACGTCTCGAGCAGCAACTCATCCAGGCGCAGAAGATGGAAGGCCTTGGCACGCTGGCCGGCGGCATCGCGCACGATTTTAACAACATCCTCGCCATTATCCTCGGCAACACCATGCGGCTCGAGGATTGGAAAAAGCATCCCGAGCAAATGCCCGAGGCCATCAAAGTGGTGCGCGATGCCGTGGCGCGGGGAGCCTCGCTCGTCCAGCAGTTGCTGACCTCCGCGCGCCAGACCGAGGCGCGGTTCACGGCGCTCGACTTGAACGTGCTTGTGCATGAACTCGAAAAAATGCTGGCTGCGACCTTTCCCAAGACGATCAATTTCGTCCTTCAACTGGAACCAAACTTACCGCCGGCCAAGGCGGATCGGAGCCAGATTCACCAGGTCCTGCTCAACCTCTGCGTCAACGCTCGCGACGCCATCCCGCGCGACGGCACGATCACGCTCATCACCGGGGTCACGGCCGGCGATGAGCTGCGCGAATATTTCAGCGGCGTGAATGCCGAGCGTTACCTTTTCGTGCGCGTCATGGATACCGGCACCGGCATTAGCCAACGCGTCAAGCCGCACATTTTCGAGCCGTTTTACACCACCAAGGAACGGAGCAAGGGGACCGGTCTTGGGCTCTCGGTCGTCTATGGCGTGGTCAACAATCATCGCGGCTTTGTCCAGGTGGAGAGCGAGCCGGGCCTCGGCACCACCTTTAGCGTTTATCTGCCGCTGAGCAGCGCGACCGAGCCGGCCTCGGGCGGCGACGGAAGTGCGGGCGCGCCTAACGATCCGGCGCGCACCATCATGCTGGTGGAGGACGAGGAAGTGTTGCGCGAACTCGGGGTCATGATGCTGGAAGGCGACGGTTATCGCGTCCTGGCGGCGAAGGATGGCATCGAGGCGGTCGAGATGTTCGAAATGTACGCCGACGAGATCGGGCTCGTCGTCTGCGATCTGGGGCTGCCCCGGCTGGGCGGGCGCGACGTTTTCCTCCGGATGAAGGAGATCAAGCCAAGCGTGCGCGCGATCGTAGCCAGCGGCTACCTCGAGCCGAACCTGCGCACGGAAATCTTGCGCGCCGGCGTGCTCGACACCGTCCAAAAGCCCTACGATTTTCGCGAAATGATCGAGAAGATTCGCTCTATCGTCGGCCAGCCGCAGCTTGAGGAAGACCGCCAGCCGCAGCTTTTCTGAGGCGGCGATGACTGCGCGCCGTCCCCATCATCGCACCTCACTCGCGCTCGGCTGGGAAGCGGCCCGCGCCAACCTCGCGCCGGCGCTTTTGATCCAGGCGGCGATGCTGGCCTTGCTCATCGGTTACTATTGGAGTCCGGCCGTTGCGCGCATCCTCAGTGAGGTGGCCGAATACAAACTGCGCCACGGTCTGGCGTTTGTCGTTCTCGCGGCCGTGGCCGCGGGGGCGCTCGTGCCGGAAATTTTTCTCGTCCTCTTTTTTCAGCGCGGACGCCCGAAGCGGCGCAACCTGCGCAACCTGTTATTCACTGTGCCCATCTGGGCGATCGACGGTTCGCTAGTCGATTTACTTTACCGGGGTGAAGCCGCCTGGCTGGGCAACGTCGTCACCTACCCGGTGGTGCTGGCCAAGATTTGCCTCGACCAGTTTGGCTACAATCCGTTTTTCGCCGCGCCCTTTGGGGTGCTGACCTATCAATGGAAGAACAGCGGCTTCAGCCTGGAGTCGTTAGGGCGCGGGTTTACCTGGGAACATTATCGCGACAAGATCGTGCCGACCCTGCTCGCCACCTGGGCGGTCTGGATTCCGCTCATGGCGATCATTTACTCGCTCCCGCTTGCCTTGCAGTTCCCGCTTTTTGGCCTGGCGCTCACCTTCTGGGTGCTCCTTCTCACCTACATGACGAACAGTTTTGCCGCGAAACACATCCGCAAGTACCGGGCATCCGAAGTTGTTTCGCCCGCCATGGCTGGCCCAATCCGATGAAATCCCACGAAATTTTCCAGCACATGTCGCCGGCTTTGGCCGTCGAGATATTGGCCTGGCTGCAGAAAGAGCAAACGCCAGTCTTCAAGAGCGCGGTCCAAGGGCTGGCGAATCAGCGCAACCTGCGGGCTGTTTTCATCGAACGGAAACCGCCGCCGGAACGCTACGCGTGGCTGCAGGCGGCGCTCGGGCGCAAGATCAGCGACACGCTGGCGGCTCATCTGCTCCAGGCCTGGCTGCTTGGCGCCCAGAAGCCGATGCTCTGCGATTTCCTGGACTCGTTAGGCATCGCGCACGATGAAGATGGCACGGTCGAGCAATTGCCCGAGTCGCCACCGAAAGAGGACGTGCGCAAGACCATCGATCAGCTGCTCGCGAAGTATCCCGCCGAAGCGGTCGCGGTTTACCTGCACGCCTTTCACGACATCGACACGACCGTGAGCTGGCCCCCGTTAGGCGAAATCCTCGCCCAGGACGACCGGCTCCGGCTGGGCGTTTAATGCGCGCCATCTCAGCGCATCGCCCGGACCGCCTCCTCAGGGACTAACCGCAGAGGCCGCAGAGAGCGCAGAGATTGGGATGGATTTTTACTGACCCTGCCTCCTCCGCGACCTCTGCGCTCTCCGCGGTAAAGAAAATCCGCCCGGATCCCAGCCCCTCCAGCCGCCGGGCCAAAGCCCGTAAGTGGGCGTCGTCTACATCAATGACGACGGCACCCTCGCCCAGGACCCCGCCACCCCCACCGACCCACCCGTCACACCCCTCCACGCCGCTGCCGACAGCTTGAGTGCAACCCCGCCGCTGGCGCTCCCTTCGCGAAGCGCCAGCCGGCGCAAGGTGTTCTCGCCGACAACGCGCGATTGCTCACTCGAAGGTGAAGTTAACCGAAAAATAAGGCGGAGAACTCGACAAGTTCTTTACATCACGAGAACAATCCAATTACAACCAGATCATGGACTCTCAAAATCCTCCGGAACTGCTCTCCCTTTATCAGGTTGAAACCATACGCGATAGCAGTCTGCACGCCTTCGCCTACTGGAACGAGTATGACGCTGGCTATCCATTCGCTCAGCGTATCAGTTCCCGTGTCATCGCGTTTTCTTGATGCGCAGTTAAAGTGAAGTTTATGATAAATTGCAAGGACTCAAGGTCAGCGAGAAGAGCCCGCGGTGAACGTTTGGCCCGTCTGAAACTTGCAGCGTTACGTACACTCATTACGTGTCTCGCGTTTGGTTCCGAAACCTCGTTCGCCGCCAGCGCCACCTGGAATATTAGCCCTGGCAGCGCGGATTGGAATACCGCGGCTAACTGGACACCGATGAGCGTGCCGAATGGCCCATCCGACACAGCGACCTTTGGTGTTTCAAATCAAACGACCGTGAGCCTATCCGCGACTACAGAGGTTAACAGCATTGTCTTTAATCCGGACGCGAGTGCTTTCTCTGTCCAGGCGGAGAATAGTTCGACGACCTTTACGCTTAGCGGCCCCGGTGTAGTGAATAATTCGGGAGTTCTGCAAGCGTTCGTGATCGGTTCCGACCGCTCGGGGGATCAGAATTTCCTTGTATTTAAGAACGACGCATCAGCCGGCATCTCGACGAGTTATCAGATTGATCCGGGCCAGTTGGCCCGGTTAATCGGCGGAGAGATACTTTTCTTCGACTCATCCAATGCCGGCAGCGCCTCGTTTGTCCTGGGTGGCGCCATAAAGAGGGACGCCTTTGGCGGGATCGCTTTGTTTATGGACATGGCGAGTGCGTCCAATGGGGTTTTCACAGTGAACGGTGGGACGTCCGGCGATGGCGGTGAGGTTGATTTTGCGGGAGATGCGACTGCTGGCAGCGGTGACTTTACAGTTAATGGAGCCGGCGGCGTAAACGCTGCGGGTGGCGTGGTCGTTTTCTCGGAAAACTCAACTGCGGCCAATGCTACGTTCACTACGAACGGGCCTTCTAATGGCGGCTTCGTTGGTGGTTTAATGAATTTCGAGGGTTTCGCCAATGCCGGTAACTCAGTGCTCGTGGCCAATCCGGGGAGCGGCTTTCAATTCATGGATTCGAGCGATGGTGGTACAGCCCGGATCGAAGCGTTTGGGAGCGGCGGCTTCAACATAGCTTATAGCCATGCTCTGCCCGGTGTCACTATCGGCTCGCTCGAAGGAAATGGAGCAATCCAGATAGGGACAGGAACCTTATCCATCGGCAGTAATGCCCTGAGCACGAGCTTTTCCGGGGTTATCGCCGACACTCCGCCTGGTGGCTCGATTTCGAAGATAGGACTGACGACACTCACTCTAAGCGGCGCGAATATTTACACTGCTGGAACGACCGTGAGCGCGGGAACGCTGGTAGTTGCCAACCGCAGCGGGTCTGCGACGGGGACGGGAGCGTTGACAGTCAACGGCGGGACGCTAGGCGGGAGTGGGATCATCAGCGGGGCGGTGACGGTAAACAGCGGGTTCCTGGCCCCGGCGCATGGCGGCAAACAACAGGCGACCCTCACGATCCAGAGCGCGCTGACCTTCAATAGCGGCGCGGCCTACACCTACACCTTCAAAGCGAAACGGAACAAATCGAAGACCGACAAGGTGGTGGCCAATGGAGTGACTATCAATAGCGGAGCGACCTCCAACCTGAGCGGACAGACGCAAGGCACATTGACCCAAGGGACAGTCCTGACGCTGATCAAGAACACCGCGGCGACGCCGATCGCGGGCAGCTTCAGCAACCTGCCGGACGGCGCGATCGTGAATGTGAACGGGAACAACCTGCAAGCCGACTACGAAGGCGGCGACGGAAACGATCTCACACTCACGGTCGTGCCGTAGCGATTTCAGATTGCAGGGCAAGCGCTTCGCTTGCCTGGCGTCACCGAGGGCAGGCGGAGCGCCCGCCCTACAAATCCCCGCGCGGCCTTGGCGCGAGCGGCCGACCCGGCCGCCTCTACTCCAGAAAGTGCCGGAGCGCTTCGTGCACTCCCGCGCCGTGTTCCTTCTCCGCCACCCAGCCGCCGGCGCGGCGAACGGCCTCCTTGACTTCGGCGATGGCGTTGGCCGGGCACGCCGGGAGCGCGGCATAACGACCATCGAGCATCGAGATGTCGTTGTGATGATCGCCCGCGGCAAAAATGGCGGCGCGCGGGATTTCGGTGAGCCGCGAAAGTTCTTCCAGGGCGGCGCCTTTGTGATAATCGGCGTGGCAAAAGCGCAGATAGATGGTGTTGCGCTGGTAATGAAACTGCGGTTCCCCGGCTTTGGCCTGGTCGATGAATTTCGTTAGGCGATCCATCTCTTCCTCACTCGAGGCGATCAGGCCGGCGGGCTCGTCCGCTTCGTAGATGACGCTCGCCTTGGTTTGGCGGCTGACGAAATCGATCACCTCCGCGAGGATGGAGGAGGCGGATTGGTAAAGCTCGGCGTGGGCGTGCGCGCAGCGCGCATTCCAATCGCCAAAAGGTTCCCAGCCGTCTTGTGTCGGGCGAAAAACATCGCGCTCGCTCGTGAGAATAAAGTCAGGCTGGAGCGGGAAGGCAAAATCCTCCAGGCCTTCCTCGAGCAGGCTGACCGAACGGCCGGTGTTAATGGCCCAGAGCGCGCCGTTCCGTTGCAGCTCGCGGATCAACTCCATGCAGTCGCGATCAAAGACCGGGTCACTCGCGTGCGAGACGAGCGTGCCATCGAAATCGGTGCTGAGGAGTCGGATCTTTGGCGGCATGCGGAAGGGGAACTTAGGAACGGATTTCGCCTGCGCAATGCGTCGATTACGATTACGATCAGGAGCAGGGAAAGGAGCGGAAGATGAAATCAGCGTATGAACTTGCGATGGAGCGCCTCGAGAAAAGCGCGCCGACGGTCAAGCTGACTGACGAGCAAAAGGCGCAAATCGCGGAAATCGATTCCACCTACAAGGCGCGGATCGCGGAGAAGGAACTCTTTTTGCAGGACAAAATCCGCGAGGCGGGCTTGACCGGAACCTTCCAGGAGTTTGAGCAACTTCAGGCGCAACTGGCGGCGGAGATCCGGCGCCTGCATGAAGATTGCGAGGAGAAAAAGGCGAAGGTCCGCGCCTCCTTCCAGAACTGACGTTGCCGGGAGGCGCCAAAGTTTGATTGACGCCGTCGGCCGTTTTTGATATTTCTTGAACCGATCAAACGGAGCATGTCGCCTGGAGCTCCGGTGGAAAATTTGCCTGGTGTTTGTCGGAGGCGACGGAAGAGTTTTCCGTCGCCTCCGTTTTTTTGTGGTAGGAATCTTCCAGGCTCGTTCGGATTCCTTTGCCAACTCTGAATAATCGCGCCTAAGCTACCGGCCCTCGACTGATGTTTGCTCTCCAACCTGAGCTTAAAGTTTTCTCCGGGTCCGCCAATCGCGAGCTGGCCCAGCGGATCTGCAAGTTCATCGGCGTCCCGCTTGGCCAGGCAACGATCAGCTCGTTCCCGGATGGCGAAACCTACATCAAGATCGACGAGAACATTCGCGGTCGCGATGTTTTCATCGTCCAGCCCACCTGTCCGCCGACGAACGAGCACTTGATGGAGTTGCTCATCATGGTGGACGCGGCGCGGCGCGCGAGCGCCGATCGCATCACGGCGGTCATCCCGTTTTTCGGTTACGCCCGACAGGATCGCAAGGACCAGCCGCGCGTCCCGATTACGGCGAAGCTGGTCGCCAATTTGCTCTGTGCCGCGGGCGTGAGCCGGGTCCTGACGATGGATCTGCACGCGCAGCAGGTGCAGGGGTTCTTCGACATTCCGGTGGACCATTTGTATTCGCTGCCGGTGTTGATTCCTCACTTGCGCGGAAAGTTGACCCGCAAGACGGCCGTCGTGTCGCCCGATGTGGGCGGCCTGAAAATGGCGAGCGCCTACTCGCAGGCGCTGGGCGCCAGCCTCGCGATCGTCGCCAAGCAACGCAAGAGCGCCACGGAGACCGAAGCGCTCTATTTGATCGGTGAAGTGGAGGGCTGCGATGTGCTCCTGGTCGATGACCTGACCGAGACCGCGGGCACGCTGACTTCCGCCGCGACTTTGCTGAAAAAGAACGGCGCGCTCGACATCTACGCCGGGGTCGCGCACGCCGTCCTGGCCGATGTCGCGATCGAGCGGTTGCAAAAATCCGAAATTAAGGAATTAATAACGACCAACAGCGTGCCCGTTCGCACCGTGGAAGGCTTTACGACCACGGTGCTTTGCGTCTCTGAGCTGCTCGGGGAGAGCATCAAGCGGATTCATAATGACGAGTCCGTTTCGTCGCTCTTCAAGATTGATAACGGCGCGCACTAGCAAACTGAAACCATGGCTAAACAAGTAAAACTCTCGGCGACCCGGCGCACCGGCACGGGGCGGTCCGCGGTCCGCAAAATCAAGGCGCAAGGCGCCGTACCGGCAATCATTTACGGCGGCAAGACCAAGGCCGAGGCGCTGCAAATCTCGAAACGCGACATCTCGCTGATGCTCAGTCACGCCTCCGGCGAAAACATTCTCGTCGAACTCGAGATCGAGGGCGAAAAGGCCGGCCGCCTCGCGCTCGTGCAGGAAGTGCAACATGCCCCGCTCGGCGGCGACATTTTGCATATCGATTTTCACGCCGTCTCGATGGACGAAATGATCGAGGCCGATGTCCCGCTCGAGCCGACCGGACTCCCCGAGGGCGTCAAGACCTTCGGCGGCTTGCTCGAGCAAAATATCCGCTCTCTCGAGATCGAATGTCTGCCGCGCGATCTTCCCGACGTGATCACGGTCGACGTTTCGCATCTCAATATCGGCGACTCGATTCACGTCCGCGCGCTTCCGCTCCCATCCGGCGTGACCACGCGTGTGCCAGCTGATCTGACCGCGTTCTCAGTCCTCGCGCCGACGGTGGAAGAAGAGCCGGTCGCGGCGGCGGAGGAAGCTCCGACGGCGCCCGAAGTGATCACGGCCAAGAAGGAGCCGGCCGAGGGTGGTGCCGCGCCGGCCGCGCCCTCGAAGGGTGCAGCCCCCGCGAAAGAGAAGGAAGCGAAGAAATAACTTCCGCGCCCTGCGCCGGAACGGACGTGAACGAAGCAGTCGCGCCGATTCGCCTGATCGCGGGCCTCGGGAATCCCGGGCGCGAGTATCAACGAACGCGGCACAACGTCGGTTTCATGGTGCTCGA
The DNA here is from genome assembly GCA_003169975.1 of Spartobacteria bacterium. GTDB lineage: Bacteria > Verrucomicrobiota > Verrucomicrobiia > Chthoniobacterales > UBA10450 > Palsa-1392. The sequence continues at coordinate 31,211 of PNAA01000036.1, read as the reverse complement.
CCGGCTGGCCGCCGATGCAAAGCTCCCGTGGGATTACTCGGAAAAATGGGGCGCAGCCTGGGCGAAAAGCGACGTGTTCCTGGTGAAACCGGCAACCTATATGAATCGCAGCGGTCAGCCGCTCGCCGCGATCGCCAATTTCTACAAAATCGCGGCGGCGGAAATTCTCGTCGTGCTCGACGACTTCGCGCTGCCGCTCGGCCGCTTGCGCCTGCGGTCGCAGGGCAGCTCGGGCGGACACAACGGCCTCGAGTCGATCTTCGAACATTTCGGCACCGAGGAAATCCCGAGGTTGCGGGTCGGGATCGGCGGCGCGCCCTCCGAGGGCGCGGTCGATTACGTGCTCGGTCGCTTTTTTGAAGAAGAAAAACCGATCCTCGATGAAGTGATCGTGCGCGCGGCGGAAGCGGCGAAGTGCGCGGTCGACAAAGGACTGTTTGCTGCGATGAATGTTTTCAACAAACCACCTGAAGAATTATGAAGAATCGTTATGAGGCGTTGCTCGTGCTCAACACGCAGGGCAAGGATGATGCCGTGAAGGATATCGTGGACCGTCTCGAGTCCGAATTTCAAAAAGAGGGCGCGCAGATCGAGCAGGTCCAGAAAATGGACAAGCGGCCGTTCTCCTACGTCGCGGGCGAACTCGACTCCGGTTTTTTCGTCAATTTCATCTTCCACGCCGACTCGCAGTTGATCACGAAACTGCGCTCGAAGTTCAAGCTCGACCCGGAAGTCTACCGGCAGCACTACCAGCGCTTGAGCGACAAAAAAGCGCCGCCGGCGAAAAAGAGAGTCGCCGCCGAGAAGTAGATCCGCTAGAAAAGTCGCATGGCCAGCTACAATAAGGTTTTCCTCCTGGGCAATCTGACCCGCGATCCGGAAGTACGCTACACGCCGAAGGGCAGCGCAGTCGCGGATCTTGGGATTGCCGTGAACCGTCAATACACCCTCGATACCGGCGAGAAGCGCGAAGAAGTCACCTTCGTCGACGTGACCTTCTGGGGTCGCACCGCCGAAGTGGCCGGCGAATATTTGAAGAAGGGCCGGTCCGTTTTCATCGAAGGCCGGCTGCAACTCGATACCTGGGATGACAAGCAATCGGGCCAAAAGCGCAGCAAACTCAAGGTGATCGGCGAGATGATGCAAATGCTGGGCGGCCGTCCAAGCGGCGGCGGCGGTGGTGGTGAAGAAGGCGGCAGCGGAGAAGCGCCGCCGCACTCAGCCAAACCGAGCGCCAGTTCGAAAAACGCGCCAAAAAATGCGCCCGCCGAGCCGGACGACGACGAGATTCCGTTCTAGTTTTACCGCGCGAGCTCGCGCCTAACGACAAGTCTCCGACCTTCGGTTGCCATCCATGAACAGCACCGAAGCCTGCATCGCGCTCAACATGGTTCCGCAGATGGGACCGGTGCGTTTGCGCAAGTTGCTCGAGGTCTTCGAAACGCCGGAGCGAATTTTGTCCGCGAGGAGAAACGAACTGCGCTCCATCGACGGCATCGGGAATGAGGTTGCGGAACAAATCGCGAATTGGGAAAGCACGGTCGATCTTTCCGCCGAGCTCGAACGCATTCGCGATTTCGGCGCGGAGGTGATTACCGCGCAGTCGCCGATGTATCCGCGCCAGCTGCGCGAGATCCACGCGCCGCCGATCGTGCTCTACGTCTGGGGCGAACTGACGGAGCGCGATCAGCACGCTATCGGCGTGATCGGGTCGCGCCGCACGAGCCATTACGGCGCGGAGTGCGCGAAGAAACTTTCCTATCAGCTCGCCTATGCGGGGCTCACCATCATCAGCGGGCTCGCGCGCGGGATCGACACCGCGGCGCATCAGGGCGCGTTGGCGGCGAAGGGCCGGACGATTGCCGTGATCGGTTCCGGCCTAACGAAACTCTATCCGCCGGAGAACGCCGCGCTCGCGGACAAGATTCGCAGCGGAAACGGCGCCATCCTCTCCGAGTTCTCGATGGCGGTCGAGCCGGACCGCCAGACTTTTCCGATGCGCAACCGCATCATTAGCGGCTGGAGTCACGGCATTCTCGTCGTCGAAGCCGGGATAAACAGCGGCGCGCTCATCACCGCCGCGCAGGCGCTCGAGCAGGGCCGGTCCGTTTACGCCGTGCCCGGCCACATCAACGCCCCGACGGCGCACGGCTCGAATCGTCTTATCCAGCAAGGTGCGAAACTGGTCATGGACGCGAGCGACATCCTCGACGATCTGCAAATTCTCCTCCCGGAAAAACAGAAGCTGCCGGAGGTCTCAGCGCGGGTTCTGCCGGAGCTGAGCGAGGACGAACGCCGCGTCTACGACGCGATCAATCCGACCGAGACGCCGATCGACCGGATCGCCACGACCTGCGAACTCCCCAGTGCCACCGTCTCCTCCGTGCTCCTCCGGCTGGAACTGAAGCGCCTCGTCAAACAGCTGCCCGGGAAATATTTCGTCAAGCTCTCATAGCGCGCGCGCTTCGTGCTGCGGTGACTTGCAAACTACGCCAACGAGGTCTAGTTGGCATCCCTTCATGGCCAAGACCCTCATCATCGCCGAGAAACCGAGCGTTGCCGCAGACCTCGCGCGCGCCTTGGGCAAAGTGCCGAAAAGGGGCGACCACTTCGAGAACGACGAGTACGTCATCTCGTCGGCCGTCGGCCATGTGGTCGAGCTCGAGATGCCCGAGGACATCGACAAAAAGAAATACGGCTTTTGGCGCCTCGAGACGCTCCCCATCATCCCGGAAAAATTCGGGCTGAAACCGATCGCCGATTCGAAAGATCGCTACAACCAGCTCAAGAAACTTCTTCATCGCAAGGACATCGACCTGGCCGTGAACGCCTGCGACGCCGGGCGCGAGGGTGAGTTGATCTTCCAAAATCTTTACCAGCTCTCGAAGTCCAAGCTCCCGGTGAAACGCGCCTGGATGCAGACGATGACCGCGGGAGGAATCCGGGAAGCGTTTCGCACTTTGCGGGAAGGTGAGCAGATGGCCGGCCTCGCCGACGCCGCGCGCTCGCGCAGTGAGAGCGACTGGCTGATCGGGATCAACGGCACGCGCGCCATCACGAAACGGATGTTTGGCTCGCGCGGCGGCAACGTCGCCTCGGTCGGTCGCGTGCAAACACCAACGCTCGCGATCGTCTTCAACCGCGAGCTGGAGATTCGCAATTTCAAGCCGCAGGATTATTGGCGCGTAATCGCAAAATTCGAGATCGCGAAAGGCGCCTATGAAGGCGTTTATCAGCGGCCGAATTTCAAAAAGGACGAGAAAAACGAGCACGACCGGATCGATCGCGTCTGGGAAAAAGCGATCGCGGAAGCCGCGCTCGCGGCCTGCCAGGGCAAGCCGCTGGCGAAAGTCAGCGAGGAAAAGAAGTCATCGAACCAGGCTTCGCCGCGACTCTACGATCTGACTACTTTGCAACGCGAAGCGAACAATCGCTACGGCCTCTCGGCTCGCCGCACCCTGCAGATCGCGCAGGCGCTCTACGAGCGGCACAAGGTCATCACTTATCCGCGAACCGATTCGCGCGCGCTGCCAGAGGATTACATCGCCACCTGCAAGCAAACGTTAGGCGAACTTCCCGGCGACCTCGAGAAACATGGCCAGACCGCGCTCGAGAACGGCTGGGTGCGCCCGAATAAGCGCATTTTCAACAACGCGCAGATCTCCGACCACTTCGCCATCATCCCGACCGGCACTGCACCGACTCATCTCGATGAAATGGAAGGTAAGGTTTACGACATGATCGCGCGCCGTTTCGTCGCGGCGTTTTTTCCGGCGGCCGAATTTGATGTCACGACCCGCATCAGCACTGTGGCGGGCAAACACGATTTCAAGACTGAAGGCAAAGTCCTAACCGCGTCCGGCTGGCTCGCGGTCTACGGGAAGACGACGGTCGATGATTCGGGGGACGCCAAGGCGCTGCCCGCCCTCACGAGCGCAGATAACTCGCAGGCCAAAACCATTTCCGCCGAGCTGCACGCCGAGACAACCAAGCCGCCCCCGCGTCACACAGAAGCGACTCTCCTTTCCGCCATGGAGCGCGCCGGTAAACTCGTCGACGACGAGGAAATGGCGGAGGCGATGAAAGAGCGCGGTCTCGGGACGCCAGCGACGCGCGCCGACACGATCGACGGGTTGATCAACCAAAAATATCTGGAGCGCAACCAGCGCGAACTCGTGCCGACGACGAAAGCGGAATCGTTGCTCCAGTTCCTCTCCGCGGTCCAGGCCGACGCGCTGACCAAGCCGGACATGACCGGCGAATGGGAATTCAAGTTGCGCCAGATGGAGCACGGCAAATTTCCGCGGCGCGATTTCATGGCGGAAATCGTCGAGGTGACCAAAGGCATCGTCGAGCGGACGAAGAACTTCGAGGAGGACGAGTCCAATTCGCGTGTCACCGATATTATTTCACCGACCGATGGAAAGCCGATGGTCGAAACCCTGCGCGGTTACAAATCGCAGGACGGTGGGCTGATGATTTACAAGGTGATGAGCGGGCGCAAGATCGAGGAAGAGGAGGTTCGCCAGCTCGTGGCCGAAGGCGAGATCGGTCCGCTCGATGGATTTGTTTCCGCGAAAACGGGCAATCGTTTTCCCTCGAAAATTCGGATCGTAGAAGATGAGAAGAATCCCGGCCGCAAAAAAGCGGAGCTGGATTTCGGCAACAAGATTGATGTCAACGCGCTCGTTCCGTTCTGGACCGACCCGAAAACCGGCGCGGAACTTTGCGAAGCGGCGACCAACTATGTGTTACGCGAACGGAATGGGGAGGACTGGAAGGAAACATTCAAAGTCGGCCGGCTGATGTGCCAGAAGGAGATCACGCGCGAGCAGGTGGTCCAGCTCGTGACCCACGGCAAGACCGACCTGATCGAAAAATTCACCTCGAAGAAGGGCCGGCCGTTTGACGCCTATCTCGTTAGGCAGGGCCCCAAAATCAACTGGGAATTTCCGCCCCGCAAACCACGCGAGGGCGGGACGAAAAACGGCAAAGGCGCGCCCCGCCAGGCAAAACCACCGCTAGACCTGACGAAAGCCGTCAAGCTGGGCGAAAGCAAAATTCACCGGGGCGATCTTTATCAAACGGACGAAGCTTTTGTCGTCGCCAAGCCGCAGGCCGATGGCTCGCCGCGGGTCGTTTTCCAATTGAAACGCAATCTGTGCGGGAAAGAGATTTCCGCCGAAGACGCGGAACGTTTGGTCGAGTTGGGCAAGACGGGTTTGATCGAAGGCTTTGTTTCGAAACGCGGTTCGAACTTTAGCGCCTACCTCACGCTCTCGAAGGACAAAAAGAAAGCCGAATTCGAGTTTCCGCCGCGTTAATTTTCTGAGCTGCGCAATTTTTTTTCGACCACCGCGTCGAAACTTCTTGCCATCCTCCGCGCTACCACGTGTAGTGGAGTTGGTTCTCCCGACCACACCATGCGCTGTCCAAAGTGCGGAAATCGCGATGACAAGGTCATCGATTCGCGACAATCGCGAGATAGTTCCAGCATTCGGCGGCGGCGAGTTTGCCTTGCCTGTGCTTTCCGTTTCACCACTTACGAAGAAATTGAACGGACCGATCTGCGCGTGATCAAACGGGACCGCACGCATGAAGCCTTCGATCGCCGCAAGCTGGCGAACAGCGTGGCGAAGGCCTGTGAAAAACGTTCCATCAGCCTGATGACACTCGAAAAAACGGTCGACGATATCGTGCATGAACTGGAGACGAGCGGGCGCGAAATTTCCTGGGCCGCGATTGGCGACAAAGTCCTGGAAAAGCTGCGTGAACTCGATGAGGTCGCCTACCTCCGCTACGCCTCGGTCCATCGTCGCTTCGAGGATGTCGAGCGTTTCGTCGATGAAATTCATGCGCTCGGTCGGCGGGCCAAGCCGGACGCGCTGCAGCCCGAGTTGTTTAACGAACCCGCAAACAATGGTCGCGTTTAAAGAAGAATTTCCCTACCTCCGCTCCGATTCCGGGCAGCTTTTCGAGTTCAATCGCGATTGGTTGCATGCCGCGATCAAGCAGGCGGCCGATCGCGCCGGTTATCCGCGCTGGTGGCTGACCGAGCATGTCACCGAAAGCATTACGTTCTATATGCGGCTGCGGACCGACGAATCCGTCGTCGCGTTCAGCCAGCTCAACCAGACGGTGCGCTACGTCTTAAAAGTCATCGGTTACAACGAAATCGTGCCGCATTTCAGTCCCGCGCCGCCGCCGATTTCGGTTTCGCTCTACGAAATCGCGGAGGAGGCGGGCGCAGGTTATGAGCTGGCCTTTTTCGATCTGCTTGAGAAAAGGGTCGCCGCGATCATCGAAACCGGCGCCACCGGGCTGCATTTTTTTGGTTTGCAACCGACGATCAAACATCTGCGCGGCGTCAAAACCTGGACCCGCGCCTGCGATGCGCTGCGCGAGGAAGTGACTTGTTTCATCCGCGAGAAGATTTGCAGCGGTGCGGAGGTGGCGGAATTGAATTGTTCGATTCGATGACCCTTTTCGAGAAGATCGTCGCGCGCGAGATCCCGGCGCAGATCGTTTTCGAGGATGACGAGGTGATTGCCTTTCACGACGTTAATCCGCAGGCGCCGGTGCACGTCTTGATCGTGCCGAAGCGTGTCATCGCGCGGCTCGCCGAGACTAACGAGTCAGATCGGCAAGTGCTGGGGAAGTTGATTTTGACCGCGGCGAAAGTGGCGCGCGATCTCGGGCTGGGCGAGAGCGGCTATCGCCTGGTGATCAACAGTGGCCCGGACGCCGGGGAAAGCGTGCCGCACCTGCACGTCCATTTGTTAGGCAAACGCGCTCTCGCCTGGCCGCCCGGCTGACGGCTCACATCCCCATGATCTGATAGCCGCCGTCGACGTAGAGCACCTGGCCGGTAATCGCGGCCGCGCCGTCGCTGGCGAGAAACAAACCGGTCTGGCCGAGCTCGGCGGGTTCGCAGCTCCGCTTTAGCGGCGCGTGTTCCTGATAATGCTTCAGCATCGCGGAAAAGCCGCTGATTCCGCGCGCGGCGAGCGTGTTCACCGGCCCGGCGGAGATGCAATTGACGCGGATTTTTTTCGGACCGAGATCGTAGGCGAGGTAGCGCGTGCTGGCTTCCAGGCTCGCCTTTGCGACGCCCATCACGTTGTAATGCGGCACCACTTTCTCCGCGCCGTAGTAAGTCATCGCGAGAATACTTCCACCATCGGTCATGAGCGGCGTCGCGGCGCGGGTGAGCGCGACTAACGAATAGGCGCTGATGTCGTGCGCGGTCCTAAACGCGTCGCGGGTCGTGCTGAGGAAATCGCCCTCGAGCGCTTCCTTGGGCGCGAAAGCGACCGAATGGAGAAGCAGATCAAGCCGCTCGGTCTGCTCGCTAACTTTCGCAAAAAAAGAAGCGATTTCCTCATCCTTGGAAACATCGCACGGATAAAGTGGCGTGTTTTCTCCGAACTCAGCGACGAGTTCCTCGACGTTGTCTTTCAGGCGTTCGCCCTGGTAATTGAAAATCAGCCGCGCGCCGGCCGCGGCCCAAGCCTTGGCGATCGCCCACGCGATGCTGCGTTTGTTGGCGACGCCGAAGACGACGCCGGTTTTGCCTCCGAGAATTTGCTCCGCCATAACGCAGGACTTTAACGGCTTTGCGCCGGGGCGAAAGAGCAGGCCACGCGATGTTGTAGACGCCTCCCTCTGGGAGGCGCGAGGGAAGGTGGCGCAACATCTGCCTTCCGTTCCACCCCGGCGCCCGCGCTTCGCAGAGCGAAGCGTCTGACATCCCGTGAGAAGCACATCACATTTTTCACTTCCGGCGGCGGGCAGGGCGGCTGATAGTGGCGCATGAAAGTAAAGGTGATCGTGACGCCGAAGGAAACGGTGCTCGACCCGCAAGGCGCCGCGGTGCGCGAGGCGATGCAGCATCTCGGTTTCACGGCGGCGCGCGACGTCCGGATCGGGCGTTACCTGGAAATCGAAGTCGAGGGCGACGCCGCCGCGCAGGAACCCAAGCTGCGCGAACTCTGCCACGATCTCCTTTCCAATCCGGTAATCGAGGATTACCGGCTGGAGATGCCTAACGAGAAGTCGTGAGACAGTTTAGTTGGTCCGCTGCAGGTCGCTCGTCACCCGCTGGCCGCTGATGGGATTGACGACGGTGAGCGCGATCCGATTGCCCTCGGGCGATATTTCGAGCGAACCGCGGCCGCGGATGCCGAGCGAGACGGAATAGAATTCGAAGTCCACGCGACGACCGCGCAGTGTTCCTAGGCCGTGATCATCTGGAGGGTGTATTCCTGAATGGTGACGAGGTCGCCATCGACTTGAAAATTGTAAGCCGAGCCGGTCCGAGGGGTCGTGTAGCCACGCCGACGATAATCTTCGCCAGCATACCCTCCGACTTGGACGAACCGCTTTCCGGCATGACTGCCTGCGAGGGTGGTTGAGGCCGACGAGACGTGTAAATTGAAAAATGACCCGCGATCGCCGATAAGAGAGCAGGGCGAGGGTTTGTCGCCTAACGAAATCGAATTCCAACGACCAGATGAAATTCGCCGTCATTCAATTTCCCGGTTCGAATTGCGACCAGGATTGTCTGGCCGCATTGCGCGGGCTCTCCGGGGTCGAGGCGGAGTATGTCTGGCACAAGGAAACGTCGTTGCGCGGCTGGGACGCGATTGTCCTGCCGGGCGGGTTTTCCTACGGCGATTATTTGCGCTGTGGCGCGATCGCGCGTTTCTCGCCAATCATGCGCGCGGTCATGGATGAAGCGCGCTCGGGCAAGCTGGTCATCGGCGTCTGCAACGGCTTTCAAATTCTTTGCGAAGCGGGCCTTCTGCCCGGTGCGCTGGTGCGCAATCGCTCGCTCCATTTCGTCTGCGACATGGTGACGACGCGGGTGGAAGCGGCGGACTCGCCTTTCACTCGCGGGATGCCGGTGGGGACGTTGCTTCGCCTGCCGGTGGCGCACGGAGAAGGCTGTTACTACGCGGATGCAGCGACGCTGCGCGAGTTGAACGAACGGCAGCAGGTTTTGTTGCGCTATTGCGACGAGAAGGGATGCGTCACGCCGACCGCGAATCCCAACGGTTCAGTCGAAAACATTGCGGGTATCTGTAATCGCGAGCGCAATGTCTTTGGGTTGATGCCGCATCCGGATCGAGCCTGTGAAGAGCGCCTGGGGAGCAGCGATGGCGCGCGGATCTTCGAGTCGATGTTGCGCTCGCTCGCCACCGATCGGGCGGCGGCGTGAGCGTTTTCGTCACCGGCACCGATACGGGCGTCGGCAAAACGAGTTTCACCGTTTGGCTCCTCGAACGCTTGCGCGAGCGCGGGCTGTGCTGCGCCGGCTACAAGCCGATCTGCTGCGGCGATCGCGACGATGCTGTCCGGCTGCACGCCGCGAGCAGTCCTGGCCTGACGATCGATGAAGTGAATCCTGTCTGGCTGCGCACGCCGGCGGCACCGTTAACCGCCGCGACGGTCGAGCACAGGGAAATCGACCTTCCGGCGTTGCGCGCAGGATTCGTTAGGCTGAGCGAGCGTTTTGACTTTGTCGCGGTCGAGGGAGTGGGGGGTTGGATGGTACCGATTACGCCCGATTATTTCAGCAGCGATCTCACTGCCGAATTGCGATTGCCGGTGATCGTCGTCGCGCAAAACCGGCTTGGCTGTTTGAACCACGTCCTGCTGACGGTCCGAAGCATCGAGGCGGCGGCCTTGAAATGTGTGGGCGTGGTCTTGAATCATCTCGCGGAAACGTCCGAGATTGCCGCCACGACCAACGCAGAAATCCTGCAACGCTGCCTGCCGTTGCCGATTCTCCCACGGTTCGACCGTGACAGTGCCGACATCGCTCCATCATTGCGCCAGATGATGCCGGAAATCAGCCGGTTACTGTAATCGGACGGACGTTGGATTGATGACAGTTGTGTAACGGAAATGAACACAAATAAGGGCGTTCAGGATCGGCTTCCAGAGGGAGAGGGGGCCTCGGCACATGCATTGCTAAATGTAACGCACAAACCACATCAAACCTATGTTGCTACAAAAAACCCTGCACATGAGCCAGTCGCTGGATGAGTGCCAAAGCCGCCTCGCCAGCATCCATTCGTATCGCCGCCAGTTCGTGATGGTGACCAAAGCGACGATGACATCATCCAAGACGCTCGATTTCAGTTTCCGTGGTCCGCTTGGATTTAAGGGGCGGACGGTGGTGGCGGCGCTTGAGAGCGACGCGCCGGACCAGTTCGCCTTTGAATCATGGGGCGGCAACATCGACCTGATGGGCTTGGTCGAGTTTGAGGAAGTACGACCGGATTGCACCGAGGTCACGCTGGCGGTGCATTATGAAATCAAAAACAAGCTTTACGCGTGGCTCGACCGGAAGTTTGGGTTCGTCGATGCGTTTCTGACCACGGAGCTGCGCAGCCTGCGGGCGCATTTCGAAGGGATCGCTGCCCCGGTGACGGAGCGCTCGGCGGCGTATGGAATGCTCGAGCCGGTCTCGGCCTAACGAACAGAAATTTCTCCATGAAGGAGCGCGGGACCGGGAAACCGGACCGCGCTCTTTTACTTTACCCGAACGGCGCGGGTCTTATCGAGCCGCAGGACGTCCCCGGATTGAAGCGCGATCTCGGCCTGCAGGTCGCAAATTTTCTCGCTGCGCCATTGCACGCTTCCCTGCTCCACCAAGCGCCGCACTTCGCCGCGCGATTTCGTTAGGCCAAAGGCCCCTGCGTAGGCCGCCACGACGAGCGAGACGATATTGCGCTCGGCCGCGGGCGGGGCAAAGGCCGGCAACTCCGCCTGATCGAGTTGCCGGGCGCTGAAACGGCGTTCCCATTCCGCCTGGGCGCGCTGCCCTTCGGTGGGCGAGTGGTAGGTGGCGACGATTTCGCGCGCGAGCTGCTTCTTTGCTTCCATCGGATGCAGCTCCGCCGGCTGCGCGCGCCCGAGGAGGAGGGAATAATAGCGCGCCATTAACTCATCCGAGATGCTCATCAGCTTGCCAAACATGTCGTTAGGCGAGTCCGTCAGGCCAACATAATTCTTGAGGCTCTTGCTCATCTTTTGCACGCCGTCCAGTCCTTCGAGGATGGGGAGGACGAGAACCACCTGTTCCGGCTGGCCTTCCTCTTTTTGCAGGTCGCGGCCGACGAGAATGTTGAAGAGCTGGTCCGTTCCGCCGAGTTCGACGTCGGCCTGCACCTGGACCGAGTCCCAACCCTGCATGATCGGATATTGAATCTCGTGCGCCCTGATCGATTGTTGTTGCTCGATCCGCTGCTTGAAATCCTCCCGCTGCAGCATCTGCTGCAGCGTCACGCGGCTGTTCAGCCGGATCACCTCGGCGAACGACATCTTCTCGAACCAATCGCCGTTGCAAACAATCCGTGTTCGCTCCGGGTCGAGCACCTTGAAGGCCTGGGTGCGGTAGCTTTCCGCATTGGCCAGCACCTGCTCGTGGCTCAGTTGCGGTCGGGTGACGGAGCGTCCGCTCGGGTCGCCAATCATGGCGGTAAAATCGCCGATGATCAGGATCGCCTCGTGACCGAGATCCTGGAATTGCCTCAGCTTTCGCAGCAGGAGGGTGTGGCCGAGATGCAGGTCGGCGCTCGTGGGATCAACCCCGAGCTTGACCCGGAGGGGCCGGCCTAACGAGAGCTTTTGGCGCAGCTCGGCTTCGCTGATGATCTGCGCCGCGCCGCTTTTGAGAAGTTCAAACGATTCCGCCGGGTCCATCACGCAAGGTGCGCCAGCTTGGGGCGGCTTCAACCAACGCGCAACGATCAATCCGGCGATTCGCTACCTGCTCTTGTTCAAGAGCTCGCGGACTTCGTCAATCGTTAGGGGTTTATCCTCCTGACTGAGATTTTTTTGCCGCGTGCCCTTTCCTAAAAACGGTCGGCTGTCGGCGTATTCGCGCACCCGAGCGACCTTGCCCTCCTCGGCCGACGAGCGAACGAGGGCGCTCTTCCTGGTCGGGAACTCGGTGCTGGCATAGGCGATTTCTGCATTGGCCCTGGCGTTCGCGGCCGCTTCGGCGCGGGAAAATTTTCCAGTCGCAAATCCTTTGGAGAAGAAGCTCCTCAAGCCCCAGAAGGTTTTGGTGGTTCTCTCGTCGCCGGAATAAAAGGATTTGGCGACGAATTTCTTGTCAATCGACGTGCCGCCAACGGCGGTGAATTTCTTGTCCTGCGCCGAGTTGGCGAGCGACATATCAGGTCGTAACAGACGGTCGGCCAATTTGCTTTCCTGCTCTTGGGCCTGCGCCGAGGCGAGGCAGGTCGCCAGGCTGAGGAACAAGAAAAAGGCGCGCACGCCGCGACCCTGCCGCAAACGGGCGAGCGCTGTAAAGCGAAATTCGCCGCGGGGTGCGACGTGGATTTTGCCCTAACGATTGAGCAGATTGAGCAGCGTCTGGGCACCCGAAGGTGGCGCCACTCGCCCACTCAGGATCGCGCGGGCCCCCACCGGCCTTCCGTAGTAGCGTTCATTCGCTGTCTTCTGCGTCCCGATGATGGCGCCTTCGAGGGAGATCCCGGCGAACAATCCCTTGCTTCGGCTGTAGGTGTAAACCGCGGCGGTCGGCGTGACCCCCGCCTGCAGGTCGCGCCCGACCGGCCCGGCTGCCGCGCTCACGTCCGCGCCCAGTTTCAGGTTGCCGTCGCGCGAGAAGGCGCGGACGGCCGCGTCGTTATTGAGCACGAAGATGAAGTCAGTCAGTTGCGCCCCGATTTGCAGGCCCCAGCCAGCGCCACCCAAGCCGACGAAGGAGGGACCCGACCAGCCATGAGCATTCCGCGCCACGACCACGCCTTCGCCTCCCTTGCCGGTCACGACGAAGCCAGCCTTGAGCACGCGAATGATGGCGAGACCGTGTGCCTCGCGCAGGATTCGGCGCGGGATCTGGCGCTCCGGCATCTGGTAGAAATCGCGGAGGATATTCGAGGATTGATTGACCACTTCCTGTTCGGTGGCAGCGCTGGCGGCGGTGAAAGCCACCCAACCGGCGAGAAAAATTGACGGGAGTTTCTTTATCACAGAACTATTTCGCAACCCCGTCCAAGGGTGGACGTATTGTTTGTCGGCCAGTTTTTTAAGAAGAGTGGCCTTTACGGCCGGATCGAGTGATTTTTTTTTAACCACCCGGAATTCTTTAGCGGCAGAGGCCTCATTTTCAAGCGAATAAGACAGGTCCATTATGGAAACGATCATCGACCTGCAGAGCGATGCCTATTTCATGAGCGAGGCGCTCCGGATGGCGGCGCGAGCCTACGAAGCGGAGGAAGTGCCGATTGGTGCGGTGGTGGCGCGGGAGGGAAAAATCATCGCGCGCGCCTTCAACCAGGTCGAGCTATTGAAAGATGCAACGGCCCATGCGGAGATGCTGGCGCTGACCCAGGCGGAAGCGGCGCTCGGCGATTGGCGCCTAACGGATTGCGATCTCTTTGTGACCAAGGAGCCGTGCCCCATGTGTGCCGGTGCGCTTGTCCACGTGCGGATGCGCCGGGTGATCTTCGGCTGCGCCGACCCCCGTGGCGGCGCGGCGGGCGGACTACTGAATCTACTCCAGAACCCGTCGCTCAATCACCAATGCGACGTCACGGCTGGCGTTCTGCGCGACGAATGCGCGGAGCTGCTGCAAAGTTTCTTTCGGGCCAAGCGCAGGCGCGAAGCAGAGGCGCCTTGATAGGCGAGCCTACTGCGGCTCCAGATCGTAGACTTCAACCAGCGCGATGCCCGTCGCGAAATTGGCGTCGCGTACCACCGCGGTGTAACTGCCGGGTGAAAGGGTGGCGACGATCGCCGACTCCAGGTCGTCGGTCGGCGGAATCGTGGTCGCGATGATTTGTTGTTCTTGGGTGGAACGCCAGTTGTCATTGGCGAAGAGGAGGGTGCCGTTGCTGTCGTGCAGCTCCAAGTACGGGTTCGGCAAGGGAGTCGGCACGCCGAGCGGGCCGAGCGAAGGACCGAGCGCACGCACGATCACCGATGTCGGATCCGTCCCGCCGACGATAAACCCGCCGATGATCACATCACTGGGCGTCACGATGTCACCGCGCGTGGAGATGTTGATAACCGTGGAATTGACCGGAGTCAGGTCATAGGCTTCGACGAGGGCAATACCGGCAAGGTTGCCCGCCCCTTGGAGGATGGCGGTATAACTCCCCGCCGGCAGGATCGCGGTAAGAAGCGATTCGGAGGGGCTGCTGGGTTGTAAAGGATTTGGGATGCCGGGAATCACCGTCCAATTGTCGTTGGATTCAACCAGAACTCCGGCGGAGTCGTAGAGGCTAAGAATCGGATCGGCAAGGGCTCCTGGCACTCCGAACTGTGTGAGCGATGGTCCAATGGCACACAAGACGACTCGTTTGTCGGTCGTTCCGGTAACGATGAATCCGCCAATCATCACGCCGTAGCTCGTTCCGACGTCGGCGCGGGTGGAGACATTGAGCAGTTTCTTCGACGCGTCCCCGGGTGACGTCGACGGCAGAGGCGGCGGCAGCGGCACGCCGGCAAAGCCATTGGCAAGGAAGAGCAGGGCTTGATCTTTAACCGCCGGCCAATTGGCAAACGCGTGCGCGCTCCCAGTCAGAGTCAGCACCTGATACTTAGTCACGCCCAAGGCATCGAGGTGCATGATCATGTCCCCGAGCTGGGAGTAGGGCATCGGGTCCTCGAGCGTGTTGACCATGAACAAGGGCGCGATGGTCTTATCCGCGAGCCACGCCGCCGAAGCGGCGCGCAGGGCCGCGGTGTTCGTGGAAGCTACATTGACATAGTTGAGCACCGCGCTCGTAAAGTAGTCGAGGGTCGGGTTGGGGCTGAAATCGGAGGCGTCATACAGGCCCGAGAGACTGACGCCGACATCGATCCGGTCGTAGCCAATCGTTCCAGTCGCGGCGACAAAGGCGGTATGATATCCTCCCGCCGACCCGCCGACCGCACCAACCTGCCCGTTGCAGCGCGAGTCGGCTCGAGCGGTGTGCACGGCCAGTTTCACGTCGTCCTCCTGATCCGGAAACCGTCCATCGGAAGTCTGGCCAGGCAGAGAACCGGGAGGCGCGAGCCGGTATTCGATCGAAAGGGCAAGATATCCGGCCGCCGCCAAATCTTGCGCGCAGGTCACCGAACCGTCTGAGCTGCTCGGCGTGCCGGAATTAAAACCGCCGCCGTGGATCACGAGAACCGCCGGCCAGGGGCCCGGGGTGGAGGGTGTATAGGCGTCCCAATGCAAGATGGTCCCGTCCGCCGCCGTCCCAAACACTTCCGTCACCGGTGTCGTGTCTGCCGCGCTGCGAAAGACACCAACGCTCAACGCCAGGACGAGCGTCGCAAGAGCACTGAATAGAATTTTCTTTCTCGCGGTGATAAGCGACATTCGCTCGAAAAACTTGTGCATCGAGTCCAAAGTTATTACATTGCTGGAACGTAACCGTGACGTAAGGCTTCCGACGTGTGGGTAGGTTTGCATTGCGAACCAGAGCGAGCTTGGATGGAGGTATGACATGGCTTCTTTGTCGGGGGGAGCATCTCGTTAGAGCAATTTCGGGGCCTCATCCCCGAAAGCATTGGCTGCCTCGCAAGGACTCGAACCTTGACTTACATTCCGGCCCTGGAATGTAACCTTTTTTCCCTCGTAGAAAGACGAGTCAGAACAACGCTGGACATCCTCGAATGTTCTGACTATTGTTCTGACTATGCCCTCGTTGGTCAAGGATGTTCGGGGCCGAAGCCCGTTTTGGATTTGCTGCTTCACGTCTGCGGACGGGAGGCGCCTGAAGAAATCGACAAAGCAGAGGGATCGGAGGAAGGCTCTGGAGACTTGTCTTGCGCTCGATCGCGCCGAAAACCTGGCGCGGCATGGAACGTTGACTGAAGCGAGAGCACGAGAATTGGTGGGTGAAGTTGTCGAACGCACTTCTGGCGAAGCGCTCCAGTATTTTACCGTCGAACAGTGGTTTAAAGTTTGGATAGAGGGGAAGACGGCTTCCAAAGCCGCACGAACTGGAGAGCGCTATCGGCAGATTGCGGCGGAGTTCGTCGGATTCCTCGCCGGTCGCGCGAGGCTGAACATCGCGGCGATCACGCCGAAAGACATTCTCGCTTTCCGCAAGATGAGGGCAGCAAAGGGACTCGCGCCCGCAACTGTGAACCTTGATATCAAGATCGTTGGCGGCGCTTTTAACGCGGCGAAGCGTCAGGGCTACATTCCCACGAACCCGTGCACAGCGATCGAGGCGCTCCCGGACGACGATAAAGTGGAAAAAGATGTATTCTCCGTAAAGCACGTCCGCGCTTTGATGGACGCGGCGGTCGCGAAGAAACGTGGCCGCCTGATATTCGAGGCCGGCGAGGACTGGCGCGGTGCGATTCTGTTTGCGTTCTACACGGGCGCACGTTTGCAGGACGTGGCCAACATGAGGTGGGAGTCGATCGACGTTGCGGCGCGGCTGCTGTCGTATGTGCCGCGCAAGACACGAAAAAGTCGCAAGTCGCGCGCTGCTGTGGTTGTGCCGATTCACCCGGAGCTTGAAACGTATCTCCTCACGCTTTCGGCGCCCGATGCCGGCAAGGCGTTTGTCTTTCCGAAACTCGCAGGTTCTGAGACTGGAGGCAGAACCGGCCTGTCTCGCGCGTTCGCGAGAATTATGGCACGTGCCAAAATCGAGGGATCGGTCACTCGCACCGCAACTAGAGAGGGTCGCACCGTGCGATCCCTGACGTTCCACAGCCTCCGCCACAGCTTTTCGTCGGCGATGGCAAATGCCGGTGTCTCGGAAGAATTACGAATGAAACTGACAGGCCACACGACACGGGCGATTCACCAAAAATACACGCATCACGAGATCGAGCCGCTTCGGGCTGCTGTCGCTCAGATACCGAAGCTGGAAGGAGAGTGAGGGCGAAACGCCCGGCTCCTAGCCTCCAACGACTTTTGTGTTCCAACGCGGCGACAGGGGTTCAACTCCCCTCGCCTCCATATGTTTGATTTGCAATTGTTTATGATCCAACAATTGCCTACATAGGAACACAAATAGGAACAAGTCCGTCGAGATTCGCAGCCGTTCGCCGTCGGAGAGAAGGAGTCGAGCCGGCGCGTGGCAAGGTAGCGTTGCTTGCCCTACGGATTGGAAAGCGTTGGACCGCCTGCGGTCGGCGTGAGAGTCGACACACCCGTAGAAACGGGCGGTTCCTTTGGCTCCCAAAACGTCACGCTCGGGAGCAATACTGGCTTCGAAGGACCCGCTGACGTAAGAGCGCGTACGATTTCGCGCGCCGCACCAAATACCAACGCGACCCCGTTGATGTTTACGAAGCGATCGATGTATTCCTCCCGCAGAGTATCGTCGATTTCGATAGAGCCCACTAAATCCAACATGAAACTACAAGGGAAATTCTTCTCTGGCGTTGCTGTCAGCGCGACACGCAAACCGACTTCCCACTTCCTGCGATTTTCGGTTTGCGCTTCCGCCCGAGGCGTCACCTCGTAGTCAGCGATTGCAATGATCGACGGCTTTGTAACATCGAATTCCCGATTCGCCGTATACGTCAACTCGGAGACGAAATAATTCGTCAACGAAATCTGGGCACGCCTCATTTAAGCCGCCAGTGCAAGATCCTGATGATCCGCAGCCGCTTCAGGACTCTCTGTGGACTTTTGCAACCGCTCCAAGTACCAAGTCGGAAGTTGCCCGTCTCGTAAGGCGCACAGCAGCACATTCAAACTGCGCGACGGTCGTCCTCGACCTGTTTCCCATCGGGTTGCAGTCTTTTCGCCGACTTGCAGCAAATCGCCGAATCCGCGTTGTGTCAGGCCTAACGACTTGCGTAGAGCTCTGATTTCCCCTGGCAAAAGCAAGCCCATATGTCTTGCCTGCGTGTCCTCAATCAAATCGAGCGCTTCTGAGGTAAGCACTTCCTCGCCGGTCACCGGGTCGCGTTCTACAGGCACGCGAATCGTTATTCTCTCAACAATTGCGGTCCGTTCAGCATTGGGTATTGCCACTTCGAAATCGGTTTCTTCAATCTGGCCAATCTGGCATTTATTTTTCATCAATTGATACTTTACGATAATCGATCGCCTTTACGGGGGCTGTGTGTCGAGACAATTTTAATCCGAATTTTGCAGGGCCGCAGGCAAATCTTGGCGTAAAGAATTCGCCCATCGTAGGGGAAAAAGAAAGCATAAGTCTCGCCATCTTCGGGCAAACAAACTTTTAAGCCGACCGGACCGGCGTTTTCCAAGCACGCGGCTATTGCCTCATATGCTTCGTATCTGAACTGCGAAAGGGTTGCCGCACGCCAATCTAGGAACGCCTGCTTTGTCCACTCAATCTTGCCGGAATCGCCTTCCCGGAGGATTCGGGCGACGGGCCGGCTCCACGCCTCCGGAATAGGATTTTCGGTTTGCACGTGTTGACAAACATCCGGACCACCGTATTGATAGTATCAATTGATACTATTTTTGTCAACAGTTTCGAGCGATTTCAAGGCCAGTTTCTATTCAACACAGCATCCGGTGCATCCGTCGATACTGAACCACTACAAATAGGTTTTCAAGCAAATTAGACGGGATGTGATAAATCGATGTCGAACAAGAATTTAAGTCCGGGGCAGAAAGCACCCGCGTCCGGCCAATATGGAATTGTGGGCCCCCGGGGTGGCAATACTGGGACGGAACGAACGGTGGTGCGGGGAGAGCCGCTCCCGCCGCCGCCGCAAGCCGGCCAAAAATACCGGTTGGTTGATCGAACTAAGACTCGGTAGCAGTACAGTCGAGGGCGTCGGCTCGAGTAAAATCGCGGCCGATGCCTTCTTGCGCGCGATGGGAGCAAGAGTTGAAATTCGCTTCGGCGCGAACACGCAAAACACCACGCACCTTCGCCCGTTTGGCGCTCGTTAGCTCGGAGCGCGATGAGTTTCCGGTGGCCCTTTCTGAATTATTTGAATAAAAACGACAGCGTCTTTGGCTTAACCTGCAACCCCAATAAATGCCGATTACCGCCTACCATGCGAAATACTTCGCACATGAACTAACGAAGCGCTGTCCGTCCGATAGTGTCGGAAAGTTGGCCGCTTCATTAGCCAATGCGCAGGTTGACCTGAATCCTCATCAGATCGATGCGGCACTCTTCGCCTTCCGTTCACCCCTGTCTAAAGGCGCACTGCTCGCGGATGAGGTCGGCTTGGGCAAAACGATCGAAGCCGGGATTCTGCTCTCGCAAAAATGGGCAGAACGTCGGCGAAAACTTCTCGTCATCGTGCCCGCGAACCTGCGCAAGCAATGGAGTCAGGAGCTGTCTGACAAATTCTTCCTACCGTCGATTATCCTCGAAGCGCGCTCCTTCAACGAGGCAATCAAGGGGCGCAATCTCAACCCGTTCTCCCAGCCTGAGATCGTAATATGTTCCTACCAATTCGCTCGCGGCAAAGAGGCCTATGTTGCGCAGATCGCCTGGGATCTTGTAATCGTCGATGAGGCGCATCGGCTGCGGAACGTCTATAAGCCGACGAACAAAATTGCGAATGCGATCAAAGCCGCGATTGCCCACGCACCTAAGGTGCTCCTCACCGCCACGCCGCTGCAAAACTCGCTGCTCGAACTCTTCGGCCTTGTCAGCATCATCGACGAATACGCCTTCGGCGATCTTAAGAGCTTCAAAGCGCAATTCTCCCGCCTGACGGGCGATGAGCAATTCGTTGATCTCAAGGAACGGCTGCGCCCGGTCTGCCAGCGAACGCTTCGCCGACAGGTGCTGGAATACGTCAAATACACGAATCGCATTCCGATCACTCAGGAGTTCTTCCCGTCCGAGGCAGAGCAGCGGCTTTACGACCTCGTTTCAGACTATCTCCAACGCCCGAATCTGTATGCCCTGCCTTCGAGCCAACGGAAGCTGATGACGCTGATCCTGCGCAAGCTGCTCGCCTCCTCCACCTACGCCATTTCGAGTACGCTACAGGGACTTTCTTCCCGGCTCGCAGAGTCGGCCCAGCAGGCGGAGGCCGTGCAAGCGCCGCCCGATGAAGTGGTCTCAGATTTCGAAGCGCTCGAAGAAGTAGAGGACGAGTGGAAAGAAGACGATGAAGGCGACAGCGCAGCTGGCGACGCTGCGTCCTCAACGGTCCGCACTGCAGAAGAAATCGGCGAG
This sequence comes from Spartobacteria bacterium, assembly GCA_003169975.1. Classification (GTDB taxonomy): domain Bacteria; phylum Verrucomicrobiota; class Verrucomicrobiia; order Chthoniobacterales; family UBA10450; genus Palsa-1392. The sequence goes on along the minus strand of PNAA01000036.1, from coordinate 11,082 downwards.
ATGAAACAGGAGGTTGAGACGCTCAAGGAATTCAGCGTGCTCGCCAAATCCATTGTCAAGAATTCCAAAGGCGAAGTGCTTCTGACCGCGCTGAAGCGTGGATTCGACGAGGCGCGGAAGCGCGGGAGCGGCGAGAAAGCCATTATCTTTACCGAGAGTCGGCGCACACAGGAGTATCTGCGCGAAATTCTTGAAGAAACCGCATTCGCTGGAAAGCTCGTGCTCTTCAACGGCACCAACACCGACCCGCAATCAAAGGCCATCTTTGAACAGTGGCTCGCGAAGCACGCCGGCACCGACCGTGTAAGCGGATCACCCAGCGCCGACAAACGAGCCGCTTTGGTCGATTACTTCCGCGATGAAGCCGTCATCATGATCGCAACGGAAGCAGCTGCCGAAGGCATCAATCTCCAATTCTGCTCGCTTGTCGTGAACTACGATCTCCCTTGGAATCCACAGCGCATTGAGCAGCGAATCGGGCGCTGTCACCGCTATGGGCAGAAATACGATGTGGTCGTGGTCAACTTCCTCAACAAAAAGAACGCCGCTGATCAGCGGGTCTATCAACTCCTCGATCAAAAGTTCAAACTCTTCAGCGGAGTCTTTGGCGCGAGCGACGAAGTGCTCGGCGCCATCGAGTCTGGCGTCGATTTTGAGAAGCGAATCGTGGACATCTACCAAAAATGCCGCACCGAGGAGCAAATCGAATTCGAGTTCGACGCCCTCCAGCATGACATGGAGGAGCAGATCGACGACCGGATGCGCCAAACTCGGCAGAAGCTCCTAGAAAATTTCGACGAAGAGGTTCACGAGAAGCTGCGCGTGAGTCTCAAGGAAAGCAGTGAATACCTCGACCGCTACGAGTCCTGGCTCTGGCAGCTCACGCGGTACTTCCTTGCACCCTACGCGGATTTCGAGGAAGACCGGCACGGCTTCGTGCTGCGCCAAAATCCCTTTCCCGAAGAGCACATCCATCCCGGTCCCTATCGTTCCGGTGGCGCGGGCCAAAGCGTCGAGGAAGCGAACCTTTACCGCGTCGGCCATCCGCTCGCACAAAAGGTCATCGCCCGGTGCCGCGACATCCACCTAAGCCAGAAGACGCTAACCTTCCGCTACACTGGCGCCGGAAAACGAATTTCCATTCTCGATGAATTGGCCGGAAAGGAAGGCTGGCTCACCTGCGAACTCCTCACGATCTCCGCGTTTGAGTCGCAGGATCACATTCTCTTCGCCGGCTGCACCGACGCCGGTGCAGCATTGACCGCTGAACAATGCCGTCGCTGCTTCTCCCTTGAAGTCGAAGAGGCACCGATAACTGCGGCGCTCCCGTCATCGTTTGCGGAAGTCTTGTCCGCGGCAATCGCTCAGGAAAAAGATGCCGTAGTTTCTGGCCTCGATCTCCGCAACAACGAGTTCTTCGATGCGGAGCTGGACAAGCTCGACCGATGGGGCGACGACCGACGCGCTACCTTGAAGGAAAAGCTGAGGGATATGGAAGACGCGATCAGGCTCATCAAACGAGAAGCTCGGCTCGCCCCAAACCTCCCGCTCAAACTCAAACTCGAACGCGAGAAGCGGAATCTCGAAACCAACCGCGACGAGGCGTGGAAGGAATACGAAGAAGCCGCCCGCGACATCGAGAAGCGGAAAGATTCGCTCATCGACGAGGTTGAGAAGAAACTCAGCCAGCACCTCAGTCAGAAAACCCTCTTCGAGATCCGCTGGCGGCTGACGTGATTGTTGTATGCAGATAACGCGCTTCAACCGTATCAATCATCGGATATTTCAGGACTTTTCGTGGCCTGCGGATTTGCATGACTTCGGCCATTTCAACCTCATCTACGGCTGGAATGGCTCGGGCAAAACGACGCTGGCAAACCTCTTCGCGCATCTCGAACGTCGCGCCAATGTGACCGAAGGCACCATCGAGTTGACGGTCAATGGCACGGCTGTGAGCGGTCGAGATTTCGATAGTGCCTGCGGTCTTTCGAAAGTTCGCGTCTTCGACAGGAGCCGGGTCGACTTGAGTGTGTCGTCTGCGGCGACGCCACTGGGGTTGGTCTATTACTTCGGTGAGGAAAGCGTAGAAAAGCGAAGGCAGCTTGAAGCACTCAAGAGCGAGGCTGCCACAATGGGCACGGATCTTGGTAAGGCCCAAACTGCTCAAGGGTCAGCAGAAGCAAGATTGGACGAGTTTTGTGTTCAGCAGGCTCGTACGATCAAAGAGCTACTCACCGCTTCCGACGGCGGGCCGTACAACAACTATAACAAGTCCAACTTCCGAACGAGGTCGGACGATATGGCGATCTCGGGGGACGCCGAAAGCAAGGCTCTATCGGAAGAAATCAAAGCCGGATTGAAATTGGAGAAAGACCAACGACCGAAGAGCGAACTTTCGATCCAAGCGTTGCGAATTCCAAAGTTGACAGACGTAACCGCCGAAACGGAAAGCTTACTGTCGAAGACGGTTGTTTCTCAGGTGATTGCTCGGCTAAAGGACAACGAGGACATTGCAACTTGGGTCAAAGAGGGCCTCGCTCTACACGGGGAAGCTGGAGCGGATGAGCTTTGCGAGTTTTGCAGAGGTCCACTTTCAGCCGAGCGGATCGCAGAACTGGAAGCCCACTTTAACGACGAATACGAGCGCTTGCTCGGAGTCGTGGATGCAAAGCGGGCGACGATTGAGGCAGACGCAACGGCGTTGCGCGCCTCCACGTTTCCGATCTCTGCTGAACTGTACGAGCAATTCAGCGCGGCCTACACCGAAGCCCGCGACCAACTCCAGCAAGCCGTTGGCGACGTGGCCGACTACCTTAGCGCGCTCGCGGGGGCGTTGTCCGAGAAGCGAACGAAGCCATTTGGGGCAATGGCTCTTGCCCAGTTTCTCCTCGGCAAGAACGCCGCCGCCGACTCGGCTGCTGCTGCTCACGAGAAAACCTGGGGCAAACTCATCTCCCAACACAACGCTCGCACCGCTGATTTCGGGATGGCCGTGCAAGCTGCTCGAAAGAAACTCGAGGACGGATTCGTTGCCGAGTCGATGACGGAGTTCTCCACGCACACAACTTCGATTCAATCTGCGAAAGAGCGCGCTGCCAAACTCACAACGAAAGTCGGCGAATTGCGCACGAAGATTTCCGATCTGGAGAAAACTCTCGTTGAGCATCGAAAACCTGCTGACGAATTGAACGAGGAGCTTCGCAGTTTTCTTGGCCGTGACGACATCAAGCTCGACGTGCGAGACACCGGCTACACGATCACGCGGAATGGCATCCCGGCGTCGAATCTCAGTGAAGGCGAAAAGAGCGCGATCGCGTTCCTCTATTTCTTGAAATCGCTGCAGGACCGCGCCTTTGAACTATCGAAGAGCGTCGTGGTGATCGATGACCCCGTATCGAGTCTTGATGCCAACGCTCTTTTCAGCGCCTTCGGCCACATGAAGTCCCGCACGAAGAGCGCCGGGCAACTGTTCGTGCTCACACACAATTTCGCGTTCTTCCGGCAGGTAAAAAACTGGTTTCACCACATGCCCCATCAAAAGAAAGAGGACGTGAAGTTGCGCCCAGCCCGTTTCTTCATGCTCATTGCCACTGGCGACGGGACGAGACGGAGAGCGAGCATTTGTCCGCTCGACCACCTCCTGGAGGAATTCGAGTCAGAGTATCACTACCTGTTCCACCGGGTTCACGGGGAGGCCAACCGCCCGAGCGGCACGACGGCCCTGGCGGAATGCTACCCGCTTCCGAATCTTGCGCGAAGACTGCTCGAAGCTTTCCTCGCGTTCCGCTTCCCGAGTGTCGCTGGCGAGCTCATGCCGAAGCTCGAACGAGTTGCCTTCGACGAGCACAAAAAGGTTAGAATTCTCCGCTTCCTGCACACCTTTTCACACGGCGACAAGGTTGATGAGGCAGGGCACGATCCAACTTTGCTCGCAGAAGCCCCGCAGGTAATGGCGGAGATTCTAGAACTCATGAGGACGGAGGACGCCAGGCACTATGATGAAATGCTAGTTGCAATCGGTGCCGATGCTCCCGCTCCTTAGACGTTGGGCTTCACGCGAGCGTCAGACACGGCATACTAAACCCTCACATGGAACAGCAGACTCCCGAAAAATTCGACCTTCGCTCGCACGACATCGCTGCCGATAAGCAGGCAACGCTGCGCGCGGCATTTCCAGAAGCATTCACGGAGGGCGGGAAGATTGATTTCGAGCGACTAAAGCTCGCCCTCGGTGAGTCGGTTGAGGTCGGCAAGGAACGCTACGGGATGAACTGGCCGGGGAAGGCGGATTGTTTCAAGACGATCCAACAGCCGAGTATGGCGACGCTGGTGCCGGCCAGGGCGGAGTCGGTGGCGTGGGACACGACAGAGAATCTCATCATCGAGGGCGACAATCTCGAAGTGCTCAAGCTCCTCCAGAAATCCTACCTCGGCCGGGTGAAGATGATCTACATCGACCCACCCTACAACACGGGCAACGACTTCATCTACCCGGACAATTACACCGAATCGCTGGAAACGTATTTGCGCTACACCGGGCAGGTGGACAGCGAAGGTCGCAAATATTCCACCAACACCGAGGCCGACGGCCGCTTCCACTCGAAGTGGTTGAACATGATGTATCCCCGCCTCTACCTTGCCCACAATCTCTTACGCGATGACGGAGTTATCTTCATCAGCATCGGTGATCAAGAGATTCACAATCTCCGGGCGCTCATGAATGAACTTTATGGTGAGGAGAATTACGTCAATACCATCTGTGTCAAAGCTAAACCGTCAGCCGGCGCCAGCGGTGGCGGCGAGGACAAGCGCCTGAAGAAGAACGTGGAATTCCTTATTGTTTATGTAAAGAACCGGGACAGCGAAACTGCTTTGGACCTCAATCAAGCATTCGACGAGACGGAACTTACGGAACATATCGACTCAATGCGCGAGGCAAATAAGAGTTGGAAATATACACGCGCTCTGACTGACTTCGGTCAGCGAAGCCTCGTAGCTACGACGACGGACGGTGAGGGAAACGAAATTAAGGTCTTCAAACACGCCGCGTTCAAGATGGTTCCTGTCTCGGAACTGAAAAAACCGGAGGAAGATATCGCCGAAACATATTTCCGCCATTTCGAGACAATATTTCGGGACACAAACGCGCAAAGCTCAATCAGAACTCGAGTAATCCACGCATTAGGAGACGACGACGGATTGTTCAGTATCGATTACATGCCCCGCAGCGGAAGGAGCAAAGGCAAGTTGACCACAGTCTATTACAAAGGAACGAAAAAAGATCAGATCGCATGGTTGAAAGACATTGGACACAAAGATGCCGAGAAGGTCTATATCCGTGGAAAAACCGGCACACTGTGGACCGACTTCAATTGGAACAACGTATCCAAAGAAGGAGATATGGCTTTCCCGAACGGAAAGAAACCAATCGCATTTATTCAGCGAATGCTCGGGCTCGCAACCAAGGCGGTCGATCAACATCTCGTCCTCGATTTTTTTGCCGGAGTAGGAAGTACAGCTCACGCAGTTCTCGCTGCTAATGAGCAAGATGGTGGCAGCCGAAGGTTCGTTATGATTCAGCTTCCCGAACCTGCCGAAATTGAAGAACTGCGAACTGTGAGCGCGGCATGTGCAGAACGGGTGCGACGAGTTATCAAAAAGCTGGGCGAGCAAGATGGTAACCAAGTGACCTTACAACAGGAAACGAAGCCGGATCGCGGCTTCAGATTCGTAAAACTCCAAAGCTCGAACTTCAAAACGTGGAACGCCGACGCCCCGCACGACGAGGCCACGTTGGCGCAGCAGCTCGAAATGCATATCCATCACATTGTCGAGGACCGCACTCAGGATGACCTGCTTTTTGAACTCCTGCTCAAGAGCGGCTTTCCCTTGACCACTGCGATAGAAACGCTGACGCTCGCGGGCCTGACCGTCTTTAGCATTGCCGAGGGGGCGATGTTGATCTGCCTGGAAAAGAAAATAACGTCCGAAGTCATCAAGGAGATGGCAGCCCGCAAGCCCGAGCGCGTCGTCTGTCTCGACGAAGGCTTCGCCGGCAACGATCAACTCAAGACCAACGCCGTGCAGACGATGAAAACCAAGGGCGTGACGAGTTTTCGGACGGTTTAGCCGCATGAACCTAGCAATCGTATTGGTTTGCCTGCTGGCAGGACTGTTAGTGGGCGGGATCTGTATCTGGTTTTTCAGCCGAAGCCAAAGTAAAGCGCGGGAGGCCGCTGCTACCGCAGAGCTCGGGCAACTCCTATCCAGTGCGCAAACGGCATTGCATGAGCGCACGCAAAGACTGGAGGATACCATTGGCCAGGTTGCTCGGTTCGAGCAATTGTGGAGAGAAACTGAGACGAACCTCCAGGAGGAAAGAGAAGCGCGGTTAACGGCTGAGCAATCGGCCCAGCACGCCGCGGAAAACCTTGCCGAGAGAAATCTCCAAAATGAAAAACTTGCCTCCACTGCGGTTAGTGAGCGGCAGAAATACGACGAGCTACAGGCCAAGCTTCAACTCGAAGCCGCAGCACGCGCAAAAGCAGATGAAGCTGCGACCGTAATTCCTGGGATTCAATCGCGCCTCTCGACGACCTTCATGGAATTGGATGCGTCGCAGAAAACCCTCGCCAATCTGCGGGTCGTAAACGCTGAAGTGGAGACAACCTTGGCCAAAGAGCGCAAGCTTTCGGAAGAAAAACTCCAACTGTTAGCAGAAGCGCAGGCGAGCCTCAGTGACGCGTTCAAAGCCCTCTCCTCAGAAGCACTGAGGAGCAACAACAAGGCATTCGTAGAACTCGCCCGCGAGACCTTGGAGAAGTATCAAGAGGGAGCCAAAGGCGATCTGGAAAAACGCCAACAGGCGATTGAGCATATGGTAAAGCCGGTTCGCGAATCACTCGACAAAGTCGATGCGAAGATTCAACAGATCGAGAAAGACCGCGTTGGCGCGTACGAAGGTCTAACCGAGCAAGTGCGCAGTTTGATCGACACTCAGGCCCGCCTAAAGGAGACGACCGGAAATCTCGTCCAAGCGCTGGGCACTCCGCGTGTCAGAGGTCGCTGGGGGGAGATTCAACTAAAGCGGGTTGTGGAGCTGGCGGGAATGCTGGACCACTGTGATTTTTTTGAACAGCGCAGCGTCACAACCGAGGATGGGCGCCTCCGTCCCGATCTTCTCATTCGACTTCCCGGCAACAGAAACATCGTGGTGGATGCCAAAGCACCCCTATCTGCCTATCTCGAAGCGATCGAAGAGACGGATGAGACCCTCCGCCAGATAAAGCTTACCAACCACGCCCGCTTGATTCGAGATCACATCGCGGCCCTAAGCAAAAAAGCCTATTGGGAGCAATTTGATCCCACGCCTGAATTCGTGTTCCTTTTCCTGCCGAATGAGACCTTTTTCAGTGCAGCGCTTCAGGTAGATCCCAGCCTCATCGAGCTCGGTGCTGAGCAACGAGTGATTTTAGCTACTCCCACGACACTGATCGCGTTGCTCAAAGCAGTTGCCTTTGGATGGCGGCAGGAACGACTGGCAGAAAACGCAAAGCAGATCGCGGAACTCGGCAAGGAACTGTATAAGCGCATCAGCGACATGACAGATCATCTTTCCGATGTCGGCCAGAAGTTGCATAAGGCTGTGGAAAGCTACAACAAGGCTGTTGGTTCGCTTGAAACTCGCGTCATGGTGTCGGCGAGGCGGTTTAGGGAGCTTCACGTTGGGACCGAGCAAGAGGAGATTCCTGTTCTGTCCCAAATTGAAGCAACGCCACGAGCGTTGACGCTGCCAGAAGCGGCTCCGCTATTCCCGGGTGACACTCCCGAGACTTAGTCATCGTTGCGCATGCGAATTCAATTCGACCCCAAGCAACAATACCAGCTGGATGCGGTGAACGCCGTGGTTGAACTCTTCGATGGGCAGCCACTCGAGCAACCAGATTACTCGGTGATTTTCCAGACGATGGACACAGAGCTTTTTGCCGGTCAGGCACGCACGGAACTCGGGGTGAGTAATCGCCTTCTGATAGGCGATGCCAAGGTGCTGGAGAATCTGCGCCGCGTGCAAGGGGCCAATGATCTCGATCTTTCCTCCAGCCTTGAAGGCTGGACCTGGAATAGTGAAAACACTGAGCGCCGGTGCCCGCATTTCTCGGTGGAAATGGAAACAGGCACGGGAAAGACTTACGTCTATCTCCGGACGATCTATGAGCTGAACCAGAAGTATGGGTTCAAGAAGTTCATTATCGTGGTTCCGAGTGTCGCGATCCGTGAAGGAGTCCTGAAGAATCTGGAAATCACGTTGGAGCATTTCCGCGCGCTCTACAATAACGTCGAATTCGAGTCTTTCGTCTACGACGCCAAGAAGGTGAACAAGCTGCGGCAGTTCGCCACGAGCAATACGATTCAAGTGCTTGTGATCAACATTGACGCCTTCCGCAAAAACTTCACCGGCACGGACGCGGAGAATCGGAGCAACGTGATATACAAGGAGAACGACAAGCTCTCGGGCAGGCAGCCCATCGAATTCGTGCAAGCGACGCGGCCCATCGTGATCATTGATGAGCCGCAAAGTGTGGACAGCACGGATAAGGCGCAGGAGGCGATCAAAGCACTCAATCCGCTCTGCACGCTGCGCTACTCGGCAACGCACCGGAATACCTACAATCTCGTTTATCGACTCGATCCGATTCGGGCTTACGAGCTGCGTCTGGTGAAGCAGATCGTGGTCGCGAGCGCGACCGCAGGCGACGCGCTTAATGGCGCATATGTGAAGGTGAAAAGCATCGGCTATGAGCCGAAGGGAAAGCGTCCTTTCGCCAAACTCACGATCCACGTTCAGGGCAAAGGCGGGGTGAAGGAAAAAGATTTCAAGGTGAAGGGTTCCGAGGATTTGCACCTGCTTTCGGGCGAACGCGCCGCGTATCAGGACAATTGGGTCGTTGATTACGTGGACGCGACTCCGGGTGCGGAGCATGTCGCATTCACCAATGGCCGCTCGCTCAACAACGGGCAGGAAGTGGGCGGAATGCGCGAGGATGTGTGGCGGGTGCAGATCGAGAACACGGTGCGCAAACACTTGGAGAAAGAGCTGCAAGTCAGGGACAAAGCGCTCAAGGTGCTCACCCTCTTTTTCATCGACAGAGTGGCGAACTACCGGGCCTACGACGAGGAAGGAAAACCGACTCCAGGCAAATTCGCCATCGAGTTCGAGGCCGCGTTTCGGAAGCTGGTCGTGCAGGATCGCTATCGGAAGTTGCCCGTTGCGGCACTCCCACTGGAGCAACTGCACAACGGCTACTTCGCTCAGGATAAAAAAGGCGTGCTCAAGGACACGAGTGGCGCCACGCAAGCGGATGATGACGTCTATGCGCTCATCATGCGGAAAAAGGAGCAATTGCTCTCTCTAGACGAACCAGCCAAGGTGCGATACAGCGAGACGCAGGCTGAAGTAAGGCGAGCAGGAATTGGCGGAACGGTAATCCGCGAGAAGGACGAGATCGTCCAGTACGCTGGCCCAATTCCCGATGTCGTGGCATACCTGCAAAATGCGACCGAACTGACTCGCTCGACACTCGTCCGTATTTTGAAGGAATCCGGGCGACTCGCAGACTTCTTCGTCAATCCGCAAAAGTTTATGGACGAGATCGCCGCGATCCTAAACCGCGAGCTCCATCGGCTGATGATCGACGGCATCAAATACGAGCGCCTCGGAGACGAGGAATGGAGTATGAGGCTTTTCGAGGAAGAGGAGATCGTCAGCTATCTCAACAATCGACTCGACGTGCAGAAGTCGGTTTACGATGCCGTCGTCTATGATTCTGAGATTGAACGCGAGTTCGCCGCCAAGCTCGATCAGCGGGAAGACATTAAGCTCTTCGTGAAGCTTCCCGATTGGTTTAAAATCGACACGCCACTCGGAAGCTACAACCCTGATTGGGCGATTCTGCGCCACGACAACACCGCGCTTTATCTGGTTCGTGAAACAAAAGGGACGAAGAATTTCGAGAAGCTGCGCGGCAGCGAAGCTGAGAAGATTCGCTGCGGCCGCAAACACTTTGAAACACTTCATGTCGATTTCGATGTTGTTACATCGGCTGCGGAAGTTGCGTGAGTCAACTTGGCCCGTGATTGGGTCCAAGGATGTTTCCGCATCAAGACGAGGTCGCGGAAGAGCTTGGGTTGCAGGTCGGGCCAAGCACCTGCCCGCAGGCATCAGATATGCACGGTGGCGTGCAGGACTCGAGCTCCGCGGATCGAGGCAGCGCAAAAACCGTTGGCTCTAGACCAGAAGATTTATGATACGAGTTATTCAAGATGTTCAAAGAGAGCAAGTTGTCAAACTATCTAGTAAAAAAAGTTGTGGAGTGCTTTTGTTTGGATCTGACGGCGAGACAAACGGCCGGGTCGCTGAAGCTCAATCGCAAGGCGGTGAACGCTCTTTACCAGCGCTTCCGGCTGCTCATCTGCTTGCAGCGGATGAACCAGCGCCGGCCATCCCAAGGGGTGGTCGAAGTGGATGAATGTTACTTCGGACCGAGGAGAGGTCTATACCCAGATCATTCACCGATTGCTCTGCCTATACCCTGCGGGCCATCATTCGGGGACGGATCGACCCGCAGAGCGTCGTCTGCTCCGATGGCTGGCCCGGTTACGATGGCCTGGTCGATGTCGGCTAGGACAAGCACGTGCGCATCAACAAGCAAAAGTCTTTTACCAAAGGCCGCGCTCACATCAACGGCATCGAAGCTTTCTGGAGCTTCACCAAGCGCCGCCTGGCCAAGTTCAACGGAGTCAAGCCAACTTTGATCTTCATCTCAAGGAGTACGAGTGGCGTTACAACAAATCTCCTTTCTTTTTATTCAAAAACCTATTAATACTTATCAGAAATCCCTCGAATCTTCTGGTCTAGAGCCAACCGTTTTATATGCATGCGTGGAATTGGGACAACGTCAATGAGCTGCTTGGCTAGAGGCGCCGCTGGTGCGATCCTCGGTTTCACCGGTCGACGGGGGCAATGCGCAAACTGCGCAGCGATAGTGAGCAACACGACAGATTCCCTAGAGGCTGTCCGAAAAG
>PNAA01000006.1 GCA_003169975.1 Spartobacteria bacterium | reverse complement strand
CCGCATCGCAAAAACCGTCGTGCTGAGACTAAGACCCAGGATGGACGTGCCGTGCGCCGCTATCGCCATCGCTGGATCGTGGAGAGGACTATCGCCTGGCTCGGAAATCATCGTCGTCTGCTGGTTCGATGGGAAAAGAAGCGATCTGTCTTCATGGGCTTTATTCTCCTTGGCTGCCTCATGATCGCCATGCGCCACCTACCTTAACTCGATCTATCATTTCCCGCCGAAAGCTACTTTTCGGACAGCCTCTACGACGTCACTAACTACACTAATTCTACTGACCTGGCCAATCAGAAGAGCAAGTCACCGGTCTCACTTGTTCCAACGGCAAACCCTTTCAAGCCAGTTATGCTTGTTAATAGTCGATATGACCCGATGCCGTACCACCAAATACTCGCCTTAACCTGTGCCTTTCAGTCAAACGGCGTGGACCCATCGCTTTATACAGTCATCACTGCTCCCGATTCCTCGGCCCATGCAATGGATCTCTGGTTTGAAAGTGACAACGGCTATCCTGTAACCAAGGTGATCAGCGCCAGGGTGATCGAATTCCTTGATGCTCACCTGAAATAATTAATGCTCGATTCGATGACGTCACGTTCTCCTATCACTTAATAAGAGATAAGACCAAATGAAGAAACAACCCCTGATTCCATTACTCGCCCTTTCTTTCCTGCCGTGGTCTGCCTACGCCGGGAGTGGCACGTGGCTCGCTAATCCGGTCGATAACAACTGGAACAATCCAGCTAACTGGTCGTCTGGCACGGTGCCCAACTCATCGACTGATATCGCGACCTTTAGTGTGTCCGCCATCACGGGAATATCGGTCGCGGACCATACCTTTGTGGGCGGGATTGTGTTTAGCCAAGGCGCAAACAGTTTCACAATTACGAATTTGCCAATCGACACGCTGGGATTCTGGTTCTTTGGAGGCATTACCAATGAATCTAACGTGACGCAAAATTTTGTCGTGCCGTCGGACGACGCCGGCAACGCTTCGTATTTTAGTTTCAGTGAAGGTGCCAACGCTGGGGACGGGATAAACTTTACAGTCAAAGCAAACCCGATCTCGGGCTCTTTCGCTCCGGCAGTTCAGTTTGAGCTTGGCGCCTTGGCTGGGAGCGCCACCTTTTACAACGAAGGCGGCAGCGCTAGCGGAGCCAGCGGAGGTCGAACGAACTTTTTTTACTCCCAAACATCTGCCGACCAATGCACGATCATCAATGACGGTGCCACAGCTAGCGGCGCGACCGGCGGCGCGACTTTTTTTGACCTAGCCAAACCGACCGCCGGCAATGCCACCCTAATCGCCAACGGAGGGACCAATGGCGGCGGTGGGGGTAGCTTTAGCTTCGACGGTGGCTCCTTAGGCGGAACCGCGCGGCTGGAACTGTTCTCTAACGGCTACATGGACATGAGCAATCATGTCGGTCCCAGCCTTTCGATCGGCTCGATTGAAGAGGATGGTCAAGTCTATCTCGGCAAGAGCACCCTCATGGTGGGCGCCAACAACCTGAGCACCACGTTCTCCGGCGTGCTCCATCCCGGAAGCCCGACGGGCGGCAGCGGCACCGGCGCACTGACCAAGACCGGCAGTGGCACCTTGACGTTGAGCGGAGCAAACCTTTACACCGCGGGCACGATAGTCAGTACAGGTACGTTGGTCATCAGTAACACCACTGGCTCAGGCACGGGCACTGGCGCGGTGAGTGTCAATGCAGGCACGTTAGGCGGCAAAGGCATCATCTCCGGCGCAGTGACGGTGGGCACAGGGAGCGGCGCGGGCGCTTTTCTCGCCCCGGCCCACGGGACCACGGCGCAAACCACCTTCACCATCCAAAGCGCGCTCACCTTCAACGCCGATGCGACCTATACCTACACCTTCAAAGCGAAAAAGAAGAAGGCTCGGGCCGACAAAGTGATCGCCAACGGAGTGACCATCAACAGCGGCGCAACGTTTGCATTCCAAGGCACTGCGCAAGGCACCCTGACGCAAGGCCTCGTCTTGACCGTGATCAGCAACACCGCCGCGATGCCGATCTCTGGCACCTTCAGCAACCTGGCCGACGGCGCGACCCTGACCGTCAACGGCAACAACTTCCAGGCCAGCTACGAAGGCGGCGATGGCAACGATCTCACGCTCACGGTGGTGCCCTAGTTGTAGCCGGGGGCGATGACCCCGGCGGCCCGCTGGCAAATCTCAGTTTTGTGCTTCGCGAAAATTGCGATCCGCAAAGACCGGGGTCAACGCCCCCGGCTACAACTTTTCGCGCAACCCGCGACCAGCATCCAAGGGACTGCGTCGCTCCAGGCGATGATTTTCTCATAAGCGTCGCCGCGGCCGTTCTCAATGGGCAACGCGATCAGATCGGCCTGAGCGCCGACGCGGATTTTGCCGAGGATCTGCTCCTGATGAAGAGCACGCGCGCCATTCACCGTCGCAATTTCCAGGATTTCCTGCGGTGAGAGCCACGGATGCGCTTCACGCACAGCTTGCATTTCCGAGAATAGACTGAGCGAAGAATTGCTCGCGAGACTGTCGGTCCCGAGGCAGATGTTGAAGCCCAAATCGCGCAACCGGCGCAACTCGAAGGGCCGATGCTGAAAATAACGGCTGCTGCGCGGGCAGTGCGCGATGTGGAAGCGCGGTCCGCCCGCGAGGCGCGCGAAATCTTCCTCCGCTAGCTCGTTGAGGTGCACCACGATCCAGCGCTCGTCGATCGTCTGCCGGTCGAGCATCGCCGCCAGCGGAGTTTTTCCCCGGCCGCAGTCGTCCATCGATCGACCGAGGCTTTGCAGCAGATCGAACAACGGGCCGCCGCCGGCGCGAAACATTTCCATTTCTTCCTCTGCCTCGGCGAGGTGCATCGTCAGCAGCATGTCGCGTTGCGCAGCGGACACCGCCGCGAGGCGCGATAATTCCGGCGAGGCGGTATAGGGAGCGTGCGGGCTCACGCCGAAGCCGCCCGGCCAATTCTCTTTCCCCTGGAAAAACGAGAGCGCCTCTTCGACCATTTTTTCTGCCGGCTCGGTTCGCCGCACGTCGATCAGCTCGGCAAACCACCACGTACGCAACGGGGGCGGCGCCATCTTTTGCAGGAGCGCCGGCATCGACTCGATGTTCGCGATCGTTGTCGTGCCCCAGCGTTGCGCCTCCGCAAAACCGCTCGCGATCGAAGCGAGAAAATCTTCCTCCGAAAGATCGCGGCGCAGCCCATTGATCTGCCGGATCCAATCGGCAAACGACCGCTGCGGCGCGATCACGCCCCGCAATGACGTGAAATCGAGATGGCAATGCGCATTGATCAGGCCGGGCAGTAGCGCCACGTCCCCCAGATCGGTCACCGCACCGCGCTGACGGGTCCGCACTTCGTCGGAGCGCCCCACGTCAGCGATCTGGTCATCGACGACCGCGACCGCGCCGTCGTCGATCGGCGGGCCGTCCATCGTGATTAAGGTTCGGGCGCGATAGATCAAAATTTCCGTTATCCCGAGCGCAGTCTTGGGATCCCGGGGCGCGACCGTTCCGGTTGCATCAGCAAGATCCCTCGAAGCCGGTGCGCTCCGCCCTGTTTGACGAATCCTTCACCACCTTGCGCGCCTCGGCCACGAGCAGGTTGCACGCTTCCTGGCAAAGCAGCGGCATGACGTGTTCACCCCGCTCGGTTTGGTCCACGGGCGCAATGAATTTGTCGAGCGGCAGACGCAGCGACGGCCGCGCCCCTGTCATGTCCCGCGCCCAGAGAATTGTCCGCAAACATCCGGGTTCGCCGCCGCGCGAACGGCAAAAGCGCCCAACCAATTCGTCGATCTCGCCATCCGAAATCTTCGCGGCGGAACGATACATTCCCGTCTGCCGGTCGAGCGTCGCGCGCAACGGCGTTGTCGCCAGTTGGTTCGCCTCCCAGGCCGCCAGGGCCGGCAGCCGGCCGGGATAAAAAAGATCGAGCGCGAGCCGCAGGGCCGGCAGGTCCGCGAGCTCGAGAACCCAGCCGTGCCGGAGATTAGGCGCAGTTTTCAGCGGGCGGTAGTTTTCCGCATCGTCCAGTCTGGCCAGCTCCGTAGCGTCGTTAGGCGAACGAAAAACCTGCAGATCAGCGCGCGCTTCATCCTCGCGATGGCGCAGCGAGAACCCGCCGGTCTTGACGATCAGCAGTTGGCCGATGCCGCGGGCGCCGGATGCAAGCCAATCGCTCAGCGCCCGCTCAGCGCGCGGCAACATGGCGGTTCTTCTTCGCCGTGCACAATTTCCCCGCCAGGAGGACGGCGACATGCTCGAGGAAATCCCGATCGTCCTCGCCGAACGCGTCCAGTGTCTCGCTCTCGACGTCGAGCACGCCCAGGATTTTGCCGTTCGATTCGCCGACGATCGGCACCACGATCTCGGACTGAGTGGTCCAGAAGGCCGGGAGCCAGCGCGGGTCTTTGCGGACATCTCCGACGATGAGGGTCTCGCGCGATTCCGCCACCGCGCCGCAGAGTCCCTGCGCCATTGGGAACCGCGCATAGGTCGGCGGCTCAATACCGGTTCCCGCAGCGATCACGAATTCGCCCCGCTCGAGCTTGTAGACGCCGACCCAGCGATAGGAGCGCTCGGCACGGACCATTTCCGCCGCCTTCTTGATGGTGGCCGGACTCTTCGGCGCGGCAAAAAGCAACGCCGCCAAATCCTGCAGGAGCTTGGTGGAGTTGTTTTTCAAAATCGAGGTTACCTAGAACAGTTTACGCAATCGGGCTGAGATCAAGGGCTGCCGTGTCGAAAGCTGCCGCCTGCTCCACAAGGATCTCGGCAAATTTCGGCTCGGTCCCAATCGCGCTCGCGTAATACAGATCGCGTCCGTGGTGCCGATGCGGGTTGCGGCGAAAGACCTCGCGCTGACTCGCGGCCGCGGTCGTCTCGCTTTCGATCCCGAGCAGCACCGGGATGTCCTGGTAGCTGTGCAGCCCGTCGGAAATAAAAAACGGCACGACCACGACATTCGGCGTCGTCGTAAGGCGGGCCCAATCCGAAATGAGCGGCGCTTCCTCCATGTAGGCGTTCTGCACCGAGGCATAGGTGTCCAGCGCGCTGATTTTTTCGACCTCACGTTTCGCCGCCACCGCGCTGTTTTCATTCAAGGCCGTCCCGTGACCGACGATGAGCAAGGTCGTCTCGGCCGCCGCCACACCCGGCGCGATCTCGCGCGCCCGCCGTAACAGGAGTTCCGTCACGGCCGGATGATTTCCGGCCGGCTCGCAATATTTCCAGACTTGACCGCCCGGCCTCGTCGTCAGGCGTCCCTCCAGTTCCAGTTCCCGCGGAATGACGGTCTCGGTAAAATAACCTTCGCTGATGAAATTCGGCACCACGTAAACTTCGCGAATCTCCGGCTCGCGGAAAAAAAGGAGGGCGTCCCGCAGGCTTGGCTCCTCTTTCCAAAAGCAGCAGGCGACCTCGCGAAACACTCCGTGCTCCCGGATCGCTTCCGCCTGCGCCAGGCTCGGCGCGCTCGAATCCGGATTCACCGTCGAGCCGTGACCGACGATGAGAAGGGCCGATTCGGGCTGCTGCCAATCCATGAGGAAGAGCGTAAGTCAGTCCCGCGCTCGACGAAAGTGCCCTCGTTTCGGCTTTCGCCCACGCAGCGCGAGCGCTTCCGGGCGAACTACGTCTCGTTAGTCCGACTCGTCGGTCTCCTCGGTCTCGGCCTTCTCTGCCTTCTCGGCCTTCTGTTCTTCGCCCTTCTCGTTGTAGACCTGCCGCAGAATTTTCCCGATCATTGGCGCGGCGGCCGAACCGCCGTGGACGGTGCTGCCGACTTCGCCTTCGTAGAGCGCGGCAAACGCATATTGCGGGTGGTCCGCCGGCACGAAGCCGGCAAACCACGCCGCCGTCCGCTCTTTTTCCTTCGGACCCCACTGCGCCGTGCCGGTTTTCCCGGCCACCGAAACTTTGTCCAGGCTCGCCTGATGCGCCGTGCCGGCGCCCGCGTTGACGGCATCGAGCATCGCGGTGTGAATTTGCTGCATCGTGAGGTCGGAGGCATCGATCGTTTTTTTCGCGCGCACCGAATAAGCCGCCACGATTTCGTTGCTCACCGTCTGCACCTGTTCCACCAGGCGCGCCTGATAAAAGGTCCCGCCGTTGGCCACGATCGCCATCGCCTGGGCCATCTGCAGCGGGGTGACGAGCAGGTCGCCCTGTCCGATCGAGAGGTTGGCGATGTCGCCACCGAGAATTTTCCGGCCGTGCGTCGCCTTCATGTAGGTGTCGTTAGGCAGGCGCCCTTCGGCCTCGCCCTTCAGGGGAATCCCGCACTTCGCGCCGAAGCCGAGTCGCGCCGCCCAATCGAGGATCGGCCCCGCCCCGGTCCGGATGCCCACCTGGTAAAACCAGGTGTCGCACGATTCTGTCAGCGCCTGGACGAAATTGAGCGAGCCACGATCCTTGTGTTTCCAGTTGTGGAAGACGGTGTTGCCGACATTCATCTCCGGCACGCACTCATATTGATCGTCCGGCGTGATCGTCCCGCTTTGAAACGCGGCCAGGCCCACCGCCACCTTGAAGGTCGACCCCGGGGGATAAGCCGAACGGTAGGCGCGCGGGAGGAGCGGGATGTCGGGATCGTCCTGCAACTCCTGAAACTTGGCCGATGAGATCGATGGAATGAATTCGTTAGGGTCGAAGGTCGGCCAGGAAGCCAGGGCGAGGATGTCGCCGTTGTTCGGATCCATCATCACGATCGCGCCGCGCCTGGCTTTGGCGGCGAGCGCTTTTTCCGCCATCTCCTGCAGATGCAAATCGAGCGTCGTCACGACGTTGTAGCCCGGCACCGGCGGCTCGACAATCCGCTCCGAAGTTTTCCGGCCGTCGCGATCGAAGGTCACTTTGTATTTCCCGTGCCGGCCGGTCAGCATGCTGTTGAAGGTCTGCTCCAGGCCTTCCCGTCCCTCGGTCTCCGGCCAGAGCACCTGGCCATTCTGAATGATGCTGTCCGCGTTGCGACTGGTCTTGCCGGTGTAACCGATGATCTGCCCGGCCACGCTTTCGTTAGGGTAATAGCGGATGTAAACCGGCTTGAGCGAAAGCCCCGCCGCGAGGCGGCCCGGCAACTTTTTCCGTTCCGCCTCGCTCAGATCTTGCGCGATCTCCAACGGCAGGAACCCGCGGTTATGATAGTGGCGCAGAATGGCGGCATCGGAGATCTTGAGCGAACGAGCGAGCGCCTTCTCGGCGACTTTGATTTTCGCGCGCGCGAAATCGAGCGCCCGGGCGTCGGAGAAATTGAGCGGAGTGGGAAAATCGATCGTGAGGTTGTAGCTCAGCTTGTTTTGCGCGAGCGGCATGCCGTTGCGATCGGTGATCTGGCCGCGCGGCGCGGGGATATCGAGCACGTAGGTCCGCGCCTGTTTCTGCGTCTCGAAAGTCGGCTTGATCGTTTCCTCGAAGGGCGATGCCGTCGGCTCCTGCGCCGCGACCGCGAGAGGAAGGAAAAGAAAAAGCAGAATGAACCGCCGATGACACGGATGGGCACGGATTTTGGACAAGACTCTGGAGCTCAAACTGTTTCCGATTCCGTGTTATCCGCGTAATCCGTGGTTCAAATTCTTCTGCCCTGGGGCGCTCAATGCCGCTGCAAAAAGCGGTGCACTTCCTCCGCCAACTTCTGGCCTATTCCTTCAGTCGACGCAATTTCTTCGACGCTCGCTTTGCGCAGGCGTTGCACGGAACCAAACTTGCGCAGGAGCAGGTTCTTGCGGTTCTGGCTCACTCCCGGGCAATCGTCGAGAAGACTCTCGCCGATCCGTTTCTTCATCAGGAGCTGATGATAGGTGTTGGCGAACCGATGCGCTTCGTCGCGGATGCGCTGGAGCAGGCGCAGGGCGCCGGAATCGGCCGGCAACTGCAGCGGCAGCGCGCGGCCGGGCCGGTAAATTTCCTCGAACTCTTTCGCGAGGCCAATGATCGGAAGGTCGTGCAACCCGAGTCGCTGCAGTTCACGGCAAGCGGAGGAAAGCTGGCCTTTGCCGCCATCGACGATGATGAGATCGGGCAACCGGACGGCGACAAACTTGTCATCCCGAGCGGAGTCGAGGGATCCCGTGGCGGAGCGTGCAGGTGACACCGCGGGATCCCTCGACTTCGCTGCGCTCCGCTCGGGATGACGGGCCAGCGCTTCCACCGGATTCTCCTGTGAAAATTCCGCCGCCTCCGGATGCGCCGCGCGCGCCTGCAGGAGCACCCGGGCGTAGCGCCGCCTCACGACCTCGGCCATGCTCGCAAAATCATCCTGGCCCTCCACCGTCCGGATGCGATAACGCCGGTAATTGTTTTTGTCCGGCACGCCTTCGCGGAAGGAAACCATCGAGGCGACCACGTGCGTCGTGGAAATGTTCGAGATATCGAAGCACTCCATTACCTCGGGCGAATGCGGCAACCGCAACACGTCGGCCAGCGCCTGCACGTCGGCCTGCGGATCGATCGTGCTCGGCAGGCTGTGCCGCGTGAAACGTCGCATCGGCTTCGTCGTGCACCGCAAATCATCGAGCATGTTGCGCAGTTCGGCGGCCTTCTCGAAATCCTGCTTGGCGGCCGCTTTCTGCATCTCTTCCTCGACCGCGTTTATCATTTCCCGCGAATGACCCTCGAGAAATTCCGCGGCCTGCGCGACCCGCTCGCGATAAGTTTCGGCGTTGATTTCGCTCAACCGCATTGGCACCTGGTAGGTGGACGATTTCAATTCGCGCTCGGTCGGCGAGCCGCGCCCGAAAGTGAGCACGCCGAATTTTTTGCGCATGAAATTCAGGGTCTGCCGGAGCGCTCCGGCGTGCGCATACGGCCCGAAGTAGCGGGCGCCGTCGTCTTTCTTGAAGCGCGCCAAACGAAAGCGCGGCCATTCCTCCGTCGGATCGACCTTCACCACGAGGAAGCGCTTGTCGTCGCGGAACGAGATGTTGTAACGCGGCCGGTATTCCTTGATCAGCTTGCCCTCGAGCAGAATCGACTCCGCTTCGCTCGCTACCGTGTGGGTCTCAAAATCCCAGACCGCTTCGAGGAGCGCGCGCGTCTTCAGATCGGCCACGGCCATTTTCGAGGGCAGGAAATAGGAGCCGACGCGCTTGCGCAGGTCGCGCGCTTTGCCCACGTAGATGACGCGCCCGAACCGGTCGCGCATCAGGTAAACGCCGGGCTTGTGCGGCACCTCGTGTACTTTCTTGTTCAGGTCTGGCTTTTCCTTCGACAGCGGCACGGTCGTGAGAGAGGACTGGTGTAGTAGCGGCCGTGTCGGCCGCATCCTTGGAGAGTACGCGAAAATGTGGGATGTCGCCATCGTGGGGAGCGGTCCGGCGGGCGCGAGCTGCGCGGCGTTCTGCGCGCTGGCGGGCTGGCGCACGCTTGTGCTGGATCGCGCCCGATTCCCGCGGGAAAAGGTTTGCGGCGATTGCCTGAACCCGACCTGCTGGCCGGTGCTCGACCGGCTCGGTGTCTCCGCGGAAGTGCGCGCGGCGCCGAACGGCAGGTTGTCGACCGTCGAATTCATCGGCGTGGATGGCCGCGCGGTGAGCGCGCCGTTGCCTTCGGGCGAGCGCGCGGAGATCGCGATCCGGCGGAGCCTGCTCGATCACATCCTGCTGCGCCGCGCACGATCGTTAGGCGCGGAAGTGCGGGAAGGCGAGACGCTTCTCTCCGTCAGCCGGGGCGAGCATTGGCAGATTGCGACGGAACAATCCGTAGAGACCGCGCGGATCCTGGTCGCGGCCGATGGGCGCAACTCGACGGTCGCGCGCTTGTGCAACCTGATGCCACGCAGAGGGCGCGATCGCGTGGCGCTCCAGACGCACGTGCCGTTGCCACGGAATTTCGGCGACCGTGTTGTCCTGCAACTGCTGCCAGAAGGCTATTCGGGCCAAGCGCCGGTCGGCGACGGGCTGCTCAATCTCTGCCTCGTAAGCCGGCCACGCGACCTGCCGGCGATCAAGTGCTGGGCCGAGCGGCAGTTCGCGATTCCCACCGATCACGTCTGGCGGACGATCGCGCCCCTGGCCCGCGCGGCGCTGCCCGCCAGTCAGCCCGGGTTGTTTCTCGTCGGCGACGCGGCGCGGGTGGTCGAGCCGTTCACGGGTGAGGGGATTTACTATGCGCTCCGTTCCGGCGAACTGGCCGCGGCCGCGATCTGCGCCAAAGACCACCGGCGCTACACGGCCGCGCACCGCCGGCTCTACGCCGGCCGCCTTTGGGTCAACCTGCTGGCGCGCAGCGCGGTCCTGCATCCTCGCCTGACGACCAACCTGCTGCGTTGTTTGCCTAACGAGAAGCAGATGCTTGGTCTCCTAACGACGAAAGTCGTGCGGCTTTGAACAAACTGGACGCGCGGAAGCGCGTCCCTCCGGAGGGACATGCTTCCGCATGTCCAGGATCTACCTCCGCAACTGCGCGGCCTTGACCGTGTTCGCCAACAACATCGCGATCGTCATCGGCCCCACTCCGCCCGGCACCGGGGTGATCGCGGCCGTTTTCGGCGCCACTTCATCGAACGCGACGTCGCCCACCAGCCGGTAACCACGCGGCGCGGCCGCGTCGTCGACCCGGTTGATGCCGACGTCGATCACCACTGCGCCCTCGCGTACATGTTCTGCCCTGACGAAGCCTGCTCGACCGATCGCCGCAACCACCACATCCGCCGAGCGCGTGATCCGCGCCAGCTCGCGGGTGCGCGAATGCACCACGGTAACGGTCGCATCCGTCCCTTTTTGCATGAGGAGAAGCGCGAGCGGCTTCCCCACAATCATACTCCGTCCGAGCACAACGACGTGCGCGCCGCTGATGGTGACGCCGCTTTCCGTGAGCAGGCGCAGGCAGCCGAGCGGCGTGCAGGGAACGAAACCGGTCGGGTCGCCGAGAGCGAGCTTGGCGATATTCATCGGGTGAAAACCATCGACGTCTTTCGCCGGGTCGAGCGCGCGGATGATCGCTGCTTCATCGATCTGCTTGGGCGGCGGCGACTGGACGAGAATACCGTGAATCGCAGGATCGCGATTCAATTCCCCGACGCGCGCGAGGAGATCGGACTGCGTCGTTTCCGCCGGCAATTCGAGCTTTACGGAATGCAGGCCCAGTTCGCGGCACATCTTGTCCTTCGAACGGACATAAGCGCGCGAGGCCGGATCATCACCCACGAGCACGACCGCGAGCCCGGGTGTGACCCCGCGCGCCTTTAACGCCGCGATTTCGCCGCGCAATTCGGCGTAAACATTTTCGGCCGTCGCCCGGCCATCGATCAGCTTCATCGCATCTCCACTAGCTGGATCATCGCTTCCTGCAACCGCGCGCGTTCGCGCTCGAAGTCCGCTTCGGTCGAAGTTTGCGCGACGCGATGCGGCGGGCCGAAAATCACGCGCACGCTGGAAAAGGGTTTGGGTAGAATGAACCGGTCCCAACTTTTCACCCGCCAACAGCTCGAGTATTCCATGTTGATCGGCACGACCTCCGCCCCCGATTGCTGGGCGAGATAAACGATTCCCTGCCCCAGTTCGTAGGCCGGACCGCGCGGGCCGTCCGGCGTGATGACGACGTCTTTCCCGCTCGCGATGATCTCGGCGAGCTGGCGGACGGCGCTGGCGCCCTGGCGCGAACTCGATCCCCGGACGACCTCGAAACCGAAGCGCTCCACCAGGTCGGCCAGCAGCGCGCCGTCGCGGCTGGCGCTGATCAGCGCGGCGCCGCGCCGTTCCGGGAGGTAGCGCTTAATTACGAAAGGCAGAAGAAGGAGCCGGTTATGCCAGAGCGCGCCGATGTAGCGTTCGTTAGGCGGAGTACCGATCACCGTCGCGCGGTCCTCGATCGTAAGGCGCAGAGTGCGCGCCCAGATTTGCAGCAGTCGATAACCGAAAGCGATCAGCCACCGCGCGCGCCAGCCTTCGATTTTCAAGGCTCGGAGTTGGGCGCGCTCTCGTCCTTCCAGCGATAAGCGCGCGGATTCGGCAGGCCGATCTGATCGAGAATCCGCCAGACCACGGTGTCGACCACGTCGCTCACGGATTGCGGCCGGCTGTAAAACGACGGGATCGCCGGGAGCACGATCGCGCCCGCCTCGAGCAACGTGACGACATTGCGCGCGTGGATCAGACTCCACGGTGTCTCCCGCGGCACGACGATCAACTTGCGGCGCTCCTTCAAAAAAACATCCGCCGCCCGCAGCAACGCGCTGTCGCTCGAGCCGGAGGCGATACGGCCGAGCGTCGCCATCGAACAGGGGACGATGACCATCGCATCGAAGCGGGCGGAGCCGCTCACGAAGGGTACGTTCAAATCATTCTCCGCATGCTGCCTTACTCCGTCCGGCACCACCAGGCGGTCCACCTCGGTGGCGGCGACCTGTTTCGCGTGGCCGCTCATCACCAAGTGCACTTCGTTCGCGCGCGCGTCGATCTGCTCGAGTAAACGCTGGAGATAGAGCGTGCCGCTGGCGCCGGTCGCGGCGATAACAAGTTTCATTTTGCGCTACAGAACCACAGATCGGGCGACCGCTCTAGGTCGATCGAGTGTCCCGGGAATTTGGCAGTCAGTCTCCCGGGTAGCGCACGCGTCTCGCGTGCTGGTCGCGGTGTCTCGCCGCGACGGACTTCCAAAGTTCGCGAATGCGCGACGCATTCGCCAGGCACGCGAGACGCGTGCGCTACCCGGATGTCTGCATGCCCGCGCTAGAGATATCCGCCGGTTTTCAGTTTTTTTGTGAGATCGATCCGCCGCAGCAGGAGCTCGCGGTAGAATGTCTGGGTTTCCTTGCGCGGCTCGAGCCGGGTCTTTTTGTCCACCTTCACGAGATCGTCGACCAGTTTTTCGAGGCTCAGCGGTTGGCCTTTCACCTCGGAATAAGTCCACGCCGCCTGGATCGCCGCGCCCAAAGCCGCGCCTTCCGTCACGCGCAAGGCAACGGTGGGAAAGCCGAGGACATCGGCGGCGATCTGGCGCCAGACCGCGCTCTTGCTTCCGCCGCCGGTGAGCCGAATCTCCGCCGGCACGATGCCGAGATCCTGGAAGCGGCGCAGCCCGTAGGCGAGCCCGAGCGTCACACCTTCCACCACCGCGCGCGCCATGAAATCGGGCGTCATGTTGGTCGTCGTTAGGCCGTGGAAAACGGCGGAGCTTCGGGGCAGGTTCGGGGTGCGCTCGCCTTGCAGGTAGGGGAGGAAAAGAACGCCGCCCGCGCCCGCGGGGACCGCGGCGACGCGTTGCTCCATGGTGGGGATGTCCCAGCCAAAGAGCGCGCGCATTTGCTCGGTCGCGACCGCCACGTTCATCGTGCAGGTGAGGGGCAGCCAGTGATCGGTGCCGTCGCAGAAGGCGGCGACCTCGCCCTTCGGGTCGATCACCGGCTCTTCCGCAAACGCGCAAATCGTCCCCGAAGTGCCCAGGCTGACGGTGACCACGCCCGCCCGGATATTGCCCGTGCCGATCGCTCCCATCATGTTGTCGCCGCTCCCGGCGCTGACCAGGGCGTCGTCGGCCAGGCCCCATTTTTCGCGCAGAACACTGCGCAGCAAACCGGCCGGGCGCTTTGAGGAACGCAGCGGCGGCAGGGCCGATTCCACCTTTGGATCGATGAATTTCAGGATGGGCTTGAACCAGGTGCGGGTGCGCACATCCATCAAACCGGTGCCGGAGGCGTCGCCGTACTCCATCTGGCGTTCGCCGGTCAGCCAGAGGTTGAGGTAATCGTGCGGCAGCAGGACAGTCGTTAGGCGGCGGAAATTAGCCGGCTCGTTTTCTTTCAACCAAAGAAGTTTCGGCGCGGTGTAACCTGGGAGCATCGGATTGCCGAGCCGCTCGATCAGGCCTTCGAACCCGCCAAATTCCTTGTTGAATTGCTCGCATTGCGACTCGGTCGAAACGTCGCACCAGAGTTTGGCCGGGCGCAGCGGCTCGTTCGTTTCGTCGAGCGGCACCAGCCCGTGCTGCTGTCCGCTGACTCCGACCGCTTTGATTTCGCCGCGGCGCGCGCCGACTTTTTCGAGGCATTCCGCGACCGTCGCTTCCGCGGCCTCGATCCAAATCTTCGGATCCTGTTCCACGTGACCGGGCGGCAGACCTTCGATCGTGCCGTAACTACGCTGCGCGAACGCCACGACTTTTCCCGAGGAGATATCGAGGACGAGCGTTTTCGTGCTTTTGGTGCCGCTATCGATTCCGAGACAAAGCATGGAGAGATGACCTGCGAAGTGCGCCGAATTTGAAATTAATCGTCATCGGGCGCAATAAGATAGCGATGATCAAAAAGCTTCTGCACACACGCTATCGGGTGAGCGATCTCGAAAAGACGGTTTCATTTTACCGGGATGTGCTCGGACTGGAAGAGGTTCGCCGGCACACCTCTGGCCGTGGCTCGCAACTCGTCTTCTTAAAAGCGCCGGGGAGCGACGAGGAAATCGAGCTCTGCAAATTCGACGAAAGCGGCCCGGTGGTGGTTGGGCCCGACCTGACCCATCTGGCCTTCGAGGTCGATAACATCGAGGAATTTGCGAAACAAACGGCGGCGAAGGGCTACCCGCTTTCCGACGGCCCGCATCCCAACGGACGTGGCGGCGCGATCGCTTTTATCGACGCGCCGGAAGGTTACGAGATTGAGTTGATTCAACGCGGCAAAGATCGTTAGGCTTGCGCAGCGAGGCCTTTTGCTCTCTAATTGGCTGTCAATGATCCGCCGAGCTACTGCCCACCTGACGTTGCCTCTGACGTGCGCGCTGGCGCTGCTCTGCGTCGCCGCGACCCAACCAAACAGTCTTCCGGTGAGACGGGCGCGAGCCGTCGCGGACGACGAGGAATTGTCCGTTGCCTATCAGACGCATGAGTTTTTGAAGGGCCTCAACGGCCCGCCCAGAACGCGCGCCGCCGCTGTCCTGGTGCAGGACGCGCGTTCCGGCGAGATTCTCTACGAGAAAAACGCGGACGCGCCGCGGGCCGCGGCGAGTACCCAGAAATTGCTGACCGCCCTGATCGTCGCGGAGGATGGTTTTCTCGATCAAACGGTGACGGTGCAACCGGTCGACACGCAAGCGGAGCCGGTGCGGTTGAATGTCAAGCCCGGTGAGACCTATCGACGAATCGAGCTGCTGCGGGCGTTGCTCGTGAAAAGCCCGAACGACGTGGCGCGCTGCCTGGCGCGTGATAACGCGGGCAGCATTGAATTGTTTGCCGAAAAAATGAATGCCAAGGCGCGCGCCCTCGGCGCGACGCATTCAAATTTCGTGAATCCGAACGGCCTGCCGATTCCCGACCAGTATTCGACGGCGCGTGATCTTTCCATCATCGCGCGGGCCGCTTACGCGAACCCCACCATCCGTTCGATCGTTTGTCTGCCGGAGCTTGTATTTCGTTATGCCAACGGCCGCGTGCGCGAACTCAAGAACACGAACCGAGTCCTCAAGCAGGTGCCCTACTGCAATGGCATGAAAACCGGTTACACCGAAGCGGCCGGTCACTGTCTCATCGCCAGCGGCAAGATTCCCGGACGCGACATCATTGTGGTCCTCCTCGGTGATAGCCAGGCGAGCGTCTGGCGGGATGCTTCGGCGCTGCTTTACTGGGGTCTCCGCCGGATGTAACTCACGCGGCGGGCCGCGCGCATGAGCGATCTTTTTCGCGAGCAACTGCAGGCGCTGCGCGCGCAATCGCTCCATCGCAAGTTGCGCGAGATCGGCACCGCGCAAGGACCCGAAGTGCAGATCGTCGGGCGACAGCTCGTCAACTTTTCGTCGAACGATTATCTCGGGCTCGCGGCCGATCCGATTCTTCGTCAAGCCGCGATCGCGGCGATCGAGGAGTTCGGCGTGGGGGCCGGAGCATCGCGCCTGATCAGTGGAACGCAGTCGCCGCACGTCACGCTCGAATCCGTGCTGGCGAAGTGGAAACGCGCGCCGGCCGCGATTTGTTTTAGCAGCGGATATGCGGCGGCGGTCGGAACGCTGCCCGCTCTCGCGTCAAAGCAGGACGTCGTGATCCTCGACAAACTTTGCCACGCTTCATTGATCGATGGCGCGCGCCTGAGTGGCGCCACGATCCGGATTTTTCCGCACAACCACCTCGGCAAACTCGAGAGCCATCTCGACTGGGCGCGGCGCGAGCATCCCCAGGCCCGCGTCGTGGTGGTCACGGAATCGGTTTTCAGCATGGATGGAGACCGGGCCCCGCTCCGCGAGTTGGTCGACTTGAAGAAGCGCTTTCAGGCCCACCTCCTGCTCGATGAAGCGCACGCCATCGGCGTCGTCGGACCGCACGGCCGGGGACTGGCGGCCGAGCTCGGATTGGAGGCGCAGATCGACGTCCAGCTGGGCACGCTCAGCAAATCGTTAGGCGTGAGCGGCGGTTACATTTGCGGGTCGCGCAGCCTGGTGGACTGGCTGATTAATCGCGCCCGCTCCTTTATTTTCTCCACTGCTCCACCGCCGGCCCTGGCCGCCGCGGCGACGGCAGCCATCCATTTTCTGGCTTCCGAGGAGGGCGAGGCGCGTCGCCAGACACTTTGGAGGCGGATTGTGCAGCTTCGCAGAATGCTTCCCGCGGCGAGAGAAGAGTTTGGCAAGCCGGGCGCCGCGATCATTCCCTGGATGGTCGGCGACGAGCAACGGGCACTCGATCTGGCGCACGCGCTGCAAAAGGAGGGGTTCCTCGTGCCGGCGATTCGTTATCCGACGGTCGCGAAAGGCGCGGCGCGCCTTCGGCTAACGGTGAGCGCCTCCCATTCGGAGGCACAGATCACTTCGTTAGGCGAAGCGATCGGGCGGCTGGCGGAGCAGACGAAAGCCGCGTTGTAGCCGGGGCGTCGACCCCGGCTGGCCTAGGGCGTGGCCACGTTTCAGCCGGCCGGGGTCGACGCCCCCGGCTACAACAGACGTCCCGCCGTCGTTAGGGGCTGCCGACGGCCGAAGTGCGGAGCAGCGGCGTTGGCATGTAGGCCGGGTTGGCACTCACGTCGCGCGGACCCTCGGAGGGAATATCGGCGGTTGGTCCTTCGGCGGGCGGGGCCGCTTCTGCGACCGAATTATTGGCGTAACGCGAGCTCTTGTCGTCGTTGCCGATTCTGGTGTTCGACGCGGTCTTGGTTGTCGAGCAAGCCGGCAATAAAGCCACGGCGATTAAGCTGAGGGCGAGTTTGAATTTCATTTTTCTACCTTTGTTGCGAGGCGCAATCACTGCTCGCCTCGACTTCCCTATAATTACTATATTTCGATTCGGCGTTGCAAGTACTCTTTGCGCAAGACATTCGACGGGTTGGGCGCTGCACGTGTCTTTTCGAGGGAATACCGGCCGCAATTATCCGAACCGCCCGAGGATGGCGCGCAATTTTTCCCGCGTCGCCGGGGGCCATAGCTTTTGGTCCGTGACCAACGCGGAGTCGAGGGCGCGATGCTCCGGCCAATCCGGCACCGTCGGGACGCGTGGGATGACGGCGGAGAGAATTTTTTTGGCGGTCTCGGCATTGGCCAGCAAGTGCCCGACCACGGTCCGGGCCGAGACCGGCTCCTCATCGACCTTCCAGCAATCGTAGTCCGTGATCATCGCCATCGAGGCGAGGGCGATCTCGGCTTCGCGAGCCAGCTTGGCCTCCGGCAGGTTGGTCATGCCGATGACGTCGAAGCCGTGCCGGCGATTCAGATCCGATTCCGCGCGGGTGGAAAACGCCGGGCCATCCATATTGACATAGGTTCCGCCATTATGGACGCGCACGCCGAGCGAACCGGCGGCCTCCGCCAGCAGGTTGCGTAGTGAGGTGCAGATCGGATCCGCAAAAGTGATATGCGCGGCAATCCCATCGCCGAAAAAAGTGTGGTCCGCCCGCTGGCTCGTCCGGTCGTAAAATTGCGACGGCAGGAGCACGTCGCGCGGCGCGTATTTTTCCTGCAAACTGCCGACCGCGGTAACGCAGATGATCCAGCGCACGTTGAGGGAACGGAGCGCGTAAATATTGGCGCGATGATTCAGTTCGTGCGGGAGCAGGCGATGGCCGCGTCCGTGCCGCGGCAGGAAATAAACCCGCCGCCCACCCACTTCGCCACCGATGATCGTATCCGACGGCGCGCCGAAGGGCGTCTCGAGCTGATGCTCCCGCGGATTGCTGAATCCTTCGATTTGGTAAAGGCCGCTCCCGCCAATAATCCCGATGGCTGCATTTTCTGATTTCATTTCGCGCGGCGATTTATTCAAAAGGAGGAGCCCTTGGGAAGGGGATAATCGATTTCGGAACGCCGGAAAAATTATGAGGACAAAAACATACGGGTATCGGCTGCTGCTTGCACTGCTTTCGGCCCTCGCCTCCTGCGCGGCGCCGTCGCCCGAGACTGCGGCGCGGGGCGCGGGTCTCGTCAGCCTTCGCCGAACCGCCGCAGGACCGGCCTGGTCTCGGGACCAAATGGGGTGAAACTCGAAAGTCGGCTTCCAGCGCGACCACCTTCGAACGCGAGACGTCCAATCAGCCGATTGCGACCGCCGAGATTTTTTACAACGATCGCGCTGGCATCGAGGCGATGGCGGCGGCCGCGCGATTGCGGCGCGTTTGGCCGGTTCTTTCCGGCCCAGCGTCGAGCTTGATCTCCATCGGGTTGCGGGATCAAAACGGCCGATTTCTTCCGGGGCTGATTGTCGGCGACCGCTGGTTTGTCGTCGGCGAGGAAGGGCGCCGCTATGCGATCGTGGTGCGCAACCAGAGCGACCTGCGACTCGAAGTAGTTCTCTCGGTCGACGGGCTGGATGTGATGGATGGTCGCCCGGCCTCGGTCCGCAAACGCGGCTACGTGATTCCGCCGCATCGCACCCTGGTGGTGGAAGGTTTCCGCCGGAGCACCGAGGCGGTGGCCGCTTTCCGGTTCAGTCCGGTCCGCGAATCGTATGCGCAGGAAAAGTATCGCAACACGCGCAACGCCGGGGTCAACGGCGTCGCGATTTTCAATGAGCGGCACTTTTCCCTGAACCGATCAGGAAGTGAAGAAGCGCCTGCGCGCCAATCCATTTCCGAATCGGTTTGCCCAGCCACCCTAACGATCAAGAACGATCGCCGCCGTGGCGAGGATGGCACATTGGTGTATCGTTGCCGCGCTCCGATGCCGAAATTCTTCATCAAGACCTACGGCTGCCAGATGAACGAGCGCGACTCGGAACAGGTCGCGCGCTCGTTGCTCGACCGCGGCTACGAAGCGGCGACGAGCGAAGCCGAAGCCGACGTCGTGCTGCTGAATACCTGCAGCGTGCGCGATATGGCGGAGCAGAAGGCGCTCGGCAAAATGGGCATGCTCGGCCGGATGGCAAAAGAACGGCCCGACGCGGTCTTCGGTTTTCTCGGGTGCATGGCGCAAGCGCGCGGCGCGGAATTGCTCAAGCTGGCGCCGCATGTCGACCTCGTCGTGGGCACGCAAAAATTCCATCGAGTCGCCGATTACGTCGAAGAGTTGGTGAAAAGAAAGCGCTCCGCTGCCCCTGTAGCCGGGGGCGCTGACCCCGGCCGGGCGATGGACGATCTCCGTTTTTCCATCGTCGACACGGAGGAGGAAACAGGTTCACAGGAAACCATCCGTGATCACACGCTCCGCGCCGGCCAGGCGAGCGCCTTCGTCTCCATCATGCAGGGCTGCAACATGCACTGCACCTTCTGCATTGTGCCGCGGACCCGGGGCGCGGAACGCAGCCGGACAATCGCGGAGATCGTTAGGGAAGTCCGCACTTTGGTCGAGCGTGGCGTGAAAGAGGTAACGCTCCTCGGCCAGATCGTGAATCTCTACGGGCGTCACGAGTTTCCAAAAATCGACGACAAGAGCCCTTTTGTGCAGCTCCTCGAAGCGGTGCACGAAGTCGACGGCCTCGAGCGCCTGCGCTTCACCTCGCCGCATCCGATCGGCTTCCGCACGGATCTGATCGGGGCGCTGCGCGACCTGCCGAAACTCTGCGAGCACGTGCATGTGCCGCTCCAATCCGGCTCCGATAGAATCCTCAGGGCGATGCATCGCACTTACACCGCGGATAAATACCTCCGGCTGGTCGACCAGATTCGCGCGATGCGAGGCGACGTGGCGCTGACGACGGACGTCATCGTTGGTTTTCCAGGGGAGACCGAGGAGGATTACGAAAAGACGCGTGTCCTGGTGGAGCGGGTGGAATTCGACAACGCGTTTGTCTTTCGCTACTCGCAGCGAAGCGAAACGCCCGCGGCCGAAATGGGCGAGCAAATTGGTGAGCGAGTCAAGGAAGCGCGCAATCAGGACCTGCTCACAATCGTGGATGCCGCGGCGAAGCGCGCGGGCGAGCGACTAGTCGGGCGCCATGTGCAAATTCTGTGCGAAGGGCCGAGCAAGACGAACCGTGCCCGCCTGATGGGTCGCACGCGGACAAACAAGATTGCGGTCTTCGAGGGGAGCGAGGCGGATATCGGGCAGCTCGTCGATCTGCAAATCACCCACTCGACCGGCTTCAGCTTGTCGGGGACGAAAGTGGATCATGCCGGCAGTTGTCATTTTCCCCCGATGGAAGAACTTCAGCCGCCCGCCGCGGTCGCCTCATGATCTATCACTTCTCTTTGCATGCCATTGGCTTGATTGCCGGCGTCTTGCTTGCCCTGCTTAGCCTGGCCGCGATTTTCCTGCCCGCCCGCGATTTCCTGCCGCAGTTTCCCCGCTCGCGCACGGCCGGCGCCGCGTTGCTTACGGTGGATCTGATCTGGAGCTTTTGGCTCCTCGCGACGATGGAGATGGGCGAGTTCGCAAGCTTCCGGCGCCCGCTCCTCATCATTCTGCCGGTCGGTTTTGTTCTCGTGCTGAAATTCGTCGATGAATTTCTTGCTGTCCGCGCCCTCGGGATTCTTTGCCTGCTCGCCGCGGAGCCGCTGCTCGACGCGGCGTTTTTACGTCCCGAGACGAGCCGACTGCTGGTCAGCGTGCTCGCCTACCTGATGATCCTGGCGGGATTGTTCTGGGTGACCATGCCGTATTTGCTCCGCGACCAGATCCACTGGAGCACGAAAGCGGCAGGACGATGGCGGTTGGTTTCGGGACTCGGATTCGCTCTGGGCGCAGCGATTGTTGCCTGCGCCGTGCTCTTTTATTGACGAATCTTTGAGTCGGATTCTGGTCATCCGCGGCGGCGCGATCGGCGACTTCATCCTCACTTTGCCCGCGCTGAAGTTGCTGCGGGAGGCGTTCCCGTCTGCGCACCTTGAGGTCCTCGGTTACAAGCACATCGCCGTGCTCGCCACGATGAGCGGCTATGCGAATGGGACCCGCTCGATCGAGCATTCGTCGCTCTCGAGTTTTTTCAGCCGCGACGGCGATCTCGCTCCCGGCTTGGTCGATTATTTCGGCAGCTTCCAGCAGGTCATCAGCTATCTCTTCGATCCCGATCGGATTTTTGCGGACAACCTGAAACGCGCCGGGGTGCGGCATCTCCTTGTCGGTTCGCCGAAGATGACCGACCAGGAACACGCGGCCCGGCAACTTGCGCGTCCGCTTGAAAGCCTCGCGCTTTATCTGGACGATCCCGCGGCGATCATTGCCCCGCACGAAGTGCGCAGACGCGATCGGTCAGTAATTGCCATCCATCCTGGGAGCGGGAGTGAAAGCAAGAACTGGCCATTGCAGCGCTGGGTGGAAGTTGCGCGTTCGCTCCTCTTGTCGAACGAAAGCACCCGATTGTTTCTCATCGGTGGCGAGGCCGACCACGACCGTGTGGCACAGCTTCGCGCCGCTTGCCCTAACGAGCGTGTGCGGGTCGCGCAAGATCTACCCCTGGCGGATTTGGCCGTCGGTCTTCGGGAGTGTGGGTTATTTCTCGGACACGACAGCGGAATCTCACACCTGGCGGCCGCCGTCGGGACGCCGTGTCTCCTCTTGTTCGGTCCGACCGATCCGGCGATCTGGGCGCCGGCTAATCCCGACGTGCGCGTCCTGCGAACGCCGGGCCTAACGATGGACGGAATCAGCGTCGAACAGGTCCTGGCGCACCTGTAGCCGGGGGCGTTGACCCCGGCCGATGTGAAACGTGGCCATGCGCTCGACCAGCCGCGGTCACCGCCCCCGGCTCCAAGCAGCTACGAACTGATGCGCATCGGCATCAGGACGTAAAGAAATGGGCTTTGGATCTTGATGACGCCCGGGCTCATCTCGTCGATCAGGTCGAGAAAGATTTCGTCTTCGGTGAGATTCCGCAGCGGCGCCATCAAAAATTCGGGATTGAAGGCGATCGAAAACTCGCGGCCTTTGTAGGCGACCGACAACGATTCTTTTGCTTCGCCGACTTCCGGCGTATTCGCGGTGATGTCGATGTTGTTCTTGGTGAAATTGAGTTTGATCGAGTTCGACTTGTCGCTCGCCAGGAGCGATACGCGCCGCAACGAGTTGAGAAAAGTCTCTCGTTCCAGCGTGACGCGCTCTTTCATTTCGCCGGGAATGACTTGTTTGTAGTTGGGATAATTCCCCTCGATTAATTTCGAAACCAGGAGCGTGTTGTTGAGATCAAACGCGATCTGTCCGCTGCCGACACTGACCCGCACGTCGCCCTCGTCCGTGAGCAACCGCTGCAATTCCGTGACCGCTTTGGTCGGCACGATGATGTCGGCTTCATGGCTGCGCGGAAATTCGAGATCGATGTCGAGCATCGCGAGCCGGCGACCATCCGTCGCGACGAGGGTGAGCTTGTTATCCTTGAAGCTGAAGAGGACGCCGTTGAGCACGTAGCGTGTTTCATCCGTCGAGATGGCGTAGGAGGTTTTGCGCAGTCCGTCGCGGATATCTTTCTGCCGGATGGTGACGACCTTGGAGTCGTCGAACTTCGGGAGCGGCGGAAATTCCTCTTCCGGTAACCCGAGGATCTTAAAGAAACTCTGCCCGCTGCGGATGGAGGCGGCGTTCTTTCCATCGATATCGAACTGGATTTCGCTCGAGGGCAGTTCGCGGATGATGGTGAAAAGACGGCGCGCCGGCAGGGTGGTGGCGCCCTCCTTTTCCACGTCGGCCTCGAAGCTGCCGCGCACTCCGACGTCGAGATCGGTCGTCGTTAGGCGGACTTCCTTGCCGTTGGCTTGCAGGAGAACATTGGAAAGAATCGGCAGCGTCGTGCGCGTACTGACGACATTTTGAACCTGTTGCAGACACTCGAGCAGCTTCTCTTTCGTAACGCTAAATTTCATGAAGGCGGAAATGAGTCGTTAAGATGTAAGGCTTTCGATTTTATCCGGCAACCGCAATCTCGCAGCGCGCGTCAACGTTGGAGCGCGCTGTCAATGAATGAGATCGTCTGCCGGATCTTGTCCTGCTCCTTCATCCGCTTCTTTACCAGCTTGCAGGCGTGCAGGACGGTGCCGTGATCGCGCCCGCCAAAGGCTTCGCCGATTTCGTTGAGCGAAGCTTTCGTTAGTTCGCGCGCGAGATACATCGCGATTTGCCGTGGGAAGGCGATGTTCGCCGGCCGGCGCTTGCTCGTCATATCCGCCAGACGCACGTCGAAGTGCTCGGCCACGCGGCGCTGGATTTGGTCGATCGTGACCGCGCGGCGCGCTTCCTCCTGCAAGATGTCCTTGAGCAAATGCTCGACCACTTCGTGGGTCAGCTCCTTCCCGCTGAGCGAAGCAAACGACGCCACCCGCATGAGCGCGCCTTCGAGGCGGCGAACATTCGTCTTAATGCGGGTCGCGAGGAAATCGAAAATCTCATCGCGCAGTTTGATTTTCAGCGTCCGCGCCTTCTTGCGCAGGATCGCCATGCGTGTTTCGACATCGGGCGGTTGCAGTTCCGCGGTCAGGCCCCATTCGAAGCGCGAGACGAGACGATGTTCGAGGTTCGCGATTTCCGAGGCGGGCCGGTCGCTTGAGAGAACAATCTGTTTATGTCCGTCGAAGAGGGTGTTGAAGGTGTGGAAAAATTCCTCCTGGGAGCGTTCCTTGCCCCCAAGGAAATGGATGTCGTCGATCAGGAGGAGATCGGCCTGGCGGTAGCGTTTGCGGAATTTGACCAGGTTGTTGTGCTGGATCGCGTCGATGAATTCGTTGATGAACAACTCGCTCGAGAGATACATCACCCTGGTGCTCTTGCCCCGCGCGCCGATGTATTGACCGATTGCCTGCATCAGGTGCGTCTTGCCGAGCCCGACGCCGCCGTAGATGAAAAGCGGATTGTAGGTTTTGGCCGGCGATTGCGCGACCGCGAGGCTCGCCGCGTGCGCAATCTCATTGTTAGGCCCGACGACGAATGATTCGAACGTGTTGCGCGGATTCAGACCTGGCGTTTTGTTCGCTCGCCCCGCCGCGGCTTGCGTCCGGGCCGAAACAGTCGGCTCGGGGTCGGCGGCGTCCGAGCCGGTGGAGGTATCGACGGCGCAGACAAATTTCACGGTCCTTGGGCCGCCGACCACGGAGGTGATCGCAGCTTGCAAAGCGGGCATGTGATTACTCTCGATCCAGAACTGATAAATGTTGTTCGGGACGAGAAGCGTCACCTCGTCGGCAGTCGCGCTCGTCAGTTTCACGGCGGAAAACCAACGCTTAAAAGTATCGGCGCTGACCTCGGGTTTTAGGGCGGCGGACAGCTTCGTCCACAATTGGGTACACTTCTCGTCCATGGCTACTTGTTAACAGCGTTAAATAACGCCCTCAGTGAACAGGGAGAGAGAGGATGGCGGGGTGAAAACGCGTCGTCGCACGCGGTGCGACGAGGCCGTCCCCGCGCTTGCCCGAGGGGAAATCCAACACAAAATTCTGTTATACGAGGGAAAACTGGCTTTTACGTCACCCAGGGAAGGCAGCACCCTCGCGGGGGAAGCCGGCGGAGTGGTGGCCCAAAAATTCGGCTGTTTTTTCTTCATGCTTTCGACTCCATTTCAGGCGTTAACCTTGTTCACATCTTGTTCACACCCGGTATCTGTCCTCCCGGCCTGCGGCTTCAGATTAGAAATCGTCCCACCGGCCCACAAGAAAAAATCGGAACTTTATTTTGCATGAATGGTCAGAAAAACCTTGACGCAAAATGGTCTCTGGCGTGGGCACGGTTCTCTCTCGTGTGGGATTTTTCGGCGCACCGGCAACTGGTTAGGCAAAGTCTGGCGGCGGGCTTGAGCGGGCGGCATGGGGAGGTTTGGCCGCATTTCGAGCGGGTGCGAAAACGTTCGCCAAGCGATCGATTTGCCCGAAATTCGTGGACCAAAGCGACGAATGAGACGGTCTGGAAAAAATATCTGCGGCAGATTGGGTGCGGCCGCCGTGCTCGCGATCTGTTTCGCGGTATTCTTCGCGGCCTGCAGCACGACGCCGGCACCTTCGCCGACCGTGACTCGCGTGGTGCTGGTTTGGTTGCGACATCCCGGGGACTCCGCCGCGCGCGCGCAACTTATCCGTTCGGCCCAGTCGCTGCGGATGATTCCGGGTGTGCTCCGGGTGGAGACCGGCCGCCCCGTGCCGAGCCTTGGTCCGGACGTCGATCGAAGTTTTGATCTCGGCGTGCTGATCACGTTCCGCGATCGCGCCGCCCTGCAACGTTATGAGAAGGACCCGCGCCATCTCGAAGCGATCCGCCGCTATCTGCGACCGCTTGTCCGGCGCTACGAGGTCTTTAATCTGGGCGAACGCTAGGCACCGATGCGCCTCTTCCCGGCAGCGCTCGTCGCTCTTCTTCTCCTTCCGGTTGTTTCTTCGGTCGCGGATGAAATTCCACCGCCCTTCGGTTTCCGCTGGAGCGATCCGGCCACCCGCGTTGAAAAGGTCCTGAAAGGCGCGAAGGCGAAAATCGTCAGCCGCGAGCCCCATGATGCGCAGGAAACCTGGACGGTGGAAGGGCTCATCCATCCCGGATTGAAGCGGACGCTCTTTACCTTCAAGGGCGGAATGCTGACGCAGGTTGAGTTGCAGTACGAGTATCCGGGCTGGACGCTGGAACATTACAACAGCCGGATGGGCGAAGTCCGCCGCTACTTTGACGCGAAGTATGGCACCGGCCGTTTGATTTCACGCGCGCGGGACAATGACACCGACGTCATTCAAACGCTCGTCGGTTATCAATGGGTGGTCGGGAAATCGGCCCTCGAGCTTTTCTATTTCTCCGC
Source organism: Spartobacteria bacterium (assembly GCA_003169975.1). Taxonomy (GTDB): domain Bacteria; phylum Verrucomicrobiota; class Verrucomicrobiia; order Chthoniobacterales; family UBA10450; genus Palsa-1392. The sequence goes on along the minus strand of PNAA01000006.1, from coordinate 34,835 downwards.
GCAGAAAGAACCGAACGTCTACCGCAACATCACGGTGACCTATAAGGCGCTGTAGACGCTTCTCTTTGCGCAGCGCGAGGCGCGGCTCCGTCGGCCGCTGGATCGCTCGCAAAAGCAATTCACTCTCGCTCCTCCCAGAGAGAGGCGTCTACCTGCCTAACGAGGCGCATTTTCCTTCTGCAGCTTTTTCAACCGGCTGCGCAACGCCACCTTCGTCGCGGCGCTCATCCGGTCGATGAAAAGGATACCGTTGAGGTGATCGACCTCGTGTTGCAGCGCGCGGGCGAGCAATCCGCTCGCTTCGATTTCCACGGGCTCGCCTTCCAGTGTCTGCGCGCGCAAAGCCACGGAAATAGCGCGCCAAATATCCGCCGTGATTTCGGGAAAGCTCAGGCATCCTTCCACGCCCAGGTCGGTTTCCTCGCTCAGGGTCAGCTCGGGATTGAGCAGGACCAACGGCATCGATGACTTCGGGTCCACCTCGGCACCGTTCAATTTCATCGTGCTCGGTCGGTCCTCCGCGTTCGCGACATCGATGACCGTTAGTTGGAGCGCTTCGCCGACTTGTTGCGCGGCGAGCCCGATCCCGTTCGCGGCGTTCATCGTCTCGAGCATGTTCTCGGCCAGCTCGCGGACATGCGCGTCGACGGCCACGATGCTTTTCCCTTTCGCGCGCAAGACCGGCTCGCCATAGCGAACAATCGGCAACTTCATTTCGGGGCCGTCTGAGTGAAGGCCGGCAGATTTTTCACGCCGGCGAGTTTCAACGCATCCATCACCTTGATGATGATTCCAAACGACGCTTTCTCGTCCGCCTTCAAGACGAGCGTGCTCCTGCGCGCGGGAGGCAGATTGGTGATCGCCTCCTGCAGCTCATCGACGGCAATCGCTTTGCCATCGAGCTTGAGCGCGTCTTCCGCGTCGACACTCACGATCGCGTGTTCCATCTCCGCCGGTTTCGAGGTCGACGTTTTCGAATCCGGCAGATTGATCTCCACCTCCGGCTGATCTTTTTTGAAGGTGGTCGAGACGACGAAAAAGATGAGCAGGATGGTGAGGATATCGACCAGCGAGACGATAATAATCGACGGTGCGCGGCGTTTTCGGACGGCGAACTTCATGGGCAGCGATCCGGCCGGTTCGTTAGGTCAGTGGGGTCGGCGCGTGCGCCATCGCGGGCGCCGGCACGGAGGAAGCGGCGCGCATCGACATTCCCTCGGGAATGCGCCCGTAGTAGCACTTGCTGATCAATTCCACGACCAGCGTCTCCATTTCGACCGACATCACCTCGACCTTTTTCGAAAAATAACTGAACGCGATCAGGGTCGGCACGGCGATCGACAAGCCGAAAACCGTGGCGTTGAGCGCCTCGGAAATGCCGAGGGCGATCGCTTTCGTGTCGGCCGTACCTGCGCCTAACCCGAGATGGGAAAAGACGTGCACCAGCCCCGAGACGGCGCCGATCAAGCCTAACAATGGCGCGATGCCGGTGATGATCTCGAGCACGATGAGCCCACGCTCCAGGATGACCATCTCATGGCGGGCGCGGGTCTCGACGGCTTCGATATTCTCCGACCGCGGCGCGCGCAAATGTTGCAGGGCGACCCGCGCGATGCGGGCGAGCGAGGAATCATCTTCGCGCACGATGCGCGAAAGACGCTCCGGATTTCCGCCGGGCGAGAGGCGCTCAATCTCGCTTTCGATCACCAGTGGCAGGACGTATTTCCGGCGCAAGGCCATGGTCCGCAGGATGATCACTGTGAAGGCCACGATCGAGCAGATGAGCAGGGGCCACATGAAAAGGCCGCCTCGGAGGAGGAAGTCGATGACAGATTGCAAGGGGTTAGTGGCTTCAGCGAGAAAGAGTGCGGTCATCGGTTTGCGAAAATCGTGAAGGATTCCTCCATTGTAAAGTGACCTTCCGGGATGGTGGCGAGCAGGTCGTCGGGAATCGGAGGGAACTTCGTCTCCTGGATCGAGCGCAGCGCGATGCTCGCGGTGGCCTCGGTGGTCGAGTTCTCGGTCACACGCAGATTGCGGATGCTGCCATCCGCCAGGATCTCGAAGGTGACCGAGGTGGTGCCGATGCTGAGCAAATCCGCCTTCGCCGCGGTGTAATAATACCAGCGCGACCCGATCGCATCCTCGAGCAGCTTTTTGTAACGCCCCTGCGGCGTGCCGACGGCGTTCACGGCGGAACGCCCCCGATTGTTGATCCCGCCGCGGATGATCGTTTTTTGCTGGAGGTCTTGATAACTCGAGGCCGGTGAGGGTGGCGTCGCGCTCGGCTCGGGCGTCGGAGTGGGCGTCGCGGTCGGCGTTGGGATTTCCGTGTTCTGTTCCATCTCCGCGGGAGAGGGAACGGGAGTCGGAGTTTGGGTGAGGAGCGCGAGCTGGTTCGGCGCGGGCGTCTCGACCGCGGGGGCCGGCGTTTCGGGAGCCGGCGTTGCTTTAGGCGTCGGCTCTTTTTTCGGCGGTGCGGTCGGTGTCGGCTTCGGTTGCGGCGTTGCGCCGGCACTGGCAAAGGAGTTTTCGTGTTCCTCCAGGTTCATGAAGGGTCGGTCTTTTCCGTCCTGCCCTGGCAGTGGGCTCTTCGTTTCGGTCGCGGCCTTTTCCGCGGCCGCGATCGAATTCTCGTTTGCTTCGAAGGTCTTCTCCTTGGGCGCGACCGCGGATTTGCGTGCGGGATCGACTGTCGTCATCGGCGCGTTTTTCGGGACGAGCGGAGGCGGAGTCGGCTCGGGCATTTGCATGATGGTCAACTGCGGCGGCGGCTCCTCCTCCAGCGCGAGATCCTGGGGGCGGCTGGCGAACGCCGCCAGCGAGAGCCCGATGAGCAAATGCAGAGCGAGAGAGGCGAGCACGGCCCACCAGACTTTTCGCCGATCTCGATTTGGTTCCATGATACCTGCGCCGTTCGGAGACACAGCGCCGGCTAACGAGAGCGCTGAAATGGCTGGCCGGCGAGTTTCTTCAGGCGGAAAATTATCTCAGCTCGCCCGTGGTGACAACCGGCGCGGGGTTGTCTTGCGCGCGTGATGGAAAAGGTACTGCTGGGCGTAACCGCCATGCTCGCCGAAATGCTTCGCCGCGAAATCGCGCAACTGCCGCGCCGTCATCCTGCGCCGGCCCGGGAAATATTGTTGCCGCAGCACGCGCTCGATCCAGACGTCGATCGGAAAGGCGCGCAACCGCTCGTAAGCAAAGAGCATGACGCAATTCGCCACCTTCGCACCCACGCCCGGCAGCGCGCAAAGCCGCGCCCGCAGCTCGTCATCCGGGAGCGCGGCCATTTGATCGATGTCGACCTCGCCGGAGTTTATCAGTCGGGCCGTCGCGAGCAAGCTCTTCGCCCGATAACCGAGCGCGCAGGCCTGCAAGTCGCGCTCGTCCAACTCCGCGATCCGGTGCGGCGTCGGATAGGCGTAGACGGTCAGCTCGCATAACGAACACGGCTCGCCGAAGCGGTGCCGCAAGGTTTGCGAGATTTGCCGGATGTGGGCGACCTGTTTCATCGAGGAGGTGATGAAGGTGGCGAGGCATTCCCAGTGCGGCTGCCGGATGATGCGGAGCCCGCGACAAAAGGCGATCGCGGATTGCATCGCGGGATCGGGCGGGAAAGAAGCGCAAATGTCCGCCAGCGGGTGGTCGAGCGCGAAGTATTTGGAACACAGCTCCGCACGCCCCTTGCTCACGAAAAGTTGGTCGTCGCGCTGCTTCACGTAAATCGCGCGCGCCCCAATGGTCCCGGCAAATCCGGCGTCCGTTTTCTCCCAATGGAACGTCTGGCCCGAATCCAGCGTGAGCGCGAGATCAAAATCCGGCGCGACGATGATGTCGAGTTTGCCGGCATTCATCTCAGGCGAGAACGCCAGGCCGTTTCTGTGGGCGGAGGGAGTTGGTACATCTGTTATTCGATGCTCGTGAGGTTTCCGCGAACCGGATCAGGAAACCTTCGCGCAGCACTCAGAATGACCATCCCGGCGCGCTCATTCAAGCTTCGGAAAATCCTTTGCGCTGCCACTGAATTCTGGCAGCTAACAGGCGGTGGACGCTCGCCTCCTCATCGATTCCGGAGTTCTGCTCCTCTATTTTTTCATCATCATCTTCATCGGCCTTTACATGGGCCGGAAGGAGGACAATCTCGAGGATTTCGCTCTTGGCGGCCGGCGCATCCCGTGGTGGGCAGTGCTCGCTTCCATCATCGCGGCCGAGACCAGCGCCGGCACATTTTTCGGCGCGCCCGGCGAGGGTTTCACCCTGCGCAATTACACCTACCTCCAGCTCGCCCTCGGCACCATCATCGCCCGCATTCTCGTCAGCTACATTTTCATCAAGCCCTACTACGACTACAAAGTCTTCTCGATTTACGAATACCTGACCGCGCGCTTCGGGACGCGGACGAAAAACGCCGCCTCGGCCGTGTTCATGATCACCCGCCTGCTCGCCTCCGGTGCGCGGCTTTACGTTGGCGCGATCGCCCTCGCGCTCGCCTATGAAATGATCAGCGGGGTGCGTCCGAGCCCGATGCAGACGCTCTGGATCTACGTCGTTTCCACCGTTGCGATCGTGGTTCTCACCGCGATTTACACCACGTTAGGCGGAATCAAGGCCGTCATCTGGACCGACGTGATCCAGGCTTCCATCATGTTTGGCAGCGCGCTCGTCGCGGTCGGGCTGCTTTACTTCTCCATTCCGGGCGGTTGGAACGAAATCATCGCGCGCACCGGCGGTTTTCATTTCCATGATTTCATCACCACCGGGCTCGATCCGGCAAAACACGGCTGGCAACAAATCGTCGCGATGTTCGGGATCGAGTACACGATTTTTGCCGGCCTTTTTGGCGCGACCTTCATTACCATGGGCACGCACGGAACCGACCAGGACATGGTGCAACGGATGCTGACCGCGCCGGACATTCGGCGGAGCCGACGCTCGCTCATTCTCTCCGGGCTGGCCGACATCCCGATCGCCTTCACCTTTCTCACCATCGGTTTGCTCCTCTGGGTTTATTACCAGGCGCACCCGGACCCGACGCTGCCGAAAACGCCTAACGAAACCTTCTGCCACTTCATTCTCTATCAGATGCCGGTCGGTCTCCGTGGGCTGCTCATTGCCGGCATCTTTGCCACGACGATGGGCTCGCTGAGCACCGCCTTGAATGCGCTTGCCACCAGTTTCACCCGCGACTGGTATCAGCCGTACATCAATCGCGCCGCGACCGAGGCGCAAAGCCTGCGCGCGGTCCGCTGGGCGACGGTTGGTTTTGCTTTCCTCATGATCGTGGTCGCTTCCGCCACCTCGTATTGCGTGATCGTGCTGCCGAACGTGCGTATCATCCCGATCGCGCTCGGTATTTTCGGCTACACCTACGGCTCGCTTCTCGGGATTTTCTTCTGCGGCATGCTCACCCGCACCCGCGGCCGCGACGGCCTGAACCCGATCGCGATGATCGCAGGTTTTCTTTTCGTCGCGCTCATCAGCAACCTGCCTAACGACATCGCGCGCATCTTCGGCACGAAGCTTTACACCCCGCCGGTCTGGCTCCCGATTATGGAATTCCCGTGGTGGATCTGCTTTGGGACGATCGTTACCTTCCTGGTGGCGGTGGCGTTTCGCTCGGGCCGCGCGGCGCATCCGCCAGCTTGATCCGCAGCTCGCGCAACTGGCGCAGGTCGACGTCGGTCGGGGACTGCGACATTAGATCCTGGCCGCGATTGTTTTTCGGGAACGCCATCACGTCGCGGATCGATTGTTCGCCGCAGATGAGCATGACGAGACGGTCGAGACCGAGCGCGATCCCGCCGGAAGTTCACGGGAATCTGGAAGAACATCGGCATCCTCGCCCAGATGAACCGGAAATCCCTCTTCTGGCTATGGCCGCGGACCTGAAACGTCCACGCTTCCGTCAGCGAGATGGCGATCGTGAAGACTTTCCCGACCATGGTCGGATTGGTTTCGGGGGCGTCATTCTTGACGTCCGCGAGCAGATTGCGGGGGACGGTCACCCTTGGGTATTCTTCGCGCGGAATTCCTCATGCGCGTCCACAATATCAATATAGCTTCCCGTCTTTACCTCCTTGAAAACATACGTGGTGCTTCCCGTTTACCAGACGCCCTTCTGGTAAATCGCCTGCACCGCTTTCTCCTCGGCCCGCAACGCGTTTGAACCCAAAAGACTGATGAAGAGCATTCGCTCCTCCGCCTTTGGCCAGGACGGTGATTCCCGCGGCGAATGTTAGGCTGAAGTTGGAAGAGGGTCCGCCAGCGTATCTCCCGTCACGATGAACGATTTAAGGCTTCCAACTCCGCCGGGGAGGACGCCGGCAGCGCGCTGCGTAACTGTGTGATTTCCGCCGCTACACGCCTGCGTTGGTGTCCCTCTTCAACCTTGAGGCCGCCGGATACCCGTCTGGTGAAAAGAGACGGCCATGCCTCTCTGGCTGGAAGTGGTGCGGGCCAGATCTTCCAGAGCGAGTGGCAGGCCAACTCCATCCATCTGCGCGGGGGAGATTCCGCGAGCCAGATTTTGCGCGAGCGACATGGCGTCGCTTGCCATCCGGCGGATCTGCTCGGCCTGGGCTGCCTCCGGTTGCTCGCGCCGGCACAAATCATTCGTTAGGAAAGTTGCTGCGTAGCCAGTGGCCGCAAGCTGCGGCCCCAGACTATCGTGCAGATCCCGGCCAATGCGCTGCTGCTCGCGCTCGCTCGTTAAAAGGACGTCACTCTCCAACTCGTGCGTGTGTTCGAGCGCCTCGATTCGCACCCGGTCGAACTCACTCTGGGCTCTGACGGCGGCCGCCGCCACCACCAGGACCGAAAAATAAAACCACCAGCCTGCCACCGCCAGGGCATATCCCCATTCGGTTTGATAGGGATGGTTCCCGCTATCTGCCACCCAGTAAGTGACGGCGCAGAGAAAGGCGAAGAGGAATCCCCAACGTCGGCCCTCCTTCCATGAGACAAGGACGATGGGCACTGCATAGGGCGCGAAGCAGCTCCATTCCCAGCTCATCGCGTGGTCTAGCCATCCGATCAACCCGACGAGGACCAACGCCACGAGCAGGGTGCGCCAGGTCGGCTGACGTCGAAGCGTTTCGAAAAAAACATCACCTCGGAGAATAGCCTCCCGCACCACGACAACAAGGCGCGCTGCGGAAATCCCGGGGAGGATCCGGATTGCAGGGGGCGGCGCCTTCCGTGCAAACGCGCTTACGCCGCGCACCACAGGAGCCATTGGAAACCGGCTCGATTGATCGCTCTAAGGCGTCTTTTTTGCGAGCGTAATGCCTAATTCGCGCAATTGCTTGGGATCGACATCGGCCGGCGACTGCGACATCAGATCCTGACCGCGGTTGTTTTTCGGGAACGCCATCACGTCGCGGATCGATTGTTCGCCGCAGATGAGCATGACGAGACGGTCGAGACCCAGCGCGATCCCGCCGTGTGGCGGCGCGCCTAACCGAAAGGCGCGGAGCAGATGGCCGAACATGATTTGCTGGTCCTCCTCGCTCACGCCGAGAACGGCGAACATCTTCGCCTGCAACTCCGGCTCGTGAATCCGGATGCTTCCCCCGCCAACTTCCACGCCGTTGAGAACGACGTCATAGGCTTCGGCGCGCATCTCGCCGTAGCGCTGCACGTCGAGCAGCGGAAGGTCTTCCGCCTTGGGGCGGGTGAAGGGATGGTGCACCGCGTTCCATTTGTTTTCCGCGGCGTCGAACTGCAGCAAAGGGAAACCGGTCACCCAAAGAAAATCGAGCTGCTCGGAATTTTTGGTTAGGCCTTGGATCTCCGCGACCCGCAGGCGGAGACGGCCGAGCACTTCGCAGGCGATGTCCCATTTGTCGGAGCCGAAGAAAATAAGGTCGCCTTCCTCGAGCGCGAGTTTGGTCTGGAGCGCACTCCTTTCCGCCTCGGAGAAAAATTTCACAATCGGCGACTTCCATTCGCCGTTTTCGATCTTGATGAAAGCGAGCCCCTTGGCGCCGAAATTCTTCGCGATCGCCGTCATTTCATCGACCTGGCCGATGGTGATGCCGGCGAAGCCTTTCGCGTTGATTGCTTTCACCACGCCGCCGCTTTCGATCACGCCGCGGAAAAGTTTGAATCCGCTCGCGCGAAACTCCTCGGTAAAGTCGACCAACTGCATGCCGAAACGCCGGTCCGGTTTGTCGCTTCCGAAGGTGCCGACCGCTTCGCGGTAGGTCAGGCGCGGGAAGGGAGTCGGGATGTCGAGGCCGCGCGCCGCCTTGAAGATCGAGGCCAGCATTCCCTCGGTCAGCGCGTAGATGTCGTTCGGCCTAACGAACGACGCTTCGATGTCGATCTGGGTGAATTCCGGTTGGCGATCGGCCCGCAGATCCTCGTCGCGAAAACATTTCGCGATTTGGAAATACTTCTCGATCCCACCGACCATGAGGAGTTGCTTGTATTGCTGCGGCGCCTGCGGGAGGGCGTAAAATTTTCCCGGCATCAACCGGCTCGGGACGAGAAAATCGCGGGCGCCCTCCGGTGTGCTTTTGGAGAGAATGGGCGTTTCGATTTCGATGAATCCCGCGCCGTCGAGGTAATCGCGGGTCGCCTTGGTGATCCGATGGCGCAGCCGCAGGTTGCGCGCGAGCTGCGGCCGGCGCAGATCGAAGTAGCGGTAGGCGAGGCGCAGGTCTTCGTTGACCTCGCCATCGAGCGGGAAGGGGAGGACCTCGGCGCGATTCAAGATCGTTAGGCTGGAGGGCACCAGTTCGATCGCACCAGTGGCGAGCTTCGGATTTTCCGTGCCCGGCAGGCGCGGGGCGACACGGCCGGAGACCTGGATGACGTCTTCGTCGCGCAAATGGTGCGCCTGGGAGGCGACCCCGGCATTTTCCTCCGGACGAAAGACAACCTGGGTCAGTCCCTCGCGATCGCGCAGGTCGATGAAAATCACTCCGCCATGATCGCGCCGCGAGTGGACCCAGCCGGAGAGGGTCGCCTGCTCGTCGATGTCAGCGGCGCGCAGGGCGTTGCAGTGGTGGGTGCGATACATGGCGGCAGGGCAGGGCAGGCGTGTCATTTTGGGCGAGGAACGCAATCTCGCAAGTCATCCCGAGCGAAACCGCGGGATCCCCGGGGAATGAACGGGTAGCGTCGAAGGAAAGAAAGCTGCACGTCGTGCCACGGGATCCTTCGACTCCGCTGCGCTCCGCTCAGGATGACAAAGCTTGTTTGACGCGCGCTGGCACCTCTTCATTCGGGATCAGGATCTCTTCGCGCGTCGCGAGCGTTTTCATTTTCACGGCCGGCCATTCGTCACCGTAAAGGAGCGTCGCTTTCGCGCCGAGCGCTTCGGCGGTTTGAAATTGCTTGCCGACTTTCGCCGGCGTGAGCGGATAGTCGATCCGCCAGCCGGACTCGCGTAGTTGTTGTAATTGCCGGAGCGCGTCGGAGCGTCGCTCTTCCTTTGCGATGATGAGGTAAATGTCGAGGGCGTATTCACGCCTAACGAAGTCGGCTACCCGCGCGCGCGCGGCCGGCACGTCCTGGATCATTTCGCCGAGGACGACGTCGCCCATGGCGAAGCCGAGCGCGGGCAATGAGACGGCACCGTCACTCAATTGACCTATCAGGTTATCGTAGCGACCGCCGCCAGCAATGGCGCGCAATTTCCCCGATAGAGAAAAAGCCTCGAAAACGAAGCCGGTGTAATACGCCAATCCGCGAACAATCGCTGGGCGAATCGTGATGAAACGGCCCAGACCGCGAACTTTCATTTTGTCGGCTAGTGTATTGAAACCATCAAAGTAGTTTTCAGGCATCGAGATAAAGCGGTTCACGAGGTCAAGAGATACTCCCAGCGCTTTGAGCTTTTCGTCCGATATCTCTGGCTTTAGAGCGTCAAGCTTGTCGACAATAGCCAAAAACTCCTGCATTCGCTCTGCCGAAAAGTTGTGGCCCTGGTGCTGAAGAAAAGCGGCCCATGCTCCTCGATGGCTGATGTAAATCCTCAAATCGTTCTCCGTGAACCCAAATGACCGAAAAAGGTCGATCATTAGGGCGAGAACTTCTGCGTCTGCTTCTTCGGAGGAGTCGCCTATGATGTCGCAGTTGAGCTGGAAGTGTTCGCGCAATCTTCCGCGCTGTTGTTTTTCGTAACGAAAAAATTGGCCGATGGAGAACCATTTGAGCGGCTTGCGGAACTCGCGCTCATGCGCGGCCACGACCCGCGCGAGCGTTGGAGTGAGCTCCGGCCGCAGGGCGACTTCGCGGTCGCCCTTGTCGGTGAAATTAAAAAGCTGCGCGACGATTTCGGGGCCGCTCTTTTTTTTGTAAAGCTCGGTCGGCTCGAGGACCGGGCCGTCCCATTCGACAAAGCCGTAGCGGCGGCAGACTTCGCGCCAGCGCGCGAAAATGAAATTTCGTGCCGCACAATCGTCCGGCAAAAAATCGCGAAAACCGGGAAGTGGTTGCATGGGTGAATGATGGGGCGGGCCGCTACCTAACGATACAACCGCCGGCCCATCGCGTTCCGAATTGAGGATGAATAGACGCCGGCTGGCACAAGTCGGAAAGAAGCACAACGGGGATCATCCGTTTAACCAAACCAAAGGACAAACATGAAACAGAACAGATTCACAAAAATGTTGGCTGCCGGAGTCGCTTGCGCATTCGCGTTCGGAACCGCTCTCGCGCAGGATTCAAGCACGACCACCTCCACGACCGCAGGCGGGGTCAGCGCGTCCACCACTTCGTCCTCCGCGATGAACGGCACGGGGACGATCACCACCTTCTCGCCTGACGGCAACATAATGACGGTGCGCACGTCTACGAGCACTCAGCCGACGACGTATTACTACACGCCGCAGACAGTGGTGGTCGATCCGACAGGCGCCACCGTGCAGATCTCCGCGTTGCGCCCGGATATGCCGGTGACCTACACCTACACGCAGGACGGCAATCGCATGATCGTGACCAAGGTGACGCTGCAACAGCCGATTACCTATTACGAAAAGAAAGAAACGACGACCACGACAACCACGAACCCCTAACTACTCGTAATCGTTAGGCGCAGGATTGCGAAACGCCTGCGGGACGTGTGTCCGCAGGCGTTTTCCTTTTTCGCCCAGATGGGTGAGGCGGGCGGAAAATCAATCGCCGTAGCCGTTGGGGAATTTCCGGTGCCAGCGCCAGGCGCTTTCGATGATCGCGCGCAGGTTCTCGAACTGCGGCTTCCAACCGAGCTCGCGTTTGATTTTTTCCGAGGCGGCGATCAACCGCGGCGGGTCGCCCGGCCGGCGGGGTTGTTCGACCACCGGGATGTTCTTCCCCGTGACTGTGCGGCAGACATCGACCACCTCGCGCACGCTCGCGCCGCCGCCGGTGCCGAGATTGTAGAACGCGCTCTGCTCCACGCCGAGCGCGAGGATGTGCGCCCGCGAGAGATCGAGGATGTGAATGTAATCGCGGATACAGGTGCCATCCGGCGTTTCATAATCTGTCCCGTAGATCTCGACCTGCGGTTTTTGCCCGAGAGCGACTTTCAAAACGTTGGGAATGAGATGCGTTTCCGTCCGGTGGTCTTCGCCGAATTTCTCCGTCGCGCCGGCCGCGTTGAAGTAACGCAGCGCAACGAACCTCAGTCCGTGGATCTCATCGTACCAGCGCAGAATTTTCTCGAAGATCAGTTTTGATTCGCCGTAGGGATTGATCGGCCGCTGCGGCAGGGTCTCGTCGATCGGGAGGCGCTCGGGCGGACCGAAAGTGGCGCAGGTCGAGGAGAACACGATCCGGCGGACACCCGCCTCGAGCATCGCGTCGAGGAGGTTGATCCCAGCGGCGACGTTATTCCGAAAATATTTCGAGGGGTTTTGCATCGACTCGCCGACGAGCGCATTGGCGGCGAAGTGCATGACCGCTTCGGGCTTGGTCTCCTGCAGCGCGCGGCTGATTTCCTCCCGTCGCGCGAGGTCACCGCCGATGAAAGAGGCCCGTTCATCAACCGCCCGGCGATGGCCTTCCGTCAGATTGTCGAAGACGATGACCTCGTGGCCTTCATCGAGCAGAAGCTCAACGCAGATGCTCCCGATGTAACCCGCGCCGCCGACGACAAAGATTTTCATCCGCGGAAGGTGCGGCGGGCGTCGCCGCTGTCAAAAGAAAGTCCGCTTAGAAGGGCCGGGTGATCTGCTCGTTCGGCTTCCTCGAAAGGGCGACGATCATCGTCCGGATGCGTCGGTTTTTCGCGCGCGGCGCGAGCACTTCGATACTCCTCTCGGGCGAACCCCACTGGATCACATCGATGTCCACGGAGCGGACGCCCCACTTGTTCATGGCGAGGCGGTTGGTCTTGTAAAGGTCGATCGTCCCGGTGCCGATGAGGGCGCTCCCGTAGTCGTCGATCTGGAAGATTTCGTCTGTGTCCACGATCCGGAACTTGGTTCCGAGCGGCCAGCGCGACCAGTCGGCCGCGGCGCTCATCACGTTCTTGCCCGAAAGGCGGGTGCCGATGGCGTTGCGGCCGCCCCCGGCTTCGGTGTGGGTGTAAGCGGTGGTGCGCACCTTGCAGACACGCTTGGGTGCGGAACGGGTGCTGGCGGTTTTGTGCGGCTGGCAGGCGCAACTCGCACCCAGGAGCGCAAAGCCGCTCACCAAGGCAAGTCTCAAGAGAGTCGTCATTTTGGCCAAGCCGCCTGCTTACCGGTTGCCGCCGGAGATGGCAAGAATAATTTTCTTGCAACCGCAAGCAGGCCGGTCGCTTTCGGACCGCTGCCTAGGTGTGCGCTCCGGCCAGGTCGCTCGTGCAATGCGGGCAACGGGTGGCCTTGATCGGGATCGTCATCGCGCAAGCGGGGCAGTCCTTGGAAACGGCCTGCGCACCCGGTGCCGGCTTTTTCATATTGTTCATCGCTTTGACGACGAGGAAGATGCAGAACGCCACGATGATAAAATTGATCACCAGGGTGACGAAGTTGCCGTAATTCCACGTCACCGCTCCGGCCGCAACGGCCTGCGCCGGGGTTGCGAAGTCGGCCGCTCCATTGGCCCCGGCTTTCAGCACCAGGAATTTATTGGAGAAGTCCAGGCCGCCGGTCAGCAGACCAATCGGCGGCATCAGGATGTCCTTGACCAACGAGGTAACGATGGCGCCGAACGCCGCGCCAATAATCACGCCGACAGCGAGGTCCACGGCGTTCCCTTTGATTGCGAACTCTTTGAATTCCTTAAACATGGTTCCTCCCGTTTATTTGTTTGCCACCACGTTGACCAACTTTTTCGGGATCGCCACGACCTTGCGAATCGTCTTTCCGGCGGTGAACTCCCGGACGCGCTCGTTGGCCAGGGCGATGGCTTCAAGCTCGACGCTCGTGGCGGCGATCGGGACCATGACGCGATCACGCACCTTGCCATTGACCTGGAGGGCGATTTCCACCTCGTCTTCGAGCAGGAACTCGGGCTGATATTCGGGCCAGGGCTGCTCCGTGATCTCGTTGGGCGCGCCCGAGAATCGATTGCCTAACGTTTCCCAAAGCTCCGAGGTCATGTGCGGGGCGAAAGGGTTGAGGAGCACGAGCAGCGTGCGCAGGGCCGAAACGGGGCGCGCGTCCGCGGTAGTGAAGGTATTCACAAAAATCATCATCTGGGCGATGGCGGTATTGAAGGAGAGCGCCTCGATGTCGGCGGTCACTTTCTTGATGGTGGCATGGATGACCTTCTGCTGCGCGCGAGTTGCCTCGACCTCAGCCAGGGTGGCGGAGAGGACCCATTCGCCTGCCTGGTTTTCCTCCATCACCAGCCGCCAGACCCGGGCAAGGAACCGCGCGACACCTTCGACTCCGGTCATGCTCCAGGGCTTCATCTGCTCGAGCGGTCCCATAAACATTTCGTAACAGCGGAAGGCGTCGGCGCCGTACTCGGCGATCACGTCGAGGGGATCGATCACGTTGCCCCAGCGCTTCGACATCTTGCGGCCGTCTTCGCCAAGGATGATCCCTTGATTGACGAGTCGCTGAAACGGCTCCGCGGTCGAAAGATGCCCAAGATCGAAGAGCACCTTGTGCCAGAAACGGGCGTAGAGGAGATGCAAGACCGCGTGCTCGGTACCGCCCACGTAAAGGTCCACGCCGCCCGCTTTCTGCTGCACTCCGGGCGAAGCGTCACTCCCTGCGGGCGACACGCCCGCCGCTACACCCATCCAATAGCGCTCCGTTTCTTTCCCGACGAAACGTCCGCTATTTCGCGGATCGCAAAAGCGCAGGTAATACCAGCACGAGCCCGCCCATTGCGGCATCGTGTTCAGCTCGCGTGTCGCCGTTTCTGAATAGCGGACCCAGTCTCGCGCCCGCGCCAGGGGTGGCTCGCCCGTGCCGGTAGGCTTGAAATCATCGAGCGGCGGCGGGACGAGCGGCAGCTCCGATTCCGGGATGGCCTCATGTTTCCCGTCGCGCCAGATGATCGGGAACGGCTCACCCCAATAACGCTGGCGGGAGAAAAGCCAGTCGCGCAGTTTGTAGTTGATCGTACCCCGTCCGAGTCCGCGCTCCTCCAGCCACGCGGTGATGCGCTGTTTCGCCTCCGGAGTAGGCAGGCCTTCGATGAGCGGGGAATTCATCGCCACGCCGTCGCCGGTGAAGGCTTGCGGCGGATTGCCGGGTAGCGCACCCGTCTCGGGTGCTGGTTTTGGCATCTCGCCAAAACGATCTTTTTCGTCTGGTGACGCCGAAGGGAAAGTTCGCGAAGGTAAGACACCTTCGCCAGCACCCGGGACGGGTGCGCTACCCGGAGTCGCGGGCGCCACCACTTCCTTGATCGCCAGCCCAAACTTCACCGCGAGCTCCAGGTCGCGCTCATCGTGCGCCGGCACGCCCATGATCGCGCCGGTGCCGTAGCCCATCAGGACGTAATCAGCGATCCAAATCGGGATGCGCTCGTTACTCGCCGGGTTGATCGCGAAACCGCCGGTGAAAACGCCGGTCTTTTCTTTCGCGAGATCCGTTCGCTCGAGGTCGCTCTTGGCCGCGACCAGCGCTTGGTACTCGGCCACCGCCGGGCGTTGTTCGTTAGTCGTTAGCCGATCGACCAGCGGGTTCTCGGGCGCGAGCACCATATAGGTGGCGCCGTAGAGCGTATCGGGCCGGGTCGTGAAAACGGTGATGCTGTAGCCGGGGGCGTTGACCCCGGCCGGCTCGCCCGAGGAACCGGGGTCAGCGCCCCCGGCGACAACGAACTTCACCTCCGCGCCCTCGCTTTTCCCAATCCAGTTGCGTTGCAGGAGCTTTATTCCTGCCGGCCAGGCGAGCGGTTCCAGCTCGTCGATCAGGCGCTCGGCGAAAGCGGTGATGCGCAACATCCATTGCCGCATCGGTCGCTTCACCACGGGAAATCCGCCGACCTCACTCTTGCCGTCGATCACTTCTTCGTTCGCCAGCACGGTGCCGAGCTCGGGACACCAATTCACCGGGACCGTCGCGACATAGGCGAGACGGACGCCGTCCGGATCCTCGCCGGTGTAGGTGGAGATCGGCTCGGCCCTGCCCGTCTTCGGATTAAACCAGGAGTGGTAAATCTGGAGGAAGATCCATTGCGTCCAGCGGTAAAAGTCGGGGTCCGCGGTGCTGATCTCACGCTCCCAATCGTAGGAGAAGCCGATCCGTTTCAGTTGCATCTTGAAACGCGCGATGTTCTCGCGCGTCGTGATCTCGGGGTGCTGTCCGGTCTTGATCGCGTATTGCTCGGCCGGCAGACCGAATGCGTCCCAGCCGATCGGGTGGAGGACGTTGCAGCCACGGAGACGCTTGTAGCGCGCCACGATATCGGTCGCGGTGTAGCCCTCCGGATGGCCGACGTGCAACCCCGCACCGCTCGGGTAGGGGAACATGTCGAGCACGTAATATTTTGGCCGCGCCGGATCGAAGCCCGGGTCGCCGGGATTGGGCGCGTGAAAAGAGCGGCGTTCCTCCCAGATGGTCTGCCATTTCGGCTCGAGAAGGTCGAAGGGATACGATTTGCGGCGTTCGCTCATGCGGGAAGAGGGCAAACAGTAGACAGGATTAACCGGATTTACAGGATGCGTTTGCAGTTCGCCATCCGGTGAATCCTGTTACTTCTGTCCGAATGTATCACCTCATCCTCGCGACCCGGAATGCGCACAAGACGCGGGAGTTTATGCAAATGCTCGGCGCGGATTTCGCGCTCGCGGATTTGCGCGCGCATCCGGAAATCGGCGAGGTGATCGAGGAGGGCGCGACTTTTGCGGAAAACGCGCGCTTGAAAGCGGTGGCCGTTTCGCGCCGGCTTCCCGGGCTGGTGCTGGCGGATGATTCCGGGCTGGAAGTGGACTCGTTAGGCGGCGCACCCGGCGTTTTCTCGGCGCGCTACGCCGGCCCGGAGGCGACCGACGCGGCGAATCGGCGGAAGTTGCTTGAGGCCCTCAGACCGATCGCCACGCCTCACCGCGGGGCGCGTTTTCGATGCGCGCTCGCCCTGGCGCGGGATGGAAGAGTGCTGGCGATTTGCGAAGGTTCGGTTGTCGGCCAAATCGTTAGGCAAGCGCGCGGCTCGGCCGGCTTTGGTTACGATGCGTTATTCCAGCCTAACGAGTTCTCGGAGACATTCGCTGAACTCCCCGCTGCAACGAAGAACTCCATAAGTCACCGTGGCCGCGCCGTCACGAAAATGAAACAGTTTCTCCGCGGCGCGAATCTCCTGAAGTAAGGGGAGTCGGCTACGGTGTTGGGGCGGGTGGTGGCGGAGGAGGTGGTGGCGCCGAACCGGGCGCTACAGGGGCACCTGCCGCTCCCGGCACGCCCGATGCTCCCGGCACGCCCGGTGCGCCTGCGGCACCGTGCTTTATTTTGATTTCGTAGGCGACTTTCTCGATTCCTGCCGAGCGCACGCGATCGAGCAACTTCATCACGTCGCCGTGGAGCGCTTCTCTATCCGCGCTAATGAAGAACTTTAGATTGGGATTCCCCTTGGCAAGCGCAATGAGACGCGGCATCACGTCACCGTCAGGCACCACTTCCTTATCGAAGTGGACTATGCCATCGGGATCCACAAACAAACTGACGCGGTCCTTCGGATCGGGCGTCGGCAGGGGCTGAGTGGGCGCGACGATCGCCGGCAGGTTCACCCGAATGCCCTTCATGTGTACCTGGCTCAGGCTCACCATCATGAAACTGGCCAGGAGGAAGAACATGATATCGATCAGCGGAATGATTTCTATGCGGGCCCTTTTTTTTGGAACTGGCGAATTGAACGTCATAGCGGCAGAGTTCGTTTAGAGTTGGGCGCCTTGCAGCGTATAGGTAATCGGCACAGCGACCTTGTGATGAGTTCCCGGCTTGCAACGCCAGCGCATGAACGTGTTGATCGAAGTCTGATCGAGAATCGGGCTCCCGGTGCTCTGGGCGGCTGAGACGTCCGTTGCACTGCCACTGTCATCAAATGTGATGACGAATCTGCCGCTGCCGGTCTGCTTGCTGCGCCGCGCTTCGTAAGGGTAAACAGGGTGGGGCGCACTGACCCAGTCCCTAGTCGAGGAATAGCTAACCGTCCCCGAGTAGCCCGTGCCTTTATTCTCCGCGACTTTCGGTCTCGGCTTCGGGGGTGGGGCCTGCGGCGGCCGCGGGGGAGGGGTTGGCTCTTGAATTGTGAACTCAGTCGGTTCGTCTGGCGGCGGAGGGGGCGGAGGCGGTTCTTCTTCGGGTGGCGGCGTCGACTCCGGAGGTAACTCTGTGATGACGGCGTCGACCGGTGCTGACGGCATGCTAATCTCCTCGGGAGGTGGCTCCGACCGATGAATGCTGGCTATGGCCACAGCGGCAAGTTCGATTGCGACGGCGGCCGCCAGGGAACCAACGAAGTGCCACCGGGGTCGCGGCTTATAGAAGATTGCTTTGGCCATGACTCTCGAATTATCGGACAGCCTCAGTGGGCAGCGACGGGCTCTTCACTTCAAAAGCGATCTTGTAAAAACCTGCTGCGCGCACCTGCTCGATCAATCGCAAGATATCGCCGTGGTAGGCATCGCGATCGCCACGAATGAAAATCTTGGCGTTCGGGCTGATGCGATGCACGTTCAGCAACCTCCGATAAACGTCGTTCGGATCCACTTTTTCTTTGTCATAATAAATGTCGCCGGCCTTATCCACCGAAAGAGCCACGTACTCACGCCTCGACTGGGTCTGACCCATGAGGCCGGTAGGAAGATTCAGCTTAATGCCCTTCACGTGCACCTGGCTCAGGCTCACCATCATGAAGCTCGCCAGGAGGAAAAACATGATGTCGATCAACGGAATGATCTCAATCCGTGCTTTGTGGTGCGGAATTGGTGAGCTTACACGCATTAGAGGAATCCTTATTCTTTAGAGGGACGATCCATGGGCGGAGCTATGGGCTGCCCCGGCAACGGTTACCTCGCTCGCACTTTTAGCTCCCAACATAACCTCAAGATTCGTCGCCGCCGTCTGCAGCTCGAACTCTAAGTTAGACACTCGAGACGAGAAATAATTAAATGGAACCAGCGCGAAAATTGCGATGCCAAGACCGCACGCCGTCGCGATGAGCGCTTCCGCAATACCGCCAGTGACGGCTTGTACGGCGAGTTCTTCGCTCCCGAGCAAGCTGAACGACTTCATCAACCCCGTGATCGTGCCCAACAGACCAAGTAACGGCGCGAGGGTGACCAGCGTGTCCATCACAACGAGGAAATGGCCCGCGCGCTTGATTTCAATGCCAGCGGCAACCTGCAACGCCCCTTGGAGCGAGGCGTGCTGATGGTTCAGCCCGTTCCACAACATCCGAAGCACCGGGTCGCGCGTGCCACGCGCGAGTTTCGAAGCTTCATCCACGTCGCCGCTCTCGAGCGCGGTAAAGACCTTCTCGATCCGTTTCGGATCGCGGCGAAACCAGCGGAACCCCCACCAGACGCAGCGATCGATTACCACAAATAAGGAGACGATGGAAACGATCAGGATCGGCCACATGATCGGCCCGCCTGCCTGGAACTTTCGAATGAAGAAATTCGAGCTAGCCGTGGGCTCCGGTGGAGCGGGGCTGGCTTCGGGCGTCAAAGTGGCTGTGACAGTGGGTGAAGTAACAGCGGCGGGTGAAGTAACAGCAGCCGGTGAAGTGGCGGCTGTCGCGGGAGCTGTGCCCGGTGCCGGCGGAACAGCCGGTGCAACTGTTGTCCCAGGCGCCGCGGCGACGGAAGCGCCCGGAGCCGCAGCTTCCGGTGCAGTGGAAAGGGCGGGAGATGCCGCGACACCAGCGGGCGCCGCTTCGGCCGGACTGGTCGCCTGGGAGGCGGCCGGATCTTGAGCGAAACTGTTGAGTGCGATGGTGACGGAGCAGAGACTAACGATTAGCGTTTTTTTCATTTTAGGCAGGTTGAGGTTCGACCGAAGTTTGCGGCTTTGTTTGAACGTGGTTCTTTTATCGCAGAGGAAATAATCGCCCGTCCAGCAAATTTTTTTTGATTCTTTCGCCGGCGGCGATTGCTTCCAAAGTCATTTGTGATTTCGGATTCACCAACACAATGGGATGTAGAGCAAGCAGAACAAATTGCCTCCAGGCAAGACTTTTTCATCAGCAGTCCGCGTTTTCGACCCGGTTCCTCAAAATCGGCCAATCTCCCACGGTGGCAACCAGCGAGTCGCCCGCCCGCAGCGGACCCACTCCCGAGGGCGTCCCCGTCAGAATCAAATCGCCCGGCAGCAGGGTGAGCGCTTGGCTTGCAAAAGCGACGATCGCCGCCACCGGGTAAATCATCTGGCTGGTGCGCGCCCGTTGCTTCACCTCGCCGTTTTGTTGCAGTGAAATTTCCAGGTCGCCCGGGTCGATTTCGGTGTAAACAAACGGCCCCACCGGCGTGTAGGTGTCGAAGGATTTGCAGCGCCCAAATTGCTTTTCCGACTTTTGCAAATCGCGATCGCTGATGTCCTCCGCAATCGTATAACCGAAAACGTGATTGAGCGCTCGCTCGACCGCGACATTCTTCGCCGAGGCGCCGATCACCACGGCGAGCTCGGTCTCGAAATCCGTCTTGTGCTCGGGAAAAGCGATCCGGATGGTGTCGTTGTGGGGGAGGAGCGAACTCGGCGCCTTGAACCAGATGAGGGGCGAGCCGATCTCGGTCCGCTGCATTTCTTTAATGTGTTCGGAGTAATTCAAGCCGACCGCGATCACCTTGCTTGGGGCCACCGGGAGATCGATCGTTAATTCGCCTAACGATCGGACTTCGCCGTTGAATTCCAATCCGAGCCAGAACGGCCGCGCCAGCAGGTGCACTTCTTCGCCCCGCACCTCGCCGTAAATTCTTGAGCCGTTGTCGAGGAAGCCGCCAAAGGTGCGCATGAGCGTTCACCAATGGCACAAAAGGCGGGCGGAGGGAAGCGGGCGATCACGCGCCCCGTCTCGCGCGGTTCACTTCGGCACCACGGCCACGAAATCGCGCACGGTTTTGGCTTCCGGAATCGAAAATATGTTTTCCTTTCCGGCGAACCAGAAAGCGGTCGAGGAACCGCCGTCGAGATTGAGCGCGCGCGCGATCTTCATCTTCCCGCCCGCAGTCGTTAGGCACAGGATCCGGCCGAGCTGCGCGAGCGTCACCGCGGAGGAGACCCCGAGGGCGACGCGTCCCTTTCCATCGACCGCGGCGAAGGTCCGCCGCGCCGGACGCGTGTCGTTTAATCCCGCCACGGGCGCCGCGTGTTCGACCAGCAGGGGACCGCACTGCACCGCCGCCGTGGTCCGGGCGGTGAGCACAAAATAGCTCGCCCTAACGATATCGACCCGCGCCGCGCTGGCCGCCAGTACGCCGCTGAGCAACTTCGCTTTGCGCAGCGGCGAAATAACGCAGCCGGCACTGACGAGCAGACCGACCGGGGCATCCGCCGGATCGAAGTAGCCGCCGTTGACGCCAGCCAGAGCGTGCGTTTGGGCCATGACCTCGGCCAGTTCGCTCCGCGGCGGGTCGGGCTGGTCGATCACCCGCAGAGTGGCCGCGCTGGTAGCGAAAACGGCGACGTGCAAAGTGGCGCGCTCCCCGGTTGCATCGTTCGCTACTTCCGTCGTCCAGTGTTCCACCAACTCGTTAGGCGAACTTTCCCTTTCCGCGCCCGCCACCCTCCATTCCGCGCGGGCGAGGCCGGCCGCGGCGAAGAGGCAGAGCAGGGCCCCGGCGCAAATCCGTCGCGTCATCCCGAGCGAAGTCGAGGGATCCCGTAGCGCAACCTGGATGCTCACTTCGACGGGATCCTTCGACTGCGCTGCGCTCCGCTCAGGATGACGGGTTTCGCTTGCGCTCTAGCCGCCCGCTTTCAGCACCGCGAATGTGCGGCTCCCCTTGCGATCAAGATAAAGCAGAATCCCGCGGCGCGGATCGGCCTTGGTCAGGGCGTCGCGGAAGCTGGCGACACTCGTGACCGGCTTGCCGTCCACCTCCGTGATCACGTCTTCGCGCCGGATGTCTTGCGCGGCCGCGATGCTGTTGTCGGCCACGTCGGTCACGATCACGCCCTGTTCGACGCTCAACTTCAGCCGCGTCGCCACTTCTTTCGTCAGGTCCTGCACCTGCAGGCCGAAGCGGTTGATGTCCTCCTGGCGCGGCTCGGTCGGCGGCGCCGGCTGGACCGGGGCACGGCCGACATCGTTAGGCAATTCGCCCGTTGTGACCGCGATTTTCATCATTTGCCCTTTCCGCCAGACGCCGAGCTCGACGTTTTGCCCGACCTTCTTTTTCAATATCTCGTGCTGCAACTGCGTGTCGGTCGTGACCGGTGCGCCGTCGATTTGTGTGATCACGTCGAAGGGGCGCAGGTCGCTTTTGTAGGCCGGCGCGTCGGCCTCGATCGTGCGCACGACCACGCCCTTGTCGACGCCCTTGAACAAATCGCGGATCGAAGAGTCGTCGCCCAGCGTTTCGATCCGTATGCCGAGCCAGGGCCGGACGATTTTGTTGCCGGCAATCAATTGCGTGCCGATCTCGTTCACCAGGTTGCTCGGAATGGCGAAACCAAGCCCGCGGTTAAGGCCATTAATGAGCGTGTTCATGCCGACCACTTTTCCGTCGATGTCGCAGAGCGGGCCGCCGCTGTTGCCCGGATTGATCGAGGTATCGGTCTGTAAATAATCCGCGATGTTGTAGCCGCCGGTCTCGAGCAACTTGCTCCGGCCTTTTCCGCTGATCACGCCGTAGGTGAAAGTGTAATCGAGTTTGAAGGGCGCGCCGATCGCGAAGGCAAATTGCCCGACCCGCACCTCGTCGCTGTTCGCCAGCTGGACGATCGGTAGATTGGCCGCGTCCACTTTCACCACGGCGATGTCGGTCTTCTCATCGGTCCCGACCACCTTGCCCGGGAATTCGCGGCCATCCTTCAGCTTCACCTCCACTTTGTCAGCGCCCTCGACGACGTGGAAATTCGTATAGATGAAACCATCCGGCCTCACGATAAAGCCGGAGCCTTCGCTCTGCACCGGGTCGGGCAGGCGCCGGCCGTGATGCGGGTCGTTTTCATCCGGTCCCTGGAAAAAAAGATCATCCAACGAGGTGTCGTTGCCGTCCGCCTTCTTCGTCACCTCGATGATGACGACACTCGGGGCGACGACCTCGAACACCTTTTCGAAGGCGTTATTGAGCTGGTGCACCACATCCTTGCCGGGCGCGGCCGCCTCAACCGGAATGGTCGGCGCGGGCTGCGCGGCGGGCGGAGGTGCAACCGGCGCCGCTGCGGCTTGCAGGGCGGCGGGAAAAGCCGCGAGAATGAAAAACTTAACGAGTCGGCGATGCATAGGCGGCGATTTGGACACAAGCGCGGGCGGCGCTGTTCAAATAGTAGCGGAGAGCGGTGCGCGGGCAAACCGCTTCACTCGTGCTCCTGCTCGTAATCGTGCTCGAGCACGAGTCGGAGAGCGCGGAGTGCGTCACGCACCCGAAAGTGCCTTTATTGACACAAAGTTTAAGGCCCTTAGCTTTTGTTCCTCATATCAAAATGCTCACTCTTGCCGACGGCAAAAAGGACGGAAAAGAGTTCATCTCGATGGCGCCCGGTTATTTCCCGGAAATCGCGCCGGAACTCTGGAACGATTGGAAATGGCAGCTCAAGAATCGCGTCACCACCCTGGCGCAGCTCGAGCAGCACCTCACGCTCTCTGAAGAAGAGCGGGCGGGGGTTCTGCTCTCGGGCGACAAGCTCGCGCTGGCGATCACGCCGCATTTCTTTAACCTGATCGAGCGCGATAATCCCGACTGCCCGATCCGGCGCCAGGTCATCCCGCGGATCGAGGAAACGTGGGCCTCGCCCTACGACATGGCGGACCCGTGCGGAGAAGATTCGCACATGCCGGTGCCGGGACTGGTGCATCGCTATCCCGATCGCGTCTTGTTTTTGGTGACGGATCGTTGCGCGAGCTACTGCCGTTATTGCACCCGCAGTCGCGTCGTGAGCGGAGTGGGGAAACAGGAACTGCACACCGAGTTCGAGGCTGCCTTCAAGTATCTCGAAGAGCACACCGAAGTGCGCGACGTGCTTTTGTCGGGTGGCGACGCGCTTCTTTTCAGCGACGCGAAGCTGGAAAAAATGCTGAGCCGGCTGCGCGCCATCCCGCACATCGAGTTTCTCCGCATCGGCACCCGTGTGCCGATCTTCCTGCCACAACGGATCACGCCCGAGCTTTGCGCAATGCTGCAAAAATATCATCCCCTCTGGATGAGCATCCATGTCAACCACCCGCGCGAGCTGACGACCGAAGTGCGGGCCGCGCTCGAGCGACTGGCCGACCATGGCATTCCGTTAGGCAACCAAAGCGTCCTGCTCGCCGGGGTGAACGACGATCTCGAAACGATGAAAACGCTGGTGCACAAACTCCTCATCTGCCGGGTGCGTCCCTATTACCTCTATCAGTGCGACCTGATCAACGGCTCTTCGCACCTCCGCGCCTCGGTCGCGAAAGGGATCGAGATCATCGAAGGCCTGCGCGGTCACACCACCGGCTACGCGGTCCCGCAATTCGTCATCGACGCCCCGGGCGGCGGCGGCAAGGTCCCGATCAATCCCGGCTACGTCCTCTACCACGACCAGGAGAAAATCGTCATCCGCAATTACGAAGGCAAAATCTTCGAGTATCCGGAAACCGGCGGCGACCAGAGCGTGCAGTTCGCGCCCCAGCGCGAGTATCACGACGAGTATCTCTACTCGTAAAGGCGGAGGACAGGATTCACAGGAATAAAGAGGATTTTGCAGAAACCCAATCCTGTAAATCCCGTTAATCCTGCCTAATACCGAGTTCGCAGAGCAAGCGCGAGAGCGCCTAAGGCACGACAGTTAGGGTTAGATCATTCCCGTCGCCGCCTTCGTAGCTGGCCTGGAGGTTGTTGCCGTTCACGCTCACGATCGCGTTGAGCTACGGGCGCAGCGGGCGTGAGTACAGCGGCCGCGCCCGAAAGCACAACCCGGCGCGACGCGCCGTTCTCGCGAGCGAAAGCCCCCTATGGCGTCGGCGGCGTTGGCGGCGTCGACTGCGGCGGCGCGGCGGGCGTTCCGGGACCGCGCAGGTCCACAACGACGCGGGCGCTTGGTAACCGGCGAAGAAGGGTGGATCGGTGAGGCGAAAGGTATTCATCAGCTTGTCCAGCCGCGTCCGCAGCAGGCTTTTCGTGTCGCGAATCATCTGCGGCAAAGTCGCGGTAAATCCCGCTTTTTCACCAACCTTCGCGCGCGGCTTGCTCTTCGCATCCTGGAAACGCAGGCGGGCTTTATCCAGCGCGTCGAGTTTCGCCTGCGTGACCGTATAGGGATCCAGCTGCGCCAGGTTGGCTCCGCCCACTTGATGTGTGAATGATCCGCGATCGCAATTTGGCTTGTGTCTACCATGAGCGCCGATCATGCTAAGAACGAAGCATTGAAAACGAGTGCGCGTTGTAGGTGCTGATTTGTTAGCTGACGATGCCCCAGCCGATCACACTTTACCGGGTCTTCCTGGCCACGCCCTCGGATGTCTCGGAAGAATTGATCGTCGTCGACGCTCTGCTTCGGGATTGGAATCTTCAGCATGGTCAAGCGCTCGGGGTCCGTCTCGAGTTGGTGAACTGGCGCACCCATACCCGACCCGCCACCGGGAAGCGTCCACCAGCCCTCGTGAACAAACAGGCGTTCGACGCCTGCGATTTGGTCATTGCCATATTTTGGTCTCGATTTGGAACGCCGACCGGACGCGCAGCTTCTGGCACGGAAGAAGAAATCCGGCGTGGCATCAAACAGGGAAAAGAAGTGCTGGTCTATTTTTCGGAACGCCCCGCGCCGGGACAAAAGCCGCTCGAGCACTCGCGGATCGAAAAGTTCAAGCGGAAATTTGGCCAGAAAGCGCTATTTTGGTCCTACAGCACGACATCCGCGTTTGAGGAAGCATTCCGCAATCATCTCGCTTCCACGATGCATGAGCTGCTCAAGCGAAAATCCACTCACGGCTCATGAAAACGAAAACAAACAACGTGATCCAGAACGCGGGCGCGAGCGCAAATGTGATCCATAGCACCGGCGCGAACGCCTTTGTGATCCAAGGGAGCGGCGACGTGCGAGTGCATGTCGTGGGGAAGCGGAAGCCAAAGATGGAATATCCCGCTGGTTCTGTCGGTGCCGACTTGGCGCGGCGCAATTACATCCGCTACCTGATTGAGCGTTATTTCCGCTATCGCGAAGCTGACGTCAGCTTCGCCCGGAAGGTGGTCCGCCGCTTCAGTTACGCCGTTCTATTCAAGAACATCGAATCGCACTTCAAGGCTCCAACCTACTTCATCCCAATTGCACGTTTCGATGAACTGGTCGATTTCCTTCAGCGGAAAATCGAAACCACCATTCTGGGCAAAAAGAATCGAGCCCGCGGTCATCGCAACTACGAAACCTTCGACGAGTTTCAGCTCACACAGGCGGGCGAATCGTAATTGAATGTTTGCTCCGGCCGCAGGTCCTCGCCGTTCTTGATTTCGCAAGATTCTTGAACTGATTCTGCCATCCGCGCCATCCGCGCGATACACGTGCTGACCCTATGTGGTTTCACCTTAACAGTAGTCACAACAGTGGTTAAGCGACAAAAGCGCTGGGACAGTTCAAGCGTGGTTTCCCTACGAAAACGCCGAGTTGGATATGGGCGCGAGTAATCCGCGGCTCCGAGCCAAACGCCGCAATTGAGATTTTGCAGAATTCGGGGTATTCGGACCCACAAACATCTTTAGGATCACCGCATTTAGATCTAACTTTAGCGTCACGCAAGGACTCGGGTTCGGCTGCGAACAATCGTAAAAAGGAACTCCACGAAAACGCGGCTCCGTTTTCGGGAGCTGCTGATAAATAATCCGAAACTCACGCTCCCATTCGTAATTCTCCTTTCGCTTGTAGATGAATGGAAAGAGTGAGTTACCCTCCGGAATCCAACCATCGTCTAAGTATTCGACAGTCGCGCAGAACAGGGCGGTGACATGCCGAAAAAGCTCTCCGTATGTGGTCACCAGCGCGATTCCTGGCTCGTTTCCCACATAGGTGTCCCAGCTCCGCCGGTCCTCTTGGGCATCCAACCGCCAGCAACTGATGCTCGTGTGGTGCTTGATGAGGCGGAATCCCCGCGGGCAGGGACGGCTCAAGTAATTTCGCCCGAGCGCCATTGGCGAGAGGGGCATGCTCGCTTGCGGGCTGTGCACCCTGTCCGGGAGGCATTTGCCTTGACTAAACGTCGCCCACCCCGTCACACTGCGCCCTCGGGAGCACCTTTATGAAAAACTCACATCGACGCATCAACCTCGCCTGCCTTCTCGCCGCCACCAGCCTCGCGCTCGCGCCCGTCGCGCTTGCGGTCGATCCGCCGCCGGGCGGCGGTTATCCTGGTAATAATACGGCTCTTGGAGACGACGCCTTGTTTAGCCTCACGACCGGAGCGGACGACACCGCGATCGGATTCAACGCGCTATACGGCGACACGACGGGATACTCAAATACCGCGCTGGGCAGCCTGGCTTTGCAGGCGATGACGGACGGGGCCTACAATACTGCCTCGGGCTATCTGGCTTTATCTTCGGTCACCACCGGCGATCAGAACACAGCCACGGGCGCATATTCGCTGGTCGCCAACACCGCCGGTGGCAACACGGCTTACGGCGCCTTCAGCCTCACTGACAATACGACCGGGAGCGCCAACACGGCCGTGGGAGTCGGAGCGCTCAATGGAAACACGACAGGCTATTCCAATACTGCCACCGGAATTGGTGCGCTCGAAGGCAATACTATCGGGGTAGCCAATACTGCCGCCGGGGTTAACTGCATGCAGTCTAACACGACAGGCTCTTACAACACAGCGGTTGGAGACTCAGCATTGGACCTTAATAGCTCCGGGAAAAATAACGTCGCGATCGGCGTTTCTGCGCTAGTGAGTAACGGAATAGGTAGCAATAGTGTCGCTGTCGGCTTCGAGGCTTTGGGGAATGCTAAGATGGGCAGTTCGAATATCGCGATCGGCTCGTCTGCAGGCGCTACAATTACTGGCAGCAACAACATCGCGATCGGTTCAACCGGTGCAAAGGGTGAATCGGGGGCCATTCGCATTGGCAACCCCAAGCAGGTCTCCACTTATATCGCGGGCATCAGCGGGGTGACAGTGGCTGGCGGCGTGTCGGTCGTAGTGGACGTTACCGGACATCTCGGCACGCTCACTTCCTCGGCCCGCTACAAGGATGCAATTAAGCCGATGGACAAGGCGAGCGAAGCAATTCTCGCGCTGCAACCAGTGACGTTTCGTTACAAGCACGAACTTGACCCGAACGGCATCCCGCAATTTGGCCTGATTGCCGAGCAAGTGGCGAAGGTCGATCCCGACTTGGTGGCGCGGGATGAGGAGGGCAAGCCTTACACCGTCCGCTACGAAGCCGTGAACGCGATGTTGCTCAATGAGTTTCTCAAGGAGCATCGCAAGGTGGAGGAGCAGGGGGCAGAGATTGCTGAGCTAAGGTCGGCCCTCGAAAAGCAGTCGGCGCAATTGCAAAAAGTGAACGAGCGCCTGGAATCGATTCCGCCCACGCCGCGGCTGGTCGAGAATCGCTGAGCGCTTCCGCAGCCGAGGCTCCGAAAGTTTTCGCGAGCGGACAGCGCCCGTCCCTCCAGCGTCTCGGCAGGCGGAGCTCCGAAAGCTTTCGCGAGCAGGCGCCCGCCCTACAATCCACAAAATTGCGCTCGCGCCGGTCTGCGGCCAAGATTAGCCGCATGCCCGATGATGTTCTCGCACAAGATCCGCTTTGGTACAAGGACGCGATCATCTACGAGTTGCATGTCAAGACGTTCCAGGACAGCACCGGCGACGGGATGGGGGATTTCCGTGGCCTGATCGGCAAGCTCGATTACCTCCAGGAACTGGGCGTGACCGCGATCTGGCTGTTGCCGTTTTATCCTTCGCCGATGCGCGACGATGGCTACGACATCGCCGATTATTACGACGTCAATCCGAACTTCGGTTCGCTCGCGGATTTCAAAGCATTCCTTGCCGCGGCGCATGAGCGCGGGTTGCGGGTCATCACCGAGCTGGTGATCAATCACACCTCGGATCAAAATCCGTGGTTCCAGAAATCGCGCCGCGCGGCGCCCGGGTCGCCGGAGCGGGAGTTGTATGTCTGGAGCGATTCGCCCGAGCGCTACAAAGACGCGCGAATTATTTTCAAGGATTTTGAGACGTCGAACTGGTCGTGGGATCCGGTCGCAAAAGCGTACTACTGGCACCGCTTTTATTCGCACCAACCGGACCTGAATTTCGATAACCCGGCAGTCCACGAGACGGTGCAGAAGGTGCTCGACTTTTGGTTAGGCATGGGCGTGGACGGACTCCGGCTCGACGCCATCCCTTATCTCTACGAGCGCGAGGGGACGAACTGCGAGAACCTGCCCGAGACGCACATCTACCTGAAGAAGTTGCGCGCCCACATGGACGCGAAGTTTCCCGGCCGCATGCTCCTCGCCGAGGCGAACCAATGGCCGGAGGATGCGGTCGAATATTTCGGCGACGGCGACGAGTCGCACATGAATTTCCATTTCCCGCTCATGCCACGAATGTTCATGGCGCTGCAAATGGAGGATCGATTTCCGATCATCGACATTCTCGATCAGACGCCAGCCATTCCGGAGAGTTGCCAGTGGGCGATGTTCCTGCGCAACCACGACGAATTGACGCTCGAGATGGTGACCGACGAAGAGCGCGATTACATGTGGCGCGTCTACGCCAACGATCCGACGGCGCGGATCAATCTCGGCATCCGGCGCCGGCTCGCGCCGCTCCTCGCCAATAGCCGGCGCAAAATCGAGTTGCTCAACATTCTGCTTTTCTCGATGCCAGGCACGCCGGTGCTCTACTACGGCGACGAGATCGGGATGGGCGACAATTTTTATCTCGGCGATCGCAACGGCTGCCGCACCCCGATGCAGTGGAGCAGCGATCAGAATGCCGGCTTCTCGAAAGCGAATCCGCAGCAGCTTTACCTGCCAGTCACGATCGACCCCGAGTACCACTACGAGGCGATCAACGTCGAGAATCAGCAGAAGAATTTGTCGTCGCTGCTCTGGTGGATGCGTCGCGTGATCGCGATGCGCAAGAATTTCCGCGCCTTCTCGCGTGGGTCGCTCGAGTTTCTCTTTCCCGACAACTCCAAGGTGCTTGCTTTTCTTCGGCGCCATGAGAACGAGACCATCCTCGTGGTGGCGAATCTGTCGCGCTTTTCCCAGGCGGTTGAGATTGATCTGTCGCGCTTCGCCGGTTGCGCGCCGATGGAAGTTTTCAGCCGGAATGTTTTCCCTGCGATCCGAAAAACGCCCTACGTGCTCACGATCGGTCCGCACGGTCACTACTGGTTTGTTCTGCAATCACAGGCTGGAAAACGCCCGGCGAAGAAGCGCGTCATTCCGGTCCTGGAAGCGGCGCCGAACTTGCAGTCTCTGCTCGCCGACGGACAGCGCGCGCAGTTGGAGCGAGCAATTTTGCCCGAGTATCTAAATGCCTGCCGCTGGTTCGGCGCTAAGGCGCGAAAAATTCGCCAGATGCAGATTATCGAGCAAATCCCGATCGCGGAGAACGCGGCGCAATGGTGGCTCTTGCAGGTCGATTATACGGACGGCGCGCCGGACATTTATTCGCTGCCCGTGCAAATCGCGACCGGCCCGGCGGCGGATGCGCTCGTCCGCAATTCTCCGCAAGCGGTCATCGCCTGGGTCGGGCCGCAACGGGCCGTCCTCCATGATGCGATTTGGGATGCGGATTTTCGGGAAAAGCTTTTCCAACTAATGGCAACGGCCGCGAACCTGAAAGGCAAAAACGGTCACTTGATCGGCATCAAGAGCAGTTTGCTGACGCAGGAGCCTAACGAAGAGACGCCCTCCTCGCAGGTGCTCAACGCCGAGCAGAGCAATTCATCGATGCTCTTCGAGAATCGCTTTTTCCTGAAGCTCTACCGCAAGCTGGAGGACGGCGTGAATCCCGACGTGGAGGTGACGCGTTTTCTGACCGAACGGCGGCACTTTGCCAATGTGCCCGCCTTTGTCGGCGCGATTGAATACCGCCGCTCGCGCGCCGAACCGACGGTCGTGGCGCTGCTCCAGACCGCTGTGCCTAACGAGGGCGACGCCTGGAAGCTCACCCTGGATGCGGTCGGCCGTTACTTTGAGCGGGTGCTGGCGCACAAAGGCGACCTCCAGTCCACGACCATCGCCCCCGGCCCGGTCCTGGAGGAGTTGCTCGGGGGCGTTTATCGCGAGAAAGCGAGTTTAATCGGCCAGCGCACCGGCGAGATGCACCTCGCGCTCGCGTCCGAGCCGGAGGACAAGATCTTTGCGCCGGAACCGTTGAACGCGATGGCGCAACGTTCCGTTTACCAATCGATGCGGGCGTCATTGCGCCGGACCTTTGCTCTCCTGCAAAAGAAATTGCCTGAGTTGCCGCAAGCCTTTCGCGAGGAAGCGGCGCAGGTGCTCAAGGCCGAGCCGGAGATTCTCCGGAACGAACAGCGGTTGCTCGATCAAACCGCGCCCGCGAGCAAGATCCGCATCCACGGGGACTATCATCTCGGGCAGGTGCTTTACACCGGCAAAGACTTCGTCATCCTTGATTTCGAAGGCGAACCGGCGCGGCCGCTGAGCGAGCGGAAACTAAAGCGTTCCGCACTGCGCGACGTCGCGGGCATGATGCGCTCCTTTCAATACGCCGCCTACTGCGCGCTCTGGCAACCATCGATGCGCGCCGAAGACGTGCCCTTCCTCGAGCATTGGGCCGATCTCTGGTATCGGGAGATGAGCGCGACTTTTCTTGCCAGCTATCTGCAGACCACCGCCAGCGCGACTTTTCTCCCGCAAAAAGAAAGCGACCTGCAAGTGCTCCTGGAAACCTACCTGCTCGACAAGGCAGTTTATGAAGTCGGCTACGAACTCAATCACCGGCCCGACTGGGTCGTGATCCCGATCCGCGGGATCAAGCACATCCTGCATCTACCGTAGCAGAGCATTGCTTCGGTCAGAGGCGTCAGCTAGATTTTCGCCCGTGGATCCAACTAGTACTAGGACGAAGTCATCGCCGACAAAATCGAAGCGCAGCCTGAGTTGCTCGAGATTCCGCTGACCAATATCGAGCGATGGCTGGCGCAGGATCATTCGGCGCCGCACCGGCTCGAGCAGTGGCGCCAGATTATCCTCGAAGCGCAGGCCGGCGCGGAAGGGTTACACCGGCTGTTGTCGATCCTGCGCGACCCCGGCGAGGAGGCCACGCACTTGCGCTCGTTTGCACCCTTCCCCGGAGTCCTATCGATCGCCGAGAGAAGGGAGCTTCTCTGCAGCCACAAGCACTAACTCACATCGCGGATGCCGCCCGCGCTCTGATCCGCGGTGAATCAATCATCATTCTTGGCTCTTCCGCTTTGCTGGCCTCATTTCCGCAGTTGGGCGATTCGGGACAAATCCTGGAAGCATCCTTCGGTGCAGATCTTCTCGTCGAGCCCTACGATGCAGAACTCGGCAAACTGCTGCACGAGTCTGTCGGCGAGAACAGTACTTTTCATGCGCGCACAGGCTATTATGCGGATGTCATGTTGCCTGTCGTGACCGAAACGTTTCCCCGCGGCTGGAAAGAGCGGCTCGTCTCGCTGCCGGGATGCGAGGCCGCACGGTGTCTCGATCCGCATGATCTCGCGGCGGTAAAACTGCAGGCGGGAAGAGCGAAGGACCTCGCGCTTTGCGCGGCTTTGCTGGCTACCGGCAGGCTGCAAGCGGATTTGGTTCGCGAGCGGCTAAGTGAGACGCGGCTGACCGAGCGCATGTTGTTGGTGACCGATCAGCGGTTGAAAGAAGCGATCCAAATGGCGGAGGAGGGGAAGCGAACGGAATAACGAGCCAGGATCGGGCTCTAATTTGAGATGAAACTATTTTTCTTCCGAGTCTGCCTTTTGTTAGGCCCAGTCATGATTGCTTCCGCCGCTGAAACCCGCTTCGAGAGCGGCCCGCAACAGACCGCGCTGGTCGAGCTCTACACCTCGGAAGGTTGCAGCAGTTGTCCGCCCGCGGAGGCGTGGCTGAGCCGACTGAAAGGCGATCCGGATTTGTGGAAGAAGTTCGTGCCGCTCGCCTTTCACGTTGATTATTGGGACCGCCTCGGCTGGCACGATCGTTTTTCCTCCAGTCAATGGACAGAACGGCAACGCGGCTACGCGTCGCTTTGGCAGAGCGAATCGGTCTATACGCCGGCCGTGGTCCTGAACGGCAATGAGGTGCGCAACTGGTCCGTGGCCAATGTTTCTTCACCTAACGAAAAGCAGGTCGGCGTCCTGAGCGCGACGACAACTGACGGAAAGATATTTACGATCGAGTTCCGGCTCACGGACGGAAAGAGCACAGATTGGGAGGCGCACGCCGCGCTCCTCGGCTCCGGCATTTCCTCGAGAATCGGCGCGGGCGAAAACAGCGGCCGCAATTTGCAGCACGATTTCGTTGTCCTCGATCTGCGCGATGCGCAGATGAAGTCCGAAGGCGGAATCATGGGTGCCCGCCTGACAATGAATGCGCCGGGCGAAACCGGGGCGCGCAAAGCCGTCGCCATTTGGGTTACCTCGCGCACCCGGCTGGCGCCGGTGCAGGCGACTGGCGGCTGGCTGCCCTGAGTCCAGCCGCCGCCTCTTTTTTTTCCCTCGACACCGGTCGCCTGGTTTGTTATGACACCTTCTGATGAAGACGCCCCCGGTCGTCGCGCTGCTCGCGGCACTTTTGCTGGTCACGCCAATCGCCGTCGCCCAAGCCAATGAAACCGTCGTCTCGAGAATCAAACGCACTCCGGTTCAATCGACCAATGTGGCGAGCGTCGGTTACAGCCGCCAGCTTCACGCGCTCGAAATCGAGTTCACGCGCGGCGCAATCTACCGATTTCTCAACGTGCCACCGAGCGTTTATCGCGCGTTGATGAACGCGGAATCGAAGGGACATTTCATCGCCGAAGAATTGCGCGGACAATATGAATTTGTGCGGGTCCGCCCGCGCCAGAGCGAGGCACGACCACGGGAGCGGGTCGCGTCGCAGGAGAGATGAAAAAGATCCTGGGTGATTTCTGGCGAAAATATTTTTGACGATCGCGAATTGTCGCTTAATCTACCGGTCCGCCAGCAAGCGGGCCCGCCACGGCGGGTTGTTCTTCCCGGCTCTGGAGCGGGCCGACGTTCGATCTGAAAAACGAATGGTCGGTCTTTGCCTCGGACCCGGGATGGGCGGTTGATCTTTGACAGTGCAATTCTGGATTTCGTCATCACGACGATTCGGTTTGGTTTATTTGAAATCCAGAAGGTAGAAGTCAGCGAAAATTGAATTGTGCGTTATACGTCGAGTTTCTTTGATTAAAAATTTCGCCGGTTCTCACGAACTGGTGATCTCAATTAAGTAAGATCGGACGAACCTGCCTCGGCTCACGAGCTGAGAGCAGGCAAGAATGGTCAGAAATTGTCGGTCCTTTAGCGAGGACCGGCGCAAACTTTGTCCGGTATCAGCAATGATGCCGGCTCCAAATTTTTACGGAGAGTTTGATTCTGGCTCAGAACGAACGCTGGCGGCGTGGATAAGACATGCAAGTCGAACGGGACTTTTCCGAGTAGCAATACCTGGGAAAGTTTAGTGGCGAACGGGTGCGTAACACGTGGGGAATCTGCCGAGAAGTGGGGGATAGCTCGCCGAAAGGCGAATTAATACCGCATACGATCAGGGAAGACATCTTTCCGACATCAAAGCCGGGGCAACCTGGCGCTTCTTGATGACCCCGCGGCCTATCAGCTAGTTGGTGAGGTAACGGCCCACCAAGGCTATGACGGGTAGCTGGTCTGAGAGGACGACCAGTCACACTGGAACTGAGACACGGTCCAGACACCTACGGGTGGCAGCAGTCGAGAATTTTTCTCAATGGGGGCAACCCTGAAGGAGCGACGCCGCGTGGAGGATGAAGGCTTTCGGGTTGTAAACTCCTGTCATTTGAGAACAAGTGGGACGCAGTAACTACGCGTCCCTTGATAGTATCAGAAGAGGAAGGGACGGCTAACTCTGTGCCAGCAGCCGCGGTAATACAGAGGTCCCGAGCGTTGTTCGGATTCATTGGGCGTAAAGGGTGCGTAGGTGGCGCCGTAAGTGGGGTGTGAAATTTCGGAGCTTAACTCCGAAACTGCATTCCATACTGCGGTGCTTGAGGACTGGAGAGGAGACTGGAATTTACGGTGTAGCAGTGAAATGCGTAGAGATCGTAAGGAAGACCAGTGGCGAAGGCGGGTCTCTGGACAGTTCCTGACACTGAGGCACGAAGGCCAGGGGAGCAAACGGGATTAG
>PNAA01000029.1 GCA_003169975.1 Spartobacteria bacterium | reverse complement strand
TATTTATGAGATGGCTTCTAGGCAACTACGTGACCTTGGATTGGACGCATCGATCTGATATCCTCACCCTAAGTAATCGAATTAGCGCTTATGCCAAAGATAATAGCCGGCCTCGTCCTTTAAACGTCATCATGCAGGCAGAACCGGGCTCGGGAAAGTCTCATTTTATCAAATGCTTAGCTAGGAGCTTCCGATTAAGGACAGCAGTTGGGGCCGTAACTTTCAACATGTCAGGGATGCAGAGCGTCGAAGACTTGATTCAACCTCTCGATGCTGTTCGCAACCTAAAAGTGATAGATAAGACGCCAATTCTATTTTTGGATGAATTCGATTCTGATGAGGCAAACTTTGCTTTGCTTTTGCCGCTCCTTTGGGATGGCGAACTTCATATTGGCCACAGGGATCTCAAAACGGGCAAGATCGTTATAATATTGGCTGGAAGCGGGCAGAGAATTCAGGAAGCCATGAAAGATGCAAAGGCTATGCAAAAGCGCGATGTAAGCAGCAGTAAGCTTATAGACCTGTTATCTCGAATCAATGGTGGGGAGTTTTCGATTCCGGACTTAGATGAAGTTACGGATAAGCGGGATCGTCGAACCGATAAAGTGTGCATCGCTGCGGCGTTGCTGGTTGATCGTTACGGCGATTCACTTGAAACAGTGCCGTGGTCCCTGTTGCATTTTATCGGAAATACAAGATTCCGGTACGGCGTGAGGAGCATCACGCATCTTATCGAGCTTCTCCCCGCGCCAGATTCCAAGAACCAAGCGGTTAGCGTGGACAAGCTCCCATTAGCAACCGTCGGAAGGTTAAAGTCGAGCAGCCTGGCTTATCATCTCGTCAACGACGACGGGCCAGCGGCGATTGTGAGTACTTGGGAGAAGATCTCAAAATACGATGCGATCGTAAGGGTCGCTGAAAAGGACGAAGACGAAATTCCCTTTTAGCGCGGCAATTCCGAGACTATGCGCGTTCACGAGGGAAAAGCGGGCCGGGGGTCGCGTCCATGTATTTAACGTTTCCTTTTGAGGCGCGCCGCGATTTCCAGCGCGCTTCGTCGATTGCAATCGCTGCGCCGCAAAATCAGGAGCGCTCGGGCTCCGGGTGCCAAGTCCCTCGCCGTTTGAAACCCGGGCCTCGCCCGGTCGGGCTGCGTTACGGTAGCAACAAGATTAACGGTATTGAGAGGACAACTATGTAAGACGGGGTCGGCTTCATAATCTCGCTGTTTTTCAGGGCTGATAAACGGTGGGAGCAGCGAGATTCTGAAGCCGACCCCATTTCTCGCACGATGCGGCGAGGATTTCGCCGAGTTCAGTCTGCTGGATCATTCGATTCCGGCAGTCGATTTTCACGTCGGCGCGGTTTCTCCGGAAAAGGTGGCCGCTTCGAAAAAGCCCGGTGCGCCGCCGCTGCCCAGCCTGCACTCAAGCAATTTCGCGCCCGTCCCCCGAGGCGACCATTCCCACCGGCTTGATCGCGAATGACGGACGCGGTGCTCGATTTGATGGAGAAATAGCGGAGCGCAGGATCTCCGGAGGGACATGCTTCCGAATGTCCAGTTTCGGGAGGGCGGACACAAATCGCCGCGCGAGGCGGACGAGTTAGAGTGGCCATTGCGCGACGGTTGCCGCAGGAGACGACGATGCCGTTGAAGTGGATCGCCGCGGAACTGCACATGGGAACCTGGACTCACCTGAGCCGACTACTGCATGGCGAGAAATGATTACTTGCTTAGGACTGACCCTGGGTCAGTTCCATTCTGGGTCAGTTCCATTCTCACTCCCAAGCGCTTGACAGGTCGATGGCTCGTTAGGTCGGGCAGCTCGCCCGCTCGTGCAAGGCCTGGGCGAAGCGCTCCGGCGCTCCAGCATCCATCCGCAGGTAAAGAGAAGGTTCGATCAGTTCCAGCTCCATCAGCCAAAAGCCGAGAAAATGATTCGCCCGCACGAAATCGGCGCGGGCATAGAGCGGGACGGAGTCGAGCGCGCGCAGAGCGGTGGCGCCGGCTTCGCGCAATCCGCTCTCCGCCTGGACAGCCCGAAGGACTCCGCCGTGTTCCTCCTGGACGCGAAAGTCGTGCGCCTTCGGCGTTTTCAGGATGGCGTGACTCAGCTGGCCGTTGAAGTAGAACAACGAAAACTCGCCTTCGCTGATCACGTGGGAAAGAAACGGCTGCACCATGAATTCGCGCTCGGCGTAATGAGCGCTCAACGCGGCGGATGGCTGCCGGGCGCTGCGGGCATCAACTCGAAAAACTCCGCGCGCGTTCAGCCCGACTATCGGTTTGATCACGATTTCGTCGCTTCCGACTTCTTCGATTAACGCCGGCAGCTCTCCTGCAGCGAGCCGCTCCCGCCAGATCGTCGGAACGACTGGAACACCGCGCCGGGCGAGATCGCGCAGGTAAGTCTTGCGAATGTTCCAGCGGACGAGATCGAGCGCGTTGAAGAGCGGTGTGCCGGTGCGCTCAATTTCGGCCAGCACGGCAAGGAATGCATCGGGATCGGCGATGTAATCCCAGGTCGAGCGGATGACGACCGCATCGTAAGTGCGCCAATCGCGTGACCCCGTGCGCCATGAGATCGCTTCTGCGCGCCAGCCGAGAGCAGCCAGCGGCGGGTAAGCCAACTCATCGTCGATAACAAAGCCAGTCGAGTCGTCAAGCGTAAGGAAAGCGCAGCGGAGCATGTCTTGGAATGCGGATATTACGGAAACAATGCAGCCGGCGTCCCCCGCCCGCCAACCAGATTGAAGGCGCCGAGGAGCGGGGACGAGAGAACTTGGCCGGCTCAGGATCGCTTACGCCTTGGAACCGCCGTTAGCGAGGAACGCGCCGCGTCGAAATGTCAAAATAGGACGCGACCCCGGGCTTTCGCGACCCCGCTTTTTCGTGTAATATTTTTGTAATATTCTTGACACGAATGGCCGCGGAGGAGTGCAATCTCTGGATCGAATAGATCTGGATCTGGCGAGGGGGCTTTATCCTGGGGCCTCCCTCCCCCTCTTTCAGACCGGTAGTCGCAGGCAATTCCCCAGGTAAAAGAAAGCTAAAAAATGAAAACCTTGAAACTTGCATTTCTCACGTACCTCGCCCTGAGCCTGGCTTCGAGCGCGATGGCGCAACATCAACACGCCTTCATCTGGGCCAGCACCACCGGGATGACAGATCTTGGCACGCTCGGTGGCAATTCCAGCTACGCACTTGGTATTAACGATAGCGGCCAGGTCGCAGGCTATTCATACCTCGCCGATAACGTCACCGCCCACGCCTTCATCTGGTCGGCGGCCACTGGCATGATCGACATCGGGACAGATGGCGGGGCGGACAGCCGAGCCTGGGCGATTAATGCCTCCGGGGACGTGGTGGGCGATAATGACTATTCGTTTAACGGATCCCAGACACCGTTCTACTGGTCGCCCAGCGCCGGCTTCAGCCTTATCGGTCGCATCCATAATTACGACTTTACCTTTGGCATCAATAACAAGAGTCAGGTCACTGGGCAGATCTACAGCTCACCCAGCGTGCGCGCTTTTCTCTGGTCTCCGGGCATGAGGAATCCGCTCTATATTAGCCAGTTACTGGTTTCCGGTTTAAGTGTCGGCAACGCCATCAACAATCACACCCATATCACGGGCACTGCGAGTAACGCCGATGGCCTCTTCGTCGCCTTCCTCTGGCAGAAGGCCGGCGGAATGGTTCAAATTGCGTCTGTCGCTGGCGATAATTACACGGCGGGCGAGGCCATTAACGATCGCGACCAGGTTGTCGGCCTCGGCGTCGACTCCAGTGGCCAATACGAAGGTTTTTACTGGAGCCCGAGCACTGGACAGATCCTTCTCCAGACTCTGGGAGGCCAACATAGCGGGGGCTTTGGGATTAATAGGAGCGGAGTGTTTGCGGGTGAAGCGAGTAACGCGAGTGAAGCGCTTCACGCTGCTGTCTGGAATAGCGCTACGAGCGTGCCAATCGACCTCGGGACACTTCCCGGCGGGACCATTAGCTATGGCCGAGCGATCAACAATCTCGGCCAGGTAGCCGGCACGTCGGACGTGCCCTGATAACGCCTGCATCGCGCCTGATTTCGGCACCCATGGGTCCTCACCGTTACCGTTACCGTACCTTACCGGGGTCAGTCCTAAGTAAAGCATCATTTTGCGTGGTGCAGTAGTCGGTTCAAGTGCGTCCAGGTTCCCATGTGCAGCTCGGCAGCGATCCACTTCAAGGGCATCGTCGTTTCCTCCCGTAAGCGTTGGGCGATGGCCACTTTGACGGCGTGCCCCTTGCGCTCAGTGGCCAGTTGTTTCGCCGTCCAGCCAGACCGAGCCAACTCGCTCGCGACCAGACGCCGTCCACGCTCCAGGTCCGTCTCCAGCTTTTCCTTTCCGCCGTGGTGTTCCCTTAATTTGCCGTCCCATTTTTCCAGAATGCGATCGAGAAAATCCTCCCCGCCCAAACGCCATCCTGTCCGCATCACGGCCAGGTCGCTTGCTTGGGTCGTTTGCCGTTGACTCTCCAAGCGGCGTCGGAATTCACGCCGACCCCGCGCGTCGTCTCTTTGAATCCCATGCTCGCCCAGGACGCGATCCACACGCAACCAGGCTGGCCGCTTTCGTGGCGACGACAGGTATGCCGGGTAACTGCTCCACGGATAAGTCGCCAGTTCCTGCCCCGCCCCGAGCAGGCCGGCGCGCGCCGGATTGAGATGCACATAGTCCGCTGCGGTGCGCAGATATCCGGGTGCGGTTTCATCGATCAACTGCGCCTTGTAGCGGCCGCCAAAAAGATGCCCGCTGTAACAGTGCTTCCGATTGAAGCGCATCGTGTAAGTGCCCAGGAGCCATTTCATGCCGGCCACCAGATTGCCGCCTGGGGTTTCCAGGACGAGGTGAAAGTGATTGCTCATCAAACAATAGGCATGGACCTGCCACTGGGTTTTAGCACAGGTGCTGGCGAGGACGTCCAAAAAGAGAATCCGATCGGCGTCCACCCGGAAGATGTTCTGCCGGCGATCGCCGCGGTTCATCACGTGATAGCAGGCACCGGGATATTCGATGCGAAGCGGGCGGGCCATGACGCACGAATTCTCCTGTCGTTGTCGAAATGTGCCAATACTTAGGACTGACCCCGGTCTGGGGTCGGGCTTGGAGCGTGCGCGCCGGCTGGTCGCCAGCGAGCTGGCTCGGTCTGGCTGGACGGCGAAGCGATTGGCGAGCGAGCGCAAAGGGCACGCCGTCAAAGTCGCCATCGCGCGGCGGTTGCGGGAGGAGACGACGATGCCATTGAAGTGGATCGCCGCAGAACTGCACATGGGAACCTGGACTCACCTGAGCCGACTACTGCACATCGAGAAATGATTACTTACTCAGGACTGACCCCCGACTGCTCCTGCGGTAGCAAACAGGATTAACGGGATTGAGAGGATTCCTAAATCCTGTTCATCCTGTAAATCCTGTCTAATTCCCCGGCGACGCGCGATTACTTTACCCGGACGTTTTTGCGGAGATAAGTCGGCACGTCCAGGTCCTGGCCTTCCACGATTGTCGGCTCGCTTTTTTCAAAGCGTCCGCGCGTAATCGGCTCGAATTGCATCACTTCCTGGCGCGCCTGGAAAAAATTTTCCTTCTTCGCGGGCGGCGGCTTGACCGGTAGCGGAGCCGGCACCGGCGCGATTTGCGGCTCCCTCGGCGGGACCGGTTTTCTTTCTTTTCGCACCGGAGCCGGCGGTGCGATCTCGGCCGCGGGCGGCGCGATTTCTTCCAATTCCGTTGCGGGCGCTTCCATCATCGGGACCACTGGAGTCGCGTCCTCGGTCACCGGCTGGATTGCCACCGGCTCGATCGGGGGGGGCGGTTCGGACGCAATTTCTTTGGCCGCTCGCAGCGGCAGCGCGGGCGCCACCTCTCCCTCGGCCGAAAGCGAACTGATCAGCGTCACGCTCAAACGGTTCCCCATTTTTCCATCGACCGAAGTGCCGAACAGGATCTGGGTGTGATCTTCGACGTGCCGGCCCAGCTCCCGCATCACGATCTCGACTTCAGTCAGGGTCATGCCCGGGCCACCGGAGATTTGCACGAGAATGTGGCGGGCGTCGGTCAGCATCTTGCCGCGATCCATCAGCGGATTCTTCAGCGCGAGAGCGAGCGCTTCGTGGGCCCGATTGTCGCTGTCGGATTCTCCGAAGCCGAAAAGGCAGCGGCTGTTTTGACTGCGCAAAGCGGAAAGCAGTTCGTCGAAGCCGATCTGGATCAAGCCCGGTCGCCTAACGACGTTGACAATCGCGCGCACGCTCTGGCTGATCGTCGTGTCGGCGACGGCAAACGCCTGGTGGATCCCGGCTTTCGGCAAAACGATGTCGCCCATCCGGTCGTTCTCGAAACAAACGACCGCGTCGGAAACGCGCTGCAACTCCCGCAAGGCCTCCATGGCTTGTGCGGTGCGCCGCTTGCCTTCAAAAGCAAAGGGCAAAGTGGCAAAAGCGAGCACCAGCGCGCCGCTTTCCCGCGCCATTTGCGCGATGCAGGGAGCCGCGCCGGAGCCTGTCCCGCCGCCGAGTCCCGCGCAGACGAAAACCATCCGCGCGCCCTGCAACGTCTCCCGAAGTTCATCGGCGGATTCCTGCGCGGCGTTGAACCCCAACTCCGGGTCGCCCCCGGCGCCGAGACCGCGCGTAGCCACGCGCCCGATCTGCACCTTCTGGGTCGCGACCGAGCTGGCGAGCGACTGGACGTCGGTGTTGACCACGATCATTTCGGCGTGCTCCATCCCGTCGAGCACGATGCGGTCGAGCGCGTTTGCGCCGGCGCCTCCCACGCCGACGATTTTGATCGCGAGATCGTCTTCCTTTTTTTCCGGCAGGCTGTAGTTGCGGCTGAGTTGGATCATGGGTGTGGGTTCTCGTTAGGCGAGTTCGTCATTCCGAGCGGAGCGCAGCGGAGTCGAGGAATCCCGCGGCGGAAACTTTAAGGTCACGCCACGGGATCCCTCGACTTCGCTCGGGATGACGGGGTGAAAGCAGGGTGTCTCGTTCATCGCATTCCGTTGAAAAATTTCCCGATGAATCGGCCGAAGCGACCCCGCTGCTGACGATCGCCCTGCACGGCCTGCGCATATTTGATCAAGCCGATCGCGGCCGAGAATTGCGGGTTTTCGAACGCACTCGTCAGGCCGGACATGGTGCGCGCATGCGAGGCGCGGGCTGGAATTCCGAAAACGTCCTCGGCCAGGTGATCGATTCCGTTGAGCTGACTGCAACCGCCGGTGATGAAAATGCCCTCGCCGAGATAATCGAGAAACGGTTCGTCCTCGAGCCGGCGCTTGAGGAGTTCGAAGGTCTCGCGCAGGCGCATGTGGATGATCGTGTTCAAGGTCTCGCGCTCGACTTCTTTCCCGGCGAATCCGGAATCGTCTTTCAACAAAACCGTTTCGCCCGGGAGACAATTGCCGAGCACCGTGCTCCCCTCTTCGACCTTGAGCTTCTCCGCGCGCGTCATTGGGATGCGCAATCCCATCGAGATGTCGTTCGTGATGTGATCGCCGCCGACCGCGAGCACGCCACTTTGTTTCACCGCGCCGTCGACGTAGAGCACGTAATCGGTCGTCCCGCCGCCGACGTCGATGACGAGGGCGCCGAGATTCTTCTGATGCTGGGTGAGGACGACCTGCGCGGCGGCGAAAGGCGTAAAGACGACGTCCTCGACATCGAGCGGCAATTCCTTGACGCAGCGGATCGTGTTTTGGATCCGCGTGCGCACGCCGTGGATGATGTGGAAATCGGCCTCCAGTTTCTGGCCCAGCATTCCGATCGGATTGAGCACGCCGTCCTGCCCATCGACGTGATAATGCTGGATGATCGAGTGCAGAAACGCGTTCGGCGCCGGGATGCTCACTTCGCGCGCGTTGATTTTTACATCCTCGATATCCTGCTCATCGATCTCCTCGTGATCCTCCGAGACCCGGACGCAGCCGCGATTGTTAAAACTCTGGATGTGCGCGCCGGTGATGCCGATGTAGACGCTGCGAATCATGATGTCGCTCTTCTCTTCGGCATCAACGACCGCCTCGTGGACGCATTTCATCGCCGTCTCGAAATCGACGATCTCGCCTTTGCGCACCCCGCGCGACGGCGCCTGGCCGACGCCGAGGATTTTGATCGTGCCGTCGGGTTTTCCTTCGCCCACGACGACACAAATTTTCGAGGTTCCGATTTCGAGACCGACCATCAAGTTGCTGCTAGCCATTACCGTTGCCTTCCTGGTTAAAACGCTGAAGTGGGATCGCCTTCCGCACCGGGAGGGGCGGAGGACTGGAGTGGAATTTTTTCACGCCAGGACTGTAGGGCAGCGCCTTCCTAATAGTTGGTTGCACGGCTTTTGCCTTGCGGATTTCCGGCTCCGGGGCGGCCGCCTTGGTTTCCTTCGGCGCCGGTTTCGCTTCGTGGGCGGATGCAGCCAGGCCAGACGGCGGTTCGAGTTCCGAGATGACGGCCGAGACCGGTTTGGCAAAGGTCACCGGGATGTTGCGCGCGACGAGCAGGTTGACGGTCGCGATTTCGCGCTGCGTATCGTCGCTGTAGACGAGAAACTGCTCGAGTCGCTGCATCTGGGTGTCGAGACGATCGAACCCGAACATCACCTCGGTGTGATTCTTGTCCGTCACGAGCAGGCAATAGCCCTTCGAGACATCCACTTCCCGGATCTGGAAACGAGTTTGCATGAAGCTCGTCGTCGTTAGGCGAAGTAGCTCCAACGCCGCTTTCGCCTCGAACGAATCGACCACCTTGCCCGGCACGAGCGCCTCGCTCGAACAGCCGGTGATCAACGGCAGCGCCAGGTATTCCGGGAGCAATTTCTTTTCCTTCATCAGGATCCCGCGCGCATCGACGAGGAAAGCCGCGTCGGAGGCGAAGGGATTGGCCACCGTTTTCTCGCTCGTGATCCAGGCGATCGGTTTGCGTTCCGTGATCTGAATATCAATCTCGTTAGGCATCTTCCGCTCGACTTGCACGTCGTCGACCTGCGGGAGTTGCTGCAGCCGGTCGTGCACCTGCGCGAGGTTGATGGAAAAGATGTTCAGCCCCTCCCGCAACCCGGCGGAC
This sequence comes from Spartobacteria bacterium, assembly GCA_003169975.1. Taxonomy (GTDB): domain Bacteria; phylum Verrucomicrobiota; class Verrucomicrobiia; order Chthoniobacterales; family UBA10450; genus Palsa-1392. The sequence continues at coordinate 25,743 of PNAA01000029.1, read as the reverse complement.
TTCAGAATCTGATCGCGCAGCAGCGTCCCGTCGGTTTGGACCCCGATCGTGCTCAGCCGGTAATCGGGGTTGTCGAAAAAGAAGCGGCTCAATGCGGTGCACGCGCCGTAGTAGAGCCCGGCGCAAACCGCGATCACCAGCGCAACCTTCGAGACGGCCACGAGGATGCGGCGGTTGCGGTGATGCGACGCGCGGCGCGCCCGCACGTTGACGTCAAGCAGGTGTTGCTGCTTGCGCTGACGCCACGTTGAAAGCCGCCGGTTCCCGGCGCGCGGCTGATTTTTCTTCGGCTTCGCTCTCATTTTTTAACCGGCCGCGCCGCGAGCGAAAGCTCGATGATCCGGAGGCAGAGTTGCGGATAGCTGATGCCGGTGACGGCCGCCGCGTCCGGAAGCAAGCTTGTCTCGGTCATGCCCGGGATGGTGTTGATCTCGAGGACAAACGGCTCATCGCTCGCCGAGAGCATGAAATCGACGCGCGAATAAACTTTTAAGCCTAACGAACCGCAGGCAAGCAAAGCGAGATCCTGTATTTTCCTCGTCAGGTCGCCCGGGATCGCGGCCGGGCAAACATGCTGCGCGCCGCCGCCGCCCTGCGGATTGAGAAACGGGTATTTGTCGTTGAAATCGTAGAAACCGCTCTTGGGAATGATCTCGAGCACCGGCAGCGCCTGTTCGCCAAGCACGCCGACCGTGAGCTCGCGGCCGGGAATGAATTGCTCGATCAGGAATTCGTGGTCGTACTTCGCGGCGTCGCGCAGCGCCGGGGCGACCTCGCTCTCGGCTTTCACGATATAAACGCCGACCGTCGATCCCTGGCGCGGCGCCTTGATCACGTACGGCAGCGGGAGCGTCGGCTGCTCGCCGACGCGGATGACTTCCCAATGCGGCGTGGTCACGCCGTGGCGGGTAAATCTTTCCTTCGAGGGAATCTTGTCGAAGGCGAGGCGGCTCTCGGCCACGCCTTCGCCGGTGTAGGGAACGCCGCGATCTTCCAGGATCTGCTGCACCTGGCCGTCCTCGCCGAACGTCCCGTGCAAGGCGATAAAGGCCAGCTCGGTATCGTTAGGCAAAGAGAAGGCGGCGTGCTCGACATCGACCTCCGTGACCTCCGCGCCTAACGAGCGGAGCGCCTTGGCGACACCGGCGCCGGTCGCGAGCGAAACGGCGCGCTCGGAGCCCGGGCCGCCCTTCAGGACGGCGATATGCTTTCCAGTGAGCGCGATCATTCTGATCTCCGGGTAGCGCACACGTCTCGTGTGCTGGTTTTGGCGTCCCGCCAAAACAATCTTTCGCTGCGCCCACGCGCAAGGAAACGCGCCCTCATGTCGCCGACCGGTAATGAAAGTTCGCGATCGCGAGACGCCATCGCCAGGACACGAGACGTGTGCGCTACCCAGGCGGTTTGTTCGCCACGTTTCATCCTGCCTCCCCCACGATTTGCACTTCGGTTTCGAGCTCGATCCCGCGTTTCTGGCGCGCCGTTGCCTGGATTTGGCCGATCAACTGCAACACCTCGTCCGCCGTCGCGGCGCCTTCGTTCACGATGAAGTTGCCGTGCACCTCCGAGACCCGCGCATCGCCCACCCGCGAGCCTTTCAAGCCCAGTTCGTCGACCAGCTTGCCCGCCGGGCAGGCCGCCGGGTTCTTGAAGATGCAGCCGGCACTCTTCGCGCTCGGTTGGGTGGTGCGACGTTTCTCCTGCGAAGCCTCCAGTCGCCTAACGATCTCGGCGGCGGATGATTTTTCCCCACGGAAAACCGCCGAGACGGCAAAGTTTTCGTCGAGCGCGGGGACATGCCGGTAATGCACTTCCAATTCCGCCGGCGTCTTCTCGTGCGCGATCCCTTCCCGATCCAGGTAACGCACCCGCACCACTTGATCGAAAGTCTGCGCGCCCATCGCCCCGGCATTCATCTTCAAGCCGCCGCCGACCGCGCCCGGGATTCCTTCCATCCATTCGAACCCGCCGATGCCGGCGGCTTTTCCCGCGTAGGCGATCTCTTTCAGCTTCGCTCCGACGCCGGCAGTCAATTCGAGACCGGACGCTTCGACGCGGTCGAACTCGCCCCCGCTCGGATGCACGACCACGCCGCGAATTCCGCCATCGCGCACAAGCAAATTCGAGCCGCGCCCGATGACAAAGAGCGGCAGATTTTCGCGCCGGCAAAACCGAATCAACCTGACAAAAGCCTCTTCGGTGCGCGGCTCCACCCAAAATTGCGCCGGCCCACCGACCCGAAGGGTGGTGTGTTTCGCGAGTGGCTCCGACAGCCTGACGTCGCCTTCCGCTCCCACGATTTCCTTCAGTTTTTCCGCGATGACGAGCTCGGCCGCGAGCGTGGCCAATTGCTCATGCACATTGCCGGCGCCAAGACTGAGCACCAAGTCGCCTTCGGCGAGCATGCGGCCCATGTCGCAATGCAACCGATCGAGTCGCGGTTGATACGAGACCCCGCGATGACCATACGCGGAAATCGCGTCCGCAATCGTTTGCCCGGTCACGCCCGGCAAAGGAGCCTCACTCGCGGCGTAGACGTCGGTCACGAAAACGTGATCCGCGTCATCAAAGGCAGCGCCAAACTCCTGCCGCAGCGCCTTGGTGCGAGAATAGCGATGCGGCTGAAACATCGTCAGGACGCGCTTGCGTCCGGCCGATTTCGCGGTCGCGAGCGTGGCGCGAATTTCGGTCGGATGATGGGCATAATCATCGACGAGCAGAAACCGATCGCTTTGATACTTGATCTCGAACCGGCGGCGGGCGTGGCGAAAAGTGCCTAACGACTTCGCGATTTTCTCGAACGGAATCCCCAGCTCGGTGGCGAGCGCGATGACCCCGAGCGCGTTGCTCACGTTGTGCTTACCCGGCACGCTCAGGGTGGCGTCGCCCAGCTTTTCCCCGCCGCGTTCCACGCAGAAGGTCGCCGCGAAATCGTGCAGCTCGAGGCCGGTCGCGCGATAGCGCGCCTGCTCGCCGAAGCCGAAGGAAACGGCCCCGCTTCGCGCCCCGCAAATGCGCGCGGCGTGCGGATCGTCCGCGCAATAAAAAACCGCGCCGCTGGTTTGGTTGAGCAATTTCGCGTAAACCTCCTCGATCGCCGCGAGGTCCCGGTAGAAGTCGAGATGCTCTTCTTCGACGTTGAGAATGACCGCGTGCTCGGGATGGAAGAGTTGCAGCGTGCCGTCGCTCTCATCGCCTTCCGCGACGAAATATTCGCCGCGCGGATCCCAGTGCGCGTTGCTCCCGAGAATCGGAATTTCCGCGCCGACATAATGCGACGGGTGCAGCTGGCCGCCGCGCAAAACGTGCGCCGCCATCGCCGCGGTCGTGGTTTTGCCATGCATCCCCGCAATGATGATGCCGCGTTTGCCGCGCATGATCGCGGCGAGCGCTTCGGCGCGACGAATCGCGGGAATCCGGCGCTCCCGCGCGCCGGAGAGAATGGGGTTGTCGATTTTGATCGCCGACGAGAAGACGACCAGCTCCGCGTCCGCCGCGTCCTCAGCGTTGTGCGGAGAAAAAAAGCGCAGCCCGAGTTGCTGGAGTCGCTCCGTCTCGAGGGTGCGCGCCTTGTCGGACCCGCGCACATCGTGGCCGAGTTCGAGCAGGAGCGCAGCAATCCCGCTCATCCCGCTGCCCGCGACGCCGATTAAATGGATCGCGTGTCGCTCCTCGGTGAGGAATTTCCGGAGATCGAGATCAGGCGGCGACGGCGTCATTTGGGTGACTGTATCTTTCCATCGTTTCGACGACCAAATTGGCCGCGTTTTTTGCGGCGAGCGCCCCGGCGTGGGTCGACATGGTGCGAAGTGTTTCCGGGTCGCTCAACAAATCGCGAATTTTTTGCGCGAGCACTTCGCCGGTTAATTCGATTTCCTTGACCAGCAAGGCGGCGTTTGCCCTAACGAAAATCTCGGCGTTACGCGTCTGGTGATCGTCTGCCGCGTAGGGATAGGGAACGAGGAGAGCGGGCAGCGCAAAGGCCGCAAGCTCGGAGAGACTGGCCGCGCCGGAGCGCGCGATGGCAAAATCCGCCGCGCTGTAAACTTCCTCCATCCGGTGATGAAAGGCGGCGACGTGGGCGGGGATATTTTCCCGCCGGTAATTATCTTCCAGCAATCGCTCGTCGCGACTGCCGGAGAGATGAATCACCTGGAGCGCGACGCCTTGCAGCGCGGGCAGCGCCTTGATCAACGCCTGGTTGATGCCGCTCGCGCCCTGGCTGCCGCCCATCACGAGGAGGGTCGGAATTCCCGGGCGCAGTCCGAGTTTTTCGAGCGCCTCCGCGCGGTCGATCCGCTGCAGGCTGGAGCGAATCGGCGTGCCGGTAAATTCCGTCTGCGCCTTCGGGAAAAATGCCGCGCACTCTTTGAAACCGAGAAGAACGGCGCGGACAAAACGCGCGGTGTGACGATTCGCTTTCCCGGGAAAGGCGTTCGACTCGTGGATGAAGGTCGGGATGCCGCGCATCCTTCCGGCGAGGACCGGCGCAGTGGACGTGAAACCGCCCATTCCGAGCACGACGTGCGGATTGAATTTGCGAAAAACACCGCGGCAGAGCGAGAGGCTGTCGTTGAATCGCCTAACGAAGGCCAGAATAGCGGGCGAAAAGGGCGAAGGCAACGCGATGGTCGGGAGTTTTTCAAAGCGAAACTCCGTCCGCCCCTCGACCGCGAGGCTGTCGATCTCCTTCTCGGAGATGAAGACGAGCACCTCGTGCCCGCGCGCGCGGAGCACTTCGGCGACGGCGAGGCCGGGAAAGAGATGTCCGCCTGTTCCTCCGCATGCAATCACGGCGTTCATGCAGAAGTTGAGAGTTGAGAGTTGAGAGTTGAGCGGTCCATCAGATGCCTGGAATGACGCGCGGCATTCATCGGGCGATGATTGGTTGCGGATTGAAGGTTGCGGCGAACTCCGGGGAGCGCACGCGTCTCGCGTGCTGGTCGCGGTGTTCCACCGCGACGAACTTTTCCTCGCGCCGCGCCGCGAAGGGCAGATTCCACCCGCCTCGGAAAGTCCGCGACGGTGAGACACCGTCGCCAGCACGCGAGACGCGTGCGCTCCCCGGAGTGTGCTCGTGAATTGCCGTTTCCATTCAGATTCTCGGGGTGACCCGCACCCGCATCGCCATTTCCTGGCGCGGCGGCGGCTCGAGCACGCCTTGTCGGTAGATATTTAAGAGAAGCCCAACCGCAAAAAGCGCCACCACAAGATTCGAGCCGCCGTAACTGACGAAGGGCAGCGGTAACCCCTTATTCGGCAAAAGCGAGGTCACCACTCCGATGTTGATCGCGGCCTGGAATGCGATCAGGGAAACGATCCCGCTCGCGAGAAGCAGCCCGAATCGATCCCGCGCGTGGAGCGCGATTGTCAGCCCACAGATGATGATGAGGACGAAAAGAAAAATGACGAGCAGGCTGAAACGCAGCCCCAGTTCCTCGCCGATGATGGGAAAAATAAAATCGGTGTGCGCGTAGGGCAGATACGACATTTTTTGCCGCCCATTGCCGAGGCCGAGCCCTCCGATTCCCCCGCTGCCCCAGGCGATCAGGGCCTGCATCTGCTGCAATCCGGCCGTCAGTTTGTATTGCTCCGGATGAAGAAAGGCCATCAGCCGGCTGTTCCGTTCCGCGATGTGAGTGGCGAGGAAAAGAATCGTGCCGATTCCGCCTAACGACAAGCCGCCGAGAAGCGCGAGGTTGCTGCCGGCGATGAACATTACGATGAAAGTGGTGGCGCCGATCAGGACCGTCGTGCCGAGATCGACCTCGGTCACGATCAAGGCAATCAGCAGACCGATCACGGCCAGCGGGAGGACGAAACCGCGCCAGAGCTGCTTGCTTTCGGCTTCGTAACGCGAGAACCAGAAGGCGAGGAAAAAGACGGCGGCGATTTTCGCGAACTCCGAGGGCTGACAGGTGAAGTGGTGAAACTCCAGCCAGCGCCAGGAGCCATTAATCCTGTGGCGGAAAGGAGGGAGAAAACAGAGCGCCAGGCCAACGAGAGAGAGGGCGAACCAGATCCACCAGGTGCGCTGCCAGAAGTGGTAATCGACGAGGGCCGCCAAAATGCAGGCGACCAAACCAATCCCAAGCCAGAGGGCGTGCTTGCGCACATAGAAATAGACATCGCCCTGGCTGTCCCGCGCAAAAGCGCCGGTGCTAAAAAGGATGACGATGCCGATGGCGAGCAATCCCAGGACAGCGAGAAATAAGATGTAGGCGCTCTTGCGATGCATTGCAGCGATTCCTGCTCTCGTTAGTCTGCTTTGTGCTTGGCGGTCGCCGGGCTGTGCTCGGGAATGCGCAGCTTCTGCCCGATCTGCAGCTTGCGCGGGTCATCGATCTGGTTGAGCTCGAGCAAGGCGTCGTAGGAAACGTGCAGGTGGCGCGCGATCGTCACCGGGTTGTCGCCTTTGACGACGACGTAGATCTTGCCGGAATACGCCACCCCGGAAGTCTTGGTCGGCGGCTTGGCGTGCTCCGCGGTCTTTTCCGGCGTCTTCGTCTCGGACCGGGCGGCGACCGGCGCGACGTCGTTAGGCGCAACGGCGGACGTTGCTTCGGCGCTCGCCGCGGTCGGGACGGAGCCGATCGATTCCGCAACGCTCGCCGCCGTTGTCTCCCGCGTCTTGATCGTGTTGAAAGCGATGATCCCGGCGACGGCGACGATGTGCAGCAGGAGCACGATGAGCAGGGCGCGCGACAATTTCATGTTCGGCTCTGACATCTCCTCGTAATCCATCCCGTCGGGCAGCCCGAGGGTGCGCTGGCGGCGGGCGGTCGTGGCGCGGAGTTTTTTTCGTTTCAGGAGCGATGGCATTTTCATAGTGGTAGGTCGAGTAGCCCGCGCACGAGGGCGCGGAATTGGTCGCCGCGGTCGGCGTAACTTTTGAACATGTCGAAAGAGGAAGTGCCGGGAGAAAAGAGCACCGTCTCGCCCACGTGGGCGACGGCCTGCGCGCGCTCGACGGCCGCGCCTAACGACGGCGCCAGCTCGCATTCCGTCGCCTCGCGCCAGTCCTCCGCCACCCGCGGCGCGATCTCGCCGATCAAAATCGCGCGGCGCACCTTGCGGCCGACGAGCGGCGCGATCGAATCGAAGGCGAAACCCTTATCCTTGCCGCCCGCGATGAGCACGATCGGTTTCGTCGCGCTGAGGAGCGCTTTCTCGAGCGCGTCGAGATTGGTCGCCTTCGAGTCGTTGATGTAATCGACCCCGCCGAGCGCGCGGATCAATTCCAGCCGGTGCAACTGCGCGCGATAGGCGCACAACGGCGGGACCATCTCCGCGAAGGAAAGGCCCCGGGCCCGGCCGACAGCGAGAGCCGCCATCATGTTTTCGGCATTATGCGGGCCGCGCAACTGGGCCTCGGAAAGTTGCAGCACCGGCTCCTGCCGGAAAAGAATCCAGCCGTTGCCTAACGAAAAGTCGCCACCGTCAGTCCATGCGCTGAAGGTCGTGATCCGGGGCGCGATCGGCGGGAGATGTTCCGAGACGTTGACCACCGCGGTGTCGGTGGCGGTCTGGTTCTCGAAGATGCGCAGCTTCGCCTCGCGGTATTCGCGGATCGAGCGGTAGCGATCGAGATGGTCGGGCGCGAAGTTCAGCCAGACGCTAATCTCCGGATGAAAATCGCGGATCGTCTCGAGCTGAAATGAACTGACTTCGACGGTCAGAACCGCGAGGTCGTCGTTCTCGCGCGCCGCCTCGACGAGCGGCTTGCCGATGTTGCCGCAGGCCACCGTCCGCTGCCCGCAGGCGTTCAGCATTTGCGCGATCAATTCCGTCGTCGTCGTCTTGCCGTTTGTGCCGGTGATCCCGATGACCGGCACTCGACAAAATTGCCAGCCGAGTTCCAACTCGCCGATCACCGGGATGTTCTTGCGTGAAAAATTTTTGGCCAGGGCCAGTTCCGGATCGATCCCCGGGCTGAAAACGCCGAGGTCGTAAACGGCGGGATCTTCCTCCGCGAGTGGACCGCAGAGCAGGTAAACGCCGCGCGCCCGCAGGGGCTCGAGACCGGCCAGTTTATCCTCCGGCGCACTGTCGAGCATCGTCACCTTGGCGCCTTCGTCCGCGAGCAAGAGCGCCGCCGCCTTTCCGCTGCGGCCTGCGCCGAGGACGGCGATTTTTTTGTTTTTGTAGTCGGACTTCATCGCAGTTTCAAAGTGGCAAGGCCGAGGAGCGCGAAGACGATGGAGAGAATCCAGAACCGCACGATGACGGTGTTTTCCTTCCAACCGCTCAACTCGAAATGATGATGAATCGGCGACATGGCGAAGAGCCGTTTGCCGGTCAGTTTAAAGCTCAGCACCTGGAGAATGACGGAGACGGCCTCGATCACAAAAACACCGCCCACGACCGCAAGCAGCAGCTCCTGTTTACAGCAAATCGCGACGACGCCGATCGTGCCGCCGATCGCGAGCGAGCCGGTGTCGCCCATGAAGACTTTGGCCGGATGGCAGTTGAACCAGAGGAAGCCCAGGCCGGCGCCAACCAGCGCCGCGCAGACGACGGCGAGCTCGCCCGAGAACGGGTAAAAGGGGACCTGCAGATATTGCGCGATGCGGAAATTGCCGGCGGCGTAGGCGAGCAGCGCGTAGGCGAACGCCACCGTGATCGTGCAGCCGATCGCCAGTCCGTCGAGACCATCGGTGAGGTTGACCGCGTTGGACGCGCCGACGATGACGAGCGCGAAAAAGAAAAAGGTGAACACGCCCATGTTGACGATCACCGGCGCTTTGAAAAACGGCATGTAAAGCGAGCGCGCCTGCACTTCGATCAATGGGTTCAGGAGAAAAAATCCGGTCACCATCCCGGCGAGCAGAATTTGGAAGAGCAACTTGAGCCGGCCGCTGATGCCGTCGGATTTTTTCTTGATGACCTTCACGTAGTCATCCACGAACCCGAGGACGCCGAGATAGACGAGGCAGAAAAGGACGAGCCAGACGAACGGGTTATCCGGCCGCGCCCAGACGAGCGACGCGACGACGACCGAGCCGATGATGAGCACACCGCCCATCGTGGGCGTGCCTTGTTTGCCGCCGTGCAACTCGGCCAGGTGCCGCACTTCCGACGCGGTTCGGATCGGCTGCCCGAACTTCAGCGAAACCAGTTTCCGAATGATGTAGTTGCCGAAGAGCAGCGAAATCGCGAAGGCGGTGATGGCCGCGAGGACCGCGCGGAAGGTGACATAGTAGAAGACATTGAAGCCCTTGAAGTGCTCCGTCAGGCGATGCAGGTAGAACATCATGACGCGCAGCCGGTCTCCATCTGGCGCTTCGCGAATTCCTCCAGCACGCGCTCGGTCCGGGCGGCGCGGCTGCCCTTGACGAGCACGAGATCGCCCGGGTGCGCCGCCTCGCAGAGCAGCTCGGCCGCTTCCGCGGCCGACGCGACCACGCAGCTTCCCGTTAGGCCGGCGGTCGCGGCGGCGGCGGCGATTTCGGCCGCGCCCTCGCCGAGAGCGATCAGACGGTCGATGCCTAACGACGCCGCGGTTTCCCCGACTTCCTGGTGGCCCCGCTTCGATTCCTTCCCGAGCTCCGCCATTGGTCCGAGGACGGCGATCCGCTGGCCGTCGGTCTCGAGTTCCGCGAGCGTGCGGAGCGCTGCCTTGGTCGAGTCCGGATTGGCATTGTAGCTGTCGTCGATGAACTGGACGCCGTGAATCTCCTTGATCTGCAAACGAGCTTTGGTGACGGGAGCGGCCGCCAGACCAGCGGCGCATTCCTCGAGGGAAAGGCCGAAGACGCGACCCGCGGCAATGGCAAGGAGCGCGTTCTGCACCATGTGCAGGCCGGGCACGGGCAGCACCGCATGGCAGCGATGCGCGCCTTCGAGGACCGTGAATTCCGCGCCGCTCGCCGTCTGCACTATCTCGCGCGCCTGCACCTCGCCGGCGTCGATGCCGGCAAAGACGACTTTCGCCGCGGTGCGTTGCGCGATCGCGCCGGCGAATTCGTCGCCGCGGTTCAAGATGAGAGTTCCGCCAGCCGACAGGGCGGCGGCGAGGTCGCCTTTCTCGCGCGCGATCGCTTCACGCGAACCCATGAATTCCAGATGCGCGATGCCGATGTTGGTGATGATCGCGACGTCTGGTTGCGCGTGCCGGGCGAGCGGCGCGATTTCGCCGGGATGATTCATCCCGATCTCCCAGACGCCGATTTCATCCTGCGAAGTCGCCTCGAGCATGGTACGCGGCAGGCCGACGTGATTGTTAAAATTGCCTTCTGTTTTCGCGACCCGGAAGCGATGCGCCAAAACCGAGGCGGTAAAATCCTTCGTGCTGGTTTTGCCGTTGCTGCCGGTGATGGCGACGACCTTTATGCCTAACGAACGGCGATACTGGGCGGCGATTTGCTGGTAGGCGGCGAGGGTATCCGCCACCCGCAGAAGCGAAAATTCCGGGGTCGATTTTCCCGGCCATTGCTTTTCGACGATCGCACCGGCGGCGCCGCGCTGGATAGCTTCACTGACGAACTTGTGTCCGTCGAAATTTTCCCCGCGCAACGCGACAAAAAGATCGCCCGGCCGCGTCGTGCGCGAATCGGTGCTCAGGGTGCTGACCAGGCGCGCGCCGTCGCCGTTTTGCCTGACGGCTCCGGCGAATTGCGCGATTTGATCGATCGAGTGCGGGTCCATTTACTGTCGGGGAGCGCGCCTGCGTCGACCCGCGGCTGGGGGGGCGGGGGCGCCGGCGCGGCGCCAGCGCGACCTTTGCTCGAACGCTTCGGACAAGAATGAGAGTTGGAGAAAAATTGACGCGCGGCGGAAAAGTTCGTCTCGGCGGCGGGCTGAGACCGGCCTCGAAACCATTCGGGGCGCTCTCCTGTTTTTGCTGTGACCGTTTTGCGTATTTTTCATCGGCTCAGAATTCCAAGGGGCGGTTCTCCAAGGCGCGAAGCGCCATCAGCCGGTCGTCGAAGGGGATCGTGTGATCGGCGAATTCCTGGTAGGTCTCATGCCCTTTCCCGGCGATGAGGACGATGTCGCGCGGCTGGGCGAGGGCGATCGCGCGCGAGATCGCTTCGGTCCGATCCGGCACGGTTTCGAAATTACCGGAGCGAAAGCCTTTCTTGACGTCGGCGATGATGGCCAGCGGATCTTCTTTGCGCGGATTATCGGACGTGATGATGCTGTAGTCGGCGTTTTGGTCGGCGACCCGGCCCATCAACGGGCGTTTCTGTTTATCGCGATCGCCACCTGCGCCGAAGACGACGATGAGGCGGTTCGGCGCGAGCTCGCGCAGCGTCTTCAAGACACTGAGAAGCGCATCGTCGGTGTGCGCGTAATCGACGAAGACCTGAAACTGGCGTTTTGCGGGAACGGCCTCGAGCCGGCCGGGCACCTGTGGCGCCTTGGCGAGGCTGAGCACGGCATCGCGCAGGTTCACGCCTAACGGGCTGGCGGCGGCGAGCGCGGCCATCGCGTTCGAAACATTGAAACGGCCGATCAAGGGCACGCGAACAAGATAAATTTTGCCGCGCGCGTCGAGCTGGAAGGAAGTGCCGCCAAATTCCGCCCGATAATTCGAAGCCCGATAATCGGCCCGCGCGCTCATCCCATAGGTAATGACCGGGCTTTCGTCCCTCACCCGGCTGACGAGTTGCTCGCCGTAACGATCGTCGATGTTGATCACCGCGGTCGTCTGCTTCTTGTTAGGCTGATTCTTCAGGCCGGTGAAGAGGCGCGCTTTCGCCTCGAAATAATTTTCCATCGTCTGATGAAAATCAAGGTGGTCCTGCGTCAGGTTGGTGAAGATCGCGACGTCCCACTCGAGGCCGCGGGTCCGTTCCTGAGCAAGCGCGTGGGAGGAGACTTCCATGATCGCGGCTTTGCAACCCGCGCCCGCAATTTGCGCGAGCAATTCCTGGAGATCGAGCGACTCGGGCGTGGTCCGCGTGGCCGGCAGGACGCGCTCGCCGATTTCGTAGCGCACCGTGCCGATCAAGCCGCTGCGCAGCCCGGCCGCCTCGCAGATGTGCTTGAGGAGAAAGGTGGTCGTCGTCTTGCCGTTCGTCCCGGTGACGCCGGCCATCTTCAAGCGGAGCGCCGGTTTTTTGAAAAAAGTGAACGCGAGATCCGCCAGGGCCACGCGGCTATCCGCGACCACGAGGGAGGTGGCGCGGGGATGCGACTCCGGGCGTTCCACCACGATCGCCGACGCGCCTCTCTCGATCGCCTGTTCGGTGAATTGGTGGCCGTCAAAATGAGCGCCGCGCATCGCGACGTAGAGACCGTTCTTCTGCACCCGGCGCGAATCGTAGAAAATGCCGTCCACTTCGCGATCGAGCGGTCCGACGATCTCGCGCACTGGAATGGACTCGGCGAGAATTTTGAGCTGCATGAGGTGTGGACACGCGAGGCGCGGGGACTTAGCGATCGGCATTAGTTAAGGCGACTCGTCCGGCCGCGACCTGCGTTCCAACTTCCTCATGCGGCTCAAGGTCGAGATACCGCGCCGCCTTCTCAGCGACGCGCGAAAAAATGGGTCCGGCGATCGTCCCGCCGTAGTTCAGGGCCGGGTCTTTGGTGTGGGCGTCGTCGAGCACGACGAGACCAACAAAGGCCGGATGTCCCGAGGGCAGGAAGCCACTGAAGGAAACGACATACTTGTCCTTTTCGTAACCGCCGCCGGGCGCCGCTTTTTGCGCGGTGCCGGTCTTTCCGGAAATGGTGAAACCCGGCACGGCCGCTTCCGCCGCCGTCCCGCGCTGGCTGACCACGCCGCGCAAGGCGAGCGCGATTTGCGCGGCGGTTTCCGGCGAAACGACCTGCCTAACGACCGTCGGTTGCAAGACACTGATCGCTTTCCCGTTGTCGTCGGTGATCGATTTCACGATCCGCGGCTGGAGGAGCTTGCCGCCGTTCGCCACCGTCGCCATCGCCATCAGCATCTGGAGAGGAGTCACTCCGACCTCCTGCCCCATCGGAATCCGCGTGATCGAAATCTTGCTCCAGTTCTTCGGCGAATGCACCATCCCGCCGATTTCGCCCGGCAACTCGATTCCGGTGCGATCGCCGAAACCGAAGCGGCGAATATATTCGTAGAACTTCTGCTCGCCCAGCATGACCGCCATCTTGGCGGCCCCGATGTTGCTCGAATGCACCAGGATATCCTGCACGCTCAGTTCGCCGTAACCCTTGTGCCCGTGATCGTGCAGGGGACGGCCGCCAAAATTCCAGACACCGTTTTCGCAGAAGATCATCGAGTCGAGCCGGACTCTCTTTTCGTTCAGTGCGGCGGCGGCGGTGACGATCTTGAAGGTCGAGCCGGGTTCCATCATGTCGATGATCGCGCGGTTCTTCATCTGCTCCGGCTTGGCGGTCGCGCGGAGATTGAGGTCAAAGTTAGGCCGGTTCGCCAGCGCGAGGATCTCGCCCGTCTCCGGCCGCATCAGGATGATGGTCGCCTTCTCCGGAGTGTACTCGCGCATCGCCGCGTCGAGTTCGTTCTCGACGATCGTCTGCAAATTCAGATCGATCGTGAGATGGACTTGGTAACCGTTGCGCGGCGCGTGCTCCAACCCGCGGTAGAGGACGATTTCGCGGCCCTGCGCGTCGTGCTCGATGTAGCGATAACCGTCTTCTCCTCGCAGATATTGATCCATCGACGCCTCGACGCCTTGGATGCCGTGCTGCTGAAAGTCGGAAAAACCGATGACGTGGCAGAGCATCGGTCCATTCGGATAAACCCGGACGGTGCCGCGCTCACAGCGGATGCCGCGAAGTTTTTCGGCTTTTAGGGATTGTTCCAGCGCTCTGGCATCCGCTTCCGGGAATTCCCGCTTCAGAACGATGTAGGGCCGGCGACTGCTGATCTTTTCCGCGATTTCATTGGGCGGAAGCTTCAGCTTCGCGGCGAGGAGGGGAACGAGCGCATCGGCCCTGGTGATGAGCGTGCCATCGGCCACCACCGTCGCGACCGGGACATTTTGCGCGAGCACTTCGTTGTGGGTGTCGTAGATCGCGCCGCGCTCCGCCGGGATGATATTGCGTCCGACGTTCTTCTCCGCCGCCAGTTCGCTGTAGTAGCCGTGCATCACCATCTGGAGATAGATCAGCCGCCAGGAAAAGACGCTGAAGAGGAGCGCAAAGAAAACGCAGACGAGCGCACAACGGGTTCGGCCATTCCACTTCATTGGCCGCCTCGCTGGTTGACCACCGGCTGCACATCATCCTCACCGGGTAGCTGCGCGGGAGAGGTCAGCCTAACGATGCTCTGCTCCGTGATCGGGATCATTTTCAGATACCCCTCCTTCAGGCGGCGCTGGAGCGCGGTGCGCGAAGTGAGCGCGGCGATCTGCACCCGGGCGTCCTCGTTTTGCATCCGGACCGCGGCCAGGTCCTGCTCGAGCTGCCGCCGCTCCACTCCCTGATGATGGAGCTGGACCGAAAGGTAGACGTAACTCAGGCCGGTCGCGGCCACGAAGGTGGCGATTACGATCCAGCGCGCGAGGGAGGGCGCGTCGATCGGGTTGAAATTTTTGCGCCGGCGACGGTTCATCGAATCCTCTCGGCGACGCGCAGCTTGGCGCTGCGGGAACGCGGGTTGGCCCGCTGTTCGACGGCGTCCGGCTCGACCGGCTTCGGCGTAATGACCTGCAACACGAACTCCGGATTGGGCCGCGGCGCGGGCCACTCCGGACGGTCGAGCCACTCGCGGCTGCGATCGCGGAAGAAGTTCTTTACGATCCGATCCTCGAGCGAATGAAAGGTAATGACGGCGAGGCGGCTGCCAGGCTCGAGACGATTCGTTAGGCCAGCCAGCCCCTCGGCGAGCGCGCCGAGCTCGTCGTTCACTTCCATCCGCAAGGCCTGGAAAACCTGCGTCGCGGGATGCCGGCGCCCGTGGCGGCCAACGATTTTCTCCACCGCCTTGGCGAGAGCGAGCGTTTCCCGGAAGGGCGCTTCCTTACGAAGCTTCACGATCTGGCTGGCGATGCGGCGCGCCGCCGGCTCTTCGCCGAATTCGCGGAAGATGCGGATCAGTTCTTCTTCCGTGTAGCTGTTGACGACTTCGGCGGCGGTCAAATCCCGCCGCGGATCCATCCGCATGTCGAGCGGTCCATTCCGCATCATGCTGAAACCGCGATCGGCATTTTCCAACTGCCGCGAGGAGACGCCGAGGTCGAGAATCGCGCCGCCGATTTGGGCAATCCCAAGCTCGTCCAGAACGCGACCGGCTTCGCGGAAATTGGCGCGCCGCAGAGTCACCCGCCGGCCGAAGTTCGCGAGGCGAGCGCCGGCAAATTCAAGCGCATCCGGGTCCTGGTCGAGCGCGAGGACGTCGGCGCCGGTGCGCAGGATCGCTTCGGTGTGGCCGCCCCCGCCGCAGGTCCCGTCGAGGATGAGCGAGCCGGGACGCGGCGCGAGCAACTCAATCGCTTCGGTCGCGAGAACCGGTCGATGATAAGTGAAATCCTCCATATCCTGCGCCTCCTCGTTGATCAGCAGCGGACCGGTCGCGAAGCGGATCGGCCGTTCGAATAACAACGCGTTCATTTTCTCTAGAGTCCGACCAGGTTGGCCACGTGCTGGTAGGTGGCATTTTCCTCGGCATGGGCCCGCTTCCAGCGCGGCAGGTTCCAGATTTCAAAACGGCCGCGGCCGCCGACAAGCGCGACCTCGCCCTTGAGATCGAGTTGCTTGCACAGATCGTCGGGCAAAAGCAGGCGGCCCTGTTTATCGGAGGAGCCGTGTTGGGCGCGGGAATGCAGATGCCGCAGATAGATGCGCAGATCGCGGGGCGAGACTCCGGGGACGGTTTCGGCCGCCGAGCTGATGCGCGCAAATTCGTTAGGCGGCATGACAAGCAGAAATTGCCCGCTCGGTTCCGGCACGATCAGGAACTCTTCGCTC
This sequence comes from Spartobacteria bacterium, assembly GCA_003169975.1. GTDB lineage: Bacteria > Verrucomicrobiota > Verrucomicrobiia > Chthoniobacterales > UBA10450 > Palsa-1392. The sequence goes on along the minus strand of PNAA01000029.1, from coordinate 9,876 downwards.
TCGCCGTTGCGCCGCCAGCGCGCGGGGATGGTGAGGCGATGTTTCTCGTCGAGTTGATGGCGAAATTCTCCCGCGTAGAAAATTAAAGATGAAGAGGCCGGTTCCATGCGCAGGAGGATTGTTCCAAATTAATCCACTTCCCCCCACTTTAAACCACTCCGCTTTTCCCCGGTCAATAACTAAATGCCGGTTTGCGACGCTTTTCTTCGACCCCGTAAATTTCCCGCTCGACGCATGTTCCGGAACTTTTTTCATTTCGCCGGCTGGTTTGGCCTCTGCGCGCTCGATCTGTCGGCCTTCGCCCAATCGGCCGACGACGCGGTGCGGGTGACCGTGGCGATAAATCCTGATGGCTCGAAAACCGTTTACCAAACCGACGGCATCAACCGGCAGGCGATCGCGACCCACCACCGGCGCCGACGGGAAAGCGCGCGGTAAGATTATTTACAAGCTGGACGCCCAGGGTCGCTACGAAAGCGGGCAGGTCTTCGGCCCGAACGGCGCGCTGCGTTGCAAGACGCTCTATCAATACGACCCTGCTGGCCGACCGGCGCAGGAGACGCAGTTCGCAAAGGATGATTCCGTGCGCCACAAGATCGTCTACAGTTACGACGCCTCGGGCCATCAAGCGGGTTACGCCGTCTATGATGGCGACGGCAAGTTGCTCGGGCGCACGACCCCGAGGAAGGAAGACGCCCGGAGCACTCCACATCGCAAACCATAGGAAAGAATATGAGACCGAAGAGACGCGACGCAGTCGCTGTCGACGCTGCAGCTTGCTTCGTTAGGTCGGCGACCTCTCCACTTGCCAGAAGTGACAAAGGGAGTTATCAGGTCAACGCATGATCGATTACATCCAGAAGGGTGGTCTGCTCATGTGGCCCATCCTCGTCTGCAGCATCATCTCGATCGCTGTCTTCGCGGAGCGCCTTTTTTACTTTCATCGCGCGACGATTCACGTCGGCGAATTCCTCCAGGGGCTCTCGAATTTGGTCCAGCGGCGCAACTTTGCCGAGGCGCTGCACGAATGCGCCGGCACGCCCGGCCCGGTGGCGCGCGTGATTCACGCTGCCATCATCCGGCACGACGCGCCGCGCGCGGAGTTGCGCGAGATCGTGCAGGAAGCCGGCCAGCTCGAGGTGCCGAAGCTGGAGCGTTTTCTTGGCATGCTCGCCACCCTCGCCTATCTGACGCCGCTCATTGGATTGTTAGGCACGGTCGCCGGCATGATCGAAGCGTTTGGCCTGGTTTCCTCCAACGGCGGCTACGCGACGGTGACGGAACTTTCGACCGGAATCTACAAAAGCCTGCTCACGACCGCGGCGGGTTTGGTCGTCGCGACCCCCACCTTTGTCGGCTACAGCTATCTCTCCTCGCGGGTCAACACCCTCATGCACGATATGGAGCGCGCCGGCATCGAAGTGGTCCACATGTTGACCGATCACGCGCCCTCTGCGGAGATCATCAGCTTTCAACAAGCGCAGGAAAAAAGCGCGGAGCGGCGCTTCGAGCGTTGAACGCCGCGGCGCTCTTCGTTCTCGCGCCTAACGAGAAATGAAGCTTTCGCGCACCAGTAACATCAGCTTCGGCTGGCTCTACGTCTTTCCCCTGCTCGACGTTGTTTTCCTGCTCATTTTCTTTTTCCTCCTGAGCTCGAACTTCGTTTTACAGCCGGGCATTGCGGTCACCGTCCCGTTCTCGCGTTTCACCCTCGGTCCGCAACCGAACCAGCAAATCATCAGCATTACCGGCGGCCCGAGCCCGGCAATTTATCTGCGGGACCAAAAAGTGACGCTCGACGAGCTTGGCCCGGCGCTCGACGCGACCAAGCGGGAGGGCCGCTCGATTATCATCAAGGCCGATCGGCTGACTTCATACGATCTCGTGATGGCCGTGACCAACGCTGCCTTGGAGCACGGGATTACCTCCGTCGCTCTCGCCACCACTCCGCAACAGTGAGCGCGCAGAGCTACGCGCAACCGCCCGGGAGTTTGCTCTTCCGCTGGGAACGCCCGCGCCGGCGCCGGTTCGCGATCGCGGGATTTCTCCTCGCCTCCGTCGGGCTGCACGTGCTTTGTTTCTATCTCTTCCAGGTGGTTTACCCGCCGGCGATTTCGCTCCTGCCGCCACCCGCACAGGTGAGCGTGATCGCGCCGACTTCCAGCGAGGCACGGACCTTTCTGAATTGGCTTAACGCGGAAGATCCGGCGCTCGCTTCCCAAACCCAACGGCCGGCCGACGCGCGCGCCTTCCAACTGCCAAAACTCCAGCACGTTCCGTCCTACATCGCCGTCCCTCCGAAGTTGAAGGAATTGCCACCGCGCCAGTTCGCCGCGTCCACTCCATCGGGGATGCCGCCGGCGCCGGTCCCGGTGGCGCCGGCGACGAACCCGACCCCGCCCGTGCCCGCGCCGACAACCCTGGTTTTTTCCGACGCGCTCCGCGACCGACCGGTCTCGCATCCCGATTTAAGGTTCCGCGCGTCGCTCCGCGAAGCGGCCCAGAGCGCGCGCTTTCGGGTCGCGGTCGATTCGTTAGGCATCGTCCGCTACAGCTTTCTGGAACAATCCTCCGGCGACGCCGCGCTCGATGAGCAGGCACGACATGATCTCGTGCTCTGCCGTTTCCAGAGAGGCGCGGGGAGAAATTCCGACGCCGGGCTCGTCTGGGCAACCGCCCGGTTCGAATTCGGCACCGATCTCGAATTGCCGCCGGGCGCGACGGAGCACGCGCCGTGATTCGGGTCAGCCTCGCGGCGCTGGTCACGATTTATCTGCTGCTTTTTCTTGCGGCGGTTTTTCTCCTCTGGATATTTGGCGAGTGGAATCGTCGACGCCGTGAGCAGCGGGCGCTGCGTCACCGGCTGCGGTGCGTGATTTGCGCTTGCGAGTTTGAGGATAAAACGCCGACGCTTCTGCCGCGTTGTCCGCGCTGCGGCAGCCTGAACGAACGTTTTAAACTGGATCGAATTTAAATCATGGGAATGTGGATTGGCCGGAACCGAAAAGCGCGCGTGACCTATGGCTTCGACGAGATTGCGCTCGTCCCGGGTCGCGTCACGATTAACCCCAACGAAGTCGATATCACCTGGGGCCTGCCGCGCCGGAACGCCGAGCCGCTCGAATTCAAGATTCCCATCCTGGCCAGCGCGATGGACGGCGTGGTCGATGTGCAGTTTGCGATTGAAATGGGCAAACTCGGCGGCCTCGCCGTGCTCAACCTCGAAGGTGTGCAGACCCGCTACAAGAACCCGGAGGAAGTGCTGCAAAAGATCATCGAGGCCGACAAATCCGAGATCACCGCGCTGCTGCAAAGGATTTACCAGGAGCCGGTGCAGGAAGATCTGATCGCGGCGCGGATTCGCGAGATCAAGGATTCTGGCGTCCCGGCGGCGGTCAGCTCGATTCCACAACGCGCGGAGCGTTTCGGCGCGCTCTCCGAAGAAGCGGGCGCCGACGTGTTTGTCGTGCAAAGCACCGTCTCCACCGCCCGGCATGTTTCTTCCGAATATAAGTCGCTCGAACTCGAACGATTCTGCCGCGAGATGCGAATCCCGGTCATCGTCGGCAACACGGTGGGTTTTGACGCCACGCTCGAGATCATGGAATGCGGTCCGGCCGCGGTCCTCATCGGCGTCGGTCCGGGCGCGGCTTGCACCTCACGGGGCGTTCTTGGCCTTGGCGTCCCGCAAGTGACGGCGACGGTTGACTGCGCTGCAGCGCGCGATGCCTATTTCAAAAAAACGGCGCGCTACGTTCCGATAATCACCGACGGCGGGATGAGCAAAGGCGGTGACGTTTGCAAAGCGCTCGCCTGCGGCGCGGATGCCGTGATGGTCGGCAGCGCCTTCGCCAAGGCGCTGGAGGCTCCCGGCCGGGGCTACCACTGGGGCATGGCCACGCCGCACGCCAACCTCCCGCGCGGGACGCGGATCAAAGTGGGCGCGACCGGCACGCTGCGACAGATCCTGTTTGGCCCGGCGGAGGTGGACGATGGCAGCCAGAACCTGGTCGGCGCCATCACCACCTGCATGGGCAACGTCGGCGCCAGCTCCCTCCCGGAATTCCAACAGACCGAAATCATCATCGCGCCCTCGATCAAGACGGAGGGCAAACTTTTCCAGACCGTCCAGAGCGTTGGGATGGGCACTCGCTAAAGCGAAGTGACAACCGCCGCGGGATGAGTGATGGATAACGCCGCTCATCAGCTCTCCCAATGAATCGCCGAGTCGTCATCACCGGAATGGGCGTTGCCACGCCGTTGGGCAACGATCTCGAAGTCTTCTGGAAAAATCTTCTCGAAGGCCGCAGCGGCATCGTCGAGATCTCGCGCTTCGACACCACCGGCTACGATTGCCGCATCGCCGGCGAGATTCGCGATTTTGATCCGAAGACGGTTTTCAACAATCCCAAGGACCACAAGCGAACCGATCGCTTCTCGCAACTCGCCATGGCCGCGACGAAAAGCGCGATGCGCGATTGCGGCATCGACCTGGAAAAAGTCGATCGCGACCGCTTCGGCGTCCTCGTCAGCAGCGGGATCGGCGGATTGAAAACCCTCGAAGATCAGCACTCCGCCCTGGTCAACAAAGGCCCGTCGCGCGTTTCCGCGTTCACCATTCCGATGCTCATCAGCAACATGGCGAGCGGCCTGATCTCGATGGAATTTGGTTTGCGGGGTCCGAACATGTGCATCGTCACGGCGTGCGCGACTTCCAATAACGCGATCGGCGAAGCGTGGCGGATCATTAAGTTTGGTGATGCCGACATCTTCCTCGCGGGCGGTTCGGAGGCCGCCATTATTCCGATTGGACTGGGCGGGTTCTCCGCCATGAAAGCGCTTAGCACGCGCAACGACGAACCGCAGCGCGCCTCGCGGCCGTTCGATCGCGATCGCGACGGATTTGTCATGGGCGAAGGCGCTGGCGTGATGGTGGTCGAGGAACTCGAACACGCCAAAGCGCGCGGCGCGAAGATCTGGTGCGAACTTTCCGGCTACGGCCTGTCCGGCGACGCCTATCACATGACGGCGCCACCACCCGATGGCGAAGGCGCGGCGCGCGCGATGAAGATGGCGCTCAACCACGCCAGCCTCAATCCGTCGGACGTCGACTACGTCAATGCCCACGCCACCTCGACCGGCCTCGGTGATATTTGCGAAACGCGCGCGATCAAGACGGTCTTTGGCGACTATGCCAAGAACGGTCTGACGATTAGCTCCACCAAATCGATGACCGGCCACTTGTTAGGCGGAGCGGGCGCCATCGAGCTGGCAGCGTGCGCGATGGCGATTCGGGACGGCAAGATTCCGCCCACGATCAACCTCGAGAATCCTGATCCGGAATGCGACCTCGATTACACGCCGAACGTGGCGCGAGAGAAAAGAGTGCGGATCGCGGTGAACAACTCGTTCGGCTTCGGCGGCCACAATGCCACCCTCGTCGTGACCGAGTTCAAAGACTGAGAGGTCGCTACCTCCCCTGTAGACGTCGCCCTGTGGGCGACGCGGGTATGCGTTTCGTTACGGGAAAATCTTTCTGGGCGAGCGAAGCTTTCTCCCGCGCTTCGCACAGCGAAGCGGCTACAGCGTGCTCCACAGCGTGGGCGACGCCAACCCCACCACGTGTCCGGCGGGATCAAAGCCTAAGCGCTCGCTACCCGCCCTGTAGACGTCGCCCTGTGGGCGACGCGGGTTGAAAGTTCGTAGCCAGCTTGTCCGACTTATCGGCTTCCAGACTTCCAAATCGCCGATCTAGATGGAAACGCCCGCGCCGCCCGCGGGTTTTAGACGAGCCATGAAATCGCGGGCTGATTGGCACCCGAAACTACGCAGACCCTAAAGCGGACACGGGCCATTGCGCGGCGACAGGCCGAAGATGCCGTTTTCGAGGAAGCGCTCAGTGGCAACCAGGCTGCGTCGGTGGAGGCTCGGGATTCGGTGTCGGTGCTTCTTTCTTTTGTGCCATCCCCGATCCTTGAATGGAGCAGTAGATGTCGTCGAGGAGATTATTCATACCGACCACACACCAATCTGATGGTGTTGGTTCGGGTTCGCGATCACTCCGCTGACCGTCGTTAGGCAACCGCGCCGGGCTTGGACTCTGCGTCGGTCGCGAGAAGGCGAAACACACCGGCGAAGCGTATCGGCTGAAGGTTCGCGCGCACACCACTCTTCGTGGTATAAGCGATCTCATGGATCAAGGGCATCGGGTGGACAAGCCGGAACCGCGCTGGCAGGCGTTGCTCGCCTTTGTCGCCGTGGCCGCGATTTATCTCGCGCTGCCTTCGTCGCTCATTGTGGGTCCGACCTGGCTGCTACCGACGCTGATCGGCGGGTTGCTCGTCCCGACGGTGGCCAGCCATCGCCTCGGAAAGCTTTCCCTTAATCGGATTCTTGGCTTCGCCATCAGTTCCATCATCACCCTTGCTCTGATCGGCTCGGTCGTGTTGTTGGTGCACGCTCTGCCCTCACATAAGGAACCGCCGCTCCAGCTTTTGCTTTCCGCGGCCCTGTTGTGGCTGACCAATGTCCTTGTCTTCGCGCTTTGGTATTGGCGGATTGACGGCGGCGGACCAACCAAACGTCAGGAGCGTAAGGAGTTTGGCAGTTGCAGTTTTCTTTTCCCCCAAATGCAGGTTCCGAGAGATGAGCGCGGGCAATTCGCCTGCACCGGTTGGCGCCCGCACTTCGTTGACTATCTTTTCGTCGCGTTCACGCAAAGCTCGACCTTCGGACCGACGGACGCGCCGCTCCTGGCGCGGTGGGCCAAGGTGCTCGCGATGATCCAAGTCTTCATTTCGCTCTCGATCGTCGTGCTCCTGATTTCACGCGCGGTGGGTGCGTTGTGAGCGCCCGCAAGATCAGTCTAGGACTGTAGGGCGGGCGCTCCGCCTGCCAATTTATCTCCGACATCAGTTTGCCGCTGACCGGCAATGTTGGAGTCGGACTACGAACTTCTTCGCGAGCAGGTCGAGGTGACGACAGAGGAAATCTTTTGGCGACAACAAGGATCGGGAATGTTTTCTGGCGACGTTGGGCGAGGCTTGTGCCCGGACGGGCGGGCGGGGCTAACAGAGCGAGATTATGGAGCTGATCCCTATCCCCCTGAATCCGCTGCTTCTGGAAAGGCCTTGATGATTTCGCCTGACTTGATACGCTCGGTGCCTATGAACGCGATGTTTGCTCGCCACACTCAGTCTTTCGTCCGCGGTGTTGCAACCTGGCTGCTTGTGGCCGGGAGCGCGGTGTTCGGGGTGCAGCCTTTTGCCCATGCCGGCTCCCCTCGATTTGTCCCGGCTGGAAATCTCAACACGCCGCGCGATTCGCAGGCGGGAACCGCTCTCGCGGATGGACGAGTGCTCATCGTTGGCGGCTTGGATGCGCATTTTCGCACCCTCGCGAGTGCCGAGATCTATGACCCGGCGACTCACAGCTGGAGCCTGACGGGGAGCATGACCGCTCCGCGCCGCGGACACACCGCTACTTTGCTGGCTGATGGCAGGGCGCTGGTGGCCGGAGGCGGCAAGTATCCGCCCCTCTATCCGACGGCGGAACTCTTCGATCCGGCGACTGGCTTTTGGACGCTTACCGGCAATCCGATCGCGCCGATGCGACTTAATGCCACCGCCACTTTGTTGAACGATGGCAAAGTGCTCGTGGCCGGCGGAGGGGACGGGAAAAGGGAACTCGCCAGCGCTGAGTTATACGATCCTGCCACAGGGAGCTGGAGCTCGACCGGAAGTCTTATCACGGCACGGGCTTCGCATACCGCTACGTTGCTGACCAACGGCGACGTGCTCGTCGTTGGCGGATTCATTTCCGATACCGCGGTGACGAACACGGGGGAGGTTTATCACAACGCCACTGGGCAATGGGTGGCCGCGGGAAGCCTTGCCGATGCGCGTTTTGCTCATACTGCGACCCTCCTGGCCGATGGCACTGTGCTGGTCGCCGGCGGATCCGCGAGCGGCACCGGTCCTTTTTTGGCCAGCGCGGAAATCTACCACCCCGATGCGGGCAACTGGAGCGTCACGGCCAGCCTGCCGCAAGCTCTTCTAATTCACAGCACGACGCTGCTGCCCAATGGTCAGGCGGTGACCGTGGGCGGCTTCACTACAGGCGACGTCACAGTGGGCAATGCTGAGCTTTATACGCCGGCTAGCGGCACTTGGACGAGCGTGGCCGCCCAGCTGCGACATCCGCGCGGTGGACATTCGGCCGTGCTTTTGATGGACGGAAGCGTTCTGATTGCGGCCGGAGCGCAAAGTGACGGATCGACGGTGACCCATCCCGCAACGGCGGAAAACTTCATTAGCCGTCGACCTTAGTGCCCCTGTAGACGTCGCCCTGTGGGCGACGCGGGTGTGCGTTTCGTTACAGGAAAACCTTTTGGGCGAGCGAAGCTTCCTCCCGCGCTTCGCACAGCGAAGCGTCTACAGCGGTGAGCGCCACAGCGTGGGCGGCGCCAACTCGGCCACGTTGCCGGCCGGATCGCGGAAGTAGAGGGAACGACCCCCGCTCGGCCACGCGACTTCTGATTCCACCGCCGCGCCCAGCCGCGCGCGCCACGGATCGATCTCGGCGTCGTCGACTGCGAAAGCAATGTGTCCTTCTCCGCTCGCGCCACTAGGTTCCCGTGCAGCAGCGTGCCCAAAGCGTAGGCGTCCTGGCGATCGGTCTTGATCTGCGCATCGTTTGCTCGTGGGGATTGATGCCGCGCGAAGATTTTGCCCTACGATCACATTTGCCCGCCTGCTCCACGCAAGCAAAATGAACCATCGCCCGGACTTGGAGCTTGATCTTCCACGCGGCACTTCGTACTCTGCCAGCATGAACAAGAAGGGGCGTCATTCCAAGAATACGATAGCAACCATTGGCGAGCCGAATTGCATGCCTGATAATTTGCAGCGCAGCAATGTCGGCGCAAAATGGCTCTATGGTTGTTGGCCAAAGAAACTGTTCGTTGCGACCGTGGTTTTTGTTGGCATTTCCCTGACTTCGGCCGCGGATGATTTCGATTCACGCACCCTTCCCCGGCTAGTGATCGTCCGTAACTACAGCGCGGCGGTGAAAGATTGCGAAACGGCTGTGGCGCACTATCGGCAACAGATTGCCACGGATTCCAAAACGAACGTCTGGACTGGGCTTCACATACTCAATGTTGGTTTTTATTTGTGTGCAAAAGCGCAAGCACTGGCACTACAGGGTAGTTTCAAGCAGGCGAATGCCAGCCTGGAGGAAGCCGAGAGTTATGGGAATTCAGAATCGTTGAACAATCCTGGCGGGATGATGACCGCTAGCTGGCAAGGGATTCTGTCTGCCACACGTGGATTGATTCTGGAAAAACAGGGGGATCTATCCGCCGCGAAGGCTTGTTATCGAAGCCACCAATCGGATCACGCAGACGGCCGTCTAGCACTACTGGCTTTTAGGTCTGGAGACAAGAACGAGGCTGCGCGCTTGGCCGGCGGCGGAGATACGATAACGAAGCAGATCGTTTTGGGATTGTTGGCGAAAGCCAATGGTCAGCTCGCTGAGTCCAAGAACTGCTTTACCAAGGCGGCCGATCAATTGAAAGCGCCTCCGGCCAATGAATTTCTCCCGATTTTCTATTGTGAGCCGGTGCCTGATTTCGACTGAGCAGCAAAACGGGGCAGTCTCATAATCTCGGCAGTTGCCAGCATCTTTAGTCCCGTGCCGGCACTGCGTCGAGTTCTTTGTCCAGCCTGCCCGACTAGCGGCGGACGCAGGCCGCGCGCTCGCCGATCAAATATCGGGCATGCTGTTGCCGCGATTATAAGACTGACCCCTCGTTTTCAAAATGCTACACCATATAACACGTCTCGTTAAGGCCTCGAAGCCATCTCATAAATGTCT
>PNAA01000013.1 GCA_003169975.1 Spartobacteria bacterium | reverse complement strand
TACTTTTCGGATAGCTTCTAGGGGAAAGAGGAGAGCCAGGGCGGGCCATTGCTGATTACAACAACGCTTTAAAGCTCAATCCGAAAAGTTACTTCGCGTATCATAATCGTGCCACCGCCTACCAGGAGATGGGCAAGAACGATCAAGCGCTCGCCGACTACCATCAAACAATCATGTTAGCTCCGTACGATGCCGACGCTTATTACAATCGTGCTCTCATTTATTCGAAGGCAGGAGATTACTCGAGAGCAATCGCAGATCTGAGCGAATACATTCAACTAACTCCGCGCGACGGAGCGGGCTACGCCGCCCGCGCAAAAGCATTTATTGCGCAGCGTGATTATCAACGTGCGCAAGCAGACTTGCGCGAGGCTGAAGGACTGGCACCTCAAGATTCCCGCGCGTTGAACAGCCTGGCCTGGCTGAGAGCGACCTCCCCTGAGGATTCGCTACGCGATGGGAATACGGCCGTGAGTGAAGCACGCCGTGCGTGCGAACTGACGGAATGGAAGAACAAATACTTCATCGACACCCTCGCCGCCGCCTATGCGGAGGTGGGAGACTTCGATCAGGCAATCAGCTATGAAGAGAAGGCGATCCGAGGACTTTCCGGCGAGTTGCGGAAAGAGGACGAAGCGCATCCCGCCTTGTATCGCGAGCACAAGCCCTATCGCGAAATGCCGGCGGGTAAAGCACCCTCGCCCACGCCTGCGCCATAGGGAAGCGGATGCAGCGAACTCCGAGACCTTTTGCGAGCATGCATGCTGGCCGCTCCGCGTTCCAGCTTTCGATGACGTCCCCAATCAACCTGCAGCCACCTGCGCTTTGACTCGCGTCTTCCCATGTTCTTTCCCTTCGGGCTTGACGTCTATTTCGGAGTTTGATTCGCTTGCGCCGCAATCTCACCCTTCGGGCTATTCGTCTATGTCGCTCGTTTCCCAACGACTCCATTCCCACACTGCTCCGTTCTCGTTAGACCCCGCGTATTCTTGAAACAAGGCATGACCAGCGACGCCTCGAATCTGCCGGAACACGCTTCTGCGCTCCCGTGCGAAGCGCCACCAGCGCCGCCGTCTGGCGATCCCGTCGCGGCCAGCCTGCGCGGGTTCGGGCCGCTCGGGCTTCTCGCGATTCTCCTCATCGTCCTGACTTCTGTCTTCAAGCCTGTGAGCGCCATTCTGGTGCTGGTGTGGGCCTGGCGGTCACATACGCCATGGCGTGAGATCGGCTACGTGCGACCCAAGAGCTGGCTTGGCACTCTGGCGGTTGGCATCGTTTTCGGCTGCGCCCTTAAACTCCTGATGAAGGTCATCGTGATGCCGCTGCTCGACGCCCCTGCCATCAATCCCGCCTACCATTACCTCGGAGGAAACCGGGCTGCACTTCCCGGAATGGTGTTCACGATGATTGTCGGCGCGGGCTTCGCAGAAGAAACGTTGTTCCGAGGTTACTTATTCGAACGCCTCGGCAAGCTTTTCGGGACTGGGCCCGGCGCAAAAGTATCCATCGTCCTGCTCACCTCCGCGTTGTTTGCCCTTGGCCATTACGTAAACCTGGGGCTTCCTGGGGTCGAGCAGGCGATGATCACGGGCCTCGTCTTCGGGACCATCTTCGCCATCACGGGCCGGATCTGGATGGTCATGTGTGCCCATGCGGCGTTCGATCTTGCGTCGGTTGCGATTATTTATTGGAATCTTGAAGCCGCTGTCGCTCACCTCGTGTTCAAATAGCGCTGTGACATCAAAGAGGTCTAACCAGCCGTGCAACCGGCCGCCGGCAACCGTACGGCCTTGCTTCCGTTTATTAAGACTCGCCGATTGCGATTGATGCTTGCCTCCGCCAGCGGTGGCTGATCTTGTTCTCGTAAGGTGATTTACCCAGATCATTGCCAAATGCTAAACAACCACATGAACCGAACCAAGAGGCAGGCAAGGCTGGCGGGACTCTTCTATTTGTTGGCCAGCATCCCCGCTCCATTTGGACTCATCTATGTCCCCAATAAGCTGATCGTGCCAAACGACGCCACCGCGACAGCCGACCACATTCGGACTTCCGAGTCGCTCCTCCGCCTTGGCATCGCGAGCGAACTGCTGGGCTCGATCCTGTTCATTCTCGTTGTTGTGGCCCTCTACCGCTTATTCAAGGCGGTCAACGAGACACACGCTTTGGCGATGATGATCTTGATTCTCGTCTCCATTCCCATCTCGCTTCTGAGTGTGGTGAACGAACTTGCGGCCTTACTCCTGGTCAGCGGTGCCGATTTTCTGTCCGTCTTTAACAAGGGTCAGCTGGACGCCCTTGCCTACCTTTTTATGCGCTTGCACAGCCGAGAAGTTTTGGTTGCCGAAATCTTCTGGGGGCTTTGGCTGATTCCGTTTGCGCTTCTGGTCATTCGATCGGGTTTCATCCCCCGCGTCCTCGGTTTCTTACTGCTCATTGCCGCTTTCGGCTATCTGGCCAGTTCGCTCACAGGCCTGGTTCTGCCATCATATCGGCAACTCGTTGACCAGTTCGCGGGGATTCTTGAGGCCGCGGAATTACCGATCATTTTTTGGCTTTTGATCTGGGGTGCGAGGAATCAACCATTAGACAGTCAGAGTCCCGATCGCGCCATTGTTTAAATCAACCGTGTCCGCACCATTGACCGCCTAACCGGACGATAGCGCCAGCCGCTGCCCGTTCGGGGTTCACATTTAGATGACAAAACACTCTTTACTGCGAGCCATGCGCGCTCGCGCTCGCCGCAGCTCATTGTTGTTCTCGTTAGACCTATAGCACTCATCCTATGCACATATCTCGTAACCTATTCCTGATTCTTCTCGCACTTCTTCTCGTTAGTTGTTCTCAGCGACATTTCGATTCCAAAACGGAGGGGGAGAAATTGTTGCGCCGGGATGCGGAGTGGGCGGATCTCGCTACGGCGGGAAAGAATGTGGAGAAGGTGGTATCTTATTGGAGTGATGACGCCGTTCTTATTTTTCCCGGACAGCCCGTATTGGAGGGCAAAGCGGCGATTTGTGCCTACGTTACCGCCAGCTTTAATACGCCGGGATTCAAAATCCACTGGGTCTCACAAGAACCTGTGTTCTCGCCCGATGGCAAATTCGCCTACATGCGCGGGACCGACGAAGCCACCGTGCCAGGGCCAAACGGCGGCACCATGACACTGCACTCTCGCGGGATATCAATCTGGCGTTTCGAATCTGATGGACAGTGGCGGTGCGTTGTCGACATTTCCAACGAAGCACCACCTGACGGACCCAAGTGAGTCGATCGGCGGCCATCGTCCGAGGTATCGATCGAATCACTCCTTCGGTTCGTCCGCGATCTTGAGCACGATCTTGCCGCGGCTGTGATGAGTCTCGGCTTGCTCCAGGGCTTTCACTCCCTCGCTCAGCGGCAGCACCTGCGTGACGATTGGTTTGATCTTCTTGTCGTCGATGAGCTTCGTGATCTCGGCCAGGTTAGCGGCGTTGGGTGTGACGGCGATGCTGGCGCCGCGGATGCCAAATTTCTCGAGCTGCGCGGGATCGGGACGCGCGACGAGCGTGCAGATGATTCCGCCTTTCTTCACCACGGCATAGGAACGCGCGAGGGTGTCCCGGCCGACCGGGTCGAGCACGATGTCGACGTCCTTGGCAACGTCTTCGAACTTCTGTTTCGTGTAATCGATCGCCACATCGGCGCCGAGATGTTTGAGCAAATCCTGATTCGCGGTCGAGGCGGTGGCGATGACGCGGGCGCCGCGGGCCTTGGCAATTTGAATCGCAAAGCTGCCCACACCGCCGGACCCGCCATGGATCAGGACGGTCTGGCCGGCTTTTAGCTGCGCGGTGTCGATCAAGGCATCCCACGCCGTCAAGGCCGCGAGGGGGACGGCGGCCGCGTCGACGAAGCTAAGCGATTTCGGTTTCGGCGCTGTTTCTCCTTCGGTGACGACGGCATGCTCGGCCCAGCCACCGCCCATCAGCGGATAGCCATAAACGGCGTCGCCCACTTTTAGTTTCGTTACGCGAGAGCCCGTTTGCTCGACCACGCCCGCGATGTCGTAGCCGGGAATCAACGGAACGTGGGTGCCGAATTGCTGCGCATACTTGCCGCTGACGATGAGAGGATCGGCGGGATTCACTCCGCTGGCGATTACCCTAACGAGTGCTTCGTTTTCTTTCGGTTCGGGCCGCGGCGTGTCTTCATATTTCGCCACCTCGGATCCGCCGTACTGGTGCACGACGACGGCTTTCATCATCCTCGCCTTCGGCTCTGCCCAAGCACCATTCGGGAAAATGACGACGCTCGCCAGGGTGACGAGAATGAGAAGGAGGTTTGTGATTTTCATGTTTTGTTTGAGGAAACGTTTACAACTCAAACCGAGCGTTGTCGCCTGCCGCGGCGGCAAAGGATCAAGAAGAGGTTTATCTGTGCGCATTGCATCACTAGAAAAGGGAACAACCGAGCCCGTGCCCGTTACATTTTGCCATTTTCCAGTCACCGGCTGAATCGATCTTCCGCGGTTCCCGTCGCCGCTTTTTCCGCTTGTCTCCAATCCGGGGACCTGCCAAGAAAGCAAGGCGTGATTGACTCGATTTCCCCAGGTCTCGGGCGCCGCCCGCGCTGCGATTGGCATTATTGCATTGCTGGGTTGGCCGCCGGTGGCCGTGGCTCAGCTTTGGATCGTTAAGGCCTCTCGCATCACTATGACAAAAAGGCGCACGCTGATTGGAGCAGTTACGGTAGCACATTTCGTTTTGTATCTAACTGTTCTCGGGTTGATTCGTGTCACTGGTGCCATCTTCCTGGTTCATCTGTTTTTGTGCCTGTCGTTTCCGCTGATTCTACTGCCATACACACGCTGGCTTCCATTTGACTGGTTCCAGTTTGGTTTGGCCGCGTTGCTCAACAGCAGCGTCTGGGGAGTCATCTTTGGACTTTTGATTTATGCGCTTCGACGGAGATTTTTTTGACCAGTGGCCCAACCGCCCAACGCGCTGGAGCGCCGTCAGCTTTTCTGGAAAAAGCGCTCCTTGGGAACGCGGATAGTCAGGCTCCGAAAAACCGACCGTGACGAATTCTCCCGATTAGAATTTGAAATTCTGCCTTTTAGATGGCCACTAATCCCGTGTAACTTCATCAGGCGCTTAAATCTCAAAGGAACAACCAAATGGCAACGAATGATACCGATCGGAAGGAACCCAGCCGCGCTTGGATTGCAGGGCTCGTCCTTCTGGGAATCGTTGGATGGCAACTCTATCTTGGCTTCACTATTCAAGAAATTGGAATTCCCAGTGTTTTTTCCATCAAGTTCGGAACGCGACCGCCTCCCCCGGCGCGCATGTCAGCCATCGAAGATGGATACGACCGGCACGGCTCTGACTACAAAGACTTCTTCGCAACCGACATAGGACAGTGCTTGAACGAGTGCGCAGCTGATACCCGGTGCAAGGCGATTTCCTTCAATAAGTCTTCGAAGCAGTGTTGGATGAAGAATGCCTACGCGGAACGCAGGCAGAACCCTGGCTTCATTTCGGCAGTGAAGATTGGGGATTAAGGGCATCTTCTTTGCCAGGCGCCACGAACCGTTGCGGGCGATCTTGATCGCATGAAAACGATCCAGATAAAGGTCAAACCCAACGCCCGAGTGAGCACTCTGGACGAAGTGGCCGATGGCCCGTGGCTCGCGCGACTGAAATCGCCGCCCGTCGATGGCAAAGCGAACCAGGAATTGGTGGCCTTGATTGCACGCCATATGGGGTGTGCGAAGTCAGCAGTCACGATCAAGAGCGGTGCATCTGGACGTATAAAATGGGTCCAGATCGAGAGTAGCTAATGCAGTGAGTCAGAAGAAAATGAACGGCCTTGAAGCGAGCCAACCGAAGAGAGCGTTCCTGGACCAGCGGAAGCTCGTCCCTCCGGAGGGACTCGCCGCGGCGAGTCCAGGGCGCACGGAACTCAATGACTCACTAAACTAGACGCGGCTGATTGCGAGGCTGGCCGCGTTCCATAGGTTGCAGCATGCGCATCGACAAATTCACGCAGAAAATGCAGGAGGCGGTCCAGGCGTCGCAGGATGTCGCGGCGGAGCTCAACCAGCAGGAGATCACCAACGAGCATTTTCTTCTCGCGCTACTTGACCAGGCCGAAGGCGTCACGCGTCCGCTCCTCGAGAAGATGGGCGTGCCGGCGGAGTCGCTGAAGGAGCAGCTACGCAGCGCTCTCCAGAAATTGCCCCGCGTGAGCGGCGGGAACATCGAGCATCGGATTGGGAACGACCTGCGCAGCGTGCTCGACGGCGCGGAAAAGGAAATGGCGAAGCTGAAGGATGAGTTCGTGAGCGCGGAACACTATCTTCTCGCCCTAACGAACGCGAGTGTCCCCGCGGTGCGGACGTTGAAGGACCTTGGCGTGACGCGCGACAAGTTGATGCAGGCGCTCCAGCAAGTGCGAGGGTCGCAGCGCGTGACCGATCAGAATCCCGAGGGCAAATACCAGACGCTGGAAAAATACGGACGCGATCTGACAGCTTTGGCGCGGCGGGGAAAGATCGACCCAGTCATCGGCCGCGATAACGAAATCCGGCGCGTGATGCAGGTGCTCTCGCGCCGGACGAAGAACAATCCGGTGTTGATCGGTGAGCCGGGGGTCGGCAAGACGGCGATCGTGGAAGGTCTCGCGCGCCGGATTATTTCCGGCGACGTGCCGGAGTCGCTGAAGAACAAGAAACTGATCGCGATGGACATCGGCTCGATGGTCGCGGGCGCAAAATTCCGCGGCGAATTTGAGGACCGACTCAAGGCGTTCCTGAAAGAAGTGACTGACTCGGAAGGGCAGATTATTTTGTTTATCGATGAGCTGCACACGATCGTCGGCGCGGGCGCGGCGGAGGGATCGGTGGATGCTTCGAATCTGCTCAAGCCGCAACTGGCCCGTGGCGAGTTGCGCACGATCGGCGCGACGACGCTGAACGAGTACCGCAAGTACATCGAGAAGGACGCGGCGCTGGAGCGTCGCTTCCAGCCGGTGATGGTGGACGAGCCGAGCGTGGAGGATACGATCGCGATTCTGCGCGGGCTGAAGGAGCGCTACGAAGTGCATCACGGGGTGCGCATCCGGGATGCGGCGCTGGTCGCGGCGGCGGTCCTTTCACATCGTTACATCAGCGATCGATTTCTGCCCGACAAAGCGGTTGATCTGATGGACGAAGCGGCCTCGCGCCTGAAGATCGAACTCGATTCCATGCCGACGGGGATCGACGTGATCGAGCGCGAAATCATGCAACGCGAGATGGAGCGGCAGGCGTTGAAAAAAGAAAAAGATCCCGCGAGCAAAGAGCGCCTAACGAAACTGGAAAAAGAGCTGGCTGGTTTGAAAGAACGTTCCTCGGCCCTCAAAGCCGAGTGGCAAAAGGAGAAGGCGGTGATCGACGAGCAACGAAAGTTAAAAGAACAGCTCGACACCGCCCGAACCGAGCTGGAACGGACCCAGCGCCGCGGCGAATTGGCCAAGGCGAGCGAGCTGCAATACGGCCGCATCCCGGAGCTGGAACGCAAGCTTGCCGAGCTGGCCGCGAAGGAGACCGAGAGTGGTAAGCCACAACTGTTGCGCGAGGAAGTGACCGAGGAAGACATCGCGGAAGTGGTTTCGAGCTGGACCCACATTCCGGTCTCGCGGTTGCAGGAAGGCGAGCGCGAGAAGCTGGTCAAAATGGAAGAACGCTTGAGTCAGCGCGTCATCGGGCAACGCGAAGCGATCGTCGCGGTCTCGAACGCCGTGCGGCGCGCACGAGCCGGTCTGCAGGATGAGAATCGCCCGATCGGCTCTTTCATTTTTCTCGGACCGACCGGCGTCGGCAAAACCGAGCTGTCACGCGCGCTGGCGGAGTTTTTGTTCGACGACGAGAACGCCATGATCCGCATCGACATGAGCGAATACATGGAGAAGCACACGGTCGCGCGCCTGATCGGCGCGCCGCCCGGCTACGTCGGTTACGAAGAAGGCGGGCAACTGAGCGAAGCCGTTAGGCGAAAACCGTATTCCGTCATTCTTTTCGACGAGATCGAAAAGGCGCATCAGGACGTTTTCAACGTCCTCTTGCAAGTGCTCGACGACGGGCGGATCACCGACGGCCAGGGGCGGACGGTCGATTTCAAGAATGCCGTCATCATCATGACGTCGAACATCGGCTCGCAGTTTATCACCGAGGAGACGTCGGGCGCAGAGCGCGAGCGGCGGGTGCTGGAGGCGTTGCGCGGCCATTTCCGGCCGGAGTTTTTGAATCGCGTCGACGAGATCATCATCTTCGACCGGCTGACCGATGAAGACCTGAAGAAGATCGTCGAGATCCAACTGCGCCGCCTAACGACGCGTCTCGAGAAACAAAAGATCATGCTCGAGTTGACCGACGCCGCCAAGGCGCGAATTGCGCGCGAAGGCTACGATCCGGTTTACGGCGCGCGGCCCTTGAAGCGCGCGATCCAGAAGGAGATTCTCGATCCGCTCAGCCTCCAGATTCTCGCGGGAGAATTTCACGAGGGCCAGACGATCCGCGTCGACTCCAAGGATGGCGGTCTTACCTTCACTTCGAAAGTCCAGACTTGACGCAGAGATGTTGCAGGAGGCAGAACGCGCAGATAAGAAAGTTCCTTCCGGCCTGGTTTTTCGCAGCATTCCTTTTCCTCTCTGGTAACACTTTTCCCAGTGCCCAGGCTGAGAGCGCTATCCCAAGCTCCAGCGAAGCGGCAGGCTATTTTCTTTACGCGCCAAAGCCGCGGTTTCCTCACGAGGCGACATTCCAGGGCCTTGGGAGCTGGAAAATTCAAAGTCCACGTCGATACCGAGACAGGGAGCGTGAGCACGGTCGAGGTCGTTGGGGACAACCATCTCCAAAGTGTTGGATAGCGCGGTGATTCAGGCACTGAGCCGCTGGCGACTGAAGCCGCACACATTGAAGGCATTCTACGTTCCGGTGATGTTCTTCTTCGATGACGCGCTCGAGAAACCCTTTGCAGAGGCCCTGAAATACGCCGTCCATGCGCCGTTTCCCAGAGCTCCATTTCAGGCCCGCTCAGATATTCGTTCCGCAACCCGCGGCTGGTATCAGCTCTTGATCGACAAAAGGACCGGCCTTGTGACGGATGTGAAGGTCGTCATTCCATCCCATTCCGACCTGCTCGACCAGACGGTCAGAAAAGCATTTCTGCAATGGCGCTTCACGCCAAACACGATCAAGACGATCACATTGCCGGTGGAAATGTATCCCCTTTGGCACATGTGATAGTCCTTGCTCCGCCGATCTCTTCTGACAGGCCCCGCGCGATCGCGGCCTCGGACTCGACGATTGAATTTTGGCCCGGGGGTGCGATTTGGTGCGCATGATGAAAACAACCTTCGCCTTGCTCGCCACCGTCGTTCTCGCCACCAGCTCTGCTTTCGCGGGAGGCGCCTGCTGCGCCGGTATGTCAGCCGACGGCAAAATGGATTGCTCGAAAGCCTACGCCCACATGAACCTGACCGCCGACCAGAAGACGAAGCTCGATGCGGCCCAGGCGGATTGCCAAAAGGCAGGTTGCACCAAGGAAAGCCTGGACAAGTTCATGCATTCCGCGAAGCGCATCCTGTCCGCCAAACAATATGCGGAGCTCAAATCCGAGTGCGCGCGGATGCAGCCCGCGGAGAAAAAGAGCTAGCGACGCGCTTCGCTCCTAACGCCACAGCCAGGGCGTGAGCTGCTGCGCGATCGCCTGTGTGAACTCGATGCGGGGAATGCAAAATGGGATGCATTGAATTTCGTCGCGACGTAGTCTGGCCGCATGGACCCCGTCGCCGCGCTTGATGCGCAAATCGCGCGCTACCGGGAAATGACCGGCGAGGAGCGCCTCCGGATTGCGTTGGCTCTGCATGAACTCGCCTGCGAAATCGCGCGCGCCGGAATTCGGGGTCAGCATCCCGAGGCAACGGAAGAAGAGGTGGAACATTTCCTGCGGGCGCGTCTCCTGGTTGGACACCGGCCGTGACCGAACAGGAACTGGTAGTGGATTGCATTCGGCGACTGGACCGCGCCCGCGTCGATTATTTTCTCACCGGTTCAATGGCCAGCAATTATTGGGGCATTCCTCGCTCCACCCACGACCTCGATTTTGCTGTCCACCTCGCGCCCGATTCCATTTCGCCGCTGGTCGCTGAATTCGCAGGCGATTTTCACCTCGACGAGGTGGCAGTCCGCCAGGCCTTCGATCCACCGCACCTCTGCAATGCAATCGACACGCGCTCTGCTCTAAAGGTCGATTTTTGGCTGCTTTGGGATGATCGCTTCGAGAACGCCATGTTGGCGCGGCGATTGCACGTGCGACTTCTCGGCGAGATGGCGTGGATTGCGACCGCCGAAGATGTTCTCTTACACAAGCTTCTTTGGAATCGCCTTACCCCGTCGGATCGCCAAGTGGGAGATGCGGCGGGCATCGTGGCGGTGCAAGGACCGGCGCTGGATGCGACCTACCTCCGTTCCTGGGGCGAAACCCTCGGCGTCGAAGATATTTTGGAAGAGCTCCTTTCCGGGCGGATCCGGCCAAAGCAAACCTAGCCTAACGCCACAACCAGGGCGTGAGCTGCTGCTCGATCGCCTGCGTGAACTCGATCCGGCAGCCTTCGCCCGCCTCGATCCGCACCGTTTCGCCGTCGAAGCTCGTCATCTCCAGGGTGACGGGCTGTGAGCCGGGCGAAGAGGCTAGAATTTCGCGCACCGTTCGCAATTCGTCCGCGCCGATTCCCGCGGCAAAGCGCAACATGATGGGCGCGTCTTCGCGGATGTGCGCAGCCCCGTTCGTCTCGGAGCCGTTCTCGACGCCATTGGGAGCGGCGGCCACGCTCTCCGGTGTCAGCACTTTTACCTTTTGCGCGGTCGCGCGAATGTTGTCGTCGCGCTTGTCGACCGTGCCGCGGATCGCGATCACGGTCCCGGACTCGAGCGCGTGCGAAACCTTGACGTAAGTTTCGTTCCAAAGGACGACCTCGAGAGTTCCGGTCAGGTCCTCGAGGATGACGACGGCAAATGGTTTTCCCTCTTTCTTGGTAAACTTCCGGTCCACCTGCGCGATCGCGCCGGCGATGGTGAAGCTCGCACGATCGGCCAGCTCGCCTAACGATGCGATGGTCTGATATTTTCCGCTGGCGAAGAGCGGCGCGTAGGCATCGAGCGGATGGCCGGTGACGTAGAAGCCGAGCAGTTCTTTCTCGAAGGACAATTTCTCGCGCTCCGTCCATTGCGCATACTCGCGATTTCCGCGGGTGATGGTCGGATGAGGGAGATCTCCGAAAAGCGAAACCTGGCCGGCGGCGCGATCGCGATGAGAAGAGGCCGAGGCGGCGAGTGTTTCCTCGATACAGGCGAAAAGCTCGGCGCGATCGCGGCCGAGAAAATCGAAGGCGCCGGCTTTGACGAGGCTCTCAATGATCTTGCGATTGGCGAGGCGCGAATCGAGCCGGCTGCAAAAATCTTCGAGCGAGGTGAAGTCCCCTCCCCGCTCGCGTTCCCCGATCGCGGCCGCGATTGCCCCTTCACCGACGTTCTTGATCGCGGCGAGTCCGTAACGAATGGCGTCGGAGGGACGTGCTTCCGCACGTCCAGTCTCGAAAGCGTCGCCTGGGGAAGAACGAGGACGTGCAGAAGCACGTCCCTCCGGGACAAATTTCAGGCTGCTCCGGTTCATGTCCGGCGGCAGAATCGGAATCCCCATTCGCTTGCACTCGCCGACGAAGATCGAAATCTTGTCGGTGTTGTTGATCTCGTTGCTCAGCAAACCGGCCATGAATTCAACCGGATAGTGCGCCTTGAGGTAGGCCGTCTGGTAGCTGATCACGCCGTAGGCGGCACTGTGGCTTTTGTTGAATCCGTAGCCGGCGAATTTCTCGAGCAAATCGAAAATCGCGTTCGCCTTTTTCTCGGGAATCTTGTTCGTGCGCGCGCAACCCTCGACGAAACTCGCGCGCTCTTTCGCCATCTTGCCCTTGTCCTTTTTCCCCATCGCGCGCCGGAGAAGGTCCGACTGGCCTAACGAAAAGCCGGCGAGGCGGTTGGCCGCCGCCGTCACCTGCTCCTGGTAGATCATCACTCCGTAGGTGTCGGCGCAGACTTCCTCCAGGAGCGGGTGGACATAACGGATTTGCTTCAGGCCGCGCTTGCGCTCGATGTAGTCGCCGATCGTATCCATCGGGCCGGGGCGATAGAGCGCGATCAGGGCCATGATGTCGTCAAGCTTCTGCACGTCCATCTGTTTCGAGACACTGGTCATGCCGGTCGATTCCATCTGGAAAAGGCCGACCGTTTCACCGCGATTGAAAAGTCCGAAGGCGGGGGCGTCATCGAGCGGAATGCTTTTGAGCGAGAAGTTTGGCGCGCGCTGGTGGATCAACGTGAGCGTGTCCTCGATCACGGTGAGCGTTTTCAGGCCGAGGAAATCCATCTTCAGCAGTCCGAGATCGTTCAGCGGTCCCATCGCGTACTGACTGACGATATCGTTGCCCTTCGAGTCGCGGCAGAGCGGGACGTATTCCGACAGATCGCGATCGCCAATCACGACTCCGGCGGGGTGCACCCCGGCGTTGCGCGAAAGGCCTTCGAGCAGACCGGCGTATTCCCAAAGTTGGCGCGTCGCCGGTTCGGTCTCGATTGCTTTCTTTAATTCCGGCGTTTTCTCGGCGGCGGCCGCGAGCGTGATGTTCAACTCGTTAGGGATCATCTTCGCGATCCGGTCGCAGTCGCCGTAGCTCAGGCCCATCACCCGGCCGACGTCGCGCACCACGCTTTTCGCTTTCAGTTTCCCGAAAGTGATGATCTGAGAAACGCGGCGCTCGCCGTATTTTTGCCGCACGTATTCGAGCACTTCCCCGCGGCGCGCTTCGCAAAAATCAACGTCGATATCCGGCGGCGAAACGCGCTCCGGATTGAGAAAACGTTCGAACTGCAAACCAAATTGGAGCGGATCGATGTCGGTGATTTCGAGCACGTAGGCGATGAGCGAGCCGGCCGCTGAGCCGCGGCCCGGGCCGACCGGGATGCCGCGCTGCTTGGCGAAATGAATGAAATCCCAAACAATCAGGAAGTAGCTGACGAAGCCGGTCTTCTCGAGGACGGCGAGCTCCTTGTTCAAGCGCGCGAGGAGGTCCGCATCCGACGCCGCGCGGTCGCCGAAGCGCTTACGCAAACCAGTCGCGCACAATTCGCGGAGGTATTGTTCGCGCGTCGTGCCTACCGGCGCCGCGTACTCCGGGAATTTCGAGGTTCCAAATTCCAGTTTCAAGTCGCAGCCCTCGGCAATCGCAACGGTATTTGAGATCGCTTCCGGATGGTCCGGAAAGAGAGCGCGCATTTCGTCGGCGCTCTTGAAGTAAAGCTCCGGGGTGTAGCGCATCCGCTTCTCGTCGTGCACCATTTTTTGGGTGCCGATGCAGATCATCACGTCGTGCGCTTCGTGGTGACTTCTTTCGAGAAAATGCACGTCATTCGCCGCCACCAAACCGAGCCCAAATTCCCGCGCGATCGCCGGGAGGACGCGGTTGCATTTTCGTTGCGCCTCGAGACCGTGATCGTGCAACTCAAGGAAGAAATTCTCCGCCCCAAGGATGTCGCGAAAGGTCGCCGCGCTCGCGCGCGCCTTATCAAGCTGATCGGCTTGGATCGCCATGTTGATTTCGCCCTTGAGGCACGCGCTCATTCCGATCAAACCCTCGGAATGCGCGGCGAGCAGTTCCTTATCGATCCGCGGCTTGTAATGCATGCCTTCGAGATGCGCGGTCGACATCAGCCTAACGAGATTGCGATAGCCGGCTTCGTTGCGCGCGAGGAGGGTGAAATGATTCGCCGCGTCGCGCTGCGAATTTGGTCGGTCTCTGATCGTACCGGGAGCCATATAAGCCTCAACGCCAATGATCGGTTTGATCCCGACCTCCGCCGCCGCCTGATAAAATTCAATCGCTCCGTAGAGGTTGCCGTGATCGGTGATCGCGACCGCGGGCATTTTCATCGCCGCTGCTTTCTCCATCAGCCCCTTCATACGCACCGCGCCATCGAGGAGCGAATACTCGGTGTGCAGATGGAGATGAACGAAGGAGTGGGCGGACATGCTGGGTTATTATAAACTCGAGCGTCGAGGCGGCAATCTTAGCCTATGCGCAGTAAGACGCGATGGCATGGATCGAGTAGGAGAAATAAGCAGAACCGCCCCGGCCCGGGCTACACTGGCAAGCAATGTTTTTC
The DNA here is from genome assembly GCA_003169975.1 of Spartobacteria bacterium. Classification (GTDB taxonomy): domain Bacteria; phylum Verrucomicrobiota; class Verrucomicrobiia; order Chthoniobacterales; family UBA10450; genus Palsa-1392. The sequence goes on along the minus strand of PNAA01000013.1, from coordinate 35,971 downwards.
CCGAGCCCAGACCTTCGCTTGCTCATCGAGAGGGAGCATTTTCACCAGCGTTTGCCAGCTCATCGTCCGAAACGCGAAAGGTCCAGAATCGCAAAGAGTCGTCTTAAGAAGAAGGGGCCATCCTGGCCAAATATTACTCGGCCGAAAATACGGATTATTCTCGTCATAAAACAAACAGAAGACGAAATCTCGACCTTGAGCTAAAGCACGGGCCGCGGCCACGTTGCGGATCGCCTGATAAGGTGTCCAAATGGGACAAACTTGCGGCGGAGAGCGATCTGGTAGGCGGAAGAGATCGTGCGCAGTCTCCCAATATGCTGCCCGCTTTAAAACCCGCTCGGAACATTCGCCTATGGTCGGATCACCTTCAGCATCGACATCGTCACCATAACGCTCCTCACGCTTGTCACATGAGCATGAACCCAGACCTCTCTCCGTCCATTTCGCTTCTACGCAGACAACAGTGTTGGGTGTCGTGATCAAGTAATCAATCGATGTGACCCGTGGGGTTTCTCCGAGGCACGTCGGAGGTATTGAATGTTCGAATTCCCCCACTGCAGATGATTCAGGATTGCGATCGAGCAGTCTCCAAAGCCACGCGAATTCAGTGTCCAACGCTCCGGCGACGCCGAGAAGACCAAGCGCTAAGGCTTGGCTCGATTTGCCCGAACGATGATGTTGATGTCGGCGTTTTGCCGGGATTCCGGAAGCCAAGCCAGCCCATCCCGAAGGGAGCGAGGTCTCCATGCTTGAAGCCGAATACAGATGCTTCCCGCGCAATTCGGCGTGCGCATTAAAATAGTCAGTGTAGTGCAGTGCCAGCTTTCTCGAATATTGGCCGTGCGCAGCGCTACATTGAGCGTCAATCTCCGGCTTTGTCCAATCTCCCAAAGTCGTTTTGGTCATCTGGCAGTTCTTATTTCGGCGCGATGCAGGATGCAAAAGAAAACACTGAGTGAATCTCCTGGGCTGGGCTCCCGTGCCGTAAAGCCACACTCCGCAACGATAATGATTTGAGCGAAGAAAATGCCGGCAAGAAATCGGCGCTTGCGCTGCACCCTTAATCTCTGATTTTCTACCACCAGTCCGATTGAAACAGAGCCCGACACCGCCATTTAACGCCCATGAAAAAACTCGAAGCGATCATCAAACCGTTCAAACTTGAAGAAGTGAAGGAAGCGCTCGCCGAGCTCGGGATCGAGGGGATGACGGTGACGGAAGTCAAAGGCTTCGGTCGCCAGAAAGGGCACACGGAGATTTATCGCGGGAGCGAATACACGGTCGATTTTTTGCCGAAGGTGAAGGTCGAGGTCGTGCTCGCCGACGACATGGTGGACAAGGCGGTGGCCGTGGTGGTGAGCGCGGCGAAGACCGGCAAGATCGGCGATGGCAAAGTGTTCGTGTTGCCGGTGGAACACGCGGTGCGCATCCGCACGGAGGAGATTGGCGAGAAGGCGGTGTGAGGGGGAAAATGACGAAGGACCAATGACGAAATCCGAATTAGTGACGAAGGTCGAATGAAGAAATCGTCGCTGGTGTTGAAGCCCGAATAACCTCGCAACGGGTTGTTCGGGCTTCGTCATTAGTCAGTCCTTCGAAATTCCTCATTCCTCATTCACCCATGCCTAGCGAAAAGATATCAGCCTCCGACGTCAGCAAGATGATCAAGGACCACGAGGTCAAACTCGTGGACTTCAAGTTTACCGACCTGCTCGGCGCCTGGCAGCATTTCACCACGACTCTGACCGAGTACAACGAAGACATTTTCACCGAAGGCCTCGGCTTCGACGGCTCGAGCATTCGCGGCTGGAAGGCGATCAACGCCTCCGACATGCTCGTCATCCCGGACCCGGCGAGCGCGTGGATCGATATCTTCAACGCCGAGCCGACGCTCAGCCTCATTTGCACGATCGTCGAACCGATCACGCGCGAGCCCTACAGCCGCGATCCGCGCGGGGTGGCGGAAAAAGCGGAAGCGTATTTGCAAAGCACCGGCATCGCCGACACCGCGTTCTTCGGGCCGGAAGCGGAGTTTTTCATCTTCGACGACGTGCGTTTCAGCAACACCGGGAACAGTTCCTCCTACTCGGTTGACAGCAACGAGGGGCATTGGAACAGCGGGCGCGAAGAGTTTCCCAACCTCGGTTACAAGATCCGCGCGAAGGAAGGTTATTTCCCGGTCGCGCCGGCGGACACGCTGCAGGACATCCGCAACGAGATGTGTCTCGAGCTCGAGAAAGCCGGCATCCCGATCGAACGCCAGCATCACGAAGTCGCGACCGCGGGCCAGGCCGAGATCGATATCCGCTTCGCGCCGCTCAAGACGATGGGCGATTACATGCAGTACTATAAGTACATCGTGCGCAACGTGGCGCGGAAGCACAACAAGACGGTGACCTTCATGCCGAAGCCGCTCTTCGGCGACAACGGCTCGGGCATGCACACCCACATCTCGCTTTGGAAAGACGGGAAGCCGCTCTTCGCGGGCAATGGCTACGCGGGATTGAGCGACATGGCACTGTTCTTTATCGGCGGAATTTTGAAACACGCGCCGGCCCTGACCGCGATCACCAACCCGACGACAAACAGCTACAAGCGGCTCGTCCCCGGCTTCGAAGCGCCGGTCAATCTCGCCTACTCCGCGCGGAATCGCTCCGCCGCGATCCGCATTCCGACCTACTCGGCGAATCCGAAATCGAAACGCATCGAATTCCGCACTCCGGATGCGGCGGCTAATCCGTATGTCGCCTTTTCCGCCCTGCTCCTCGCAGGCCTCGATGGAATCCAAAACCGGATCGATCCCGGCGATCCGCTCGACAAGAACCTCTACGAACTTCCGCCGGAAGAATTAGCCGGCGTGCCGAGCGTGCCGGATTCGTTAGGCGGAGCGATCGCGGCGCTGGCGGCCGACCATGCCTTTCTCCTCCGCGGCGATGTTTTTAACGCCGACTTCATCACCAATTGGATCGAGATGAAGCAGAAGGAATACGACGCGCTGCGGCTCCGCCCGCATCCGTTCGAGTTCCAGATGTATTACGACGTCTAACGACCCGGGGTAAATCGCCTTGCAACCCGGGGCGATGGGCGGATGTTAGCTTTCATCATGCACTTCCTCGCCTTGCTCTCTAATTTTGGCGGCCCGGACCTGATCATCATTCTGCTCATCGTCCTCGTGCTCTTCGGCGCGAAGAAGCTGCCGGAACTCGCGAAAGGGATGGGCCAGGCGGTCAGGGAATTCCAGAAGGCGAAGGACGAGTTCAGCGACGAACTACACAACGCCGGGACCACCACGCCGGCGAAGCCGGACGTTCGTCAGGCGGATGCGACCGTGCCGCGGATCGATAACGCTCCGACGGCGCGCGAAGTGCCGCCGCAGCGTGAAGGAGCGGCGCCGGAAGAGCGGACTTCGCGGGAGGTCTGAACGCGGCGAGTTTGGGCTCGCGCCGACGCGTTGATCCGCGCTTCGCAGAGCGAAGCGTCTACATGTAGACGCCTCCCCGTGGGAGGCGCGACACGCAGCTGCGCTTGATCGGCCCATGCGCAACTCTTGCGGCGCGAATTTTAGGCGATGACTTCGCCGGGCTTTTCGTCTAAGCATAGCGTCCCCAAAAAATTGCCATGCCCGAATCTGATCTTCGCAGTCAAATTAAAGAGATGCTGGTCAAAAACCTGATGCTACAGACGCCAGCCGACCAGATCGCCGACGACCTGCCGCTCTTCGGGCCCGGCGGTCTCGGCCTCGATTCCATCGATGCGCTCGAGCTTGTGGTCAGCATGGAAAAAACCTTCGGCGTTGGGGTGCCGAATTCCGAAGTCGCGGGCAAAGCCCTCCAGACGGTCAACTCGATTCACGATTACATCATCGAGAAGACCGAGCGCCCGGCAGCCTGATGTAGACGCTTGGCTCTGCGAAGCGCGGCCCAGAGCTCCGCTCGCATCCTAAACCGCTGAGCCAAATATCCCGCTTCGGCCGCGTCGACACTGGCGGCAGTGTGCACGCCCGCGCTTCGCAGAGCGAAGCGTCTAAATCAGGCCGTTTCCGACAGGTTGATCGCGTCGATCAATTGCCGGTAACGACCGAACCCGTCCCGATGCGGCGTCAGGACCAAACGCGGCAAATGCGCGATCTCGGGTTGGTTTTGCTCTTGCGGCAACGGCCCGCCCTGCGTGATTTCACCTTTGCGCAGCACGTCCGCGAATTGTTTGTTTAGCGCGGCTACGGCTTTCTTGGTTACCGGTTTATAGATCCGAATACACAGCTGAGATCCGACCCAGCGGGAGGAAACGTAGTTCTTGTAGAAGAGCAGAATCTCCTCGACGGCGTCTGGGACGTTGTGCGCGATCTTGATGAAGTTAAAGTCCTCCTTCGAGATCAAGCCCTGTTTGAGCAGGTGATCGGTCAGGAAGCGCATCCAGGTCTCCCAATAGCTGCCGCCCGGCCGATCGATCAGCACGATGGGAATAATGAGCGCTTTCCCCGTCTGCATGAGGGTCAGCGCCTCGAAGCCTTCATCCATCGTCCCGAAGCCGCCGGGGAAAAGCACGAAAGCGTGCGTTTCCTTCACGAAGTTTAATTTGCGGGTGAAGAAGTAATTAAAATTAATCAGCTTCTGATCGCCTTCGATGATCTGATTGGCGCGCTGCTCGAAAGGCAGGCGGATATTCAAGCCGAAACTATTCTCCCGCCCGGCGCCGCGCTGCGCCGCGCCCATGATGCCGTCGCCGCCGCCGGTGATCACCATGTATTTGTTCGCCACCATTTGGCGCCCGAATTCCTCCGCGAGTTGCGCATCGGGTTCGGTCGCCGCCGTCCGGGCCGAGCCGAAGACGACCACTTTCCGCACGTCGCGATACGGGGCAAAGATCTTGGCGGCGTAGCGCAGCTCCTTGAGCGAGCGGTTCATTAGCTTCAGGTCGCCGGTGCCCATTTTGTCACGCGCCATCTTGAGAGCGGTGGCGATCAATTCCTCGATTAACTCCGGAGATTTCTCCGCGCCCCAGTCGGCCACCAACTGATGGACGCGGGCTTCAAACTCCGGCCCGAGATTCGAATTGCGGCGGACAGGCAAATCCTGCGTGGCGCTTCCAGTAAAATCTTCCACGCTGTCAATTGAGCGATTTTCGCGCCGACGAACAGGGAAAACTGCCGACGTTAGGCGGAGCGCAGATCGTCGAGAATCTCGCGCATGTGGCGAATCGGCAGCGAATAATGCCCCTCGTGGTCGACCAGGTGCGCGCTGCAACGCGGCAGGCGTGCGCCTAACGATTGGGCCAGTTGCCAATGAAAGCTGCGATCTTTCCGGCCATGCCAGAGCCGCACTGGTACCCGGATTTCCTCGAGCGGAAATCCCCACGGTTGCGCGTAGATTTCCGCGTCGACCATCAGACCATCGGCCGAGGCGCGCCACGCCTGGCGCTGACTTTCAAAGCAGGCCTCGAAGGCGGCCACGTCGCGCATCACGTTGGCATCGCACGGTTGCAGGAGCTGGAGGAGCAGCGGGCGCAAACGAATCGGAAGTTTCAGGGAAAGGAACGGCCGCGCGGCGTGAAAGGAAAAGCGGAGCAGCCCGCGATGAAGCGGATAGAAAAAGAGGAGCCAGCGATAAAGTGCGAGCAACCCGGTGCGATCCGCGAGTTCCGCCAGCGGAGGCGCGCCGCTCACAACGGCAATCGCGTGCACGCGTTCCGGCAGCGCCCACGCCGCGACAAACGCATAGGGAGCGCCACCAGAAATTCCGAGAATGCGAAATGTGGCGATCCCCATCCGGTCGGCCAGCTCGGCCAGGAGTGGCGGCCAGTCGAGCAGTTTGCGATCAGGCTGAAGCGAAGAATTTCTAATCCCGGGCCGGTCGGGAGAAATGATCCGCAATTTGAGTTCCCGCGCCGCCGCATCCGTCAGCTCGGCCATGGTGCGCGAACTGGGCCAACCGTGACAAAAGAAAACCGGCACGCCGGAGGGCAAACCGTATTCGGACACGGCCACCGTCGCACCGCTGCGCAGCTCGATTTTTTCGAACGTGGTTCGCATTGGTCCGCGAACGTAGCGCAACGATTGGACGGCAGCGAAGCAGCAGGTTAATTTCAGCGCCCACCTTCCACCAATGCCGCAATTTTCCTACCGCGCCCGCAATGCCCAAGGTGGTCTCGTCGAAGGCGTGCTCAACGTCGCGGACCGCGCGGTCGCGATCCAGCAGATCGAGCAACAGGATTGCGTTCCCATTCGCATCGAGGCGATCGCCACCGGGCCGCAGGTCCTCGATGGCAAAGCCGTCGCGGCGGCCGCGGCGCCCACGCAAAATCTCAAGATTCCGCATGGCCAACTGCTGATTTTCACCGAGCAGCTCGGCCACCTCCTGCAGGCCGGGATGACGCTCGACGAAAGCCTCGGCGTGCTGGAGAAACGCCTGAAACATCCGCGCGTCCAACAGATGACGCACGCGCTGCACCAGGCGCTGGTCGATGGTCGCAGCTTCTCGCAGGCGCTGCGCGATTTCCCGCGCATCTTCCCGGCGCTTTACGTGAACATGGTGGGCGCGGGCGAAGCGAGCGGCGCGCTGCCCGAGATTCTGACGCGCGTCGTCGAGCATTTGATGCAGACCAAGAATCTGCGCGACCGCGTCCAGCAGGCGCTGATTTACCCGGCATTTCTGGCCCTCGCCGGTTCCGCGTTGATCATCATTTTCATCACCTTCATGGTGCCGCAGTTGACGAATTTCATGGCACAAACCGGCGGCACGTTGCCCTTACCGACCCGCGTCTTGGTCGGCGCCAACCATGTGATCACCGGTTATTGGTGGGTCTTTGTGCTCGTCGTGCTCGGGGGCATCGTCGGGTTCCGTGCCTTTGTCCGGAGCGAAGAGGGACGCCTGACCTGGGATCGATTTCGATTGGCCATTCCGGGTTACGGCCGCATCCGCCAGCATCAATATTACGCGCAGTTTTCCCGCACTCTGGGCACGTTGATGGAGAACGGAATCCCGTTGCTTCGGGCGCTGGACCTGGTGACGGAGATCGCGGGAAACAAATATGTGGAGGCGAAACTGCGCGACGTGCGGCGCGCAGTCATCGATGGCGCGAATCTTTCCAGCGCATTGGCGAAGGAGAAACTTTTTCCGGAACTGTTCACCGATATGATGGCGGTCGGCGAACAAACCGGTCATTTCGCGCGCACCATGCAAACGATCGCCGACGTCTACGAGCGCGAGCTGGACCGCACCGTGAACGTGATCTCGGCGCTGATCCCGCCCGTGATTATCGTCCTCATCGCGGTCGTGGTCGGCTTCGTGGTTTATAGCATCCTCTCCGCCGTCTTTGAGATGACGCACAGTTTACAGGCCCGGCCGCAGTAGCCTAACCTCGCCGCCAAGATGTTCTTTCGCCCCGTCGCGCTCGCTCTCCTGCTCGGCCTGGTTTCCGCGGCTCGCGCCCAACAGGCCTTACCGCCGGAAGGCGCGCAAGTGCTCCGCTCGAGCCAATCCGCGCAGGCCGCGCCCGACAGCGCATGGCTCGATCTGCGCCAGAATAATGCGGCGCACTCGAAGGTGCAGGTGGCGCCGCCCTGGGTGGAATCGGTTTCGTTTACGCCGGGCAAGGCGTCGGCCGATGCGCCAACCAAAAGCGTGTTCCGCATTCGCCTAACGAGGCCGGACGAAGACTGTCAGCTGCTTCTCTTCCGTCTCTATTTCGATGACCAGCCCGCGGCGCAACCCGAGATCATTGCCTGGGATGAATCAGGCACCCAGCTGCTCCACTCCGGCTCGTTAGGCCAAAAAACCGGCCTCGCCACTTCCTCCACCACCATCGTCCCGATGATCGGCGTGACGGCGATCGACGTCGAAGTACCGGGCAACGGACGCTCGGTCCGCGGCGCCTATCTCGATTGGATGAAAACCAGCCAGGTGATGCGCCCACTGCATGCCGAGCAGCAGAAGTTGATGGCTGATCCCTTTGGCGGGCCGGCGCCCCTCAAGACGGGCGAAGAAGACGCGGAGGTTTTTGGAGCCGTGACCGCGCCGCTGGCCGCCGAGACGATCCCGATGGGATCGAGCATGCAAAACGGCGCGGCTTTTCAGTTCGGCCTCGAAGCGCAGCCGCTCGTCGCGCTGCTTACTTTCGAAGTCGCGAGCCCGCAGATCGAACTGCCCCCGGAAATCTACGTGAATGGCGAGGATGTCGGCCCCGCCTCGCTCGTCCTCCCCGATCTGGCTGATCCGGCTTATCGCGGCCTTTCACTTTCGCTCCTGCAAACGATGCAATTCCAATATACCGGCTGGGTCCGAGCACAGAAGGTCGTGCCCGCCTCGATCTTGAAGGCCGGCACAAATGATGTGATCATTATCGCAGGCGCCGGAACCTCCGCCTCGGCGATCAGGGAAATACAGATCCAGTTGAAGTACCTCTGGGATAAATCGGATTACCTGCTCGAACCGCTGAAGTAGCCCCGTCGCCAATTATTTATGCGCAAAAATCAAAGTGCTTTCACGCTTCTTGAGATCATGATCGTGGTCGCGATCATCGGACTCCTGCTCAGCGCCGCTATCTACAAGATGGCTCCCGCTCTGGATGTCGCCAAGGGAACCCGGGTGCGCGCTGATGTCCAAAGCATTCGAACCAGCCTCCTCACCTACTCCAGCATGAACGGTTTTTATCCAACGACCGAACAGGGACTGCGCGCCCTGGTGGTCAGACCGGAGAGTGATCCCGCACCGGCCTCCTGGAGACCTCTGATGGATGATATGCCGAAAGATCCGTGGGGATCGGACTACGTTTATCGGTGTCCCGGGCAGAAAAATCCCAGCGGCTACGATCTCTTCTCGGCGGGGCCGGACCGCAAGCCCGACACGGGGGATGATGACTGGGGCCGTTGAGCGGACCCCACGGCTTAGAAAGCACGACGTCCGGCCTGGGACGTGACGGCGCTGGGGCAACTCCGAGGATCAGGGATTTTCGAAATCCGAATCGACGTCTACCGGCTGGCGCAATGGCTGACGCACCGGCTGCTGAGAGGCGGTTTTGCGGCGGATCACGGGGCGCACGTGCGGCGGCGGGGTGGGAATTTGCGGCACCGGCATCGGACGCTGGACCGGCATCGGGACATTGGGCGCCGGCCGGGCGGGCATCCCTTGCGGTTGCGGTGGCGGAATCTGCGCTACCGGATTTTGAATCGACTGGCTTAAGAGCGCTTCATTGAAAGTAAGCGTCGCGAACTGCCCGTCTTTCGAGATCGTGACCTTCGTCTCGCCCACCTGATTGGACCACTGGATATTGGAGATGGAAAAACCGTCGACCGTTTCACGGGTGCTCAGGTACTCCTTGAGGTTCTTGTCGGTCGTCGAAGCGAGGGTGACAAAATCGCCGTCGGTCGAATGGGCGGCGTTGGCGACGTAAAGGTCTTTCGCGAAATCCGGCGCGCTCGCCAGCGGCGCACCGGCGGTCGCGACCGCAAAGGGGGAACGCTTCAACATCGGTTCGTAACGGGCGAATTTTTCCGTCGTCGGCAGATCACTGTTGGCCCGCGCGGTGTTCGTTAGGCAGAGGAGCGGCCAGGTCAAAAGTAGCGCAAGATTTTTCGTCTTCATCATTTCTGGCCGGCGGGCGCGAACCATTTGGCGATCTTGAAGCGGCCCCGCATGACAGTCGGATCACCCGAGTCGACCATCAAGTTGACCGTTTCAAAAACTATAAAAGCCTCCGGTCGCTGTGCATCATAAAAAAAGCGCACGAGGGGCTCCCATCCGCTCTTGGTTTCGAAGGTGGCCGAGACGGATTGATGCGAGGGCGTCGCCTCGACCGCGCCGATCTGCGGATCATCAATCTGGATGTTGTATTTGCCGGCGATCTGTTTCACCTGGGTGAGGAGCGAGGAAGCTTCCGCGGGGTTACTCAAGGTGGGCTGGCTTTTCTTCAACCACTCGGATCGTCTTTTCCAGGTCTTCTCTGCCCCGAGGTAGATTTTCTGTTCGGCCCGCGCCGCCCGCTGGGCGGCGTAGTCGGAACGTGCGCCCGCACTCATCCCGAGGAGCGCGCTCCAGATCGCCAAATTGACGAGCAGGAAAAGAATCGCGCCCACGGTGAGCGCGAGCATCCGCTCCCGTTGGTTCATTTGGGCCAGCCAGCGGGCGATCATTTGGTCTTTCCCTCCAGTCGAAATTGGGCGTGGTCGTTAGGCAAAATCCGCGGGGTCTGGAGGCTGAAAGTAAAGTCCTGCAGGTCGGGATGCTTCTTCACTTTCTCGGCAAACTGATAGGCGAGCGCGGCCGAGGGCGCTTCCCCTTGCACCGAAATGTTGCGCGCGGATTGATCGTAAACCGTGATCCGCACCTCGGGATTGGGCAGGCTCTCGAACAAGTGCAATAACACCTCGATCGGGTAATAATGCGGATCAATCGCCGGCGAAAGGGCTTTCCAGGCCGCCTCCGTGTTCTTGACGAACTCGACTCTCGGCGCGTCGCGCCGGATCACCTTGTCGAGGTGGCCCACCTGCAGCCGAATGATCACGACGTAGAGGGCAAAGAACAAAAACGCCGCCACGTAGGCCCCGCCGGCCCAGAGCAGACGCTGGCGCCACTCCCTTTGCCGAACGGCCGCGGCGCGCTGCTTTCGCCAGCTCTCGGGCGCGAGGTTCAACTTCACCGTGGCCGGGGGAGCTTCCATCCGCATCAGACCGGGACGCTGAGCGAAGATCCGCTCGATCGTATCGCGCAACGGCAGGCAGCTTTCATCGAGCAGGACGGTCGGGAAGTCAGTGTCGATCCCCTGCAACTCCGCGCTCAGCGCCAACTGCGGCAGATCGCGCTCCAACTGTTTCGGCTCGGCCGCGTCGACCGTACGGATGAGACTAAGTTTGCCGTTCTCGCTGATCGCGGAAACGAGTTTCTCGCCTTCCCGATAAATGATCAGCGCGCGCCCCCGGGCGGCATGCGATGCGGCGCGCTGCGCGGCATAGACCGTCACCTGGCGCGGAATGTACCCGCGGCTCAGGAGTGGGCCGGCCAATTCCGTGAGCCTCGGATTGTGGACCGCGACGGAAGAGATGACGCTGTCGTTTTCGTTTTGTTCGATAATCTCGAAATCGCTCGTCACTTCCTCCGGCGGATAAGGAAACGCTTTCTCCACCTGGAGGCGCACCATGGCGTCAAACTCCGCCGGATCGACGGTCGGCAAACGCAGACGCTGGGCGAGGACCGCGTTCACCGGGAGCGCAAAAACGATGTCGTCGCCGCCGTTGAGCAGACCGGCGGCTTCGTTCAAGTCGGCGACATGGCGCACATCCCAGGTGCCATTGCCTTCGCGTGCCCGGACCAGATTCCAGCCGCTTCCGGAGGGAGCTATAAAAACGGATTCAGATGCGGGTTCGATATTACAATTCCTTCCAACGAATCACCTGGGGACTTCCGCTTTTTCGAATAATCATCTGGATCGTGCGCGTTGCGTCGCCGGATTTTCCGACGCTCACCACGCGCACCACCGGGTCTTTGAATCCGATCAGGCCGGAAAGCTGCGCAAATTGCTCCGGAGAGAATCCGAGCGCAAGCCTAACCTGATCGAGCGATTCGAAGACCGGATCATCATCCGTGCCGTCGATCCCATCCGGCCCGCGGCGATATTCAAGGAATCGATCGGCGATCTGGTCGTTGAATCCCGGGAGGGAAAGCAGAACATCGCGCGAAGCCCAGGTGAGATCGATCGGGCCGGTACTGTAGATCGTAAAGTCCGCCTCCCAGTCAGGCCGCGCGGTAAATTCCACCCAGCCTTTCACTTGTTTCAGCTCCTCGACGCTTTGGAGGAGCGCGTTCCTCGGATGGTAATCCTGGTCCGCCTCCGCGCCATTCAACCTGGGGATATCGTCCGGGTCAACCCAGTCAAGCAGGCAATCGATCATCCGTTCGCGTTCGTTGATATCGATGCCTTTGACTTCCAGATATTTTCGCAGGATCGCGAGCCGCTGTGGGTTCTCGCCCGTCACGATCCAGTTCAGATTCAGGCGCCCTCCTTCGCCCGTGATCCGCGTCTGATAGGTCTGATTGCGGGCCAGCGACCCGTGCAGGACGGTCGAGCCGGCATCGACCGAGGGATCAAGCGCCACCTCAGCGCCGGAAGCAGCCATCGCTTCGGCTTCCAGGATCCGGCTCGAATTGCCGGAAAGAGTGATGCGGGAATCGATGTCGAGCGCCCACGCGATCAGCACCGCGCTGAGCAGGAAAAGAGCCCAGAGCGCCAGGAGCAGGGCGGCGCCGGAACGGCTGGCGAGGGAAGCGCGTTTCATTTCCTAGTACGGCGTCCGCCGCAACGCCAGGACGGCTTCCCACGGCACCGCGCTGCCCGCGCGGTCGATCGTTAGGCGGACCAAACGCGGCAGCGTGGTGTTATCCGTCCAACGATCGACCCAGGCATTCAAACGCGAATCGAAATAACGGATCTCGATGCTGTTGAGATCGGCGATCAACGGAATCCACGATTGGTTTTCGCCCGCCGAACTGCCGTCGTCCTGCGATTCGCGCACGATCCCCAACTGCATGCGGTTGCCTTTTTCCATCGGGCGGAGCCGGAGCGTGACGGAATATTCGCCGACCGCATAACGAGTGAGCAATCCCGGGCCCGCCGTACAAATCCAGGTCATTTCGTCGCGCGAGCGGCCCTCAAATTTGAAGGGCTCGCCCGCCAGGGTCCCCTGGCCCGGCGGCAGATCCTGCAACTCTTCGGCCAGCAGATTGGCCAGCCCGGCATACTGGGCGTTGTTCTCATTGAGCGCCGCCGAGGCCTGCATCGCGACCAGATTCGCGCTCACGAAACGATAAATCGCCAGCGCCATCATCCCAAGAATCACGACCGCGAGCGTGACCTCGAGGAGGGTGAAGGCGCGACGGCTGTTCCGGTCAACCCGCACGGTAGACATAAAAGACCAGCCGCTTGCTTTGCTTCACGCCGCCGCGCGACCACTCCGCGCTCAGGGTGACCCGGCTGATGCCGTCGATGATCGTATTATCCGCATCTTCCAATTGCTCGGGCACGGTTTTCTGGATCAGCCTAACGACACCGTAGCCGGTGTCCACTTTCGTCTCTTTCTCGGCATCCGGGTGGACGGGGCTCGCCTGCACCTCCGCCATCCGATTCGCGAGCAGCTGCCGCACCCGATTTTCTTCCTCGCTCAGCGCACTCGCCCGCATGCAATTTTCCACCGAGCGGCCGAGCGCGAGCACGCCGACTACGAAGATCGTCAGGCCGAGCAGCACTTCGTAGAGCGCAAAGCCGGGCAAACCCCTATTTCGTCGCATAACGAACAATCTCCGGGCGCGCCGTCAGGGGCGAGTAATTGACTTCCCACGAGCCGTTCGGCCCCTGGAAGCTGACGTTCGCCGGCTCGCACGTGCCCGACGGCCAGAAGATCCATTGGGCGAGCGTATCCTTTTCCAGCGCGGCCGGTAACCGGAGCAGGAAACGGTGGCCCTTGTCGAGCACCAGCGTCGCGGCGGGCGCGGCGGAGTCACCTTGGGCAATCGATTCCGGCCGCAGGACGACTGCCTTCTTTTGCCACTCGATCAGGTATGGCCGGTGTTCCTCGACACTGCGCTTCTGCGCTTCGCGCACGATTTGATTCATCGCATCGAGTGACACTTTCAGGCGACGGTCAGCCAGCACTCCGCTCAAGCTCGGGATGGCGAGCAGAAGCAGGAGCAGCAAAATGAAAACCGAAATCGTGATCTCGATCAGCGTAAAACCCGCGCGGCGCTGCATGAGTGAATTTTACGACGACGATCGGAAAATCACAACCGACCCCTGTGGCCTGCGCGCCGGCGTCGAAGCGGCCGGGGTTCCCTCTTGGGGCTGAAAGCGCAATTTACCGCTAGAGAATAGCAAGCGCCCGGCAGCGTTTCCGCGTTCGTGTGATAACATCGCTGCGTGATTTCGTCCGCTGCCCAGCCGGTCGCTCCTCTCATCACCGCTGCTGCTCCCGCCTTGCGGCTCCGGCCGATACACAAAATCCTCCTCGTTCTTGCCACGCTCGGCGTGCTCGCGGCGATGACCTGGCAGGGTCTCGCCACCGGCGGTTCGCCCGATCCCACCCGCGCCAACACCAGCCCCGCCGTCGCCGTGCTCGATATTGGTGTGCTCGTCTTCCGCGAAGGGCTCGAGTGCATCCTCGTCCTCGCCGCCATCACCGCCAGCATGACTGGACCCCGGCGGGATTACCGCCGGCCGGTCGCCTGGGGCGCCGCCCTCGCTTTCCTCGCTACTCTTGTCACCTGGATGATCGCCGTTCGCATCATGAGCGCACTGGCCGATAACGTCTCGGCCCTCAACCTGCAAGCCGCCACCGGTCTTCTTGCCGTCGTCGTTTTGCTCGTCATCATGAACTGGTTTTTCCACAAAATTTATTGGGGCGGCTGGATCCGCGCGCACAATCGGCGGCGCAAAACTCTTCTCACCAGCGGTGCCGCGGCCAACGCGTCGCAGACTCGCGTCATCTGGGGCCTGCTCCTGCTCGGGTTCACCTCGCTTTATCGCGAAGGCTTCGAGGTCGTCCTCTTCCTCCAGACTTATCACTTGCGGCTCGGCGGCGGCGTGGTGCTGAAAGGCGCACTCCTCGGGCTCGCCCTTTCCGGTGTCGTCGCGATTCTTACCTTCGTTATGCAGCAGCGGCTCCCCTACCGCAACATGCTCGTCACCACCGGCGTCCTGCTCGGCGGCGTCCTTCTCGTGATGGTCGGCGAACAAGCGCAGGAAATGCAAATCGCGCATTGGATCGCAACCACGCCGGTGCCTTCGCTCGTTAGTCGCGTGCCTGACTGGGCCGGTCTCTGGTTCGCCCTCTTCCCCACTTACGAAACACTCATCGCGCAATCGATCGCCGCGATCTTGGTGATTGGTTCCTACTACGCCGCGCGGCGGGTGCGCTGTACCGCCGAACCCGTCTGATTTCAGACGAGGCGCGCATGACGCTAGATTCCGAAACCTATTTCGTCACCAGGGTCACGTGGCGAAAGGGTCGCAGCGACCAGTAGGCGACGTTTTCCGGCATTCGTTGCGTCTTGCCAGTGAAATGCAGGCGCCAGTAAACCGAAACCAAGTGTTCCTTATCGCCCCGGAGACGGCTGAATGAGGCCGTGACCGGCGCGAGTTTCCTGTAGGCGGCGTCGGCGCGGGTCGTCGTATCGTGATGCGCCAGGACAAGCATCCCGCCGAAAGCGATCAAGAGCAGGATGAGGAGAGTGAGGATGAGCTTCATACGAGTGGATCAAGGTTAATCCAGAAAGTGAGGCGCGCTACGCGGAGTTTGACGTTAATCCGATGGCCGCTGATGCCCGGAACATGCCGACATTTTGCAGCTCGCTTGGAAATTTTTTGGTGATGCAACGGGATCCCTCGACTACGCTCGGGATGACCAGATAGAGTTAGCGAGTGGAGGTTGTCTTCTTCCCTGAGTCGGCCGATCTGCGGAAATGGTTTCGGAAGAATCACGCGACGGCGAAGGAACTTTGGGTCGGCCTTTACCGGAAGGATACCGGGAAGCCCAGCATCACCTGGCCGGAATCGGTGGACGAAGCGCTCTGCGTCGGCTGGATCGACGGGATTCGCAAACGCATCGACGCAGCGAGCTACGTGATTCGATTCACTCCGCGTCGGCGGGGCAGCATCTGGAGCACGGTCAATATCAAGCGGGTGGAGATCCTGACTAACTTGAAGCGGATGCAGGCGGCGGGGTTGGCGGCCTTCGCCGCGCGCTTCGAGAACAAGTCGGGCATTTATTCCTACGAGCAGAGGAGCGAGCGACTGCCCGAGCCCTACGCGAGCACGCTGCGGAAGAACAAGGCGGCCTGGGAATTTTTCCAGACGCAACCGCCATCCTACCGCAAGACCATCGGCTGGTGGGTGGTGAGCGCGAAACAGAAGGAAACGCGTCAGCGGCGACTCCGGAAATTGATCGCTCAATCGGCGCGCCGAAGACGGCTCTGAAGCTGTAGCCGGGGTCGCTGACCCCGGCCGGTGCAGAGGCGACGTTTTCGCCAGGCCGGGGACAGCGTCCCCTGGCTACAGACATTCCAGTTGAAGGCAGGCGGAACAGTTCCACAATGAGCGATGTTTAATCACTTGAGGGGCGCAAAGCGTGCGCTGGTGTTTGTTTTGGCGCTCGGTTGTTCCCTTGGTCTCATCAGCGTCGACGGCGCGAAGCCAGCCCGAGCGAAGACCACCAAAAACAAGTCAGCCTCGCCAAGCCCCACCTCAACTCCTGCGCGCACGCCCGCCCCCGTCTCGGCCAAAGCGGCCGAGCCGAAAGCCGAAAACAAAGAGCAGTTTGACGGCAAACTCTGGAACGGAATGAAGTGGCGCGAGATCGGACCCTTCCGCGGGGGTCGGGCGATTGCGATCGAAGGTGTCCCGGGAGAGCCGAATACTTACTATTTCGGCGGCGTCGCGGGGGGAGTCTGGAAAACGACCGACGGCGGGGGCAATTGGGCGCCGATGTTCGACAAGCAGCATTCGACTTCCTCGATCGGCGCGCTCGCCGTCGCGCCAAGCGACCACAACACGATCTATGCCGGTGCAGGCGAAGCGGCGCTGCGCGGTAATATTACTTACGGCGACGGGGTTTATAAGTCGGTCGATGGCGGAAAGAATTGGCGCAACGTCGGCTTGAAAGACAGCCGCCATATCGGTGCGCTCATCGTCAATCCGGATAATCCGGACATCGTTTTCGTCGCGGCGGTCGGGCACGCCTTCGGGCCCAACGCGGAGCGCGGAATTTTTCGCACGACCGACGGCGGAAAGACGTGGACGAAAGTCCTGAGCAAAGACGAAAACACCGGCGCGATCGACGTCGTCTTCGACCCGCATAATCCGAACACGCTCTTCGCGGCGCTCTGGCAGGTCCGCCGGCAGCCCTGGTTTTTCTCGAGCGGCGGCGAAGGTAGCGGGCTTTATCGTTCGATCGACGGTGGAACTACCTGGCAACAACTCAAGGGACATGGTTTGCCCGAAGGCATCCTTGGTCGCATCGGCGTGAGCGTTTCGGGCGGAGATTCCGATCGGATTTATGCCATCATCGAAGCGAAGGAAGGCGGGATTTTCCGCTCAGAAGATGGCGGCGACAACTGGACCAGGATCAACGACGACCTGCGCTTCCGGCAGCGCGCCTGGTATTTCAGCGAAATCTACGCGGACCCGCGCGCGCCCGATACGGTCTACGTCTTGAATACCGGACTCTTCCGTTCGGTCGATGGCGGCAAGACCTTCAACCTCCTCCCCGCGCGTCACGGCGATCATCACGGGCTCTGGATTGATCCGAAAAATCCGGAACGAATCGCGAACGCCAGCGACGGCGGCGCCAGCATCTCAATCGACGGCGGCCAGACCTGGACGACGGAGAACAATCAGCCGACCGCGCAGCTCTATCACGTCGCGGTGGATAACGCGTTTCCGTATCACATCTACGGCGCGCAGCAGGATAACTCGAACGTCGGAATCGTGAGCCGCGGCGAGAGCGGCGTGATCGAGCGCGAAGATTGGTTCCAGGCCGGTGGCGGCGAGTGCGGGTTCGTCGTGCCCGATCCGCGCGACTGGCACATCATTTACTCCAACAGCGAGGGCTACATCACGCGCTACGACAAATCGAAGGAGCAATCCCAGGACATCAGTGTCTGGCCGCTCGATCACTCCGGGCATGGCGCGAGCGATTTGAAACATCGTTTCCAGTGGGTGTCGCCGCTCCTCCTCTCGCCGCACGATCCGGAGACGATTTACACGGCTGGTGAAGCCGTTTTCAAATCCACCGATCACGGCGAAAGCTGGACCGCGATCAGCGAAGACCTCACCCGCAACGACAAGAACAAACAACAGCCAAGCGGCGGCCCGATCCAGAACGACATCACGAGCGTCGAATATTACGACACGATTTTCGCGCTCGCGGAGTCGCCCGTTAAAAAAGGAACGCTCTGGGCCGGGACGGACGACGGGCTAATCCACGTGACGACGGATGACGGTGCGACCTGGGCCCGGGTCACCCCGAATATGCCGGAGTGGAGTCTCGTTAGTCTGATCGATCCGTCGCCCTTCGATGCTGCCGGCGCCTACGTCGCGGTCGATCGTCATCGGCTCGATGATTTCAAACCCTACATTTTCAAGACGACCGATACCGGCCGGAATTGGACGGCGATCGCCAACGGCATTCCCGACGGCGCCTACGTGCACGCGGTGCGCGAAGATCCCAAGCGGCGCGGGTTGCTCTACGCCGGCACGGAACTCGGCGTCTATGTTTCCTTCGACGACGGCGCGCATTGGCAACCGTTGCAAATGAATCTGCCGACTTCGCCGATTCACGATCTGGTGGTGAAAGACGACGACCTGGTGGTGGCGACGCACGGCCGATCCTTCTGGGTGCTCGATGATTTGACACCGCTGCGCCAGGTCAGCGCGCAGATCGCGCAAGCCGACATGATTTTGTATCAACCGCAGACCGCGGTGCGTCTCCATTATCCCGACGAGATCGATTCGCGCCAGCCGGCCGGGACCAATCCTCCCCCGGGCGCGATCATCGGCTACTACTTTAAGGAAGCTCCGAAAGGCGAAGTGACCCTGGAGATCCTCGATGCGCACGGCAAACCGCTCCGCCATCTCTCGAGCAAGGAGAATAAGGAAGGCGAACAACCGCCGGAATGGCCCGATCAGGTGGTCGCGCCGAAAACCATCCCGGCGAAAGAAGGGATGAACCGTTTCGCCTGGGACCTGCGTTACGATCATCCGGTGCTCACACCCGGTGCCTTCTATTCGGGCAGCGGACCGCGCGGAACACTCGCGCTGCCGGGCGATTATCAGGTTAAACTAACGGCCAGCGGCAAGAGTCAGACTGTGCCCTTGCACCTCGCGATTGATCCGCGCATCAAAGGCTCCGAGGTCGGCATGAGAAAAGCCTTCGACCTCTCGATGCACGTGAACGAGCGTTTCTCGCAACTGCATCAGGCGGTCAACGAAATCCGCGAAACGAAATCGCAGATCGAAGCGCTCCACAAACGCTTCGCGGATAACGAGCGCCTCAAACCCGCGCTCGCCGCCGCCGACGACATGGAAACGAAAATGTCCGCGATCGAGGTGAAGCTCATCCAGGTGAAGATGAAAAGTTCGGAAGGGAATCTCGTCTATCCCAACGAGCTGAACGAAGAATTCTATTCCTTTGCTTCCTCCATCGAAGCCGACGCGGCGCCCACGCAACCGCAGGAGGAAGTCTTCAAGTTGCTCGACGGGCAACTCGAAGAGCAGTTGAAAGCGTGGGCGCAGGTCAAGTCCGATGATGTGCCGAAAATCAACGCCCTGATCAAGGAAGCCGATCTGCCGGCGCTCATGGTCGCATCCGCGGCCGAGCCCAAGGAATCACCGACCCCAACGTCAACTCCAACCGCGCCCGCGGAGTCACCGACGCCAGCCGCATCGGCTACGCCCACGGCATCGCCGACACCCTCGGCCGAGCCATGAACGAGGCCGTGCGGAAGCACGTCCCTCCGGAGGAAACGCCCGTTTCGGATTTCGAATTGTTTCGTTAGGCGATGAGCCATTCGCATCACCAGCAAATCGATTTCGGGCGCGCCTTCGCCCTCGGCGTGCTCCTCAATACCGGCTTCATCGTCGCGGAGGTGATCTTCGGTTTGTTCAGCCATTCGCTCTCGCTCCTGGCCGATGCCGGCCACAATCTCGGCGATGTGCTCGGGCTCCTGATGGCCTGGGCGGCGCTCGGCCTCGAGCGCCGCAGCCCGACCCGGCGCTTCACCTACGGTCTCCGCCGCACCTCCGTGCTCGCGGCGCTTTTCAACGCGATCCTCCTCTTGGTTAGTGTCGGCGCGATTGCCCTCGAAGCGGTCCGCCGCATTCGCGAGCCCGCGCCGGTCGCCGGCCTAACGATGATCTGGGTCGCGGCGTCGGGCGTCGTAGTCAATGGTCTCACCGCCTGGATGTTCGTCGACGGCCGGAAAAACGATCTCAATATTCGCGGCGCCTTCCTCCACATGGCGGCTGACGCGGCCGTTTCGGCGGGCGTGGTGGTGGCGGGATTTGTCATCCTGCGCACCGGCTGGGATCTGCTCGATCCGATCAGCAGCCTCATCATCGTCGTGATCATTCTCGTCGGCACCTGGGGCCTGCTGCGCGATGCGATCAATCTGGTGCTCGATGCCGTGCCGCGCGGGATCGATCCCGGCGCGGTGAAGGTTTTCCTCGAGCAACTTCCCGGCGTCGCCGAAATCCATCACCTCCACGTCTGGGGATTGAGTACGACCGAGACCGCCTGCACCGCCCACGTGGTGAAGCGCGAGCCACAGCTCGACGATCAGTTGCTCAAACAAATCGCGCACGAATTGCACGACCGTTTCGGGATCGAGCACACCACCATTCAGTTCGAGCGCTGCGACGGACCTGATTGCCCGACCGAACACGAGACCCACGCCAGCGCCCATGAGTCGTGCGATTAACAAAGCCGTTCTCCTCGCTGCCGGTCGCGGGACGCGAATGCGTGAGCTGACTAACGAGTTGCCCAAACCAATGATCGAAGTGCGGGGCAAACCGATCCTCCAGCACATCATTGAGGGCCTGAGCGCCGCCGGCGTGAAGCAGTTTCTGATCATTGTCGGCTATCGTGCTGAGGTCGTTAGGCAAGCATTCGGCGACGGGGCGCGCCTCGGCGTCGCGATCAGCTATGCGACGCAGGTGGTGCAGAACGGCACCGGGAAGGTGGTGGAGTTGGCGCGCGATTTTGCGGGCGAAGATCCCTTCGTTCTTAGCTATGGCGATATCATCGTCGACCCGTCCAATTATCCGCGCCTTGTCGCACTTGCAGCCGGGACCGAAGCGCTCGTCAGCATCCGGCCTAACGAGGACGTGAGCCAGGGCGGCGCCGTTTTTGTGAACGAACGCTTCGAGCTAATCGACTTGCGGGAAAAGCCGCAACCGGGCGAGCCGACCAGCCCTTGGTACAACGCCGGGGTCTACACTTTTCGCCCGAGCATTTTCGATTTCACCGCCCGGCTGCAGCCTTCGTCCCGCGGCGAATTCGAACTGACCGACGCGATCCGCGACCTCGCGCATTCCGGCAGGAAAGTGCAGACGATCGAGCTGCACGGCGACTGGGCGGACGTGCGCGATCCGGAGATTCTCGCCCGCCTGAATCGTTAGGGGATTTCCTCGACCGACTCGGTCTCGGGCGGCTCCTCGCCGATTTCCTCCTCGATTACGCGGCGCCGTTTGGGCGAGAGGAACGGCCGTAGAAATCCGTAAAGGAGGTAGGTGAGAAAAATCACCGCCGCCATCCAGTTATAGAACTTCACGGTCAACGCGAGGATGGCGATCAGGAACAGGAAGCGCGGAATCGACTGCGTGGTGCGCCAGTTGACCGCCTTGAAGCTCGGGTAGCGGAATTTGCTGAACATCATGAAGGAGAGAAAAAGCATCAGCGCCGGGAGGGCGTACTTCCAGCGCCCGATCGTGCGCTGGCCTGCGTCGAGCCAGAGCATGAACAACGTAAGCGACGCGATCACTCCCGCCGCCGCCGGGATGGGAAACCCGGTAAAATTCTTATCCGGGCTAGTGGCTGAGCCGGCCGCCGCGACGCAGTTAAACCGCGCCAGGCGCAGCGCGCCGCACGCCAGGTAAACGAATGCGATGATCCAGCCGAGATTCTGGAACTCGCCGAGCACGATCTGGTAAACAAGCAGCGCCGGCGCCATCCCGAAGGAGACGATATCGGCCAGCGAATCGAACTCCCGGCCAAAGGAACTCTCATGACCGCCAAGCCGCGCAAGCCGGCCATCGAGGAGATCGAAAATACAGGCCGCGAGGATGAACCAGATCGCATCGTGAAAATCGGAGGCCGCTTCGAGAAGATCGATCCTCTGGGCGCCATCATAAATCCGCAGAACGGCCGCGAAACCGCAGAAGAGGTTGCCCGCCGTCATCAAATTCGGCAGGAGATAAATCTTCGGATTTTGCGGGTCGCGCATAATCAGGCAAGCCGTGCAATCGGACTCGAACCGCCGGCGACGCGATCGCCCACCTTGACGAGCACCGTCGCGCTCAGCGGCAGGTAGACCTCGGTCCGCGAACCAAATCGAATCATCCCGAAACGTTCGCCCTTTTTCAGGCGATCGCCGACATGCGACCAGCCGACGATCCGGCGCGCGATCGCGCCGGTGATTTGCCTGACGACCAAAGTGGCGCGCGGATTCTCAAACGCCCAGGTCATGGCTTCGTTTTTCTGCGAGCACTCCGGGTTGCGCGCGTCGAGGCAAAGGCCGGCATGGTGTTCGCGGTAAATGATCCGGCCATCGATCGGCGCGCGATTGGTGTGGACGTCGAAGACGGAAAGAAAAATCGCCACCCGCCGCATCGTTTCTTTGACGACTTCGTTTTCTGCAAGCTCGGCAATTTCCACCACCACGCCATCGGCTGCGGCCACCACGACGTCTGGATCCGCCGGCGTGGTCCGTTCCGGGTCGCGAAAAAAAACGAAGGTGTAGCCGATGAGCAGGAGGAAGAGCAACGCCAGCCAGGGCATGAGCCAGAGGCTCAGCACCGTGAGAACTAAGAGCACGGCAAAGATCCAGCGTGCTTCAAAAAGCGTTTGCAAGCGCATCAGCGGGGAGAGTTTCGAGTTCGTCGGTAGGCGGGTCAAGTGGATCGGTCCATCCCCCATCCTGCTCCTGCTC
Source organism: Spartobacteria bacterium (assembly GCA_003169975.1). Classification (GTDB taxonomy): domain Bacteria; phylum Verrucomicrobiota; class Verrucomicrobiia; order Chthoniobacterales; family UBA10450; genus Palsa-1392. Next base: position 13,289 of record PNAA01000013.1, on the reverse strand, counting down.
TTGCTCCCTCCTGCTCTCCGCATCAGCACCGACGGCTTCGAGAAGAAGGATTAGGAGCAGGAGCAGGATTACGAGGATGTTGAAAATGCGCGCGCTGTAGACGCCTCCCTGTGGGAGGCGCGAGTCTCCGCAGCGCATCAGTCGCCTCGCATCGGACCAAGCCACCCCTTCCCTCGCGCTTCGCAGAGCGAAGCGTCTACAACACGCCGGCCACGCCATCCGCGGGGCGCACGTTTTCAGGTGACCAAAGGATTCGTCCGCGCCATCATCCGGAGCATGCGCTCGGATGAAGTAAGAACTCTCGATCATCCCTTCGCCGCCGCGCAGCTCTCGGTCCTGCGCGCCCGGGCGACGCCGCCTAACGAATTCCGGACCGCGCTCCAGCAGCTCTCGTTACTCCTGCTCGTCGAAGCGGCGCGGAATTGGGAGACGCGAACTTTCGCCCAGGAAAGCCCGCTCAAGGCATTTCCGGCTCCCTTCCCGCGCGACCGGTCGCACTCGTGCCGATCCTGCGGGCCGGCCTCGGGATGCAGGAAGGCATGATGCCATTGGTTCCCGCGGCGAGCACCGGCCACGTCGGACTTTATCGCGATCCGAAAACGCTGCGCCCAGTGCAATACTATTGCCGGTTGCCTGCCCATCTCGCGGAGGCGGAAGTGCTGGTGCTCGATCCGATGCTGGCCACCGGTCAAAGCGCGGCCGAAGCCGTCACGCTGGTGAAGGCCGCCGGGGCGACGCGGCTGCAATTCGTTTGCGTCCTGGCTTGTCCGCCAGGCGTGGCGGAGTTGCAGCGCGCGCATCCGGGGGTCCCTATTATCGCGGCCGCGGTCGATCCGGAGTTGAATGACGCCGGCTACATCGTTCCGGGATTGGGCGACGCCGGTGACCGCTACTTCGGCACGCTGTAATTTTTCTCGTGCTCATGCGTGCCATCAAGGCCTTGCTTTCCCTTCCCAGAACTGGTTGGAATTAACCCATGGACCCAAGCGAACCGCGGATCGAAATCTTCGCCCCATTTGGTGAAGCGTTTGAATTGACGAAGAAGATTCTCTTCCAACCCTTCGACATCGGGAAGTGGTTCGTCATCGGCTTCGCGGCCTGGCTCGCGACTTTCTTCAACGGTGCCGGCTTCAACTATCGGACTTGGAATCGGAACAGCGATTGGAATTGGAGATCGCAAGCGCATCATCACGGCGCTCCTTTTTCCCTGCATGATATGCCGCCGTGGGCCATCCCGGTGGTCGTGATCGGCGCCATCCTCGTGCTCGCGCTCATCACTGTCCTGATCTGGCTCAATTCGCGCGGTCGTTTCATGTTCACCGACTGCATCGTCCGCAACCGCGGCGCGATCGCCGAGCCCTGGCGCGAGTTCCGGACGGATGGCAACCGCTACTTTGTTTTCTCGATCGTCATCACCCTCGGCAGCCTGGTCGTCTTTGGCAGCCTTGGCTTCATCATTTTCATCGGCTGGTACTGGGGAAACCCCGTGGTGCCGGTGGCGCTCCTCATCCTGATCGGAGTCGCCGTCATCCTCGCCGCATTGATCGTCGGCCTGGTCATACATTTCATGGTCCCGGTGATGTATCGGCAACGTTGCGGGCCGCTGGAAGCGTTTCGTGCCGTCTGGTCGCTCTGCACCGCGCACCCGGGAGTGTTCGTCCTCTTCGCTCTCTTCTACATCCTGCTCTGTATCGCGGGAGCAATGATCGGCTGTGTCGCCACCTGCTTGACCTGCTGCATCGCGGCGCTGCCTTACATTGGGACCGTCATCCTCCTCCCGGTGGTGATGGTGCTCTTTGCTTTCCCGCTTTGTTTCCTGCGGCAATTCGGCGACCCCTACGATGTCTGGGCCGTCGTTAGGCCAACGGAACCGCCGCCGCCGCCCGCCGTCCCGCCGGTGCAGGATGCTTCGCCGCCCGCATGACAAACTCACTCACCTCACCGCGGCTCGCGCCGCAGGAAAAGAAGTGGCGCCAGGTGTATCTCGCGCTCCTGCCCGCGGTTTTGTTCGCGCTCGCGCTCTACCAGCCGGGCTCGCTGCCGTCCTGGCTTCCCCTTCCCACTTCGTGCGGCGCGATCACCGGGCTGCCGTGCATCTTTTGCGGCGCGACGCGGGCGATCCATCACCTTCTGCACGGTGATATTGGAAAAGCGCTCTACTATAACTGGCTCGCCTTCCCCTTGGTCGGGGGAGCGTTGGTCCTTTTCGCCGTCAACGCGCTCGAGCTCTGGTTGGATCGGAACCTTCTCGCCCGCGCGCCGCGCATCCGCCTGACGCGCGCCTCGGTTGGCGGCCTTGCCCTTGGCCTCGGCCTCCTTTGGTGCCTGCAGGTCTACCTCGCGGTCTCCCAGCACAAGACCGAGCTGCTCAATCCCAACGGCCCCCTTTACTCGTTAGTTGTGCGCTAACACAATACCCCCAAACTTCCCCAAACCAACCGTTCCCCACCGGCAAAAAGCCCGCGCCACCTTGCGGCGACGCGGGCTGATGGTTCAGGTTAGCCTTACACTTGGCTGAGCCGATTCACGGCACGACTGCCGTTGCCATTCCCATTGCCGTTAGGCGCGATCGTCGCCTGGGGACCCGTCGGAGCCGCCGGCGTTGGATTGACTGCGGGGATGTTCAGCCATCGCTTGAGAATGGCTTGCCCGGATGTCACAATAGAATCCCTAGAGCGTGTCCTGCACTTCACGAGCCGGGCCACGGGCGAGGCTGTAGCCGCTTCGCTGTGCGAAGCGTTCGCGGGCGTGCAACACTCTCGAGCTTTTTGGAGCGCGCTCTCCGCGTCGCCCACAGGGCGACGGCTACAGGACGCTACAGGACGCGGATTTTGCTGGCCATGCAGGCTCCGCAAGTTCATGACACGCTCTAGCGCAATTACGCAGAAGGGCGAGGCAGTCTTCATTAAAGCGCCTGCCTCAAAATCGCCGATCATATTCGCGCGAGACGCGCGTTAGCACCGACGAATACTCCATCTCGGTTTTGTTGAGATCGACCCAATCGAATGGAAACGGTTTCGAATTGGTGGCACGGAAGCGGAGGATTTGAAATTCATCAAAGGCGTGGCGGGCTTTGTCGATAAGCCGCTGCTCCGCCTGGGCCGCTTCTTGGATCGGGTGCTTGTATTTTTTGCCGTCGGTCGGCCAGCGCTTCCGTTTTTCGAAGGAAATATACTGGTCGGAGAAGTTGATGCCGACGAAGGCGACGCAGATAGGATTTCCGCCGCCCCGCTTAAACTGGGTGGCCTGATTGATTAGGTCATTAATGACGCGGTCGATCTGCTTGATCATCGCTTTTGCGAGGATCTTGGTTCGGCGCCTATCTCGATTGTGGCGACAGGGCCGCGCGCCACAAGAAGTCCTTTCTCGGTTAAGGCAACGGCGGCGGGAACGAGTTCGCCGAAAGTGCCGTCGCCGCGCCGGGATGGCTTGCCGGTCATCAGGTTCTTCCGGTTCATGACGCGCTCGTGATCCCGAACGCGTTCTGTCAACTTGACCGATTTGCCGAGTACGACGAGGTCCTCATAGAGTTGCGAGGCAACCAAATCACCTAGATTTGATATGCGATGCAGATAACGCTTGCCTTCAAAGAGCCCGCGGAATGTCCTGAGGAGAGCGTATTTCTCCTCCATCATCGCTTCGCTTGCAGTGTCGCATGGGTCGCGCCGACGACCCGTGGCATTCCAGTGGCGAGTTGCAACCGCTGCCGCGCCATACTGAAATAGGTTGGCTCGACCTCATTCCCGATGCTGTTTCGGCCGGTGGCGATGGCCGCGAGGCTGGTCGTGCCAGTGCCGACAAAAGGATCAAGGATGACGTCGCCCGCGAAGGAGAAGAGTTTGATCAAGCGTTCGGCAAGGTTTTGCGGGTAGGGCGCGGGATGCCCGCGACGGGTGGACTCCCCCTTGATGTCGAACCAGGCGGAGCGGAGCCATGATTTCATCTCGTCCTTGCTTAGCATGGAAAGCGCTTTCTGTGTCGTGGAGGGCGAGCGGTATTCGCCGCCTTTGCGGAGGAAGAGTATGTATTCGGCATCGTTCTTGACGATGGCCCCGGGCTGGTAGGGCTTGCCGTAGAATCCCGCGCCGTTGCCTTTCGCTTCGGTCACGCCGTTGGCGATCTTGAACCAGAGGATCGGGGTGAGGGCATCAAGCCCGAGGGAGCGGGCGCGCACCATGATGTCCGCGTGCAAGGGCATAACGCGATGCCGGCCTTGCTTGCGCGGGATGCAGACATCGCCGACGACGCAGCAGATTCTCCCTCCCGGCGCTAGGACGCGGGCGCATTCTCGCCAGACTTTGTCGAGCTCGTCGAGGAAGCGGTCGTAGTCGGCGATCTCACCCAATTGGCGTTCGTTGTCTTCGTACTTCTTTAGTGTCCAATATGGAGGCGAAGTGACGATGAGATGGACGCTGCCATCGACGATCCACGACAGGTCGCGCGCGTCGCCGAGGCGCAGAGTGTGTTTGGTCTTGTCGAATGGGGCCGGCCAGGGATGCGTGCGAAAGTGGGCGTTAAGCGCAAGCAGCTTGGCGATCGCGCCGCGCTTGTTGTCCGCGAAATCATCCAGCGCAACTCCCGACTCCTGAACTTGAAAATTCGAGTCATCATCGCGTTTTTCCTTCGGTCGATGATGGCGAAACCCATTGCCGATAGAAGAGCCATTCGCCGGCTTGCGAACAAGGTAGAGCTGTTCCGCCTCGCGAACGCGAGGTGGTGAATTATCCTTGGCGGCCGCTCGTCTGGGCATGGTGCTTCTTTAACATGGGAGGATATTTGACGCTATCAAAAGTGTTGCAGGGCAAATGGTTTGGCGGGCGCAACGGAGAAACTAACTAGGCAATAGGCAAAAGGGCAAGCCTTTACCGGGACGGACATCGGGCCGACTGCGCGCATGTTCCGACTTTCAGCAGGCAACGCCTCACTTCGCGGCGACGACGGGGCTTTCCAAACGCGAAAGACAGGCTCAATCGCTGCGACGCGGCTTTCCTGACCCGAAGGAGTGGCTCCGGGGCGGCGACGCAGCCTTTCTTTGCGCAAAGATGGCCTCCGTTTTGCTGCGCTCCCTTCCTCGGCAGAAGAATGGCTCCGCAGCGGCGACGCGACCTTCCCCCAGCCGAACAGTGGTTCCGGGGCGGTGACGCGACCTTCGCACAGCCGAACAGTGGCCCCGGGGCGGCGACGCGACCCTTGTCTGCGCAACCAGTGCCTCGGTTCTTGCTGCGCTCGCCTCGATCGCCCATTCCTGACGCCCGTTGTTGCTGCGCGACCTCTGTTTGCGTAAAGACGGTCTCCGTTTTCGCTGCGCTGCCTTCTACCGCGGATTCCTGACCCCGGTTTTTGCTGCGGGGCCCTTGTTTGCGTCAACATTGCTTCGGTTTTTGCTGCGCTGCCTTCCTGACGCAGAAGATGACCCCTCTTTTTGCTGCGGCCCCTTCTCGGCGCGCAAGACGACCTGGATTTCCACCCTGCCTCCCGCCGTTCGGTCGACCGCGCCGGAAGAAAAGCGCCCTCTTCTCGTTAACCACGAACAAGCAACCATGAGCCAAAGCGCGTCCGCGCTTTTCCCTTGCCTCCGCTCCGCGAACCTGCCAGAAAAGCAGCCGTGATCGATTCGACCCGCCCAACTCCCAGCCCCGTCCGTGCCGCCCACGTCCACGTCGCACCGCCCCCGCGGGCGGCCGATCGCCTTCCCCCTTCCAAGCCTAAACTCCTCGACCGCGTCCGCTGGCATCTGCGCGTCAAGCATTACAGCATCCGCACCGAGCAAGCCTACACCGACTGGGATCCGGCGCTACATCCTCTTTCACCGCAAACGCCATCCCGACGAGATGGGCGAGGAGGAAATCGCCGCCTTCCTCAGCCATCTTGCCATCCACGGCCGGGTCGCGGCATCCACTCAAAACCAGGCCTTCAGCGCCCTCCTCTTTCTCTACCAACAGGTCCTCGACCGAAAACTCGATTACCTCGCTGGGGTTGAGCGCGTCAAACGTCCGCCGAAACTGCCTGTTGTCCTGACAAAGAAGGAGGCCCACGCCGTCCTCGCCCATCTCTCGGCTGATTACCGGCTCATGGCTGAACTTCTTTATGGGCTCGTAAAAGCTTCGCTCACGTGCCTTGACGAGGTATGCTTTCGCGATGTTTTACGTGTATGTCCTGCAATCTAACACCGATGGCGGTCTATACATTGGCTACTCAGCCAACCTGCGGAAGAGGCTACGCGAGCACAATAGTGGGGTTGCATTTGCGACTTCCTATCGAGGTCCATGGAGGTTAATTTATTATGAAGCCTAGACAGAGGAGGCGGACGCGACCGGGCGAGAGAAGTTCCTCAAAAGTGGAGCGGGCCGAAAATTTCAATTGAAACAGCTGTTATTCCATGCGCAAAAGCATCCCTTCCGCAAAACCGCGTGAGCAAAACTGCAAAAGCAGCAAGCTTTTACGCGGCCATACATTCCGCCATAGTTTTGCTACCCACCTCCTGGAAGCGGGTTATGATATTCGCACCGTTCAAGAGTTGCTCGGGCACCGCGCTGTTTCGACGACAATGATTTACACCCACGTGCTCAACAAACCCGGGCTGAACATTCGCAGTCCACTCGACATGCCCCAACCCGAATAATCCGCCATGTTATACGAACAATTTTTCGCAATTAATTGCGAACCTTCGCACAATTCTCGTTAGGTCTTATGCGCGCGCTCTATGTTGCCATTACCCACTTGGCTAGTGGCTTCCAGTGTTGGCGCGCAGCCGTCAAATACATTCCGGCTCCAAAAGGGTGCTACCGAGGCGCCCGGCGGTTTCTATATTCACATCACAGCTCGGTCAGAATCTTCGCTGCCAAGTCGTCCCAAGGAGTGGCCTCCAGACACGATCTGGTTTAAGTTCACAATACCGCACCGGCTCGGTGGCAGCACAGCACACAATTGTGTCGTGCACATTGTGGATTGGCGTGGCCAGGACCTTGCGACCTTCTTTGAGTTCCTTTATCAGACGGACAAAGCTCATGTGGAAGACACCTTTGATATCATCGCGATCCCCAAGTTCGCCGAGAAAATGGAACTACACATAGAGTATACCACAAAGGCCGAGTGGGGCTTGGAGGTAGGCGCGGGCCAATATGAGCTGCAACTGCGAGATTATCTGTCGCTGGTAAAATGAGCCTAACCATACATCTGAGGTCGTCCGTCAAGGATTTTGAATGAAGTTATTGACTGGCAACTCATGCCGCTTTTTGGAGGGTGAGTGCGAGTTTGGCGGCGAGGGGTGAGCCGCGGCGTTTGAGACTGTGGAGGTAAGTGGCTTCATCATAGGCAACGCGGTCGCGCCAGCAGACGAACATGATGCGCTGCCACTTAAAGGCCAGGGCGCGCACGGCGGTGGGATGCTTTTTGCCTTTGGCCATCTGCTCCTGTACATAGAGTTTGGCCCAGGCGCAGTGCAGGACGGATTGATGGGCGTACTCGAAGAAGGTCTGATGGACGAAGTGGGGCTGCGCCCAGCGGCGATGGACCCAGTGCTGGTTTTTGCCGCTGCGTTCGGTGACCGGAGCAATGCCGCTGTATTGTTGGAGGGCGGCGGCGCTCTGGTAGCGGGAGTGTTCACTGCCGAAGGCGCAGGCGAGCCGTGGCGCGAGAGTGGGGCCGGCGCCGGGGAAGCTTTTCCAGATGAAAGCGTCGGCCTGCCGAGCGAAGAGCTGCGCGATGCGCGCGTCGTACTCTTTGAGCGCCACCGCGAGCTGGAGTAACTGGCGCGTCAGCATGGTGACGTGGACTTTGGCGGGCGCAAGCACCGCCTGGTCGCTTGTGAGGGGGATCATCGCAGCGAGCGCGTCGAGACGTTTATTGATCACATCCAAACGGCGGCAGTTATGCGCGTAGTAGAACTTACGCACGGTCTCTTTTCTCGCCTTTTGCAGTTGTTGTAGCGAAGGCCACTTGAGGAGGAACTGACAAGCCAACGGGGCAAAGAGATCCTGGCCGGCCAGCGCCAGCGCCTGGGGATAGTAGCTCTTGAGCGCGTCGCGCAGCATGTTGGTAAGCAGGGTGCGCAAATCGACCGTGCCGCGGCGATGTTCCAGCAGACGGGTGAGGGCGCGCGTCTGGGGATCGTTGGGCCGCCAGGGACTCAGTTTTTCGCGGTGCTGGAGGAGCAACTCGAGGCAGACCTGCGCGTCGGAGGGATCGCTCTTGGCCCGACTGGTCTTAAAGGCCTGGCGGTAGCGTGCGGCGGTGGCCGGGTTGACCGGGTAGAGCACGAGGAAGGGATAAGCCATGAGCGCGGAGATGAGGGCGCCTTTGGCTTGCTCCAGGCAGAGGGCGATCGGGCGCTCGGGGAAGCGCCTCTCCAGCGCGGCCGCCCAGCGCGCGATGGCTTCGGGGATGTGCTCGAGGGTGGAGCTTTCGCGCGCGCCAGTCGTGCAATCGTGCAGACAGAGGGCGTGCTCTTCGCTGCCCCAGTCCAGCCCGATGAGCGCGGCAAAGCCGCCCTCCTCGGTTTCCGCTCTCTCGATGCTGTCGTTATGATCGGTTGATTTCATTGGCTTGGTTTTTCTAGTTTGGTTTCTTGGGCGGGAGAGCAACCACACGCTGGCCCCGAAAGCATTCGGGGCTGGCTTTCATTGGGCGAAGGCATTATTGTTTGGACTTGCAACGGGTCGTCATCTGAGGATTCGGTCGCAATGAAAGCACGCCCGGACTCCACTCGAAGCTAGGGTTAAAATCGTCGAGCGATCGGCGATGCAGATTCGTAGTAGGCCGGTGCGTGCGATCTTTCCGCAACGAGGCAATGAAAAGAGAACAGGAAAGCTGAGCAAGCATGATTTTGTGGAGTGCGGCAGAGTTATTCACAGCCTCGCTCCGCCAGCCTTGGAGGGCCGTTCCGCTCGCCCATGAATAACTACTGGATGACCAATAAGGCGATGGAGCGAACGGCGGACCGCTGTACGCTCACGTTTTCCCATGATTAAGACACTTCCACTTCGATTAACGCTCGCTCCCGGTAGCCGTCGCTGATCTTGTTCTCTTTAGACTCCTGCGCATGGCCACCGATATTCCAAAACCGTCAAGGACACGCTTAGTCCGCTTGATCAGCGCTCGTGCGGACCTGGATTACGCTACGGAGGCGTGTCGACTTCTACTTCTCGTCGAACACAAACCGATTCGGTATCACCTCTTCGTGTCTATGGTCATGGCCTATAATCGTCCCTTTACGGAGAGCGAAGGGATTGGCTCTATTCGATGTGAGTATCCGAATTACCCGGACTACGCAGATTCCGAAATGAATGTTCGACATCAGCGAATGGTTGACATGCGAAACAAGTTTCTTGGCCACAGCAGCGTTCACGGCACTCGCGCGTTTCTCCTGTCACCGGGCGCAACTGATCCTTCTACCGGGCAGATTGTTAGCAGTTACGGTTACGCTGTTGCGAAACTTCATTTCCTGCGCCGCGAATTTATTCTTTGGCTTAGCCCGCTCATCGACGCTCTAGCCAGCCGGCTCAGCATCGATTTGCGAGCGGTCTGCACCGAGATTGGCGGAACCTATCTTTCTCCGGCCGAGGTTATCGAGTTAGATCGACGACATGAAGACTTTACCTGGAGCATCCCAACGGAGCCTAACGGGACTGTCGAATAAATAGGTCTGGAAGGTTGGAGAGGTCGCCTGGTTCCGAAGTCCCAAAAAGAAGGCTTGGCGACCAAAAGTGACTGATCCTGGATCTAAGGGTCTGGGACAGGCTTTGGAGGAAGTATCGGAGCCGGTGAGCAGCCCGCAAAAGACGACAAAGAGGCTTTTTTGGCCCATACCTCTTGCTGCGATGGGCCAGTTTCTCCAGGTTATGCACGAGGCAGTAGAGCAACCATTGGATGTTGACTTTGGTTCTTCCCCGATAGGTGAAGCGGTCGAGCCGTTTGTTGCTCCGCAAGTTGGCAAAGACGGGTTCGACGATGGCCAATCGCCGCCCATAGATACGGCGCGACTCGGGCTGATCGATCTTCTGCCGCATCCGCGCGCTCAAGGTGGCGGGTCGGGCCGCGACCGGGAGGGCGAGCGATTTGCGCTCCGCTCCGCGATTCAGGCATTGCGCGCGCAGGGGACAGGCGGCGCAGTCGGCCCGGCGCGCGCGGTAGCGGCGCTAGGTCTCTCCCCGGTTGGTCCGGTGCCGCCGGGCGTGGAGCGCTCACACTTTCCCTTGGGGACAGCGAAAGCAATCGCGCTTCTCGTCATACTGGAACTCTTCCAGGGTAAAGCGCTCCTTTTTCACCCGGTTTTTAGGCCGTTCCTGGGTGGCAAAGCGGGCATCACGCTGCCGGAAGTGGTTGTCGGGAATGTAGGCATCGACTTGATATTGCCCACAGGCTTGCAGGTTCTCCTCGCTATGGTAGTTGCAGTCCGCGCTCAATTGGCTCGCGCCCGGGACGAGCACTTCGTCTTTTAACCCGGCTAACTCCAGCACTTCGCTCGCTCCCGCCAGGACCGGCCCGATCTGCGCGTGGTCCTGGCCCACTCCGCTGGGCCGCCCGTGCACGATGATTTGCTCCTTGCCATCGACCAGGGCCTGCGCGTTGTAACCCTGGATGACTCCGTGACTGGTCGTCATCTTGGCTGAGTCGTTGTCGGTCACATTGCTTTGCACTTCCTGCCCGCGGCTCCCTGCCCTGGGCTCTTCCTCGGCCACGAAGCCTTCCAGCCGTTGCGCCTGCGCTAGCAGCTTCTGCCGCGTCGTGGCGCGGCGGGTTTTTTCCTGCGCCCGCTCTTGCGCCGTGCGATCGCCGCGTTTGCGATCCAAGCGGTCCTGGCGTCGGTCCTCGGCCAGTTGTTCCTTCACCTTGCGCCGCAGCTTGTCGGCTTTGAAGCGTAACTGCGCAAAGGTGCCGCTCGACTCGCGCGAGGCGTTGCCCGGCAGCTTGAGGCCATCGAGACTCAGATGAGTCCCACTTAACCCCGAAAGCTTTCGGGGTTCTTCGTGGCAGACCAGCAGCACTTCGGAAAAGATCAATTCGATCCGGCCCTGGAGCTTCCCGACGAAGGCGGCTAGGGTGCTGTGATCGGGCCGGCTCCCGCAGGCCAGGGCGAGGAAGGTGATGTTCTCCTGGCAGGCCCGCTCCAGCCGGCGCGAGCCGATGATCCCGCGGGCGTAACCGAGCAGGATCACTTTCAAGAGCAGCCTGGGCGAGTAGGCGGGACGGCCGATCTCGTCGTTCGCGTAGAGTTCCTCGAACCAGGCGTCGGGCACCCGTTCCTCGATCAGGTGATGGAGGGCGTACTCGAGGCTCCCTTCGGGCAACTGGGCTTCGAGCTTGAGCGGCACCATCAAATCCTGCCGATAATCATAAGGCTTGAATCGCGGCATGAATTCGCTTAACAAAAATCAAACGCACCCGGCCAGCCAAAAAACCGATGCACTCCCACTTTTTCGACAGCCTCAACCCTGCGATGGAGCGAACGGCCACCCGCTGCGCGTTCACGCCTTACGTGATTCGTACGCCTTCACTTCGATCGACGCGCGCTCTCGGCGGCCGTCGCTCATCTTGTTCTCGTTAGGCCACGCTCATCATGTCTGCCGACATATCTCCGCGCAGTCGATGGCCATTTTTCGCGCATCTTGTTGGCGCAGCTTTTGTCTTCCCCGGTATCGCTATCTTTGATTTGCCCGTGTTTGTGACCGCCGATCTGACCTCCGAACTGCGGCTACCCACTGTCATCGTGGTCGCTAATACTTTATTGATGTTATGACAGAGTCAAAAGCAAAACACTTGATTACTGTAGGAGACATCATCTCGAAACATAAACTCGCGGGTATTTCCGATCCTATCTTAATCCCAGACCCAAAACGTCTCGTACATCTCCAATTACGACGCTTTGCAGGATGTAACATATGCAATCTGCATATCAGATCATTCGTTACACGAAAAGATGAGATCGCCAGAGCAGGAATTCTTGAAGTCGTTGTCTTCCATTCGACTGTTGAAGAAATTCGTAAGTATGAGTCAGACTTTCCACTCAACATGGTTGCAGACCCTACCAAGCACCTCTATCGCGAGTTTGGGGTTGAATCCTCAGTTTGGTCTGTACTCAACCTCCATATCTTGGCAAAGCTACCGGCATTCTCGCTGAACGCAATGCACTGGGTCTTCCGGCACCGCCGCTTAGGTCAGATGAATCCAACTGGTGGGATGCTCGGCTTTCCAGCAGATTTCCTTATAGCTGGCAATGGTCGTGTTATTGCAGTTAAGTATGGTAAGAACGCCGATGATCAGTGGTCAGTCGATGAGTTACTGACCCAAGCAGCTAGAGCTTAAAGATAATCGGCAATGTCGTTTCTAAACACACTCACTTCCATAGTTGCTGATACCTATTTCGGTTGCAGAAGCAGGATAAGGTCAAGTTCAGGAAAGTAGGCCGCCAGAACCAGTGGTGGGCTAACAAGAGCTACAAGGAGAACATCGACAAGAGCTAGGCCGAGCTTGTGGCTTTGGGCTTCGCTTTCTTGCCTCCGACACTTTGAGTATTGACCACAGCCGCGCGCGCGGCTGTAATGCTAAGAATGCCTTTTGAGGCACAATATCGGCCCTGGCGCCCCAGTGCGCGCAACCGTCCAGCCACGGCAAAGGGCGTTGCCGCTGGCTTCCAGGACCAGAGTGTCGTCTTTGCTGGTGTGGCGCGCGGCCCAACCCTCCAGCTCTTTGAGATCCACTCGCGTGGAGGTGCTTAAAACCCGCGCGCTCGCCGGTCCCGCCCCGCCAGGATCGCCCCGGCGAAGCTGTCAGGATGGACATCGAGGCCCACGATTCTTGGATTGCTTTGCTTCATCTTCTTTGGTTCCTTTCTTCTTGTCATGTTTTGTTTGCTGGACGGAAGGCGCGGCCGGGCGTCGACGAATGCCTCTCACACGCAGACATCCGGGGCTGCCCGAAGCTTGCTTCCAAGCACCCCACGAGGGTTCATCCGTCAGGACTCACTCAGCCTTCAATCGGGGAGTGACCCCACTGCAGCGCTCGAGTCCCTGCCGGCGTGGCCCTTCCGTCTTGGTTCTGCGATTGGTTCCCAGTCCCATCATCGCAAGGCCATCGAACGCTCCGACCGCGCCTCCCGTCCAGCCCAATCCTTGTCATTTAAGCACATTCCCTCAGCCAACCGCTCCGTGCGTCACGGCACCTGCTTCCGCCACCGCCTTTCCACCCACCATGCAGGTGCCGCGCCGCACTCCGCGGTCGCTGAGCTTGGGGTCGTTAGGTCTATGCGCGAGCTGATCGAGCGATTTAGCTAGAAGCTATCCGAAAAGTAG
>PNAA01000042.1:315-25242 GCA_003169975.1 Spartobacteria bacterium | reverse complement strand
TACTATTTATGAGATGGCTTCTCGCCAGTGTGGCCGCCGGCCGGCATTGCAGTGGCCGCGCTGCTCGTGCTCGGCTATCGCGCCTGGCCGGCCATCTTCATCGGTGCCTTTTTCGTTAACTTGACGACGGCCGGCAGCCTCGGTACGTCGCTTTGCATCGCGACCGGCAATTCCCTTGAGGCACTTTGCGGCGCGTGGCTGGTCAATCGGTTCGCCGGCGGGACCCGGGTTTTCGATCGAGCGCAGGATGTTTTCAAATTCCTGCTGATCGCGGCGGTGAGTACGGCGGTGAGCCCGACGATCGGCGTAACGAGTCTGGCCGCTGGAGGCTTTGCCAGCTGGGGAAATTACCAGGCCGTATGGCTGACGTGGTGGCTGGGCGACATCACCGGCTACCTGGTGGTGGCGCCGCTGGTTCTTCTCTGGTGGACGAGGCCGCGCTGGGAGGAAGACTTCGCCCGCACGCTCGAAGCAGGGCTGCTCCTGGCGTTGCTCGTCGCCCTCGGCGAGACCGTTTTTGGCGGGTGGATCCCAGGCTTTACCGAGACTTACCCCCTGGCCTTTGTCTGCGGGCCGGTGATTCTTTGGACCGCTTTTCGCTTCACTCAACGGGAGACGATCACGGGAGTCGTCGTGCTGTCGGCGATCGCGCTCTCGGGCACCCTGCACGGCCGGGGGCTCTCGCACTCCGGCCCGACCAACCAGTCGCTGCTCTTGATTCAGGCCTGGGCGGGTGTGTTGACCCTCACTTCGATGACTCTGGCGGCCGCGATGGCGGAACGCCGCCGGGCGGAGGCGGCGCTGGAACAGCAGAAGGCGGCGGTGGAGTTGGCCAACCAGACGAAGGACAACTTCCTCGCGATGCTCTCTCATGAATTGCGGACGCCGCTCACGCCGGCGATGGCGCTGCTTGATCTGCTGGAGATGGAGCCGGACCGGGAAGAGGAGTCTCGCCAAAGTCTCCGGATTATTCGGCGCAATCTCGAACTGGAAGGCCGATTGATCGACGACCTCCTCGACCTGACGCGAATCGCCCGGGGAAAGTTACAACTGAAACTCACGCCCATCGATGCGCATGAAGCGATCAGGCAAGTCGTGGAGATCTGTCGGTCGGAGATCGACGCCAAGACACTGCGCCTGGAGCTCAAACTGGGAGCGGAGGCTTCCCAGGTCGCGGCGGACCCGGCGAAGTTTCAGCAGATCATTTGGAACCTGCTGAAAAACGCCATCAAGTTCACGCCGGACAATGGTGAGATCACGATCGTTTCGGCTAACGACGAGCCCGCGAGACTGGTGATCACGGTGCGCGATACGGGCATCGGGATCGAGCCGGAGCAGATCGCACGGGTGTTCAACGCGTTTGAACAAGGGGATGAGTCCTTTCAACGGCGCCACGGCGGTCTTGGCCTGGGATTGGCCATATCAAAATCGATCGCGGATGGGCACGGCGCCTTGCTGGAAGCGATGAGCGATGGCCGCGATCGCGGCGCCACTTTTCGCCTAACGATATCGGTGGTCGAGTCACCCGCGGCACCGCCATCGCGCCTGGAGAAGGGATGGTCGGACGAAAAGGGAGAGCGCAGCACGTGGCGGATCCTTTTGGTGGAGGATCATGCCGACACCGCCGCAGCGCTGCGGAATTTGCTGGCGCGGCGGGGCCACAGTGTCAGCGTCGCGCACGACCTGCGCTCGGCGCGGGAGGCGGCGCAGGGTGACCCGTTCGATCTTCTCATCAGCGACGTAGGCCTGCCGGATGGCACGGGCGCGGAGTTAATGAGCCAGTTGCGCACGAACGGCATGCGAGGGATTGCAATTAGCGGCTTCGGCATGAGCGGCGACGTGGAGAAAAGCCTGGCGGCGGGCTTTACAGAGCATCTCGTGAAACCGGTAAACTTCGAAACGCTCGAAGCCGCAATGCTACGGGCTATGAGGGTAGAAGCGGACTGAAGACCGCTTTTCGAAGACGGGTGCCGTGATCCGCCAACTTCGCCCTCTTGTCACAGGCCGCGGCCGTTCTGATTCGCGAACGCTGGCGGCTTAGGGTGTGAGTCTTGCAGTGCTGGTCACCGCTCGCTCTTGATCATCTCAATGCGCGCACCCTGACGGAGGGAAGTGAGCCATTCCTTCTCCGAGATGGGGGGACGGCCATCATGACCGACGATCGTTTCTCGCTTTCGCATCGCTTTCAGGATGATCTCTTCGCCGGTGAACTGCCGGTAATTGGCCAGCGTTTCTCCGCTGAGCTTGAGCTCCGCGAGAAGCTTTGCCGGATCCCCACCATAATCCTTCTCGATTTTTTCCTGCACGGCTTCGTCGACGAAACGCTCGGGCAGATGAAAGCCTTGCCGCTGGAACTCGCGCAGGATCAAAGCGCGGGCGATGTCATCGTGATAGCCGCTCGGGAAGTTCGCCCAGTGATAGACCGGCGCGCCGTCGAGTAATGCGACCTGCGCCCGGCCAACCTGGGGAGGCCGGCAGGAGACGAGGAGACAGCTAAGGAATATCCACCAAAGGAACAGCGGGCGCATGAGACGAGGGAAAATACTGAAACACTGACACGCTGAAATTTGCAAGGGGGAATGCCGCTGGAAACTGATTAGTTATTGCTCCAGCTTCGGATGCCATGCTTCAGCTCCCACACCCGCAGCGCGGCCAGGAGCAGCCGGCGCGTCCGCATGAGGGACCCAACGCGCGGTAAAGAATACTCCATCAGGTCGTCGGTGGACTTCGGGAATGCGGCGGCCAGCCGTTGCTGTCTCCGCTGCGAACCGCCCGGCGGGCGCCGCTTTGATCGGGCGCCTAAACGGACCTTCTTCTGTCGTCTCACCGCCATCGCTAAAACAATGCTTCGCCCGCGCCGGGTCCCCCGCTTTTCGATTCTTGCGAAAAATGAGGCGTTTCTTGCTCTCGTCCGTCGCCGAATCTGAATGGCAATTCCATTGACGGCTGTTTTCGCCAACCGTATTTTTGGGCATCATGGCTAACAAATCTCGAGAAGCGATGCGCGAACAACAGAACAACGGTGTGACTCGTCGAACATTTCTTGGGTTGAGCCTGGTCGGTGGAGCCACCTTGTTGGCGGGCGGGCCGGCCACCGTGTTTGGCGCCACTGCCTCGACCACTCCGAGCCTGGCGACGAATCCCACCTGGAAGTTGGGCGGCGATCTCCTAGTTAATCGGCTCGGCTTTGGCGCGATGCGCATCACCGGCGACGGCATCTGGGGTTGGCCGGCGGACCGGGCGAATGCGCTCAAGGTGTTGAAGCGCGCGGTAGAACTCGGCGTAAACTTGATCGACACCGCCGATGCCTACGGGCCGGAAACCAGCGAGCTGCTCATTGCCGAGGCGCTCCATCCCTACCCGGCGGGGCTCGTGATCGCGACCAAAGGCGGTCTGACCCGACCCGGCCCTGGCCAGTGGAAGCCGGACGGTCGGCCTGATTATCTCAAGAAATGTGTCGAGAATAGCCTGAAGCGACTGCAGCTCGAACGGATCGATCTCTATCAGTTACACCGCATCGATCCGAAGGTGCCGATGGAGGAATCGCTCGGCGCGCTCAAGGAGATGCAGAGCGCCGGGAAGATTCGGCACGTCGGATTATCGGAGGTGGCGCCGGAGGAGATCGAGCGGGCGCGCAAGGTTCTGCCGATCGTGAGTGTGCAGAACCGCTACAACATCGCGGACCGCGACTGGGAAAAGACGCTGGTCTATTGCGAGAAAGAGGGGCTCGGCTTTATGCCGTGGTCGCCGATCGGCGGAGGCCGGGGATTGAAACCTGGCGAAGCGCTGGAAGCAGTGGCGAAGGCGCATCACGCGAGTGTGTTCCAGGTCGCACTCGCCTGGCTGCTGCAGCGCTCGCCGGTGATGCTGCCCATTCCCGGCACGGCGTCGCTCGCGCACCTGGAAGAAAACGTCGCCGCCGCCAAACTCAAGCTCACTCCGGACGAGTGGAAAGCGATCGATGCTTTGGCGGGCCATTCGTAAAGGAAGGATGAAGGGCGGCGACATAGCGGTCACTCTCACACGATGAAGACATCGGGACAGTTACTTGGAATCTATGTCGCGGCGCAGGCAGCGGCGCCGACACAGTCGCTGAACCAAGTGAGGGCATTCGCGGGTCGGGGCCTGGAGGGAGATCGGTATGCGGCGATGACCGGGACCTTCTCCGACCGACCGGGGAACCGCGATGTGACCTTGATCGAGGCGGAGGCGCTGGAGGCTTACGAGAGCGAAAGCGGGAACAAACTCTCAGCCGCGGAGGCGCGCCGGAATCTGCTCACCAAAGGAGTGCGGTTAAATGATTTGGTGGGACGCGAGTTTCAAGTAGGCGCGGTACGCTTGCGAGGCTTGCGCTTGAGTGAACCTTGCACGCATCTGATGCGTTTGACTCATCCTGGAACGCTCCGCGGTCTTGTGCATCGCGGCGGGCTGGTGGCGGAGGTGCTCTGCGATGGCGAACTAAAGGTGGGAGATGAAATCAAGGATGACGGATGAACAAAATTGGAAAGTAGCCGTCACAGATGCGAAGCCGCGACCGGGCTCTTGAAGACGAAAGTAGAAAGAGAACCGAATTTTCAGGTTCTCGATTAAATCCGCGCCCCTAGTCTCGGATACCGCGCTTCAACTCCCAAACCCGAAGCGCCGCCAGGAGCAACAGGCGCGTTCGTGCCAAAGTCCCCACCGCCGGCCTGTGGATCTCCGAAAGTTCGTCGATCTCTCCTGAAGGCGAGTCGGCGAATTCGACATTCGTCCATGGCAGCCGGCCCCGTTTCGTGCGGGCCGCTGACCCAATTCCATGTTTTCGCTTGATCAGCATCGCGGCGAGCGATTCGCAAAATATATCCCAATATTCGAGACACCTGCCGATGCGATTTGGTTTCATCATAATTCAATCGGCGCCAATTATCGGCCAGCTCAGCGCAGGCAAAGGCTAAAGGCGGAGGTGGGAAGCTGGGATCAGGCGGCGGGGGGAGTGCCTGCAGTCATGCAGACGGGCTGCTGTCGTAAGGAAGCCTGGGGTGCGGGGTCGATGACCGCCAGGGATAGCTAGAAATTTTGGTCGCCCGGAATTTTGGACGAACCTTGGGCGGGGACCTGGGCGCGCGCGGCGGTGTCCTGCGGGGGGATCTCGGTCACGGTCTCTTGAGTTTTATCGAGGCTCGCACAAGCCCCCAGTAGGAGAGCCGCGCCGACGGCTAACAGCATTGTGAGTTTCATCCTCCAATGATGCTTCTCAGAGCGGCTCCCGACAACGGGAATCGAGAGTTTATCCGCTCGTGCCGCGGAGCGTGGCGACGGGCGAGAGCAAGCTGGCGCGGCGGGCCGGCACGTAGCTCGCGATCGCAACCGCGATGATGGCGAGCAGCGTCGCCCAAAGATAATGACGCCAATCCCAGGTAACGAGAAAATGGTTCGCATAGATGAGGCCGCGCACCCGGATCGGGATGTGGGCCACAAGCAGGGTAAGGAGCGCGCCCGCGCCACAGCCGATGAGCGAACCGGCGCCCGCGATCATCGCGCCCTGCCAGAGAAAGATCGCGCCGATGTCGCCGCGGCGATAGCCGATCGAGCGCAGGATGGCGATCTCCTTCACCTTCGAGAGCACAGTCATGGTGAGGACGTTGAAGATGCCGAAACCCGCGAGCAGGATGATGAGCGAGACGGTGATGGCGGCCGAGAGTCGGATCGTTAGGAACAATTGCAGATTCGCTTCTTCGCGTTCCTGCCAACTCTCGGTTTCATGGTTGAAGAGCGTCTCGAAATGGGCCGCGAGCGCGGGCGCGCGGTCCGGGTCGCGGAGTTTAAAGATGATGAGCGAGGTCGTGTAAGGTTTTTTGAGGAGACTCTGCGCGACTTTGGCGTGGCAATAGATCCGGCCGGAATCGACCACGCCCACGCCGCTGCGCGCGGTCGCGGCGACGACAAAACGCCGGTACTCGCCGTCGGGCGAAAGAAGTTGGATGGATTCGCCCACGTCCACCTGGAGCGCCGCGGCGAGGCGCGAACCGACGATGAGCGAGTTGGGGTTGTTGCGAAAGTCGTCGAGCGATCCGGATTCGATTTGTCGTGCGAGATTGGTTGTTTGCAGATGCAGGGGAAGATCGATCCCGAAAAGATCGACGGTCGCGTTTTGGAATCCGGCCCGGGCGGTGAGCGTGCCGCGAAGCACGGGCGAGCAGGCGACGACGTTCGAGAATTGCCGGCTCACTCGCATGATTTCCGATGCGTTGCTGATCCCTTCGAAGAGACGTCGATGCGGCGAGTGCACGGGCAGGGGAGGCAACGCCGCGGCGCCCTTGAGGGTCTGAATGCGCGAGCGCATCACAAGCGCGCCATTACTTCCGAGGGTGGAGTCGATGAAATTTTTCGCGAAGCCCTGGGTCTGGGCCTGGGTGCAGATGAAGATGGCGACGCCGAAAACCACGCCGCCGAGGCTGAGGAAGAAGGCGCGTTTCCGGTGCCCGAGAAAACGAAACGCGATGTAGAGCGGCGGCGTCACCGTCGGGTGGCCGGCTGATCCGGGCCGACAAGGCGTCGCCTAACGAATTGTCCGGGATGCAGTTTGTCCTGGTCGGCGACCACGACGAGCACGCCTTCCTTCAAGCCCTCGAGCGCTTCGGTAAACTCCAGGGTGCGGTAGCCGACCTTGACAGTCCGCGCTTCCACCATGCCGAAGGCGACGACCAGGACCTGGTCGACGAGCAAGGCGCGTGTCGGCACGATGAGCGCATTTTCGTGGCGACCGGTGATGATATTCATTTCGCCCGTCATCCCGGCCATCAGGTTCTCGGGCGGTTTTTCCAGGTCGAGGATCACGGTGTAACGCTGGGTCTCGGGATCGGCCGCGGGCAGGACGGATGAAACCGTGGCGCTGAACTGGCGGGTGCGATACGCATACATTTGCAGGTCGGCTTTCATCCCGGCCTTCACTTCGCCGACGTCTTCCTCGTTCACCTCGCCACGCACATAATTCGTCCGCGATGAAACGGTGAGGAGCTCATTGCCTTCGGCGACCAGCTCGCCATCGATAATCCGGAGCCCGGAAAGGATGCCATCCATCGGGGCGCGGATTTCGCTGTTTTTCATCTGAGCTTCGATTTTTTGCACGCCTGTCCGCAGCGCCTCGAGGTTGCGATCGCGTTCGATCGTCTCCGTCTTGAGCGCCGCGCGCAGGCGGTTGACTTCGCTCTTCGCTTTTTCGTATTCGACCGCCGGGACGTTGCTCAGCGCGGCCAGCTTTTCCTGCCGCTCCACATTTCCTTCCGCGATCTTGAGCGGCTCCGCGGAGGGCAATTCCAGTTGCGCGCTTTCGACCGCCGCATGCAAATCGGCCTGCGCCTGTTTCAGCTGACGCGCGGTGCTTTCGTCCGCGATCGTCGCGAGCAGTTCTCCCTTCGTCACTTGGCGACCGATCGCGCCGCGCCCGGCGGCGAGCGGTGGAGCGAGATGAATGAAGCCGGCATTCTGCGCCCGGACGTTATTCACAAACGACGGCTCGATCCGGACCGTGCCGTAAACCGCGGAGATGGCGGTGCCGCGTTCCACCCGTTCCACTTCGGCGACCGGAAGCGACCAAATAAAAATCGCAAGGCAGACCAGCAAGGCGACCGGCAGGATCGTCCAGAGCGTTCGGTTTGAAATGGGCAGGTTCACTGCTTGGAACTATGCACGTTGGCGGTGGTCTCGTCCGAGAATTGAAAGTAGCGACCCGTCGCGCGATCCCATTCGGCGAGCGCCATCTCTTGCTGGTAGGCCGCTTTCAGGATGCCGCTGCGGGTGGCGAGCAAGCCCGTTTCCGCGGTGCGAAATTCCAACTGCGAAGCGAGTCCTTGCTGCCAGCTGTTCTCGACGACCGCGACATTTTTCTCCGCCACTGCGACAGCTTTGGTGAGCGAATCATGGCGCGCGGCGATCGCCCGCAGATTATCTTGCAGGCCCGCCAATTCACGCATGACACTCGCTTCGAGTTTCTTTAATTGCAGTTCATTCATCTCGCGAATGGATCGCTCCCGCAGGACCGCCCCGCCTACCTTCCCGTTATCGATCACCCGCCAGGTGTAACTCGCGCCGGCGCGGGCCTCGGAAGAAACAAGATCGTCGGTCCGTTGCGCGGAACCGGAGCTGGCCTGTTGAATATTGGTCGCGGGAATGTAGCGGCCGAAAAGTTCGAGATCGATTCGCGGATAAAAAGCGGCTGCGCTGATCCGCTGGTCTTCGCGCGCGGCGCGCACGAGCAGGCGCGCCAGGCGCAGATCGGCGCGACGATCAAGCGCGGAGCTGGTCTCACTGGCCAGCGGGAAATTCACCGGACGAAAATTCAAGGCTCCCTCGGGAGAAGGCAAGGCCGCGCCGGGTGCAAGATCGTCGCCCATCGTCGTCGCCAGTTGCAGAATCGCCGCGCCATAGGAGCGATGCGCGTCCTCGATTTGGGGATCGAGTTCCCGCGCGAGCAAAATCGCGCTGGCGAGCGCGCCCCGATCCACCGAGCCCGCTTCATAGCGCGCCTCCTGGCTCGTTAGGTTGGCATCGAGGCGCGAACGTTGCGACCGGCCGAGTTCTTCGAGCGAGCGTTCATAAAGCGCGGTGTAAAATGCGGTGCGCGCCTGGTGCAGTTGTTCGACGACCGCGACATTCAATTGCTGGGCGGCGAGCAGCACCTCGATGTCGCCGCGGCGCAAGGAGGCTGGAATCGCCACTTGGAAAAGCGCTTGCCGAACGGCCCCCTGCGCGAAACCGAACGGCTCGGTCGATGCCTGGCCGGCGCGGTGGCCGCCTTGCACTCCCGCGAGAACCCCCAGGGCAACGTCGGGCAGCGCGATGGAGCGAAAGGCGAGGCGCTGACCAGCGGCTTGTTCGACTGCGGTCTTCGCCTGCTGGATGCGCGGATTTTTTTCGAGAGAGCGCGCGAGCGCCGCGTCGAGCGTCAAGCCGCGTGCGGCGGCAAGACTAACGAGTCCAAACACAAGGAAGATGAAAAGAAGCCGCTTCATTTTCCTTGGCCGAGCGAGGACGGCGGACGGGCGAATTGAAAAACCTGCTCATCCGGAGCCACGCCTTTCTTTTGGGCCGCCGGGGTCGAGCGCACTTCAAGAGCGAGCGTCGCGGAATCGCTGCTCGACGCGCGATCGAGTCGCGCCAGCGCCGCGTTATGCAGATAGATCGCACTCAGCCGGGTCGTGCGCGTGCGCGTCACATCCGCGGCCGCCTGGAGAACATCGAGCTGCGTCCCGAGCCCGGCGGCGAAATTACTTTTCGCGAAAGCGAGCGCTTCATCCGCCGTCCGCACGTTTTTCGACTGCGCCTGGAGCACGCTGTCGGCCTGCTGCAAATCGAGAAATGCGCTGCGCACTTCGGATTCGATCCCGAGCTTGACCGCCTTGAGGGCGAGGAGTGCGCCGTCCCGCCGCGCCCGCGTCGCCTCCATCCGGCCGCGCGTGGCGAAGCCATCGAAGAGAGCCCACGATCCATTGAGACCAACGACGTAACCATGATTGAATTCCGGGCCGACCAGCGGGTCGCGTTCGCTGTAGGCTTCGTAGCCAGTGAAAAATTCGACGTGCGGACGCATCGCACTGCGATCGATTTCCAGCTGCTTTTCTTCGATCGCGGCATCTTTTTGCGCGGACTTGATCTCGGGGCGCTCGGCCAGAGCGCGCGCCAGGGTGGCATCGAGATCGGGGTGACGCGGTTCGTATTGCAAAGTGCCGACCGCTTCGAATGGCTGTTCGCCGGACGAGCGGGCGTCGATTCCGCAAAGATCGCTCAGGTGCAGATAAGAATTTCGCAAATCGGTCTGGGCCTGCACCAGCTCGGGCTCTTCGTTGGCGAGCGCGACCTCGGCGCGACTGGCATCCAGCGGGCCAACCGTCCCGGCGCTCATGCGTTCGCGCTGGCTTTTCAATTCCTCGCGCAGAACGCCGACGGATTGCTCGCGCACATGGATTTTCTCCCGATTCAAAAGCAATTCGTAGAACGCGAGGCGCACATCCATCGTGACGCGATCGGTCACGGCCTCGAACTCGTCTTGTTGTTTGGCCGAGTTCAATTGTGCGATCGCTACCTGATTGCTGGTGGCGCCGCCGGTGTAAAGATTTTCCACCACCCGGACCGAGGTGTTGTAATCGTCCGGACGAAGCCGCGACGATTGCGCTTGTTCGCGCCGGCGATAAAGTCCATTGGAAACGACCGAGGGAAGATAACCGGAGCGCGCTTCGACCTGGGCCCCGTGCGCGGCCTGAATTTTCTTCCGGGCAATCGCGATTTCGGGATTCTGGTCCTGCGCCAACCTAACGACGTCGTCGATCGTGTAGCGGGGCGCGCCCCGCGCGAGGGCGATCGAGGGCAGCGCAACGAGCGCGAGAAGCGCGAGGCGAAAGATCGATCGCATAGATTTTTCTCTACGGCGGCCCATTCTTTCGCAACTAAATTCCCTCGCAACCAGATGTCGAACAGCTTTCGAGCCACGGCGGACCGGGAAAATTCGGCCGCCACCCAACCTCTTCGAGGCTATTCCTTTAATAAATCTTGCACCGAGGTTAGCGTGGGGCGAAAAGGACGCCGCCCAGTCGCGGAACAGCCGGCTCACTTTGCATCTTGCTCCCGATGAATGACTGCGGCAAGCTTGGCGCTTCGCATGAGTAAAATCCCTATCGCGATTATCGGTGTGGGCAACTGCGCCAGTTCGCTGGTCCAGGGAATCAGCTTTTATGGCGGCTCGCCGCGCAATGGCGCGAGCGTCGGTCTGATGCATCAACAGGTCGGGCCCTATTGGCCGGATGACATTGAAGTGGTCGCCGCGTTTGACGTTGATCGCCGCAAAGTGGGGATCGATGTCAGTGAAGCGATTTTCGCTCCGCCGAATTGCACCAAGGTTTTTTGCGAAAAAATCGCGAAGACGGGGACGATCGTAAAAATGGGCTGCGTGCTGGATGGAGTGGGCACGCACATGAGCGGCTATGATCCGCTGCGGACGTTCCAGCCGCTCGAGAAAGAATCGACTCGGGAGCGGATCATCGCGGAGCTGGAGGAATCCGGCGCCGAGATCATGGTCAATTATCTGCCGGTCGGGTCGGAGGAAGCGACGCGCTTCTACGTGGGATGCGCGCTCGAAGCCGGGCTCGCCCTGGTGAACAACATCCCGGTTTTCATCGCGAGCGATCCAGTGTGGGCGAAACGCTTCGAGGAAAAAAATCTCCCGCTCGTCGGCGACGACATCAAGGCACAGATGGGGGCGACCGTGCTCCATCGCACGATCGTCGATCTCTTCCGCAAGCGCGGGGTAAAAATCGAGCGCACCTATCAGTTGAACACCGGCGGCAATACCGATTTTCTCAACATGCTGAATCGCGGCCGGCTCGAGTCGAAGAAGACTTCGAAAACGGAAGCCGTGCAATCGGTCATCGGCGTCCGCCTCGCCGACGAGAACATTCATATCGGACCGAGCGATTACGTTCCCTGGCAGAACGACAACAAAATTTGTTTCATTCGCGTCGAGGGCAAGCTCTTTGGGGACGTGCCGATGGAGATCGACCTCAAGCTTTCGGTCGAAGATTCGCCGAACTCCGCCGGGGTGGCGATCGATGCCATTCGTTGCTGCAAGCTCGCGCTCGATCGCGGGAAAGGCGGCGTCCTGCATTCCGCGTCGGCCTATTTTTCGAAACACCCGGCGATCCAGTTGACCGACGACGAGGCTTATCAGCACGTCGAGGAATTCATCCGCGGCGAGCGCGATTCGTAGGCGAACGAGCAGAAGGTTGGAGAAGCGGACAGGATTTACAGGATTAACTGGATTCTCAGACCTCGGCTTCGCCGAGCTTCCTGCCTTCGTAAATTCTGTCAATCCTGTTAATCCTGTCCCGTCCTGATGAGCGAAGAGATCTGGTTGAGCTGCCGCGCCATCGAGCGCTATCTGGGCGAGGACGACTCGCGGGTCCACGCGCTCCGCGGAGTGTCGCTCGAGCTCGAGCCGGGGAGCGTGCATGCGGTCGTCGGTCCTTCAGGCTGCGGCAAGAGCACGCTCCTTTATATCCTTGGCTTGCTCGATTATCCCGACGCCGGCACGCTCACGATCGACGGCCACCTCATGGCGCAGTTGCCGGACGACGAGCTGGCGCGGAAACGGAACGAGCTGCTCGGGTTCATTTTTCAATTCCATTTTCTGCTCGAGGATTTCACCGCGCAGGAAAACGTCATGATCCCGATGCGGCGGCTCGGTCGCCTCACGGAAGAGGCGATGCTGGAACGCGCCGCCTGGTTGCTCGAGGAGGTTGATCTCGGAGGGAAGCTTCGCCGGCCGAGCCGGCATCTTTCCGGCGGCGAACAGCAGCGGGTGGCGATCGCCCGCGCGCTGGCGAATGATCCGCGCGTCATCCTGGCGGATGAGCCGACCGGTAATCTCGACACCAAGAATTCGCGCCGGGCCTTTCGCTTGTTGCAGAAAATTGTGCGCGACGAACGCAAAGCGTTGCTCCTCGTGACGCACAACCCGGAGATCGCGGAGGCGTGCGATTGGATTCACGAAATGCAGGACGGCGTGATCGTCGGCAGCCATCCGCGCGGCCAGCGCGCTTCCGCTTTCTCAGACGCCTGAACGCTCGCTTTTCTTTGGGAAAAGCTGTGCCAGCACCGCGCGGTCGCTAGGGTCCAACCCGATGATGCGCCAGGCGATGAAGTAGCCGGCAAGATAAAGCGCTGCCGCTGCGAGATCCGACCACCACGCCTGGCTCACCCAACGCAGGAGCACGCCGCAGGGGAGGGCGATGAGCGCCGCGATCCACGGCTTGAAAAGCGCGTGCCACGGCCAGCGCCATTCGTAGAAGTAGCGGATCTCGATCCAGCGCAGCAGACCTTTGATCACATAAGGACAGAGCACGCCGAAGGCCGCGCCGAGCGCGCCGTAGGCCGGAATCAGGAGGAGGTTCAATCCGACGGCGGCGACAAAGGCGATCGTCGAGTTCATCAGGTTGATCTTCGGGCGTTCCACCATCAGGATCGTCTCGCCCAGACTAACGAACGCGTTCAGCGCGCAACCGCAGCCGATGACCGCCGCCCAGATGCCGCCACGATAAAACGTCGAGCCGAAAATCGTCATGATCGCACCGCCAGCCAGCCCCAGCACGACGACGGCGGGGAGCAGGATCGCCAGCATCCAGCGGGCAAGATATCCGTAGCTCGCCTCGGCTTCGCGGATTTGGTGGCCGCCCACCTGACGCGCCACGATGGGCGTGAAGATCGGGGTAAAGGACTGGCTCACTTTGCGCAGCCCGCCTCCCACTTCGACCGCTGCCGCATAGATGCCAAGCGTCTGGAGAGTCACCCCGGGCGCGCGGCCCACGAACCAGCCGAGCATGATGAGGTCGATCCGCATGATGCCGATGTTGAGCAGGTCGTAGAGCGCGATCGGGGCCGAGGTACGCAGAAGCGAGGGCACCAAGTCGTCGTTAGGCAAAACCGCGCCCGCTCCCTGCGCAGTGAACAAACGCCGCGCGAGAAAGAAAGCGACGAGTCCCGAGGCCAGCGTTCCGGCGATGCCGGCGAATTCCGGCGCGAGCTGCCGCGCGCCGAGCGCAAACGCGACCAGAAGCGCGGCCGCGGTGCCGAAGCTTTCCGTTAGGCCACGCGAATAGATGTCGTGCTGCATGACCGTCATGCCGCGTGAGAAAGCCGTGTTCACGCGGTAGAGCGTAACGCCCGGCAGAGCGAGGAGCATAACCGCGCTCGCGCGCACAAACTCCGGTCGCAAGCCGGCCGCCGGTCCGAAAATCCAGAGAAGAAAAAAACCGCAAACGGCCAGCAACACGCTGCTGGTACAGGAGACGGTCAGCGCCGCCCTTCGCACCCGGCGGCTGCTCTCGCGGTCGCCCGCTCCTTCCGCTTGGGCGATGAACGCGATCGCGCTGTAATCGAATCCGAGCGTGCAGAATTTGCTCACCAAATCCATCGCCGCCCAGGCGAGACCGAAGATGCCGAGGACCGCGCTGCCGAGGAGGCGCGCGACAAGGAAGGTGAAAATTCCGCGCAAATTCGAAGCAAGAAACGCGAGCGTGTTGATCGCGGCGCCGCGCGCGAGCGTTGCCCCGTGAGAGGAAGAGTCTTTGTCCATCTCAGTCACCGGTTCGTTGCGGCTGCGTCGCGGTAAACTTCCAGCGTTTCTTGTGCGCACCGATCCCACGAAAAATCTCGGGAACGCGCCAGGCCCTGACCGCCGAGAGACTGCCTTAATCCGGGCGACTGAACGAAATCGCGCAGGGCGCTCGCCAGCGCCGTGACATCGCCCGCCGTGAACAGAAGTGCAGTCCCCGCCGTCACTTCGCGCAGCGGCGCAATATCGCTCGCCACCACCGGGCAACCGCAGGCCATCGCCTCCAAAACCGGCAAGCCGAATCCTTCGTAAACGGACGGCTGAATCAATCCGCCAGCGGCCTGTAAGAGCGTGACCAAATCCTGCCGCGCCACGGTCTCCAGCCAGACCACCCGATGATCGACCTGGAGTTCCTTCGCCAATCGCACGAGGCCGGCGCTGGCCTTGCGCCGTTGCACGACGACGAGACGCCAGGGACGGGGCACCGCTCTCGCGAAAGCAGCAAGCGCGAGATCGTGCCGCTTGCTCGGAGTGTTCGCGCCCACCAGCAGCAGGTAGGGCGACTCGCCTCTCGTTAGGCGCGCGGCGCGTTCCTGCGCCTTCGCCGGATCGTTAGGCGGCCGGAGATCGCTGTCCGGCGCCGACCAGATGACGGTCAGACGTTTGGCCGCAGCCGGGACCAGAGCGCAAATCCGGTCCGCGGTCGCCCGGCTTTGCGCGACCAGCCGCGTCGCTTTTCGGAGCGCGCGCCAGACGGCCTGCCGGTAATAGACGCTCTTCACGACCCGCTCGAGTCCCTGCAGGTGTATCGCCGGCTCTTCGAGCGCCATCACATCGTGCACCGTGATCACACTCGCGCACGGCAGGCCGCGCGGCATCATGTTGTGCGGACCGTGGAAAACGTCGACCGCTTCGAAAGAAGCGTGCCGCTGTGGCCAGAGCACCGGCCACGGCGAGTTCGGTCCGGCCTTCACGATCGTGGCCGAAGTATTCGCCGCGGACGAAAGCGGCCGCGGCGCCAGGGGATGGGCCCAGAAAAAGAAATGATCGGACGGCGCCAGGGAGGGCAGCCGTTCCACCAAAGCCTGCACATAGGCGCCGATGCCACTCGGCTTCTCGCGCACGTAGCGGGCGTCGAGCGCGATGCGGAGCGCGCGAGATGGCGAAGCAGATTCCATTTCGGGTGTGACAGCTCGTCCGAGCCGGTTGCTAACGAAGCCTTTCAATCAGATAAAGTCCGAGCTTACAACTGGAAGCGAACCGATCGGGATGAAGAAAATTTTCCTCACTGGCGCCAGCTCCGGCATCGGCCGGGCCATCGCCCAAAGACTTTGTGCCGCAGGCCACGAAGTTTGGGGAACCTCGCGCGACCCGGCGCGCATCCCATCGTTAGGCCATCTCCACCCGGTGCGCCTCGACCTCGCTGAGCTGGCGGGAATCGGCGCCGTCTTTGAAACTGCATGGCGCGAAGCCGGGCACTTCGATGTCGTGATCAACAACGCGGGCGGCGGACACTTCGACGCCGCGGAGATTCTCGGGCCGGAAAAGATCGAGGAGTTGTTCCGCACCCTGGTCTTTGCGCACATCGAACTTTGCCGGCTGGCGTTCGTTGCGATGAACGCCCGGCAGTCCGGACTGATTATCAACGTGACGTCGCTCGCCTCGCGCCTGCCCGTGCCCTTCATGTCCGCCTACAACGCCGCCAAAGCGGCGATGGCTTCCTACACATTTTCGCTGCAACTCGAGCTCAGCGATCGCCAGGTGCGAATCGTCGATCTGCAGCCGGCCGACATCTGCACGAGCTTCAACGACTCCATCTCGCCCCAACCATCCGATGACGCGCGTGTTTCCAAAACGTGGGAGGTAGTCCAGCGAAACATGCAAAACGCTCCGCCGCCGGACCTCGTGGCGCGCCGTGTCCTGCGTTTGATTGAGTCCGCCAATCCACCGCCGCGCGTTACGGTTGGCGACGTTTTCCAATCGCGGATCGCGCCGTTAATCTTTCGCTTCCTGCCGCAGCGTGTGCGGGTCTGGGGATTAAAAAAATATTACGGAATCTAGCGCGCACCTGCCAGCCCGTGTGGCGGCAGACCGCCCCCAGCGTCCGCACAAAAGTCGGACCGGTCGACGTCATCGCCAAAGATGGCCTCCTGTCGGTCATCCAGGCGCAGCCAGCCCGGCCGCAACTGAGGGCACCGGTAGGCCGGGTAACTACTCCACCGATAAGACTCCAACCTTTCCTCCGCCAAAACCAGCCTCGCCCGCACCGGGTTGAGGTGCACATAATCGCAGGCCGTGCGCAGATATCCGGCCGAACGCCCATCGATCAACTGCGCCTTATAGCGGCCTTGGAAAAGATGGCCACTCAGGCCGTGCCGCCGGTTAAAGCGCATCGTATAGGTGCTCTGGAACCAGCGCATCCCCGCGACCAGATTGGGCTGCGGCGTCTCGATCAGGAGATGGTAATGATTCCTCATCAGGACAAAGGCATGCACCCGCCAACCGCTCCGGGCGCAGACCTGCCCGAGAGCCAAAAGGAAACGCTCCCGATCTGCCTCCTCGCGAAAGATCGCCTCCTGACGATCCCCGCGACCTGCTCGCGAAGAAGTTCGGAGTCCAGCAAATGATAGACTGCGCCCGCAAATTCAACCCGAGCTTTCCGCGCCACCCCTTTTCTCTACCCGCCGCCCAATCAATTTGTCGAGCCGAAAATGCCGCGATTCACAGACTGACCCCCAGACTGCCCCACGTGCGCTTTGACCTACCGCCTGCCTAGCGTGTGCGGCTGCTTTGTAGGTCGCGCCAAGACTGAAAAGCTTGCCAGGTGAACGGCGGCTTGATAACAAAGCCGCAAATGAAAACAAAAATTACATCTCAAATCGTTCTCGCGATAACGCTGCTTTGCGCCAACGTCAGCGACGGACAGACGAAGGTCACACCCACTGCACCAATCGACGCAACTTTGTTCACGAGCTACTTTTTTGATTCTACTCACACCACCCCTACCTGGATTACGTGCGGCTCCACCCAAAACACCAGCGGCTGCTATGGCTCTGGCAACTTGGGCCCTTTCGGAAAGGTTGGCGCGATGCTGGAAGGCAATCCCCGGACAAACGTCAGTACCAATACTGTTACTCGCGCAATTTATGTTCTGGACGTCGCTGCTGGCGCGAATCAGGACCAGGTTGTGCTGAATGTTTACACAAAAACTGACGTTATCACGCCGGATTTCGATACGGTTACCGTCACTTTATCGCAGGCTATCACGCTGCCTCTCACGGGCGGGTCTTCGGCGAAGGGATCGATGGCAGCGAATAAGAACTTTCTTTTGGTTGGGACGAGCCGGAGTGCAGTCGCTCTTGAGCTCGACAAGCGGACGTTCGCTATCACGCAGTTTGGCCCGTTTTCGAATAATCTTTCTTCCATTACGGCTGATCAGTACGGCTATATAACGGCAGATTTCGATGAGAGTGAGTTTTTCCAAATTGGCCCTGATGGCACCGACCAGCAAGGCGGCGGCGGAGCCTGGTTCATGCTGAATACGGTACAGGGAGTGCCTGCGACGTTTCCTTAAGTGCCGAGCAGCCTTCTTCGAGCTGCCACCGGGGTTCCTGGCGGTTTGGAGGGCCGGCCGGAGCGCAGCTGGAAGACGTCACAGGGGTCAGACTGGGGTCGCCCTAAATTGACGGACAGTGGGCTTGGGGTAAAAACCGAGGGTAGCCCACATGAAAACACAGTTAAGCAAACCGGCTCGCGAACGGGCGCGCTACACCGATCAATACAAACAGGAGGCCCTGGAGTTGTGGCGCGCGAGCGGCCCGCAGCGCGGCCAAGATAGGCGCCGAGCTGGGCATCCGCCCCTACGCCGCGGGCATCGCTAAAGCACCCCTGTATGCTTAGAGCATAGCCGCCGCGCATTCGCCTCGCGATTGTGCCTTCCGTTCCGGGTAGAACGTCAGAGCTCCACGATTTAACGACGACAGCCTTGTCGCCTTGTCTCATTCCGCGCTTCGCTTGCCTCGCTGGGAGCCTGCATTGATGTTTCGCTGTCGTCCTAACTCTTTTGTCGGGGGCGGGTGATCAAAGCGCAGGTGAAAGTCGATTCGATTTGAACCAGCTTGCGAAACATCTTGTGGTAATGTTTGAGCGCTTTTCCCTCCAAACTCAAATGAAATAATTTCATTTTTCGATGGACTTGGGTCGCGCTTTTCCTCGCTCCGGGAAATTAAGCAACAAAATCATTTGACCGCAGTGGCCCGCGGCGCTTACCAATCTCCACCGTTCCAATGCCTCCTTCGAAACCCATCCCGCGCCCATCCCGCGATTCCGCCCTCGCCTTTAGCATTATTTTCTTTGCCGTGGCCCTGCTCTGCTTTCTGCTTGGCCTGGCCGATGGCGTGCGCCACGACCGCACCTATCTCCATATTCCGGAGACCGGCAGCTGGCTGGTGGCCGCTGCGATTCTCGGCGCACTCGGCCTGCTTTTCTTCCTCTGGTCGCGCGTCCTGAGGCGCTCGTGAGTTGCCACTGCGTTGCGTCGGGCGGGTGTCGGCGCGCCGGGTTTACCCGGGCCTAACGAGTAGCCTCCTCCCAGCTTTGCGCCAGTGCCGCCCGAGTCAACTGCACCCGATCAAGAAATAGCTATTCGCTCGATTGCGCGACAGGTTTAACGGGGCGTAACGAAAAGCTCCGCGCCTGGGATGAGTCTTCCGTTCGCATCAACACCTCCGGCAATGATGAGACTGCCGTCAAGCAAGGTCGTCGTGCTGTGCAGGAGGCGCGGGGTCGCCAGGGTGGTGGACAGCAGGTGCCATCGGCCGGCGAGAGGGTCGAACTCTTCAATGCTGCTCAGAGCTTCAGAGGAGGTCCCGCCGGCGGCGAAGACACTGCCATCTTGCAGGAGGTTAGCGGTAAACTCGGCGCGCGGAGTCGTGAGAGGGTGACTAAGGCTCCATGAACCTGTAGCCGGATCGAAGATCTCCGCGATGCGGGTAATGGTTGGGTTGCTCGGCGGACCTACCAGCCCACCGGCAATCAGCACTTGCCCATTGGCGAGGAGCACCTGCTCCTGACCACTGCGAGCACGATTAAGCATGCCTGCGACACTCCAGGTTCCGGTAACGGGGTCGTAAAGTTCGGTGTCCCGAACAAAGCCCGCGAGGGTTTCTGAGTGGCCGCCCGCGATGAGAACCCGGCCATCGCTGAGGCGGGTCGCACGGTAGCCACCATCACGCCCAACGTTCAAACTTCCAGTAACTGACCATTTGCCGGTCGCAGGATCGAACAGTTCGCAGTTGGTCGAGTTTTGCATGGATCCTCCAGCCGCGAGCACTTTGCCACTGGTTAATAGAATCAACTCGGGCCCCCGCCTCGTCAGCATCTGCCCGGTCAATTTCCAAGTTCCCGTAGCCGGGTCGTAAATCTCAGCTGTTTTCATGGTAATGCCGCCAGTCGGGTCGCCGCCGGCCGCAAGGACCCGTCCATCAGAAAGCAAGACGGCCCCATGACCATAACGCGCGTCGTTCAGACTTCCGGTCGCTGTCCAGGTGTTCGTGGCCGGGTCGTAGATTTCACAAGCGTTGGCGGCGACAAAGCCAACGCCCTGCCGGATCAGACCTCCGGCCAGCAAAACCCGGCCGTCCGCCAGCAAGATGGCAGTATGCAAATAACGAGGATTAACGAGGGTGCCGCCGGGCTCGGAAAAAGCTGCGTCGCCCGCGCGAACCGGGCAAGCCGCGCCGAGGCTGAGCATGAGAAGGGTCACGAGCGCGGCGGCGCGCGTGGCGCCACAGGCGACGACGTTCTGAAACTGGCCTGAGATTGGAGTCGACGTTGTTTTCATCGTGGAGCGAATTTGTCGGCAGATTGCGCGGAAAGAGATTTCAAGGTCAAGCTCGAAATCTGATTGCGTTATATTGCTGTAGTGGTAACACTACCACAATGAAACAAGAAACCGGGCCGAAAAAGGTGCAGCGCGTCCAGATCGGCGCGCGGATGGAGAAGACCCTGGTCAAAACCCTCAAGGCGCTGGCGGAATATCTGGATCTTTCGTTAGGCGATCTCCTCGAAGGCATCACCCTGCACGCGCTGGAAGGGAAGTCGGCTTTCAGTCCGAAGACGCTCGGCCATATCAAGCGGCTGCGGACGATTTACGGCCTCGAGCTCAGGGCGCAGGACAGCCATCGTCTGGTAGAGGAGGACCATGCCGGGAAATGATTTCGCGGGTCCTCTGTCGGACTTCGAGGAGGGCCGGATCGATCCGCGACACTTTCCGCATCGCGCCCATGTGCGCGTCGGCTATGAGTTGCTCGAGCGACATCCGTTCCCTGAAGCGCTCCTGCATTTGGCGCGCGGTCTGCGCGGATTGGCGGCGAAGGCGGGGCGCCCCGAGGTTTATCACGAGACGATCAGGGCCGCCTTTCTCGCCCTCATCGCCGAGCGACGGCTGAGCGGGTCGTACGTCAATTGGGAGGATTTTGCGGCGCGCAATCCGGATTTGCTGCGCAAGGAATTGCTCGAGGATTGGTATGAGCCCGCCCTCCTGCAATCGAGCGTCGCGCGGCAAACGTTCGTGCTACCGCGGCGCGCCTCCGATTTAGTCCCGCCCTAACGATCACGCTCTCTCATCGAGAGACGCTTCGCCCTTCCGAGCCGCAAGCTCATCCTGCAGGGAAGGGCTTGAAAGCCCAAACTCTCCCGGCGACGACGGGGCTGCGTTACGGGTCGCGTCTCCGTTTCAGAGTCTGGGACGACGCAAGGCTCTGTGCTGCAGAGGCGGGCGTGTCGCCCGCAATGGCCCAGATGACTCCGCGTCCTCCGCGCACTGCGCGATTGTTTTCTCGTCGCGATGCAGACTAGGGCACGACAGTTAGCGTGAGATCGTTCCCGTCGCCGCCTTCGTAACTGGCTTGGAAGTTGTTGCCCTCGCCAGCGGTCGCTGATCTTGTGTCTCGTTAGGTCCAAACACCACGCGTGACAGTTCGCGCTTACCTTAATCGACACCTGCGCCGCGCCACACTCTACGCGTGGTTGGGCGTGC
The DNA here is from genome assembly GCA_003169975.1 of Spartobacteria bacterium. Lineage (GTDB taxonomy): Bacteria > Verrucomicrobiota > Verrucomicrobiia > Chthoniobacterales > UBA10450 > Palsa-1392. The sequence goes on along the minus strand of PNAA01000042.1, from coordinate 4,123 downwards.
TGCCTGCCCTCGTCATTTTCTTCCCGTCGGCGCCAGCGAGTAGGCGATTTAGGGATCGATCCTTGAATTTTGAGAGATCGAGACAAACCGCGTTTCGAAGGATTCCCGGGTCGAGCACTTCTTGCCTTCCTCCGGATCAGCGGCGCGGGCGATCGTCCATCATGATCGTTTCCTCGATCGCGGCTCCGATGCTGTCGTAGAGGTGGATCTCGCCGGCCCGGGCGCCGAAGCGGCCGCGGGCGTAGGAGAGGGCGTATTCCCGGGTTTGCGGGCCGGTGAAGGCGGGTTGCACGCCGGGCGCTTCGTACGCTTCCCAGGCGCCTCCGAATCTTTTGGTGGGGCGGACTGCGATCGTGATCATGCCGGCAAACTTCGCCCTTCTGCCGGGCCGGTGCACGCGGCAATTTGCCTAACGGGAAATTTTTTCGGGCGGCTGCCGGGGTTGTCTCGCCGAGGAAGAGTGTTCTAAAAGTTATAACTGTTCTAGCTCTATGACTGTCCTCCCATGTCCTGGCATAACGAGTGCAGGACGGTGGTATGGCTCGTGCTTGTTAGGCCGGCATACGAACTATACCAACAAAATTGGGGCCAGCTCTTTAACCTGGCGACCAAGATGTACAACGGGCTCGTGGCTTTTGCCGTCGCGATACCTGTCACACTGGTGAGCGCAGCTCAAATGCTCGCGAGCAAGACTGCGTTCGAGAACGCCGGCGACACATTCAATGCCGCCCGGAATACGGTTAACAATGCCTACAAAGTCTCCAAGCCTGCGCAGAAGGACTTGTACAACTGGATCCTGACGGTGCGCGCGGTCCTCGCCCGCCGGCTCGGCAGCCGTTAGTCGCCCGCCTGGGCGGAAGCCGGCTTCGTCGCCCCCAGCACGCAGGTGCCGAAAACGATCGAAGGCCGCATCGCCCTCGGGAACTCGTTAGCGACTTATTACACCAATAACCCGAGCTATGAGGTGCCGGACCTGGATGTGACGGCGGCCGTGGCGACGAAGCTGACCAATGTGGCGATCGCCGGGCAGTAGGGTGTCGCCACCGCCGAGCAGCCGCTGAAGGCGGCGGATGATGTGCGGCAACCGGCCAAGACTGATCTGCTGAAGCTCATCGGCGATGTCGTCACGAACCTGGATAAGAAGCTGGCGAAGGACGATCCGCGCTGGCTGGCCTTTGGTTTGCAGATGCCGTCGACGCAGACGACGCCGAGCGCGCCGACCGGTCTGCACGCGACGGTGATGGATTCGCAAATCCTGCTGGAGTGCGATGCGATGCCGTTTGCGACGCGTTATCGCTTCCGCACCAAGATCGTGAGGCTGGATACGAAGTGCAAGCTGGCGGCCAGCTCGCTGACTCCGCTGGCGGTGCTGGAAGGTGTGGCGGTGGGAATCACGCTGGAGATCATCGCGCAGGCGGTGAATGGCGGCTCGCAGAGTGTGGCGAGCGAGCCGATCCTCGTGACGATGCCGGCAACTCCGGCAGCCGCGAAGCCGGCGGTGTCGGAAGAGGAGCTGGCTCCGCTGGCGGCGATCGCGCCTAACGGTAATGGCAACGGTAATGGCAACGGCAGCCTTGCGGCGAGCCGGCTCATATAAAGCCAGAGAGTCGCCTTAATCATTCAGCCCGCGTCGCCGCAAGGTGGCGCGGGCTTTTTGCGCCCGGCTCGAGGCAAGCCCACCGCATCCGAACGTTGAGCCTTGCCCTTTCCCCGGTCTGTGGGTTTCAACGGCCCGTCGTGCGTTTCGACGAGATGCTTGACGATGGAATGCTCCAGCGCTCGCCTATCGCACTTTACAATCGCCGGTTCTGAACCATTTGGGCAACATTGGCCCGAAGGACGCGCCCCCACGTTCTCCACGCGCACGTGATTGAGCGTGCAAATGGCACTGGCAGGGATCGGAGCCCAATGGGGAGCTTATTTTCTAAGGGCGTGCCGATTTTTCGGCCGGTGGACCGAAACAAGCTGCGCTGACGGCCAGTGTCGCCTGTGAACTTCCATGACTTGTCGATGTCGAGGCCCAAGCTGTTGCCGGTCGAGAATGTGTGCCTCTCAGTGGCTGGTGAGGAACGCGCGATAAACGGGAGCCCAGGCGCAATCGCGCCTGGCGAGGACGTGCGGATTGAACAAGCGGAGACACGGACGGATCAAGCCAATACGCGAACGAGGCAGGCCGAGGCGCGGACGGAGCAGGCCAATACCCGGACCGAGCAAGCCAATACCCGAACGGAAGAGGCTGAAGCGCGGAGCGTGCAGGCGATTCTCGCCTCCGAGCTCCGTTACCGGCGGCTGTTTGAAACGGCGCAGGACGGCATCCTCATTCTCGACGCCGACACCGGGCAGGTGGTGGACGCCAATCTCTTTATGAAAGATTTACTCGGGTATTCGCAGAAAGAATTTCTCGGGAAAAAACTGTGGGAGATTGGTCCCTTCAAGGGCACGGGTGCTTCCAAGATCGTTTTCGCTGAACTGCAGCTGAAAGACCGTATCCGCTACGAAGGCCTGCCCCTGGAAACAAAGGACGGGCAGCGCGTCGAGGTCGAGTTCATCAGCAACGCCTACCTCGTGGATCAGAAGCAACTCATCCAGTGCAACATTCGCAACATCACTGAGCGCAAACGGACTGAGGCTGAAATACGCCGTCTCGACGAAACTCTCGAGCAACGCGTCGTCGAACGCACGGCGCAACTGGAAGACGCGAACCAGGAGCTGCAAGCGTTCAGTCATTCCGTCTCCCACGATTTGCGGGCGCCGTTGCGCCATGTCCTGGGCTTCGTGGAGCTGTTGCAACAAGACGCCGGGCCATCACTTTCCGAGAAGAGTCTTCGCCATCTGACGACGATTTCCCAAGCGGCGAATCGAATGGGGACTCTGATTGATGACCTGCTGGCCTTCTCGCGCGTCGGGCGGGCGGCGTTGCAAAAGACGGACGTCAATCTCGACCAGTTGGTCCAGGAGGCGTTGAAAGAGTTTCAGGTGGAGACGAAGGAGCGAAAGATCGTCTGGGAAATCCACCCGCTCCCACTAGTGCGAGCCGACCGTGCTTTGCTGCGAATGGTGCTGGTCAATTTGATTTCCAATGCGGTGAAGTTCACCGGCGCTCGAACCGAGGCCAAAATCGAAATCGGTTGTGCTCCCAACGGAAGCGGCGAAACAGTGACCTTCATTCGCGACAACGGCGCCGGTTTTGACCCGAAATACACCCGGGAAACTATTTGGCGTGTTTCAACGCCTGCACAGCCAGAACGAGTTCGAAGGCACCGGCATCGGCCTGGCCAATGTCCAGCGCATCATTCACCGGCACGGCGGGCGGGTCTGGGCGGATGGGGTCGTGGATGGCGGCGCGACATTTTACTTTTCCATCCCAAAACAAAACGGAGGTGTCAATGGGCAATGAAATAGCAACTATGGAGCAAAAAGTTGTTCTCGAAGGCGACGCGGTGGAGATCGTCGCCGAAGTCCGGCGCGACGAGGTTCTGCTCAAAGCAGGGGCCTTGCAGAGCGCGATTTTCAACAGCGCCAATTTCTCGAGTATCGCCACTGACGCGAAGGGCGTCATCCAGATCTTCAACGTCGGTGCCGAGCGCATGCTGGGCTACGCGGCCGCCGATGTGATGAACAAGATCACTCCGGCGGATATTTCCGATCCGCAGGAAGTGATCGTGCGTGCCAAGGCGTTGAGCGTCGAGCTCGGAACCCCGATTACGCCGGGCTTCGAGGCGTTGGTCTTCAAGGCCTCACGCGGGATCGAGGACATTTATGAATTGACCTACATCCGCAAGGACGGCAGCCGGTTCCCGGCGGTGGT
>PNAA01000042.1:0-290 GCA_003169975.1 Spartobacteria bacterium | reverse complement strand
AGCATCGCCACCGACGCCAAGGGTGTCATCCAGATCTTTAACGTCGGCGCCGAGCGGATGCTAGGCTACACGGCCGCCGAAGTGATGAACAAGGTCACGCCGGCCGAAATCTCCGACACGCAGGAAATCGTCGCGCGCGCCAAGGCGCTGAGCGTCGAGGTCGGAACCCCGATTGCGCCGGGTTTCGAGGCTCTGGTGTTCAAGGCCTCGCGCGGGATCGAGGACATTTATGAATTGACCTATATCCGCAAGGATGGCAGCCGGTTTCCGGCGGTGGTGTCCGTCACGGC
>PNAA01000034.1 GCA_003169975.1 Spartobacteria bacterium | reverse complement strand
CCAGACCGGCGACACCTTTGAGCAGACCCTGCTTTTGACCCAGACCGAGGCGTTAAGCTATGCCTGGCACCTGGCGAAAGTCGCCGGCGAAAACGAGCCGCAACTCGATCGCGCCCGGGCACTGGCAGGCGTGAGCAAGGACATGGAGAATTTCTATCACGAAGTGTTCGCGCTGTTGCTGTCGCAAACAAATTCATCGCCGACGAACTCGATCAGGCCCCAGCCAAATTAGCGCGGACCGCCGCGTCAATTTCAGGCGGGGTTACACCTCATGTCAGTTGAACCGAACAGCCCAACGGTGGCCAAAGCAACGCCATTGCAAATCGTCTTGATTGTGCTCGGTGTGATTGCCTTTCTTTACTTCGCCCGTCCCGTGGTCTTGCCTGTCGTCCTGGCCTGTATTGCGGGAATGACGTTGAAACCGCTTATCCGCTGGTTGTCCTGCTGCCACATTCCACCGGCGCTCTCCGCCGCGGTCGTGCTTTGCGTTCTGGTGTCCACCATCGGGATTGGCTTCTTCCAATTGGGCCGTCCGGCGTTGACGTGGATGAATGGAGCGCCGCAACACATGACCGACTTGCGGCAGCGGGTTCTGAAAATCTTTCCGCGCCTCGCGCGCTTCAGCGAGGCGGCGGCGGCCGTCAACAATCTGGGAGCCACCGAAGAAGAAAAAAGAGAAGCAGAAAAGAAAGCCCCCACGGTCCAGGTCAAGAGTGAACGCGGCTCCGCCTCGCTGCTGAGCTGGACGGGAACCTTTCTGGTGGGGGTGGGAGAGACGCTGGTGTTGTTCTATCTGTTGCTCGCCTCGGGGGACTTATTCTTGCAGAAGCTGGTCCGGGTGATGCCTACCATGCACGACAAGAAGCGCGCGGTGGACATCAGCCACGAGATTCAACAAAACATTTCCAATTACCTGTTCTCAGTTTCGCTGATCAACATCGGCCTGGGTGTTATCGCCAGTGGCGGCCTTTACTGGCTGGGGGTGCCAAACGCCGCCATGTGGGGCGCGCTCGTCGCGCTGTTTAATTTTGTCCCCTACTTCGGCCCCGTAGCCGGAATCCTCTCACTGGCCATGGTGGGGCTGCTCACCTTCGATAGCCTGTGGAAAGGACTCCTTCCGCCCGCGTGGTATTTGCTGCTCCACCTGTTGGAAGCCAACTTCATCACGCCGGTGCTGCTCGGCCGCCGTTTCACGCTCAACCCGGTGGTCATTTTTGCCTCCTTAATCTTCTGGACCTGGCTCTGGGGCGTGCCCGGAGCTCTATTGTCAGTTCCCTTTCTCGTCTCGATCAAAGTCATCTGTGACCGCGTCCCCTCTTTGTCCCACATCAGCGAGCTTCTCACCAGTGAGTCAAACAGCATCTTTGACAATCTAAAGCTGCTCGCCCTGCGGCGCAAAAAAAGTCCTCTGCCGGAAGCCGATCTCAACCCCCAAATCCCTGCTTAAATCATGAGCAGATCACTATTTTAATTTCCGACGAGATTCATCGGGGCGGGACCGTGGGGTGTTTCCCCCACTTGCAGATGGCTACTAAGAGATACATCCTCTTGGCCGCGCGCATTGGCGAGCTCGCGGACCTTCTGCTGAAAACTGCCCAGCATTTGATCTCACTCTGTTGGGCAGGTCGCCGGTCGTATGAAAGCACAGCATCCAATGAAAAGTTTATTGCCCAGAGGGCCGCGTAGAGCGTACGTCAAGGCGGACCGCGAAGAATCAACGATGAAAACAGAAAACGGCCAAGCGAAAAGCAAAGCGAAAAAGCTTCGACCATTAGACAAAATCTCCAGCGGCATTTCCGGGCTGGATGAAATCACGGGGGGCGGGTTGCCCAAAGGCCGGCCCACCCTGGTCTGCGGCAACGCCGGTTGCGGCAAGACCCTTCTGGCCATGGAATTTTTGGTCCGCGGCGCGGTGGAGCACAATGAGCCCGGTGTTTTCATGTCTTTCGAAGAAAATGAGGAAGAGTTGACCAGGAATGTCGCGTCGCTCGGGTTTGACTTGGACGCCTTGTCCGCCCAGAAAAAAATCGTCCTGGACTACGTTCGGATCGAACGCAGCGAAATTGAGGAAACCGGCGAATACGATCTGGAAGGTCTGTTCGTCCGCTTGAATCACGCCATTGACTCCATCAAAGCCAAACGGGTCGTGCTGGATACACTCGAGGGGTTGTTCGCCTCTCTGCCGAACGAGGCCATTCTCCGTTCCGAATTACGGCGGCTGTTCCGTTGGTTGAAGGACAAGGGGGTGAGCGTCATCATTACGGCCGAACGCGGCGAGGGCCTGTTGACCCGTCATGGGCTGGAGGAATATGTGGCCGACTGCGTCATTTTGCTCGACCATCGCGTCAACGAACAGCTTTCCACTCGCCGTCTCCGCGTGGTGAAATATCGCGGGTCGGTGCATGGAACCAATGAGTATCCGTTCCTGATTAGTAAAGACGGGTTCTCTGTCCTGCCGGTCACTTCCATGGGATTGGATCACCCCGCCTCGAGCGAACGGATTTCGAGCGGCGTCGAGCGGCTGGATACGATGTTGGGCGGCAAAGGATATTACCGGGGCAGCAGTATTCTTGTCTCCGGGACGGCCGGGACGGGCAAAACAAGCATCGCGGCCGCTTTCGTTGACGCCGCTTGCCGACGCGGGGAGCGCGCGCTCTATTTTCTTTTCGAGGAATCTCAAAACCAGATCGTGCGCAACATGAATTCCATTGGCGTGAATCTCGAACCGTGGGTGAAGAAAGAATTGCTGCAATTCCACGCCTCCCGCCCTTCTCTCTACGGGTTGGAAATGCACCTGTTAACCATTTATGACGCCGTAAAGAAATTCAAGCCCCGAGTTGTCGTCATGGACCCGGTCACTAATTTAATTACCGTGGGCACCGAAATCGAAGTGCGTTCGATGCTGACCCGGCTGATTGATTTTTTCAAAACGGAACAAGTCACCGCTATGTTCCCGAGCCTCACCACCGGCGAGAGCAGCACATCGGAAATCGCGATCTCCTCCCTGATGGATGTCTGGATCTTGTTGCGCAACATCGAGTCGGGTGGCGAACGCAATCGTGGGCTTTATATTCTGAAAGCGCGTGGAATGGAGCACTCCAACCAGATCCGCGAGGTTCTGCTCTCCAATCATGGGATCGGCCTGGTGGATGTTTATGCCGGCCCGACCACGGTGCTGACCGGTTCCGCTCGGATCGAGCAGGTCGGCCTCGAGAAGGCTGAGGCCGATCGGCGAAAGGCACAAATGGATCGCCGCCAGCGAGAGATTGAGCGCGAACGCGGGGTCACTGACGCCCAAATCGCGGTCTTGAAAGCGGGATTGGAAGCAAAAATCGATGAGCTAAACCAGGAGATTACCGAGGAAACTCTGCTCGACCAGGTCAACGCCAAAAGCCGGTTTAACATGGCCGCCAACCGTCAGGCGGATGTCGAGCCAAAATCTCAAAAACCACGGGGCGACTAGAATCCAGGGAGCCACCAAATGAGCAAAACCGCCAAGGCAGAAAAAAAGAACTCTTCAAAGATGCCAAGCCAGGAAGCTTGGGAGCTTAGACTCTATGTGGCAGGGCAAACCTCGAAATCGGTCACTGCTTTTGCCAATCTCAAAAAAATCTGCGCCCAATATATTCCCGGAAAATACCACATCGAGGTGGTTGACCTGCTGAAAAATCCGACTCTCGCCAAGGGCGACCAGATTTTCGCCATCCCTACCCTGGTGCGGAAGCTGCCGGTGCCGATCCGGAAAATCCTGGGGGACCTTTCTGACACCGAACGTGTCCTGGTCGGTCTGGATCTGCGTCCAAAGGGCGATCAAACTGCATGAAGCCCGAATCCATCAAAGAGCAATCCATGAAATATAAAGAGACGCTGAGCAAAGCCGCCGACGAGAAATATTGTCTGCGGCTCTATGTGGCTGGCTCCACCCCGAAATCCCTTCGTGCCATCACCAACATCAAACGGATTTGCGAAACGCATCTGAAAGGCCGTTACACCCTGGAAGTAATCGATATCTATCAGCAACCCAGTCTAGCCAAGGGAGAGCAAATCATCGCCGCTCCCACCCTGATAAAAAAATTGCCGGTGCCGTTGCGGAAATTCATCGGTGACATGACCAATGTTGATCGGATTTTGATCGGGTTGGATTTGCGTCCCGCCTAGGAATCCGAGGAGGCACATGGAAAAGCTTAAAACCGAGATTGAGGAACTTAAATCGCGGCTGGCCGAGGCCGAGGAAACCTTAAACGCCATTCGTAGCGGCGAAGTGGATGCACTAGTCGCCTCCGGTCCGGATGGGGACCAGATTTTCACACTTCAGGGAGCCGAAATGCCCTACCGCATCCTGGTGGAAGAAATGAACCAGGGGGCGTTGATGCTTATTCCTGATGGAACGATCCTCTATGCCAATACCCGTTTTTCCCAGTTATCCAAAACGCCTCTTGAACAAGTCATCGGCTCCTCCTGGCAACAATTCTTTCCACGAGATAAACATCCCCAACTGGAAACTCATTTAAAGACCACCGAACCCGTCAGCCCCCCGGAGGAGTGGAGTCTCCAGGCCGCGGATGGCTCCTTCTGTCCGGTTCAACTTTCGTTGCGCTCCATGAGCGCCAGCGGTGTCAAAGGGTTTTCGGTCATCGTCACCGACCTCACCGGACGAAAGCAGAGCGAGAATGCGCTGCGGAAAACTTCAGCAGAATTATTGGAGCGGAACGAAGCGTTGGAAGCGTTCTCCAACATCGTTTCTCACGATATGCGCGCACCGCTCCGCACCATGCAGGGATTTGTCGCAATCCTCCTGGAAGAATATGGAGACAAGCTGGGATCCGAGGCGAAATCGTATTTGGATCGCATCCAATCGTCAGCTAATCGCCTCGCTCGCTTGATTCATGACGTGCTCGCCTACACCAGGTTATCGGGTGATAAGAATGAGGTTGCCACGTTCGATCTCGACAAAATGATGCGCGAGATAGTAGAGACTTATCCCAATCTGAGCGGCCCCAATATCGAGATCGTCGCCTCGTCCGCCAAGGTCCGTGGCCATGAGCTGGCCTTGGGTCAATGCGTTTCAAATCTCCTCGGCAATGCCCTTAAGTTCGTTCCACCTGGCCGCGTCCCATGTGTTAAATTCTGGACCGAAGCCACCAACGGCCGATTGCGCCTTTGGGTCCAGGACAATGGTATCGGCATCTTGCCAAAAGATCAGGGAAGAATCTTTGACGTCTTCTCGCGCGTGCACAATGATGCAGCATACGAAGGAACCGGCCTTGGTTTAAGCATGGTCAAAAAGGCGGTTGAAAAAATGGGCGGACAAGTCGGAGTGGACTCCGAACTCGGACAAGGCAGCCGCTTTTGGATCGAGCTGGACCGCGCCTAGTGAACCAACAGAAATGCATTTTGGTTGCTGAGGATAATCCGGACGATTTCGTCCTGCTGCGCCGCGGGTTTGAAAAGGCGCCTCTCACTCATAAACTGGTCCACGTCTGCAACGGGAAGCTGGCGTGGGATTATCTTCTGGGCGAACCCCCTTTTTCGGATCGCAACCAGCATCCCTTTCCAGACCTGCTCCTGTTGGACCCCAGGATGCCCGCCCTGGACGGCTTCGATCTCCTTCGCCTGTTGCAATCTCATCCCGAGCTAAGCGCCCTGCCGGTAGTGGTTCTCTCTTCCTCGCTTGTCGAGTCGTACGCCAAAACCGCCAAGCGGCTGGGCGCGCGCGAATATCTGGTTAAACCCATGGACCTCGACGAATACCGCGACCTGGCCCTCGGCCTTCACCAGCGATGGTTGGTGGACTCCATCCCAGGTGCGCCCCATAAACCCTGAAGTAGCCCTCACTTCCACCCTCGTTCAAGGTTCGAGTTCACCGATCCATGGTAAGGACGCTTTCCACAGCGTCCCTGGCTTTGTTCGGTGTTCGATGTTCAAGGTTCGACGTTCAAGGTTCAACGGTTCAATGTTCGGCTATAGCGGTGCTTGGGCTATCACCTCACCTGCATCGAGAACCTCTGGTACGTCATCGGTTACAAAGAAGACCGCGCCGATTTCCGCACCTTCGTTCTCGGTCGAATCTCCGGGCCGGTCGTTGTCGGGGACAAATTCAAAAAGCGCAGCGACTTCGATCTCAACAAAGATCTCCGCGACAGCTTCATGATCATGAAAGGCGAAGGCGACTACGAGATCGTCATCGACCACGCGGGATAAGGCCGCAGCCCCAAAGGGGCGAAATATATCAGCCCAGGGCAAACGAGGGACGAGCGCCGCCCTGGGTTACGTCGCCCCCTGGTAATTTTTCTCCCTCTCCCCGCGAGGAACGAGTGGGGAGAGGGCGGGGAGAGGGGCCGTCGTGCGAGTTGACCTGGCCGCCCTCCCGCATTAAATCTGATACATGCCAAAGCCGAACAACCGTGCTGGAGGCGACGGCGGGATTGCGTCGCTGTGCCATGTTGGAAGCGCTCGACCCGCCGCGCCTCATCCGGGACGTTGGGCCGACTCGGATCGTGCATGTCTATAGAAATCGGACAGGTAGAGGCGATCTTCCGGTATCCCGTGAAGTCCATGGGCGGCGAACGACTCGAGGTCGCCAGGCTGGGCTGGCACGGCCTCGATGGTGACAGACGCCTGGCATTCCGGCGGATTGATGACCAAAGCGGGTTCCCGTGGCTATCAGCAAGCAAGCTTCCCGACCTGCTCCTGTTTGCTCCCCACCGCCGCGAAGACGGTGCACAGGGAGACCTTCCGACGCATATTCGCGCGCCGGATGGCCACGCGATGCCTGTCTTCGGGGAGGACTTGGCCACGGAGGTCGGACGTCGGTACGGGGCTCCCGTGCAGATGATGCAGTTGAGGCATGGCATCTTCGATGAAGCGAGTATCTCCGTGATCGCCTCCGATACGGTGCGCGAGATCGGACGACTCGCAGGGCGGAGCCCAGACGTGCGACGATTTCGCCCGAATGTTTTAGTTCGTTTACTGCGATCGGTTCCCTTCCAGGAGGACGAGTGGTTGGGCGGTGTACTCTCATTCGGCGAGGGGGACAACGCCCCCGCCATCACCGTCACGATGCGCGACGTTCGCTGCTCGATGGTTAACCTTGATCCCGACTCAGCGAGTCCTGCTCCGGAAGTGCTGAAGGCGGTCGTTCGCGCGAACCAGAACAACGCGGGAATCTACGGCGCGGTCACTCGCATCGGTCGACTGGCGGTCGGACAGACAATACTCCTCCGTCCGGCGACCGAGAAAAGGAAACCTGAGTGATCTGTTAGGGCGGCGGAACTGGCGCTGCGGGCGGGACATCCATCAATGCGAGGATGCGTCGCTTCTTCGCGTCGTACTCGAGCGCGCGAAAATTCCTGATCTCTTCAAGCCGGCGGGCCCCATTCATGGTATCGAGAAAGCGCGTATAGCTCGCGGCCAGCTCGGTCGTTTCCAGGTAGCGGCCGCGCAGATTCTCATCCTGAAACGCCCCGGGATTCTGGGCCTCGAAAAGATGGAACCGCAGCCAGCGGCGATCGGTGCGCGAGACCCGCTGCGTCTTGCGAAAAAAGGCCACGAACAGGAGTAGGACAAGGTAGGTGTCGACCCGCGCCTGGAGCTCGAGATCGCGCGCAAAATCCTCCGAGGCGATCTGGCGCTCGCCGCTCCGGAACTGGATTGCGGCATGCAGCGCGTGGTTGATTTCCTCGACAAACATGATGAGCGAACGAATGTTCCGATTCGTTAGGCCAGCACGCGGATCGTGTTCTTCGAGTTGCTCGATGAGCCAGCGCGAATAGTAAATGCCGACGTAAAGCTGATCGTTCGCGGTGCGCAGGAACGTCCGGGCCAGCTCGCTTAGCTCACGGGCCGACGCCCCCGCCAGTTTGGTCAGCTGGCGGCAGCGCCGCTGATCGATCAGGCAATCCTCGAGATTGATCCCGACCTGGGCATAGGTGCGTTCGAAGAGTCGCTGGATCTGACTGAAGAGCGTTTCGTTCAAAGCAAAAGCGAAGCGCTGTGGTCGTCGTCGAGATTGAGCAGCTCGTCGGAGAGACGGTTGAGCGCGAGCCGCACCTCGTGAAAACGATCGGCCAGTTCCTCGTAGACGTCATTCAGCTCGCAGCGCCGCGCGGTCGAGTGCGAGGCGACGAGTTGGAAATTGGTCCGCCCGATTTTCTCATAAAACTCCAGGTCAGGCGCGCCCCGCCGGCTGCGGTGCTGGGCGTTCTCGTGGAAGATACCGCTCACGAAAAGGGAGTAATTCCCGACGTGCGCCCGGAGGAGAAAACTTTGCTCGGCCGTGGCGCGGGTCAGCGCGATGAGGATGTCGGAAAGATACTGGCGGCCGCAATCATCCTCGGTATGTGGCGGGCGCAAGCCGCTGGCGCGGGAAAAAGTCTCGAGCAGCGAGCCGACATAATCCGAGAGCTTGCGGTCGGTGATGTCGGCCCTTTGCAAGACATGTCGGGCGAGGACATAAAAGTAAAAGGAGGATGAAATCGAGAGATGTCCGGCGTGGGAAAGAATCGCCTCGACGAGGCGCGGATGATCGAGCACCGCGTCGCGCGTCTCGACGTCGCTCAGCAGATCGACGAGGGACACCTGGTCGTTAGGCGAACGGGCCAGAGTGCGGACGATAAATTGAAAATCAGCCGCTGTGAACCGCGCCCGACAATTGGCCTGGATCATCGGAGATCCATCATAAGCATCAGCGATGCCGCGTGACAAGAACCAACTGCGCGCCGGGGAATTCCTATCCACTCCCGATGGTGGCAAGGTAGCGCAGAGCGCGCAGGCTCGGGAGGAAGAAATAGGCCCCGCCGCGCACGGTGACGAAGCGCGGCAACCCCGCGAAGCGGTGCCGCAAGCCGGCGGCGCGCGGCCGGCTAAAATCGGCGGTCACCGGGCAACCCGGGAGCGGCGCGCGATTGCCGAGGAGCGGGTCGCTCTCGCCCGTCATCCCGGAAAACTTCGTGCTCACGATCCAGGCGTTCTGGAGGAATTCGAACTGGCGGGAAATGTTCGCGTTCAGGCAAATGAAGTGCAGCCCGCGCTCGGGTTCGTTAGGCGAGGCGGGCGTCAGCGCGTTCTCCGGCAAGAGTTCGGGGCCATATTCCCGCCCGCGCCGCAGGATGCGATGGAAGCGGACGGGGGACATCAGGTCATCCCGGAAACCTTTCGGCCCAAAACCGAGCATGGTGATGACGCGGGAGAGAAGACTGGCCGGGCGACCCGGGAAATCGGGGTTGCGCGGGTTGGCGCGGCGCACATGTGCACCGAACGGACAGGCGCTGCCGGTTGGGTCCTGGTCGAAGGTAAAGCGGTTCTGCTTAATTTGATCGGGCTGTGATCCAATGCCGGGAATGGTTTCATTTTGGATCGGCGCCAACGGATCGCCGGCGCGCGTGCGGCCGACCATCGCCGCGGCCAGCTTTTCGCCTTCCACCGCGTCGCCACCAGCCCGTTGCCTAACGAACTGCCAGAAGGCGCGCACATCCTGCCGCAGATCGCGCAGCACGAGATAGGTTCCATTCCGGCCAACATCCTTTTTCCCGGGTGCATCTTCCGCGGGGAGCAGATCGGCGCTCGCGGCATTGGCGTCGACCAGCGGGCGATCGGTATATTTGTTGTATTCGTTAGGGTAGCCGAGCAGGAATTCTCCCAGCGCGACGACGTTGCTGTAATCAATCTGCGGACGCGTCGGGTCGCGCTGCCGTTCCCAGTCGATTTGCGGCTGGCTGATGCCGTCGGTGAAGCCGAACGGCTCGACGCCATCAAGATTGGCGGTCTTCAGCCAGCGCATTTCCGCGAAAGCTTCATTCCATCCCGGGCCCGTGGCGTTTTGCACGAAATTCGTTAGGCCGCCCGGCTCGGCAAAAAACATGATGACGAGATGCGGCACGTCCGTTTCGTAACCCCATTCCCATTGGGCTGGGGCATTGCTTCCCACGTCCCCGAGCCGGCGCATCCGGCTTTCCTCCGTCATTCCGGCCAGGAACTCGGGAGAGAATTCCGCAATGACTGGCCCGGGCACCCCGAGCGCGGCGAGCCCGCCGGCGGTGAAAGCAACCTGCAGCGCGGTGGAAGGCGGCGGATTCATCGTGGCCGCGCTCGTGACCGGCGCAACCTGCAACCACGCGCGGGCGGCGTCTGCGTCCTTGATCCGCAGAAGCGCATAGGAGGCCTCCGTCATTTTCCCGTAGCCGAAATGGACCAGGCCCTGCACATCGCTATAGTCGACTTCGTCGTGTTTCATAAGAGTGCGACCCATTGGCGGGCTTCCTCTTCGCTGAGTGATGTGGTCTCCAACCCTTCCCGAATCCGGCTGTTCCGCTCGAGGTCGATCGCGGTGAGCCCCGGACAGGCTTTGTACCAGACCTGGGTCGGCAACGTATGGCGGCGGAGGAAATCCTTGTACTTTCGCTCGTCCTGGCATCCGTCCAGCACGAGCCAGTTGGTCCTCGGGTAGCCGATCCCGTTGCTGAAAACGGTGTTCAGACCGAAGCCGGTCTTGTTGATGAAATCGTCCATGTAACTCTCAACCGTGCCGTCGTAGTTGCTGAAAAAAACCATCCGCTTGTGGCCGTCGAGAAAAACCCAGCGCGCGAAGTGAATCGTGCGGATCCGAGCCAGCCGGCCGCGGGTGAAGAGGTGGCGCGCGCCCCAATTCACCGTCCAAAGAATCCCGGTTGTGGTCGCCAGCCTAACGAGACCAGGTTTCAGACTGCCCATGGCGGTGAATTGATTGGTCACGAGGTGATCTTCCGTCTGGGCCAGCTTGTCCGAATAGGCCTGGTCGACCCGGGAACACAGCTCAGGGTCGGTTTTTTCCAGATGACGGAGCCGCAGGAGGTAGAACGGCGCGACGACGATGAGCAGCGGCAGCGCAACGAGGAAGAGCAGCGGCATCCCGACCAGATGAAGCGTGTTTTTGATCCACCACCCAACCGGCGTCGACTCCTCCCCGGCCAGGGTGAGCCGCCCGGCGGACTTCTCCGCCGCGACGAACCGTTGCAGATCCTGATGGAGCTCCCGCGGTGGAAGATCCGCGAGCGCGGCCGTATTCGCCGCGAGATAACTCTCGAGCGCGTCGCGCAACTTCGCTTCCTCACGGGCGCGGCGCACCGTTCTTCCCCGCCAGTTGACGTAATTGGCGATGGGCGCTGCTTCATGGCTCTGCATCCACCTAACGAGATCAGTTTCTGCGCTGAAACCCTCGCAGCAGGAAAAAATGGCGCGCAGGCCCTCGAACGCGCGTTGCGCCACTTCTGCGAGGAAATCGCTCGCCTCCCCGTCGATATCGCCAAGAAAAGCGAGGTAGAGTGGATAGGTCCGGGTTGCCAGGCCGTAGACTCCAACATCACCGATCGTCTGATCGTTCAGGACCAGGAGACGCGCGAAATGCAGGGTCTCGAATTTTTCGAACGGGAGCAGCGCGTTGTTCGGATTGACCCGGCCGGGCGCCTCGTTCATCGAGTCGAGCAAGGCGCGCAGCTCCGCCTCGCGCGCCGGAGCGATCGGCGCCAGGACCATGAAATTCGATTGTGGAGTCATGCCGGTTCACTCGAAGACTTCATCGCCGGTCGGCTCGTAGTGCGGCACGGCGTTTTCGGTATGACGGAGCTTGGAGAGCGTCTCGTACATCCGGCGCCGCGCGCGGCTCTGATTGCCTAACGGACGATGCCCCGCAATCGTGTGCCAGGGGTTGTAAGAAAGCTTTTTCGCAAACTCCAGCTGTGCCGGAGAATCGAATTTTTGTTTGGGCAGACGCAAGGTCGCGACGGAAACGCGCGGGGAAAGCGCTTCCGGCCAAAGCACCGCATTGTTCTCGATCGGCATGAGATGGGGATCGGTTTGCAGTTGTAACCGGAAATCGAACTCGATGTCGCCCTCGGTCAGGGAAGCGACCATCGCCTCGCGCAGATAGTCGTCCGGCGGCCGCAAAGGCAGCCGCGGAATCGGCGTGCGGCGCTTTGATTTCGGCCAAACCGAATATTGCATTGCCTGGCCTTCGCCTAACAAATAAGGGACGCAGCTGAAGTAAGGCGCCTCAAAAGGGCTGCTCTGGGTCTTTATCCAGAGCGACTGCATGATCAGGTCGAGAAGGTGCGGGTGGTGAAAGTTCAGGAAGTAGTAGATCTGCGCGTTCTTCAGGCTCTCGCTCTGCAGCTGCGCATTCGCCTTCGTGTCGGGCGTGACGAAGGTCGGGGTGGAAACGCCAAACAGGTCGATCGTCGATTTCTCTTCGTCCATTAGTTTTGGGCCCGGCACGCCCATGAGTTTGATGCTGGTGCTCATGAAACCGACGTCATCGATGTCGGGCGTGATGTAAGGGCCGGGACCGGAGAAGCGCACCCAGGCCTGGAAGGTCTGCGGTTGCGCGTAGATCCCCTGGCGAAACGGCGCGGGGAGGTTCTCGTGAATGATGAACTCGCCGCGGACGATGCCGTGTGTCTTGGTGTTGCCGCCGCGTTCCATCCCGCCGGGTTTCCAGAGCTTGCGCATCTGTTTCTCAAAGGTGGAGATGATCGAGTCGAGAAACGCCTCCTCATCGGGGAGCGGCTTTTCTTCGGCGATCTTAAGTCCATCGTTAGGCCGTTGGCGATTGATCAGGTCGGTCACGAAACCGGCGATCGGGTCGCGCAGGAGGGCATCGAAGCCCGGGCGGAACCAGGGATCGACCCGGCGTTCCAGATGCAGGAGAAAGGTAAAGAGATCGCTCAGCCGATTGAGGAAGACGGAGCCGGTGTCGGCCCGCGGCAGGGGGCGGCTGGCGTTGGAATTAAAGACCGGCGGCTGACTGGAACTGGCTTCGGAAACGTCAGCCATGGCCCTCAGCTTCTCGTTAGGCCGACGCTGCCGGGAATTCGAGCGCGAAATCGATCAGCCGCTTCTTGCTCCAGTAGACTTTGCCCAGATAGACGCGCGGCTCGATCTCACGAATTTCATCGCGGATCCAATGCGCGAGGAGCGAGGTCTCGGAGTAATCGAGCACGATGCACTCCTTGCCGTCGAGCCAGCTCTCGCCCTTATAAACTTTGGCGATGATCGCGTTCAAGCCGAAAGGGGTAATCTTGTTGCGCAACACGCCTTTTTCCGGGTCGAAGACTTTGCCCTGCCAGGCGAAGTGATTGACAAAGGTCGCAATATTTTCGCTGTAAGTGGTGCCGGGCGCGACGATCGCCGTGCCCTTGGCTTCGCCCTTCGGAATCTCGCCCGCGGGACTCTTGGTGAACAAATCGTCCAGCTCGGCCTGGGACATTTTCAGTAGTTCGGCAATGGTCATGTAATTCCTTTCCTCAAGTTGTCATCCCGAACCGCCGCAGGACGGAGAGGGACCTCGCAAGCTATCACGGAGGCCGCTTGGCGAGCGATCGTCGCACGTTGCCTGCGAGGTCCTCTCCGCGCTTTCGCCGGATCGGGATGACAGGTGTTTGCTCCCTTGGTCTTCATCAAAACGTCTTCATGTATTCGATCAGCGCCCGCTTATCGTCGTCGGGTAGATCGGTACCGAAATAGTGACCCTCGTCTTCGATGAAATCGGGGCATTTATTGACCGAGAGCAACTGCGGAACGGTCTTGATGAGCTCGGCGCGGGCTTCTGCCGGCGAGAGATTTTTCGCGTGAATCGCGAGGAGCGCCTTGCTCAGTTTCAGCTGGAGCGCGACCAGGTCGCTGAAGTCGGGCTCGAGATCCGCGAGCAGATTGATCGGTGTGCCTTTGGGAATAGGGCCGAGTTTAAGGTAACCGTCGTTGTCCGCGAGCCCTTGCAGCGGTTTCGGGACAAATTCCTTGCGCAAATGGAGGTAGCACTCATTTTGCGTGCGCCAGATGGAAGCCTTGCCGAGGCGTTTCTCCGGCCAGAGCAGTTTCTCGGCGGCGTCGTTGTAAGCCTCCAGCCGGCCTGCGACCGAGGGGTCGCCGGTGAATTTGCCCAGCGCGTTGTTGTGCAGGAACGGCGCCGAACTCCACAGACTAACGAGTGAAGCCACCCGGTAATAACCAGGTCCGGTATGCTTCGCATTCGGTTCGAACTTGATCGGCTGGGTTTCATCGAACGGATTGTAGAACTCGACTTCGCCCGGGAGCGGTAGCTCCTTGTAGGTTTGCGATGAGAAGTTGTCCCAGACGTGACCCGCCAGCGCGTTGGTCCCGAACGCGCGCGCGGAGTTCGTCTGGATTTTTGTCAGCGGATAACGTTGGTCGTTGGAGAGAAAGTTGTTCTCGAGGAAATCCGGTTGCATGATCGCGCTGCGGAACCAGGCTTTGCCATCGCCCGATTGCGGATCCACTCCCGCCGGCGGCTGTTTACTCGAGTGGCAGTAGGCGCAACTATTGGCGAAGACTAGTTGGCCGCGGTTCAAGACCGCTTCGTCGGTCGTGATGTAGGCCGCGCCGCCCGGCGCATCCGCGAGATGGTAGGGCTTGAGACGACGGAAAAAAGCGGCGATATTCGCGACCCGTTCTTCCGTCGCGCGCCAAAAGACGGAATGCTTTTGGGCAAATGGAATCTCGAAGGGCTGTTGGGCCGTTAGGCCGATGAGCCGGTTGTGCCGGGTGAGCCAGTACTCGGAGAACATCCCGATGTTGACGTAAACCCGGATCGTCGCGCCGGGGACGCCGATCGAATCCGCGCCATCCTTCAGGATGTGGGGGACCGCCATTTCTTCTTTTTCGCCCGGCAAAGCGAGCGTTCCACCGGCCATTTTTTCCTGCGCCGCGATGCGTTCGCGTTCGGCGAGGAGGAAGATGGGATTGATCGCGTTGGGATTATTGATGTGATCGGTTGCGATGCGCGAGGTGTCGGAGGTGCCGGGCGGCTGCGCGGCCAGCTCTTCGTAAAAGAAGCCGCCCTTCTCGACGTTCGGCGCAAAAACTTTGCCCTCCCGGATGTATTGGTTGCCGATCGCGGAGGCGAGGTTTTCCCAGCGCGGATTTTCCGGGTCGGCCGGCGGGTTGGACGGATTGGGCGAGATGTGGCAGGCGCCACAGGCGACGCCGACCCGGTACGGCCTAACGAGTTGGTTCGTGCTGTAGTAGTGCGGGTCGTTCATGAAACGAGCGCCGTCCCATTTCTGGCGCGCCTCGTCGTTGAACTCCGGGTTGGGAAAAAGGCGGAAGCCAAGCACGCCGGAGGGTTTCCCGTAGATCTTGTAGTCGATCCCGGCCGGCTCGGGGTCGACCTGCTCGTCCAGCCAGAGACCGTATTCATCGGGCTTGGTCGCGGCGCGGAAGCCGGGCTCGTTGACCAGGCCAAGCGTCTTAAAGCGGTCGCCGCGGGGATACTTCCGGTTGTCGAGCATCTTGAGCAGGTCCATCAAACCGAAACTGTCCTGCGCGACGTGATTCCAGAAATGCTGGTTGCCGCCGCTCCACAGGTCCCAGGTGTTGCGGCCCATGATCTCGTTAGGCGCGAGCGCGAGCCCGCCATCCATCGGTTGAAAGATGTCGGCCGTGATCTGCGGGAAGTCGTTAGGCGAAAGCCCGGCCAGCTTGGCTTCGTCTTCCGGTGTCTTGCCACAGCCGGCGGCGAGGAGAGAGAGCGCCACGAGGGCGCAGGTGGCAACGGACGCGAGGGGGCGCGCCGCCCAACCGCGTTCCAGCGCGTGCGGTTTCATAATAGATTTTTAATCCCCTTCCCACCCGAGGAGCAAGAAAAATTGAAAACGAAATTTCCCCGCGGACGGCGTGCGGCAGCGATCAGAGCTCAGGCCGATCCGGTTTTTGCCCGCGCCAAATCGTCTTTCACCTGGGCGAAGAAGAGCGGCAGATTTTTCGGCTCCCACTCCGCTCCGCAGATCGACTCGATGGCGTGCAGCCCGAGCAGTCGATAACTCTCCAGTTGCGATTCGCTGAACCACTGGTCGGTCGTCGGTTCGTGCGGAAATTCCGGATGGGCAGCGGCGTAATTGGAGACATCGGGCGGCTCGTCGCCGAAGATCATCGGCTTGATGTAAAGGAGGAAGCCGTCGCTCTTGGAGTCGTCGATGACTGAGTATTGGATCGTGCCGAAAGCACAGCGATGCATGGTGCCGTCGGCTTTCTTCGGCGAGACAACCTTGATATCGATCGGAACGCCGAGGTCGATCCGGATTTTGCGAATGGCATTGCCGAGATCTTCGAAGACGTAATCGAAATCCTGCCCGGCATCGACGGCCAGGATGAGTTTGCAGCGGCGCAATACCATTTCGTAAAGGCCGAGGTTATCGAAGTGCCCGCCATCGGAGAGATTGACGTATTTGTAACAGTCCGTGGTGTTCCCGAGCGCCTCGGAAAAGAGCGGGCCGACGGCATAGCGCGGCCCGGCGCGGCGCCAGGTACGTTCGCCGGGCGTGCCGGGATTACCCAGCCACCAGCCCAGCCGCACGTTAAACAGAGTCATCAGAAAACCGACGAGCGGCGAGGAGTGATAACCCATATTGGGATTAGCGGCGGCGCCGGAAATGGTCAGCGCGGTGCCAAGGCTGACTCCGTCGCCGTAGTCCGATGAAGGCCGGTAACCGACATGCCACGAACCGCAATGCAACCGGCTCATGGTAAAGGATTCGGCTTTCCGCTCCTGCCACGCCAAGGGCGTGCCCTTGACCAGATTGAGCGCCGTATTGATGACATGAAAAGGTTTTCCCGGTCTTAGGTCGCGGAGCGGGAAATTGTCGTTCGGGTCAAAGCCGGTAAAGAGATGCGGCCGGCGCATTTCCCGCGTCCGCGAAGCCGCGAGAAAGGCGCGAATCAGTCGCATCCGATAAGTGGCATGGAGGGAGAACTTGTTCACGTTGATGAAGAAACCCATCACGATGCCGAAGAGGAGATTGGCGGCCGTGAGGAAGAAGACAACGAATAACTGGGTCTGATAAGTCTCACCCTGACCCAGGAACCATCGGCCGGCTTTATCTGCCCAGGATTGTGAGCCAAGGAAGAGTAGGAACCAGGAGATGACGAGCGAGAGGAGCACGAAAAAGAGGATGGCCGCGAGCACCAGAATCCACTGCACGCCGCGCGCCGCGCCGAGCGCCTTGCTGAATTTCGAGCGCAGCGCGAGCAAGGCGGCGACGAGGCCCGTCGTTCCTCCGAACGCTCCGAGCAGGGCTTTGGCCGCGGGATTCGCCTGCACGTGGCCGAGGAAGACAGCGAGGCGGTTATCCGTCTGGGGCGTCAATGCCTGGGCGCCCCAGAGGACGAGAGCGTTAACGACGATCCAACCGAAAATCGTAATGAGGATCCAGGCGGCGGAGCGTGCCCACCACTCCCGGTCTTGATCTTCTGAAACCCAGCTGGCGAGACCCGTGAAAAGGAAATTTACGAGCAAGAGAACCGCGAGCACGATCGCTGGCGCGAAGCAGACATAATTCAGTGCGCTATTCGCCGGATTAAAAAAAACGCGCGTGGCGATGGCCCAGAGACAAACGCCCCCGAATGCCGTCGTAATGAAAATCGTGCCGAGGCGGAGGCTGGAAGCAACGAGGTTGCGAGGCCTCGCGGTGCGCCGGCGAAACCAAAGAAAGACACTGCCGAGCAAACCGCCTGCGAGGTAAGTCGCGATCGCAAAGGCGAGGAACTTGATCAAGCCTGTGCTGGAATGGAACGCCTGGCTGCCGTGAATGTTGCAAAACAACGCCCACCATTCCGTCAGCGCCAGGGCCGCGATGAACAGGGGAATCTGCCTGACTTGCAGAAAACGCTGCTGGGGAAATCCGGCATTGCCCGTCGCGGGAACGTCAATGATCGCGTAAGCCATCGCCACCGCCACGAGCACGAAGCTCGCGCTCAGCAGAGCAGTGAGCGCGATGTCGTATTGCTGCACGATGCTCGCGTAGGTGGGTGACGACGCCCAGCCCGTGGGAGGCAACAAGATGGCGGCCAGATACAGCCTCGGCACCATCATGGCCGCGGCCAGCCAGGAGATCAGCACCAGCCAGTTCAGGAACACGTTGCGGATGTAGGTCGCGATCAGAGTCCAGGAGTCGACCGAAGTAAAACCGGTCTTCGGTGTCAGGTAATTGCTGAAGGCCCGCAGGTGGCGGATCGGTTGCGGCTCCGGGTTCAGAGTGAGATCCGGCCGGCGTTGCAAGTCCTCCACCACGCCGCTCATCCCTTGCGGGTGATTCTTGATCCAGGCCGTCAACCAGCCGCCGACATAGCCACCTCCCGACACAGTCGAGAGAAAATCAAATTGTCCGAGAAGGTTCTTGCGCGCGAGACCCTGCAGGATGCCCAGGCCAAAAATCGCGCTGCGGATCCCGCCGCCGGAAAGACAAAGCGCCGAGCGCTCCGGCTGTTCGGCATGAATCCGGTCGTAGACGGCGCGCAAGCGCGGCTGCTTTTCGGCGACCGAGAACGCCTGCGTTTCATCCGTGCCGAGCTGACCATCCAGCTCCTCGGCCAGGATATCCGCGACGGACTTTGGTTGCGGCGCGAGTCCCGTATCATCACCCATGAGCAAACCTCCCTGCACATTGGTTTAGGCCCTGGCCGCGGAAGAGACAAGCCAATTTCTTTTCCGCACCCGGACTGCGATCGAGCCTCGCCGCGCGCGCAAAAATCGACTATGCATTGGGCAACGATGAAGCCGCCGCCCGGGCGCCTGACGGCCGGCGAAGATTGATCCAGTTCCGCATGCCTAACGAAGGAGACCTCAAAGCCGAGATCGGCCACGTGCTCTTCATCGACCTTGTGGGCTACTCCAGGTTGCTGATCAACGAGCAGAGCGAGTTGCTCCAGGCGTTGAAGGAAATCGTGCGCGCCACCGAGCCCTTCCGCGTCGCGGAAGCGGCCGGGACGCTGCTCCGGCTCCCTACCGGCGACGGCATGGCGCTGGTCTTCCGCGACCGCCCGGAGGCGCCTGCGCAATGCGCGCTCGAGATCTCGCAGGCGGCCAAAAATCATCCCCAGCTCCGGCTCCGGATGGGTATCCACAGCGGACCCGTGAGTGAAGTTGCCGACGTGAACGAGCGCGCCAACATCGCCGGCGCCGGCATTAACACGGCGCAACGGGTGATGGATTGCGGCGACGCCGGACACATCCTTCTCTCCCGGCGGGTGGCGGACGATCTGGCGAGTTATCGCCACTGGGAACCGCATCTGCACGATCTCGGCGAAGTCGAGGTGAAGCACGGCCAGAAGATCGGGGTCGTGAATCTTTACACCGGGGAGCTGGGCAACTCCGCGCTGCCGGAAAAGTGGATCCGGGAAAAGGAAACCGGCGCGGCGCACGCCCGGCGGAGGCGGAATTTCGCCTGGCTTGCGGCCGCTCTTTGCCTAACGATCGCGCTGGGAGTTGCCTGGGCCGTCTTTTCGCATCAGGCGACGACCAGCGCGAGCGCCGCGCCGGCCAACCCACCCGAGAAAAGGATCGCGGTTCTTCCCTTCAAGCCCCTCGTCCCCGAGAACGGCGACCAGGTGATGGAACTCGGTATGGCAGACTCATTGATTACCAAGTTAAGCAATAGCCGGGAACTGATCGTTTCTTCCCTTCCTTCGGTGCGCAAATACAGCGGGCTCGAGCAAGACTCGTTAGCCGCGGGGCGGGAACTCCAGGTCGATTCCGTCCTTGAGGGCAACCTCCAGAAGGTGGGTGATCAAATCAGAGTCACCGCGCGCCTCATCCGGGTGCGGGACGGAGCCTCTCTCTGGGCCGCGAGCTTCAACGAAAAGTTCACGGGCGTTTTCGCAGTTCAGGATACGATCTCGCAAAAGGTCGCGGACGCGCTCGCGCTGCGGCTGAGCGGCGAGGAAAGGAAACAACTGACGAAACGCTACACCGATAACCTGGAGGCTTATCAGCTTTATCTTACCGGGCGTTACCATTGGAACCTGCTCACCCCGCCTGAGATCACGAAAAGCATCGGTTATTTCGAGCAGGCAATCGCGCTGGATAAGACTTACGCGCTAGCCTACTTCGGGCTGGCTGACGCCTACCGCACTCTGACGATCAACGGCGATCTTCCCTCCAAGGACCTCTTGCCAAAGGCGACCGCGGCGGCGCGCAAGGCCATCGAGATCGACCCGACGCTGGCGGAGCCGCACGTCACCCTGGCTTTCATCCACATGTGGTTTGATTGGGATTGGGCGGGCGCGGAGGCCGAGGCGCAACGTGCGCTTACGCTCAACCCAAACCTCGCCTTTGCGCACATCGTACGAGCGCAACTCCTGACCGCGCTCGGCCGACATCCCGAGGCGATCGCCGAGGCCGCGCGGGCACGCCAGCTCGATCCGGTTTCGCCGATCATCAACACCCTCGAGGGAATGACTTTTTTCTACGCCAAACGTTATGATGAGGCGACGGCGAGCCTGCAAAGAGCCCTCGACCTCAATCCCAGGTTTTGGATTGCCTACCTCTTTCGCGGAAACGTCGAATTGGAAAAGAGTGACTACCCCGGAGCCAGCGCCGCATTCAGCAAAGCGCGCGATTTCTCAGGCAATGGTTCTCAGCCGGTCGCAATGCTCGCCTACACCGCGGCCCGGGCGGGAGATACTGCGAAAGCACGCGCGCTCCTTGCAGAACTGCAGGCCACCTTCGCCAGGCGTTACCTGCCGCCTTACAGTGTCGCGGTGATTTACCTCGGCCTGGACGAGCGCGATAATTGTTTCACCTGGTTGGAGAAGGCTTGTGACGAGCGCGACGTGCGTCTCTTTTTTCTGGACGTCGACCATAACTGGGACCCGGTTCGCTCCGATCCGCGTTTCGTTTCGATCTTGCAGCGGATCGCTCTGCGATAACTTTCGATTTCCAAGGCTCGCGAATCTGCACCCGCGAATTTGCGAAAATTCTCCGCCGAACCGAAGCGGCGCAACGTTCCCGATCGGGTCGGCTAACCGTCCGATCGCCGCTATTTTCGGTAACCGGAAACGTCTTTGCCGGAGACCGGCGCGACTGCTCGCGGCCCGCTCCACCGGTAGGTCAGCGAAGCGCTCATGATGTTGACCGAGGCATCGAATGTCCCGCGCAACTGGTGGCCCTGGCTATCGGTGACATCCGTGCTCGGATCTTGCACAAAGAGGTGCGCACAGCCGAGATCGAGATCCACATCGTCGAGCGGAGACCAGCGTAGACCAGCCGAGAGGAAGTAGCGGTTGTTATCCGGGATTCATGGCGTGCGAAAATCCGGGCTCTTGATCGGCGTTTCGTCGTAGGCAAAGCCTGTCCGCAACGTCAGTTTTTTCGTGGCGTACCATTCGAAGCCGACGGCATAGCGCAGCGCATCGTCGTAATTAATTTCCAGCACGTTGGAGGCCGTGCCGGGATTGGCAAAAACAATCGGCACGCTTTGGAGTCTGCTCCAATGCGTCCAGGTGATGTCGCCCAAAACGGCAAACTGGCGCAGGAAGCGCTGGTAGACGCTGAAGTGCAGGATGTCGGGAAGATCCAGCGCCGCGCTCGCGCCCTGGTCGAAGAAGACAGCCTGCAGCGCGTCCGGTTGCGGGAATTGCACCGGCGCACCGGGAGCGGTGAGCAGCGGCACGCCGCGAAACTTGGCATTGCCATCCAGCGATCCATGCCGGAGCGGTAACTGACGCCGAAGCGGCCGTCCTGAAAACAGGATTCTTCGCTGCCCTTCCAATATTCCAGCATCGCGCCCAGCGTGAAGCCCACAGTCCAGTCGTCGCCCGTCACTTCCGAGACGCCGTCGCGGCCGCCCGGAACGAAGCCGGCATTCGCATAGGCTTGCTGCGTGGCAGCAATCGTGGGACCGATCAACGCGGGCGGCACCATCTGGGCCGCGAGGGCGGCGGGCAGGCCGGCATAGAACTGTCCGAGGGCTGGTTGCGCGATGAGGCCGAAGTCAATCGCCTGCGTCAGCCGCGCGGAAGCGCGTTGAATATCGAGGCTGGCGCCAAACGAAATCCGGTCGAACAACCGATAGGCGATCGTCGGTTGAATATCGAAGGTCGTTAGCTTGGTTCGGAGGGCCTGGTAGCGGCCGACCCAGCCCGGGCTATAGCTTGTTTCCAAACCAAACGGCACGCTCAGGCCGACGCCGACGGAAAGGTCGCCGTAGCGGGTGTTCCGGAAAACCGGCTGGGTCAGATAAAAATTCGGGATCTCGCGCGTGACGCCGCCGTCCCGGCCGTTCTCGCCTGAAATCGGAAGTCCGTCGAACGGAGTGTTCGGCAGATTGTAACGCGATCCCTGGTTGTTGAA
The DNA here is from genome assembly GCA_003169975.1 of Spartobacteria bacterium. Taxonomy (GTDB): domain Bacteria; phylum Verrucomicrobiota; class Verrucomicrobiia; order Chthoniobacterales; family UBA10450; genus Palsa-1392. The sequence goes on along the minus strand of PNAA01000034.1, from coordinate 195,814 downwards.
GGTCGCGCTGGGGACAATCACTTGCAGGCCGAGCTGCAATTCTCCCTGGTCCAGCAGAACGATTCCGGCGGGGTTAAAAAATAGCGTGGAGGCGTCCTCGGCCTGAGCCGCGCCGCCGCGAAGGCGGTACCGAGACCGCTGACGCTTTGTTCGCTGAGGGAAAAACTCCCTGCGTTTGCAGCCACCGGAAAGAGGAGGATAACGAGAGATGGAAGGAGTGGGCGAAGAGTGGAAAGGCGCATAAGGCGAATTTGTTAGACCTCAGGCTCGCGAAGAACAATCCTGAAATATTGCGACAAGGAGTACGCCCGGCTGTGTGCGCAGCGCCGGGTTTGACGCAGTCGTTGGCCGAGGCGCTTCCATCGACTATGGTCGAGCCGCAGAGTAGCGAGCCGACGGTCCGCGATGAATCCAAAACATTTCTTCGCCGAATTGAAGCGGCGCAATGTTTACCAGGTCGCGGTCGCTTACGCGGTGGTTGCCTGGTTGCTCGTCCAGGTCGCCACGCAGGTCTTTCCGTTTTTCGATATTCCGAACTGGATCGTTAGGCTGGCCGTCGTGCTGACGATTGTTGGTTTTCCCATCGCCTTGATTTGGGCGTGGGCGTTCGAACTGACGCCAGCGGGAATCAAGCGCGAGCAAGATGTCGCGCGCAGCGAATCGATTACCCGCCGGACCGGGCGCAAACTCACCGCTCTGATCGTCGTCGTCGCGGCCGCTGCGGCCGGGGTGATGGCCGTCCGATTCTTGCATTCGCAGCAAGACAGCGAAAACGCACAACCCGAAGCTGCAATCGAGAACAAATCGCTCGCCGTTCTGCCCTTTGAAAACCTCAGCGCAGACCAGAGCAACGCCTATTTCGTGAGCGGCATGCGGGACGAAATCCTGACCTCCCTCGCCCAATTGCGCGATTTGAACATCCGCTCGCGCACCTCGACGCAGAAATATCAAAGTCATCCCGAAAATCTGGAAGCAGTCGGCCGCGAGCTGGGGGTCGCGACGGTGTTGGAGGGGAGCGTGCAGAAAGTTGCTGACGACGTTTTGATCAACATCCATCTCATCGATACGCGGAGCCGCAATCAGCTTTGGGCGCAAAGCTTTCGGCGCAAGACCGGGGACGTCTTCAGTGTGCAGGGCGAAGTCGCGGAGCAAGTGGCCGACGCGCTAAAGATAAGACTCGCGCCAGCCCAGGAGCAGCGGTTGCTCACTCCGCCCACGACCAGCGCGCGCGCCCACGATCTTTTCCTCCGCGCCCATGCCTTGGGAGCGCATTCCGATGAGCAGAGTCTTGAGGGGAAAATCGCCTTCCTGCAAGAAGCCGTCGTCGATGATCCGCACTATGCCATGGCCTGGGGCGAACTGGCCGGCGCTTATCTCACCATCGCCGACGCCTATCGTGCCCCGCTCGACGTCTTAGGCCCGATGCGCCACGCCGCCCTCATGGCGGTGCAGAGTGATGACGGGGCGGGCGTCGGCCATATCTGGTTAGGCGCCGTCTCCATGCTCTACGATCGAAATTTTCCCCTGGCGAAAAGCGAATTGGAACGGGCGGTCGCGCTCGATCCGAATTCTTCCGACGCGCACCGCTGGCTCGGCTGGTATCTCGCGCGGGTCGAAGGTGACTTCGATGCCGGCCGCGCGGAACTGCAAAGAGCCCGCGCGCTCGACCCCTCCTACACATGGCCACTCATGTTTGAATGCTACATTGCGATCGCGCGCGGCGATTATGGGGCCGCCTTCCAGCTTGCCGAGCAGGTCATGGAAATCGATCCCCACTTTTTTTATGATGTTGACCCGATCGCCAGTGTTTACGCCGCCGAGGGTCGCTGGCCGGATGCGATCAAACGTTACGAATCGCTTCCCGCTGGGACGATAACGCGGCCAAATTTCCAGCTCGCGATCTGTTATGCGCACACTGGCCAGGGCGACCGGGCCCGGCGCATCCTGGCCGACCTCGAAGCGCTCGCCCAACAACGCTACGTGGATCGCGCCCATCTCGCCGGGATCTGCGCGGCACTCGGCGACAAGGACAAAGCCTTCGCCGCACTCGATCAGGCGTGCGCCGATCGCTCGGCGCGGGTTAGCGCGCCCCGTTTCTACACGTGGCTGGCGCCCCTCTTTGGCGATCCGCGCTTTGCCGCCTTGGAATACAAAGTCGCGCACTCCGCACTGGCATTGCCTCTCGAGGCGGAGCCATGAACCTGGAAGGTCGGGGGGTGAGGTTGCTCGGTCGATTCGCGGATTTGCGGTCCGCCGCTTCCTTATGCATGTTGCGTAATGCATGACGCGTAATCGGATTAACCCTTTCGAATACGGCGGCGTGGTCGCAGGAGATTCCTTCTGCAACCGGGCCCGGGAGAAAGCGGATCTCGCGCAGGCGATCCGCAACCATGAAAAACTGTTCGTTTTCTCCGAGCGTCGCTTTGGCAAGACCTCCCTCGTGCGGGCGGTGCTGGCCGGCTTCTCGAAAAGAACGACGGTTTGCGCCTACGTCGATCTCTGGCCGACCGACAACGAGGCGACGTTCGTGACCGCGATGGCCAAAGCCATCACGCAAGCGATGAGTTCGTCGGTAGGGAAGCTTTTGGAAACCGGCAAGAGCCTCTTCAGCAATCTGGCGCCGAGCGTCACGCTCGACGAGGGAGGAAAGCCGGAGGTGAACTTCGGCGTCTCCCGGCATACCCGGATCGTTCCCGCCCTCGACGAAGTCCTGGAGACCCCGGCGAAGATCGCGGCCAAACACGACCGCGATGTGGTCATCGTCCTGGACGAGTTCCAGCAAGTCCTCGAATACGGCGGCGATCGGGTGGAAAAGAAGCTCCGCAGTGTGATTCAAAACCACCGCGAGGTGGCTTACATCTTTCTCGGAAGCCGGAAGCATCTCATCCAAAAAATGTTCATGGATCGTGCCCGGCCGCTCTACCGCGCGGGTGGCCATTACCCACTCGGGCCCATCGCCGAAGAACATTGGATTCCGTTTATCCGGGAGCGATTTGCGGGGGCCGGCAAGAAGATCAGCCAAGGCTTGATCCATTCCATCTGCGAACAGACGCAGGGACATCCCTTTTACACCCAGCATCTCTCTCATGCGCTCTGGGAGTTATGCGAACCGGGCGCCACGGTCACCGAAGAGTTGTTCAAGGAGGCGCTCCGGCTGCTTCTCCAGCGCGAAAATTACGCCTACTCGACCTTGTGGGAGTCTCTCGCGATGAATCAGCGCAAGTTCTTGAAGGGCATCGCGAGCGAAGCCGCACCGGTGAAGCCTTTCGCGGGAGAATTTGTGCGGCGTTCCGGCCTCGGTTCGCCTTCGAATGCGCAACGCGCGGTCGATGCGCTGCTCGACCGCGATGTCATCGATCGGGAGAACGGCTCGTTCCTGATCACTGATCGCTTTTTCAGGCTGTGGGTGCAAAGAGTGCAACTACCGTGAGACCGCGCCCATTCCGGACAGATGAAACAGCCAGGTGTGAAGCAGAGAGCACATCGCATCGGAGGCGGGTTTTGAGTCCCGGAGAGAGGAGGCTTTGGCGCCGGAAGCGGGGACCATGAACCCAGGGAACTTCTTCAGCGAATTAAAGCGGCGCAACGTCTACAAGGTCGCGGTCGCGTATGCCGTGGTGGGCTGGCTCCTGATTCAGGTCGCCACCCAGGTCCTTCCTTTTTTCGAGATTCCGAATTGGGTCGTTAGGCTGGTCGTCCTCCTGATCGTTCTTGGTTTTCCGATCGCGTTAGTCATCGCCTGGGCATTTGAATTAACCCCGCAAGGGATCCAACGAACGGAGACCGCGGATAAGCTTCCGAACCATTCGTCGCGCAGTCGGACATGGATTTACATAGCCGTCACTGCCGGTCTGTTTTCCGCCGGCTTGTTCTTCCTCGGGCGTTTCACCGCGGCGCCAAGGCAGGGCGGCGCGGCGGAGGCGCCGGAAAAATCAATCGCGGTGCTGCCGTTCGAAAACTTGAGCAGCGACAAGGAAAACAGCTATTTCACCGACGGTATCCAGGACGAGATCCTGACCCGATTATCCAAGATCGCCGACCTGAAGGTCATCTCGCGGACATCGACCCAGCTCTACAAAAGCGCGCCGGAGAATCTTCCCGAGATCGCAAAGCAGCTTGGGGTCGCCCACATCCTCGAAGGCAGTGTGCAGAAGAGCGGCGACCAGGTGCACATTAACGTGCAGCTGATCAAGGCGGCCGACGATTCCCATCTTTGGGCCGATAGTTTTGATCGCAAACTGACGGACATTTTTTCGGTCGAAACCGAGGTGGCCAAGACCATCGCCGATCAGTTACAGGCTAAACTGACGGGTCAGGAAGAGCAGGTCATCGCCGCCCGGCCGACGGAAAATCCTGAGGCCTACGATGCCTACTTGCGCGGGTTGGCCTACAACCTTAAAACGGCCAACTCAGCCGCTAACTCTCGCGGCGCCCAAAAATATCTCAGAGAAGCAGTGCGGCTGGATCCGAAGTTCGCCCTTGCCTGGACACTCCTCTCCTTTGTCGATGCGCGTGGTTATCTCACCCAGACCCTGCAACCCACGGATGCCCTTCGGGAAGAAGCGCGGCAGGCAGCTGCCACCGCTCTAACTCTTCAGCCCAACCTCGGCGAGGCCCTCCATGCCGAGGGATATTATCATTACGCCTGCCTGAAGGATTACACCACCGCGGTGCGCTACTTTGAACAGGCCCGGCAGTTCCTGCCCAATAGCAGCCGGATTCCTGAATCGCTGGCCTATGTCACGCGGAGACAAGGCCAGTGGGACAAGAGCGAGTCCTACTTCAACGAAGCCGAGCGGCTCGATCCGCGAAACGTTTACGTGCTCGGCCAGCATGGCCAATCCTACATCGCTCTCCGTCGTTTTGCGGCAGCGCTGCGGAAGTTTGACCAGATTCTCAAGATCACACCGGACGACATGGATACCATCGCGGTCGAGGCGTCAATCGCCCAGGCTGAAGGCGACCTCCCGCGAGCCGCCGCGCTCCTCGCTCCGCTCCACCCGCCGGCCGACGATTCCAATGTCTTATACACGCAGGTTTACCAGGCTATCCTGGAGCGCCGCCCCGCCCCCGCGATCCCGCGCCTAACGAGCCTGCTCGCCAGGCCAGACCCGGCGTGGGGCTACTTTGCGGGTGAACTGCGTTTTTGGTTAGGCTGGGCGCAGGATGTCGCCGGCGACCATGCCGCCGCCCAGGAAAGTTGGCGCCAGGCCCGCGGCGAACTGGAACCTTTCCTCAGGGAACAGCCAGATAACTATAACCTCCTTTTCGATCTTGCCCTGACCGATATGGGTCTCGGTGACAAAGTTGTCGCGTTAGCCATGTCGGAGTGGGCCATGGCCGCGATGCCGATCGAGAAAGACGCCTTCGATGGACCCGCCCCGATCGAGATCCTTGCCCGGGTGGCGGCGCAGGTCGGAGAACCCGACCGCGCCATCGCCGCTCTGCAAAAGGTGCTCGCGCTCCCCTACGAGGGTCCGCTCGGTGGAGGGCAGGCGCCGTTGACCCCGGCGCTCCTCCGGCTCGATCCCATGTTCGATCCGCTTCGGAACGATCCGCGGTTTCAAAAACTTGCGCACGGCGCGCCGTGAATGCACTTCGCTTGTCAGAAGAAGAGCGGGACGGGCTGCTCGCCTAACGAGTAAAACGGTTCAGGCTAAATGACTAGAAGCTATCCCAAGACCTGTGCCAAACACTGTCGTGTTGAGCGGAGTCGAAACATCTCTGACCATTCTCCCATCCAACCATCCGGAGAAATCAGTGAGAGATTCTTCTCCCGCGACTGCGGGATCAGAATGACAGGTTTTGGGATGGGTTCCAGGAATTGTCCGCGCCGCGCTTCGATTGGCGGTTGCCGTTGCAGCAATCGGGGAAGGCGACGGGGTCAGTCCGAAAATCTCGATTTCACTAAGGCAGCGCCAGAATGAACATCCCCCGGCCGAAGGTGGCGGCGTAGAGCGCGTTGGATGCGGCCCGGTATTCGAGGTCAGTAACCGGGACGTTCGGCAGGCCCGTCGCGGCGGTGCGCCACTTTCGTCCGCCGTTAGCCGAACTGAATACGCCCACGTCGGAAGCCACGTAGAGCGTCGAACCGACGACCACGATGTCGTTCACCGGAGCCTGGGGAAGGTTGCCGACGATGCTCGACCATGTGGTCCCGCCATCTGTCGTTTTTAGCACGTAGGGCAACGCCACCCCGGACCGGAAACCCGAGAAGGTGGCGTAAGCGACCTGCGCGTTCACCGGGTCGACCATCACCCGGGTCACCCAGGTTCCGGGCACGTCGGGATCGGTCACGCGAATCCAGTTCGTGCCCAGGTTGGTCGTGAACCAGAGCCGGCCGTCATCGGTTCCGGCCAGGACGCGGTTGGGATCGGTTTTTGCCCCGGCCACCGTGGTCACTGTGCCAAATGGATAGCTGGGATCGCGGCCGGGTCCTCCGGTGAGGTCCGGGCTGATAACCGACCAGTGCACGGCGTGGTCGGAGGATCGGTTGACCTGGTTGCCCGCGTAGTAGAGGACTGCCGGGTTGGCCGGATCGAACTGAAGCGGGGTGAGCCAGTTCCGCCTGGAGGAGACCGTGGCGCCGGTGAAGTCGATGCTGGAGTCGCCGCCGTTGGTCGAGCGAAGGCAAGCGCCGTACTGGCTGCATCCGTAGACCATGTTCTGGTCGACGGGATCGATCAGCGCCTCCTCCCCGTCGCCTCCGACGTAGGTGTTCCATGGCGTCCCGCCGTAGGAGCGGTTGACGCCATTATCCTGCGCTCCGCCGACGAGCCGGCTGCTATCCTGCTCGCTCACGTCCACGCTGTAGAACTGCGTGAACGGTTGGCTGATCGCGAAGGTCCATTGATCGTTCGAGCCGTTGACGTCTGAACGGTAGGTGCCGCCGTCGTTCCCGAGGTAGGCGCGGCCAGGCACCTTGAGATCCCAGGCCATCGCGTGATCGTCGGCGTGCGGGCTGAACTCTCCCGCGAATGTCGAACCGCTGTTCTTCGACTCGCAGAGGTAGACTCCGGCCGCGAAGACATGCGTCTGGTCGAGAGGATCCACCCAGACCCGGCCGAACCACCAACCGTAGGTCGACTGCGCCCCCGAAAGCGTCGAGCTCGTGGGGAGCTTGGTCCAGGTGTCTCCGCCGTCGGCGGATGTGTAGAAGCCTTGGAACAGTCCGTTCGTCTGGTTAACGATGGCGTAAAGCCGCTGTGGGTTCGACGCGGCCAGAGCCACTCCGATCCGGCCGATTGTGGTGGCGGGAGCCGGGAGCCCGTTCGTTAGGCGTTGCCATGTCGTCCCGCCGTCGGTCGATCGGTAGACGCCCGATCCAACGCCGCCGTAGGTGCGCAAGTCGGGTTCGCGTAAGTGATCCCACATCGCCGCAAAAACACGATTCGGGTTGGTGGGATCGATGGCGAGGTCCACGGCTCCCGTGGTGTCGTTGTCGCCCGCCAGCACCTGCGTCCAAGTGGAGCCGCCGTCCGTCGATTTGTAGACACCGCGTTCGCCGCCATGGTTGTAGAGCTGACCGGCGACGGCGGCAAAGATGTGCTGCGGGTTGGTAGGATCCACCGCCAGCCGGCCGATGGCGCCAGAGTTCGTTAGCCCAACGACCTGCCAGGTCGTGCCGCCGTCGACTGATCGATAGATGCCCGATCCGCCGTAGGTGATGCTTCCACCGCCCGGGTTAGCCTCGCCGGTCCCCGCAAACAGGGTCCCATTCGGAGTGATAACCAGCGCTCCCATCGACTGCGGGTTCGTCGCCGGCCAGATCGCGGTGAAGTGGGACCCCCGGTCGGTGCTCTTCCACACGCCTCCAGTGGCTGCGGCCACGTAAATCGTGTCGGCGGCAACCGGGTCCACGGCGATGTCCACCACACGGCCCCCGATGTTGGTCGGCCCGACAAACTGCCAGCGCGACCGGGCCTGCGGAGCTGACTGTTCGCTGGCCATGGCGAGCGCGGCCGCCTGCGCGCCAGCCTTCTCCAGGGCGCCAGGCGGGATTCCGCCATGAGTCACTCGCTGAGTAACAAACCAGTCTTCCGGCGGGCTCTCTTTGCTCTCGCGCTTCTGCTCGTTCATCTCGTTCAGTTTCCGCTCCGCGCGGGCGGGCCCGAGCAGCGAGGCCAGCTGGAACGTCGCCGCCAGCAGCAGCAGGATCGCCACGAGCGCCAGGATTCGCGACGGTGCCCTCCTCATCGTTCCTTCCTGTCGGACGAGTGGTTATTCATGAGGCGCACTGTGGGCAGAACGGGACGGCGGCGTCAAGCTCGTCGATCCCTCACCGGAGCTGGCATCTGAACTCCGAACGCTGAAATCAGAGCGCCCGGCCTTTGTCTTTACCGTGCCATGTCGAGCACGACCCGGAACCGCGCCTTGCCGCTCATCATTCGGTCGTAGGCTTCGCTCACTTGCGACAACGAATAAATCTCGTTCCTCGATTTCACCCCGGCGAGCGCACTAAACCGGAGCGTGTCCTGGGAATCGATCGACGTTCCCGAATACCAGCCTTTGACCGAGCGCGCGCCGCTGATCAGCAGGAGCGGATCGACCTGGATCGGACCAGCCGCGCCGATGACGATGAAGACGCCGTTAGGCGCGAGGCCACCTATCGTTGCGGCCATCGCGTCGGCATTGGTGACGGTCGCGATCACGACTTTCGCGCCGCCTAATTTCTGGAGTTCCGCCGCCGGATTTTGTGCCTGGCTGTCGATGTATTGCGCCGCGCCCAGCTCTCGGGCGAGCGGTTCCTTGTCCTTCCCGCGCGCGATCGCCACCGTCCGGAAGCCCATCTTCGCGGCGTATTGCACGCCGAGGTGGCCGAGCCCGCCGATCCCGAGCACCGCGACCAGGTCGCCCGCGCGCGCCGCGCTGTTGCGCAACGCATTGAAGGTCGTGACCCCGGCACACATCAGTGGCGCGCTCTCCACCGCCGACAACTCGTCCGGCATCGAGGCCAGCGCTTTGGCCGGAGCGTTCAGGTATTCCGCATACCCGCCATCGAAGGAAATCCCGGTGGTCAAAAGAGCTATCTGACAGGCAAAGAAATCACCGCGCCGGCAGGAATCGCAATAGCCGCAATGCCCGCCGTGCCAGCCGACCCCGACCCGCTGCCCGGTTTTCCATCCCTCCACGCCGGACCCGATGGCCTCGACCGTCCCGATCGCCTCATGCCCGGGCACGCGTGGATACTGAATCCCCGGCCAGAGCCCGTCCTTGACTAACGAATCGCTGTGACAAATCCCGCAAGCCTGCACCTTCACCCGCACCCAGCCCGCTGGTGGCTCCGGGATTTCCATTTCCACAATTTGAAACGCCCCCTTCGCCTGGGGCACCTGCACCGCACGCATTTTTTTCGACATACTTTTTTATCGGCCTCTTCTTCCGAAAAACAAGACTCCGATCGCCGTCGTAACGGATCGTGCCTAACGATGGGAGGGTGCCCGTCTTTAGGAAGGATTTTCCACGCTGCTCTTCGGCAAACGACTGCGGCTGGCGCCCATCGGGTCCTTCTCCGGTCGCAAATCGCGGAGTTTGGATTGGGGCCCTTCCGGCGTCGTCTCCGGCGATCCTTCGTCCGCGCTGTCGCCCGTCTCTTCGTTAGGCTCGGCGTCCATCTTTGGAATTTTCGTTCGCGCGAGTTTTGCCGTCAAGGTCGCGCTTCAATCTGGAGACGGCAGCAGTGGTGGTCTGGTTCGCATCATAATCACCCCTCGACCGAGGACCGCGCCGAGCACGAGCAGCCCGCCGACGATCGCCCACGGGCCGGGTTGTTCGCCGAGCGCGAGCATCACCCAGAGAGGATTCAACACCGGCTCGAGCAGCGGAATCAGCGTCGCCTCGAGCGCGGTGACCTGCTTGATCGCCGCGGCATAAAAGACATAGGGCAGGCCGAGTTGCACGGTGCCGAGCAGCGCCAGCCGCCAGAGGCCGCTTTCGCCTAACGAAGGTGCCTCGAAGATGAAAGGCGCGCCGGCGAGCGCGACGATCACGTTGCCGAGCACGATGCTCGCGACCGGCGAGCCGGCTTTTTCCTTGCGCAAAAAAAGCGCGACGGATGCAAACGCGAGTCCGCTCGCCAGCGCGATGATGTTTCCCCACATCCCGGCAGTCGTTAGGCGGTCGAAGAAGAAAAGCGCAATCCCGAGCAGCGCGACCGCGATGACCAGCCAATCCACCGGCGATGCGCGCTCGTCCAGATACCAGCGCCCGATGAGCGCGACGTAAATCGGCGCGGTGTATTGCAGGAAGATGGCGTTCGCCGCCGTCGTCATCCGGGTCGCGAAGACAAAGAGGATGACCGTCCCGGCGTAGCCGATTGCGCCCCCGATCTGCGCCCGGGAAAACGTGAAGCGGGGTCGCCCGATGCAGAGCAGGATCACCGGAATGGCGATCGCGCTCCGGCCGCCGGCGACCGCCATCGGCGGCCAATCGATCGACTTGATGAGCACGCCGCCGAGGCTCCAGCAGAGCGCCGCGAGCAGGAGCAGAACGGGCGGCAGGAAACGGCGCGGCATCGGAATGCCAGCCTTTTACAACCGCAACGTCGCCGCGCAAGAGGTCTTCTCTGGAAACGCGCCGATTTACATGAGCTGGACAATTGCGCGGCGGAACCACAGGCTGCCCCATGTCTTTGTGCCATTGCCTCATCACGGTGGTAGCGGTTCTCCTCCCGCTAAGGCTGAACGCCGAAGCACCATTCAATTTCCAAACTACTCCGGGCAAACTCCCGAAGGATGTCGTGCCCACGAGTTACGACATCCAGCTCAAACCGAACATCGAAAAACGCGCGTTTACCGGTTCTGAAACGGTCGCCCTGGACGTTAGGCAGCCGACGAAAACGATCGCGTTGAACGTGAACACCGTCGCGATCAGCTCGGCGAGATTACTTGGATCGAATGGCCAGGTCGAGCAAGCGACGAGCATTGCGATGGACGCGAAACAGCAGCTCGCGACCCTGACCTTTGCGCAGCAGATCGCACCCGGCGCCTGGCAGCTTTCGCTCGATTTCTCGGGCACGATCAACCAGTCCGGCGAGGGCCTTTTCTACGCGACCTATGAGGAAGAAGCGAGTGGCGCGAAAAAGACGATGCTTGGCACGCAGATGGAGGCGGTGGACGCGCGCCGGCTCTTCCCCTGCTGGGATGAGCCCTCTTTCCGGGCGAAATTTCGCCTAACGACAACGGTGCCGGAGAATTTCACCGCCATCTCGAACATGCCGGTCGAGAGCGAGACGCACACGCCCGAGGGGAGGAAAGTGCGCTTTGGGGAAACGCCGCCGATGCCAAGTTACCTGCTTGTCTTTTGCGCGGGCGAGCTGGACGCGATTCACGGGGAGGCCGATGGCGTGAAGATCGGCGTCGTGACGACGAAAGGGAAGGCGGAGACCGGCCGCTACGCGCTCGAAAGCGCGGAGAAAATCCTGCATTACTACGACGAATATTTCGGCATCAAATATCCGCTGCCGAAGCTTGACTTGATTGCGGTGCCCGGCGGTTTCGGCGGGGCGATGGAGAACTGGGGCGGGATCGTGTTTTACGAGAGCCTTCTGCTTTTCGATCCTGCGAAATCCTCGGAAGAAACCAAGGAGGCGATCTTTCAAGTGACGGCGCACGAAATGGCGCACCAGTGGTTCGGCGATCTCGTCACGATGGCGTGGTGGGACAATCTCTGGCTGAACGAAGGATTCGCCTCCTGGATGGGAACGAAATGCTCGGACCATTTTAATCCGCAATGGCAGATCTGGCTGCGCGCGAATGCGGCCAAGCAGCGCGCCATGGCCACGGATGCGCTATCCGCCACCCATCCGATCCAGCAACCGGTGAAGACGGAAAGCGAAGCCGACAGCGCGTTTGACGAGATTACCTATCAAAAAGGGCAATCGTTTCTGCGCATGCTCGAGAGCTACCTCGGCGAAGACGATTTCCGCGCCGGCATCCGCGCTTACATCGAAGCGCACAAATTCTCCAATTCCACGACCGCCGATCTTTGGGCTGCCTTGGGCAAGGCGTCGCAGAAGCCGGTCGGGGCGCTGGCTGCGAACTGGACGGAACAGCCCGGTCTCCCGCTCGTTTCGGTCAGCCCTGGAGCCGCTGGCCTAACGATCAGTCAGGCGCGTTTCACGGTGCACCAGAAGAATCCCAGGCCGCTGGAATGGAAAATCCCGATCGCGTGGCGCGATGTCCGGGCGGATGCCTCCACTCCACCCCGGGTGTTCTTGCTCGAACAAACATCTGCCGTGTTGCCGGACGTGCCGCCCGGGGCAGTGGTGAAGTTGAACGCTGACGATATCGGTTATTTCCGGGTGGCATATGATCGCGCGCATTTCGAGAAACTGCTCTCTTCCGCGCCGCAGTGGCCCGAAGCCGACAAAGTGAATCTCCTGAGCGATACGTGGGCCCTGGTTGAAGCCGGGCAGAGACCGATCGCGGATTATTTCAAGCTGGTGGAGACTGTGCGCGAGAGCGATGGCCTGGCGCAGTGGGAGCAAATCATCGCGACCTTGAGCGACATCGATAAGCTCTACATCGGAAAGAAGGAGCGCGCGGCCTTTCAAACCTATGCGCGTTCCCTCCTCCGGCCCGCCTTCGACCGCATGGGCTGGGATCCAAAACCGGCGGAGGAAGCCGCGCGAGGGTTGCTCCGGGTCAGGCTAATCAGCATTCTGGGCGACTTGGGCGACCAAGGCGTGATCAGCGCAGCACGAGAACGTTTCCAAAAATTTCTCGCTGATCCGAAAACGCTCCCGCCCGATCTGCGGCCCGCGGTGCTTGGCGTGGTCGGCCGTTATGCTGATGCAAAGACCTGGGAGACGCTGCACGCGCTTGGTCTGAAAACCAAGAGTATCGAGGAAAAGGGAAACTTCTATGAGGCAATGGCCGACGCCCTCGCGCCGGACCTCGCCAAACGAACCCTGCCGCTGGCGCTCACCGATGAGTTACCAGCCAGCCGCGCGACGGGACTCGTCGTGGAAGTATCGAGATTCGGAGAACAGCCTGTTCTGGCGTGGGAATTCGCCCAGGCGCAGCGAAAGCGGCTCGATCCTAAGCTCGGCGCGCTCGGGCAAATCTATTTTGTGCCGGGCGTGATGCGAGGTTTTTCCGACGCGGAGCGCGCGAGCGAGTTGGAAGCTTACGCCCGCAAGAATTTACCCTTCGATGCGAAGAGTGAGATCAACAAAGCGGCCGAAGATATCCGCTTCAGAGCCGACTTGAAAGCGCAGCTTCGGCCCGGGATCGCGAAATGGATCGCGGCCAAAGCGGGCGGGACCTGAAATTAAACTCCCCCTGCTCCCTCCCCGGGCGGTTGGCTGGGCCCCCAAAAAAGAGCAACTAACAAGTTGCACGTTAGGAGAACTCGCCTAACGTGCAACCATGACATTGCCTATTGACGAAGATCGAATCGAAAGACAAATCGAGCTGAAAGCGCCGCGCGCGAGAGTCTGGCGCGCCCTCACCGATTACCGGGAATTCTCCGCCTGGTTCCGGGTAAACCTGGAAACGCCGTTTGTCCCCGGGCAAACCTCCCGTGGCCAGATTACCGACCCCGGCTACGAGCACGTCCGGATGGAAGTCGTGGTGCAAAAGATGGAACCCGAGCATCTCTTCTCCTACACCTGGCATCCTTACGCGATCGAACCCGGCGTCGATTACTCCGGAGAAACGCCGACGCTGGTCGAGTTCCGGCTGGAAGAGACGGGCGACGGCACCTTGCTCACCGTCACGGAATCGGGCTTTGCCAAGCTTCCGCCGGAGCGTCGCGCGGAGGCGTTTCGCATGAATGACGGCGGCTGGACGGAGCAGCTGCAGAACATCGAATGCCATGTCAGGCAATAGCGGCGGCGTTGCCACCGCGTCGCAGCGGCGCCGTCACGTGCCGGTCTTCGCCGCGCTCGGGGACGAGACGCGGCTTTCGCTCATCGCTCGGCTTTGCGAGGAAGCTCCCTGCTCGATCTCGCAGCTGGCCGAAGGTTCGCCCATCACCCGGCAGGCGATCACGAAACACTTGCGCGTCCTGGAAAACGCGGGCCTCGTCCGAGGCGAAATGGCCGGCCGCGAATGCCTTTTCAAAATCGAGCCGAAGCCATTGGAAGAAACCAGGGATTATCTCGACCTTGTCAGGCAACGATGGAACGAAGCGCTCGTTAGGCTGAAGCAGTTTGTCGAGCAGAAAAGCTAGCGGAGGGACGCGCCGCGGCGAGTCCCTTCAGGCAGGACAGTTCGCTCGATGCGACCGACCGGATTAATCTGCGCCCTGATGAAATTTCTCGTGACCAACGACGACGGGATCGATGCCCCGGGTCTTGCCGCGCTGGTCGGCGCAGCCGAAAGCCTTGGCGAACCGGTAGTGGTCGCGCCCGCCGGACCGCAATCCGGCGTGAGCCACGCCGTGACCTGGCGCGAAGGCGTCCGGATCGAGCCCCGCGGCGAGAATCGTTTCGCCATCCACGGCACTCCGGCCGACTGCACCCGACTCGGCCTGCTCCACGCTGTGCCGGACGCGAAATGGATCCTGAGCGGCATCAATCACGGCGCGAACCTGGGCGCCGATGTCTATTACTCGGGCACGGTGGCGGCGGTCCGCGAAGCGCTCATGCACGGCTGGCCCGGTATCGCCTTTTCGCACTACCGCAAGTCAGGAGTCGAGTACGATTGGGACCGCGCCACGCGCTGGATCAAGCCGCTGCTCGCCGATCTGCTCGCGCAGCCGATCGAGCCCGGTGTTTTCTACAACGTGAACCTGCCGCTGCTGCCGCCGGAGGCGCCCGATCCGGAAGTCGTCTGGTGTCCGCTCGATCCCAAACCCTTGCCGCTCAATTACCGGCACGAAGCCGAGAGCGGACTTTACTACGCGGGCGACTACAACCTGCGCCACCGCACGCCGGGAGCCGACGTCGACGTCTGCTTCGGCGGGAGCATCGCGGTGACCGCGGTTAGGCTGCTCTGAGGCTTGTTTCCAGCCCATCTTCTTGTAAGGATGCGCCGTGCCCCTCCCAACCAGCATCAGCGCTTTCAATCTCCTCCTGGCCACGCCGAAGGCCTCGAGCTTTGAAAATAACTGCGTCGAAGTCACCCGCCGCATCGCTAACTTGATGGCAAAAGTTTTTCGCGGAATTATCTCCCGCGGCGAACCGCGCGACCGCGTCCTAGGTTTCATTCTTCGGAAGTAGTATCAACAGTGTCGTCGGAATATACGAACAACCATTATGTTCCAGAGTGGTATCAAAAACGATTCTTGGTACCGGGTAGCCATAAACTCTTTTATTTGGATTTTAGCCCGCCTAGTTTCAGAGATGCTAAGGGTGGCGTTCACTTCGCAAAAGAGGTCAAGCTTCGAGGGCCAAGGAGCTGCTTTTGTGAAGACAACCTTTATACGGTCCAGCTGGGTTCTCTGAGCTCGACGGAGATTGAACAATTATTCTTCGGGGAAATTGACCGGCGCGGTCGATTTGGAGTAAGTCACTTTGCCAATTTTCGCCACGGAGCAGCCGGGGCGTCAGAAGCGTTTCTCAGTTTGGTCCGGTATATGAGCGCGCAAAAACTTCGAACGCCAAAGGGCCTTGCATTGCTGCGTGAGACAATCAAAAGCAACGAACGCAATGAGATTCTGGGAGGCATGATCGCGCTTCGAGACCTGTTTTGCGCCACATGGACGGAATGCATTTGGTTGATCGCTGACGCCTCGCGCTCTGCAACAAAGTTCATCATCTCGGACCATCCAGTTACGGTATACAACCGGCGATGTGGTCCTCGCTCACAATGGTGCAAAGACTTTAAGGATCCGGAAATTTGGCTTAACGCAACCCAAACCATTTTTCCTTTGTCCCTCGATAAGATCCTGATTCTTACAAATCTCTCATGGGTGCGAAATCCCTATCAGAATCCTGTCGCCCTTCGTCCAAATCCAAACCCGCTGCGAAACGCAATGTTCCAGCTGCTAGCGATTCAAGTCGAACGCCATTTGACCGAACAGGAGGTCCGAGAGATCAACTTTATCATCAAGGCGCGAGCCCTCCGATTTCTCGCTGCCGGAAAAGAAGAATGGTTATATCCGGACCAGCATGTTTCGAAAGCAGATTGGGCGAACTACGGAAAAGGTTACCTGTTGATGCCTGATCCTAGATCCGTTTCTTTTACGAGCGAGGTTCTGATCGGCTTTAAAGGTGGCACCTCGACGGGTTTCGACGCCTACGGGCGTCGCCCGTGGGAGCGAGACTATCGCGTGCCTGGCGGATCGGACGAGTGGCACCGCTTTAATAAGTTTAGGAAAGAGTTTGCGAAAAAATTCGGTCCGTACCGGCGCGGCCGCTCGTTTCAGATTAACGGGTTGGATGAAGAGAAAGACTCCGATGACCTACACAAATCCTTTCTAAACTATGGCAAGCGACATTGAAATCGCCACCCAGGGTCTTACTGTATTACGATTGAAGAGCAGTTGGACACCTCAAACACGCGCCCGGTTAGGGTTCGATTCCGCAGTTGATGCTGTTCGCTCGGCGAATTTAAGCGATGTTTCTTGCATACTACGACGAATCAGGGGACGACGGCTTCCCTGCGACCTCCGCGCCGCTTTTCGTGCTGAGCGCCGTCTATCAGCACCATTTGGCGTGGAAGCAAAACTTCGAGATTGCCAAGACATTTAAACGTCAACTGGCGAAAGATTTCCCTTTTCCGTTTCACGAAGAACTGCACACCCGCGAATTTCTGCTGAACAAGAATCCCTACTTTAACTGGGGCATTCCCGAACACGATCGGGCGAAAGTGATCGAGTTATATTGCCAGCTCTGCGCGCAACTCGATCTCAAGATCATCAACGTGGTCATCGTAAAGCCCCGCATCCAGGCCAACGAATTCGATGTGCTGGACACCGCCCTGAAGTTTTCGGTGCAACGCATTGAGAACGACCTCGCCGCGCAGTCACAGAATCGCTTCTTGATTATCACCGACTGGGGCCGGGTCGGCAAGATGCGCAAGACTACGCGTCGGGTGCAAAAGATTAACTTTATACCCTCAAAATTCGGGCCGAGGCCCCGACGACAGGAGATCCAAAAATTGATCGAAGACCCGCTCCCCAAGGATTCAAGCGAGTCTTATTTCATCCAGTTCGCGGACCTGGCTGCGTGCATTGTTTCCATGTACGCAATCGTTCGTCACGGTGCCGGCGTGTTCCCGAGACGGCTGCCGGCGTCAATCAATTCGGAGACCATTGCTGACTGGATGAAAATGTTGTTGCCAGTTCTGAACACAAAAGCAGCCGGCGACGACGAGTACGGCGTGAAGTTTTATCCGTCGCGTTAAAAAATCAGCACCTACGACGCATACGCGTTTTCGGTGCTTCGATTGAAGAATCAGCGAAAATGCGTAAGCCGACAAGGTAATAATTTACCTTAGTCGGTCCTCGGCGCCGGTTGTCGGCCGGCGATTGCGGCCGGCGCCGATCGGGTCTTTCTCGGGGCGCAAATCGCGCAGCTTGAGAAGAGGCGGTTCCTTGCTCGGCTCCGACTCGCTCACGTTGGGATTCTCGCTGGTCTCTTCCTCTGGTTCCGTGTCCATCTTGAGTGTTTTTTGAATTCTCCCTACATGCCCGCGGGATGCCGCGCGACGTAACCCCGAGTATCACGCGCGTCAGCGTGCCAGCGGGGACCGGTCGTGCCGCCGTCTTGGAAGTCGGTGGTGTCGAGCCGCAACCCGGCGATGACCGCGAAGGTGTGACCGGGGCGCGCGTAGATCGTGAACCAGCGACCGCGGCCGCGGTCGCCGTAGCGCATGAAGTCGCTCGAGGGGAGAGGCGCGGCGATCGCACCCGCGCCGTGCAAAGCAAAGGAAACGGTGCCTGAACAATCGCAACCACGCTCGTAAAACGAGCCATGGCCGCCGCCCCAGATGTAGGGTTTGCGACGCAGAGTGTTCGCGGCCCAGATTGCGTTCTTTACGCTCTGCGGCGCGCGAGACGGCGCATAGGCGATCCCGCCGCGGAGAATCGCGCGGCTGCCCGCGACGGTCGGCCCGTGGCCGGATTTTGTCGGAGCGGGGTCGGCCCTTTCCTCCTGATCGAAATCCTGATCGTCCTCCGTCGGGCCGGGGTTTCCGGGATTCTGCGGACGCGGAACCATGTAGGCGACGCGGAGGGGTTGATCGTAGCCGGCCGATTCGGCCAGCGGAATGGCGGGACGCGCACTCAGCTCGTCGTCTTCCACCATTTCACCACGGAAAACTTCGCGGATGTGCGCGCTGCGATAGGCGATCCGGATCGGCGCCGCGGCCACAACGGCAATCGCCCGCGGCGCGTTGAGCACGATCGGGTCGGCAACGGTGTGAACGACGGAACGCGCGACCAGGAAAGGTTGCAGTGCGACCGCGACCGGCCTGGGTTTTCGATGACGCCGCGTGTGCGCATTGGCAGACGCCGGCAGGGAGAGAAGCAAGACCGCGACCACGCACGAGACCGCGCCTCGTCGCGCAGCGGGTTTACCACAGCCCGGCATCTGCACGCCTTAAGAAAGAAGCTGTTCTCGGGCCAGCTCCGCAGGTTTTCCTGAGAAAGAAAGCGACGGCGATCCATCACCGGGATCGCCGTCCTTTCCAGAGACTTTCGAAGTCGCCTTTACCGCACGTCGATTTTCGATACGCGCTCTCGGTCAGCGACCAATGTTGACCGCGCCGTAGACGACTCCCTCGGTATCGTAAAATCCCACCGGGAAATTCGCGTCGGCGAAATCAAAGCCGCCCACCTTGGGACCGCCGGCCCGGAAGGTGACGAAGAATGAGTCGTCGTCGAATCCGCCGCCTCCGACGAAATACCCGTAGCCGATGCCGGTGATGGTGACACTTCCGTCAACGTTCACAGTCGCGTTGGCCGCCTGGCCCGCAATGACGATGGCGTTCGGGACGGCGCAGGCAAACTGCCCCGAGGCTGTGCCGTCCGCCCGGACCGTGATGTTGGCCGTGAAGTCCGAGTAACCCGTCGTGTTAATGGAATGCGGCGTGTTCAGGAATTTGCCCGTCGAGCCGGCGGTAATCACCATGGTGACCGGGGCCTTTTGGGCAATGGCTGGCGAAACGAGTCCGCAGACAACCGCCAGGAAGGTTGCGAGCGGGAGGGTGGTTCTAATTATTGTTTTCATAGTTGTTTCCCTTGTTGGGGTTGTATTTGGTTTCGTTTGGTTGGAAGCGATGATTCGCTTTCCCTTTCCAAAGGGATTGCGAGCGAAGCGCTGCAAGAAATCGTCACTTTCTCTGGGCTTGCCTTTTTTTCGCGGTTTTGTTACACCACCGACGTGCAGCCGTTGCCGCGTACCATCCGCGGTCTGAGCGAACCGTTCGCCCCGACCCAGTGGAGCGTTATTCTCGCGGCCGGGGAAAGTCAGTCGGAGCCGGACGCGGCGCGCACCGCGCTGGCGCAACTCTGTCAGACGTATTGGCCGCCGCTTTACACTTTCGTGCGCAGCCGGGGCTACGCGGTCCATGATGCGCAGGACCTGACCCAGAGTTTTTTTGTCTATCTGATCGAGCACAAGCTCTACGCGCGGGTCGATCGGCAGAAGGGGAAGTTCCGCTCCTTCCTCCTCGCCTCGCTGAAGAATCTTCTCGCCGATGCGCACGACCGCGCGCAAACGCTGAAGCGCGGGGGCGGCCAGGATTTTTTGCCCTTGAACGAAGAACAGGTCGAGCAGGCGGAGTCCCTTTTCCAAACGCACAGCGGGGCGGAAGATTCGCCTAACGAGGACCGGGTCTACGAGCGAAGCTGGGCGGAAACACTGGTGGGCGGCGCGCTGGCGCAACTGGCGGCTGAATATCAAGCCGACGGAAAAGAGAAGTTGTTCAAGGAATTGAAAATCTTCCTCACGGGCGGGGCTGATCCATTGCCGACTTATGCCCAGTTGTCCGCCCGACTGGATGCGCCCGCGTCGTCCCTGCGGAGCGATGTTACCCGGTTGAGAGCGCGCTACCGCGAGGCCTTGCGGGCCGAGGTGCGTCGCACGGTCGAACGCGAGAGCGAAGTGGAGAGCGAATTGCGCGAGCTCTTGCGGGTGTTGACCAACCGATGAGAGGGAATCAGAATGCCCGCACCCACCGTTTCCACCGCTATCTGCACGATCTGCGGCGAGCCCCTGCAAGAGAAGAGCGACTGTCTCGTTTGCCTGCTGCGCGGCGGATTGGATCAGCCTAACGAAGAGTCGGCTTCGCCTGCGCGCTCGTTCGTCTTCGGCGATTTCGAGATTGAGCGGCACGCGGATGGCACGTTCTGGGAGCTGGGGCACGGCGCGATGGGCGTGACTTATCGGGCGCGCGACCAGGTCTTGCATCGCGCCGTCGCACTCAAGGTGATCGATGTGCCCGGAGGGGCCGGGGGAGCGCCAACGGCGCGCGAGCGCTTCCTGCGGGAGGCGCGCGCGGCGGCGGCCTTGCGGCACCCTAACGTAGCAGGCGTTTTCCAATTCGGTGCGTCGACCGAGATCGACCGCTGCTATTATGCGATGGAGCTGGTCGAGGGTGAAACGCTCGAGGCGCTGGTGAGGCGCGAAGGCCCGTTGCGTGCGGGAGCGGCGCTCGCGATCGCCATCCAGGTGACGCGCGCCTTGGTTGCGGCGGCGGCGCACGGCTTGATCCATCGCGACCTGAAGCCGGCCAATATTATGCTCTCGCCTGACGGATCGGAAACGGCGGAAGCGGAAGTCAAAGTGATCGACTTCGGGCTCGCCAAGGCGATCGCCGGGGCGGCGGACGAAACAGATCTGACCCACGGGGGATTCGTCGGCACGCCGACCTTTGCCAGCCCGGAGCAGTTTGCGGGCAAGCCGGCTGACGCGCGCTCGGACATTTATTCGTTAGGCATGACGCTCTGGTACGCGCTGACCGGGGAGGTCCCGTATCCGGGCAGGACGATTGAGGAAATTCGTGTCTCTCGGGCGCAGGTGGCCTTGCCCGTCGAACAATTGGCGGCGCGGAAAATTCCCACGCCGGTGATCAAGCTTCTCCGCCGCATCCTTGCGGCCGACCCGGCCGCCCGGCCGCAATCCGCGCGGGCATTGTTAGCCGAACTGGAAGACTGCCGGACGGACGTGCAGACAACGCCGCGTCGCCGGCGGCGGCGCACGGCTGCCGTTGTCATTGGCCTTTTGGTCGTTAGCCTGGCTGGCCTAACGAGCTACCGGTGGCGCCGACCGCTTCCCTCGGTTCCCGCGCCGCGCGAGAAATCGATCGCGGTTCTGCCCTTCGAAAATTTGAGCAAAGACGAAACGAACGCCTATTTCGCGGCCGGGATTCAGGACGATGTCCTGACCAGTCTGGCCAAGATTCATGCCTTCAAAGTAATCAGCCGGACGAGCGCGATGGCTTATGAAAAACCCGGCGGGCGCAAGATGCGCGAGATTGGCCGGGTGTTGGGCGTGGAGAATGTGCTCGAGGGCAGCGTGCGGCGCGAAGGCAACCGGGTTCTGCTCAACGTCCAATTGATCGATGCCCGCCAGGACCGCCACATCTGGGCGGAGCGTTATGATCGGACCGAAGCCGACTCGATTGGTCTGCAAGGCGAGCTTGCGACACAGATTGCGGCGGCGCTCGAGGCGAAACTCGCTCCGGAAGAAGTGGCGCGCCTGGCGGTCAGGCCAACCGACCATCCCGAGGCGTACACGCTTTATCTGCGGGCTCTCGGACGAGAGCGAGCGGCCAATCGCTCGACCGAGGATTTGGACGATGCGGAGCACCTTTACGAGGAGGCGATCAATCTGGATCCCAGGTTCGCACTCGCGCACGCGCGCCTGTCGATTGTCGAGAGCTCCATCGTGGGAATGGAGGGGGATCCAATCCGGAAAGCGAAAGCGCACCGCGAAGCGGAAGAGGCGATTCGGCTGGCGCCACACCTGGGCGAAGCGCATATGGCACTCGGTCTTTCCTTGTATTGGGCGGATAAGAACTATGGCGCTGCGCTCAAGGAATTTTCCACCGCGGCGGCGACCGCGCCTAACGAACCGGATATTTTCCATTACATCGCCGGAATTTACCGCCGTCAGGGACGGTGGCGCGAATCGCTCGCCGCCTATCAACACGCCCAGGATCTCGATCCTCGTGACCGCAAAGTAATTTCCTACGCGGCCCTCGATTATCTCCTGGTGCGGGATTGGTCTGCGGCGACCGCTTGTTACAATCGCGCGCTCGAGATTGCGCCGGATTCGGCGATTGCCCGGCTCGGACTTGCCTACCTCGAAGTGTTTCGCAACAGCAATCCCGCGGCCGGCAGAAAGATCCTCCAAGAAATTCCTCCCGGCATCGATCCCGATGGCAAGGTGACTGAGGCACGCTGGGATCTGGCCATGCTGGAGCGCGATTACGCCGCCGCCGAAAAACTCCTGACCGATTTTCCCTCCGAAGAATTTCCTCATGCCGGCGAACAACCGAAAGCATTCTTCCGCGGCCGCGTCGCTCTCGCCCGTGGCGACACCGCATCTGCCCAGCGCTACTTTGTTGCCGCCGTCCCGGGAATCGAAGAGTGGGTTCGGGAGAGTCCGAACAATGCCTCCTCTCATGCTTGTTTGGCAAAGCTTTACGCCTATCAAGGCCGGAAAGAAGAGGCGCTCCGGGAAGGTCGGCGCGCGGTCCAGCTCGAGCCGGAAAGTCAAAATGCGTTCCATGGAGCGATTGCGGCAGGCAACCTGGCGCTGATCTATGCCCGCACCGGCGAGACGGATCAGGCCATCAGCCTGATCGAGCGACTCCTTTCGACTCCCGGTCCGGTCGACTGGCCGGACCAACCGGAGGACATCACGCTCGCCGAGCTGCGCTTGCGCTGGGAATGGGATCCGTTGCGAAGCGATCCGCGTTTCCAAAAAATCCTCGCCGGGCCGGAGCCGAAGACGATTCTAATAGCTATCCAGCAGGCAGCACCGGCAGCGCCGGAAAAATCGCTCGCGGTCCTGCCGTTCGAAAACTTGAGCGACGACAAACCTACGGCGATCTCCTCCTCAATCCCTGCTGGGATTCACTCCGGGGCGATCCCCGCTTCGAAAAAATGGTCGCGTCGTTAAAACCGAAGTTGCCGGAACGCGTCTTATAATCGGGAGAATGCGATGAAGCATCGGTTCCTTCCAATCCCCCGGGCCCTTGGCTGTGCGCTGTGGCTGTTCCCGGCCATCTCTTTCGCGCAGGAAGCATCACCTACTCCTACGCCCGCCGCGGAAGCGCCGCGCCTCATTATTATCGGCTCGAACATTCCGAGCGCAGAGGAAGAAGGGCCCAACCCCGTGCTGACCGTCGGTCGCGACCAAATCGATAAGTCCGGCGAACGAACCACTGAGGAGTTACTCCGCGATTTGAATGTTGCCGGGCCGAACGGAGTTCCTACTTCCAACAACTCCGCCGGCGTTACGCCGGGCGGGTCGTCGATCGCGCTGCGCGGTTTCGATCCGAGCGATACCCTAACCCTGATTGATGGCAAACGTGTAGCTAACTATCCCATCGGAGCGAATGGCACCGCAAGCTTCGTCGACCTCAACTCCATTCCGCGGGCCGCGGTTGCAAGCATCGACATTCTCAAAGACGGCGCTTCGGTTACGTACGGCGCGGATGCCGTGGCGGGGGTCGTCAACATCAAGCTCCGACACAATTACCGCGGGGCGGAAGCGAATGTCGAATACGGCAATACCCTGGACAAAGACTCAGGTGAATTCTCTTCCTCAGTGCTTTTCGGGATTGGGGACAACGACAGCGAAGTCACAGGAGTAATGAATTATTATCGCCGCAACTCGATTTACAATCGTGACCGCGCTTACTCCGCAAGCACAAATCAGCCCAGCGGAAATACCAGCCCCGCCAACTTCCAGTTATCGCGGGACGCAGTGGTCGCGGCCGGAGGCAACCCGCCCGCTGATCTCGGTGACACCTTCTTCGGTCGCCCCCTTTTTTTACCCAAGGCAACGCTCCGGCATCAGACTACTCTTATTCGCCGGTCCGAGTCCGGGATTTTAACTTTAACGCTTACTCAGACTCGCTGCCAGATTCGGAACGCTACGGCGGTTTTATGACCGCGGACCACAAGATTTTTGGCGATCAGATGATCCTCCAGGGCGACTTCTTTTATCAGAACGTCAAGACTCACTACGAGCTGACGCCGTCGGCCACGGGTTTCTTCCAGACGCCGGGCAATATGACGCTCGCCATTCCACCGCGCGCGCCGGGCGCGACGCTGGGTGGGCCGTCCTATGCGGACACTGGCGTGCCGCCGGGAGCGTTCAATCCATTTCAGCAAATCATCTCCGGAGACTCCGGAGCGCGTCTGATCGAATTCGGGAATCGCCTGGTCGATAATGAGACCGACGCTTTTTTTTCCACCATCGGCCTCAAGGGATCCAAGCTCTTCGATGGCAACTGGGGTTATGACGCGAGTTTCCGCTACAGCGAAGTCAAAAGTCTTTCCAGCGGCACTTACGTTTCCGCCTCGCGCTTCGACCGCGTCCTTAATGCCGCGGATCCGATTTTTAATCCCGCTTCGAGTCAATATATCGGGACCACGGTTCCATACGACCCTTTCGGCGACTTCCGTGTCCCGATCGCGACAAACGCCTTTTCCGTGGCCTTCGCCACTGTTCATCCGCAGGAGACCGATTTCTCAAAACTCAGCGTAGTGGATCTCAACATCTACTCCTCCGAGCTTTTCAAGCTGCCCGCCGGGGGTCTTGGCATCGCGTTTGGAGGACAATTCCGCCGCGAAGGTATCGAACAGGATCCGGATCAATTGCTGCAGGGCGACATCATCGGTAGCTCGACTGGTTTCTTTACCGCTGCCGGCAGGAAAACCTACGCAGGCTATGCCGAAGCCGATCTGCCGATATTCAGCCCCATCTTTAACGCGCCCGGCTTTTACGCTTTGGAATTCACCGCTGCGGTTCGCTTCGAGGAATTCCTGAGTAACGCCACCAATGTCCTCGTGCCAAAGTTCGGGATGCGTTGGCAGCCATTCGATGAGTCACTCACGGTGCGCGCAACCTGGGGGGAAGGATTTCATGAGCCATCTCTTTTCGAGCTCTTCGAAAGTCCTTCTCAAGGGCTGGAGCAACAGCTGTATGATCCGGCAAAGCAAGCGTTTGTGTTCGACGTGCCGACCGTTCTTCGCGGGAATCCCGCCCTCCAGCCCGAGGATTCCCGTTCCTTCAGTGGCGGCATTGTTTACACTCCAAAATTCGTGCCCGGTCTCACGATGACCATTGACCTTTACGATATCGAGAGCACGGGGCGCGTGAATGGCTCGCCCAGTACTCAGGATGTCGTCAACCGGGCTTTCGCCGGTCGATCGCTCCCAGGCGAACAAGTGATTCGCGATGCCAGCGGCAACATCAATCTGGTCGAATATACCTTTGAAAACGGCGGTTCCCAGAAGGCGCGTTGGAGTCGACTTTGCTCTGCAATACCAAATCGAAACGCCTGGCGGCACGTTTACTTCGTTGACGCAAGCGAGCTACCTGGACTCCTTTCAATTTGCCGATATTCCCGGCGCGACTGAGAAGGAACTCAGAGGCGGAGCTCCCTTTGGCTCCGACGAGGCTTATCTAAAATGGCGCGGAAATTCCCGTCTTGATTGGATCTGGCATCATTTTGATCTGGGAACAACGGTTCATTATCTGGCTGGCTTTCACGAAGTCATCAATACGACCGCGCAATCCGGCATCCCTTTTCCCGACGGCAAGAAGGAGCATTGGGCGAAGCAGACCTGGATCTTCGATGTCCGCGCTTCGTACGATCTTACCTTCGCAGCACCGGTCGAACTTCATCCCGTGGCAGGTTACTCGAAAGGTGAGGGCAGTCTCGGGCGATCCGCAGATGGCTCCCCTAACGATGCTGCTTCGGCCCAATCGACTGGCGGCCCATTGTCGATTTGGAAGCGCGCGTTAAACGGCGTGAGCGTATCGCTAGGCTGCAACAACGTCTTGGGACAGGATCCGCCCCCGCCTTCGAGGCGAACTCGGGAGCAAACTATCCCGGCTACCTTTACGATTCCACGGGCCGCTTTGTTTACGCCAGCGTCAGAAAAAAGTTTTGAGTTTTTGGGGCGCGATGGAGGCCGGTGACCTGACCTTCGACACCGGTGCCTTTCCACACCTGCTGGGATTCTCTCCGCGGCGATCGGCGCTTCCTTCGAGGGAATGGTCGCGGATCTCAGACCGAAGCAATAGACGACCGACCTACTGGCGCGCTGAGCGCGCCCGTTATCGTCGTCGAGTCCGCGGACGCTCTCCTCGCGATGCCGACCGAGCAGATCGCTCCGCCCGCACGAGGACGACGACGAGAACGGCAGCCCCGGGGACCTGCCGCGCCGGGCAATGAATCAGGCCGCAGGATCTAGCACGGTGACAAAGGGGAAGCGGTGGAAGTCCATGTCCCGCGTGTAGATTTCTTTGATCCCATGTTCGCGCATGAGGGTGGCGGTGTGGACATCGTGCAAAATGTTGCCCCGCAGTTGGGGGGCTTCGGCGATGATTTCACTTAACAGAGCGGCATGCTGCGCGGTGGGCAGAAGCACCCCGGCGCTCGGCGAATCGAGCAACGTCTGGAGAAATTGCCACGCGGCGCCGATCGACCACGGATTCGGGAGAATGTTGGGGTGGGTGCAAACGCGCAGGAACTCATAACAAATCGGCCACGAGAGATACCACGGCGAGGGGCGCGCGCGACACTCCTCGATGGTGCGCCGGCACGGTTCGTGAAACTCCGAGTCCCGGTTGACGACATAAACAAGCACGTTCGTATCGACCAGGAACATTCAGCGAAGCCCTTCCATCGCATCGTAGAGCGCGTTCCGGTCGGCGATGTCCACCAGGGGCTTCCCCCCGTGAAAGCGCGGCAACGGAGCCAGCTTCTTTTTTTGCGGCTGCTTGCCGCGGTGGAAGAGGAGCCGCAGCGCCGCCTCCACCAATTCGGACATGGTCCGATTTTGCCGCGCCGCTTCCCGGCGCAACTGGGCCATCACCGTCTCATCAATGTTCAGGGTGGTTTTCAGATGGCTTACCATATCGCTGATATGGCAATATGGTCAAACCTGAAATTGCCTCGACAGCCAAAGCAAATGACGCTCTTTTGCGAACGAACGCCCTCTTAACCGTGGATCCCAAAAAATTCTTTGCCGAGCTGCAGCGGCGCAATGTCTATCGCGCCGGCGTCATCTACACGATGTCGTCCTGGCTGCTCATCCAGGTCGCGACCCAGGTCTTTCCCTTTTTCGAGATTCCGAACTGGGTCATTCGTTCGATCATTGTCGTCCTCATGCTCGGTTTTCCGGTCGCGCTCGTGCTCGCCTGGGCTTTCGAGCTGACGCCGGAAGGGATCGTGAAAACCGACGATATCCCCCTGGAAAAATCGATCCGGTGGCAGACCGGTCGCAAACTCGATTTCGTCATCATCGGCATCCTCACGGTGGCGATCTCGTTTCTCCTTTTTCTCCGCTTCTCGCCCTCCCACCGGGTGCAGCGCGACGCCGGCATTCCGGAGAAGAGCATCGCCGTTTTGCCCTTCGAAAATTACAGCGCGGAGAAGGAGAACGCGTTTTTCGCCGACGGCATCCAGGACGATCTGCTGACCAACCTGGCGAAAATCAAGGCGCTCACCGTGATCAGCCGGACCAGCGTGATGAAGTATCGCGACGTCGGCACGCGCGACGTGAAGGACATTGGCAAGTCGTTAGGCGTGGCGAACATTCTCGAAGGGAGCGTGCGGCGGGCCAAGGATCGGGTCGCGGTCAATGTGCAGTTGATCGACGCCTTCAGCGATCGCCACGTTTGGGCGCAGCGCTACGATCGCACCCTCGCCGATTCGTTAGGCTTGGAAGGCGAGCTGGCGAAGGAAATCGCGGACGCCTTGAGCGCGCAGCTGACCCCGGACGAGCAAGCGCGGGTGGCGAAGAAGCCAACCCAGAACGCCGATGCCTACGACCTCTACCTGCGCGCGCTCCCCTACGAGCAGGGACCCGACACGCTGCTCCAGGATTATCGCCGGGCCGAACAACTCTACCAGCAGGCGATCGAACTCGATCCGAACTTCGCTCTCGCCCACGCCCGGCTCGCTTCCACCTGCGCGGAGATCTTTCATTTCCACGAACCGCTCGATTCCTGGAAAACAAGGGCGCGGAGCGAAGCGGAGACCGCGCTGCGTTTGCAGCCGGGTTTGGGGGAAGCGCATTTCGCCCTCGGCCAGTGCGCCTATTGGTTCGACGACGATTACGAGCGGGCCTTGCGCGAATTTGCCACCGCCCAGAATTTTTCGCCTAACGACAGCAACATCGGCGCCCTCGTGGCCGCCATCCGGCGCCGGCAGGGACGCTGGGAGGAATCCCTCGCCCTCTACGAACGGGCTGGGAAACTGGACCCGCAAAATCCCAACATCGTCCGCAACATTATCTTCACCAATACGGCCCTGCGCCGCTGGCCGCCGGCGGCGCTCGCCGGCGAACGCCTGCAACGGATCGCGCCCGATTCCATCGTCGCGATCATCCAGGCGGCCTACATTGATTTCTGGTGGAAAGGCGACACCACCGCGCTCACCAAACGCCTCGCGAGCGTTCCGGCCGGCGTCGACCCGGACGGCATCGTGACCTGCTGCCGCTGGGAAGGCGCCATGCTCGCGCGCCAATTCAATGAGGCGAGCAAGGTCCTCGATGCCACTCCGTTGACCGAAGTCTCCTACGTGAATGGCGGCGCGACGCCGATCAGTTTCCTCCGTGGTTCCATCGCTCTGGCCCAGGGCGACCGGGCGGGCGCGACGAGGATTCTCGAACCGGCGCGCCAGGCATTTTCCGCGGCCGTTTCCGAAGCGCCCGATGTGGCCGAGCGTCACGCCAATCTGGGGCTGGTCAACGCTTTCATGGGCCGCCGCGAGGACGCGATTCGCGAGGGCCGCCACGCGGTGGAATTGAAGCCGGAATCGAAAGACGCGGTCGACGGCGCGATCATGCTTTGCTACCTGGCGTTGATCTATGCGCAGGCGGGCGAAAATGATCAGGCGATTCCGTTGATCGAGCGCCTCTTGAAAACGCCCGGCGCCGTCGACAGCGTCGACTACAGCATCACGCTGAACGACCTGAAGTATCGCTGGGAATGGGATGCGCTGCGCAAAGATCCACGCTTCCAGAAGCTTGTCGGACAAAACGCGCCGCCTCCGAAATGAGTTATAGGGCGGGCGCTCCGCCTGCCGGCGCTAGGCCGGGTAATGCCACGCGGCCAACTCAGCGCGAAGTGCTTCGCTGAAGCGCCGCTGCAAATCGGCCGGAAGTTTTTCGCGCCACTGCCCGCTCTTTCCCACCCGGAGAAATTTCGCCCGGCCCGTTTCGCCGCTTTGCAGCAGCGTTTCTTTCTTGCGCTCGAATGATTGATTGTGGACCGCGGTTGCGATTTCTTCTCTCGTTCGTTCGATTCCGAGGTGATGCAGGATACGGCGCGCTTCTTCCCTTGGATTCGCGAGCAGGTCTTCGTAACGGACGATCGGGACACCTGCTTCCTGATACGGTTGCCAATGTTCCTGCCACGAAACCCGACACCAGTTGTGGACCTCGGCGCAGCCCTCGAGCAATGCGGTCGTCATTCTTCCCAGCCGATAGTCCTGGTTGGCCACCAGCGGGTAGAGCGCGCGCTGATAGATTTTTTTCAGCCGCCGGGCCCCATGGAAAAGGCGGGCCAGCCTGGGATAAGGACGGAAGGTAAAATGATGCGCTCCGGAGATCGCGATGTCGCGCGGATCCCGCAGGACATAGATCACATTCTTTTTGATCTCGTCCGCGGGAAGCAGCAACTCCGCGAGCTGATGATGCGATTTGTAGCAACGAAAATCTGAAACCCGATTTTCGCCCTCGATCGCAATTTCTTTTTTCTCCAGGCGCCAAAAGCCGGCCACCGGACACCCCACCAGCTCCGCCACCAACCGTGTTGCCCAGGTGCATCCACTTTTTGGGTAGCCGACCACGATGATGTTTTTCATGCAGCCCGACAGCAGCCTAACGACACTCGCGAAGGTCGGAAAACGCTGCTCCGAGGTGATCGAGCACGTCGCCGGGCAGGAGCGATTCTTCACTCGCATGGCCATTGCAGACAGCGAGCTCCGCCGCGCGCCCGCAGAGCCAGGCGCCGACCCGGGCGGCGTCGTGAGGCAACAGTTTCGCGCCGAGGAGCGCCGCGCACACCCCGGTGAGCACGTCGCCCATCCCGCCCGTCGCCATCCCGGGATTGCCGGTCGTGTTGTAGCTCAGCGGCCGCCCGGCCTCGGCGACAATCGTGCGGCTGCCTTTCAGGAGCAGGGTCAGAGTGTGCTGCGCGCAAAACTTCGTCGCGATTTCCGCGCGCGACATTTTAGCGGTCGGAAAGAGCCGCTGCATTTCGCCCGGATGGGGGGTGAGCAGGCGCGCGCCCTGCAACTCGTTGAGCGTCGCGCTGTTCTCCGCCAGAATGTTGAGACCATCGGCGTCGACCACCATCGGTTGTTTCGCGTCGCGGATGAGCGCGAGAATCTCCCCAGCGCGGGCTTTGCCCAGACCCGGGCCGAGCGCCCAAACATCGATCGGTTCTTCCAGAAGTGAATCGTAGGATTGGACCGGCTTGACCATCACTTCGGGAGCAGCGGCCGTGGCCACGATTCCGTAAATCTCTTCCGGGACAAAGAGCTCCACCAAACCCGCGCCGGCGCGCAGCGCGCCTAACGAACACATGACCGCCGCGCCGGTGAAGCCACGCGAGCCGGCGACGATGCCGATGCGGCCGAACTGATTTTTGTAAGCGGAATATTTGCGGCGCGGCAGGAGGTAACGCAGCGATTCGGGGATCGCCACCTCGCCCCCGCCCGGGTCCCCCGCCCGCAGCTCGTCGAGCAGAACCACTTCCAGCCGGCCGACAAAATCAATCGCGGAATCCGCGACCAAACCGCGCTTCGCGCCGCCGACCGTGATCGTGAAATCGGCGCGGACACAATCCGGATCCGCCGCGCCCGAGTCACCGTCCAGGCCGGTCGGCAGGTCGATCGCGATGACATAGGCTTCGGCGCGTAACGAGTTGATTTCGCGACACGCGCTCCGAATCGGCTCGCGGAGCGGCGGGTGCGCGCCGAGGCCGAGCAGCCCGTCGAGGATAATGGTCTGGGAATGTGGGAGGGGCCTTGGTGCCCCGATCCCCGGGGTCGCGTCAATCGGGGCACTAAGGCCCCTCCCACATTCCTGATCGCGTAGCTCGCGCAACTTCTCACTCGTTAGGGCACTCAGTTCCTTCTCCGAAAAGGTCAGACGCGTTTCGATCCTCCAACCCGCTTCGGCCAGCCAGCGCGCGGCGACCAGGGCATCGCCCGCGTTGTGTCCCTTGCCCGCGAAGACAATGCACTTTCCGGCACGCGGGAAAAACCTGGTGAGCGCCCGAGCGATCCGTTCGCCCGCCTGGTCCATCAGCGCCTCCGCCGTGATTCCGCGGGCCAAGGCCGCTTCCTCGGCCGCGCGCATCTGCGCGGGAGTGATGATGGGCGAGTGCAATTTATTCGTCGGATTCCGCCGGTTTCTTTTTTTTCTTTTTCGTCGTGCTGGAGGAACTCTCCTTCTTCTTCGTGCTGCTCGAGCTTTTCTTTTTCGAGCTGCTGGTGGAAGACTTTTTCTTTTTTGAACCGGAAGAGGATTTTTTGCGGCTGCTGCTCTTCTTCGAGGATTTGCTGGAATGATGAGATAACCGCGTCCGCTCCGGGTCCGCCCGGACAAAATCGTTGGAGTTAAACGGTTGCTCGACGGGTGGGACGACGTGCATCAGACCGGCCACGACCGGTCGATTGCGCGGCGCTGGTTTATTCATGACGCCGTTGGCGATCCGTTCGGCCAGCTGCTCGCGATAACTGCTTTGCAGCGCGAGCCGCGCTTCGGTCGGATTGGTCAGGAATCCGCACTCCACGAGCACGGCCGGGACGGTGGTGCGGCGCAGAACGAAGTAGCCACGCCGACGGATGCCGCGATTTTCCGAAGTCGTTCCCGCGACGACTTGCCGGTGAATGCTCGCGGCCAGCGCGGCGCTCTGGTTGCTGTAATAATAGGTCTCAATCCCATTCGCGCCGGCGCGCGAGGCGGAGTTGAAATGGATGCAGACGAAAATGGCGTGGCTGTAGCTGTTCGCAATGCGCACCCGGTCGCCGAGCGTGACGAAGACATCGCTGTCGCGCGTCATGACTACGCGATAACCGGCGTCGCGCAGGATTTTGCGCAACAGCAGGGCCACGTCGAGCGTCATGCTTTTTTCCGCCACCGACTGGCCCGGAATTCCGCCGCGGTCGAACCCGCCATGGCCGGCATCGATCACCACGGTGGTAGAGTTTCCGCTCGCTGACGAGGCCGGTGCAGGCAGGAAAGCAAGGAGCGCGAGAGCGAACGCCACCAGAGCGAAGAGCGGGGCGCGCTGTGGCGCGCGAAATGGTTTCGCCGGCATCGCAATCAGTCTTCCGGCGGCAGATCAGCCGGCCGGTCGGATAACTTTGGCGCCGCTTTTCCCGGGGTCGCCGGCGCGACCGGCAGATCGATCATTCCTCCCGCGACTGCCACCTTGCCGTCAGCCGCGCGGTTGAGATGGGGCGAGCTGCGCGTCTGCGCGTAGGTGGTGTGTTTCAGCAAGCGTCCATCGAGGCCGATGACGGAATAGGACCAGACCCGGGGCGCGGAACATTGCAGGACGTGCAGCTGATTGTTGCGATCCACTTCGGCGTGCGGTTCGTCGAAGGAAATGAGCCGGCCTAACGAGTAGGTCGCGTAGACGAGGCTGTTCGCCTTGTCCTCCACCCGCACGTAGAGCGAGGTGTGATCGGGAAAACGATTCGTCATCAGCGAATAAGTGCGCACCCCGTCGGCTCCCGGGTCGCCCACTGTCCGCTGCCAGATCGGACGCGCGTTGGTCACCTCGAAAACCCTGGCGCGCGCGTAAAAAAACTTGTTCAAATCGGCGAAGAAAACATTCGCGCGAGCGTGATAAACGCCGAGGTCCGTGATCGGAAAGAGCGGGGTGAGATCGATCTTGCGGGTGACGGAAGTGCCGGCCGCGATTTTCAAGGGCGGCTCCGAGCGCTGGTGGAGCGGGGCGAGGGTGCGGCCTTCATTGGCGGTCACTTCGAAGCCGTGCCAATGCTGGTCGTTATCGTCGCGTAGCTCGATGTCACGCCCGGCCAGGTTCGTGATCGTGACGGTCGCGATCACCGGCTCATAGGCGATGTATTGGAGTCGTTTGAATTTCAAATCCACCTCGATCTGGGCCCGCGCCGTGACGGTTGCCAAAAAAAGCACAGCGAGTGCCAGAGACCGGGTCATAGACGCGTAAAATACCGCAACTCCCGGGAGATGAAAGGCGGGCGGCCGAATCAGCCGCGCTTTCCCCAGAGTTTCACCTTGTCGAGGACGCCGGTTTTGCGGGGGGAAAGGAGCGGCGGGGGCGGCCCGACGATGGTGGCGAGATTCCTCGCTTCCTGCGCCAGCGCGCCCCAACTGGTGATCGCGCCCTCGCCGGAAGTTTGCATCTGGTGGATGAGGGTGAGGACGCGGCCACTCCCCGGGATGGCGGTCGCTTTCGTCATCGGGATGAGCATGCGGCCGACCATCTGGATCTCGCTCTGGGCGGGCGCGAGCTGCGCTATGGCCGGATTCGCGACCGCGATGTCGGCCAGTTTCGCCTCGTCGTTAGGCGTGATGAAGATGCGCGAAAGCCGGAGCGGCGCGTGCATGATCCCGTGATCGTCGAGATGGGCCAGCGCTTCCGCGATCGCGCGCACGATCCGGAGGGCGATCGTTTCCGTGATCGTCAGGCCGCTCGCCTTGATCTCATAAACGGTCCGCCCGATGACAAACTCGCGCGCGTAAAAATAAGTGCCGTCGTACTCGCCCGCTTCGTAGACCGGGAGGATAGCCGGGTGCCGGATATTCGCGTTCGCGCTCGCGGTATCGAGAAATTCCTGCGCGCGCTCCGGGCTCTCGCGCAGGCTGCTGCGCAAGACATGGAGCGCGACCGGGCGCCCGATCGACGTTTGTTCCGCCTCGTAGACCTTGTCCCAAAAGCTTTCGGTCAACTTCCGCCCGACCCGATAAGTGCCGAATTGCTGGCCGGTCAGATCGGGCTCCGGAGGAAGGAGCGCGGTCGAGATTTCCGGCTCGGCCGCGGGGCCGGGTTGGAGCGCCTGTTCTTCGCGCTCGCGCATCACCACCTCGATCAAGGCGGCGTCCCAGCCGATGTCGATCGTTTGCTCAGCCGGGCTGGCATTCGCATCGTAAGCAAACTCCGAGTAAGGGCCCCAGCGCAGCATTTGGTAGATCGCCTCCAACCCGCGCGAGCGCGCCGTCTCCGCGTGGCGCAGCTCGCCGTTGCGCAGGTAGACGACCCCCGCTTCCGCCCCGGCGACCAATTGCACGCCGCCGCTCTTGCCGCTCAGGCAACACATCTGGAGAAGATCGATGATGTGAAAAAGATCCGGCGCGCCCGGGGTTTCGGCCACGCGCTCGACTGCCTGCAGGAGCCGCTCGCCATCGATCGGCTCGGGAAAAATCTTCGTGTTCGCGACCTCGAGCTGCTGCGCGGACAACGGATA
Organism: Spartobacteria bacterium; assembly: GCA_003169975.1. Classification (GTDB taxonomy): domain Bacteria; phylum Verrucomicrobiota; class Verrucomicrobiia; order Chthoniobacterales; family UBA10450; genus Palsa-1392. The sequence continues at coordinate 161,261 of PNAA01000034.1, read as the reverse complement.
CGCGGGCAGGAAAAAGGTGTGGAGCCGCGCAAACTTTTCGCCTAACGAACCGGCAAGGGTGAGGCCGTCGACGTCGTCGCTCTCCAGTTCAGTGACGAGGAGCTGGCATTCCGGGCCTTGCGCGGCCCATTCGAAGGCGGCGCTCTCGGTCGCCACGAATTCGATCGCGTGCGCGGTATATTCCCGCAGCATCTCGCGCAGAGCCTGCCCGATCTCCGCCTCGTGATGAACAATCAACAACTGCATTACTGCGGCGGGGCGGTGAAGGGCGGCGGGTAAAGATTGAGCAACCGCGTCGGCTCGGCCCGGACCGCTTGCAATTGGTCCTGGTAATAAACCCGCACGATGTAGCCGAGGTAGGCCCGCGGGCCGCTCTCGCTCGTCGGCAGGAGCGCGGCGGCGGATGATGATTTGCGCGCGGCCAGTTTTGCCTTCTCCACCGAATCCGGCACTTCCACCGGCTGGTTCGCCAGCGCGGTGCCCGGCGCCGGCTCGTTGCGCTTGGGGCGCAGGTAGGTGACATCGAGCACCTCCGTCCCGGTGTCGGCCCAATCGTGTCCGGGCGTGACCCATTCATAGCTGACGTCCGCGTTGGTCAGGGCGACCTGATCGTTGTTCACCGTGTCGTAGAAGAAAACCTGGATTTTTACCTTGGTGTGATCGATTGGCGTGTCGGGCCGCGCCTTGACTCCGACGCGCAACAAAAGCTTTGTCTCGGCATCAGGATCGGGCTCGGTTTTCAGTGTCACCTCGGAGATGCCGAAGGTCGATCCGTCGGGAATCCCTGCGGCGTCGCTGGGGGGCGCGCCGGCCGGGGCGGGCGATCCGTTGGCCGTGAGTGCATTGCTCTGCGCGGGCACGCCCACCCGCAGCTTGACTTCGGCCAGTTCATAGAGCGGACCAACCGCCGAGCCTAACGACTGGAGGCGCCGCCAGGCCTCGTTCGAGCGATCGAAGAGCTGCATCGATTCGTAGGTCAACGCCAGTTCCGCGAGGATCTCAGGGTTCCCAGGGTCGAGCGCGGTGGCTTGCTGCAACTTCGCGATCGCGTTGGTCGTATCGCCGCGGTCGCGGAAACCCCGCGCCACGCGCAAAAGCGTTTCGGCCACCGAGGCCGGCGGAGCCTGCACCCGCCGGACCGTCGCCCGCGGCACGCCCTCGACCGCGGGCACGGTCACGGGCGCGGCCGGGGGCGTGGGCAACGACTGTTTGAAGAGGCGGGCGACCGCCGCGTTTTGCGGCGAATCCGATGGTGGCTCGCCCGGATGCCGGGTCGAGAGGTAAAGCGCGCTGAGGATTTGCGCCGCGGCGACCGCAACCAGAAGCGCCATCGCGGCGACGAAAGTTTGCTGCGATCTACTGCCATGGAGAAGAGAGACCGCGCGCATCGGGTCGTCTTGTAGCGAGGAGACTCCGGAGTGTCAACGTCGGAGCCGCGGCGCTCCCGGCAGAAGGGAGCGAAAACGAAAAGCCGCGGCGAAATTAACGGGAGATATCCGCCTGGCTCAGCAGCTTAAAGCCTTCGCCCTGGAGCACCGAGCAGGCGCATTCCGTGTCGTCCACGTGGAGCACGAGTGCGGCGCGCCCGTGCGGGCGGGTGAGAAGGGGATAGCTGAAATGCATGTTCACCTCCGCCATGAGGAGCGCGGCGAGCAACTTTGCCAGCTCGGTCGCCACCTCTCGCAACTCCACCACCACCAGCGAGCAGACCCCAAACGGGACGTCGTGCTCGAGAAAAATATTCTCCGCCGTCTCCGGATCGCTCACCACGATGCGCGCGATCGCCGAGTCGGTCGACTCCGCGATGCTGAGCGCGACCAAATGGGTATTGCGGGCGCTGAGCAGCTTCACAATGTCGAGCAGCGCTCCCACCTTGTTCGGTAGGAAAACGGAGAATTGCTTGACCAGCGGACCGTCGATCTTGGAAGTGGTTTCAGGGAAATCGAGAGCCATAAAAAAACGTGAACAAGCGAGCCCGGCAGTATGCCGCCGCGGGCGAGAGCAACGCAAATCAATAGTGAAGGCCAAAGGAGGAAGCGGCGAGGTCATCCCGGGCGCAGTCGCGGGATCCCGTTGATCCGACCGAAAACCTCCGCGGCGGAAACACGCCGAACGAGCGAAGACTTGGAGCCTGCACCGAGCCGCAGCCGGCCCGCGAGGGTGGTAGCCTACGATCTTGGAGGGAACTGGCTCCAGTGCGAGGGTTTAACCATTGCCTCATCGGAATCGCTAACCCACGCCGCTGTTTACGAATCGGCGCCTGAGGTGCGGGCGATTATCCATGGCCACAGTCTCAAATTGTGGGCGGCGCTGCTCGGCCAGGTTCCGACGACCTCGGAGGCGGTTGATTACGGGACGCCCGAAATGGCGGCCGAGGTGCGGCGCCTTTTTGAGATGACAGATGTGAGAAAAAGAAGGATTGCGATGGCTGGGCACGAGGGAGGAATGGTCAGTTTCGGAAGAGATCTTGAAGAGGCGTTTGCGGTTGTAAATGGGTTTGGGCAGGTGAATAAGAAGACGTGAACACGAAATAGTATGCTCAACGAGAATTCGATCAGAGAACTAAAGGCAAGTCTCAGAGGCGGAATGATAGAACCTCACGAGGCAGGTTATGATGACGCCCGCAAAGTGTACAACGGAATGATCCACAAAAAGCCGCGTTTGATTACCCGTTGTGCGGATGTGGCAGACGTAATCCGCTCCGTAAATTTTGCGAGAGAACATCATTTGCTTCTTGCTGTCCGCAGTGGGGGACATAACGCGGGAGGCCTGGGAGTTTGTGATGACGGGTTGGTCATTGACCTCGCGCTGATGAAATACACCCGCGTTGATCCCACCGCTCTCACTGTAACCGCAGGCGGAGGATGCACCTGGGGGATGTCGATCATGCCACGCATTTGTTCGGTCTTGCCACTCCAAGCGGAATTCTTTCTACGACCGGCGTCGGTGGATTGACTCTCGGTGGAGGAATCGGATACCTCACCCGAAAGTGCGGGCTAACCATCGACAATCTCATCTCAGCCGATGTCGTATTGGCCGATGGGACATTTGTAAAGGCGAATGCTGATGAGAACCCTGATTTGTTCTGGGCCATCCGTGGCGGAGGTGGAAACTTCGGGGTGGTAACTTCTTTTACGTTCAAGCTGCATCACATTGCCACCCTCTATGGCGGTCCGATGTTGTATGAGCTAAGCGATGCAGTCGAGGTAATGAAGTGGTATCGCGACCTGATCAAGGTGGCTAACGATGATTTGAATGGCTACTTTGCTTTTCTCACCGTGCCACCTGCGCCTCCTTTCCCGGAGCACCTTCACCTGAAGAAAATGTGCGGTGTCGTCTGGGCATATGCCGGGCCGCTAACGAAAGCTGAAGAAACATTCAAGCCCATTCGCGCCTTCAAGAAAGCTGCGCTCGATCTGGTTGGGCCGCTACCTCAGCCCAGCTTGCAAGGCATGTTCGATGCGCTCTATCCTCCGGGCCTGCAATGGTACTGGCGGGCAGACTTTGTCAAAGAATTAAGCGATGAAGCGATTGCGCAACACATTCATTTTGGCAACGCGCTGCCATCCATGCACTCTACCATGCACCTTCACCCGATTAATGGTGCGGCCGCGCGTATCGCAAAAAATGCAACTGCTTGGAGTTATCGCGATGCCACGTGGGCACAGGTCATGGTCGGAGTTGATCCCGATCCAGCCAATAATGCGAAGACGATTTCGTGGGCGAAGAGTTATTACGATGCGCTGCATCCGTACTCGGCCGGCGGGGCTTACGTAAACTTCATGATGGATGATGAAGGAGAAGATCGTGTGAAAGCCACTTACGGAGATAACTACGAGCGATTGGTTGCCATAAAGAGTAAGTACGATCCTGATAATTTTTTTCGCGTAAACCAAAACATTAAACCGACTACGAAGTAGGTAGGAACTGTCGCCTGAGCTTGGGTTCTTTTCTTGCAGGGGAAACTTTGGAACACCGGATGTTGTTCTATTTTCGTTCGTAGGTGGCAATGTAATCACCCAGGAGAAACCAATGAACGCCGACGAGATAAGATATTTACAGGCGCCTCTCAAAGAGCGCTATCGAGCGCGGCCGGGTACCGCGCTGGTCACGCTTCGAGCGGAAGGACGGATCGGTGAAGGTGTCACCTGCAAACTGGAAACCGGAAAGGCGCTGGTTGAAGCGGGGCTTCACCCCGCGACGGGCGGCGATGGACTTGGCGCGTGCTCGGGCGATATGCTGTTGGAAGCATTGGTGGCCTGCGCGGGTGTCACCCTGCGCGCCGTGGCTACTGCTCTGGACATCCCCTTGCGGGATGCAACGGTTCGTGCCGAAGGCGATCTCGACTTCCGCGGGACTTTGGGAGTGTCTAAAGATGTGGCCGTCGGGTTCCAGCGAATTCGCTTGCACTTCGACCTGGACACCGACGCCAACGAAGAGCAACTGACTACGCTTCTCCGCGTAACAGAACGGTATTGTGTCGTTTATCAGACACTTATTCGTCCCTCCAAGATCGAGATTGCGCATTGCGTTACGCCGCGCTAAATTTGTCGTCGCGCGCGTCGCATTACAGAAGAAATCGATATGCCATTGTACATGGACATCCACGACCTTCACGGGTCTACATCAGAAGACATTTCAAAAGCTCACGTGCTAGACCTTGAAGCGCAGCGGAAATACGGGGTTGATTACCGCAAATATTGGTTCAACGAGAGTTGCGGGAAAACCTTCTGTCTGGTCGAGGCCCCGAATCCGGAGGCAGCTAGCCGGGTCCACCGGGAAGCGCACGGCCATGTTGCCGAGCGGATTATTGAGGTGCAACCCGAGCTTGCAGAGGGATTCCTTGGCGGCGGCGAGGTGAATGCAGCAGGAGCAGTGCTGATTCCCGGCGGCTCGGCAGGCGCGCGAGATCCAGGAATTCGAACCATCCTGTTTACCGACATCGTGGACTCGACCGCCCTGACTCAATCGATGGGAGATGAAGCCGCCATGCTTTTCCTGAACGTGCACGACACAATTGTTCGGGATGCTTTGGCCGCTTTAGGTGGGCGCGAGGTCAAGCATACGGGGGACGGTATCATGGCGTCCTTCGTGTCGGCAGCGGCAGCGGTTAAATGCGCAAGCCGCGTTCAGGGCGATTTAACCAAGCATGGACAGGGCGACCAGTGCGCGTGCCCGATCAAAGTTCGGATCGGGCTCGCAGCCGGCGAACCTGTTGACCATCACGAAGATCTTTTCGGGTCGACCGTTCAGCTTGCCGCCCGACTCTGTTCCCACGCGCAGCCGGAACAAATCCTTGTCTCAAACGTGGTCGCCGAATTGTGTGTGGGGAAACCGATTCCATTTCAAGAACTCGGCGAAGTTACCCTTAAGGGTTTCGATCGCCCCATTCGAGTTCATGCGGTCGATTGGACGCGTGAAGCGATCGCGCGTTGATCGCAGTCACGCGCTCTCGTTTGTGTTGGAGGCGATAGTCGAGTCAGCCCTATTCAGGAGGCCCCTAACGCGCGGCGTTCTTCTATGACGACAAGGGCGATCCCGCCGAGAACAGCGACCGATGCGAAAAGAAAACGCAGCGTGATCGACTCACCGAGAAATATGATGCCACCGGCCGCCGCGAAGACGGGCACACTGAGTTGAACGGTGGCGGCGCTGGCGGCTTTTAGGCCCGGCAAGGCCGCGTACCAGATAGCATAACCGACTCCAGAAGCGATCGCTCCCGAGAGCATTGCGCATCCGATGCCGGCTCGGTCGAGCGTGGCCCATGGCAAGAGGGCGATACTTAGTCCGGCAGCCAATGGCACAGCGCGCAAGAAATTGCCTGCGGTTGCGTAGATAGGGTCGCCGGCAGCTTTCCCGCGCAGCGAATAAACGCCCCATGCTATACCGGCGCCCAACATCAAGATCGAACCGCCGACCGGTGGAGCCGAGAGACCGGGAAGCAGGAGCGCCACGAGTCCGCTTAAGGCGAACGTAAGACCAATCCACTGTCGCCCGCCCAGTCGTTCCCCTTTCCACAGCCCCCAAATAATCATCGTCGCCTGCACGGCGCCAAACAGGAGCAACGCCCCTGTCCCGGCCGATAGGTTGACGTAGGCAAACGAAAAAGCGGCTGCGTAAGCAAAGAGCGCCAGCGCAGAGGGCCAACTGCCCGCTTTCTGACTTGTGCCTTTGCGTATGTTCACGATCAACCAGAGCGCAATCGCGCCGGAAATGAGGCGGATGAAAGTAAAGCTGGCGGCGTCGATGCCGGTTTGCCTTAGCGCCAATCGACAGAGCAAGGAATTTCCTGCAAACGCACTCATGGCAATCAGCGTCAAGATGGAGACTCGTGTCGGTGTCACCGATTCTTACTATGTCCATTCAGGCGCACGCAGAGAACCTTTATTCCTCGTCCTGCTGAACCTTATGATCAAGGCTATCGCCTCTAGCCGTTCCACAAATTGTATTCGATCTCCGCGATAGCCGAGAAACGATTCTTGATCTTGCGGCTTGGACGCGTTCAGATAGGTCGATGAATTCACAAACAACCGGCTTGCGAGTCGCATCGCTGGTTTTCGCGGTCGTTGCGCTCGGCCATCTTGTCCGTCTGCTCAAGCATGCCCAGGTAATTGTCGGCAGTCATACGGTTCCACTTGGATTAGCGCGCCGCTCGGCGTGATCGCGGCGCTCCTGAGTATTTGGATGTGGAAGTTGTCGAAATAGAATTGTTGTCGAATCCGCTTCTGTGAGGTCCTTCGCTTTCTGCGCGGCTCAGAATGACAAGTGTAGCGCGAAGGGCAACCCGGCGCTCCAGCCTCTCGGGGGTGAAGCGGTGGCACGCGAGAGCACTTGCCCTAACAACGGACTCGCGAGACTTCTCAAGTCGTTCTTGCAAGGACCTGGACGGCATGAGCGCAACCCCACGACACCGTGAAGCCGGACCCGCCGTGGCCGTAGTTGTGAATGACGGGGCGGCCGTCGCGCAATTGATCCGCGCGCAGACAAATCCCTGAGCGCCGGAATGGACGCAGCCCAACGCGCTCACCGAGGACTTTTGGCGGCTCGATATTCAGGACGCGGCTGCACTCGGCGATGATCCGGGCGGTCGTGGCGGGATCGGCGTTACGATCCGCGCTCAGCTCGTTCGTTCCGCCAAAGACGCAGTCGTTCGCGCGCGGGATCGCGTACATGAGGGGCGGCCCATCGCAAACCACCGCATGGCTCTGCGGTGTTTTCGGAACGATCACTACCTGGCCACGATGCGGTTCGACTTCCGGATCGGGCAGAAGTGTTCTGGCGCCAACACCGGTGCAATTGACAAGCAAGGGATAGTCGCGGTTTACCTCCTCGAGTTGATCGAGGCGAACACCGACATGGATTTCTCCCCGGGCGTGGCGGAAGCGCTCGGCGAGGTAATCGAGGTAAAGCGTGGTGTCAGTCAAAGGAACATCGAGCGTGAATCCGCTCGTGAAGCAGCTCGGGGTGAGTGAAGGAGAGAGACGTCGCGCTCCGAGCGAAATCGCCCAGGCCGGAATTTTCAATTCGCCGGCGCGCGAAAACGAGCGCAGCTCGAGCATGGAGACCCCGCTGCCCGGCGTTCCGCTCAATTCCCGCAGGACCTCGAAGGTCTCGAGCGACCAGGCGATGACCGCCTCGGCTGGTTCGGCGTCGTAGGGAAACCAGATCGCAGCGGCGGCGGCGGAAGTAATTCGCGGGCCGCTCTCCTCGGCAAAGATGCTGGTGCGATAGCCGCGCTCGGCGAAAAGCACCGCGCAGGTCAGCCCCGACACTCCGGCCCCGACAATTCCCACTTGTTCCCGCATCGAATCATCTAAGCGCCGAAAGGCATCGCGTCCTTTCAAAATCCGTTTCATCAATGGCCGTGTCTTGATCCGGTCGGGCGTCCACCCGATATCCCCCTAACGAAACGATGCTGCCGCGCTTCAGACGGCGACGGGGTGAAACCGTTTCACGGACAGGATTCCCGCCAGGATGAAAAGCACCAGGACGATGCCCTGCGCGATGGCGAAGGGCGGCTCGGAGCCTTTGGGCGCCAGGGCGTGCAGAGCCGGTATTTTCAAAAAGGCCTGCACGACGAGCACGAAGACGTTGAAGTAAAGGGCAACGACGGAGCCGATCACGTAGATCCAGCGCCACGAGCCGGCGAGCTGGAAGACGTAGCGCGCCGCGATCGCCAGTGTCAGGACAATCAATGAGAGGATGCCCACGCCGATGGCAGGCGTGAAACCGTGGAAGGGAAAACCGAACCCCGTCGCGGAGGTCGCCACCGTGGTGACGAGAAAGAGCAGTGTCCAGCCATTCATCCGGTTCGAAGTGAACAGGCCGCAGAGGACGATGAGCCCGGAGAGAATCCCAATCAGACTCAAGGCAACATGCACGAGCGTAAAGGTATCCATGGCTGCATCCTAAGGCAGCGTTTTTGCCATGTCGACGAGAAGAAGGACGCTGGATTCGCCCCGCCGGCAGAAAGGGCGCGCCGCCTGATTTCTTCGGCAAAGATGTGGTGAGATAGCTGTGTTCGGCGAAAAGCATGGCGCAGGTCAACGCCGAGAACCCACTACACAATTCCGGCGCGCCCGCGCATCGAATCATCTACGCGCTGGAAAACATCGCGCTGTCCGAAACTGACAAGAGATCACGGAGAACGAACGAAGATTGATCCCCGGTGACGTCCCGGACTTTCGCAGCTAGGGTCGGGTTCATGTTTGGAGTCTTCAAGGAACGACGGCGGCGGCAATTGCGCAGCCAGTCCGTGCCTAACGAGTGGCGGTCGATCATCGCGCGGAACGCTCCTTTTTTTGATCGGCTATCGGACGCTGACCAGCGGGAGCTGCTCGGCCACGTGCAGGTGTTTCTCGCGGAGAAGCGCTTCGAAGGCTGTGCCGGATTGCAATTGACCGACGAGATCCGGGTGACGATCGCCACCCAGGCGTGCCTCCTTCTGTTGCATCGCAAAACGGATTATTACCCGCGGCTGATGACGATTCTGGTTTATCCATCCGCCTATGTGGTGAACGAAGTGCGCCCCGTCGAGGGCCACATTTGGCAGGAAGGCCGGGAGGGCCGGCTCGGCGAGACCGGACGCCAGATGGGATCGATGGTCCTGGCCTGGGATGCCGCGAAATCGGGCGCGACCGATCCATCGGACGGCAAGAATCTGGTCCTGCACGAGTTTGCCCACCAACTTGATTTCGAGGATTCCGTCGCCGACGGCGTGCCGGCCCTTGGCTCACGGGAGGACAAGTTGTCCTGGGCGGAGGTGATGAAGATGGAGTTTGCCGCCCTGCGCGCCGCCGATGAGACGGGAATTTCGACCCTGCTGAATACCTATGGCGCGACGAATCCGGCGGAGTTTTTTGCCGTGGCGACGGAAGCGTTCTTCGAGCGGCCGCGGGCGTTGCGACGTCAGCATCCGAGATTGTACGGGGAGTTGCAGCGATTTTTCCGGCAGGATCCGGCGCTCTATTCGAGCGAGCCTAGTTCGCGCTAGATGCCGCCGGCGAGCGATCGAGCGAAGCGGAAGCTTTCGGTCGCGCGGTGGCGCGGCGCGTTTTCTGGCTGACCGGAGATCGGGTCTCCCGCACCCAGGCGGTTTCTACTGGGTCTTCTTTCCAGGGATAGGTGTCTTCTTTCACCCGAAACCACGTCAGCCGGCCGCATTGCCGCCAGCCATCGATGATGTAGCCGTCGTGCATCGGCTGCCCGCGGGCGGTGACCACGATGCAATTATGCTCCAGGTTCGTGCCCGGATCGGCGGCCGCCCAATAGAGAACCAGCGTCTTCAAATGAAGTGTCTTGAGCTGTTCCCCGATGCCGCGCGCCCAATGAAAGCAGTAGCCGTACTGTCGCTTGCCGATGTGGATGAGGAAATTTTGGAAGTTTGCCGGTGGAACGACCTGCCATTCCTTCGCCAGCCGACGCGCCGTCTGGTGGGCGGTGACGGAGACCAATTCCGCCTCGGCCGGGTCGACATCGGGCGCGAGCTGGACCATGGCGTCCGTGAAATTCCGGATCGACTTCGAGTCATCCGCGCGCGCGACCTGAGCGAGAAGAGTGATGATCAGGAAAATCAGTGCCTGGCAAACTGAGGCCTTGATTATCTTCGAAGTGAGTGTCGGTCGCATAATCGAACGGTCACGACAGTAGGCGTTTTCCGTTCAAGTCCAAATCGACCGCGCCGCCGCCGGTTGGCTCGTTCGCGAAAAGTCGAAAAATCCGCAAAGCTGTCGCTCCTCCACGGGAAAATCTGGGCAGACCGAAGAATCCGATTACATTCGGATTCCTGATGGAGGAAGAGAACGAGCTGATCGCGCTGCGGCGCCAGAAGATGGAGATGCTGCGCGCCCGTGGGGTGGCGCCGTTTGGGCAGAGCTTTCAGACGAGCGGCTCCATCGCCGAGGTGCGAGAAAAGTTTGCGGAGGGCGCGCCGCTCCGGACCGCCGGCCGGATCACGGCCCATCGCAACATGGGGAAGAGCCACTTCCTCGACCTGCACGACGCGACGGGGCGGATCCAGATTTATGTGCAGGCAAAGGAACTCGGGCCGGAGACGATGGGGACCTTCGACTTGCTCGATCTCGGCGATTTCATCGGGGTGGAGGGCAGTTGTTTCCTCACCAAAACCGGCGAGCAGACGTTGAAAGTGCACAAGTTCGAAGTGCTCGCGAAAGCCCTGCGGCCGCTGCCCGAGAAATGGCACGGGCTGACCGATGTCGAAGCGCGTTACCGGCAGCGCTATCTCGATCTGGTGACGAACGAGCGCTCGCGCGAAGTGTTCGCGAAGCGGATCACGATCCTGCGCGAGACACGGGAGTTCATGCAGTCGCGCGGCTTCCTGGAAGTGGAGACGCCGATGCTCCAAACCGTTGCCGGTGGCGCGGCGGCGGAGCCGTTCCGCACCCATCACAAGGCGCTCGGGCTCGATCTTTATCTGCGCATCGCGCCGGAGCTTTACCTGAAGCGACTGCTGGTCGGCGGGTTCAACAAGGTCTTCGAAGTGAACCGCAATTTTCGCAACGAAGGAATTTCGCGAAAGCATAATCCGGAGTTCACGATGCTGGAGGCTTATTGGGCCTACGCCGATTTCGAGAGAGTGGCGGAACTGGTTGAGGAGCTGATCTGCCACCTGGCGCAGACGGTCGCCGGGTCGTTAGGGGTGGAGCATCGCGATGCGGAGGGCAGCGTGACACGGAGGATCGACCTAACGAGACCATGGCGACGCGCACGTTATCGCGATCTTGTGCGTGAAGTCGCAGGCACGGATTGGTTCGACCTCACGAGTGAAGTACGCCGCTTCAAGTGTCACGAACTGGCCGTCCAGGTTTCGCCAGAAATGGCCGATTTTCAGGTCACACAGCAGGTATTTGAGAAGCTTGTTGAAGAGAAAACATTCGACCCTCTCTTCGTCACCCATTGCCCGAAGGAATTGGTCCCGCTCGCGAAGCAGAACGCGGAGGACGACACGCTCGTCGATGTTTTCGAACTGATCATCAACGGCCAGGAGATTGCTCCCGGTTATTCCGAACTGAATGATCCGCAAATTCAGCGCGAACGGCTCCAACATCAGGCCGGCGTGGGACCGCAGAAGCTCGACGAGGATTTCCTCCTCGCGCTCGAACACGGCATGCCTCCGGCCGGCGGGTTCGGCCTCGGGATCGATCGCCTCACGATGCTCCTCACCGGCGCGGAATCGATCCGCGACGTCATCCTGTTCCCCCTCCTCCGGCCGAAGCGGGAGTAGCGAATTGCAATCGCTACTTACTCTTCGCCGTAATGGCGACCTGCGTTGTCTTCAGGCTTTTCGCCCGCGCATCCGCCTGTTGTGCCTCGGCGTTGCGGCCTTCGCGGCGGTATTCTTCCGCCAGGTGCTGCCAGGCGAGTTTATATTGCGGGCGCAACCTGGTTACGCGCTGGAACGCGTCAATCGCATCGCGGTGGCGCCCTAGTTTGACGAAGGCAAGGCCCATGTGTTCCCAAGCCGGCGCATAGCCCGGCGCGATGAGGATCGCCTTGTGCAAATGTTCCATCCCGGCCTGAAGCTGGCCTGTCTCTTCGAGGCAAAAACCGAGCTGAGCCTGGAGAAGATAGTCACGGGACCAGAAGTAGGCGGCGCGCTCCAGTGGCGGGATGGCGTCCGAGAGCCGGTTGAGATTGATGTAGCTGAAGCCGATGAATTCCAAGAGATAGTTGTTATCGGGCGAAATTTCGACCGCACGATTGAGGGCGTGGAGACACTCGCTGGTGTGACCCTCGGCCTTTTCCGCGACCGCTAATTGTAGCCAGACGCTGTCGTAGGCCGGCGCCAGCTCTGCGCCCTTTCTGGCGGCCGTGAGCGCTTCGGCTTTATGGCCAAGCTTTTCCTGGCAAAAGCTGACCAAAAAAAAGGCTACCCCATTACCTGGTTGTAAAGTCGCGGCCCGCTGAGCGGATGCGTGCGCAGCGGTCCAGTGTTCCTGCGCTCCCTGGACCGAGCTAAGCAGCACGTAGGCGAAGGCAAAACGATTATCTAATCTGATCGCTTCCTGAAGCTCTTTTTCGGCCAACTTATAATCGCTCCACAGCCATTGAGTGATGGCCAGGAGACAGTGCGCTGCAGGGTTACCCGGATGGAGCTGAGTTAACTTTTCCGCTGCTCTGGTGGCGTTGGACAGATCTCGATGTCTTAGCGCGTCCCGAATCTTTCTTGCCAATGGCTCGAGGAGAATCGGATCCTCCAACTGGAAGGCTTGATCGACGGGGTTCTGCATGACCTTCTCCGGCGGCGGCAATTTTTTGAGCAGGTTATCGATTGAAGGCTCCTGCACGGCGGGCGCGGAGGCGAGACTGCGGGCGACGAATGCGAGGATGAGGCTGGCGAGGAACAAAGGTTTCATCGAGAAAAATTCTTCCTTCTTACCCTAGAATACATCGGGCGAAGCCTGCAAGGAAGTTGTGCCACACAAGCGTTAATGCTACACCCAAGCCATCAACTCCGCCGGAAACATTGCCAAAGTTGCCGCCCTGACCTGTCTCGGGTGCGCGGTCACCTCGAGCACATTGGCTCAGTGCGTCTGGAAAGTCACCGGTCCAGGAGGCGGTATTGCTTACCTCGGCGGATCCGTCCACGCGTTGCGCAGCTCGGATCATCCCTTGCCATCCGCCTATAATCGGGCTTTCGAAGCTTCCGAACGGCTGGTTTTTGAAATCGGGCCCGGCTCCTTCGCCAATCGATTTGAGAGAAGCGGACGCTATGGCCATGGCGACAGCCTTAGGAATCATGTCGACCCGCGCACCTACGCCTACCTGCAAAGGATCTTCGGGCATCTCGGTGTATCAGAAGCCACCTACTCCGATTATAAACCTTGGTATCTCTCTTCAAAGATATCGCTGCCGGGACAGGGAAATTTGCTGCAATCCCTCGGGGTGGAGGATTATCTGTCGCATCGCGCCTCCATGAATCACAAGCCGTTCTCCGGTTTGGAAACATACCAGGAACACCTCGACGTTTTTTCTGGCCTGACGGATCGCCAGGGAGAAGCCGTGCTCCTCGTCACCTTGATTCATTACACCAGGGCTCTCGTTTCGCGCAGGACATTGCCGCTTGGCGGCGCGGCGATGCTGAAGCGCTCGCCGCGGCCGCGAAACGCGACTACGCCGAATTCCCAGCCTTCGGCGAAAGAATCCTCGATGAACGCAATCGGAGGTGGGTCCCAAAGATTGAAGGATACCTGCGGAGCGGCCATATCTACTTTGTGGTCGCGGGGGCGGCGCACATGGGCGGGCCGAATGGCGTCCTCGCCCTGCTGCGGGCGCGTGGTTATCGGATCGAGCAATTGTAGTCTCGCGGGTAAATTTGGTGGCCGAAGTCGGCGCGAGTGTTACCTTAGGCCCATGGAAAAGCCACAAATCACCGCCTACCTCAAAACGCATTGCGGCTGGAGCGGCGGCGTGCGCGCCGTCCTCGCCAAATACGATCTCGCTTATACCGAAAAAGACATCATCCAGAACCCGGCCTTCCGCTGGGAAATGGAAACCAAAAGCGGCCAGCCGCTCTCGCCCTGCGTGGAGATCAACGGCGAGATGCTTCCCGACGTCAGCGGCGAAGATGTGGAACGCTATTTGATCGAGAGAAAACTCGTCCAGCTTGACGAGGCCGACGCCGGGGCGCCGATCAATGCGCCCTGCGCCAACGAGCAGCATGGCGAGCCGGTCAAGCTCCGCCTTTAGGCCTTTTTCTTTCGGTTCTGCACAGACTTTCTCCGTTCGCGGAGAATGTCTTTTGCTGGCGAGCGCGCGCGTCTCGCGTGCCGGTTTCGGCGTCGCCCCGAAACTTCTGCGCGCTCTTCGAAAGCGCAGCTTTCTTCCCGGGCAACTCATGAGTAAGTTCTGCCGCCAAACGGTCAAACTGTCCGCTCGTCCGATGCCTCTTCGATGAAACTTTTCGCGCGCACCGCGAGCCGGAAATCGGCCGGCCGGCCGAAGAAGAAGCGCCGCCGGGCCTGGCGCTGGCTCCTCGTTTTTCTTTTCCTTCTGTTGCCCGCGGCGTTGGTCACCGCGGTGCTCGTCTACTACGCCATTTGGGCGCAAACGTTCGACCTGAAACGCGTGGGCACGATGCCGGAGCGCAACACCGTCTTCGACGTCGACGGCAAAATCTACAGCCGGCTCGCCGGGGCCAACCGTCTCAAGGTCTCGTTGAAACAGGTCTCGCCGCTTTTCGTCCAGGCCCTGCTGGCGCGCGAAGACACCCGCTTTTATGAGCACGGCGGGATCGACTGGCGCGGCGTGGTGCGCGCGCTCTATCGCGACATCCTCACCGGCTCGGCGAAGGAAGGCGCGAGCAGCCTCACCCAGCAACTGGCGCGCAACAGCCTCCCGTTAGGCGGCCGCAACCTCAGCCGGAAGTTGCTCGAGGCGATGGTCGCGTTGCGCCTCGAGCGCGAGCTGACGAAGGACCACATCCTCGAGCTTTATGTGAACCGGATTTATTTTGGCTCCGGTTGTTACGGGGTCGAGACGGCGTCGCAGACCTATTTCGGAAAAAACGCGTCGAAGCTCGATCTCTCGGAGTCCGCTTTGCTCGCCGGTTTGATCCGCAGCCCGAATCGTTTTTCGCCGCTCAAGAATCCGCACGGCGCGGCCGTCCAGCGCGACACCGTGCTCGATCGGATGCAGGGACTAAAAAAGATTACCGCGCCCCAGGCGCAGCAGGCGAAACACGAAAAAATCGTCTCCCATCCGCGGCGCATCACGTTGATCCAGGAAAACTACGCGATGGATGCGGTGCAGCGTGATCTCAACGTGCTCCTCACGCCCGATCAAATCGACAACGGCGGTTTGTTCATTTACACGACGCTCGATCCGATCGTGCAAAAGTCCGCGGCCGACGCGGTCGAAAAACAGCTGGCCAAAATCGAGCGTCAGCCTGGTTTCAATCATCCCATCAAGTCGCAGTATCGCGCCCCAGAAAACGGCGAGGACAACGCGATGCCCTATCTGGAAGGCGCGCTCGTCGCGATCGACAACAACAGCGGCGGCATCCGCGCGCTCGTCGGCGGGCGCGATTACGCGCAGAGCAAGTTCAATCGCGCCCTCGCGCCAGCCAATCGCCAGATCGGTTCTTCCTTCAAACCGTTCGTTTACACGCTCGCCTTCACCCACGGGCTCCTGCCGGGCGCGGCGATTAGCGACGGGCCGATTCAGCCGGGTGAAATCGAGGGCGCGGGTAATTGGTCGCCGGGAAATTCCGACGGCCGCTACGGCGGCATCAAGCCGGCCTCTTACGGCCTCATCCAATCGCGCAACACGATGAGCGTGCGGGTCGGCGAATTCGCCGGGCTCGACGACACGCAGAAGGTCGCGACCACTCTTGGCCTGGGCGAAAATATTCCGCATGGCGCCGCGATTTACATCGGTTCCTTTGAAACCGATCTGAAGGATTTGACCGCGGCCTACACCGTTTTTCCCAACACGGGCGTGCGCAAACAGGCTTACATCACCGAGCGGATCGATGACCCCGAGCACAAGCCGATCTATCGCGCCGCCCATGTCACCCTGCCGGTGCTCGATCCGGGCGCGACCTGGATGACGACCGAGCTGCTCGAGGAAGTGATGACCCGCGGCACGGCGGCGAGCGCGAGCTCGTTAGGCTTTAACCTCCCCGCCGCGGGCAAGACCGGCACGACGAACGATTTCAAGGACGCGTGGTTTATTGGCTTCACCAGCTCGATGACCTGCGGCGTCTGGGTCGGGTTCGATCAACCGGTCACGATCATTCCGCACGGCTACGGTTCGGCTCTGGCGTTGCCGGTCTGGACGCAGGTAATGCTGAAAGCGGCTGACCGTTATCCGGCGGAGCAATTCAAGGCGCCCGTCGCCATGCAGGAAGCGACCGTCTGCTCGATTTCCAACGCGATTGCGACCAGCGGCTGCGTCGCGGCCGGCACCGCCTACACGATTGATCTGCCGGTCGACAGAATCCCGCGCGGAATCTGCAAGGTGCACGGCGGCAGCCCGACTCTCCTCGGCCAGCGGGTCGAACAAATCAAAGAGAAGGTCAAAGAGGCCCCGCGCAGCATTATTCAGTCGTTCAAGCGCTTCTTCGGCGGCGGAAACTGATGTAGACGCCTCCCTATGGGAGGCGCGGCGCGGCGCAAGCGTTGATTAGATCCCGCGTCATTCTCGCGCTTCGCAGAGCGAAGCGTCTACAGACTAACTCCCCGAGCCGACGTATTCCGCCGAGTAGGTATCGAACTTCGCGGTCGAGCCGACCGGCGGCGGGCTCTTGACGTCGTAAACATTGTTGCCCACCACTTCCTGCGATTGCGTGTCCCAGATCATCACGCTCTTCTTCGCTTCCGGGGCGGTGTGCTGGTCTTTCTCGGTGTCGACCGCGATGTAGCGGGTCTTGCGCGCTTTCATTTTGCTCTTCCGTTCCGCCGACATCCGCGCGTAGGCGCGCCGCGCGCGCTCTTCGGCGATGCGGTGTTGGCGCTCGGTGGCCTCATGTTTCGCGATGATGTAGGTCACCACCGCGATGGCCGCGCCTGTCGCCGCCCCGATGGCAACGGCTTGACCGGCACTCGCACCGGATGCGCTGGCAATTCCGCCCGCCGCGGCGCCGCCCGCGGCGCCGAACACGCCGGCGTTCTGCAATGGGGTGAGATCTGCGCAGCCCGTAACGAAAATCGACGCGGCCGCCAGAAGGGAAGAAGTCTTGAGCATCGGTGTCTTCATAAGGCGACGATTTTTAGGTCGCGTGCTCCGGTGTGACAAGAATAATAAACGCCCCCGGCTACAACCCGATCTTAGGGCGTCTGCTCGCTTTCCAGATTCACGTTGTGCTGGCGGCACCAATCCAGAGCCGGTCGATTGCCCGCCTCTGCCGCGCGGCGATACCAATCGCTCGCTTCGGTTGGATTTGTGTCCACGCCGGTGCCCGCTTCGAAACAGCGCGCATAGAGAAACATGCAAAAGGCGTTGTTCTGTTTCGCGCCCTCGCGAAAGAGGTCGACCGCCTTTTGCGTGCGCAGGGCTTCGTTCCGGCCGAGATCTGTTTGGTCGCTCGTTAGGTAAAGCACCCCGAGGTTTCCGACCGAATCGAGAAAGTTCAACTTCGCCGCCGCGCTGTAGAGCCGGAAAGCTTGATGATCGTCGCGCGCGACGCCGATCCCCTTGTGAAAGCAAGTTCCCAATTGATCCATCGCGCGCGCATCTTTGGCCGTGGCCGCATCCTGCAGGAGATCGATCGCTTTTGCTTCGTTTTTGGTGACGCCTTTGCCGAGCAGATAACATTCGGCGAGCAACGTGCCCGCGCTCCCTTCCCCGGCTTCCCGCGCCTGCGCGAACCACTGCGCCGCTTTCACGAAATCGCGCTCCACGCCGGCGCCGTTGGAGTAACGCAAACCCACTTCCGACATGGCATGAGCGTGTCCCCGCGCCGCCGCCGCGCAAAGCCAGTCAAAGGAAGCTTTCGGGTCGCGCTTGCGCAGGAAATCGCCCAGAATTTCCATCGCGCTCACCACGTTGAGCTTCGCCGCGGCGGTCAGCGGCGCGCGCAGCTGCTCGAAGTTGTCTTCGCGCAGCGCGCCTTTCTCGGACTGCAATTTGCTGAGCAACAATTCGAGACGCACCCGCCCCACTTCGCTCTCGGGAAAATCTTTCTGCAATTGCACGTAGGCCATGATGGATCGGGGCCAATCCTGGGCCGCTTCGTATTTCTCGGCTGCGGCGAGCGAGGCCCGCGATAGTTCCTGCCCGCTCAACGAAGCCGCCGGCGACCCGGGCGGGACCGGCGAAGTGGCCCTCGCCTGACTGATCGCGGGCGTCGTACTGGCGGCGGGGGATGGCAAGGGCGAAGTGCTCGCCTGCGGCGGCGGGAGAATTTTCTCCGGTTTGCGCGTCGTGAGAAAAATCAACAGGCCGGCCCCGGCGAGAACGACCACCGCCAGCGTCCAAATAATCGCGCGCGAGGTTTTGTGGACGGCGGCGGGCGGCATCTTCACCGGCAAGGGAGGGGGCGTCGCCTCCACGACCGTCGGAAAATTCTGCTCGTCTCTTTTCGGGGCGGCTTGGATTTCCGCGATACATTTTTCCAAGAGGACGCGGAGCGTGGCCGGCGTTTGCGGCCGCCGGGCTGGGTCCTTCTCGATCATATTGCCGACGAGGGCGCGCACACTCGCCGGGAGATTTTGCAGTTTTTCGAGCGGCGGCGGTTTGTGGAGATGCTGGCTCATGACCTGCGCGAGCGAACCGCCGAACGGCGCCTCTCCGACGAGCATGTACCAAAGCGTCACGCCTAACGAATAGATGTCCGACCGAACATCGATCTCTTTTTCCTCGAGCTGCTCCGGGCTGGCGAAATGCGCGGTGCCGACAAACCCGCCCATCGAGAGCGTGGCCAGGTCGTCGTTCCCTTCATGCTTGATTGATTTGGCGAGACCGAAATCGATCACCTTGACCAGAAAATCGTCGTCTTCCCTAACGAGCATCAGGTTCGCCGGCTTGATGTCGCGATGCACGAGATGATGCTTCTCCGCCGCGGCGAGCGCGCGCGCCACCTGCAGGGTGATGCGCAACGCGATCACGGGATCGATCGGTCCCTGGCGCTTGATGAAGGATTCGACCGTCTCGCCATCGACAAACTCCATCGCGTAAAAGAACGCTT
Organism: Spartobacteria bacterium; assembly: GCA_003169975.1. Classification (GTDB taxonomy): domain Bacteria; phylum Verrucomicrobiota; class Verrucomicrobiia; order Chthoniobacterales; family UBA10450; genus Palsa-1392. Next base: position 142,114 of record PNAA01000034.1, on the reverse strand, counting down.
CGCTGCTCGTCCCGAGATGAAAGACAGAGGCGACATTCGGATGACGCAGTTGCGCCGCGGCGCGGGCCTCGCGCAGGAAACGCTGCTGCGCGATTTCGCTCTCGAGAAATTTCGCGTTGATCACCTTGAGCGCGACGTTCACCCGGAGGTTGGTATCGAACGCCTTGTAGGTGATGCCCATCGCGCCGCGGCCAAGCTCGAAGAGCGAGCCGTCGTCGCGGGTCAGCACTTCGTAATGATCGAACGCAATTTTCTCGGCCATCGGGAAAGACCGGATTATATCGCCCGATTTGTCGAGGGCGCTATCGGATAAAGACGATCTTGTTGCACGCGACCTGCTGCCAGATACTGCCCACTGCTGCCATGCCCGCCAAACTTCGGATCACACCGCTCGCTGGCGAGCCGTTCGAGCTCACCATCGGCAACACCGCCACCATCGGGCGGACGAGCGACAACACGGTCTGCCTGAGCGGCAGCCCGCTCGTCTCACGCCAGCACGCGCTCGTCCGTTGTCACGATGGTTATCAATATCAAATAATCGATCTCGGCAGCCGCAACGGCACGCTGGTGAACGACCAGCGCGTGGTGATGCCGATGACACTCGCCCCCGGCGCGCGCATCTCGATCGCGCGAAACGAACTCGTTTTCGAGCAAATCGAGGACGACTTTTCCAACGCCCATCTCGAGGTCACACTTGCCGGTTCGATGGCCGGCGTCGCCTCCGCCATCCGGCCGGTGGCATTGTTAGTCTGCGACATTCGCGGATTCAGCAGCATGGCGGAAAAGATTTCCAGCTCCCATCTCGCGCAGCAGCTTGGCGTCTGGTTTCGCGAGGCCGGCAACCTCGTGACGAAGAGTGGGGGAACGATCGACAAATTCATCGGCGACGCGCTGCTCGCTTACTGGAGCGGCGGGGAGGAGGGAGTCGATTGCACGGCGACGCTCAAGATCGCGCGCGAAATCCTGGCGCTCGCGGGTACGATCAAGTGGGCCAATGGCGAGCCGTTCCACGTCGGGATCGCGCTCCATTTTGGTTCGGTCACCTGCGGCAACGTCGGGCTCGATGCGCAACGCGACGCGACCATCATCGGAGACGTGGTGAACACCGTTTTCCGTCTCGAATCGGTGATGAAGGAGCTTAATCAACAGGTTCTGCTCTCGGCCGATTTCGGCGATCGCCTGCCGTCGGGCGAAAAACTGCTCGATTTGGGCGAGCGAAAATTGAAGGGCAAACAACAAGCCGTCCGCATCTACGGCCTTGGCTGAAGGCCGAGTTTTTTCCTGGGCGGCGGGAGGTTTTCACATTGCATCGCCCTGGCGCGAGGGCGGCCCACCTTCTTGCCGCGCTTGACAATCTAGTCTCGAGCAGACTAGATATAAGTCATGGAAAGGGTCAGCGTAGCCACTTTGAAAAGCAAGCTCAGCCAATATCTGGAAGCGGTGCAGAAGGGACAGGAGATCATCGTCACCTCTCATCAGCATCCAGTCGCCCGCCTGCTACCTCTCGAGAAATCGCCTGCGGCCCGCGAAATCGCCGCGCCTGCCATCCGCCCAATCTCGTCCCTGAGAAAGATAAAAGGCACCAGGCTAAAGTTCGATCCGGTGGAATATCTTCTCGAAGACCGCCGTCGGCGATGAACGTCTACCTGGACTCCTCGGTCGTTTTGCGCCGGTTGCGGCGAGAGTCGGCGCCACTCGCCGGCTGGGCGACTTGGGAACACGCCTACGCCAGCGTTCTGCTCCGGGTCGAAACCCTCCGGACGATCGATCGGATGCGGCTGACCGGCGTGGTGGCAGACAAGCACGTCGCCGATCTGATCCGTGACGCGCACGCCATCTTCGATGTGGTGGAATTCGTGGCCCTCAATCCCGCCATCCTAAACCGCGCCGCGCAGTCCTTCCGCACCGCCGTGGGAACCCTGGATGCGCTCCATCTCGCGACCGCCCTCTGGCTCGGCGAAGCGGGCGCGATCGATTTGACCTTTCTCACGCACGATAGCGCTCTCGCGGTTGGGGCGCGCAGCGAGAATTTCCAGGTCGAAGGCTTTTGATCAATCCGCTAACTCGTTTCCGGAACCGTTGGCCTCATCTTCATCAGTTCTTGAAAGCAAGGCGTTCCCAATCTGCCGGCGTGTCGATATCGACCGCGCCCTCGGGGAAATCGACCTGCGCGATATCGTTAGGCTGGACGGTCAGGAGCGCTTTGGCGCCCTGTTCCGCGCCTAACGAAAGCAGTTGGTCGAAGCAAGTCCGCGCGAAAAGCGCCGGCACGCCGAGCGTGCCGGCATAGGCGGACGCGACCATCGGTTTCTGTGTCTGCTCATGCTGGGCAAGGAGCCGGCGAATCAGGGTTGAATCCACGTGGGGCTGGTCGCAGGCCAGGATAGTGAGCGCGTCGCAGTCCTGCAGTGCCTCCACTCCGGCGCGAATCGATGTGCCCATTCCGCGCTGCCAGGATTCGTTAGGCAAAATGATGACCGCCAGGTCGCGCAAGACAGCGGCGGTCTTAGTGCGCTCGGGTCCCACAACGACTGCGACCGGCGCACAGCCCGCGTCGAGCGCCGCCCGGGCCGCGCGCCTAACGAGAGTCTCGCCGCGGTAGCGCAACAGTTGCTTCGGTTGCCCGAGCCGTGCCGACCCGCCGGCGGCGAGGACGACGGCACCGATCTTCACGTCAGCGCGGCGGCGAACTCGGAGGCGAAATGAATCGGGATCTTTCGGTCGCGCAGCGACTCACCCGCGGCCGCCGAGAAAGTCGCCTGAATCTCCGCCACGATGGCGAGCGCGATTTCCTCCGGCGATTCCGCGCCGAGGTCGAGTCCGGCGGGAGAAAATAGTTCCGAGCGCACGATGACGCCGGCCTCGAGCAGGGTGTACAGCAGTTGATCGCGTCGGCGGCGCGGACCGAGCAGAGCGAGATATGGCAGGCCGAGCGGAAGCAGCTTCTCGAGCGCGGCGTAGTCGCGCCCGTAGTTGTGCGTCTTCACGACCGCCGCCGTCCATTTGTCGAATTCGTTAGGCAAAGAGGGCGCGTCTTCGGCTTCGATCACCTTCCAGCCGAGGGTGGTGGCAAGCGCGCGGAGCGGCGCGCTGTCCGGTCCTTCCCCGATGAGCAGCAGTTGCCAGGGCGGCCGAATCGTCTGCAGAAACGCGCCAGGCGATGCGTCGTCCGGAGAGGCCAGAATGCGGCTGCCTAACGAAGTATCGCCCTGAAAAACAGTCGCGACCAGACAGGGCTGCCGAGCGCGCTGCGCGGCGGCCAGTAAGGCGACCAACTCCGGACGCAGCTTCTCGACGAAAATGTCGATGGTACCGTTGCATCCGTAGCGGAGCCGCGTGTCAAAGCGGAGCAGGACGGGGGCGCCGGTGGCGATCACTTCCCGTGCGCGCAAAGCAACTTCTTCCTCCAGACAGCCGCCGCTCAACGCTCCGACCATGCGGCCATCCGGGGCGACTAGCATCCGCGCGCCCGGCCGGCGATAACTGGAGCCGCGCGCCCTAACGAGTGTGGCGAGGGCAAAAAGCTGATCGCGCTGTTGTGCAAAGGCACGGATGATGTCCTCGATTTCCTTCACGTTGTTGCGCGTTCAGTTCCGGGTAGCGCACGCGTCTCGCGTGCTGGTTTCGGTGTCCTCGCCGAAACAGGCTTTTTCTTTAAGCGTTGCGCGCGAGAAAGTCCGCGATGGCGAGGACGCCATCGCCGGCACGCGAGACGCGTGCGCTACCGGGAAAGAGCTGGCGCTGTGCACGATTCCTAGATCAACTTATCCGGCGTGATCGGCAGATCGCGCACCCGTTTCCCGGTGGCGTGATAGACCGCGTTCGCCACCGCCGCCGCGATGCCGGTAATCCCAATCTCCCCCATGCCGCGCGCGCCGATGGGATTGAAGGCGTAATCCGGCTCGCCCACGAAATAGACCTCGATCGGCGGAACATCGGCGTTCGTCGGCACGTGATAGTCCGCCAGGTTGGCGATGGCCGGCAATCCCGTCTTCGGATCGTAGGCGGTTTCCTCGGTCAGCGCCATGCCGATGCCCATCACGACCCCGCCGATGATCTGGCTGCGGGCCGTTTTGGCGTTCACGATGCGTCCGCAATTCATCACGCTGACGACGCGCGTCACCTGCACGCGTGGCAGGAGCGAGTCGATTTTCACTTCGCAGAAATGCGCGCCCCAGGATTGAAAGGCCAGCTTCTCGTTTTCCTCCGGATCCTTCAGCTCGCTCTCGACCGTGATCGAATCCCGGCCCGCGCGCTGCAGGATGTCGGTGAAGCTGTCGGAGGTGACGGGATTTTTCCGCAAGGCGATCCGGCCCGGCGCGACCATCGCGATGTCGTTAGGCCGGGATCCGTGGAGCGGCGACCTGGCATCCTTCACCGCCAGCTCGGCGAGCGCCCTGTGCAGCAACTGCGCGACCTCGTGGATCGCGGTCCCGACCGTCCCGGTGGAGTTGGAGCCGCCGGCCACCGGCCCGAACGGGTAATCCGATTTGCCGAGCTCGAAGGTGACTTGCTCGAAGGGCACGCCGAGTTGCTCGGACGAAATCTGGGTGAAGGCGGTGTAGGCGCCGGTGCCGAGATCGTGGGTCGCGCATTGCACGGTCGCGCGCCCGTCGACGTGCAGGATCGCCTTCGCCGCGGCCGACATCTTATGCGCCGGATAAGTGGCCGTCGCCATTCCCCAGCCGACGAGCAGGTTTCCATCGCGCATCTGCCCGGTTTGCGGATTGCGTTTCGACCAGCCGAATTTTTCCGCGCCAAGTTGGTAGGCTTCCTTCAGATGCTTGGCGCTGAAGGGCACGTCCCTGATCGGATGATTGGCGGCGTGGTTCATTAGGCGAAGCTCCACCGGGTCCATCTGCAGGAGGTAGGACAACTCATCGAGCGCGCATTCGAGCGCGTAGACCCCCGGGCATTCGCCGGGCGCGCGCATGAAAGTGGGCGTGGCGACGTTGACCGGATAAACCGTTTCCTCCACTCGGATCGTTTCGCTTGCGTACATCACGCCGGTCGAGCGCGCGCCGCAGACTTCGACGAATTCCCCAACCGGTGAAGTGAGCGTGCCGGTGACGTGTTTGATGGCCTGCAATTTGCCGTTCGAAGTGGCGGCGAGCGAAATCGTTTGGCTGGTCGGAGTGCGATGACCGGTGCCGGTGAACATGGCCTTGCGCGGGAGGTGGAATTTGACCGGCACGCGCGTCGCCCTCGCCGCCATGGTGGCGAGCAGGACGTGCGGCCAGAGCGCGCCTTTGCAGCCAAACGCGCCGCCGACAAACGGGCAGATGACGCGCACGTTTTCGATCTTTAATCCGTAGCTGCGGGCGAGGATGCTCTGCACGCCTTTGACGAACTGGGTCGAGTCCCAAACGGTCAACTTGTCGTCGCCTTCCCAGGCCGCGATCGTCCCGGAGGTCTCGATCGGGTTGTGCGTTTCGGTCGGCGTGCTGTAGGTCTCGTGCAAGCGGATGATGTTTTGATTGGCCAGGGCCGGCTCGACGTTGCCCTTGCGCAACTGGATGGTCTCGTCCTGCTTCTTTTTCGGTTTTTTCGCCTTGCTGGCATCCTCCATCGTGAGGATCGGCAATTCCGGCGCGTAGCTAACCCTGACTAGCGACGCCGCGTGGCGCGCCTGCTCGATTGTCTGCGCGACAACCAGCGCCACATATTGGCCGGCATAATGGATTTCGTCGTCCGCCAGTGGCGCGCGCTGCTCGTTGCGAATCCCCTGGCTCATATCTTCCCCATGGGCTTCTGCGAACTCCTCAAAAAGGCCTTTGGCGTCCGCCATTTTCGACGCGTTTTGATGGGTCAGAACAGCAAGCACACCGGGAGAAGTCTGCGCGGCTTTGATATCGATCGCCGTGATTTTGCCCTTCGCGATGTTGCTTTCGACCGGCCAGGCGTAAGCGCACTTCGGGATCTCGAATTCCACGGCATACTTGGCGTAGCCGGTCACTTTGAGGGGCCCATCAACGCGGCTACGGGCTGGGCCGAGAATGTTGCTATTCGCCATAATCGTTAGGGCAAGGCGGCGACGGTCGTCAGCGCCTGCACGATGGCGCGTTTCGCCAATTCGATTTTAAAGGAGTTGTATTGATAGCCCTTCGCGGCGGCCAGTTCGGCGTCCGCCGCGGCGCTGAAGGCCGCGGCCTCCACTTTTTTTCCGGCCAGCGCCTGCTCGGCTTTCGCCGCCCGCCACGGTTTGTGGGCGACGCCGCCGAGCGCGATCCGCGCCGATTTGATCATCCCATTCTCGAGTTCCAAGGCCGCGGCCACGCTGACGAGGGCAAAGGCGTAGCTCGCCCGGTCGCGCACTTTCAAATAATGCGAGCGAGTTGCGAACGGGATGGCCGGCAGATCGACCGCCGTGATGAGTTCGTTAGTCTGAAGATTCGTGTCGACGTTGGGCGTAATCCCGGGGAGCCGGTGAAAATTGGCGATCGGGATGGCGCGCTCGCCGGCCGGTCCCTGCACCCGCACGACCGCGTCGAGCATGGCGAGCGCGACGCACATGTCGCTCGGATGGGTGGCGATGCATTGCTCGCTCTGGCCGAGGATGGCGTGGATGCGGTTGTAGCCCTCGAGCGCGCCGCAGCCGCTCCCGGGATTGCGTTTATTGCACATCGGGAAGGCCGGGTCGTAAAAATAATAGCAACGCGTCCGCTGGAGCAGGTTGCCGCCGGTGGTCGCGAGGTTGCGCAGTTGCGGGCTCGCGCCGGAAAGCAGCGCCTCGCTCAGGACCGGGTAGCGCGCGGTGATGAGCGGGTGCTCGGCGAGGTCCGAATTGCGCACCAGCGCGCCGATCCGGATTCCAGTATTGCCCGGCAATTCCTCCACTTGCGCGAGCGGCAGCCGATTGATGTCGACGAGGCGGTCGGGCGTTTCGACCCCCATCTTCATCAAGTCGATCAGGTTGGTGCCGCCGCCGAGAAACTTTGCCTGCGCATCAGTTGCCACGCTGTTGACCGCGGCTTGCCAGTCGGGCGGGCGCGAATAATCGAATGGGTTCACGCGGTGCCTCCCATTTTGTCCCGCGCCTGCTTGATCGCGTCGACGATATTCGGGTAGGCGCCGCAGCGGCAGAGATTGCCGCTCATCCATTCGCGGATCTGCGCGTCGTCTTTCGCGTGGCCTTCCTGCAGGCAGGCGACGGCGGAACAAATCTGGCCCGGCGTACAGTAGCCGCATTGAAACCCGTCGTGCTCGATGAACGCTGCTTGCATCGGGTGCAATTGGTCGCCCTGGGCGAGGCCTTCGATCGTGGTGATCTCTTCGCCGTCGTGCATCACGGCGAGGGTGAGGCAGGAATTCACGCGCCGGCCGTTCAGGAGCACGGTGCACGCGCCGCACTGCCCGTGGTCGCAACCTTTTTTTGAGCCGGTGAGCTGCAAATGTTCGCGCAGCAAATCGAGCAGGGAAGTGCGCGGATCGAGCCGCAGGCGGTAATCCCGGCCGTTTATTTTGAGCTGAACGTCAACCATCTTCGTGGCACCGTGAGGCGTCGCTCCGTCCGCGGTCGGGGTGGAGGCCAGAGCGATCAAGTGCGGACCAAGTGTCACTGCGACGCCGGTTCCGGCAACTTTTTTCAGGAATTGCCGGCGCGTTTCCGGGTCGCCGCGGAGGAGCAACCCATCCAGTAGAACGCCCCTGGGGAGAGGCGGCGGCAACGACTCGGGTTCTTCGGACATCGTCTTTTCTTCGAACCGAGGGCCGTGTCTGGTTCCTTGGATCTGGATTGCTAATGCTTTTCGAATAAATGAGCGGGTGAGGGGAATCGAACCCCCGTATGCAGCTTGGGAAGCTGCCGTTCTACCATTGAACTACACCCGCGGCAGAATTTTCGAATTTCGATCGGCGATCGGTGATTGGCAAGCGGCGGAAATCATTGCCAGGAAATAACGTCGTCGGAACCGTTGTATTTTGAGTCCCCATTAGTACCAAATTTGCCGTCCTTGCCCCAGCTCGACGCAGTGGCTGTCGCTTGCACTGCTGGCCAGGGTCCCGCCCCGCCCGTCTTGGTGGTATAGGTCAGATCGGTGTAGGAGAAAAATTGCTGAGTCCAGTTGTCGTAGTCGCTATCCACGCTCACCAGATACTCGCCGCCCCATGGGTCCACCAAACCGCCCTTCTTGATTGGAACGCCATTCACAGTCGCATCCTGGGTAGCGAATCCTGATCGAGGGGCCGTCGCGCTTTTTGCATCAACCCCGCTGAAAAAGGTGATCTGCTTTGGGTTGTACTTATTGCCCGAATTCCAATTCGAATCGTCGATCGCTCGCAGGATGTCGAAAACAAAGGCGTTATCATAACTACCGTTTGGGTCGCCCACGAGGGTGTCAACTCCTTGCTTTGTATCATCGACCGGCATCTTGCCGTATTCGGTGTAGTAGGCATTCACCGCCGTCACGATTTGCGTGAGATCGTTCTTGGCCTGCGTCCGCTTCGCCTGATCCTGCACACCTTTAAAGGCGGGGAAAAGCAGCGCCATCAGGATCGCGATGACCGTGATGACCACGAGCAGCTCGATCAACGTGAAGCCGCCGCCGAATCTCGAATCTCGAATCCCGAATCCCGGTTTTCCGTTCCTCACGTCCATTTTTGCATCTGCTCGGGGAAGGGACATTGCGCGCAGTCGGAGTCGTCTTGCAAGCAAAAGTCTTCGTAGATCTGGAGCAATCCCTGTTGCCGCGCCACCGTCCGTAAAAAACGCGGCCGGCGCGGGTCGTCGCCGAAAAGCCGCGCGGCGCCGGTCTCGAGACGGCGGTTCGTCAGGCGCGCGGGCAGCCGGGCGTAATCTGGCCAGACGTCGCCGCCCCGCAGCTGGCGGAAAGGCAAGACGACGTTCGCCAGAATTTCGGTGATGCGCGTTTCGCCGACGAGGGCCATCTCCGCGGGCGCCGGCTCGGAAGTGAGCGTGTAATGGAAATTCCAGTAAGGGTGCGCGAGATCGAGAAAGAATTTTCGTGTCGGGACGAGATCGTTTTCGCCTAACGAACGGACGAGTTGCGGCCAGGAGGCGACGATGCCCGCGAGCGCGGCGAGACGGCGCTGGGGGTGATTGAGCGGTCGCGTCCCGCGCAGGCACCAGGTGCGCGCCGGGAGAATGAGCCGCTCGAAGGCGGCGCGGCGCGGCCACCACTTGTCCCAAAGGACGCGCAGATATTGGCGCGTACCGGACTCGAATTTCGCCAGGTCCGGCGCCGCGAGAAATCCGGCGACGCCGAAGAGAGCGGCTTCGATATCGTTAGGCTGGGCGCGCAGAGCCTGGCGGGAAAGGCGCTGCGCGAGGAGGGTGAACGGCAGTTTGTTTTCCTTGTAGCCGAGCGCGCCGGCCAGTTCCTGAAAGAGCGCCTCGTCGTCGCCGTGCAGCTCGCTCAGCCGTTGCAAGCGAAGCGTTTTGCGCTGCAGGCGAAACTGCGCCGCGGCGTCGAGAATACTGCAAATTTTTTCCTCCGGCAAACCGCGGAGCGGCGCGTGACAGCGTCCCGGGCGGGCCAGCGGCAGATTGGTGGAAAACGCCGACGGCAACGTCGTCGGATCGACCCGCACCTGTGGGACATTACGGTTCGCTGTTGTGCGACTGAAAAACGTGCGCTCGCCCGACTCCACAAAGACGTGCAGCACAGTTTCGTCGAAGGCCGGATTGGTCGCGTGGCCGTGCACTTCCCAATTCCGGTCGGCGAGATCGAACTCGATGCTCCCGCGCAAGGTTTCACCGCGATCGATCCGGACGGCCGCGTCCGAAAAATCGGGTCCGGCTTCGCGGTTCCAGGTGCCGAACTGCACGATCTCGATCTGCTCGTCCGCCGTGCCGATGAACGATCTCCCGAAATCGCCGGCGAACCAGCGCGCCTGCAGCTCGAGCTCGGTGAAATTGAGCGGGAGAGAAAAGAGCGGGCGCTCGCGAACTTTCGCCGTGGCGAGAAGCTGCGTGTAACGCTCGGCGCCGGACATTGGGAGGAGGCTAGAGCGCGGCCGGCCTCGGCTGCAAGGTGGAAAGCGGACCGAAGATTTGCATCGCCTAAACAACCGGATGGTAATAAACGGGTTGAATACCGGATGGCGCAACGCCGTCCACGTAGCGCAGGCAATATTGCCTGGTCAGACCCCAACAAAAAAAGAAAACATGAAAACAAAAAGCTCGTTAGTTATCGGCGCCTGCATTGCGACCCTCGCCCTTTGTGCACCGGCCAGCGCCCCGGCCAAAACCAAATCAGCCGCCTCTCCCGCGCCGACCGCTTCTCCGGCTGCCAGCGCGGCGTCGATGGCGAAAAAGGCCCGGTCGAACCCTTACCACGGCAAAGTGGCCTCGGTTGACGCCAGCGCCAAGACGTTCTCGATCGCCGGCAAGGAGTCGACCCGAGTGATCAAGATCACGGATCAATCCACGATCACGAAACAGGGCGTCGCTGCGACGATGAAGGATATTGTGGCCGACGAAGAGGTGCGCGGTTCGTATTGGAAAAAAGAGGACGGCTCGCTCGAAGCGCGGACCGTTAAACTGGGTCCTCTGACGGCGGAAGAAATGGCCAAGCGCGACGCGCACAAGAAGAAGAAAGCCGACGCCGCCGCGGAACCGTCCCCCAGCCCCGCGAAGTAGTTTTTCCCTAACGAAACGCAGCGAAGCCTGCGACCGGCCAACCGGTCGCAGGTTTTTGCTTTGCAGGAGCAGCCCGCTACCCAAAGATCCGCTCCCGGTGGAATCCATGGAGGCCCTGATCGAAACGCCGCGCCTGATCATGCGTCATTTTGTCGAAACGGATCTCGACGCCCTGGCGCTGTCGATGGCGAATCCGGACTTCATGCGTTTTTCGAGCGGCGTTTTTACTCGTGAACAGACGACGAGCTTTTTATTCGAACGCGTGATCGCGCCGGCGCGCGCCGGGTTGCCGAGCCAATTCGCGCTACTCGAGCGCGAGGAAAACCGCCTCATTGGTTATTGCGGATTTTTTCGCCAGCTCGTCGATGACGTGGCGGAGATCGAGATCGGCTACCGACTTCATCCCGATTACTGGAACCGTGGATTGGCGACGGAAGCGGCGCGGGTGGTGCGCGATTACGCGTTCGAAGTTTTGCAACTCGCGCGCGTCATCTCGCTCATTCATCCCGCGAATCACGCCTCGCGCCGGGTGACGGAGAAGAACGGGATGACGCTCGAAAAGGAGACGACTTTTCGCGGCTTCCCCACGCTGGTCTTTTCCTGCGCACGAACAAACCCGTCATCCTGAGCGAAGAGCAGCGGAGTCGAAAGATCCCGTGGCGCCACGAGCCGCGGCCCGCAGACTTCTAGGTTTGTCCGCGTGATCCCTCGGCTTTGTTCGGGATGACAGCGCCAGCGTGGCGCTGCAGGAATTCTGCGGCCAGCGCGCGATAGGCTTTCGCGCCGCTGCCGTGCGCGTCGTATTCAAGAATGCACTTTCCAAAGCTGGGCGCTTCGCTTAACCGGACAGTCCGCGGGATGACCGTCTCGTAAACCCGCTCGCCAAAGTGCGCGCGCACGTCCGCGACCACTTGCGCACTGAGATTGGTGCGACCGTCGAACATCGTCATCAGGATGCCGCCCAGCTCGAGCTCCCGGTTCGCGCCGGAAGCGCGAATCTGCTCGATCAGCCGAACGATTTTGACCAGCCCTTCGAGCGCGAAATATTCGCACTGGATGGGCGTGAGCAACTCGTCGGCGGCGGCCAGGGCATTGGTCATGAGGATGCCTAACGACGGCGGACAATCGAGCAGCACGTAATCGAAGGTCTGGTCCGCGCGCAGCGGCTGGAGCGCCTGGGCGAGCCGGCTGAGGTGATCGTCCATCCGCGCGATCTCGATCTCCGCCCCGGCCAGATCGATATCCGCCGGGATGATGAAGAGGTGCTCCAGCCGGGTGGGCAGAACCTTCTCCGTCACCGGCTCGTCGCCTAACAATGCGCCGTAGAGGCTCTGACCTTCGAGTCCCTGCAGCCCGAAGGAACTGGTCGCATTGCCCTGCGGATCGAGGTCGATCAAGAGCACGCGGGTCTGCTGCGCGGCGAGCGCGGCGGAGAGATTGACCGCCGTGGTGGTCTTGCCGACGCCGCCTTTTTGATTGGCAATCGCGACCACTTTCATCGCGGAATAATCTGCGTGCGCAGCTCGAAGGTGCGCCGCCCGTCCGGTTCCCGCCAGAGAAGTTGATCGGGCGCGGGCAACATTTCGGTGACTTCGAGCTCGCCGGCTTTGACCAGCCAGCGGTGGAGAATTTCGAGGAAGAGGTAGCTCTCGAAATCAATGAAAACCGGCTTGGTATCCTTGTCGCGGCCTTCGGCGCCGCTGCGGCGGAGGGATTGCTCGGTCGGGCGAATGAAAACGTAGCGCGGCAGTTGCCGGGCCGCGCGCAGGCGTTCGCTCGCCGTGACGAGATCGCACGAGATCCCGGTGAAATCGCCCACGCCGAGTTCCTCCAGCGCGATTGTCCAGGAGCGACGTTGCACAACGACCTTCCCGCAGCGCAGGCGCGGGGTGTTTGTGCCTAACGAAAAGACGAAGGGATGAAAACCGAGCGGGATGGTCCAGGCGCGCGCAAAGGAACCGAGATACTCGTGCGAGGCGCGTCGGCGCAGGCCGACATCGCCGTTGTCCTCGTTGATAAAGACTTCGCATTCCGCCGGCGGGACGGTCTGCCACTCGGGGTTGCCGCGCTGCGGCGCGACGAAGTAGGTAAAATCCGGAACCCCATCAAAAAAACGCACGGCGGTCGTGGCGGTAAAGTCGGCCGCAAAATAGCCGAAATGGAAATTCGGCTGTCCGCAAACCGCGCGCGTGAGGGCGGCGGTCAGCGCCTCTTTGTCGGGGCAGGACCAATAAAAGCCGTAATGCAACAAGGCGACGGAGGGATGCAGTTCCGCGAGGAGCCATTGATACTCGTCCCGGGCAACGGCCGCGATCGATGGCGCAATGAGCTGGAGATCGGCCGAGGGATAGGTGTACTGATCGAAGCTCTCATATTCGAATTGTTGCCTAACGAACTGGCAGTCGGCGGCGGTTAGCTCGTATTCCGGCTGGTCGGCATGGCCGCGCAGCTTTTCCCGAAAGGCGGCTTTCACCTCTTGAAAGGCGTTGTGTGCGAAGGCGATCATCCCCGGGCCGGTCAAAGGCATCCGCAAGGTCGCGCAATGGCGCAAGAAGGCCGGGAGCGGGAGCGCGCCATTTTGCAATTCCGCCGTTTCGAGCAGGCCGCGCAACCCAGCCGCGACGCGGCTCGCGACGAAAGCATAATTATCGCGCCAGAGATCGATCCAGGGAGCGGCCTCGATGGTGACTTCATTGATCAGATCCTCGCTGATCGAAAAATTGCATTCCCGAAAACATTCTTCGCCGATGGGATTGGTCGCGGCATAGAGAAAGCGCGTGGCGGTTTTGTGCGCCCCAAGCCTTGCCAGGCGCTCGGTCGCTTCGCCAATAATCGCCAGGCGGGCGAGCGGCTCGGCCGTGCGAGCGAATTTTTCGGACAAGGCAGCCAGAGGCTGAAGCTCTTCAAGCCAGCGCGTGCGGGCGGGGCCGTCGCGCCAGCGGGAGATGTCCGCGATCAATATGTCGAAGGCGTGTGGTTCGAGCGCGGGAACTTCCATTTCCCAGCGGATCAGGCCTTGCCGGGCGAACTCTTCCAGCGTGGCGATTTCCACGCCTAACGAGTGCGCCGGAGTCGTCCCATCGCAGCGGGCGAGGAGTGCGAGAGTCGCGGGATCAAGCGGAACGGTTTCGCCGGTCGCGGTGTGGATAAAATGGTCTTGCGCGATGCGACCGGCCGGGTGGAGCCGGGGCGCGAGCTCGACGCCGGCTTCCGGATCCGAGTTAATCGCGGCTGCGGCGCCCTGCGCGGCCCAGCGTTCGAGAAACGTTTCGCGACGCGCGATGCCGGCCTGGGGGTCGAGTTCTAACGGTGACTTGCCGGGCTTGATTGTGCCCCAGCCTTGCGGTCCGAACTCGCTCAAGGAATCGTTCTTGCCGGCAACGCGCTGCAGATAAAGGACGAGGTGACGTTCGTTGGCCCGGCCTTGTTTGTTGCGGGGCGGGGGCGCGACGGCGGCGGAAGCGAGCTGCCTGACCACGCGTTCGCGCACCCCCTCGGCCGCGAAGACGAGGTAGGAGGGCAGGTAGCGGCGCGCCGCGGCAAAGAGCGACGCGCGCGCGCCGGCCAGCTCGCGGGCGAGCGAGTCATTGAGGGCTGCTTCCGCCGTCGCGACCGCCGCCGCGCTTTGCCAGCAGAGCGCAAAGACCCTCGAAGGCAGATCCGCGGCCGGTGGCATGACACCGGAATGGATCGCCTTGCGCCAGAGGTGAAATTGTTCCCGGGGAAGATCGCGTTGATGGGTAGCTAGAAAACGTTCGACGTCTGATTTCGCCTGCGAAAAATCAGCTTGCCGCGCAATCAGTTCGCGGGCGGCTTGCGCGGTCTCAACCGTCGCAAGTTTCTCCAAGGTTTCGAACGGCACGCCCGCCATTCGGATCAAAAAAATCGGGGTAATGCGATAACTGGCGTCCGGCACGCCTGAAGAAAACAGAAGAGACGCCGGTGGCAATGTTTAATGCCGCCAAAGAAACGGGGCGCCTTGTGCGCCGGAGAATGGCGCGCGAGGGACTTCTAGTTAACCAACCAACGGCAACCGAATCGTGATCGTCGTTCCGACCGCGGGCGTGCTGTCAACCTTGATCGAACCGTTGTGGTCCTCGATGACCTTCTTCGTGATGTAAAGCCCGAGGCCCGTTCCGCTCTTGCCTTGTTTGGTCGTGAAATAGGGATCGAAAATTTTCGAGATCTGCTCCGGGCTGATGCCGTGACCGTTATCGGCGATGCAGACATCGACGTAGAAATCTTTCCGGATGCAGCTCACCGCGACAGTGCCCTTGCTCTCGGGGGAGGCCTGGATGGCGTTAATGATGACGTTCTGAATCGCGCGCGTGATCTGGACGGCGTCACCCGTTAGGGAGCAAGGGTCTTCGGTCACCTCGCACTTTAGCTCGATCGTCGTTTCCTTGGCCATGGCGCCGAAGCCGGCGACCACCTCGCGCACAATATTCGAAATGGAAATGAGCTTGTGCGGTGCGGCCTCGACGCTGCCGTAGCTCTGCCACATCGTGAGCAGGTCGCGACAGAGCCGGACGTTTTGTTCGATGATCTCCAGCTCTTTGTTGGAGCTGACGCCATTCGGGTTATCTCCGCTTTCGGATTCCTCGAGCTTCTTGGCGAGAAGCTGCACGTAGCCCCAAACAATCGTTAGGGGATTTCCGATGTCGTGGACAAATTCGGCGGAAGCCTGGCCGAGGGAAGCGAGGCGCTCCTTCTGCGCAAGTTCCTGGAGGAGCCGATTGTTGAGTTCTTTGATTTCGCTGGCGGCACTTTCGCTCGTGCGATGCAGGCGGGTGCGCTCGACGTTGCGGTTGATCACTTCCCGCATTTCGCGCGCGTCAAATGGCTTGCTGATATAGTCGTTCGCGCCGAGGCGGAGCGCTTCCTTGGCCGTCTCGAGGGCGCCGAATCCGGTCAGCATGATGACGGAAAGATGCGGATCGATCTGGCGGATGCGGCGCAGTCCCTCGATGCCCGTCACGCCTGGCATCCGGATGTCCATCACGATGGCGTCGGGCTTTTTCTCGCTCAAGAGTTGCAGGCCGCGCTCGACTGAATCGGCGGTGTGGACTTGATAACTGGGCTTCAACAGCATCCGCAAACTTTCGCGCGGACCCATCTCGTCATCGATGACGAGGACTTGCGGAAGATCAGCGTTGGCTATCATTGCTCCCCATCGCTAGAAGCTAGGGACGTGCCTTTCGGGGGAAAAATCTGCAAATGATCCAAAATGGATTCACCTTCGAGCGCGATGCTTCTGTAGTTCGTGGAGAAACGCAAGGGCGAAATTGTGAATAACTTGAACTTTATCGACAAATCGCTGCTAATCCGTAGAATCTGATGGCTATGCGAAACGAATTGCTTAACGCTGGCGGGAGGCGATTGAGGGACGGATGGCAAGTCGAAACCGAGTAGTTGTAACAGGGATGGGGGTGATCGCCCCCAATGGCACCGGCCTGAAGGAGTTCTGGCGGTCGTTAGTGGCGGGCGAGAGCGGGATCGGCCCGATCACCCTTTTCGATGCGACCGGATTTAAGAGCCAGATTGCGGGCGAGGTAAAAGATTTCGATCCCCTCGACTCGATGAATCCGCAGTGGAAACCGCAACGCATGGGGCGGCACACGCAGTTTGCCTACGCGGCCACCCAGATGGCTCTGAAGGACGCGGATTTCGATCCGAAAGTCGGCAAGCTGGCGATGGTGTTACCCGTCTGCATTGGGGTCAGTTCGAGCGCCTTCGACGTGATCGAAAATGGGTTTCATGAGCTGCAGGCCCGCGGTGCGCAGCGGATCAATGCGGGCATGGTGCGCAATTGCCAGCCGCAGGCCGCCGCGCTGCTGATCGCGCAGCAACTTGGAGTTGAAACCCAGGCTTCGACTATTTCCTCCGCCTGTAACTCCGGGATCGACGCGATCGCTTCGGCGGCAACGATGATCAGGAACGGGGACGCCGAGCTCGCGATTGCCGGAGGAGCGGATGCGCCGGTCACGCCGCTGGCGATGGCGAGTCTCGCCTCGGCTGGATTGAGCTCGTTCGCCAACGCCGAGCCCACCCGCGCGAGCCGACCCTACGATATGAGCAGCGATTCGGGCGTAATCTCGGAAGGTTGCGGCGTCGTGATTCTCGAGGACTTCGATCATGCCGTGGCACGAGGCGCCAGGATGTACCTCGAAATAACCGGTTGCGCGGCGCAGATGGACAGCGACCCGGACGATCCTTTCGATGGCCTCGAAGCGACCATGCGCCTGGCCTTGGCGAACGCTGGCCGCGGCGTGCGGGAGATTGATTACATCTGTTCCTATGGGCCCGGGCACCCGGTGCTCGATGCGGCTGAGGTGAAGGTGATCCGCCGCGTATTTTTACCGGAAGGGCATCAGGTGCCAGTGAGTTCCATCAAGGGGGTAACCGGTAACCCCTTGGCGGCCGCCGGACCGATGCAGTTGATCTCCTGTGCCCTCGCCTTTCAGCACAACACGATCCCCCCGACTGCTAATCACGAATTCCCCCTGCCGGGCTGCGAGTGGGATTTTGTCTCAGGAAAGGCCCGAAAAGCGCTACTGAAATGCGCTCTAATCAATGTGCGTGGCTTGGGCGGCGGTAATAGTAGCATGGTGGTGGAAAGAGTGCGTGCGACTTGATCGCCCGTCTCGGGCACGTCAATCAGCGAGTGTCATGTTATTCCCGGGGAGTAAGGCAAGATGACGGGCGCCTCAGTTTCCACTTCGGCGGCCATGCTGCTCCAGCTTTCGCTCGGGCTGGCCGTTTTCCAGGCAAATCGGCGCCGTCTCGCGAATCAGTGCTTCTTGCTTCTTTCCCTCACGGTTGATGCCTGGCTCGGCAGCCTTCTCCTCGCCTTTGGCGCCACAACCCCCCAGGCCGCTGAGTTTGCCATTCGGCAGGCTTCGGCCGCCGGGGCCGTCTATCTCGCGATTCTTAATTTTTTGCGTCTCTCCATTCGGCAACGGCAGCTTGTTTGGAAAGGACTCCTGACGCATTCGAAGGCGTGGCTTCTCCTCACGATCCTGGTCGTCATCCTTTGTCAGACGGCAGCTTTCCTGAAAGGCGCAGTGTTGTCGCAGGAAGTGCACGTTCCGCCGCGCCCTGAGTATGGGCCGGCGGTTTGGCTTTATTCGATTTACATCATCGCCGCTTTCAGTGCGCTCATCATCAGCTATTGGCACGACATTCGAAATTCGAAGGGGGCTGAGCGGGCTGAGCTCTCCTTCATTTTCATCGGAGCAATAGCGGCCGTCGTTTCCGGATTACTGCTTTCGTTTGTTCTGGATTATTTTCTGGGCCCCTCGCGAGCTCTCTGGTTCGCGCCGTTTCGCATGATTGGCCTCAGTTTCGTGATGGCCTACGGCATCGCGACGCGAAAAATCCTGGAAGTCGGTTTTTTCATGCGCCGCGCGATCTCCTACGGCGTCCTGGCAGTTTATCTCATCGCGCTCTATACCTTGATTTTTTGGCTGTGCTATTCCGTTTTCGTTCCGTTGCTGGGCTCCGATGGTCTCACCCTTTCGCACGTGATCGCATCCGTCGTCGTCGCCTTTGCGATGGCGCCGGCGCGGGGAGTTTCACGTTCGTTAGCCGACCGCCTCTTCATCGGAACGCGCAGGCTTGATTTTCAAGCGACGATGAATCAGGCGACCGCGATCCTGCGCTCGGTCACGACGCTCGGTGATCTGCTCGAACGTTTCGGCCTAACGATCGGGCAGGCGGTCGATACCGAGCGAGTCTTCCTTCTCCTTCCGGAGCCGGAGTTTTACGCCCAGCGATACCCCGCGGTGCAGGCGGGTTCGCGCACGACGCGGGTGGAACTCCATCGCGATCAAGCCATCATTGCCCATCTCGAACAGACGCAGGAACCGATCGTCGTCGACGAACTCCACCGCGTGCCTTCGACTGCCGGGCTGGAACGCGTGAAACGACAGATGGGTTCCCTGCAAATCGCCGTCGCGATGGGAATTTTCTCCCGCGAAAATCTCGCTGGCGTCATGCTCCTCGGCGCGCGCCGCTCGGGTCGTATTTACGGCAACGTCGAGCAGAGCGCGCTCCGCGTCCTTTGCGGACAAATGGCGGTCGCGATCGAGAACGCGCAGCTCTTTACGGAAGTGCAGAATGCAAAAATCTACAATGAGACCCTTTTGCAAAACCTCACTACCGGAGTGGTAGCCGCCGATCAAAACGGACTGATCACTGTCTTCAATCACGAGGTGGAGCAGATTACCGGTCTCCCGGCCTCCGAGCTTCTCGCGCGCAAGATCAGCAATTTGCCGGACGCGCTGCGGGACATTCTGGCGGAGACGCTCAGCCGCGGCGAGCGCCAGGAGGATCGCGAAATCGTGCTGCGCACGGGCGACAAGAACACGACTTTGCGGGCCAGCAGTTCGATTTTCCACGGGCAGGATAGCGAGCCCCTGGGGGCCTTGATGGTGCTGACCGATATCTCGATGCTGAAGCGGCTCGAGCAGCAAATCCGTCGCAGCGATCGTCTCGCCAGCCTGGGCACGCTTTCCGCCGGCATGGCGCACGAGATCAAGAATCCGCTCGTCTCGATCAAGACCTTTGCGCAGCTTCTGCCCGAGCGTTATCAGGACTCCGATTTCCGGGAGACCTTCTTCTCCCTCATCGGACACGAGGTTGACCGGATCGATTCGTTAGTCAACCAGCTACTCCGCTTCGCCCGGCCGACAAAACCGCTGCTCAAGCCGATGCACGTCCACGAGGTCCTGGAAAAAGCGCTCCTTCTCATCGGTCACCGGCTTTATCAAAAAGATATTAAATTAACTCGTTCCTGGCAGGCGGAAGTGGATACAATCCGCGCTGATGCGGACCAGATTGAGCAGGTTTTCCTTAACTTTTTTCTCAACGCCCTCGACGCGATGAAATCAGGAGGATCCCTCACGGTGGCGACCGAGATTGGTTCCCCTGAGACCTGGCCGGCCGCGCTGCCTGGCGACTCCGGCGATGTACAGGAGATTTTGCGCATCATGATTGCCGACGATGGCGGAGGCATCAAACCGGAGGATGTGGCGCACGTTTTCGATCCCTTTTTTACGACGAAAGATCACGGTACCGGCCTCGGCCTCTCGGTCGTGCACGGCATCGTGCAGGAACACGGCGGCCAGATTGAGGTTGAGAGCGAACTCGCCCACGGGACGAGCTTTCACATTCTCCTCCCCCTTGTTCGCTTTCAGGAAGAAGTGGCTGCGGCATGATCTTACCCGCCGCGTGCGTCCTCTACACGCAGGATCCGGATTTCGTTAGGCGAACGCGCGCCTTCCTCCGCGGCCTCACGCCGTTCCGCCATGTGGATCAGGCCGACCGGCTCGACGCCGTGCTCCAGCAAAACAGCCCGGCTCTTCTCTTGCTCGATCTGCGCGCCCGGGAGAGCCGTGATCTTCTCGCACAAGTGCAGGCGGAATGGCCGAATGTGTTGATGATCGGCTTCGGCATGTTGCGCTCGGACCCCTTGCGCGAGGCGGAGCAGGCCGGCATTTATGCCGTCGACGAAGTGGATTTGGAACGCCGCCATTTTCAAGCCCTCGTCGGCCGGGCTCTCGATCACCTGCGCGTTCTGGAAGACAACCGGGCACTCCGCGCCGAAGCTACGCGCGTGCCTGCGCTTTCCAATAGCCGCGCCCTCGAGCCCGCGCCGGAATCTAGCGGACCGGCGCCCTCGATATTGCGCTTCCCGCGGGTCTTCCGTCGCTTCGAAAATACAGAGATGCTGGTCAACAGCGTGGTCGAGGGCCTGGCCGACGCGGCCATGGTGACGCGAGTCGGAATGTTTTTCCGCCGCGCCGCGGGTGAGAGCTATCGCTTGATCGCCGGGTTGCGCTGTTTGCCGGAGAGCTATGAGCTCGAATATCGCGAGCGCGGTCCCCTGGTGCGGTGGTTTGAGCTGCATGCTCATCTCATTTGCCGCGCACATCTCGCGCAAACCCCCGATCACGCGCAGCGCGAGCTGCTCCGCCGCGCGCTCGACAGCGTCGGCGCGGAAGTGATCGTCCCGTTGCATGTGCGCCGGCGGATCAGCGGCTGGCTCTTTTTCGGTCACCGCCTGACCGGTCAACCATTCGATTACCAGAGCCTCGAGGCACTCATGATCCTCGGCGATCATGTCTCCACCGCGCTGGAAAATGCGCTCCTCAACGAAGAGGTCACTCTCCAAAAAACGCTCGCCGAAACGCTCCTGACCGCGATTCCGCCGGGAATCATTGCGAGCGATGAGGATGCGATTATCCGCTGGTGCAACCCGACCGCCGAATCGATCCTCGGTCTCGCGGCAGCGGACGTGCTGAACAAGCCCATCGAATTCGCCGGCAGCCACATCGCCTCCATTTTGCGTGAGACGCTCGAGAGCACGGTCCAGCTTCCGCCCAAGCAGTGGATCGATCCCCACAACCGGCGCTCGCTCTCCGTCCAAACCCGCCGGCTCATTCACGCCCAAAAACCGTTAGGCGCCGTTGCCGTCATCCAGGACCGGACGCCGGAAGAATCGCTCCGTCAAAAACAGGAGCTGCTGGATCGCGCCGCTTTTTGGACCGATCTCGCGGCGAGCATGTCGCACGAAGTGCGCAATCCACTCGTCGCGATCAAAACCTTTGCGCAACTGCTGCCCGAGCGCTTCGACGACGCGGATTTTCGGCGCGATTTCAACGAGATCGTGGTGCAGGAAATCGATCGCCTCGACCTCATCATCACGCAGATCAACAACTTCGCGCACCCGCCCGAACTGAACTTCAAATCGATCGACCTGCGCGCGCCGATGAAAAAAGCGGTGGAACTGGTGCGCGCGCGCTCGGCGCGCAACGGTTTCTCGCTCGAGACGACCTTTCCGGACGATCTGCCCCGAGTCCTGGGCGACGAAACCGCGCTGACCGAAGTCTTCGCGCACCTGGTCGCGAACGCGGCCGAAGCCACCCATGGCCAGGCGAAGGCGAAGATCACCCTTTCGGCTCAGCCGGTCCGCGACGGCGACCACACCAGCGGAGTGGTGGTGACCGTGCGCGACAACGGCACGGGCATCGCGGCCGACCTGAGAGACAAAATTTTCTCGCCCTTTTGCACGACCAAGGCGCGCGGCATGGGCCTCGGTCTGCCGATCGTAAAGCGCACTGTGTTCGACCACAACGGCCGGGTCGATATTGCCTCCGATCCGCACGGGACTTCGGTCAGCGTCCTGCTCCCGGTGGTGGAAAACGGTGCGTGAGTCCATTGCTGATTGCGGATTCGCCTGAGAAGGATTGATTTCTAATTGGGAAACTGCCGAGAGCGCCATAAGGTTGGCGACGCCCTAATCAGCAATCAGTCCGCCTCAGGCGGATCAACCATCAACAATTCAGCCATGATCGTTACCACCAAGCAGCTCTACAAAGTCGCCTACGCAAAATTCGCCGTCGGCGCGTATAACGTGAACAACATGGAGCAGATCCTCGGGCTGTTCCGCGGCTGCGTGCAAAGCCAGGCGCCGTTTATCATCCAGCTCTCAAAAGGCGCGCGGAAGTACGCCGACAAAAGAATGCTCGAGGCGTTGATTCGCACCGCCGAACAAATGTTTCCAGACGCCATCTTCGCCGTCCACCTCGATCACGGCGATGAGGAAACTTGCTACGATTGCATCGACTCCGGTTTTTACAGCTCCGTGATGATCGACGCCAGCCATGAGCCGTTTGCGGAGAACGTCGCCATCACCAAACGCGTCGTGGATCGCGCGCATCCGAAAGGCATCAGCGTCGAGGCGGAACTTGGCCAACTCGGCGGGGTGGAGGAAGACATCAAAGTCGACGAAGGGCACGCTTCCCTCACGAATCCGGAAGAAGCGGTTGAATTCGTTAGGCAAACTGGCTGCGACTCGCTCGCCGCCGCTATCGGCACCAGCCACGGCGCTTATAAATTCAAGGGCAAACAAGGCCTGCACTTCAACGTCATCGAGGAAATCCAGAAACGCATTCCCGGCACGCCGATCGTGATGCACGGCAGCTCGAGTGTTCCGATCGAAGAAGTCGAGCGGATCAACGCCGCCGGCGGCCAGCTCGATCCATCCGCGCGTGGGGTGAACGAAAACGAATACCTGCCCGCGGCCAAGCTCGGCGTGACCAAGGTCAACATCGATACCGACGGGCGGCTGGTCTGGACCCGCGTCCATCGCGAATTTTTCCGCGATCATCCCGAGCAATTCGATTTCCGGCCGCCCGGCAAAATTTTCGTCGAGGAGTACGCCAACTTCATCGCGCACAAGAACGGCAAGCTCGGGTCGGCGAATCAACTCGCCGCGGTGCGCGCCAGTCTCTAAAGCGGGCGAGAGGGCGGGGCGGCATCCGCGCACTTTCCATGACTCGTTCCCGTTTGGATTTTCGTCTCGACGCTACGGCGAAGCGTTCGCGCGCCCGCGCCGCGACCTTTCGCACTTTGCATAACGAAGTGCAGACGCCGCTCTTCATGCCGGTCGGGACACAGGCCACGGTGAAGGCGCAGCTGACCCGCACGCTCGAAGAAGCCGGCTCCCAGATTCTGCTCGCGAATACCTATCATTTGCTCCTCCGTCCGGGCGCGGAAGTCTTTCGCCGGACCGGCGGGATTCACGGTTTCATGAGCTGGGATCGCGCGGTGCTCACCGATTCGGGCGGATTCCAAATCTTCTCGCTGCCGCATTCGCGCTCGATGAGCGAAGCGGGGGCGGTCTTTCAAAGTTATCTCGACGGGCAGACGATTCTTCTCAGTCCGGAGCTGAGCATCGAGACGCAGAAAGCGATTGGGAGCGACATCATGATGGCGCTCGACCAATGCATCGCCTCGACCGCGAATGAAGCGACCGCGCGCGTGGCGGTCGGGGTGACGCATCGCTGGGCGGCGCGCAGCCTGGCGGCACGGAGGGATTCGCCGCAATCGATCTTCGGGATCGTGCAGGGCGCGCTCTATCCGGAATTGCGGCGCGAGAGCGCGACGACGTTGGGCGAAATGCCCTTTGATGGTTTCGCCATCGGCGGGCTCGCGGTCGGGGAGAGCAGGAGCGAGCGGGAGGACCTCTGCGAGTTCACCGCGCAACTTCTGCCGGCCGACAAGCCGCGCTATCTCATGGGAGTCGGCACGCCACTCGACATCCTCGAAGCGGTCCATCGCGGCGTCGACATGTTCGATTGCATCATGCCGACACAGCTCGCGCAGCGCGGGGCCGTTTTCACCTCGCGCGGCTTTCTCCAGATGCGCCGCGGCGTTTACAAATTCTCCGAGGAGAAACTCGATCCCGCCTGCGCCTGCCCGACCTGCGCGCGCTACTCGCGCGCCTACCTGCATCACCTCACGAAGACGAGCGAAACGTTAGGCTGGCAGCTCCTCGGGAAGCACAACATTCATTTCTATCACCAGTTGATGCGCGACATCCGGGAAAGCATCCTGGCCGGCCGGTTTGGCGAGTTTTACCTGGGAAAACGCGCTCTCCTCCAGGAATCCGATCGCGCCAACCCGAGGCGCCATCCGCGGCCGGCGCGCGGAAAATCGCGCTCGTTAGGCAACTACGAAGTGCATATCGCGCACGAAGGCTTCGCCAGCATCCGGCAGGTTTCTTCGGGCGAGATCATGCACCTGCGCACGCCGCCGATGAAGGAAGCGCGCAGTCTTTATGTCGAGCAGTCCGGGCTCGCACAGCGCCTTCGCCTAACGACGACGGACCCGCTTGTGATCTGGGATGTTGGCCTCGGCGCGGCGGCCAACGCGATGGCGGCAATTCTTTGCTATGAAGAGCAGGCCGCGCTCGGGCCGGTGCGCCCGATGCAGATCATCAGCTTTGAAAACGATCTCGACTCGCTCCGACTCGCGCTCCGTCATGACGACAAATTTTCCTATCTCCGGCATGGTGCTCCCGCGGGAATTCTCCTGCGCGGCCGGTGGCAGTCGAAACAGCACGCGGGCCTGAGCTGGCAGCTCGTCCCGGGCGATTTCCTCGAAACCGTGGCTGGCGCGCCCGCCCCGCCCGACCTGATTTTCTACGACATGTTCTCGAGCAAAACGCACGGCGAACAATGGACGATCGAGATTTTCCGCCGGTTGTTTACCGCCTGCGCCGGACGGGCAGCGGAGCTTTTCACTTACACACACTCGACGGCGGCGCGGGCCGCGCTTCTCGCCGCCGGCTTTTATCTCGCCAAAGGCCGCCCGGCCGGCGCGAAGGAAGAGACCACGATCGCTTTCACGCCGGCGGCGTTGGGTTCTCCGTTTGTCCGGTCCTATGAATTGCTCGCCGCGGAATGGGTGGGTCGCTGGAATCGTTCGCACGCCAAGTTCCCGGCGGAAGTTCTCGCCGACGAGCGGCCCGCGTTTGAACGGCAGATTCTGGAGCACCGGCAATTTCGTTAGGCAGCTCGCGGAGGGACGCGCTTCTGCGCGTCCCTCCGAATTAGGGCGGCGGCACTTCGGCTTTTTCGGCGTAGGGGCCAGCCTCGAGAAGATCGTCGATCCCGCCCTGGTTTCGAAGGAGCGCTTTCATGCTCCAATGAATGTGACCGGGTGACGACGTGCCGCGACGGGTCAAATCGATCTGCTCGATAATCTCGCGCGCCGGCCGGTTCGATCCGATTCGTTCGGTGGCGATGCCAGGCCAGACCGCCTTGCCGTGGCTTTGCGCGCGCCACCAATTGAGCAGCACCGGGAAACTTTGTTTCGACGGTTCGATGCTCCAGTAAAGCTGCGGCGCGAGATAATCGACCCAGCCTTGCGCGAGCCACTTGCGGGAGTCGGCGAAGAGTTGGGCGTAGGCGTCGAGCTGCGCTTCGATTGTTGGCGGCACGCCCGGCCGCCAGATTCCGAATGGGCTGATCCCGACGCGCGCGCGCGGCCTGGTCGTTTTGACCGCGCGATACATCGAGCGGACAAAATCGTTGATGTTTTCCCGCCGCCAATCGGCGCGGCCCAGGCCGCTCTTTATGCCGTAACGCTGCCAGGTGGAGTCGTCGGGGAACGACGCGTCGCCCGGCTTGAGCGGGTAAGGATAAAAGTAGTCGTCGATGTGCAGGCCATCGATGTCGTAACGGCGCGCGATGTCGGTGATGACGCTGATCACATACGCGCGCGCCGCGGGTTCACCGGGATCGATCCAGAGCTGTTTTCCGAACCGTCGAACCCATTCCGGATGCTGTTTCGCCACATGATTCGACGGCAAATTTTCACTCGCGCTCGTGGCCGCGCGAAAGGGATTCACCCAGGCGTGCAGCTCGATTCCCCGCGCGTGTGCTTCGGCAATGGCAAAGGCGAGCGGATCGTAGCCCGGCGAGACGCCCGCCTTGCCGCTCAGGAATTGCGACCACGGTTCAATCGGCGAGGCGTAAAGCGCGTCGCTCGCCGGTCGGACCTGGAGGAGGATGGCGTTGAGTTTTAACTTCGCGGCGCGATCGAGCAGGGCGCGCAGTTGCGCTTTCTGGACCGCGGCGGGCAGGCCGGGCTGCGAAGGCCAATCGAGATTATAGACCGTCGCGACCCACGCACCGCGGAATTCGCGCTCCGCGCCGCGCGCTCCGGCGGCAAGACTGCCTAACAATAAGAGAGCGCAGAAGATCGATCGCATTGGTCGTCATCCCGAGCGGAGCGCAGCGGAGTCGAGGGATCCCGTGGCGATCCTTTTAAGATGGCATCACGGGATCCCTCGACTGCGCTCGGGATGACGGAATCAACCTTAAGCAATCGCGGCCGCAACCGCCGGTGGAAAAATCTCGCTCACCTCGCCCTCGAGGCGCAGCGCGACGCAGGATTCATCATCGTGCTCGGTCGCGCCACGATTGATAATCACATATGGCACGCCGCGCCGCGCGATCATCAGCGGAAAAGCCGCCGCCGGATAAACTGAAAGCGTCGAGCCGAGCGCAACGACGAGATCCGCTTCCATCGCGCCCGCGCGCGCCCGTTCGAGTTCAGCGGGATCGAGACTCTGGCCAAAACTGATCGTTGCCGGTTTCAGGAATCCTCCACAGCTACAGAGCGGCGGTTGGCGATGAGTCCGGAAAAAATCGAAGTGCGGTTGCGGATCGCTCCGCCGTTTGCAGCTCTGGCATTCGACCAGGGAGTTGGTGCCGTGAAGTTCCACCAGGCGCTCCGGCGCGGTGCCTGCGAGCCCGTGCAAGCCGTCGATATTTTGCGTCACCACCAGGCGCAGTTTGCCGGCCCGCTCCAGCTTGACGATCGCTCGATGGGTCTCGTTAGGCTGAGCCTGACGAAAAGCCTCCCACGCTTCCAGTTTGTAATCCCAATGCTCGAGCCGGGCTGCTTCCGAGGTCATGAAATCCTGGTAGTAGACCGGCTGGCGCCGGGTCCAGACACCTTGCGGTCCGCGAAAATCGGCAATCCCGCTACCGGTCGATATTCCCGCGCCGGTAAAGATGAGCGCACGGTGCGAAGCCCGGAGATAGCCGGTCAAATCCATTCGATGTTTAGCCTGCGGGCGCGACCGTGAGCTTGGCAATGCGCAAACGATCGCAGCCCGCCGGGAAGGCGATGAGTTTTAAGCCTGGCCGGTTGGCAGAGGGAGCCGGATCTCGACGGTGGTGCCTTTGCCGAGCACGCTCGCAATGGAGATTTCTTCCTGGTGAGCGGTCACGATCGACTTGGAAGATGCAGGAACTGACCAAGAGGGTCGGTGCGGAATTAATCGTAAGCAAAACCGTCGAGGCGCTCATCGTGGAGCATTTCGAGCTGCAACCGTTGGGGCAGTTCGCTCTCCACAATTTGCCGGGCTCCTGGGAAGTGTTCGCCATTTCCGAGCCGATCGCTGCGCCGCGCGAGCGATCGCCGCATTCGCTGCCTCAAAACGCGGCTAAGGAGACTTGATCGGCTCGAAGCCGGCAGCTTTGAGCTGTGCATTCAAGCCCGCCACATCCTGCGGGAGCGCGCGCCAGCGCTCAACGACGGACCGCGCGTCGCGCTGCAGAGCGGCCACCGCGGCTTGCTGCGGCGGAGTCGGCGCGGCATCGACGTCCTGCAGATCGCCGAAAAGTTTTTCGACCTTGCGCAGGACACCCAACTCGAGTGGTTCCCCGGAACGAACGTCCGCGGGACTGGCAAAGCCTTCCAGCTTCTTGCGCAAGGCAGCGACCGCTTCCTGGGCCGCGTTTTCTCCGAGGCGTTCCTTTGCCTTGCTGAGTTCCGCCGTCAGCCCTTCGAAGCTTTGGCCTACGGGCTGGAGGGTGGCGCGCATTTCAGCCAGCGTTTTCGACAGCTCGAACTGTTTTGCCAGATCCGCGGCCGGGGCCTTGACGCGCGGATCCATTTTCACGATGAGCGGCTGGGTGAAACGCTTGCCGCCCGTCGTTAGGGCGACGGAATAATTTCCGGGCACGATCCAGGGTACGGTCGGCTGCGGCGCTGTTTTATGCGCCACCGCCGTCATTGGGTACTCCGGTTCGGCGTCCGCTAACGGCTCGCCGTGCAGGTCCCAGAAGAAGCGATGCAGGCCCGGCTTGCCCGACAAGGCCTGCGGCGGCCGCACCCAGTAGCGCGGAATCTTCAACTTCGGATCCGGCGTTGGTAGCGGGTCGGTGCTCGCATAACGACGCACCACCTTTCCCGCCCCGTCTTTGATTTCGAGCGTGACCGGGCCGGTGACATCTTTGCCTAACGAATAGTCAATCATCGCGCCTTCGGGCGGATTTTCGCCTACCGGTTCATCGGGCGGGAGCGGCGTGTCGGTGTTGAAATCCCAGCGCACCCGCAACGCGGTCTGCGGTTTGAAGAGAAGCGAGTCCCGGTCGCTCACCGCGAGTTGGCGCAGCGGCGTGATGTTATCCAAAATCCAGAAGCCGCGCCCATGGGTCGCGATCGCGAGGTCGTCGTCCTTCACGATCAGGTCGCGCACCGAAGTTGCCGGCATCTTCAGGCGGAGCGACTGCCAGTTTTCGCCGTCGTCGAAGGAGACATAAACCGCCCGCTCCGTCCCGGCGAAGAGGAGGCCGCGCCGCTGCGCATCTTCCCGCACCGTGTTCACGTTTTCGTTAGGCGGAATGCCGCGCGCGATTTCCTGCCAGGTTTTGCCGGAGTCCTTCGTCCGATAGATGTGCGGCCGCAGATCATCGAGCCGGATCGTGTTCACCGCCGCGTAGGCGGTGTTCTGGTCGAAATGGCTCGCGTCCATCACCGAGACTTTCCACCACGGGCCGATCTGCGGGGGCGTCACTTCCGTCCAGCTTTTGCCGCCGTCGGTCGTGAGGTGAATCAGTCCATCATCCGTTCCCGCCCAGATCCGGTTCTTGTCGAGCGGCGAGGGCGCGACCGCGTAGATCACACCCCGCTGCCTCGCTTGCGCGGTGGGACAGTCCCGGAATTTTCCCACGCTCGTCGGGACTGCGAACGTTTTGCGGGTCAGGTCGGGGCTGAGCTGCGTCCACTTCTGCCCACCATCGCGCGTCTGCCACAAATGATTGGTGGCAAAGAAAAGGAGGTGCGGGTCGAGCGGCGAAAACAAGATCGGCATCGTCCGGATCATCCGGAATTCATCATCGCGAAACGGCTTCGGCAGAATGCTCTGGGCCTGGTGGGTGCGCCGATCGTAACGGGTCAACTTGCCGCCATAGATAATGTCGGGGTCGAGCGGATCGGCCACGACGTAGCCGTATTCTTCCGCTGCCACCGGATGCCAGTCGCGAAAAGTGATCGCGCCATCCGGTCCGCGGCTCGCGATGCCGACCGAGCCGCTCTCCTGTTGCCCGCTGTAGAGGCGATAGGGAAACGCGTTGTCCGCGCTCACGTGATAGAGCTGCGCGGTCGACTGGTTGTACCACGAGCTCCACGTCTGACCGCCGTTCACCGTGACGATCGCGCCCTGGTCGCTGCCAAGCAGAATGATCTGCGGATTGTTCGGATTGATCCAGACGTTCTGATAATCGTCGCCCCCGGGCGCGCCGCGCCAGCCTTCCCAGGTCTCGCCGCCGTCGATCGATTTCCAGCAAACCACGCTCGCGGCGTAAACCACTTTTGGATTCTTCGGATCGATCCGCACCACCGGAAGATCGCCGCCACCGATCCGCGCGCCCGGGCGCTCGTCGGTCGTGACCCGGGTCCAGTTTTCGCCCCCGTCGTCGGAGCGATAGAGTTTTCCGGCGTCGAGCGTCGCGACGGCGGCGAAAAGCGTGTGCGGCGCGCTCGGCGCGATCGCGAGCTGGGCCTGCACCATGTCGTTAGGCAAACCGTTCGTCAGTTGTTTCCACGTCTGGCCGCCGTCGAAGGTTTTGAAAATGCCGCCGTTAGTTCCGTTCCATTCCGCGTTTTCCCACGGACCCTCGCGCGCTTCCCAAAGCGAGGCGTAGGCGATCTGCGGGTTCGTCGGATCGAACTGTACATCCGCCGCGCCGGTGTTTTCATCCTTTGAGAGCGTCTTGGCAAACGTCTTCCCGCCGTCGAGCGAAAGAAAGATGCCGCGCTCCTCGTTAGGCCCGTAGGGATGCCCGGGCACCGCCACGAGCAGGTGATCGGGGTTGCGTGGATCGACCGCGATCTGCGCGATCTGTTGGGCTTCGCGCAAGCCGAGGTGCGTCCAGCTTCTCCCGGCGTCCGTCGATTTATAAATGCCGTCGCCGACCGAGAGATCCGGGCGATGCAGTCCTTCGCCGCTCCCCACATAAATGACGTTTGGATTCGAAACCGAAACCGCGAGCGCGCCGACCGAGCCGGTCGGTTGATCATCAAAAATCGGCTGCCAGGTGCGCCCGTAATCGTTCGTTCTAAAAACGCCGCCATCCACCTGCGCCATGTAGAAAACGTTAGGCTGCGACGGGACGCCCGAGACCGCACGCGTCCGGCCGCCGCGATACGGCCCGATGTTTCGCCAGCGCAGGAGGTCGGAAAAATCCGGAGTGGCGAAAGCGTCAGCGTGAAGAGCCAATGCAAGGAGCAGCGACAAAAGGAAACGGATTTGCACGAGCGCACGATAAACTACTTGGCGCGTCGCTCCAGCCTCCGGGTAGCGCACTCGTCCCGAGTGCTCTACCCAGAGGCTGGCGGCGCCGGCGTGGGCGCCGGTTTCTTCTTTGCCGCGGCGGCGGCGAGCGTGGCATCCACCTGCTCGGCTTCCAGCGGGTGGATGCTGTGATAATAGCTGTTCGACTTGGCCAGGTCGGTCCTGCGCATCAACAGCGCGTCGAAACGTTCGCGCCGGCTGAGCTCGTAAACCTTGTCCATCTTGATCGCCTCGAACGGGCAGACCTCGACGCAGATCTGGCAGCTCATGCAGACTGAGATGTCGATGTCGAACGTGGCCGGATAAAACTGCGGTTTGCCCATGTAATCGGGCTTCTTGTCCGCGCTTTTCTCGATGTAGATGCATTGCGGCGGGCATTCCTTCTCGCAGATCTTGCAGGCGACGCAGCGCAAACCGGCCTCCGGATCGTTCGTGTCGTAAACGAGAAAAGGAAAGTTGCGCGAGTTTTCCGGGAGCACGTCGCGCTCCTCGGGATATTGCACCGTCGTGAGGCGATCTTTTTCGAAGTAACTCCCGATGAAGTTCCGCCCCGTCACCGCCATGCCTTTTAGAATTCCCGCGCCAATCATCATCGGTCCACTTCTCCCATCACGATATCGATGCTCCCGAGAATCACCATCACGTCGGCCACGGTGTGCCCGAGGCACATGTCTTCCAGGACCGTTAGGTTGATCAAACTCGGCGGGCGCACCCGGTAACGATATGGATTCCCGCTGCCATCGCTGATCAAATAAAAACCGAGCTCGCCTTTCGGAGCCTCGATCCGCCCGTAGGCTTCGCCGACCGGCGGCTTGAAAGCGCGAATCTTCACTTTCGGATTCATGATCGGTCCCGCGGGCAAATCGTCCATCGCCTGGCGCAGGATCCCGAGCGTCTCGCGCAGTTCGAGCACGCGCATCATGAGCCGATCGTAGCAATCACCGTGCTCGCCTAACGGCACCCGGAACTTGAAGCGCGGATAAAATCCGTAGCCGTCCACTTTGCGAAGATCGTAGTTCACGCCAGAGGCGCGCAGCCCGGGACCGGTAATGCCAGCGCTGATCGCCAGCTCGGCGGAAAGTTTTCCGACCTCCTGCGTGCGGGCGATGAGGATTTCATTTCCCGTGATCAGTTGTTCGAACTCGTCAAGAAAATGCGGAAACCCATCCACGACTTTGCGCGCGCGCTCCATCCAACCCGGCGGCAGATCGCAGCGGCAACCGCCGAACCGCATGTAATCACACATCATGCGCGAGCCGGAGAGCGACTCGAAAAGATCGAGAATATTCTCGCGTTCGCGGAAGGCATACATGAGCGGCGTGCCCCACGCGCCCATGTCGCTGAGGAGAAACCCGAGGAGCGAAGCGTGATTCACCAGGCGGGTCAGTTCGGCGAGGATGACGCGCAAGTATTCGGCGCGCTCGGGCACTTCAATGCCGGCCAGCTTCTCGACACTGAGCGCGTAGCCCCAGTTGTTGCTCATGGAGCAGATGTAATCGAGCCGATCGGTGTAGGGCATCGAGCCGAGGTAGCTGGTGTTCTCGCCGATTTTTTCGTGATTGCGATGGAGGTAACCGAAGACGGGCTTGAGCCTGCGCACGACCTCGCCTTCGAGCGCGACGTTCATTCGAAAGACGCCGTGGGTCGATGGGTGCTGCGGGCCCATCGACACTTCGAGCAACTCGCCGTCGAGGCGGGACGGCATCCCGGGTGGAGCCTCGACTGCGCTGTGCTGCGCTCGGGTTGACAGGCTCATTGGGCCGCGATGTTTGCCGTGCCGTCCTGGGCCGGTCGCGGGACGTAGTGCTGCTTCGCTTTTTCCAGGACGTCGTCGTGGGGCGTGGGTTCGTATTCGTAATCGTCCGGCTCGCGATAGTCTTTGCGCATCGGGTGATCCGTAAATTCATCCCACATCAAAATGCGGCGCAGATCCGGATGCCCGTCGAAATGGATGCCGTAGAGGTCGTAGATCTCGCGTTCCTGGAATTCCGCGCTGCGCCAGACCGGCGTGAGCGACGGCAGGTGGGCACCTTCGGCCCGGTCGCGTGTCCGTAGCCTAACGACAAGCG
This sequence comes from Spartobacteria bacterium, assembly GCA_003169975.1. Classification (GTDB taxonomy): domain Bacteria; phylum Verrucomicrobiota; class Verrucomicrobiia; order Chthoniobacterales; family UBA10450; genus Palsa-1392. Next base: position 109,506 of record PNAA01000034.1, on the reverse strand, counting down.
GCCCATGCTTGTGCGCCATCGAGTAAAGATGATAGACCGCCTCCAGGTAGCCGGAAAAAATTTCTTCCCGCGTTTCTTCGAGTTCCTTCTCCTCGCCCTCGACGACCTTTTTCACTTTCACCTTTTTCTTTACCGTGCGCTCGAGCCAATCGACGCCGGTCACGTTGGAGCAATAATCAAGGCGCAGCGCCGGGTCGTCGCGGAGGAAGCGCGCGACCGTGGAGGCGTGCGCGTGATCGAGCAGGAGAGAAGACTGGTTTGCGGGTCCGGGATTGGGAATGATCTCGAGCCTGGCCCCGGGTATCGCCGCTTCAATGCGGACTTTTATTTCGTCAAGTGCTTCCATCACGTCTTCCCGAGCGCAGTCGAGGGATCCCGTGGCGTGACCTTCAAGCTCGCATCACGGGATCCCTCGACTCCGCTGCGCTGCGCTCGGGATGACGTGCTCATCAATGCCGCTCGATTTTCGGCGGATGAAACACGTCCGCATTCGCCGGTGGCTCCAGATCGTGCGCCCCGAAGGCCGGCACCGGGAACTCGCTCGGCACCGTTTTGTCGAGAAAGGCGGCTTTCCCCGTCCCGGTCAGTTTCTGTCCGTCGATTTTGCGCTGCAGTTCCATGAAGGCATGGAGCAATGCCTCCGGCCGTGGCGGGCAGCCGGGAATGTAAACATCGACCGGGATGTAGCGGTCGATCCCTTTCAAGACGTTGTAGCCCTGCTTGAAAGGCCCGCCGGAAATGGCGCACGCGCCCATCGAGATGACGTATTTCGGATCGGGCATCTGGTTGTAGAGCCTGACGATCTGCGGCGCCATCTTCTTGGTCACCGTGCCGGCGACGATCATGAGGTCGGCCTGGCGCGGCGAGGGCCGAAAGACTTCGCCGCCGAAGCGCGCCAGATCGTAGCGCGAGGCGGCGGTCGCGATCATCTCAATCGCGCAGCAGGCGAGCCCGAACTGGAGCGGCCAGATCGAATTGCGCCGGCCCCAATTGTAGAGCTCCTGCATCGAGGTCACCCAGATGCCTTGTTTTTGCAGCTCGCTCCGGAGCCCTTCATCGATTGGCGGCGCGCTTGCCATTACTTCACCCAACTTAAACACCCTTTGCCCCAGGCCCAAACCAGCCCTTCCAGCAGGAGAAGGAGGAAGACCAAAATCGCGATGAACGCGCCGAAGGGCAACCCGGTAAATGCGACCGCAAAGGGCACGAGGAAAATCGCCTCGACGTCGAAAATCAAAAAGATGATCGCGTAGAGATAATAATGCGAGTGGAACTGAATCTGCGCCTCGCCTAACGACTCAACACCGCATTCGTAGGTTGCATTTTTCCCCGCCCCCGGCTTGGGCGGTTGAAAGAAACGCCGCCAGAGCCAGGCCAGGGCCAGAGGCATGACCGGGAAGACGAAGGCGACCGCGCCAAAAATGACGAGAAAGAAATAAGGATCCGGCATCATCCGTGCGGCTAGACCACGCCCTGGTCCATCATCGCGTTCGCGACTTTGAGGAAGCCGGCGATGTTCGCGCCATTCACGTAGTTGCCGGGCGTGCCGTAGGCTTCGGCCGTTTGGTAACAGGCGCGATGGATCGCCTTCATGATCGTTTGCAGGCGGCTGTCCACTTCGTCGCGCGTCCAGGAAATGCGCATGCTGTTTTGCGCCATCTCGAGGCCGGAGGTGGCGACACCGCCGGCGTTCGCGGCCTTGCCTGGACCGTAAAGGATCCCCGCCTCCAGAAACTGATTCACGCCTTCGATGGTGGTCGGCATGTTCGCGCCTTCGGAGATGACGTAGACGCCGTTGCGCAGAAGGTTGGCCGCGTCCTTGCCATTGATTTCGTTCTGCGTCGCACTCGGAAACGCGCACTGCGCTTTATGGTTCCAGAGCGGATTGTAGTCGAGCTTGGGATCGAATGGAGTGAAGGTCGCGCTCTTGAATTTGTCGGCGTATTCGGCGATCCGGCCGCGGCGCACGTTCTTCAGGTCCATGATGAAGCTCAGCTTTTCCGCGGTGATGCCAGCCTCGTCATAAATGTATCCGCCCGAATCCGAGAAAGTGAGCGGCCGCGCGCCGACGTTGATCAGTTTCTCGGCAGTGTATTGCGCGACATTGCCGCTCCCGGAAATAAGGCAGCTCATCCCTTCGAGTCCTTCCTTGCGGGTCTTGAGCATCTCGGCGGCGAAATAGACCGCGCCGTAGCCGGTCGCCTGCGGGCGAATGAGCGAGCCGCCCCAGCTCAGCCCCTTGCCGGTCAGGACGCCGGTAAATTCGTTGCGGAGTTTTTTGTACATCCCGAAGAGGAAACCGATCTCGCGGCCGCCCACGCCGATGTCGCCCGCCGGCACGTCGGTGTAGGCGCCGATGTGGCGGAAAAGTTCCGCCATGAACGACTGGCAGAAGCGCATCACTTCGTTGTCGCTCTTGCCTTTGGGATCGAAGTCGGAGCCGCCCTTGCCGCCGCCCATCGGCAGCGTCGTCAGGGCATTTTTGAAGACCTGCTCGAAGGCGAGGAATTTGAGGATGCCGAGGTTGACCGAGCGATGAAAGCGCAGCCCGCCTTTGTAGGGACCGATCGCGCTGTTCATCTCGATGCGAAAGCCGCGGTTGATGTGAATCTCGCCCTTGTCGTCCTCCCACGGGACGCGAAACATGATCAGGCGCTCGGGCTCGATCATGCGCTCGAGGATCTTCGCTTTGCGGTATTCGGGGTGACGCTCGAGGACGAGCTCGAGCGACTCGACGACTTCCTGGACCGCCTGGTGAAATTCCGGCTCGGCCGGGTTCTTGGCCTTCACGCCGGCCATCAACTCTGTCACGTAATCTTTCATAAATGATTGAGATCTGTCCGCCACTTCCGCCGGAGCCCGTCGCTCTAGCCTAACGAATGATTAGAAAAACACAAAAGTCTCGATCTGTCGCCGCCGCGGCCATCGGCATCGCGCCATGGCCTCGAACCCGACAAGATGGAGTCATCGCGCATCACCGTATGCCGGAGGCGGTTTAAAACAGAAGAACAACTTTGTCCAGCAAACGGCGCGAACCTTCTTCCTGGCCCGGAAGGCATGGCATTCCGGTGCGCGCGCGGGAACGCGATTCCGGTCTTGCTTAAAAAATCAGGCCTCGCTTTCCTTCATCGCAACGTGAGCGGTTTTCTCGACCAGATTTTCGTCCTTGGGAAACAATGGCTTCTCTCGTTCCTTGCCGGCGCGCCGGACTGGGTCGGCCAGATCGCCTCCAGCCTGCTCAATATCAGTGCGCTGCTCGCCGTCTTTCTTACGCTCTTCGCCCTCATGTCGTTGTTCGAGCGGAAAATCCTTGCCCGCATCCAGAATCGCTACGGGCCCAATCGCGTCGGCCCTTTCGGTCTTCTCCAGCCGGTCGCCGACGGGATCAAGATGTTGATCAAGGAAGACATCGTGCCCGCGCGCGCCGACAAGGTCGTCCACTTCCTTGCCCCGATCCTGATCGCCGCTGCGGCCATCCTCGCACTCGGCATCATTCCCTACGGCCGCAACATGACGCCCTTTACGATCGACGGCGGCATCCTCTTTTTCTTCGCTGTCGGGTCGACTAACGAGGTCGGCGTTTTCATGGCCGGCTGGGGGAGCAACAACAAGTTTTCCATGCTCGGCGCGATGCGCGCGATCGCGCAGATGGTGAGCTACGAGCTGCCGCTTATCATTACCGTTTTGCCGGTGGTGATGGTGACCGGCTCGCTCACGCCCGACGCGATCGTCGCCGCACAGGGCGGTTACTCGTTAGGCATTCTGCCGCACTGGTTCGTCTTCACGCCCTGGGGCGCGGTCGCCTTCATCCTTTTTTTCGTCTCGGGCCTGGTGGAATCGAACCGCACGCCCTTCGACGTGCCGGAGGGCGAATCGGAAATCGTCGCCGGCCACATGACCGAATACTCCGGTTTCAAGTACGCCATCTTTTTTCTCGCGGAATATTTCGGGATGTTCGCCGTCAGCGGGCTGGCGGTGACGCTCTTCCTCGGTGGCTGGCACGCGCCGTTCAGCGTGCTGCAGTTCGTTCCGTCCTACCTCTGGTTTTTCCTCAAGCTCGGCGTGCTGCTTTTCGTTTTCATCTGGATTCGCGGCACCCTCCCGCGCATCCGGGTCGACCAGATGATGAGCTTCGCCTGGAAATTCATGCTCCCGATGGCGTTTACCTGCGTCATCGCGGCGGCGATCTGGCATTACCAGGGAAGGCGCCTCAGCGGTTCGCTCTGGTCGTTAGGCTGGATCGTGCTCGTCTACCTCACGCTCTCCCGTGTCCTCGGGGTCGGGAAGAAATTTGCCCCGCGCACCTATCGTTTTGCCGAATGAACAGCGCCGCTTTCTTTTTCATCGCGGTCCTCACCCTCAGTGCGGCCGTCGCGGCGGCGTGCTTGCGGCAGCTCGTTCATGCCGCGCTCAGTTTCGCGGTCGCGCTGGTCGGTGTCGCCGCCTTTTACTTTTTGTTAGGCGCGGAATTCGTCGGCCTCGTCCAGGTCTTTGTCTACGTCGGCGCGGTCGCGGTCCTGATCGTTTTCACCATCTTGCTCACCCGCCACGGGACGGATGAGAATCGCGGTTTCAACTGGAGCGGAGTCGTGATCGCGCTCGCGGTGCTGGCCGCTTTGCTTTGGGCGATCATGCGGACCCCCGCGCTTTACGTCGCGGCGCAACCGGGGGTGACCGTAACCGTCCGGCAAATCGGCGAAGCGCTCATGAGCGATTACGTCTGGCCGCTGCAATGCGTCGGTCTGCTGCTGACCGCCGCCTTGATTGGCGCCCTCGTGCTCGTCCTGGAGGAGAAACGATGATGACACCAACGCTGCCCACTTTCCTCATGATTTCCGCGGCGCTCTTCTGCATCGGCCTGCTCGCCGCGCTCAGCCGGCGGCACGCGATCTTCATTCTCATCGGGATCGAGATGATGCTCGCGGCGGCGGGATTGAATTTCATCGCCTTCTGGCGTTTCGGTCCGCAACCGGCCCCGCCCATCGGTGTCATGGTGACGATCTTCGCGATCGCGATCGCCGCCGCGGAAGCTGCGGTCGGGCTCGCGCTCGTCATTGCTGTTTATCGCCACTATCGCACGACCGACGTCGATCAAGTCGATCAGCTTAAAGGATGAGCACCTCGATCGTCGCTCATCTTTGGCTGATTCCCGCGGTGCCGCTCGCGGCCTCGTTTGTCATTCTCAGCCTAACGAACGTGCAGCGCGCGGCCGCGGCCGGATTCGCGATCGCCGGGCAGGTGATCGCGCTCCTGCTCTCGCTCGGCGCTTTCTGGCCGACCTTGCAGACGCCCGGTTACCGCGTCTTCCAAAATTTCACCTGGTTCGCCTTTGGCGAACAAGCGCTCCGGATTGGTTTTGTCCTCGATCCGCTCGCGGCGGTCATGCTCGTCATGATCACGCTGGTCAGTCTTTGCATTTTTGTTTTCAGCGTCGGCTACATGGCGGCGGACAGGAATTTCACCCGCTTCTTCGCCTATCTCTCGTTTTTCTCCGCCGCGATGCTCGGGGTGGTCATCGCCAACAGTCTGCTCCTGCTTTTCGTCTGTTGGGAATTGGTCGGGCTCGCGTCCTATCTCCTGATTGGTTTTTGGATTCACAAACCGAGCGCGGCGGCGGCCGCGAAGAAGGCGTTCATCACCACGCGCATCGGCGACATCGGTTTCTTTCTCGGGATCCTCTGGCTCTACGGCCGGAGCGGCACGCTCCTCTTTTACGACGGCGGGACCGGGGCCCTCGAAAGTGTCGGTTTGCTCTCGTTAGGCACGAGCGCCACCTTCATCGCGCTTTTGATTTTCTGTGGCGCCGCGGGGAAGTCGGGGCAATTCCCGCTCCACGTCTGGTTGCCGGACGCGATGGAAGGTCCGACGCCGGTGAGCGCCCTCATCCATGCGGCCACGATGGTCGCGGCCGGTGTTTTCCTGGTCGCGCGGGTCTATCCCCTCTTTTCGTTAGGCGCGATCAATGGGGTCACGCCTTCGCTCACCGTCGTGGTCTGGATCGGCGTGATCACCGCGCTCATCTCCGCTCTGATTGCGCTCGCCCAGCCGGACATCAAGCGCATTCTCGCCTACTCGACCGTCTCGCAGCTCGGCCTCATGATGGTGTCGTTAGGCGTGGGCGGAGTGGCCGCTGGCATCATGCATCTGCTCGCGCACGGTTTCTTCAAGGCGCTCCTTTTCCTCGGCTCCGGTTCCGTCATTCACGGCTGCCACGAGGAACAGGACATCCGCCGGATGGGTGGTTTGCGCGGGCTCATGCCCGTGACCTTTTTCACCTACGCCATCGGCATGCTGGCGCTGAGCGGCGTGCCGCTCTTTTTCGCCGGCGCCTGGACGAAGGAGGAAATCCTGCACGCGACCTCGCAGTGGTCGCCGTCGCGGGTGCCGCATTACCTGATGCTCGCCGGGGTCGTCCTGACCGCGCTCTACATGACGCGGCAAATGATCTACGTCTTCTTCGGCGATCGGCGCGCCGCCGCCGCGCACGCGCACGAGAGCCCACCGGTCATGATGCTTCCCCTGATCGTGCTCGCGGTCTGCGCGGTCGGTTTCAGCGTCGTGCTCACTCCGGCTTGGCCGTGGCTGCACGATTATTTGTCCGGCGAGCGCGCGACCTACAATTTCTCGCTCCTCATTCAGCCGATGCTCTACTTCGCGCTCGCGCTCGTCGCGGCGGGGATTGGATTGGGAATCCTGCTCTATCGCCGGGCGAGCGAGATCGATCCGATCGAGCGAACGCTTCCCGCGCTCTTTCGTTTTCTCGAAAACCGGATGTGGCTGGACGAACTCTACGACCGGACGATTCTCGGCTGGGCGCGTTTCGCCGCCCGGCTATCCGATTTTCTCGATCGCTATTTTTGGGACGGCCTCGTCCGGCTTTGCGGCGGGCTGGGCCGGCTCTTCGGCGGCCTAACGAAAAGCTTGGACGAGCGCGGGATCAACGCCGGGGTCGACGATGCCACCGGGGTGACGCGTGCTCTCGGCCGCTTCGTTTCCGCGCGCCACTCGGGCCAGGTCCAGATTTACCTCAGCGTCATCGCCGTGGGCATGCTCGCGCTTCTCTTTCTTTACGCATGGCTCACCTGATCACCGGCCTGATTTTCATTCCCCTCCTCGGGGCGCTTTTTCTCAGCGTCGTCCCGCCGAGGCTGGCGCGCCCGGCCGCTCTCGGCTGCAGCTTCATCACCGGCTGTCTCGCCCTCGAAATGTGGCATCACTTCGACGCCGCCAACCCGGCGCTGCAAATGATCCAGCAGCATGTCTGGATTCCGGCGATCGGTGCGCAAGCGCTCGCCGGGATCGACGGCCTCAGCCTCCTGCTCGTCCTCCTCACTTCGTTGATTTTCCCGTTCGCCTTTTGCGCCGGTCGCATGAGCCGCGGCTTTTATTCGATCATGCTCGTGACGCAGGCGGCGCTCTACGGCACCTTCACCGCGCAGAATTTCGTCCTCTGGTTCCTCTTTTACGAAATGAGCCTGCTCCCGGCGTTCCTCCTCATCCGGATCTGGGGCGGCGAGAAGCGCGATCGCGCGGCGACCAAGTTTTTCCTCTACACCTTTCTCGGCAGCGTCGCGCTCCTCCTCTCGTTTCTTTACATTTATTTCGTTAGGGGAACGTTCGATTTCGCGGAGCTGGCCGTGCTCGGAAAAACCGGATTGCTTACCGGCAATCTCCGTTGGCTCGCCTTCGCCGGCATTTTCCTCGGGCTCGCGGTCAAGGTGCCGATCTTTCCCTTTCACACCTGGCTGCCCGACGCCTACGAAACCGCGCCCACCGGCGCTTCGATGGTCCTGACCGGCCTGCTCTCGAAAATGGGCGTCTACGGTTTCATCCGGCTCCTCCTCCCGCTTTTCCCTAACGAAATCAGAATCGTCGGACCGTGGCTCCTCGGGCTTGCGGTTTGCTCGATCGTTTTCGCCTCCCTCGCGGCCTGGGCGCAGTCCGATTTGAAACGGATGGTCGCCTACCTTTCGATCAACCATCTCGGCTACTGCATGCTCGGCCTCTTCGCGGTGACCGCTTCGACGGCCGCCCCGGCGGTCGAAGCGCAGGCGGCCTTGAGCGGGGTCTTCCTGCAAATCTTCAACCACGGCCTGACCGCCGCGGCGCTCTTCTATTTCGTCGGACTGCTCGAGGAACGGCGCGGGGCGCGCGGGCTCGGCGACTTCGGCGGATTGATGCAACGCACGCCGCTGCTCTGCGGCTGGATGAGCGTGGCGATGTTCTCGTCATTAGGCTTGCCCGGCCTCAACGGCTTCATCGGGGAATTCCTCATCTTCAAGGGTTCCTTCGCGCTCGCCGCCGGCTACACCGCGGCGGCCGTGCTCGGTCTGCTCATCACCGCGATTGTTTTTCTGCGTGCGATGCAGGCGCTCTTCAGCGGGCCGCTCGCGGATACTTGCGGAAACTTTCCTGATCTTCGCCTCGGCGAGAAGTGGGTCGTCGTCCCGGTCACGCTCCTCATGTTCGCGGTCGGCCTCTACCCGCAGTTCGTTCTCCACATCTTCAACAGCACCGTCACACAGATGGCGCGGTTGTTAGGCTGAGTATCTTGAAATGAGTAAACAGATCATTTCGACGACCCAAATCGCGCAGTCGATCCATCTACTGCGCGGACAGAAGGTGTTGCTCGATTTCGACTTGGCTGTCCTCTATGGGGTTGAAACGCGCGTTCTCAATCAAGCGGTGAAGCGAAGCGCATCCCGCTTTCCGGCTGATTTCATGTGTCAGATCTCTGCCGAAGAGGCTGAGAGGATATCACAGTCTGTGATATCTCAAGCCGAGGAAGGCGCGAAAACGGGGAAGAAGAACTCATCACAAATTGTGATGAGTTCACGTAAACACCGAGGCAAGAGCTACTTGCTCTACGCCTTTACCGAACAAGGCGTGGCCATGCTCTTCAGCGTGCTGAGGAGCGAACGCGCGGTGAAGGTGAACATCGCGATCATGTGCGCCTTTGTCCGGTGGCGCGAGGCGCTGGAGACCAACCGCGCGTTGGCGCAAAAGTTTTCCGAACTCGAAAAACGGGTCGGGGCACACGACGACGAGATCGCTGCGATTATTGAAGCGATCCGGCGGTTGATCGCGCCGCCGAACAAGCCGCCTCGCGAAATCGGATTCCACGTGCGCGAAACATCCCCGCGTTACCGGACGCGCTCACGCCGATGATTGCCTGGACGATTTACCTCACTTTGGCGGGCGCGCTTCTCGCGCTCCTTCTCCCGCGCATTCTGGCGCGCTGGGTCGCGCTCGTCGCCACGGCGGGCGGGTTCGGCCTCGGCCTGGCCGCGCTTTTCGCGCAACACACCGATTTCGCGCATTTCACCACAATCGTGCGCGTGCCCTGGGTGCCGGCGCTCGGGATGAATTACCATCTCGCGGCCGACGGGATCAGCCTGACGATGACGCTCGTGACCGGGCTGACCGCGCTCGCCGCCGTTCTTTTCTCCTGGAAAGTCGAGAATCGGCCCAACGAATTCTTTTTCTGGTTGCTCCTCGTCGTCGCCGGTTCGTACGGCGTTTTCCTGAGCGCCGATCTCTTTCTCTTTTTCGTCTTCTACGAGCTGGTGATCGTGCCGAAATATTTCCTGATCGCGATCTGGGGTTCGACCAACAAGGAATACGGCGCGATGAAGCTGACGCTCTATTCCTTCCTCGGCGGCGCGCTCGTTTTCATCGGCATCCTCGTCGCCTACGTGACGGCGGGAACACTCGATTTGCTGCAGCTCACGCAGTTTCAATTCGCCCCGCAGCTCCAGGCCTGGGCCTTTCCGGTCTTGTTCCTCGGGTTCGCGGTCCTCGGCGGCATCTGGCCGTTCCACACCTGGGCGCCGACCGGTCACGTGGCCGCGCCGACCGCCGGCTCGATGTTGCTCGCCGGGATCGTGATGAAGCTCGGCGCCTACGGCGCGCTCCGCGTCGCGCTTAATCTCTTTCCGTTAGGCTTCCAGATGTGGAGCAAATGGATCGCCGTCCTCGCGGTCATCGGGATCGTTTACGCGGCGGCGGTCGCGCTGCGCCAGAACGACCTCAAGTTCGTCATTGGCTACTCGAGCGTGAGTCACATGGGCTTTGTCCTGCTCGGGCTGGCCACGGCCAACGTGCTCGGCGTTTCGGGCGCGGTTTTGCAAATGTTCTCGCACGGCGTGATCGGCGCGCTCCTCTTCGCGCTCGCCGGCGCCGTTTATTATCGGACGCACACGCGCAACCTGAACGACCTCTCCTTGATGGGCCTAAGCCGGACGATGCCGTTCATCACTTTTGCGTTCGTGGTCGCGTCCGCCGCTTCCATGGGCATTCCCGGTTTCAGCGGATTCGCGGCGGAAATCACGATCCTGATTGGCGCCTGGAAAACGTTTCCGTTGGCGGTGGGAATCACCGGCCTCGGGATGGTGCTGGTCGCAGCGTTTACCCTGCGCGCGTTGAAAAAATCATTCTTCGGCGATCAAACGGGCGGGCGCGTGCGGCAGGAAACGCGGGTGCCGAACGGGGCGGCGACCCTGGCGGAGAAGCTTGGCGCCAGTCTCTTAATTTGCGCGACGCTCGCGGTCGGACTTTATCCCAAGCTCCTCCTCGACCGGATCATGCCGGCGGTGGAAACGATGCGGTTTTTACACCGATGAGCTATCTGGAACTTCTTCGACTGGCCGCGCCGGAAGCGATCGTTGTGCTCACGGCATTCGTCGTTTTGACGATCGGGCTCGTGACGGGCCGAAGGGAAGCGGGCGACACGCCCGCCGCTACAGCGGGACTTGGTGCACTCGTCGCGGCGCTGGGGCTGGCAATCGCCGCTGCCACGATCGTTAGGCTGCCCGGACACGCGACGCTCTTTCACGGGATGCTCGTGGTCTCGCCGCTCAATTCGCTTTTCCAGGTGATCGTTCTGGTGCTGGCGTTTTTCACCGTCATTCTCGCGCGCGGCGAGCGACTTTTGCCTAACAAAGGCGAATACCTCGCGATGATCCTGCTCGCCACTGTCGGGCTCATGCTCCTCATCGGAAGCGAAGAGCTGCTCATGATTTTCATCGGACTCGAACTGACCGGGCTTTCGCTCTACGTCATGACCGCGTTCGACAAAGCGAGTCAGACTTCGGCCGAAGCGGGCCTGAAATATTTCCTCTTCGGCAGCATGGCGAGCGCGTTCACGCTTTTCGGGCTGAGCCTTATCTATGGCTTCACCGGCACGACTTCGCTGGCTGCGATCGGGCCGCGCCTCGCCGAGCAGGCTCTCCCGCCGCTGCTTTTCGTCGGGATCGTCATGACCCTGATCGGGTTCCTCTTCAAAATCGCAGCGGCGCCTTTTCATCTCTGGGCGCCGGACGCCTACCAGGGCGCGCCCGTCTCGACCGCCGGTTTTATCGCTTCCGGCTCGAAGGTCGCGTCCTTCATCGTCCTCGGGAAAATCCTCCTCATTGGCTTCGGTCCGGTATCGGGCAGCGCGGACTGGCATGGGCTGATCGCCGGCTGGACGCCGATCCTAGCGGTCCTCTCCGCCCTCTCAATTCTCATCGGCAACCTCGTCGCGCTCGTGCAAAAAAATGTTCGTCGACTGCTCGCCTACTCAGCCGTGGCCCATGGCGGTTACACTTTGCTCGGACTCATCGCGGGCGGCCGCGCCGGATTTTCCGCGACGCTTTTTTACACGACGATCTACGCGGTCACGCTCGTCGGGGCTTTTGGTGTTGTTGGATTCGTTAGGCGTGAAAATGGCGGCGACGACCTGGCCGACTTCGCCGGGCTGCGCGCGCGCTCGCCGCTCCTTGCCGGCTGCATGGCGATCTTTCTGCTCTCGCTCGCGGGGCTTCCGCCGCTCGCCGGATTTTTCGGCAAGTTTTATCTCTTCAGCACCGCCCTGCGGGCCGGCGCAAATCACGGCCTGCTCTGGCTCGTCGCGCTCGCGCTCTTCGGCAGCCTGATCTCGCTTTATTACTACCTCATCGTCCTCAAGGTCATCTTTCTCGATGAAAACGCGCAGGCCACGCCGGCGGTCGCTCGCTACGATTTCGAGATGCGCGCCGATTACCTGCCCAAGATGACGCTGCTCGTGCTCGCCGGCGCCGTGCTCCTGCTCGGGATCATCCCGGGAACACTGGTCGCGCGGATCCTTGCTTCCTTCGGATAGCCCGAAGCCTCCGGCTCAAACGTCGCGGACCGGATAGGTTTGGAGCGCCCGCATATATTGCGCGCGTTCGAAGGCGACCGGCTCGGGACAATTCTTCTGGCTCATGCTGCCTTTGAGTTGCTCGACCGATTCGTATTCGTGTTCTTCCATCCATTCCCGCATCTCGCGCTCCATCACGCGGATGTGCGCGATGCCGCGTCGGAGCAGGACCGAGCAAAGCATCGTCACGTCGGCGCCCGCCATGAGCATCTTGAGCGCATCGGTCGCGCGATGAATCCCGCTGGTCGCGGCCAGGCTCGCGCCGATCCGGCCGTAGAGAATCGCGATCCACCGCATCGGCAATCGCATCGCCATCGGCGTGCTCAGGAGCACGTTTGGCGTGATCTCCAACGTCTCGAGCTCGATGTCCGGCTGGTAAAAACGATTGAAAAGGACGAGCGCGTTCGCCCCGTGTTGGTCGAGCCGGCGGGCGAAGCGGGCGAAGTTGGTGAAGAACGGGCTGAGCTTCACCGCCACCGGAATTTTCAACTGGCCTTTGACCGAAGCGAGAATCGTCAGGTAGCTCTCCTCGATGTCCTCACTCGAGAGATCCGGATCGGTCGGCAGTGAGTAAATGTTCAGCTCGAGGGCGTCGGCCCCGGCCTGCTCGATCTGCCGCGCGTAGGTTTGCCAGCCGCCAAAGGTCGAACCGTTCAGGCTCCCGATGATGGGAATGCTGGTGGCCGCTTTCGCTTTCGCGATATGCTCGACATACGCCTCGGGACCGACCTTGAACTCGGGCGGCTCGGGAAAATAATTCAGCGCCTCGGCGAAACTCTCGGTCCCCTGGGTGAGATTGTAATTCAGTTCCTGGCGATCATGCCGCAGCTGCTCCTCAAAGAGGGAATGGAAAACGATGGCGGCGGCGCCGGCGTCTTCCATCCGCTTGACGTTGTCGAGATGTTCCGAAAGCGGCGAAGCCGAGGGCACAAACGGCGTCCGCAGCTTCAATCCGAGATAGGTGGTCGTCAGGTTCATGGGTTTGATGGATCGGATTGGGATTTTCGGGCGGCGAGATATTCGTAAAGTCCGCGGCGGACGCTCACGTCTTCCTGTGCCCGGGCAAGCAATTCCGCCGCGGCTGCAGGATTGATTTTGTCCAGCATCTTGAAGCGGTTTTCGAGTTTAAAATAATCCGCCACCTTCAATCGGGGCGCGGGCGCATCGAGTTGCAGCAGATTTTCGCCGAGCGCCGCCCGCTCCGGGTTGTAGCGGTAGAGAAGCCATTGCGCCGAATTCACCGCTGCTTTCTGGTTTTGCATCGCGGTCGTCATGTTGATGCCGTGCGCGATGCAATGGCTGTAAGCGATGATGATCGCCGGTCCGTCGTAGGCTTCTGCTTCGAGGAAGGCCTTCAAAGTGTGTTCGTCTTTCGCCCCCATCGCGACCGACGCGACGTAAATCGTGCCGTAACTCATCGCCATCAGGCCGAGATCCTTTTTCGGGCCGCGCTTTCCACCGGAGGCGAATTTCGCGACCGCGCCGCGCGGAGTTGATTTCGAACATTGACCGCCGGTATTCGAATAAACCTCCGTGTCGAGCAGGAGCACCTTCACGTTGCGTCCGCTCGCCAACACGTGATCGAGCCCGCCGAAACCAATGTCGTAACCCCAGCCGTCGCCGCCCACGATCCAGACGCTTTTGCGCACCAGCGTATCGGCGAGCGCGAGCAGCCGGCGCGCATCAGCGCGGCCGAGCGCTTCGAGTTTGCGTTTCAACTCGGTCACGCGCGCGCGCTGATCAAAAATGTCCGCTTCGTCGCGCTGCGGCCCGTTCAGGATTTCCGTCGCGAGCTTGTCGCCCACGAGCGGAGCGAGCTGCTGCAGAAGTTCGGCCGCGAACTCGCGCTGTTTGTCGATCGAAACGCGGAACCCGAGTCCGAATTCGGCATTGTCTTCAAAGAGCGAATTCGCCCAGGCCGGGCCGCGTCCATCGCCATTCTTCGCGTAGGGCGTGGTCGGTAGATTTCCGCCGTAGATGGACGAACAACCGGTGGCGTTCGCGATCAGCAGCCGGTCGCCGAAAAGCTGAGTGAGCAACTTGATGTAAGGTGTTTCGCCGCAGCCCGCGCACGCGCCCGAGAACTCAAACAGCGGCTGTTGCACCTGCATTTCGCGCACGTAGCCGAGCGGCACTTGTCGTCGATCCAGCTCCGGGATGGAGAGGAAAAAATCCCAGTTCGCGCGTTCGGTTTCGCGGAGCGGCGGCTGCGCCTGCATGTTGATCGCTTTCAGGCGCGCCTCGGATTTATTCCGGGCCGGGCAAACGTCGACGCAGATCCCGCAGCCGGTGCAATCCTCCACCGCGACCTGGAGCGTGTAGTGCAGCCCTTTCCATTCCGGCAGGCGCGCCCCGTGCGATTTGAATGACGCAGGCGCGCCCTCCAGCCGGCCTTCCTCGTAAACCTTGCTCCGAATGACGGCGTGCGGACAGACCATGACGCATTTGCCGCATTGGATGCAGACCTGCTCGTCCCAGACCGGCACTTCCGCCGCGAGGTTGCGCTTCTCCCATTGCGTCGTGCCGGTCGGGAAGGTGCCGTCGTTAGGCAAAGCGCTCACCGGGACGCGATCGCCCCGGCCCGCCATGATTTCGCCGAGCACGTTGCGCACGAACTCCGGCGCCGCGCTCAGCTTTCCGTTAGACTGGGAGGCCCGCACCGTGACCTCGTGCGGCACTTCCACCTCAAGCAAGTGGGCGAGCGTTTCATCCACCGCGCGCACGTTTTTCGCGACGATCTCCTCGCCTTTCTTGCCATAGGTTTTGCGAATCGAATTCTTAATCGCCGCGATCGCTTCCTCCGGCGGCAGGACCCCGGAGATCGCGAAGAAGCAGGTCTGCATCACGGTATTGATGCGGCCGCCCATCCCGGAATCGCGCGCCACCTTGTTCGCGTCGATCACGAAGAAGCGCGCCTGTTGGTCGATCATCCGGCGCTGCGCGTTTTCCGGGAGATGTTCCCAAACCCGGTCCGGTGCGAACGGCGAGTTCAGCAGGACGGTCCCGTGGGGCGCGAGGTCCTTTAGCACGTCGCAGGTCTCGAGCAGGAACGGCTGGTGGCAGCCGATGAAATTCGCGCTCGTCACGAGATAGGTCGATCGAATCGGGCGCGGCCCGAAACGCAGATGCGAGATGGTCGTGGCGCCCGCTTTCTTCGAGTCGTAAACGAAATAGCCCTGGGCGAAATTGTCGGTGTTCTCGCCGATGATCTTGATCGATTCCTTGTTCGCGCCCACCGTCCCGTCCGAGCCCAGCCCGAAGAACTGCGCCCGTTTCACGTCATGGGGTTCGATCGAGAAATTCGGATCGAAGTCGAGGCTGGTGTGCGAGAGATCATCGTCGATCCCGATGGTAAAATGATTTTTCGGTGCGGGCTGCGCCAGATTCTCGAAGACGGCCTTGACCATCGCGGGCGTGAACTCTTTCGAGGATAGTCCGTAGCGCCCGCCGACCGCGCGCACCTTGTCGCGGCCCTGCTCGTAAAGCGCGTTCACGCAATCGAGATAGAGCGGTTCACCACCGGCGCCGGGCTCTTTCGTGCGATCGAGCACGGCGATTGCGCTGACCGATTTCGGCAGTGCATCGACGAAGTGCCGCGCATCGAACGGCCGATAGAGCCGCACCTTGAGCAGGCCGACTTTTTCCTTTTGCGCGCCGAGAAAATCGACGGTCTCGTGCGCCGCTTCGCAACCGGAGCCCATCAGCACGATGACGCGTTCGGCATCGGGCGCGCCGTGATATTCGAAGGGCTCGTAACGCCGGCCGGTCAGCTCCGCAAAATCATCCATCGCCTTTTGCACGATGTCGGAACAGGCGGCGTAAAACGGATTAACCGTCTCGCGCGCCTGAAAATAGACGTCGGGATTCTGCGCTGTGCCGCGAATTACCGGATGATCGGGCGAGAGCGCCCGGGCGCGATGTTCGAGCACGCGCGTCTCGTTAATCATCGCGCGCAGAATCTCGATCGGCAGCACTTCAATCTTCGAGATCTCGTGCGAGGTGCGGAAGCCATCGAAGAAATGCAGAAACGGAATCCGCGCCTCGAGTGTGGCGGCGTGCGCGATGAGGGCGAAGTCCTGCGCTTCCTGCACCGAAGCCGAGCAGAGCATCACCCAACCGGTGGCCCGCGCCGCCATGACATCGCCGTGATCGCCAAAGATGGAAAGCGCCTGCGCGGCGAGCGAGCGGGCCGCGATGTGAAAAACCGTCGGCGAAAGTTCGCCCGCGATCTTGTACATGTTCGGGATCATCAGAAGCAGGCCCTGCGAGGCGGTGAAGGTCGTGCTCAGCGCGCCGGTTTGGAGCGCGCCATGAATCGCCCCGGCCGCGCCGCCTTCGCTCTGCATCTCGAAGACGGCGGGCACGGTGCCCCAGAGATTTTTCAGACCGCCGGCTGCCCAGGCATCGGCCCATTCGCCCATCGGCGACGCCGGAGTGATCGGGTAAATCGCGATGACTTCGTTCAGCGCGTAGGCGATGCGCGCCACGGCTTCGTTGGCATCGACCGTTTTGCAGTCGCGCTTGCGGCGGCCGTTGCGCGCGACCCGGCGCGGCTCGTGCCGGAAATCAGGCTTGGAAATCCCCGGCGCGTCAGGCCCGTCCGCCAATGGGACCGTCGGCTTTTTCGTTTCGGAGGTGGCTGTGCGCCTGGTGATCTTCTTGGTCGACGGTTGCATTCGACCGCAGCGTAACCAAGCCTCTCTTTCTCAGCTAAACGCTGGTTGCGTTTAGCTGTGCAATTATTGCGCGGCCATACTCAGCAAGCCCGCTGGATAAGCTTGACCGAATGCGAATCACTGAAAAGAATCGCGCCATGAACACGATCAAGATTGCTTCACTCACCGCCGCTCTCACCGCGGCATTCATGGTGGCTCCGCTGTTTGCCGAGGAGCCAAAAACCGACGGCCCCGCCGCCTCGCCCGCGGCCAAGCCGGACGAAAAAGAAATGATGGCCAAGATGATGGAAATGGCCAAGCCGGGGGACAATCACAAAATTCTGGCCGACATGGTCGGCACCTGGAGTTACAAAGTGAAATTCTGGATGGCGCCCGACGCTCCGCCGAGCGAGTCGAGCGGCACGACGGTCTATAAGTCGATCATGGGTGGCCGCTATGTCATTGGCGATGTCAGCGGCAAAATGGAGATGCCCGGAGCGGACGGAAAAATGAAGAAGGTGGAATTCAAAGGCATGTCGATCGACGCTTACGACAACGTGAAACAGAAATTTGTTTCAACCTGGATCGACAACATGGGGACGGGGATCATGATGTTGGAAGGGAGCTACGATCCGGCGACGCAAAGCTTAACCTACACAGGGACGGCCGAGATGATGCCGGGAATGACCAGCAAGGTCCGCCAGGTGGTCAAGCTTGCCGACAAGAAGCAGCACTCCTTGGAATACTACGAAGATCGCGGGCAGGGAGAAATGAAAACGATGGAAATCAACTACACGCGCAAAAAGTAGGTGGTCGGTAACTCAAAGCGTTCGTCGCAAATGACCATCTCCCGGCGCAAATTCGCGCAATTGTTAGGCGCCGGCGCGGCCGCCGCGGTGGCCAGGCCGGCGCTTTCTCTTGCTCAGACGGCACCGGCCGCGTCGCCCGCGGGCCCAACGATCGTCCGCCTGAGCTCGAACGAAAATCCCTACGGCCCTTCGCCCAAAGCGCTCCAGGCGATGAGCGATGCCTTCGGCCTGGCCTGTCGTTATCCCGATGAACAGGCCGACGCGCTCGTGGAATCGCTCGCCAAGGTCAACGGCGTCGGTCGTGATGAGATCCTGCTCGGCGATGGCTCGGGCGAGATCCTCAAACTCTGCGCCGACGTCTTCACCGGATCCGGCATCGGCCGCGGCGCGCTCGTGGTCGCCGACCCGACCTTCGAGGCCATCCTTTATCACGCCACCCAGGGCGGCGCCGAGATCGTGAAGGTTCCGTTGACGCTGACCTTTGGTCACGATCTGCCCAGGATGATGGCGGCGGCGAAGGGCGGTCTGGTTTACATCTGCAATCCGAACAATCCCACCGCCAGCATTTCGCCGAAGAACGCGCTGCGCGAGTTCATCGAGAAAGCGCCGGACAAGACGATGATTTTGGTCGACGAAGCGTATCATCACTACGCCGATAGTCCCGACTACGAGAGCGTCATCCCGCTGGTCAAAGATCATCCCAACCTGATGGTTGCGCGCACCTTCTCCAAAATTTACGGCATGGCGGGACTGCGCTGCGGCTATTGTGTCGCGCAATCTTATGCGGTGGAACGACTGCGCGTGCGGCAAGCCTGGGATAGCATCAACATCATGGCTCTGGCCGCGGCGACGGCGAGCCTGGACGACCCGGACCGGGTGACGAATGGGCGCCGGCTCAACGCGGAAACGAGATCGTTCATCATCGGCGAACTCAAGAAAATGGGCTACGAGACCATCCCGCCGCAGGCGAACTTCATCATGATTGACGTGAAACGTCCGGTCGTTCCGCTCATCGCGACGCTGAAACAGAGAAAAGTCCAGGTCGGCCGATTATTCCGCGCCATGCCTAACCACCTGCGCCTCACCATCGGCAAGAAATCCGAGATGGAAGCTTTCCTCGCGGCCTTCCGCGAGGTGATGGCGTGACGGCGGATTCGCCTTCCGGGCGTCCATCTTAGATTCGTTAGGCTGGGTGCGACCGGGCTACTTGTCGTCGGGGTTGAGCACCTTGAAAGCGAGCGCGGCGACCAGCGCGGCGGCTAGCTCGGCGACGAGGTGCAGCCAGATCTGCGCGAAGTTGACCAACTTCATCACGCCGATGCCGACCGCGACGGCCGGATTGAAAGCGCCGCTCAACGCGTCATCTGCGGAAAGAGAAGATGATGAATCAGGAGCCCAGGAACGCAGGAGCCTGTTTTTCTCAGCCGTCATGACCACCGCACAAACTCCGTTTGCGATCTTGACTGGTTAAACCAGTCAAGTTTTCAAACGGCGAAGAGATCTGAACGGCTGCGATCCTGCGTCCTGTTTTTCTCATTCGTCATTGCTTCCAGGTTCGCTCTCCCGGCTGCGCAGGAACCGCCCGGACTTTCAAGGCGGACAGAAATCAGCTAATGATACGTCGATGAAATTCCTGGCGCCGATTGTCGTCTCTCTCGCGCTCATCTCGACTTCGCGGGCGGAGTCGCCGGCCCCCGCGCGCCCGCCCGCGCCTTCCCCGCCGCCCGCGTGTGTCGCGCCGGAGTTCCGGCAATTCGACTTTTGGTTAGGCAAATGGAAAGTCACCAACCCGCAGGGCCAACAGGTCGGCACGAGCGAGGTTAGCCGGCAATCCGAAGGTTGCGCCATCCGCGAGCAATGGACTTCCGTGTCCGGCAAGGGCGGGATGAGCATCAACTATTACGATTCCACCGATCAAAAATGGCACCAGGATTGGGTCGGCGGCGACGGCACGATTCTGCATCTTCGAGGAAACCTCAAAGACGGCGCCATGGTCCTCAGCGGGGAAAGCAAAGGCGCGAAGGGGACCGTGATCAACCGCATCACCTGGACGCCGCTCCCGGATGGCAAGGTCAAACAGGAATGGGCCACCTCGACCAACACCGGCGCGAGTTGGAAGACCGCTTTCGTCGGCATCTACGAGAAACAAGCTTGAATCGTCGCGAGCGGATTCTTGTCCTCTGCACCGATTGTCTGTTAGGAATTAATCGGTCTCGAATGAAAACGCGCAGGATCATGTTGTCAGGTTTCGCATTGGCTTTCGCGTTGAGCGCGACGGCATCGGCGCAAATCAACGTCAGCAGCCCTGCTTTCCAATCGGGCGGGATGATTCCGACCGAGTTCACCTGCCAAGGCGCCGACCGGAACCCGCCGCTTCAGTTTCGCGGCATCCCGAAAGCAGCGAAGAGCCTCGCCCTGATCGTGGATGATCCCGACGCGCCGGGCGGTTTGTTCACGCATTGGCTCGTCTGGAACATCGACCCTGGCACAACGCAGATCAGCGCGCAGAGCGTCCCCAACGTTGCGATCGAAGGGACTAACGATTTCGGGAAACGCGGCTACGGCGGGCCGTGTCCGCCTTCCGGCACACATCGCTACTACTTTCGCGTCTTCGCGCTCGACCAAAAAATGGATCTCAAGTCCGGCGCGAAACGTTCTGCGCTGGACCGCGCTCTCAAAAATCACATCCTCGCCCGCGGCGAATTGATGGCGCGTTGCCGTCACTAGGCGATCACGGGACCAGCAGCGTAATGGTCAAGCCCAAGGAGCACTGGCGGCATCTCGCGCTGCTGATTTCCATTCTCTTTCTCTTCCTTGTCACCCCGTTGGCAGCTGGCGTTCGCCAGGGAGCCCTCATTCTGAACGTCATCGCGGCAACAGTGCTGATCGCCGGATCCTATGCGCTCTTCGAGCGCAAGCGACTCTTCGCGGTCGCCTTGTCCGCGATATCGATCATTGCGACCTGGGTGCTAGTCGCTTCTCGGCAGCACTGGGCGGCGCTTCTCTCGCACAGTTTTATCATCCTTCTCATCGCCTTTTTCTCGGTCACCATTCTTGGCTATGTCCTGCGCTCCAGCAGGGTTACCGCCGACAAGATCTTTGCCGCCATTTGTGTCTACATGCTCATCGGCTACACCTGGACGTTCACCTACGCCCTGATCGACGAATTGCAGCCGGGTTCGTTTTTTGCGTTATCCGCGACGGCGGCAGACGACTACGTTGGCCGTGTGATGCAGTTCCGCTACTTCAGTTTCATTACCCTTACTACGGTAGGTTACGGTGACATCCTCCCGCATTCGCCTGCCGCGCGCACCTGGCTGTCCTCGAGGCAATAACTGGACAGATTTACCTCACCGTGCTGGTCGCGCGTCTTGTCGGTCTGCACATCGTCCACGCCGATAGCTCGACCTCGCGCGAAGATTAACGACGAAACGTCGCTGCTTCTCCCATGGCTACTTCGCCGCTGGCGTCTGTTGATACAGCACGTTGAGCCAGCGTTCGCCCCGCTTCATGTAAAGCGAGCTAACCCAGCAGGGCGAAGGGACCGCCTTCCCCTGGCACCTGGTATCTTGTGCTTCGTGATAAGTCAGCAACGCCGCATCGCTTCCCAGCATCCGCAGCTCGAAGTTGTCCACCGTATAGCTCTTCACCTCGCACACCCCGCTGGCCACGCCGGCCACGACTGACGCCTTGCTGGTTACTCCGCCAAAGCCGATCTCCGCGTGATCGTCAGAAAGAAAGCCCTCGAAGAACTTCCCGTCATGATTCTTCCAGGCCTCCCACGACTGCTTCTCCAGTTTCACCAATTCTTCTTTGAGCGACGCCGTTGGCTCCTTCGCCGGCCTGACTGGGAACGGCGCCGTGAAGGACAAGAACAAACCAGCGCAGCAGAGCGCGACGATCGGCAGAGCTTTCATCAACGACTGGTTTCCTGCTGGTGAAACGCACGCCGCGCCAAGACATGTTTCCGACCATTTCGGCAATCGGCCTCCGCGCAGCCATCGACCGCAGGAAAGACGGGATTGGCCTCGAGGAATGCCATCCCCATCGGTCGCAGATTTTCGGCCGGCGCCGCGGTTGAGGTCTGATTCTCCCTTTTTCCTTCACCAGCCCGCCCGAATTCGAATTCCCCACCTTTCTATTCACAGGTGGAGGATTTTCACGCTTTCGAGCTTGCCAAACCCGGGGCCTCGGGTCCCAAATAAAAGGATGCAAAATGTTTTTCCCGGAGCGTGGGTACGGATTGTTCAAACTGCTTGCCGTCTGGCTGTTGCGACGCTTTGCCTTTCCGTCGCCCAAGCCAGAAGCCCACTGCACCTCGACGCGCTCCGGCGCGATGGTTACGGCGTGGTCGAGATGAAACAGCCGGTGGAAAACGAATTTTTCATGGAAGGAGCTCTCAACGGCCACCCGGTTCGCTTCCTTCTGGACACCGGATTTTGCTCCGAAGAGATTACGATGAAAAACGCGGCCGCCGTCTATTTGCGTACCGCGCTGCAGCCCATCAAAGACGTCGGGCACAGCCTGAGCGGCAAGGCCATCGGGCATCAGAGCAAGGGAATCGCCGACTCGCTGGTGCTCGGAAATGTTCAGGTCTCGAGAGTCACTCTTCACTTCGCGTCGCTTCCAGTCCTGGAGGGACACGCTCAGGGGGGCCTTTGGTTTACGGACGGCATGCTCGACAACGCGCGAGCAGTGAGGAACGATGCGGACGGGTTTCTCGGCCTGGGGTTTTTGCGCATGTGCGCCGCGATCATTGATCCCGCCAATCGGCGCCTTTATCTGAAACCGCCGGGAACCGGACGAACTCCTCGACTTGGACCAGCGCTCAAGCCGCTGGGTTTTTCCGAGGCTTCCTTCCAGGTGACAGGTTATGGATTGCTCGTTGACGTCTCGATCAACGGTGTTTCAGGCAAGATGATCATTGACACCGGGGATGACATCACCCTGGTGGAAAGTCACTTTGCGGCGCGGGCGGGGCTGAAAACCTACCGGTCGGGGGGAAGGACAATGACCGACGCTGCGGGAGCGGAAATCGAACCGGAATGGGCCGACCCCGCCAGCTTCAAGATCGGCGGAGTGGAGACCTATCGTCCCAAAGTGCAGGTGCAACCCGTGCCTTATCTTCTGCCCACGGGAGGCCGAGTGGTTGGTTTGCTCGGCATGGACTTCATCGGTCAAAGCTGGGGCATTATCGACTTCGCCCAGGGCAAGCTTTACTTCGCCGCGACGAAGTAACCTTACCTAACGAGTAAACGAGTTCGTTGCCCCAATCGAAACGACTGGCTCCGATGCTGGTTCGTTTCGATCGCCGCTTCTCGTTCCACGCAGTTCAAGCTAACGACCAGCCCTGGCTGGTCGCCGCTCTTTCTGGCCTCTTATTCCTGGCCACGTTTAGCGCAGCTCCAGGCGCGGGTCGCGCTAAATTCCCGGGGTAGCCTCAGCTCTGCTGACTGTGACCGCCGAGGCTCTGGAGGAGCGAGGGCAGCAGCGCCGCGAGGCCTTGTTGATGATCCGCGTTGGGATCGACCTGGCCGGTGGGGGTTAATTTATCCACGACCTTCGGCAGGAATTGCGCGAGCAACCTCGATACGGTCGCGGGATCGACGCCGACCTTCGCGGCCAGCGCCTGCACCTGTTCCGAGCCGAGCGCACTTTGCACCTGCGACGCGGAGACGGGCTGGTTTTCCCCCGTGCCGACCCAGGACGAGAAAACCCCGCCTAGGCCGCCCTGCGAGAATTTGTTCATCAGTCCTTGCACGCCGCCATTTTGCGCCAGCACCGCGCCGAGCACGCCGACGACCGCCGCCTCTGTCCCGCCCGCCGCTGGTGATTTGCCGGTTGCATCGCCGAGAAGTGAATCGAATAATCCCATAGAGTTTTTCCTCTGTTTGTCAGTGAAGCTAGGCGCGCTGGAGTTTTTTGTCGCCAGGATTAACAACTTCAAGAGCGCTCGAGTTAGTTATTCCGGCGCTACGCGGGGATTCCCTAATGTTTGAGTTCTTCGCGGTAAGGTTGCCACCGCGGATACAACGCCAGTCGTTTTTCTAATCCCGCTCGCCATTCCGCGTCATCCTCGTTCAAGTCGAGGGCCTGGCGCTCGTAGCGGACCGCTTCCTCAAATTTTCCTGCCTCTGCATAGGCGGCGGCGAGCGTATCGAGCCGGAGTGCATCATGGCATCCGTTCGGTTCGCAATCTTTCATCGCCTGCGCGATGGCTTCCGCTCCATTCCGAAACTGCGGATCGGGGCAGGTGGCGAGGAGCCAGGCTAAAGGTCTGGCCTTGCTCCGGACCGTTCCACCCGGAGAGGTGGACGCCTGTTTATAGTCAGCCAGGGCGAGCGCGTATTTGCCGCTGCGAAAGTAAGTCCGCGCGCGCTCTCTATAGGCGCTGCCGGCTTGCGTGATCCTAATGAGCTCCGTAAAATCGGCGAGCGACCGCGCATAATCTTTGGCCCCTCGGTAGGCCATGCCACGATCAAGCAAGGCCTTTTCGTTTCGCGGATCGAGGCGAAGCACCTCGGTGAAATCTGCGATACTCTCACTCGGCCGTTTTTCGTAGTCATAGACTGCCGCCCGGGAGAACCGATAATTCAGATTCTTCGGCGCGAGCCGAATCGCTTCGTCCAAATCCGCCTCTGCCTTGGCGTACTCTTTCTCTTTATAATAAAGCGAGGCCCGCCCGCCGTAGGCCCGGGCATCGCGAGGGTTGAGAGTGATTGCAACGTCGAAACCGGACATGGCGCCGTCACGATCATGCAAATACCTCTAGGCAAAAGCCGCCTCGAAATTCGGGAAAGATCGAATGGCTTCCCTGAAATCCGACCGCGCCTTCGCGTAAGCGGCTTGCCCCATGTAGGTCATCCCCCGGCGATACAACGCCCGGGTCAGGTTCGGATTAAGACGAATCGCTTCGTTATAGTCATCAAGAGCCAGGTCCTTCTGGCCTGCTCCCTCATAGAGAGTTCCTCGGTCCGCTCGCGCTTCGCTCAGCTCAGGCTTTAAGCGCAGCGCGTCGGAATAATCCCGGATAGCCTCCGCCCGGCGCCGCAGCTCTTGGTAACAGTATGCGCGATTCTCAAGCGCATAAGCCCGCCAATAGCGAGTAATCGGCTTGCTCAGGGCAAGGTCGAACTGAACGATAGCGGCAGCGTATTCGCGACGATATTCCGCGGCGTAACCTTTATCGAAAGCGCCCTTGCCCGCTACGAACCCAGCCACTTGGTAAACAGAGTACCCCATCACAGCAACAAAGAGGACGAAAGTCGCCGCGACCGCGGAGAGAGCGGTCTTTGTCCCTTTATTCACCGGCAGGAAGCTTTATCAACCGGACAAGTCGAAGTCGAGCTTATGCCGGATTCGCCCAGCTCCTATGGCCGCGACTCGATGAAGAACCCGCCTCTGTCTGCGATCGGCGCGCGAGAATCTGTTAGGAAATCACTTCATTTGTCGGCGGCGCTATCCTGCCAGGGGAACGAAGCGCCGAGCCAAGCCGCTGGCCCGTGATGTGTCCCCTTGGGCAATTTCCCGGGCCCTCGCAGAAAACGTCACCTGAATGTAACGGGGTGGAAGTCGACAGCCCGCCCGGCCGGTTTAGTTTTCCTCATCATGAAAACCAACACTTCGATTCAGAACGCCCGGCTGCGGCAGTCTGCGATCGGTGTCTGATTCGACGACCGGATCGCCCGCGGCGAATTCTCCGGCCCAACCTCTGTCCTGCGGGGCGTTCGCCCTTCGTTCCACTGAAGAGACCTCGAAATTTTTCGGAAACCTCAACCCACCAAAACAGTATGAAGCCAACGTCTATCTCTACCATCGAACACCTGCTCGCCCGGCACGACCGTCGAGCAGAGAGTCGTCGCGCCTGCCCGGCGACCGACTATTTCTTCCGGCCGCGGGCGGGCGTAACGCTCGGCCGCGCCCGGCGTCGCCCGAGCGACCGGGCCCGCCGCGCGTTCCGCAGGATGACTGCGGAAATGCTGATCAAACACGAACGAGACGAACCCATGGAGTTGTTCCTCTTTGGCTTCGTCAGCGCGCTTGCCGCCTGGCCACTGGTCGATCTCCTCATCGTGCTGGCCCAGACCGCCAACGGGTGATCGACGCTGGATAATCTCTTAGGAAAGCAGGAACGCAGGAAGTCGATTGTAGGGCGGGCGCATCGCCTGCCGCGCTTGCCGGAAAATACGATCACGCTAGAGTGCGGCCATGAACGGAGTGGTGGTGATCGTCGCTTACAAGCCGAAGCCCGGCAAAGAGAGCGAGGAAGTCCTGGCGCTCGTCCGGCGGCGCATGCCGCTTTTGCGTGGCGAAGGACTCGTGACCGACCGCGCGCCCGTGATCATGCGTTGCCGCGACGGCACCATCATCGAAGTATCGGAGTGGAAATCGCAGGCCGCGATCGACGCCGCGCACAAGAATCCCAACGTGCTCGCGTTCTGGAATGAAATGTTCGCCGTCATTGACTGCGTGCCGCTGAAAACCCTCCCGGAAGCCGCGGAAATGTTCGCCGGCTTCGAGCCGCTCGCAGAATGAATCGTTAGGCCGCGTCCATCGACCTGTAGCGAAGATGAAAAACGCCTTCGTAATGATTAGATCCGTCGATTAAGGCACTGCAGAAGCTGGATTGGGGAGCGCACGCGACTCGCCAAATGCCGGGCTCATCGGGGTGACAGGAGAAAAGGGATAACCGCCGGATTTGCTTTCGGACCGTCGCGCTCTTGCCTCGACGAGCGGCGTGTTTCGACCGTCGGCCCCGTGACGGGCTTAAGGTGCGTTACCTCGCTAGCATCGTCGCGGCCAGCATGGCTAGCACGTCACTAACAGCATGCGCGGCGATGGGCTCGAGGGCGGAGCGACGGCGCAGGTAGACGAGCGCCAACAGCGATCCCGACACCGCGGTCGAGATCGCGATCGCGAGCCCTTGGTAGCGGTGGCCAAGGCCGAACATCACCGAGCTCAGCACGATTCCCAGAATCAGGCCCGGACGCCCCAGCCATTTCTCGAAGCGCGTGAAAATGAAGATCCGCTGCAGTTCCTCCACCACGCCTCCCCCGAAGATCCCGATCGGCAGCCAGGCCAGCAGGTTACCCGGCTCCTTGAAGAACGACATGATCGTTGGCCCGTTCGCCGCCGGCCGGGGAAGCAGCGAATGCATCACCGCGGCGAGCCCCACGTTCAGCGTAAGGAACATCGCCAGGCCGAAGAGCAAACCCACCCCGAAATGCTTCGACCATTTGTGACCGGTCAGGCCGAGCGTCTTGAATCCTTCGCCCTCCAGGCGGAGCAGCAGGAAAAGCGCAGTGAGCACGATGATCTTGCCGCGCACGATGCGCCAGACCAAGTCCGAGAAATGCGCGGGCAGTATCGCATCCTGGCGTTGCGAGACGATCTGGTAGATCCAGTAAAGGACGATCGCGCCCAGCGAGATGCCGAGAGAAGCACGCTTCGACACGGTCATGGTGTTCCCGCGGCAAATGGAAAGATCGGCACACGCCGAGCGAACTCCTCTTGCCGCCACTCCGTCAAGCACGCATCCGCCTCAGAGTAAACCGATGGAAGGACTTGGCGGAAACGATTCTCAGGCGTCGACTCCACTGGTGCAATTTGTGCTTGGAAGATGTATCAAGAATGATACATTCATGCGATGCCACGGCCACTCCCCGCGTTCTTTTTTCAGACGGAAGCGGCCGGGAGCCGGTGCGCGAATGGTTGCGAGATTTACCCAGAAGAGAACGAGAGATTATCGGTGAGGACATCATGACTGGGCAATTTCGGTGGCCCCTCGGGATGCCGCTCGTCGACCACCTCGGGGCCGGCCTTTGGGAGATTCGGAGCAAATTACCGACACGGATCGCGCGCGTTCTCTTTTGTGTTCAAGACGAGGAGTTGGTTCTCCTCCACGGCTTCATCAAGAAAACCGAAAAACTCCACTAGAAGACAGGGCTTTGGCTCTGAAACGAAAACATGCCTACATCAAAAGCAGCAAAGACCAGGAATAAACATCGCGGCAGCAGCCTTCAGGATTTGCTGAAAGAAGACGGCCTCCTCGAGGAAGTGGAGGCCGCCGCGCTGAAACGCGCGCTCGCCTTGAAAGTCGCCGACTTGATGAAGAAGCAGGATTTCAACAAAACGACGCTGGCGGCGGAGATGCGGACATCACGCGCCGCGATCAATCGCATCCTTGATCCTGAAAATACGTCCGTCACGCTCACCACGCTCAACAAGGTTGCGAGATCCCTCGGACGAAAACTTAAGATCGAGCTAGTCCCCGCCTAGTTCCCGGCTCATGGAAATCGACGACGGTACCTTATAGGCAGTCCCTCGATATTGCCCAGTTCATAGTCACCGACAAACCGCGACGGATTGCTCATTTGAGGCTTTGATTTCCAAAGGCAGACGTCGCAGTTTCGTGCATGCGACGAAACCAAAGAGCCGCCTTCGTGACCGGCGCAAATAAAGGAATCGGGTTCGAAGTGGCGCGCCAACTCGCCCGCGAAGGTTTTCGGGTGTTTATCGGTGCGCGCAACGAAGAGGCCGGCAAGGCGGCGGCAGAAAAGCTCGACCATGAGGAAAAAAATCAGGGAAACGTTTTCTTCCTTGAGATCGACGTCTCCAAGCCGGAAAGCATCGAGCGCGCGGCCGAAGAATTTGCCAGGCAAAGCGATCGTCTCGACGCGCTGGTAAACAATGCCGGCATTCTCCTCGATGATGACAAGGATGTCCTCGCGCTCACCGCGGAAATGTTTCAGACGACGCTGCGAACCAATACGCTCGGGGCGCTCCTCGTCTCGCAGGCGTTCCTGCCCTTCCTGAGAAAGAGCGACAATCCACGGATCGTCAATGTTTCCAGCGGCGGCGGACAACTGGCCGACGGCGCCGACGGTTGGGCGCCCGCCTACTGCATCTGCAAGACGGCGCTAAACGGCGTCACCGTCCAACTCGCCGCCGCCCTGCCAGACTTTGCGGTCAATTCCGTCTGTCCCGGCTGGGTGCGAACTGATATGGGTGGCTCAAACGCGACACGTTCCGTTGCAGAAGGTGCATCCGGAATTGTCTGGCTCGCGGCGGATGCGCCACAAGGCGAAACGGGAAAGTTTTGGCGAGACCGCAAAGTGATCCCGTGGTGATCTTTGACCAGGCGCCAATCGTCAGACTCGCACTCGCCATTGGTCGAGGGCGCAAGTCATCATACGTACGAGTATCAAGGGTGGAAAATCCGCGCGGCATTCGCAGAGCTCAACGGGCCGGCGCTCAGGATGGACTACCAAAAGCTTCTAAATTGTGCGGAGCCGCGATCGAAAAGTGCCGTCGATAGCTGAGGCAACGCGTAAGTCCAGTGGAGTCTTTCGGCACGAATCTAAAGACACCGCCTCCTTTAGAGGCGAGCGCAAAGAGTCAGCCGTTCACAAAACCGCCGGCCGAATCGAACGACGTTCGGTTTTGGTCGACAACCAAATCATCAAGGGAGAAAACATGATCAACGAAACCACGCCGCAAATCCCCCTCACCCACACTTCCATCTTCACCGGCTTCGCAGCCTTATTGGCAGTCGGCCTCGGCCTTGTCTCGGGTGCATCGGCCCAAGTCCGGCCGCAAACGCCTGCCGACACTTTTACGGAGCAAAAAGTCACTGCGAGCGACGGCATGGCCAACACCTTCTTCGGCTCCGCCGCTGCGATCAAAGCCACCACCGCGGTCATCGGCGCGGATGGCGACGCCAGCTTTCGCGGCTCCGCTTATGTCTTCAACAAAACCGGCGACATCTGGACCGAAGGGCAGAAGCTCGTCCCGAGCGACGGCCTCGCGGGCGACGAGTTCGGTTATCGCGTCGCGCTCAACCACGGAAACCTGCTCGTGACCGCCTTTAGCGCAACCGTCAATGGCGTTGTCGCGCAGGGCGCGGCCTACGTGTTCAGCGACGTCGCCGGCACTTTCTCCGAGACGCAAAAGCTCACCGCGAGCGATGGCGGTCTCTTCGATAACTTCGGCGCCTCCGTCTCCGTCGATGGCGCCACCCTCGTCATCGGGGCCAATGGCGCGACCGTCGGCAACAACCCGGCCCAGGGCGCCGTCTACGTCTTCACCCTCGTCAACGGCACCTGGACCGAAACCCAGAAGCTCACCGCCGATGACGGCGCCGCCTTCGACAACTTCGGTCTCTCCGCCGCGCTCCATGGCTCGGCCATTCTCGTCGGCTCGCCGCAGGCGGTCATTGGGGGTGCCTTTGCCCAGGGCGCGGTTTACGTTTTCACCAACTCCGGCGGCACCTGGAGCCAGACCCAGAAACTGACCGCGAGCGACGGCGCCGCCAGCGACAGCTTTGGGGAATCGGTCTCGATCAGCGGCGACAACGCGCTCGTCGGCGCCTTCGGGGCGACCGTCGATGGCCACGCGGGCGCCGGCGCGGCCTACTTCTTCACCAATCTCAGCGGCACCTGGAGCCAGATGCAGAAACTGACCGCGAGCGATCCCGGATCGTTCTTTAACTTCGGCAACACCCTCACGCTACACGGCGGCAAAGCGATCATCGCGGCCGATGTCGCGACCGTCGATGGCCACACCTCGCAGGGCAAGGTCTACATCTTCCTTAAGCAAGGCGGTACGTGGAGCCAGTTCGACACCCTCACGGCGAGCGACGGTACGACCGACGACTTCTTCGGTGCCGCCCTCGCCCTCGGCCCCGGCACCGTGCTCGTCAGCACCCCGCATCCAGTCATCAATGGCAATTCCTTCCAGGGCGCCGCCTACTTTTTCGAGCACACCCCCGGCGGACAGTAACGCGAAAAACACTTCGCAGATCGAACCCTAACTCTTGCCGGGCGGCCTCGATTGTCCGCCCCCGCAAGGTGAACCTTACTCACGATTTCTGAGCCAACACGCCCTCGGGTCGCCAATCGGATGAATTACGTTCACCCTCTGGTCAGTCGACGGGCAGATTGATTGGGTTCTCCTGGCCAACGATTACGGATTCTGATTCACTCCGGCGGCGAATGGAAGTCGACGACATCATCAGCTAGCACGCCCTCGTTTCGGAGCAGAATCGGCGCTCCAGAAGGGAATGAACTTCGGCGTCGGCAAAGCTTGAAGCATTTCGGCCTCGGCGGAGTGTCTGCACAATGCATCCAAGCCCGTTCGAAAGCCTCGAAAAAAAATATGCAGAGCATGCCAGCTGGGCGATATGGAATCATAAGGCTCCGGAGGACACGACCGTCATTCGCGAAAACCTCGCGGATCTTAAGACGTCAGTCGTGATGGTGGCGCTAAATATATCCCGCGCATTATCTGGTCAGTGGCAAAACTTTCACAGTCGCGATCTGCAAGAAAACTAATGTACGCGTTCAACCAGAGTCCTTACCGCGGCGCTTATATGACTGATCTAATTAAGGCCTACGTTGAACCGAACTCAGCACGATTGCGGCAGCAACTGTTAAGGGGGCATGTAGATTTGCCTGCGCACGTCGCAACCTTTCGTGAAGAAATGAAAGACCTCGGCGCGAACATTCATACGCTATTTATTTTGTTCGGCCGCGAGGTCATAGCGCGCTTCAACAGATACCTCGCGGAAACGTATCCAAATCGGATTAGCTGCCCGCATTATTCTATGTACGGCCGTGGCTACACTGACGTTCAGTGGATAGAGAAGATATGGTCACTTCTTGAATCAAATTCGCGAGCGATGGCCACCGGTTGCGATGCCCCCAAATTTCTCGTCGGTGACGAAATGACAGCGAGTCTCGCCAGATTACCAAACCGAGGTCCTCAGTCGAGGAGTCGCTGATAATGTGACTCATAGTCCGTGGATTGAAACTCCACGTTCGGTTGCGATGTGCACACGTCACATCGGGATTGAAACGTTCTATTGGCCACCTTGTTCGGCGATCTGGCTTTCGATTGTCGTAATGATCCGCTGATACACGTCTACGATCTTTTGCGCTTCATTGGCGTCACTGCATTCTTCGCACAGAAACGAATCATCGGGGAAATATTCGTCACGCAGGTAAATGGCCGTATCCGTCCACGATTGTAGCCGACATCGCAACCCGTCGAGCACCTGTCCGACATCGACGCTGTCGAGCTTGAAATGAAATTCTTTGCCCATGATGGGCACAATTACCTGGCCAGGTTCGCGGCTGCTGCCAAGTCTTTTCTAGTCGGATGGCGGCCGCTTGCTTAGCGTTGTCGACGTGGAAGAGCCAATTACGGCTACATTAACGCGGTCTTCGTCGCTGCGGTTTTGGTACGGCGCTTCGATTGCGGAGTTTCTCGACGCGGCTGATGACGCTGTGTTGGGCGAGCTTGCGCGGAGCTGCGACTTCGCGTTGATCCCCACCCAGCGAGACGCGTGGCTTGCGCAGATCGAGTTTCTTCGCTCGCAACTCAGCGGCCTCTCCGGATCCGTCTTCTTCGAATTCAACATCCCGCGAATGGGACGGCGGATCGATGCCGTTCTTGTGATCGGGCCGGTGGTCTTCGCAATCGAATTCAAAGTCGGCGAGAAAACGTTTGATCGTTCGGCGATCGATCAGGTGTGGGATTACGGATTGGACCTAAAGAATTTTCACGAGGCGAGTCATGACGTTTCGATCGTTCCCATTCTCGTAGCTACCGAAGCCACGAAATCTCCGCCCGTCGAGCTCCGTGTTGACACTGACAAACTTTGTCGCCCCATTTTCGTTGATCCGGCGAATTTTCGTGGCGCTGTCGATTTGGCGCTTCGCACAACTCAAGGTGGTCCGCTTGACCCGCAGATTTGGTCTCACGCGCCGTACCATCCGACACCGACAATCGTCGAAGCGGCCCGCTCTCTCTATGCGCAACACTCCGTTGAAGCCATCGCGCGTTTCGACGCGGGCGCGCAGAATCTGCACGTGACGTCTGGTCGCGTCGAGGAATTGGTTGATGAAGCCAAAGCCAAAGGCCGAAAAATTATCTGCTTTGTGACGGGCGTTCCCGGAGCGGGGAAAACTTTGGTCGGTTTGAACCTCGCGACGCGACGCGAGGTTGATCAGCCGACGCACGCTGTCTTTCTCTCCGGCAACGGTCCGTTAGTCGCTGTGCTTCGCGAAGCGCTGACCCGCGACGAAGTCGCACGCAGGAAGCAACAGGGGGAGAAGGTGAGGAAAGGGAAAGTGGGCGAAAGCGTAAAAGCGTTCATTCAAAACGTTCACCACTTCCGCGATGACGCGCTGATCGATTCTGGCCCGCCAATCGAGCGCGTCGTCATTTTCGATGAAGCGCAACGCGCGTGGAACTTGAAGGAGACCGCCAGTTTTATGCTCCGCAAAAAAAGGCGCGCGGGTTTCTCTTACTCGGAGCCGGAGTTTCTGATTTCCTACATGGACAGGCACAAAGATTGGGCGGTAATCGTCTGTCTGGTTGGCGGCGGCCAAGAAATCAACAGAGGCGAAGCCGGTATTGATGCGTGGCTTGACGCGGTGAATCGAAGTTTCCCGGAGTGGGAAATGTTCATTTCGTCCAGGCTGATCGACAGCGAGTACGCCGCAGGAAAAGCGCTCGAAGCTGTGCGGAAACGCCCCCGAGCTCATTTCGATGATTCTCTCCACCTCGCCGTCTCGATGAGATCGTTTCGAGCGGAAAACGTTTCCGCCTTCGTTAAAGCACTTCTCGATTGTGAAAAAGACCAGGCCAGAACAGAATTTGCGGAATTGGCCACCCGTTATCCGATAGCAATCACTCGCGATCTCGATGCGGCCAAGCAGTGGGTTCGCTCTCGCGCCAGAGGAACCGAGCGCTACGGCTTGGTCGCCTCGTCAAAGGCGATGCGGCTGAAGCCTCACGCAATCGACATCCGAGTGTCGGTTGACCCCGTGCATTATTTTCTCAACGAGCGGAACGACACGCGATCCAGCTTTTATCTGGAAGACGCCGCGACCGAATTTCAGGTCCAGGGATTGGAACTCGATTGGGTGTGCGTGACGTGGGACGGCGATTTCCGATTCAATGGATCGGGCTGGGACCATCACGACTTCCGTGGCAGTCGGTGGTGCAACATCGCGAATGCCGACAATCGCGTTTACTTACGCAATGCGTACCGAGTTCTGCTCACACGCGCGAGGCAAGGCATGGTTGTCTTCGTTCCGCCGGGCAACGTAAGCGACCCGACACGCGCGCCCGCGTTCTACGATTCGACTTTCAATTACCTAAGGGAGCTGGGGATTCCCGAAATCGCGTAACGGTTCGCGATTCGACGCTCGACGGGAGGGAACCAGCATATTGTGCGGGAAGCGGCCGGCCCAATGGAGCTGTCAAGATTTGTTGCCTGACCCGAAGGGAGAATTGGGGGTCAGGCAACAAATCTTGACAAGTCTCCGCTGACGAACTGACGCCTTTTCGCTCCTGGCATCATGGGCGGCTTGACATCGCCCGGTGCGGCGAGCGACAAGAGCGCCTGATGAACTCCGCTCAAACGCCTTTTCTCCGCGGCTCCGGAGGGAACGGCCGGGGCTTTCAAAGCTGAAAGCAGTGGCGAGTGGCGGCTTAACCAAATGCTGAAATTCTGAAAGCTGAAACGCTGAAATTGGCGTTGGGAGGTCGAAACTTGGAGAATTATGCTTTCGCGGCGAGAGGAAGCTGGCTCGTGACCAGTTCGCGCAGGTCCAGTTTGCGGCTGGCGTGGTCGATGTCGATTCCGGCAAGATTCCCCTCGGCATCGTAGTCAAGTACGACTCCTGCGGAAACCTCCCTGCTCTCGACGCTCGGTTTTTGCGAGAGGTCGATGTAAAGAGAGTCGGTGTCTGGAAAATAATTGAGCTTCATGGCCGGAATCTGCGCTGCCCTCATTCGCTTGAAACGATTACTTTTGCGCGGTAGCCGAGCCGACGAAGGAATTCCTCGCAGTCCTGCCAGCGTAATCCGAATTCGGCGACATCGGCGAGTCCGAGACGGCCGATGATCTCCGCGAGGCCCTCTGTATCCGGTTCGTCGAAATCTGCGTCCATCATGGCGCACTCGGCCCAGTCAACCAGTTCGGCTTGGCTGACCTTTCCGTGCAGGTAGTCAGCGATCTTATCGGCGACGGTCTGACGCATGATTTTCATGGCAACGGATTTTACAGCTTATTGTGGCCCAAATCGACGGGAAACTTCTCGTGCACGGCGACGAGCCGACCGGTTGAATTGTATATTTTCTGAACAAATCGAATCGTGGTTTCGTTGGAATCCACTTCTTTGATGCAGCGAGCGCGCCCACCAGCGCGTCCCAAGAAGTCTCGGAAATAGCGGCGACCACCGTTTGGCTGTCCTTCCCAGTTCCCAAACTTCCCCTCGTTTTGCTCACGGGAAGCCATAGTGGGATCATAGCGAAGATTACAGAGAGTCGAGAAGTTCGTTTGCGCGGGACGCGCAAACCAGCACGCGAGACGCGCGCGCTACCTGGACGAATTGGAGAATTCGGAGAATTCGGGTCAGGCAACAAATCTTGACAAGTCTCTGCTGACGAACTGACGCGACGGTTTTTCACTCCTGGCATCATGGGCGGCTTGACATCGCCCGGGGCGGCGGGCGACCCGCCTTCGTTTGACTTCCGCCGACGCTGAAGCTTTGGCGTGACCAGCCTACGCCAAGGCTTCGGCTTGGCAGGCAAGTCGGCGTGGCAAGCAAGATCGACATGATCATCGTGGGAGGCTTGACATCGCCCGGGGCGAGGAGCGAAATGGCGGTTGATGAACTCGCCCAAACGCCTTTTCTCCGCGGCTCCGGAGGGAACGGCCGCGCTTTCAAAGCTGAAAACAGTGGCGAGTGGCGGGTGACGAGTGACGAGTCAGGGAGAATTGGGGTCAGGTGCACTTCCCAGCCTGATACTCTTCGTGTGCCCTTTCCTTCAGCCGGTCGAGTTTTCCGCCCGGCTCCGAATCGCTCAGCATCTGTTGATCCCACTCATCATAAACCGGGGGAGCGAGCATGGCCATCAATTCGCAGCGCTCCTGGAAGCTAAGCCTGTCAATCGCCTGCTTGATTTCCGCTACCCCGCTCACAACGGCAGGATACTTGCCGGCGCCAAAAGTTGCAACCGCATCCCTCCGAATCCAAGGGGTCGATCCCAGAATGCGCCTGAAAGTAGTGGCGAGTGGCGGGTGACGAGTGACGAGTCAGGGAGAATTGGTACGCAACAAAAAGGGGGCGATCCTGGAATTTTGAATTTAGGGAACTAGCTCACTTGCGATAGAGCGCCAGGTTGCGAAATAGCAAGCCTACCAATGACTGCAGTTTCTCGACGTCCTGAGTCGCATTCTGAACGGCGCGGAGCACATCTTTGATCTCTTCGGCGATTCCATTCGTCAGGTCATGGAAGCGCCGGACGGATACTGCTTCGCCTTCCAGGGTACGAGCGAGAGTGCGACAAACGTTTTCAAGAACGAAGAAGGTGAGAGTTTCGGCGCGATCTTGTGTCAGGCTCTGAAACTCCTTGGACAACGACTCCAGTTTGTCCTGGCTAAGCGGGCCAGATAACCGCTCAAGTAGCTGAGGTATTTGGTTGTCGCGAGGCATCCGTGACCACGTCTTCCCGGGTGAAAACAGACACCACTTTGTGGCCACGTTGTTCGATTGCCTGCCGACCTCCCTCCAGACGATCGACCAGGACTAGGACGAAGGCTACATTGCCTCCAGAGGTCTCAACCGCCTCGATCGCCTGGAGCGTTGAGCCACCGGTTGTGATGACATCGTCGACGACTACGACTGAATCACCTCGCGAGAAATTTCCTTCGATGAGTTTGTGTCGTCCATGAGATTTTGCCGTCTTTCTCACGGTAAATGTTTGGAGTGCGGTGGCAGGATTGTGCCGGAATGCAGCGATCCCGATACTTAAGGCGATCGGGTCTGCGCCCATCGTCAATCCGCCGATCGCATCAACATGCACGCCCAGCTCTTCCGCGGTCTGCTTTACCAATCGCCAGCCGACTTCGCCGACTAAGTGAGCCCCGCGCGGGTCCAAGGTCGTCAACTTGGCGTCGATATAAAGGTCGCTTTGCGCGCCAGAAGCCAGCGTAAAGTTACCTTCGCAGACGGATTTTTCTTTGAGAAGGCCGAGAAGTTCAGTTTCGAAGGCGTCTCGATTCACATCAAGCAGTGGAGCAGATTCGGCGGCAGCAACGCAATATCTGGCGTCTTGGACGGCAAGCATGTCGAAGTTCAACAACGATACTGCACAGCGTCAAGGCAAATTCTCGCATGCTCGACGCAGGCGGTAAAGGCTCTGAGGAACATGGGCGGGCTTGACATTGCCCGGGACGGCGAGCGACAAGAGCGGCGGATGAACTCGCCCAAACGCCTTTTCTCCGCGGCTCCGGAGGGAACGGCCGTGCTCTTCTTTATTCAGATCTTTGCGACGCTCGGCTTCGCCGTCCTTTACTCGACGCTGGTCCTCTACGCGACGAAGCATCTGCAGCTCTCGGTGAAAGTGGCCACGACGTTGATGGGGGTGTTTGGTGCCTTCAACTACGGCCTGCACCTCTTCGGCGGCTACCTGGGCGGCCGCTTCCTCTCGAACCGGAATCTCTTCGTCGGGGGCATGGCGCTGCAGGTCATCGGTTGCGGGTGCATTGCGGTCGGCTCGCTCGCGCTGTTCTACGTCGGCCTCGCCTTCTTCCTGACCGGCAGCGGCCTGAACGTCACCTGCATCAACATGATGCTGACGCAGCGCTTCACCTCGGAGGATCCGCGCCGCGAAGGAGCCTTCCTCTGGAACTACGCCGGCATGAACGTCGGGTTCTTCGTCGGGTTCGCCGTCGCTGGCTACTTCCAGGGGACCCAGAGCTATTCGAGCCTTTTTATCTTCGCGACGCTCGGCAACTTTGTCGCCATCATCCTCGCGGTGCTGTCGTGGAAGACGCTGACCGACCGCAACACCCCGCTGCTCGAGGCGACGTCGAAGCAATTTCGGCTGCGCCTGCTCGCCGGCATCGGCATTCTCTTTGGTCTCATACCCGTTGTGTGGTTGATGCTCCAGCACCCCGACATGACCGAAACGCTCGTCAAGGGCATCTGCGCCGCCGTCGCGGTCACGTTGATCTACCTCACACTTAGCCATGGGGATCGTCGAGAAAAACGGAACATGACGGCCTACCTGATTTTGACGCTCGGCTCGCTGGCGTTCTGGTCATTGTATCAGATGGCGCCGAGCGGTTTGATGCTGTTCGCCGTTAACAACGTCAACCTGATGGTCGGCAAGGTGCAGATTCAGCCGCAGTGGATTCAGAACATCAACACCGTCTGCATCGTGTTGGGCGGGCCGGTGCTCGCGTCGTTGTTTACAGGGATGCGCGCACGGGGTTGGAGAATCGACATCCCGAAACAGTTTGCGACGGCGCTGCTCTTGATGGCGCTGGGCTTTCTCATTCTCCCGTTAGGCATCAAGCTGGCCGGCGTGGACGGCAAGAGTGCGTTCTTGTGGCTGTTCATGAGTTATGTGCTGCAGAGCGTCGGTGAGTTGCTCATCTCTCCGATCGGATACGCGATGATCGGCAAGCTCGCGCCGAAGCAGTATCAGGGGGTGATGATGGGCAGCTGGATGCTCGTGACGGGCCTCGCGTCGCTCTTCGCGGGTGACTTCTCGGGCATGATCCCCGAGCCGAACGGCACCACGGCGGTCGCGACCAACCCCGAGTATGTGAAGCTCTTCGGCGCGCTCGGCGCGGGCAGCCTCGTGGTCGGCGTCGCGCTCGTCCTGCTCATTCCGTTCCTGCGCAAGCTGATCACCGACAAGGCCGAGATACCGCCTGAGGAAATGGCAAGGGCTACCGTCGTCCCGATGATCTGAAAACGCCGCGCCCCGCTCTTGCGACGTCGCGAAGCAGCGGCTCGCATTACGCAGCCGATCAGGCGAGGCCGGGGGGCAATTGGGGGTCAGTGTGCAAATCTTGACAAATTTCTGCTAACGAACTGGATCGACGCGCGGGGGAAATGGGGTCGCGGTCATGATCGACAACGCGCCCTCAAACAGGACGCTCGGTGGCGAGCGCGTTATTGGTTATTCGTTAATGGTTTCTGGGAGAGGCGAGCGAGCCGAAGGCCAAACGCTGAAAAACCGAAAGCTGAAATGCTGAAACGACGGGGACCGCGGATTCGAAAAGATCGGGCATTTGCCGGGTTGACCTTCGGAGCGGCGCGGTAAAATCAGTCACTCGTGCAGATCAAGAGAGATGACCTGAGCGGGCCGGAGGTAGCGGTGTTCCTGGAGGAGCATATGGCGCAGATGCGGCGGCAATCACCGCCGGAGAGTGTGCATGCGCTGCCGATCGAAGGATTGCGCCGACCGGAGGTGACGTTCTGGAGCATCTGGGAGGATGGCGAACTGCTCGGTTGCGGCGCGCTCAAGGAACTGGACGCACTCCACGGCGAGATCAAGTCGATGCGGACGGTGGCGCGGCATCTGCGCAAAGGTGTCGCGACCGCGATGCTGAATCACATCCTCGAGGAAGCGCGCCGGCGTGGGTATCGTTGCTTGAGCCTGGAGACAGGGGTGCAGCCTGCGTTCGAGCCGGCCCGCCGGCTTTACGAGCGGACGGGGTTTAGCTCTTGCGGCCCGTTCGCCGATTACACCGACGATCCGAACAGCGTCTTCATGACGAAGGAGATTTAGGCGCTGCGCGCCGTTCTCAGTTATCGGTTATTTGTTAATGGGCTGAGGACGCGACGGCGCGCGTCCCTCCAGAGACGGCAAGCGGCGCGCTTGCTCTACAACTCGGGTTATTGAATGAACCGGATCGTCATCGGGTAGCGATAAAACTTCCCGTCGCTCGCCTGGATCGAGGCGATGATGACGAGGATGGCGTTCAGAACCCAAAGGGTGGCGAGAAAGACGAAGCCGACGAGGATGAGGCAAAAGACCCCGGAGATGAGGGTGTAGAGGAGCATCGAGAGTTGGAAATTGAGCGACTCTTTGCCGTGGGCATCGATCTCGGGCGAGTCGCCGCGCTTGGCCAGCCAGACGATGAGCGGCCCCACGAGGTGGCCCGGGAGAGGAAAGAAGACGCCGAGCAAGGCGGTGGCGTGACAAAGAATGGTCCAGGTGCGCACGCTAGGGACGGCCGGGGCGCTGACCGGCGTGGTTGGGAATGAAGTTTCCATGGTGTCTACTGAATGGATGCGGCCGAACGCCGGTTTGGATTCAAAAAAATTCCCCGTCTGAAGAGGAGACGGGCCAGACGCACACAGCTTCAGCGCGGGAGGCCGCGACATAGACCATGCCCGAAGGGTGAGCGATGAGGCGCGAGCGAATCAAACGCTGAAATGAGTGGTGACGAGTGACGCGTCTTCCAAAATCATCGGAACTGAGGTAATCTCTGCACTGTGAAGCTGCCCAAACTGACCGCCGTGATCGAACGGGAAGAGGATTGGTTCGTCGCCACGTGTCCGGAACTTGGCGTCGCCAGCCAGGGGCGGACGATTGAAGAAGCGGAAAAAATGATCAAAGAGGCCGTGGAGCTGTTGCTCGAGAATGCGGACGAAAAGGAAATCAAGCGGCGGCTCAATCGGGGCGTGAAGGTGACTTCGCTCGAACCGGCACATGCCTAGGCTGCGCGCCTTCTCGGCGCGCGAAGTTTGCCGGATCCTGCAGGAGCACGGATTCGTGAAGTCGCGGCAATCCGGCAGTCACATCGTCATGCGCAAGCAAACCACGGATGGCGGGAGAACGGTGATCGTGCCGAATCACCCGGAAATTCGACGCGGGACGTTGAAGAGCATTATCGAGCAGAGTGGCCTGCCGCGTTCGCTCTTCATGAGCTGAGACGCGTACAGTCACGAGCAGAACACACCTTTACTGCACGATTGCGTCAACGGCGGCATTGACGTGAATCATGGTCGTATCGAGAAACGCGAGGCCTTCCGGTTCGGCGCCGCGGAGGATGAGGGGCAGCTCGGTTCCGGCAAGGAGCAGCGCTTCGATTCCCTCGTCCTTTCGCATCCGCTCGATGATGCCGATGAGCGCGGTGCGGGTCTCGGGCAGGAACTGGTTTTTGAGCAGCTCGTGGATGTATTTTTCGTGGATGAACGCCTGCTCGTCTTCTCGCGGCGTGATCAGCTCGAGTCCGGCGCGCGCGAAGGTATCGGGAAAAAACCGTGCGCGCATGGTGAATCCAGTGCCGAGCAAACCGAGCCGTCGGAGCCCGAGTCCGCGCGCATGGTCGCACGCTGCCTGCACGATGCTGAGCATCGGGATCGTCGCCCGGCGCTGGACCTCGTCAAAGACGAGATGGGGCGTGTTGGCCGCGATGAGCGCGATCTCGGCGCCGGCGCGCGCCAGCCGGTCGATCGCGGCGGAAATATAATTCGTCAGGCCGGCGAGATCGTTCGCGTCGAGCAGCGCGATCGCGCGGTTCACGTCGATGCTGTCGATGATGAGGTGCGGCGCGCTCCCGTCGGGCACGCGCGCGCGATAGCCCTCAAGGATGAAGCGGTAGTATTCGATGGTCGATTCCGGCCCGATCCCGCCGACGATGCCGAGGGTCTTCATTCGCTGGAGTAATTTGTATCAATTACCGGATCCAGGATATGTAATAGGCGGCGCCCGCTTATGGACGGCGGATGCTACGCCTTCGCGGCGAGAGGAAGCTGGCTCGTGACCAGTTCGCGCAGATCCAGCTTGCGGCTGGCGTGGTCGATATCGATTCCGGCCAGATTTCCTTCCGCGTCGTAGTCGAGAACGACTCCTTCAGATACCTCGCGGCTTTCGATGCTCGGCTTTTGGGAGAGGTCGATGTAGAGCGAATCGGTGTCTGGAAAATAATTGAGCTTCATGGCCGGAATCTGCGGTCGAGGAATGTGTTGTGGATGGTCAGTTTATCGGAGAGCGTGACAACCCGCAAGAAGCGACCCTGGAGTTCCGCAACTGAAGCCCAGAATCGATAGCGATCCTGTTCCTGCAGTTCGACGCGCGCGGGCGATTGGATGACTCGAATGCACATCTCCTTGGTCAGGTTTGGGCGTTTGCGCAGAACCTGTTTCTCGAAGTAGGGGTGAATACGTAAACAGCCACGCGCTCAGGCTATCAGGAAGAAGACCAGGCTGGAAGGAGCAGCGTGAGATCCTTCGACTGCGCTCAGGATGACAACGCGAAGCGCGTCGTCACTTCATTCGATCAAACGTCTTCTGCAGAAGCGCGAGATCGGTCGGCTGACCGAGTTTCTCCCTCGTGCTATCAATCCATTTCTTTTCCAACGCGTTTTTGGTCGGGCGATCATTTTGGTAGAAGACTCCGAAGACCCCGGGGAATGGGATCTGCGCC
This sequence comes from Spartobacteria bacterium, assembly GCA_003169975.1. Taxonomy (GTDB): domain Bacteria; phylum Verrucomicrobiota; class Verrucomicrobiia; order Chthoniobacterales; family UBA10450; genus Palsa-1392. The sequence continues at coordinate 67,636 of PNAA01000034.1, read as the reverse complement.
AGCTTGTAGGCCGCCAGCTCGTCGGTGACGTCGTGGCGCGCCTCGTCCTCTGGAGTGTTGTCGTATTTTTTCTCCTCGATCACCTCGAAGGCGCCGCCTTTGCGCGGGTTCGCATTGTCGAAGGCGCCGGGGAAAAACTCGACGCATTCGCTCAGGCATTCGATGACGCTGAAGCCGGGATGATCCATCGCGCGCTCGATCATCTGGATCATGTGATTGACCTGGCTGGCGTGGGTGCGTGCGACGAAGGTGGCTCCGCTGGCGACGAGTTTTTTCATCGCGTTGACCGGCTGGTCGATCGCGCCCTGCGGGTCGGTCTTGCTCTTGAACCCGATCGGCGAGGTGGGCGAGGTCTGCTTTTTCGTCAGGCCATAGACGAAGTTGTCCATGATGACGTAGGTCATGTTGATGTTCTTGCGCGCGCCGTGGTCGAGGTGGTTGCCGCCGATCGAGAAACCGTCGCCGTCGCCGCCGAAGAGGAAGACGTGGAGGTCGGGCCGGGCCAGGCTGATGCCGCTGGCGAGCGGGACGGCGCGGCCATGGATGAAGTGGGCGCCGTGGCCGTTGACGAAATAAGGGAAGCGCGAGGAGCAGCCGATGCCGGCGAGGGTGACGATTTTTTCGTGCTCGATCTGGCGTTTCTCGAGGACTTTGTAGTAGCAGGCGAGGACGGCGAAGTCGCCGCAGCCGGGACACCACGTCGGGTGATCGGCGGTGATGGCTTTCTTGGTGAGTTTCTCTCTTGGCGGTTCGGCGGTCAGTGTGTCAGTGCTCATTGGTGAAAATCTGTTCGTTAGGAAAAATGGTTAGCCGACTCCCTGGGGCACGACTTCCTTGACGGAATCCACGTTCTCCGGGGCGGTGTCGATGTGCTCCGGCGCGTGCGCGGCGTGCTTGGTAATTTTCTTTTCCGCAAAGGTGCGGCCCTGGAAAACGTCCTCGAGAATTTCGCGGACGCGAAAGGTGAGGCCGTCGGTCTTGGTCACGCTCTGGATTTTCGGTTCGCAGTAGCGCGCGCGCAGGATGGTGGCGAGCTGGCCGAAACCGTAGACGCCCTGGTCGTTCATCTCGACGACGACGATGCGCTTGAATTTCGCGAAGATTTTCTCGAGCCCGTTAGGCAACGGGTGCAGATGGCGCAGGTGGATCGCGCCGATCTTTTCGCCATGCTCGAGCGCGCGTTTCACGGCGTCGTGGATCGGCCCGTAGGTCGAGCCCCAGCCGACCAGAAGGGTGTCGCCCTCGGCGTCGCCAAAAACTTCCGGGACCGGGATTTCCTCGGCTAGCTGGCGCAGCTTGTTGCGGCGCTTGGCGGTCATGGCCATGTGCAACTTCGGGCTGCCGGTGGGATGGCCAAACTCGTCGTGCTCGAGGCCGCTGATGAGCGGGTATTTGCCGTCGCGGATCGGCGTGCCGGGCGGCGCGTGCCGGGTGATCTTGTCGAGCGCGTAGGGCTTGTGGGTGTCGAGCGGAGTCAGGTCCGGTTTCGGATCCTGCATTAACTCGGTGAGCTTTGGTTCGTCGAACGCCTCGATGCGGGTGGCGAGCGAGGTGTCGCTGAGAATGAAAACCGGCGTGCTGTATTTGCGCGCGATGCGGGCTGCTTCGATCGCGATGTAGAAACAATCCTCCACCGTCTTGGCGGCGAGAACGACGCGCGGGCTGTCGCCGTGGCCGCCGTAAATCGCCTGGAAAAGATCGCTCTGCTCGACGTTGGTCGGCAGGCCGGTGCTCGGGCCGCCGCGTTGCACGTTGATGATGAGGAGCGGGATTTCCGCCATCGACGCCCAACCGATCGCTTCGGTCTTGAGCGAGATGCCGGGTCCGGCGCTGCCGGTGATGGCGAGGTTGCCGGAATAAGAAAAGCCGAGCGCGATCGAGACCGCGCCGAGCTCGTCCTCGGCCTGGACGAAGAGGCCGCCATATTTCGGCAGTTCGCTCCGCAATATTTCCATGACGGACGACCAGGGCGTGATCGGATAACCGGCTCCATAGCGCACGCCGCCGGCGATGAGGCCGTAGGCGAGGGCCTGGTTGCCATCCATCGTGATCTGCGCGGGCGCGCCCGGCTTTTTCGCGACGTGCTCAAATTGATACTGGTGCGAAAGGACTTTCCCGACCGGGTATCCGTAACCGGCCTGGAACGCCATCAGCGCGGTGTTGGCAATACTCGCGTCTTTGCCGGCGAATTTCTCGCCGATCAGCTTTTTCATCTTCTCGACATCGAGCTGGAAAATTTTCGAGATCAGCCCGAGGACGAAAATGTTTTTGCCTTTGTCCTTCGCCGTCCCGCCGAGTGCCTCAACCGTTAGACCGGTGATTGGCACTCCGACGTAAACGAAACGTTTGTCGTCGAGATTCGGCTCGACGTTGTCCGAGTCGTAGAGAAGGACGCCGCCTTCTTTCAGGAAATCGATGTGGTCCTGGTAGCTGTGTTGATAAAAGGCGACGAGGAAATCGGCTTCATCGCCGGCGGAGAGAACTTCGCCGGTGCCGATGCGCACCTGGAAGATCGACGGCCCGCCCGAAATCGTGGCCGGAATCGTCATGTAGGTCATCACGTCCTGGTCGCTCCGGCCGGCGAGGCGGGCGAGAAACGCGCCCGCGCTTTGGATGCCGTCCTGCGAATTGCCGGCGAGGCGGATGACGGCGTCGTTGATGCTCTCGGGACGCAGGTCAGCGCGTTCGGACGCGGGGGCGGGCGGATTGTTTTCGGGCAGGTTGGGTGTTGGATTCACGCAGCGAGTAGGGTGGCCGTTTAAATGACAAGTTTAGCCGTGTACTCTTAGGCAATGATGCCAGGATTGCCAGCGCGAATGCGAAATCAGCCCCGCGGTCCCAGCTAATTGCCGCCGGGCAAAAGCTTGCGCAACGTGCGTTTGATGTCGTCCGGAGTCGGGGGTCGTGGACGCGGGGTCGGTTTGCGGCGCGGCTTCGGGGTGCTTTTTCGGGAGTGGGCGAGGGTTCGGCGCTGCTTTCCGGCGAGGGGGAGACGGAGGGCTCGGCGCTTCCTCCGGGAGTGGGCAAAGCTTGCTCGTCGCCTGGCGGCGTGGGCGATGGTTCCGGCTCGGGCGGTTCGTTCGTCTGCACGTTCGCGCCGCGTCTGCGGGTCGACGACTTCCGCTTGCCCCGGAATTCGCTCTGCCCGTCAGTGAGAGCCGATGGGCGGCCTTGTTGTTAAACCTCGCGCGCGGATTTTCCACGGACACGATTGGGTGTTCAGCGGCGAAGTCCTGAAGGTGTTTGGGAATCCCGCCGACGGCGATGTGATTTCACTCAAGGATGGCCGCGACCACTTGCTGGGAAGCGCGATCTACAACTCGAAATCGCAGCTCGTGGCGCGGCGTTTTTCGCGCCGGAAGCAGGATCTCGATCTCGATTTTTTCCAGCGGCGCATCGCGCAGGCGATCGAGTACCGGGCGCGGCGTGGGATCGATCCGCGCCTCTGCCGCCTCGTCTGGAGCGAGAGCGACGGGCTGCCCGGCGTGATCGTCGATCGCTATGGCGATTGTCTCGTGCTCCAGACGCTGACCCTCGCGATGGACCAGCGCAAGGAACTTATCGTTAGGGCGCTGGAAGATTGTTGTAGGGCGGGCGCTCCGCCTGCAGAGGGCGACAGGGCAGGCGGAGCGCCCGCCCTACAAATCATCGAGCGCAACGATGCGCCGGTGCGCCGCGCGGAAGGGATGGAGTTGCGCAGCGGGATGCTGCGGGGCGAAGCGCCTAACGAAGTCGAGATCGAAGTCGCCGGCCTGAAACTGCAGGTCGACCTGCTCCATGCGCAGAAAACCGGTTTTTATCTCGACCAACTGCCGAACTACGCGCTCGTCGCGCAGCACGCCCAAGGGCGGCGCGTGCTCGATTGTTTCACCAGCCAGGGTGGATTCGCGCTCGCCTGCGCCCGCGCCGGGGCAAGCGAAGTCGTCGGCGTGGAAGCGGGTGCTGAGAGCCTGCGCGCGGCCGCCCACAACGCGGCCCGCAATCAGTTGGCGGTGCGCTGGGTCGAGCAGGATGTTTTCCAATTCCTCCGCGGCGCCGAAAAGGCGGAAGAAAAATTCGATCTCGTCATTCTCGACCCGCCCTCGTTTACGAAGAGCAAGGGTGGCCTGGACGACGCCTTGCGCGGCTACAAGGAGCTGCACGTCCGCGCCTTCAAATTGCTTTCGCCTCACGGAATGGTGGCGACTTTTTCCTGCTCGCATCACGTCGGCGCGGAAGTGTTCGAGGGGATGATCGCCGACGCGCTGGTCGATGCGCGCCGGTCCGCGCGGCGGCTGCGGCGTTACGAACAGGCGCTCGATCATCCCGTCCTCCCGACGCTGCCGGAGACGGAATATTTTCGCGGGATGCTGCTCGAGATGATGCCCGGTCGTTAGGTCATCTCCCGACTGCGCTGCGCTCCGCTCGGGAGGACGCAGCTTTGATATTTCGCAGTTCGCGCGGTGAAAATTCTGGCAATCCCAGCGCGGCCAATTAATATGCCGCCGTAGCGTTCGCGCGACCGGACAACGTCAGTCGCCCGGCGCACTAAAACGCCATGGCCGAACGCATCCGTCCCATCGAACAAATGCTGGAACTCAACGAAGACGACAGTCTTGGCACCGAGCACCTCGACTCCCAGGTGCAGAAAGCGCAGGAGCAATTGCTCCAGCTGAAGCGCCAACAGGAACAGATCGAAAAACAAAAGCGCGAACTCGAGGAGCTGAGCCGACGCCAGGAAGAGCTCGAGCACGGTCGGGCCGAGATGACCGACAAGCTGACGCGCTCTCTGGTCGTGCTTGAGCGCGAAGCCTACGACGCACAGAAAAAAATGGAGCAGCTTCGCGCGACGCGGGAGAGTTTTGGGCAACACCTCGAGCTGCTCGAGGCGATTGATCCGCGGACCTGGAACCCGGCCGACCTGAGCAAGGAATTAAGTCGCGCGCTGAGCACGGTGGACGACGCCCGGACGGAATACAGCCAGCAGCGCAGTCGGCTCCAGGCGACGGCCGACGAGCATGAGTCCGTGCCGTTGCCTGAGACCAGTAGTGGCTTCGAGACCAGCGGCGGGCCGACCCATTCCTTCGCGCAGTGGCTCCAGATCGGCTTTGCCCTGAGCTTGCCGTTGATCATCTGCGGAGTGATCGCCCTGCTCATTTTTCTCTACATGAACGGCGCAAGTCGTTAGGCGCGCATGGCACGACGACGCGCTCAATCCGACACGCCGCTCAACCTGAAGCAGCAGGAGCTTGCGCAGTTGGAAAGCGATTTGCGCAAGCAGATGGAAGACCTCCAGCGCATGATCGAGGAGGCGCCCCGCGTCGCGGAGGAAAAGACTCGGCGGGAGCGCGAAGACCTGCTGGAGCGCGCGAGCGAAGGGCGCAATCGCCTCGATGTCTCGATCGCGCTGCAGGATAAACGCTACGGCGAATACGCCGCGGAAAACCGCCGCCCGCGCTCCCTCCGCAAGCAGCGGAGCGAAGGCCGCCTGCTCTTCATCGTGCTCGTCATCGCGCTCGCCCTCGCCATCATCTGGATCACGACCCATCTGCATTTCTGATTAAGTTGTCATCCTGAGCGAAGCGAAGGATCACTGATATTCCGGGCGCGCGGAGAGGCGGAAATAGTCAGAGGTGTTTCGCTCCGCTCAACATGACAATGGCGGCGACGAGCGATTACCTTCGCAAGCACATGCCCGAACCTTCTGATCTCGATGTCGCCTACGTCGCGCAGCTCGCGCGTCTCGACCTGACGGCGGAGGAAACCGCGCTTTTCCAGACGCAGCTCGGGCAGGTGCTCGAGCACGCGGCGAAACTGCGTGAGGTGAACGTGGAAGGCGTCGAACCGGCGGCGCATGCCTTTCCGGTCTTCGACGTCCTGCGCGAGGATGAGCCGCGCCCTGGCCTGACCCAGGAGGAAGCGCTGCGTCACGCGCCCCGGGCGGCGAATGGTTTGTTCATCGTCACCAGGGTGGTCGAATGACGAAGAGCGATCTGCCCGGCCTAACGATCTCTGAATTGCAAAAACTTCTGCGCGGGCGCGAGGTTTCGCCGCGCGAAGTGCTCGAGGCTTTGCACGAGCGGATCGAGACGCTCGATCCCCAGATCGACGCCTACCTTTCGCGCGATCTCGATGCCGCGCTCGCCGCGGCCGATGCGGCCGATGTGAGCCTGCCGCTGGGCGGAATCCCGATTGCGGTCAAGGATGCGATCAGCGTCGAGCGACAGCCCTGCACCTGCGCTTCGAAAATTCTGCGCGGTTACCGCGGAATGTTCGACGCGACGGCGATTGCCCGGCTGAAGGCAGCCGGCGCGATCCCGTTCGGCAAAACGAACATGGACGAATTCGCGATGGGATCTTCGACCGAGAACTCGAGCGTGAAGCCGACGCGCAATCCGTGGGACCGGGCGCGCATTCCGGGCGGGTCGAGCGGCGGTTCCGCCGCGGCCGTCGCGGCAGGGGAAGCGATTGCGTCGTTAGGCTCGGACACCGGCGGATCGATTCGGCAGCCGGCGGCGCTGTGCGGCGTGGTCGGGATGAAGCCGACCTATGGCCGCGTGTCGCGCCATGGCCTGGTGGCGTTTGCTTCTTCGCTCGACCAGATCGGTCCCCTCGCGAGAACGGTGCGCGATGCCGCGCTCCTCCTCGAAGTGATGGCGGGGGTCGACCCGAACGACTCCACCTCGCTCGACGCGCCGGTGCCCGCTTACAGCGCCGCGCTGGAAAGCAATCTGCGCGGTGTCCGGTTGGGATTGCCGAAGGAATACCTGATCGCCGGTATCGACCCGGAGGTGAGAGCCGCGATCGATACTGCGCTGGCGCATTTCAGCTCGTTAGGCGCGGAGCTGGTCGATATTTCACTGCCCCATACCGACTACGCGATCGATACCTATTACATCATCGCGACGGCCGAGGCGTCGGCCAATCTGGCGCGCTTCGACGGCGTGCGTTACGGCTATCGCGCGGAGAATCCGCTCGACTTGTCCGATCATTACGGCCGCACCCGCGCGGAAGGTTTCGGCGCCGAGGTCAAACGCCGGATCATTCTCGGAACCTATGTGCTCAGCTCCGGGTACTACGACGCCTATTATCTGCGGGCGCAAAAGGTGCGGACGCTCATCCGGCAGGATTTCGCGCGGGCTTTCGAAAAGGTGGACGCCATCATTTCGCCGACCACACCGGAGCCGGCGTTCCTGCTCGGCGAACGCTCCGCCGACCCGTTGCGCATGTATCTCGCCGACATTTTCACCAACGCGGCCAACCTGGCGGGGATTTGTGGCATCAGTATTCCCTGCGGCTTCGCCCGGGAAGAGACGGAAAATCCGCTGCCGATCGGGTTGCAAATCATGGGCCGGGCGCTCGATGAGACGCGCGTTTTCCAGCTCGCGCACGCTTTCGAGCAAAGCACCGACTGGCACCGCCGGCGGCCGTTGTAGACGCTTCGCTCTGCGAAACGCGGGCGTTGGCGTCGCCGCCACGAGGGCCGCTCGATCTGTAATGGATGCAACTCCCGCGCTTCCCAGAGGGAAGCGTCTACATCGCGAGATCTCGTTAGGCCGCGGCGGCCAGCTGCGCGTCCCGCCGGCGGACAATCATCAGCGTCACCATGGCGGCGAGGGCGCAGATGCAGGCGCCGATTCCAAGGGTGGCGGAGGTTCCGAGGTAGTGCGCGAGCGCCCCGGCTTCGAGGCTGCCAAAGGGAATCATCCCACCGAAAATCAGCGCCCAGATGCCCATTACACGGCCCCGCATTTCGTCCGGCACAATGGTCTGCACGGTGGTGTTGGAGGTGGAGAAGAAAAGCATCATGCCGAACCCGGAACCGGCAAGACAGAGCATCGCGATGATCAAATTGCGATTGAACGAAAAAATCAAAAGCATCGCCGAGAAAAGCCAAACCCCGCCAAAGGCCAGTTTGCGCGGCGAGACTCCGGCCCCGAAAGTCGCGGTCGTAAAGGCGCCGAGGAGCGCGCCCACGCCGCTCGCGCCTAACAAAAAGCCGTAGCCTTGCTCGCCGAGATGCAACACATCGCGCGCGAAGGCCGGCATGAGAACGGAGTAGGACCAGCCAAAAATTCCGACGATCGCGAAGAGAATGAAAATGGTGCGGACCCGGATGTGATGCCAGACGTAGCGAAAGCCCTCGAGGGATTGGGCGAGCGCGCCGCCCGCCGCGGCGTGCGGTCGGTGCGCTGGCAAGCGCATCATGAGCAACCCGGCAAGGACGGCGAGAAAACTGACGCCATCGATAAAGAAGCAGAGCGCGATGCCCACTTTCGCCATCAGGAAACCGGCGATCGCGGGACCGATGATGCGCGCGCCGTTGAACATCGCGCTGTTGAGCGAGATCGCGTTCATCAAGTCTTCGCGGCTCGCGATCTCGACGACGAACGATTGCCGCGCCGGCATGTCGAAGGCCATCACCACTCCGCCACAAAGGCCGAGCACGATGATTTCCCACGGCCGGATGAGCCCCGACCCGACCAGCCCCGCAAAGACAAAAGCCAGAATCATCATGGCGCTTTGCGTCCAGATGAGGACGGAGCGTTTCGGGAAACGATCGGCCGCCCAGCCGCCCCAGGTGGCGAAGAAAAGCATCGGCGCTGTGCCGGCGGCGGCGACCACGCCTAACAATGCCTTGGAACCGGTCAGCTGGTAAACGAGCCAGCCTTGCGCGGTGTTCGTCATCCAGGTGCCGATGAGAGAGACGAGCTGGCCCCAAAAGTAGAGCCGGTAGTTGCGATATTGAAAGGCGGAGAAAGTCCGGCGCCACGAGACCGCGCCGGTCACGACGCGCCGCGGGCGGCCGGTGAGATCCTCCGGCACGTTGGCGGTGCGTTCGATTCCTGTTCCTTTCATAGTGCGTGGCGCGGATTTCCTCGTCTGGATTTGCGGGGAATCCAAGTGTTGGCAGCGTTAAATCGCTAAATTGTTAAATTTGTCGATTCGCGGTTCACGATTCACTTTTTGACCAATGCGCTTCCTCGACCGCAGCGATGCCGGGCGATTTCTCGCGCGCGAGCTGGTTCGTTTTCGCGGCCGCCGCGACCTGATCGTGCTCGCGCTGCCGCGCGGCGGGGTGCCGGTGGGATACGAAATCGCGCGCGCCTTGCAGGCCCCGCTCGATGTCTTCGTGGTGCGTAAGCTGGGCGTGCCCGGCCGGGAGGAGCTCGCGATGGGAGCGGTCGCATCTGGGGGAATCCGGGTCTTAAACGCCGGGGTGGTTGCGGCGCTCGGTCCCCGCGCGCAGGAAGCGATCGACTGGGTGACAGCGCGGGAGAAGGAAGAGCTTCTCCGGCGCGAGGAGCGTTACCGCGGCGCACGGACCTTTCCCGACCTCGAGGGCAAAACAGTGTTCCTGGTGGATGACGGTCTCGCGACCGGTGCGACGATGCGGGCCGCGGCCCGGGCGGTGCGGGAACGCAAACCGGCGCGCCTGATTATCGCGGTGCCGGTCGCGGCGGAATCGACCGGCCGGAAAATGCAGGCGGAAGCCGACGAAGTGGTTTGCGGGTGGCAACCCGAACCGTTTTTTGGCATCGGCCAGTTTTACGATAATTTCCGGCAGACAACCGACGAAGAGGTGCACGCCTTGCTGGCTGGCGCCGCGGAGCGGGAAGCCTAGCCTAACGAGTCAGGGGAACGATTCTATGAGGATGAAACTTCGAACTTTCGGCACCTTCGCTTTACTTTTCCTGCTCACAGCCGTGCCGTTGCCAGCCGCGACTGCCAGCCTTGCACTCGTCGCCAGTTTTCCGGATCAGCAGGTGACGGGCGTGGCGGTCTCGAAAAGTGGGCGAATCTTCGTCAATTTTCCCGATTGGTCCGATGATCACACCATCTCGGTCGCGGAAGTGGTCGACGGAAAGCCGCGGCCGTTCCCGAGCGAAGAGTGGAACCAGACGGGAGCACCGGCCAACCACTTTGTTTGTGTGCAAAGTGTCTACGTGGACGACAGCGATAGCCTTTGGATTCTCGATCCGGCCGCGCCGAAAATGAAGGAGACCGTCAAGGGCGGACCCAAGTTGGTGAAAATCGATCTGGCCAAGAACGAGGTCGTGCAAACCATCCTGTTGGGCGAGGACGTGGCCCCGAAAAACAGTTACCTGAACGACGTTCGCGTCGATCCCAAGACGCAGACGGCGTTCATCACCGACTCCGGGCTGGGCGCGATCGTGGTGGTGGATCTGGGCAGCGGCCAAGCGCGCCGTCTTCTGCAGGAAGATCGCTCCACCCAGGCGGAAAAGGATTTCAAACTGCAAGTGGCCGGTCGTGCGCTGCTGGCGGAGAACGGGCAACCACCGCGGATCCATTCCGACGGCATCGCGCTCGATCAGCGGAACGGTTTCCTCTATTACCATGCCCTGACCGGACGCGCGCTTTACCGGATTAAGACGGTCGATTTGCGGAATTCAAGCCTAACGAAAAGTGAATTGAGCGCCCAGGTGGAGAGAGTGATCGAAACGCCGGTGCCGGATGGAATGTTGATGGGGCCGAACGGAAAGCTCTATCTCACCGATGTGGAACATGGTGCGGTCATGAGCTTCGACCCGAAGGAAAAGAAGCTTGAACCGGTGGTCGCGGACGGGCGCCTTAGCTGGCCCGACAGCCTGGCCTTAGGGCCCGATGGCTCGCTCTACGTCACCACCTCGCAAATCCAAAACATGCCGCGCTTCAATGGCGGAAAGGATATGCGCTCCACCCCGTACCACGTTTACAAAGTGGTCGGTGCGCCTTGATGGCGTTTTCGATCGTCGGCCGTCGCTAGAGAGCACGGCGCACGGCTCGCCGGACCGTCTCGGTGATCCAGCCGTAGACCAGATGCGAAGCGAGGGCGTAGAGGTGCGTCGTTAGGGGAATTTCCCGCGCCGGCCTCGACAACCCCGCGGCCGGGACCGCGAGTTCATCCGCGAGCGCCCAGACGCCGGCGCCAAAGGCGGCGCCATCGCCGACGGTGACGATCGGCGCGACTTCCGCGAGCACGCCGTAAACCGCCGCCGTTGTCGCTCCCATCCCGTAGTGCACCGCTTCGCCCGCCAGCGACTTGTAATCCTTCGGCACTTTGTGGCCGGTCACTTTTTCCGAGATGACGTTGGCCGCTTTCACCGTAGCCGGATCCGGTTTTCGGCCGCCCCGCCTTTGCGACGATTGCATGGCCTGCGACGTCGCGCTCCACGCCGCCTGGAATTGCTCCATCAGAAAGGAGGCGAGCAGACCGCCGGCCACTCCCGCCAGCAGCCCTTTCAAAATATCCGTCTCGCCATAGTCGGTGTCGTCAAAGCTGATCATAAGTCCTCCGTTCGTCGTCCCATACAATAGCATCGCAGAGGCGTCGCTTCCTGCGCTTGAGGGCGAAGCCTAAAGTGTTTTTTTGGGTTCCTGGAGCGGTGCTGAGAGCATCAACTGCAAGTAGATGACATCGAAGCGCCGTCCGAATTTGTGGCCGACTTCGCGCAGCCGCCCGGTCTCGCGGAAGCCTAAGGAATGGAGGAGAGCAATGCTGGCGACCGATTCCTCGCACGAGGCGGCCAGGATGGTGTGGTAGCCTAACGAACGCGCCCGTGCGATCAAGTCGTGCACGATGACGCGGCCAGAGCCGCGCCGGTGGCAATCGTGCCGCACGTAGACGGAAAGCTCGATTGTGTCGCGGTAGGCGCAACGCGAGCGGAAAGGCGAGAGCGCGCCCCAGCCGACGATTTCGCCGTCGGCTTCGAGGACAATAATCGGCTGATTTCCTGGCCGGGTGCGCAACTCCTCAATCCGCTCTTCCGTCGTTTCGTCTTCGACCTGGAAGGTCGCTGCTGACGTGCGGACGTAGTGGTTGTAGATCTCGTTGATCGCTTCCGCGTCAGCGACGGTCGCAAGGCGGGGTTGCGGCGTTTTTGTCACCGGGTATTCGCCGTTGCGCAGACTTCCTCGCACCATCGCTCGATCTTTATGCGAATCTCGTCCCGGATGACGCGAACGGCGGCAAGCTTCTCCTCGGGTGTCCCAGTCAAGGCGGAGGGATCAGGAAAGCCCCAGTGCAGGCGGGTCGCCGGCCCGGGAAAGACCGGACATTTCTCCGCGCTCGACTCATCGCAGACGGTGATGACGTAGGCGAACAACTGGCCGGACTTCCAGACATCAAAGACGGCCTGGGTTCCTTTTTGCGAAATGTCGAGGCCCAATTCCGCCATCGCTTTGACGACGAGCGGGTTCAGCACTCCCGGTTCGAGCCCGGCGCTCTGCGCTTCGAATTCATCGCCACAGATTTCGTTCAACCACGCTTCAGCCATCTGGCTCCGCGCGGCGTTGTGAATGCAAATGAAGAGAACGCGTTTTTTCATTGGATTTTGAAAGGATTACTTTCCTTCGCGAAAACGCCAGCCGGTTCGCAGCATTTCGCCTGCAGCCGGGTCAACCGCTGCTGGTCTTTCCGGAAAACCGGATCCGTCACCGTGCAATCCTGCAGACATTGCAGGTTTAACTCCAACTCAGCGGAACGCCTCGAGGGTAACGAATAAATGATCCAGTTGCCGCTCCGTTTCGTCTCCACCAGGTCGCGGGCGCGCAGGTAGGCAAGGTGCTTCGAGATTTTCACCTGCGGCTCGTCGAGCACCTCCTGGAAATGGCAAACGCAGAGCGAGGTCTGCGTCAGGAGATGCAAAATGCGCAAGCGCGTCGGGTCGCAAAAGCATTGATAAATCTGGACCAGCTCCATCGCCTTGCGCCTAACGACAACACGCTCCCGACGTGGCCGCGGCCTTCGCTTCGCAGCCGCACTTTTCCCTGGCAAGACAATCGGTGTGCCGGGCAGTGAGCTGGAATTCGAGCGCGTCCTCGCGGGCCTGGGCCGACTCGATCGGATATTGTGAGACGACGCAGCAATCCCATTCCACTTCCACCTCGAGATCATCGCCCGGCAGGATGGAAGCGCCAAGATCGAGAATGTCGGCGAATCGCCCGGCCTTGAGCCGATGATCGAAATCCTGCGCGACATAAGTTTGCAGCACACACGCCTCGCGCTGGCGGAAGTTGCCACCGCAATCGACAAATTTTTTTGTGACGTGCCCGACCTCGCTGATGTGGAAATGAGCCGGGATCTGCTCGCCGCTGGGCAGCGTGAAGCGCGGCTGGGCAGTGGGATGCGCGCGGCGGAGAGATTTGAGTGCGCGTAGTTTCATGTTGCTAAATCTACATACTTTAACAGGAATATAGTCAAGATTACGCCGCCGACAAAATCGCGCCGGGCGTCACTCCGCCAAGCGCGCCGGATTGGCCGATCCGACTTTGCGAAAAACGCCGCGAACAGGCTGCCGACGATGAGAAGGGTGATGCGCGCAGGAATCATAGACCGAAGCCATATTCGTAGAGCGGCCCGATTTTGCGTTCAGTTTTTTTGATGCCTCACCGTGACAACGCGGGTGTGATCAGACTCAGCGGAACGAACGAAGTCTCCTGCTTCTTCAACCCCCGCTTCTTCCACAGGACGAAGATGACCGGATAAATCAGGAGTTCCAGGATGGCGGAGGTCACAATTCCGCCGATCATCGGCGTCGCGATTCTTTTCATGACATCGGCGCCAGCTTCGGTGACCGGCGACCACATGATGGGCAGCAGGCCAAAAAGGATCGCGCAAACGGTCATGATCTTGGGCCGGATCCGCTGGACCGCCCCTTCGATGACGGCGTCGTGCAGGTCCTTGAAATTGTTCATCCGACCTTCGGCGCGGAATTTCTCCCAGGCGTGATCGAGATACAAGAGCATCACGACTCCAGTCTCGGCATCGAGTCCGGCGAGCGCGATGATGCCGACCCAGACGGCAACGCTCATGTTGTAGCCTAACAAGTAAATGAGCCAGAACGCGCCGACCAACGAGAACGGCACCGCGAGCAAAACGATGAAGGTTTTCGTGACCGACCTGGTGTTGATGTAGATGAGGACAAAGATGATCAGGAGCGTGAATGGGATTACGACTTTGAGCTTCTTCAGCGCGTCCTGCAGATACTGAAACTGTCCCGCCCACTCACTGTAGTAACCGGGCGGATACTTCACGGTCTCGCTCAGCCTTTCGGACGCCCGCCGGACGTAGCCGGCGAGGTCGCTCGTCGTGATGTCGACAAAAACAAATCCCACCAGCTGTCCGTTTTCGTCGCGGATGGAGGGCGGCCCGGTCTGGTAGCTGATGTCGGCCAGCATCGAGATCGGCACCTGCGCGCCGGAGGGCGTTGCGACCAGGACGCGCTTGAGGGCGTCGAGATCATCGCGAAAATCACGCGCGTAGCGCACGCTGATCGGATAACGCTCACGGCCTTCCACCGTGGTGCTGATGGTCTTGCCGCCAATGGCGCTTTCGATCACGTCGTTGACCGCGCCCACCGTTAGTCCGTAACGCGCTGCCGTCTCGCGCTGGACCTTGAAGTCGAGGAAATAGCCGCCGGTCGTCCGCTCCGCGTAGACGCTGCGCGTGTCGGGGAAATCGCTCAGCGCTTTCTCGATTTGCAGGCCGATCTCCTGGATCTGGCCCAGGTCGGGTCCGAAGATTTTGATGCCCAATTTGCTCCGGAAACCAGTCGTCAACATTTCGGTCCGCGTCTGGATCGGCATCCAGAAGATGTTGGCCATTCCGGGCGTTTTGATGTTGGCGTTCATCTCGGCCGTGAGCTTGTCCAAGGTCATTCCGGGTCGCCATTGCTCGGGCGGTTTCAAGGTCAGCACGGTTTCGAACATCGAAAGCGGCGCGGGATCGGTCGGGGTTTCGGCTTGCCCGGCCTTGCCGAACACCCTGGTCACCTCGGGCACTTTGAGCAGCATGCGATTCTGGATTTGCAGGATCTTGGTCGCCTCGGTGATCGACATGCCGGGCACGGCCGTCGGCATGTAAAGCATCGTGCCCTCATTCAAAGGCGGCATGAATTCAGAGCCGAGCTTCCGGAACGGAATGATCGTGATCGCAAGAATGATCGCGGCCGCGATGAGCGTGGGCCAACGATAGCGCAGGACGAAATTGACCAGCGGCTGGTAAGCCCAAATCAAGAAGCAGTTGATCGGATTCTTCGCTTCCGGCCGAATTTTTCCGCGAATGAACAGGGTCATCAAGACCGGCACCAGCGTGACGCTGAGAAGCGCGGCGAAGAACATCGAGAATGTCTTGGTGTAGGCGAGCGGCTTGAAGAGGCGGCCTTCCTGCGCTTCGAGCGAGAAGACCGGAATGAAACTGACGGTGAT
The DNA here is from genome assembly GCA_003169975.1 of Spartobacteria bacterium. Lineage (GTDB taxonomy): Bacteria > Verrucomicrobiota > Verrucomicrobiia > Chthoniobacterales > UBA10450 > Palsa-1392. The sequence goes on along the minus strand of PNAA01000034.1, from coordinate 52,447 downwards.
GACGAGGAGCGAGAAAAAAAGCGGGCGTCCGACACTTTTGGCCGCGGCGACGACCGTGGCGACGCGTTCCCTACCGTTCGGCTCGCGACCGTGCTCCTCCCGGAAACGTTCGAGGAACTTGTGCGCGTTCTCGACCATGATGATGGCCGAATCGACCATCGCGCCGATCGCGATCGCGATCCCGCCGAGCGACATGATGTTACTCGTTAGGTCGAGTTTTAACATCGGGAGGAAGGAAAGAACGATCGCGATCGGCAATGTGATGATCGCGACGAAAGCGGAGCGCAGGTGCCAGAGGAAAATCACGCAGACCAGCGCGACGACGATGCTTTCCTCGATCAGCTTCCATTGCAGCGTCGAAATAGAATTCCTGATCAGCGTGCTGCGATCGTAGGTTGGGACGACTTTCACTCCCGGGGGGAGAGAACTTTTGATTGTCTCGAGCTTTTTCTTGATGCCGTCGATGACGTTGAGCGCGTTCTCGCGATAGCGCATGACAACAATGCCGCCGACGGTTTCCCCTTTCCCGTCGAGCTCCGCGACGCCGCGGCGGATGTCGCCTCCGAGATGGACCGTGCCGACATTTTTCACGTAGATCGGCGTGCCGTTATCCACCTTGAGCGGGATGTTTTCGATGTCCTCGACGCTCTTGATGTAGCCGCGGCCGCGAACGTAATACTCGGTCGTGGCGACCTCGAAAGTCTTGCCGCCGACATCGGCGTTGCTCTCCTTGATTTTCGCGACTACGTCCGACAACGGAATGCCGTAACCGAGCAATTTATTCGGATCGAGATCGACCTGGTATTGCTTTACGAAGCCGCCGATGGAGGCGACTTCGGCGACGCCTTTCACCGACTCGAGGGCGTAACGAAGATTCCAATCCTGGAAGGAACGCAGCTCGGCCAGATTGTGCTTCCCGGTTTCATCGACGAGCGCGTATTCGAAGACCCAGCCGACGCCAGTCGCGTCCGGGCCGATCACCGGATTAACTCCTTCCGGGAGCGAACCGCGGACCGAGTTCAGGTACTCGATCACGCGCGAGCGCGCCCAATAGATATCGGTCCCGTCCTGAAAAATGACGTAGACGAACGACTTCCCGAACATCGATTCGCCGCGAACGAATTTCACTTTCGGCGCGGCGATGAACTTGGTCGAAATCGGATACGTGATCTGGTCTTCGATCAGGTCGGGTGAGCGCCCTTCCCAATCGGTGTAGACAATCACCTGCACGTCGCTCAGGTCGGGGATGGCATCGAGCGGCGTTCGCTGGATGGCCCAAATGCCGGCCGCGATGCCGAAGAGGACGAAGATGATGACGAGCAACTTGTTGCGCGCACTCGCCGCGATGACGCGTTCGATGAAGGGCGTGCTGCGCGGTCCTTCGGTGTCGCCGTTTCCGTTTACCATGACTTCAGCGCTCCTTGGATTTTCGATTCCGCGTCGATCAGGAAATTAGCGCTCGCCACCACGCGTTCGCCTTCTTTCAGGCCGCTCTTCACCGCGTAGACGTTGCCGTATTTTCCGCCCAGCTCGAGAAAGCGCGGTTCGAGTTTCCCTTCGCCTTTGTCGACGAAAGCAATGTTGCGTTTGCCTGTCGGCATGATCGCGCTCACCGGGACGACGAGCGATTTGCCCATGTCCATCTCGAGCGACACATCGACGTACATGTCGGGCTTCAATTTCAATTCCGGGTTTTGGATATCGAGCCGCACCCGGCCGGTTCGTTTCACGTCGTTGATAAACGGATCGACGAGCGAGAGCTGGCCTTTGAACTTCTCTCCGGGATACGAATCGGAGGTCACCGTCACTTCCTGGCCCACGCGGAGCATCGGGAGTTCCTCCTGGTAAAATTCGCCCCAGACCCAGACGACGGAGAGATCCGCCACGTCCACGAGTGTATTCCCGGGCGCGATCGTCATGCCTTGCGTGACCGGCAACATTTGCACGATCCCATCCATCTTCGCGAGAATCGGAAGCGATTCTTCGGCGTGGCGCGTTTGCTCGATCTTGGCGACTTGTTCGTCGGTGATGTTCCAGAGCCGCAACCGGCGTTCCGCCGATTCAATCAGACTCTGCGCGTCGGCGTGGGCGGAGTGCGCGCCTTTTGGAGAGTCGTCGCGCATCCGGAGCAAATCGATCAACTCGCGCTGCGTGGTCAGTAGTTCCGGACTGTAGAGCGTCAGCAACACCTGGCCTTTTTTGACGACATCACCGGGCGCGCTGACGCCGAGTTCCTGCACGTAACCACCCGCGCGGGCGACGACGCGCCAGAGCCGCTGAGTATCGGGCGCAACTCTGCCGACTGCGCGGATTGTGTGATGGAGCGGCTTGGTTTCAACCCTCGCGTAAGTCACGCCAATCTGTTGTTGGCGCTCCATCGGCACGCGGAACTCGCTCGGTGTTTCGCCGGCAACCTCCCTGGTCCCGCCGGACATTCCCGGCATGCCCTCCATCCCGCCGCTTTTCTTTTCGGCAGGAGAGCTCGCCGCCTGTTCCTTGGTCTCGCGGGACGCTCCGCGACCAGCATCCCGTTTTTTCACTGGCACCAGCGTCATGGAGCAGATCGGACACTTGCCCGGGTCGTTCGCATGCACCGATGGATGCATCGTGCACGTCCAGTAATCGATTTTGCTCTTCATGCCTTCGGTGCCGTCGTGTTTTGAACAGGCCGGCACGAACGCGACGAGCAATAGGGCGATCGCCCAGCAACGTGTAAATGTGCGCAAATAAATCTTCATTCTGAATGTTCCTTTCCACTGGAATTCTGCCGCGCCGTCGCGTCGCCGAGGCCCACGATGGCGTCGAGTTCCGCCAGCCCGATCTGGTAGTCGGCCAGGTGATTGAGGGCCGTGGATTCCGCGTCCTGCAAAACGCGATCGGCGGAGATCAACTCGAGAAAATTGTTGCTGCTCGTTTCGTAGGCGGCGCGATGCGATTTCAGCGTCTGGTCGGCGAGCGGCAGAATTTTGTCGCGATAAAGTTGGTAATGATGCGCGGCGGTCTCGACTTTCTTGATCTGATCGCGCACCAGGCCGAGCGCTTCATTCTGGGCCGCGTCGAATTCCTGCTGCGCCGCCTCGAGATTTCTCTGCGCCTCAGTGATTCCGGCCGAATACTTGCGGGCGTTCAGGGATGGCAGACCGAGAGAAATGCCCGCGTCCACCTCGCTCACGGCATGTCCGGTATCGTTGTAGCGCCCGGCTTTCACGCTAAAGGCCGGGTCGGGAAGCCGCTGCCGACGCGCCAGCTCCACCCGCGCTTTCTCGGCTTCGATCCGATTCCGCGCCCGCTGCACCTCGGGGCGCGCTTCCAGGGCGAGCCGCTGGAGCACGCCTAACGATTGAGGGACCGGCTCGAAAGTGAGCGCCGCCGGGGCGCCGAGCGGCGCCTGCGCCGGGCGATTCATGAGCACGTTCAGCTCCGTTTGGGCGTCGGAAATGCGGCGCAGGATGTCCGCTTGGATTTCGTCCAGGCGGGCGCTGTCGGTCCTGGCGGTCAGGACGTCGGCTTCCCGCGCGTTCCCGACTTCGTAGCGGGCCTGGCTCAAATCCGCGAACTGTCCGAGCAGCTCGGCATTGCGCCGGTTCACCTCCAACTGCGCGTCCTCATTGGCCAGCCGGTAATAGGCGGCCCGCGCGCGCGCGATGACGTCGAGCTGAGCGCGGCGCAAGTCTTCAAACGCCTCCCCGGCGTCGGCGGTGGCGGCGCGCGCCCGACTGCGGTTTTTGCCGGTGACCGGCAATTCCTGCTCGATCGCCACGGTTTGATCGGTAAACCCGTTAGGCGAAATATTGACGAAACGGGCGGCCACCGACTCGCCACTGAGCCGCAAGTCTTCCCAGGCGGCGGCTTGCGGCACGCGCGCCTTCATCGCCTGCCATCTGGCTTCCGCGGCTTTGACGGAAGGGTTGCGTTCGGCGACCACGTTGATCACCTCACGCAGCGAAAGGTGTCCCTGCCGCACTGCGAGATCGTCGTTCCCGGCGAGCGCAGCGCGAAGGGTGAGAACTAAAGTTGAGCTAAAGAGTAAGAGATAGTTTTTTTTCATTGATCCAAGCGAACGGTTGAACGACCAGGCATGCCATGGCGTGGCACACCTCCGACGTCAGCGTCCGAGGATCAGATGAGATAGGTACAGAGAAGCGCGCGAGACGGCGGCGAGTGAGCCACTAGCGGCGCTTTTGCGAAACGAGCCGCGTGCGGGCTCGTGGGAAAATCAATCAGACTAACGAGACAAACTGGAGTAGGAAAGGCCGATAACTCGTTCGCGGCCGGTGCCGGCGTGATCGGTTTCTCCGCGGTGCCGTCCGAAATAACACAGCAAGCCATCGCCGCGCAGCAACCGTCGGAGAAAGAAGCCTGGTGCGAATCTGGATGCGAGCAGCATCGCGCGGTGGGAGCGGCGATCGGCGCCTGAAGAAGCGCTGCGCTGATCGAGCACACGAGGGCGAGCTTGCCAAGCATGCTAAATCTGTAGCATGAAACCTGCCCGAGTCGAGGAAGCAGTCCGCGTCGCGCGTCGATCATAACTTTGCCGCCCGCAAACGGAGCGCGTTGGTGATGACCGAGACCGAGCTGAAACTCATCGCCGCGCCGGCGATCATCGGGCTGAGCAACCAGCCGAAAAATGGATAGAGAACGCCGGCGGCGATCGGGATGCCGAGCGCGTTGTAGATGAAGGCGAAGAATAGGTTTTGCCGGATGTTGCGCATCATCGCGCGGCTCAGCCGAATGGCTTTTTCGATTCCGCGCAGATCGCCCTGCAGCAGCGTGATCCCGGCGCTCTCCATCGCGACATCCGTGCCGGTCCCCATCGCAATTCCGACGTCGGCCGCGGCGAGGGCGGGCGCGTCGTTGATGCCATCGCCGGCCATGGCAACAACCTGATTCTTTTCGCGTAACTGGCGCACGCGCTTGCCCTTGTCTCGCGGCTCGACTCCCGCTTCGATTTCATCAATCCCGAGTTTCCCGCCGACAGCGCGCGCTGTCTGCTCGTTGTCGCCGGTGAGCATGATGATTTTGATGCCGAGCTGGTGTAGATGCTCAATGGCGGCGGGCGTTGATTCCTTGATCGGATCGGCCACGGCCACGACGCCCGCCGCATGATCATCGATCGCGATGAAGACCACGGTTTGACCTTCCCGCTGTAACTCGGCGGCTTTCGCTTCCAGCTTTGCGAGATCGGTGATGCCTTGCGCGCGAAGAAAGTCAGGCTTGCCCACCAGCACGCGATGCCCGTCTACTTGACCGGCGACGCCGCCACCGGTGGTCGATTCGAAATTGGTCACCGCCGCCGGCCGCACGCCGCGTTCTTTGGCGCCGGCGACGATGGCCGCCGCGAGGGGATGTTCGCTGTTCTGTTCCACGGACGCGGCCGCCATCAGAAGCTTCTCGTCCGAAATCGAGTCCGCAGAAAAGACTGTCGTTAGGCGCGGTCGGCCTTCGGTCAGCGTCCCGGTCTTGTCCACGACCAGCGTCCGCACTTTTTCCATCAACTCGATCGCCTCCGCTTTCTTGATCAGGACACCGGCTTGCGCGCCGCGGCCGACTCCGACCATGACCGACATTGGCGTAGCGAGACCGAGCGCGCACGGGCAGGCAATGATCAGGACCGCCACCGCGTTCACGATCGCGTGGGCAAAGCGCGGCTCGGGTCCGATAAACCACCAGATAAAAAAAGTGATGATCGCAATCGCAATCACCGCAGGCACAAACCACCCGGCGACTTTATCCGCCAGACCCTGGATCGGCGCGCGACTGCGTTGCGCCTGCGCGACCATCTCGACGATTTGCGCGAGCACGGTATCGCTCCCGACGCGCTCGGCCTCGATCAGGATGCTGCCGGTTTGGTTTACGGTGCCGCCGGTGACGCGGTCATCGGTCGATTTCGTGACCGGCACCGGCTCGCCCGTGATCATCGATTCGTCGATGCTCGTCTTGCCCTCGATCACCCGGCCGTCGACTGGAACTTTCTCGCCCGGCCGGACACGGAGATGATAGCCCTTCTGGATTTCTTCGAGCGGGACGTCGCGTTCTTCGCCGTCGCGCACGAGGCGTGCGGTGTTCGGCGCGAGATCGAGTAAGGCGCGAATCGCGCTGCCCGTTCGGCTCCGGGCGCGACCTTCCAGCACCTGGCCTAACAAGACCAGGACCGTGATGATGGCCGCGGCCTCAAAATAAACCCCGATCTTTCCGTGTGTCTGGAACGAGGGCGGGAAAATTCCCGGCAGAAGCATGACCACCGCGCTGAAGAAGTAGGCCGCGCCGACGCCGATCGCGATCAGCGTAAACATGTTGAGCGAACGATTGCGGAGCGATTGCCAGCCGCGCTTAAAGAATGGCCAGCCGGCCCACAGCACGACCGGTGTGCTCAAGATAAACTGGGTCCAGCGCGAAAGGTTGCCCTGCACCCACTCCGGTGCGGACGGCACGAGGTGCCCCATCGCGAGGAGAAACACCGGGAGACTTAACGCGGCGCCGATCCACAAGCGCCGGGTCATGTCGCGCAGTTCCGTGTTCTCTTCGTCGCCGCCGCCGCCGACGTTCTTCGGCTCCAGCGCCATCCCGCAGATCGGGCAGTCCCCCGGATGATTCTGCTCGATCTGGGGATGCATCGGGCAGGTGTAAATCGTCTTCGCCGCTTCGCGAAAGGCCGCATTCCGCTCCAGGCTCATCCCGCACTTCGGGCAATCGCCCGGCGCGTCGCTTTCAACGCCCTCGCACATCGGGCAGAAATATTTTTTCGCCGGCTGCCGCGCGCGCTCTGCTTTCGCGGTTTCGTTAGGCGAATGCTCGCCGCCGTTGCCGCAGTCATGCGGGGCGATTTCGGTTTTGTCCTCGTTGACGAACGCAGCGCGGCAATGGGTCGAACAAAAATAGAATTTTTCTCCCTCCCGCTCGACCACGGCGGCGGCGGTCTTCGGATCGACTTCCATCCCGCAGATCGGGTCGCGGACATTGCTGGTTGTGGCGCTCATCGCAGGAACCTTCCCAGGGCAGTTTGCAATTCGGCCAGCAACTCGGCGGGCTTCATCGGTTTCGCCTTGGCGTGCTCGCTGCCGCTGCCGTGGCCGATCACGCAAGACTCGAGATGATGCGTGAGGAGCTCGATCCCGAGCGCATCGAGGGCGGAGCGCACCGCGGAGATCTGGTTCAAAACATCCACGCAATAGCGGTCGTCATCGATCATCCGCTGGATTCCGGCGATCTGCCCGGCAATGCGCCGGACGCGGGATTTGAGTTTGACCGCGCTGGTTTTTTCCACAGGAGAATATACCCCCATGGGGTATAAAGTCAACCCCGGTCCGCGCGGGGCCGGTTAGTGCAAAACGTTCGCCGGGGTGAAATCGGCGTCGGTCAATTTTACGTCCTGGTCGATGCGAGCGCCGTTCAATTCCGTCACCGTGCTCTTGCGCGGGCCGTGCACGACGAGCCGCGCGGGAATCGGGTTGTGTTTTTCGTCGCGCGCGACTTTGTCGGTATCGATGCGTCGCACCGGTTCGCCGGAGGCGGAGTATTTTTCGATCCGCAACGGAACACTGCGGGCGGGATCGATCCAACTGCGCACTTTGCCGTAGATGGAATCGGTGGCGGAGTCAGGTTTCGATTCCAGAATCTGGCAGTTCACGCGATTGATCACTTCGGAGCCGACGAGAGCCTGCTTTTTCCAGGCGAAGAAATTCTCCACCGCGTCCTGATAAGCGAGGTCGCTGTCGAACAAACCCTCGCTCATCTGCGAGGCTTTGATGGCGCGGACCGTACTGGGCGGCTCAATGATCGAGCCGCTCGGCGCGCTCCCGGTTTCCTGATGCAGAATGACGGCTTTGCCTTTTTGGTCGTTAGGCCAGAGGACGAGGTAGACGAGATCGGTCGCCGTTTTCGTGCGACGCTGCTTGATCTGGAGTTGCAGGACGCGTTTGCCGCCGTCCTTGTTTCGCACTTCGAGCTGGGTACGGATCGAGGCGCTTCCCTGGCCGGCGATGTCCATTCGGGCAGCCAGTTCGTTCGCCGACGTGGCGGGTGGTGCGGCGGGTTCCGCGGCGTGGAGAGAGACGACCGACAATCCCGCAACGGTGAACGCCGCGGCGAAGAGAAGTAATTGTTTCATAAGGTAAAATTGATTCGTTAGCCCGCTTGCAACGCCTGGCTGGGCGCCAACCGCGAACTGCGCCAGGCCGGATAAAGTCCGCTCAGGACGCCGACCGCAACCGCGATGAGCACAGAAAGTCCGAGGAGCGGCAGCCCAAGATCCGGCTGCAACAATCCGCGCAGCGCAGGAGTTTCGCCGAGCAGCCGCACTCCGACCGCGCCCAGGGTCACGCCGATGACCCCGCCGAAAAAGCCGAGCAGAGCGGACTCGTAAAGCACCATTCGGATAATGCGTCCGCGCGTCCAACCGACCGCAAGGAGCACGCAAATTTCATGGGTTCGCTCGAAGATGGTCATGAGCATCGTGTTCATGACCCCGAGCACGCCGACGAGCACGGCGAGGAGCGACGTGCCCCAGCTCATCGCGCGGACCATGCGAAACCCTTCGCTGTTACTCAAGTGATCCGCCACGGTCACGGCCCGGACCTGCGGAACGCGTTGTTGGATCTGCTCGATGAGCGCCTTCATCTGTTGCTCGTTAGTCCCGGGTGTGACGCGGACTCGATCGCGTTGATCTGGCTGGGCGAGGCGAGGATTTTTTGCTGGAGCGAGAGCGACATGATAACGGACCCATCTTCGACCAGCGCGCCGCCCTTCACGATCCCGACCACTTTGAGTTCGCTCGTTTCGATCTGGATCGGGTCGCCGATTTTTTTCTTGAGAATTTCAGCCGCGGTCACACCCAAAACGGCGGCCTGTTCTTCGCCATCCCGCGGCATCCTGCCGGACAACAGCTTGAGATTGCTCCACGAAAATCCGCCCCATTCGCGGGCCGACAAAATCATCAGGTCGGAGTCTTCCACGCTGGTCACTTCCACGAGGAGATTACAGGTCGCGGCGATGCCCGGTATCTTCGCGATCTGATCGCGCACGGAGACGTCGAACGGTTTCGGCGTGAGCGAGCCGCTGCGGCTGCTGATGACGAGATCGGTGCCGCGCGCTTTCAACCCGACCTGCCAGCCCTTCTCGAATCCGCGCGACATTCCGACCAGCGCCACGACGGCGGCGATGCCGATGGAAATTCCGGCCAGCTTCAGGCAGGTGCGGACGGGCCGGCGGAGGAGACCGCGGATGACGACGGTGAAAAAAGTCATGTGGTGGTGGCGCGATTCTTATCTGAAACGATCCGGCCATCCATCATGTGCAGCGTGCGACGGGCCCGCTCGGCGATGGATGGATCATGCGTCACCATGACAATGGCGCGACCCTGTTCCTGTTGCAGCCTAACGATAAGATGGAGGACGACGTGCGCGTTCTTGCTGTCGAGGTTGCCGGTCGGTTCGTCAGCGAGGAGGAGCGACGGACCGTTGGCCAGGCTGCGCGCGATCGCGACCCGCTGGCGTTCGCCGCCGGAGAGCTTGGAAGGGAAATGATCGAGCCGATGCTCGAGGCCGACGAGCTTGAGCAGTTCGCGCGCGCGATTCGCGTCGTTCCGCGAGCGAGCGATCGGTTTCGAACATCGGGACCTGCACGTTCTCGGACGCGGTGAAGGTCGGCAAAAGATGAAAGGCCTGGAAGATGAAGCCGATCTCGCAGGCGCGGTAGGCGGCGGGGTTGGGATGATCGGGGAGTGATTGACCGCGATAGAGGAGCGTGCCGGAAGTGGGCCGATCGAGCGAGCCGAGCAACTGGAGCAGCGTCGATTTTCCGCACTCGCTCGGGCCCGTGATCGCGATGAACTCGCCGTCGTGAATGGAAAAATCGACGCCGCGCAGGGCTTGGACCTGGCCGTCGTCGAATTCCCGGGTGAGACCTTTCGCCTCGAGCAGAGGCGGAGCGCTGACAGATGTCGAAGTCACCGTTTTACTATAAGGCCGGACCAAGAAACTGGGCGCGCGAGCGAGCGGAGTCTTTGAGGATTCGTGCCCAGAGGCGAACGTGGCCCTCTGCGCGCAGCTTTCTCCGCGCTCCGACCACCCCGCGATTTCTAAGCAGCGACGTCCCTCAGGGAATCGCGCTGCCAGCCCATCGCCTCGACCGTCTGCCATTGCGGTCCCACGCGCGGATCCGACAACTTCTGTATCAGGTCAATAAAAGCGTAACGATAGCTGGGAAATGGTGGGAGTTCGCCAGGATTTTTCGGCTGCAATTTGTCCGCGTGCAAAGGCAGCTCGGCATGCGGGAGACCAGCTTTCTGATGATGCACGCCGTGAAAGGGCTCGTGCAGCAGGGTGAAGGAAACGAGCTTTCCTACCCAAGTATTCGCGACAATGCTTCGAGTCGAGCCGTTGACCGTGTTGCCCGTCATCCCGACGTGCTCGATGTACTTGCGCCAGCTTTGGAGATTGGCCGCGAGGACCGCCGGCCCGAGATACATCCAGAGGAAATATTTCCACAAACCGAAAAACGCGACCGCCGCGATCACCAGCGCCCAGGCCGCGACGAGCAAGACCAATTCCGCCCAGACGCGCCGGCGCATGCGTTTGCTGCGGACGGGCGAAGCCGGGCCAAAGAAAGCGCGCAGAAAAAGGAACGGGCCGTAAAACAAACCGAGATTCAATTCGGCAAATGCGGCCAGACATCGTTTCCACCGCGCCGTGCTCGGCTGGGAAAGCGGCCAAAATTCGTAGTCACGTTCCGAAGCGAGATACGCGTGATGCGTCTGGTGGATGACGCGATAGAGGCTGAAGCTCATCAGGCTGAGCGTGCCGATCACGATCCCGTCGAATTCATTGAAGCGGCGATTCTTTCTCAACAATCCGTGGGCCGCCTCATGCAGCCCGATGAGGGTGCCGTGCATGAGATGACTGGCGACGAGCACGAGTAGCACCGCCACCCAAATCCATCCGCGATGCACCGTGAACGCGAGAAGCGCTTCTGTGGCAACCAACGCGAAAACGAGCATCTGAAACGCGCCTCGCACGACCCAATGAGGTTCATGCAGTTCGCTGAAGTTTTCGGCAATGTCGGCGTTCATGGATCAGTTCAGGAGTTCGGAAATACGACGTTCCGGCCCCTGGCAGACGCCCGCCAGGACGCGTTGAAATATGCCATCGAGCTTTTCGATGTCACCTTGGGAAAATAAATTCTTCCGGAAAAGCCATGCGACCTCCGGTCCCTCGCGGTCCTCGGTAATTTCGCAGGCGAGCTGGAAGCGCGCGGTGCCGGTCGAGCGCATGCTCAGCCGGGCCGAGAGATTGGGGAGCGAGACGTCCGGGATGGGATGGTTCTGCAAGGCAAAGCGCACGTCGAAAAGCGGATTATGTCCCGCCGCCGGGCGTTCCCCGAGCGCGGGTGCGAGCTCAGCGAAAGGCATGGCATTGGCAAACGAATCCATCGTCACCTGGTGACCCGCGCGCAAATGATCGGCCACGGTCTGCGTCCGATCGACCCGGTCGCGCAACGGCACGATATTAGAGAAATATCCCATCGTTTCGCGCGCGCCTTGCCGGATGCGATTCGCCACCGGCGTACCAACCACGAGATCGTCGTGCCCGTTCCATTCCGCGAACGCGATCCGGAACGCCCCGAGCCACGCGCTGAAAAGAGTGATGCCGCTGCGCCGGGCCATTTCCTGCGTCTCGTTCGCCACGGCCGCGGGGATTTGCGAGACCCAGCGCTTGGGGGCACCACGCGTGATCGGCGCGTTCCAGATCGGCTGCGAACCAGCCAGCCTCGTTTTCCAAAAACCGATCCGCTCCGCCAACACTGCCGGCTGCCAGAACGCGCGCTCCGCCGCGCCCCACGCCGTGTAAGGGAGCGGCATCGGCGGCAAAGCCTCGCCCGAGCCCATCATGCCGTAGATGTAAGCGGCGAAAAGTTCCTGCACGAAAACGCCCAGGCTCCAGCCGTCGGCGATGGTGTGATGGACCGCGAAGACGAGCACGTGGTCGTTAGGCGCGCGCCGCAGATCGACCACTCGGTAGAGCGGCCCCTGCACCAAATCGAACGGTTTGCGGAAAATTTCCGCCGCCATTTCCTCGATCGCTTCCGGGCCGCCCGCGCCCGGCGCCACCTCGCGAAAAACACAACTCGCCTCCCCTTGTTTGCGAATCATCTGCAGCGGGCGCTCTTTGCCGGGAAGAAAAGAAAGCCGCAAAACTTCCTGGCGATCGACCACCCGCTGGATCGCCGCCCGGCAATCGCGTTCCGTGAGCAGACCGCGCACTTCGATCAGGCAGCAGATATGATTGGCCGCGTCCTCCACCGGCACCGGCGAGGTTTCCCAAAGCTCGCGCTGCGGAAAAGTCAGCGGCTGGAGCTGGGCTTCGCCGCTCTCGAGCCATTGTTTGAGCCGGGCGCGTCGGTCGACTGGCATCGCGATTTCGCGGACCGGCGCGCTCAACGCGTTGCGCCTTCAGTCGCCTCGGTCTCTTCGGCGGCGCTTCCGTCGCCGAGCAGGCGTTCGATCTCTTCATCGGAAATCGCGTCGAGATCGACGGCACTGGCCGCTTCCGCCGGCGCCGCTGCTGGCGTGGGCGCAGGCTCCGCGGCGGCGGTCGCGCCACCGAGATGTCCGGCGATCAGCGTCGCGATCTGGCCGATCGTTCGCGCCCGCATCAGGCTCGTCGGCGGCAGGGCGATCCCGACCGCCGCTTCGAGCGAGGTTTCGATTTCGACGCCCATCAAAGAATCCAATCCGAGATCCGTCAGCGGCTGATCATCACGCAAGCTGTCGGGCTTCACCCGCAGCACCGAGCCGACCGCTTCGCGCACCGCCTGTGAAATTACCGCCTGTTTTTCGGCCGGGGTCGCCGCTTCGATCCGACTGCGCCAATCGCTCGTCGCGCCGGTCGCTTCCTCGTTCTCGATCGCGGCAAAGATCCGCTCGAGGAGCGGGTTCTCTTGCATGCCTCGAAAGAATTGGCGCCACTTGCCCCAATCGACGCGGATCGCAATCGCCTGGGCGTTGCCCGCAACGAGGAAAGACTCGAGCAGCGACATCGCTTCGCCCGGCGTGATGCCCATCGTTCCCTGGCGCGCGAGAAATTCCGCGACGCGTTCGTTCCGCGCCACGTAACCTTCGCCGCCGAGCACGCCCCAGTTCACGGTCAGCGCCGGCAAACCGAGCGCCTGGCGATGATGCGCCAGTGAATCGAGGAAGGCGTTGGCCGCGCTGTAATTTCCCTGCGCCGGATTGCCGAAAATGCTCGAGACGGAAGAGAACATCACGAATGCGTCGAGCTTCATTGCGCGGGTCGCTGCGTGCAGCAGCCAGGCGCCGTGCGCCTTTGGCGTAAAGACCGCGCGCATCCGCTCAGGCGTGAGCGCCGCGAGCGGCGCGTCGTCGATCACCATCGCGAGATGGAAAACGCCGCGCAGCGGATGGCCGCTCGCTTCGATCTCCGCGAAAAGATTTTGCACGTCGTTAGGCAAACCGACGTCCGCCGGCACGACGCGCACTTCCACGCCGCGATCCTCTAGTTCCTCAACAAATTTGGCCGCCTCCGGATTGGCCGCGCCGCTCCGACTCGTTAGGACGAGATGCCGCGCCCCGCAGTCCACCAGCCACCGCGCCAGCACCTTGCCGTAGCCGCCAAACGCGCCGGTGATCAGGTAACTCGCATCCGGTTTCACCTCGAACCCGGGCGCGGGCAGTTCACCGCGTCGCGGGACGAACGGCGTCGGGAAAGCCACGACCACTTTGCCGATGTGTTTGCCACCGGCCATGAGGCGAAACGCGGAATCGATCCGGCCGGCGGGGAATGCGCGATACGGCAGCGGCCGAAGCGCAGCTTTATCGACCAGCTTACAAATTTCTGCGAGCATCTTGCGGGTCAGCTCTTCGTCGCCGTGAAACACCGCGTCCATCGCCACGACGTGGAAGGAAGCGTTGTTCCGGAGCGGCCGGAGCGGGATGCGCGTGTTCTGGTAAATGTCGCGTTTGCCGATCTCGATAAACCGGCCGAACTCCGCGAGACAGGAAAGTCCCATCGGGATGGCCTCGCCGGCGAGCGCGTTCAGGACCACGTCGACGCCTTTGCGCCCGGTCAGCTCGAGGACGGCCTCGGCGAAATCGCCCCGTCGCGAATCGAGCACATGTTGCACGCCGAGCGTTTTGAGGAGCGCGCGTTTGCTCGGGCTGCCCGCGGTCGCGATTACTTCCGCGCCGAGATGCAACGCGATCTGGATCGCCGCCATCCCGACGCCCCCGGCGCCGGCGTGGACGAGGATCCGCTCGCCCGCACGGATGCGCGCGACGTTATGCAAGGCGTGCCACGAGGTCATGAAGACGACGGGAAGAGTGGCCGCCTCTTCGAAAGTGAGATCACCCGGAATGCGCTGCACATCGCCGGCGCGCGCGATCGTGTGGGTGGCAATTCCGAAAACCGCCAAACCAAAAACGCGATCACCCGGCGCAAAATGGGTCACATCCGCGCCTACTGCCCTAACGATGCCGCCAACTTCGTCGCCAAAGATGCGCGCGTCCGGCGCATCTCCGGGATAAAGCGCTAGCGCCTTGAGCACGTCGCGAAAATTCATTCCGGCCGCTTTCACTTCGATCAAGACCTGCCCCGGCTCGCACGCCGGCAGATCGAACGGCGCGAAGCGTAGCGTATCGAGGTGGCCGCGTTCGCGGGATTCGAGGCGCAACGGCAAATCCGGATCGAGCCATTGCTCGCGCGCCGGCCGGCCGCGGTCGAGGCGGCGGACATAACGCGCTTCGCCGCGCAGAGCGATCTCGCGTTCGCCGGCCTTGCTTTGCAACTCTGTCCAAAGCGACTCCGCATCGGCAGCTGAAGTCTCCGCGGAAAGATCGATCGAGCGCCAGGCGAGATTGGAGTGTTCGTTCAGAATGACGCGCATCAAGCCGATGGCCGGCGCCTGCGCGACGGCGGTCGGGCGTAATTCGCTCCCGGCGGCCTGGGCGTTGCGCGTCACGAGGTCGAGGCGCAGCTTGGCCCCGGGCCGAACCGCTTCGAGCGCGTTCGTGAAGTGGAGGAGCGCATCGAGGCTTTGGGATTCGCCAATTTTTTCGTCGAGATTCCAAAAATAACCGATCCGCTCCGGCAAGGTTTCCGCGCATTCTGCGACGAGCTTTTGCCAGTCTTCGAATGTGCCCGGGCGCAGGGTGAAAGCGTCGGTTCCGTCGAACTCGTAGTCGTCTCCCACGCGCGCGACGCGGCAGCGCGCGCCCGCCGCGCACAATCGCCTAACGACCGTGTCACTGAGCCCGGAGGCGTCGGCAAAAACGAGCCATGATTTTTCCTCCAGCGTCCCGGCTTCCGGCTCGCCCGCGGTCGAAGTTTCAGCGCTGGCTTTCCGCGCCAGCAAACCGATTTGGCCTTCGCCACCGGTCGGGCCGATCAGGCCGGGCAGTGAAGTGGTCTCACTGAACCCGGAATCGCGGAGCACGGTTTCCCATTGCGCCCGCTCGAGCAACGGCTGCTCGGGGCGCAGTTCGCGATCGGTGAAACGCCACCAGCCGCTCGTTAGGCCGAAAACGGTTTCGATCCAGAGCTGCGGCGTCGCCGTGTCCATGAAAACCAGGCTGCCGCCGGGCGCGAGCAGGCCATGCAAGTTGCTCAAAGCGGCGCGCACGTCGCGGACCGCGTGGATCACGTTCGTGCCGATAATGAAATCGAACGAGCCCGCTTCGAGTTCCTGTTCCGTGCCCGTTTTGTCGAGATCGAAAATCTTGAACTCGACCTCGGGAAAAGCCGCCAGTTTCTGTCCCGCGCCGGAGAAAAAGGCCGCCGAGACATCGCTGAAAATATAGGAATGCAGGCCGCGCTCGAGCAGCGGCAGGATTTGCGAAGCGAGACCGCCGGTGCCCGCGCCAACCTCGAGAATGCGCAGACCGCGCCCTTCCGGGAGGGCGCGCGCCGCGCTGCTGACCGCGGCCGCGATGGCGGCGAGCCAGTGACTCGTGAAGAGACCGTCGCCGTAAAAGTGATCGAGCAACTCCGCGCCGATGCCCGCGAACAGAACCTGGACCGCGTCCTTCTCGCCCCGCAAAATTGCGCCCAGCTCCGCGCAGTTGCCGTCGCAAAGGAGCGCTTCGGGGAGATGCCCGGGATGAGACTGGATGTAATTGCGCAGAGTCTTCCCGGCAGCATCAGCCGCCTTGGTAAAGCGAGCGGTCGGCTGCCAGCCGGATTTGGTTTTACGGAGCAATCCGTGCCTAACGAGACCGGCGGTCAGCCGTTCGAAAGCGGGATGCATCGGCGTCGCCACGCGCAACGTGTCGGCATCGAAAGTGGTCTTGGGCATGACGCCCATCTCGCGCAGGCCGCGCGCCAGTTGAGCGGCAGCGAGATCGTCGGCCGCGGCGAGCGCGCCTTCCAACTCGGAACTACCGCGCGTGGCGATGACCCGGTCGAGTGCATCCTGCGCGGCGGCCCGGAGCTGGCCGAGCGGGAGAGGCGGGAGCAAAGGTTTCGCCGAATCGTTAGGCGCGCGCTCCCAAGAGACATGGTAGGTAACGTCGCGAGTACCGCCGGGCGCGGTGGCGCGGCCCGCGCCGGCGAGGCTGATCGCGCGGAAGCCATCGACCAGCACACATGGTTTCCCGGCTTCGTCGTAGAGCGCGATGTCGCCCTCGATAAAATCATCGGCGAACTCCTGCACCTTCGCGCTCACGCGGGTGATCGCGCCGGGCGAACTGAGGAAAAGAATCCGGCCAAAACGCACCGGCAGTTTCATCCGCGCCTGGCGACCTTCGACCGTCGCCGCGCCGGCCGAGAAGACCTGGAGCGCGCCGTCGAAGAGCACCGGGTGCAAGGCGAATTCTTTGGCCCGCGGGGCGATCGTTTCCGACAAACTGACGCGGCCCGCGGAATGTCCGGCGCCGGCGGCGAGTTCGCGGATCGGTTGAAATTCTTCGCCGTAGCGCAAACCGAGATCGCTCATGTGGCGATAAAAACCTTCGACCTCGACTGCTTGCGTGCCGGGATTGGCCTCCCATTTGGTCGCGGCAAAAGTGGATTCGGTGCGTTCGCTCCGGAGCGAGCCGACGACGTGGAGCGACCAGGAGACGCTTTGGTCGAACCGGCTCTGGATGGTGAAGGTCCGCTCGTTAGGCGAGTAGGCGATCTCGAGCTGCACGCCGGAGGGCGGATCGGGCAGGATGAGGGGCTTGCGGATCTCGAAATCCTCGACCGCAAACGGCCGGCCCTCGAACAACTGCACGCCGGCTTCGAGCGCCATCTCGACGAACGCAGCGGCCGGGAAGATGACGTGGTTTTCCACCTTGTGATCCTTCAGGAAAGCCATGTGGCGGGAGTCGAGCCGCGCGATCCAGGTGGGCGTCGCGCGCGGCAGGCGCACATCAAGCAGGCCGCGTCCGCCGGGCGCGAGCCGGCCTTCGCGGGCGTCGCTCGACTCGTTCCACCAGCGGTTTTTTTCCCAGGCGTAGGCGGGCAGGGAAAGCAAATTCCGGGAAGGCGTCATCGCGGAAAAATCGAGCGGCACTCCGGCGCGATGCAGATCGAGCGCGGCCTCGAGGATGGATTCGAATTCGCGTTCGCGGCGAGCCGAGGAAACGATGGGCGCCTTGGTTCCACGCGCGCTCAGGGATTCCTGGGCGGCATGCGCGAGCGCGGGATGCGCGCTGAGCTCGAGCCAGACGTCGACTCCGAAATCCGCCAGCGCGTTCACCGCCGAAGTGAAACGGACCGGCTCGCGAATGCCGCTTCCCCAATAAGCGGCGTCGCAGGATTCACCGGTCTGCCGTTCGCCCGTCACGGTGCTGAAAAACGGAACGGTGCCCGGCTGCGGTTTCAAATCGGCGAGCGCGTTTTCCAGAGCTTCTGCCGCCGGTCGCATGAGCGGATGATGAAAAGGATGATCCACCCTAACGAGTCGCGCGAACGCGCCCTGCGCCTCGAGCTCGGCGGCCATCGCCTCGAGCGAAAGGCGCGGACCGGAAAGCGTGATCGAACGCGGGCCGTTATAAGCGGAAATCGTGACCGTGCGATCGTGCCGCGCGATGAGCGCGAGGGCTTCTTCTTCCGGCAATCCGACCGCGAGCATTGTGCCTTCGCCGCGTCCACATTCCTCCATCAAACGCGCTCGCAGCGCGATCACGCGGGCCGCGTCTTCAACGGAAAAGATGCCGGCGACGCAAGCCGCGGCGATCTCGCCCACGCTGTGGCCGACGACAGCGGACGGCTCCACGCTCCAGGATTTCCAGAGCGCGGCGAGCGCCACCTGCATGGCAAAAATGGCCGGCTGCCCGATCTCCGTCCGCGAGATGCGGGAGGTTTCTTCGCTGCGGCCGAGTTCTTCGAGAAGGGAGAAGCTGGCCCAGGGACGCAGAGCGGCGTCGCAACGTTCCATCGCTTCGCGGAAGACCGGCTCGTGCTTCATCAATTCGCACCCCATCCCCCACCATTGCGGACCCTGGCCGCTCATGATGAACCCGATCTGCGGCGCTGCTTCGCGCCGGGCGGTGAAAGTTGATCGGATCTTCGGGCCTGGTTCGCCGTTGGCGAAGGCGTCGAGTTCTTCGGTCAGCTCGGCCCAATTCCCGGCGGTGAGGGTGAGCCGATGCGGATGATGATTGCGCCTCACGCCTAACGTGTAGGTGAGATCCGGCAGAACGGGCGAGCTGCCGTTGGAATCGGCGTGCTCTTTCACCCAGGTGCTCAAATTGGCCGCGGAAGCCTGGAGCGCTTTTTCCGAGCGGGCGGAAAGCATCAGCGGCCAGGGCCGGGCGGCGTGAAACTCGGAGGATTTTATCGGCTGATGCGTCGGCGGCTCGGCCATGATGACGTGCGCGTTGGCGCCGCCGAAGCCGAAGGAATTGACGCCCGCCAGGCGCTCGCCGTTCCCGCCGGGGAAAGACTCGAGCTCGGTCGGCACGCGCAGCTTGAGCTTCACGAAATCGATGTGTGGGCTCGGGGTTTTAAAATGGAGACTGGGCGGGATCTGGCCGTGTTGCAGGACCAGCATCGCTTTAAGAAGTCCCGCGATGCCGGCGGCCGTCTCGAGATGGCCGAGATTGGTTTTGATCGAGCCGATCGCGAGCGGCTCGGAGCGGTTGACGCACAGCGCGTCGGCCAGCGCGTGCGCTTCGATCGGATCGCCGACCGCCGTGCCGGTGCCGTGCGCTTCGACAAAACCGATCTCCTCCGGCGCGACGCCCGCATCGGCGCACGCGTCGCGAACGAGTCGCGTCTGCGCTTCCGGGCTGGGGAGCGAGATGCCGTTGGTGTGCCCGTCTTGATTGATTGATGTCCCGAGAATGACGCCGCGGATCGGGTCGCCATCCGCGATCGCTTGGGAGAGCCGTTTCAACAGCACCATGCCCGCGCCTTCGCCGCGGACGAAGCCGCTCGCGGTCGCGTCGAACGCGGCGCAACGACCTTCCGGCGAGAGCATGCCCGCTTGCGAAAATCCGATGAACCCGCCGGGCGTGATCATGACCGTGACGCCGCCGGCCAGAGCGGCATCGCCGCGGCCGGTCCAGATGTGCTCGCACGCCATGTGCACCGCGGTGAGCGCGGAGGAACAGGCCGTGTCCATCGCCACGCTCGGTCCGCGCAGGTTCAGGCAATATGAAATGCGATTGGCCGCGATGCTGTGCGCGCTCCCGGTCGGCGTGTGCGGGCTGATGCCGAAGTGATCGAAGGCGTTGCTTTGGATTCCTTGATAATCGTTATGCGAAATGCCGACGAAAACGCCGAGATCGGTGCCGCGCTCGAAATCGAGCACGAGGCCCGCGTCCTCGATCGCTTCCCACGCCGTCTCGAGCAGAAGTCGGTGTTGCGGATCGATATACGGCGCTTCACGCGGCGAGATACCGAAAAATTGCGGATCGAATTGATCGATTGAATCGATGAACCCACCGCGGCGGACGATCGACTTGCCGGCCACGCCCGGCTCGGCGTCGTAATAACGCTCGACGTTCCAGCGATCGGGCGGCACTTCGCAGACGCCTTCCCGGCCTTCGATGAGGAGTTTCCAGAGCGCATCGGTGGCGTTGACACCGCCGGGAAAACGGCAGCCGACACCTATGATCGCAATACGTTCTTTTTGCATGTTCGTGAGTTGCCCGGCAGGGCGGATTGATCAGTGCTGCCTGTGAGCATGTCAAGCTGTCTATCCATCAGGGAAAGGGAATGAGACGTCAACGGACGGTCTGACATTCACTGATGTTAAAATCAATTCGTTTTCCGCCACGCCGACACACGTATTTGGGCCGCGAATTACGCTTTAGAGATAATCGCGGGGAAAACCGGACGCGCCGCGGCGGGTCCAAGGTTGACGCTTTATTCGATAGGGACCTCTGCGATGCTAAGAAGCTAATGTGCGGAATTGCAGGAATCATGGACCTCGCCGGGCAGCGTCCCGCGCCTCCGGGAGTGGTGCAGCGCATGTCCCGGGCGCTGACCCACCGCGGTCCGGATGAGGAAGGTTTTCTCGAGCGCCCGGGGATTTCACTCGCTTCGCGACGGTTGAGCATCGTCGGCCTGGCCGACGGGCAACAGCCGATGACGAACGAAGACCGGAGCTTGTTCGTCGTCTTCAACGGCGAACTTTTCGATTACGTCGAGCGGCGCGAAGAGCTTGCGGCCGAGGGCCATCGCTTTGTCACCCATTGCGATACCGAGATCATCCCGCACCTCTGGGAAGAGCAACGGGAAGAGACGTGGGAACGGTTGCGCGGACAATTTGCCTTCGCCTTGTGGGACGAACGACAACGACAACTTCATCTCGGTCGCGACCGCTTTGGGATCGCGCCGCTTTACTGGAGCCGGCAGGGCGATTGGTTGCTTTTCGCGTCGGAAATCAAAGGGCTGCTGGCGTCGGGCATGGTGCCTCCGCGGCCGGATCGCCAAGGACTCGATCACGTCTTTACCTTCACCGCGGTGCCGGGACCCCGGACCTGTTTTGAAGGCGTGCAGCTCCTGCCGGCCGGGCATTGTTTGCGTATCACGCCGGGGACCCGGGGCGCGGCCGCGGAGATCGCGGAGCGCGCTTATTGGGAAATGGATTTCCCGGCGCAAGGCGAGGAGGTGTGGGGCGACGATGCCGGCGCGCTGGTGGATGAATTTGAAGGACTGCTCATGCAAGCGGTCGAGGAACGGCTGCGCGCGGATGTTCCAGTCGGCTCTTATCTTTCCGGCGGAGTCGATTCGAGCATGATCCTGGCCCTGGCCTGCAACCTCAAAGGCCCGGCGATCAACACCTACACGGTGCAGGTGAAAGAACCGAAGCTCGACGAGCTGAGCGCCGCGAGCCTTTCGGCGCAGCACATCGGGGCCAAGCTTCCGATCGTGCAGGAATACGGTGATCGCGAGGCGCTGGAAAGTTATCCCAGGTTGATCGAGGCGGCCGAGGCCCCGGTGATCGACACTTCCTGTGGCGCGCTACTCAAGCTGGCCGAGCGCGTCCACGCCAATGGGCAAAAAGTGGTGCTGACCGGCGAAGGCGCCGACGAATGGCTCGTCGGTTATCCCTGGTACAAAGCGCACAAGCTGTTGAACTATCTCGACATCCTGCCGGGAGTGAATCTGAGCGATTGGGGCCGGCGCGGTTATTTGCGGCTGAACAAAGTGCCGCACTTTCCGCCGGAATGGCGCGCGCGCGTGGAGTCATCGATCGGCGGACCGAATGCCTGGATCGATTCCTACGGCCTGCTCGCGATTTCGAAGCTGCGTTTTTACTCCGGGGAAATGCGCGAGGTCATGAACAACAGCCATCCGTGGGGCGAGCTGGGATTTCCGCTGGAAAGAGCGAAACGCTGGGCGCCGCTCAATCGCGGGATTTGGATGGCGGCACGGGTCTTGTTAGGCGGCCATCTTTTGCAAGCGAAGGGCGACCGCGTGGCGATGCATTCGTCGGTCGAAGTGCGTTATCCGTTTCTGGATGAAGCGGTTTTCGATTTCACAGCGAAGCTCCATCCGCGCTGGAAACTGCGCGGTTTCCGCGACAAATATCTGTTGCGGCTGCTCGCCGAACGCTGGATTCCAAAACCGATCGCGCGCCGGGGCAAGGTCATCTTCCGCGCGCCACTCGATAGTTTTCATATGGAACCGGAGCCGCCCTTCGTGGCCCAGCTCCTGAGCGCAGATTCACTCCGGCGCACCGGTTATTTCGATCTGAAAGAAGTCGCGCACTGGCGAAAGGGTTTCCGCGAACTGCGAGCCGGCTCGTTGCCGCGACTCTCGGTTGAAATGGGATTGGCCGCGGTCGTCGCGACTCAACTCTGGCACCATCAGTTCATGGGCGGCGGCCTGGCGGACCTGCCGGAATGGACCGGCTACAACCACGCCGCGTCAACTTAACTTCGTCAACAACTGCCGGCCGACCTCTTTCATCTCCGGATCGTCCTTTTCCTTGTCCGGCATCGACAATCCTTTTTGGATATACTCCCGCGCCTCGTCCTTGCGTCCCATCTGCATGTAGATGTGGCCGAGCTCGATGTAATGGATGAGCCGGTGGGGGTTGATCGCGATGGCTTTTTCGAGACACCTCTCCGCCTCTTCGTTGCTCGTCTCCGGCAGCTTGCCGTAGATCAACCCGGCCAGCATGCGCTTTACCCCGGTGACGTCCGCGAGGACGCGATTCCAGCGGCCGAGGATATGCCACGCGTTGTCGTTGCGCGGGTCGAGCTCCAAGGCGCGGTCGCACGCCGCCTTGATCCGCGGTGAAGCGTCGACCTGCTCTCCGATGCTCATAGACGGGAGCATTTTCCCGTAGCTGATCGCCGGCGAAAGCTGCGCCTCGGCGTTATTCGGGGCGAGGGCGGCGGCTTTCTGAGCGTACTCGAGCGAGATGTGCCCGAGCCGGAGCTTTTCTTTTTTGTCGGGCGCGTCGCTCAACAAATGGCGGTATTGCCGCGCGATCCGGTCGAGCAGGTCGACGTTGTCCGGCTCCATCTCGAGCGCGGGCAGATAATACTTGAGCGCTTCGTCGGCTTGGAGCTGTTGATCGAGCGGGTCGCCCTTTGCGATCAGGGAGTCCACGCTGTCTCCCCGGACGGTCGCGGCATCGGCAAGACAAAGCGTCACCCAGAGCAGGGAGAAGAGGCGGACGAAACGGATCGGATTCATAAGTGTAAATAACGGACCCGGCACGCGCGTCGCGTCTCCCCCCATTCGCGGCCGGGATCGATTTTGGCCGCGAAGCGCCCCGTTTAATGCCGCGCCGCCAGCGCGGGTTTCGCGGCGGTGACAATCCGGGCGGCATTCACCAGCCCCGCTTCGCTGAATTTCGGACCGATCAATTGCAAACTGGTGACCGGAAACCCATGGCGCTGGAGCGGGATTGGGATGGCGATGGCGGGGTTGCCCCCGTAATTCGCCGCGACCGTGTTTTGCTGCGCCAGGACCAGCCCTTCGAAGACCGCCGAGCGCCCGAAGAATGGGATCCGAGCCGGCACGAACTTCACCGTGGGGAGCGCCACGAAGTCGACCCGGTCGAAGGTGCGGTCGAGCGCCTTGCGCCACGCGCCCATTTCCTTGAGCGCGCGTGGGTAGATGGTGTTGTATTGGACCTGACCGGTGCCAATGATCGATTGGGTGACAAGGGAAACTCCCGGCTTGAGGAGATATTGTCGATCATTCAGCCAGCCGTCGCCGAAAGCGATCGCGCTTCCGTTGGCCTGCGCCTCGATCCAATCGTTCTTAAAACGATCGCTCAGCCAGACGACTTGAAATCCCGCCGCCGCGAGCGCGGCGTCAATCGCGCGTTCGATCTTCGGGTCGGTCCCGTCCACGTAGAGGCGCCCAATCCGGATCTGCTTCGCCGACGGCTTTTTCGCGACCGCCGCCTGGTAGCGACCCGCAAATCCGGGAGTCAGCAGATCCATGCCCTGCACGAGGCGGGGAATGTCCCTGGCCAGCGGTCCGACGGTGTCGAGATGTTTGGGCGAGAGCGGCACGATCCCCGTGAGCGGAATCAGGCCGAAAGTCGTTTTCAATCCCAGGATGCCGCAGTAGGCTGCCGGCACGCGAACCGATCCGGCGGCGTCGGTGCCAAAAGCGACATCCGCCTCGCCGTTCGCCACCGCGACGGCCGATCCGCTCGATGAGCCTCCCGGGATGCGGTGCCGATCGATCGGATTCACCGGGGTGCCGTAGTATTCGTTTATCCCGGAGGTCCCGAAGGCGAATTCCGTGAGATTGGTTTTGCCCACGAAAGCGACCTGGCGCTCCCGGGCAGGCGCCAGACAGGCCGCATCGCGCTTCGCCGGCGGAACGTTCTCAGCCCGATACTGCGAGCCCGCGGTCGTCACCTGGCCTTTCATGTCGATGAGATCCTTAACCGCGAGACGCAGCTTTCCGGAATCGCGCGCGACTGGCGTGTAGGAAATAAAAGCGCGGTCCCGCGTGACCGGCGGCTTTCCTGCGATGGGTAAGGCGCAGCCTGGGAAGCAAAGCGGCAGGAGGAAAGTCGTCAGCAAAAGGCGGCGGAGAAGCGAGGAGAGATTTTTCATCGCGCATGCACCTGCACTTTGAATGCCCGCCGCCGGATCGTATGTGATGGAGCGAAGGGAGAGTTTGTCGTGTTGCATTTACGTCGAAAGGATTACGCGTCAAGGCCGTCAATCGACCGAGCCGAGCCGTGCGGCGATATCCACAGAAGATGAAGCGCACGAAGACGCTACATCTTTTCCTTGATCCCGGCGCGGAGCAACCACCAATTCACCGGATAGCTGGTCATGAACCCGGCCAGCATCGCGATCTGCATCATGAACAGAAAACCGTGTCGGTTTTCTCGATCTCGTGGCCAAAGAGGAGGAAGGTCGTGATCGCCAGCCAGCCGTACATCCCGACCTGCCAGACGATGAGGGAAAGGAATCCGCCTTCGCCGCCGCGAAGAGTCCCTGGCCTAACGATAAGTCACGCATCGGGGCGATCGTGAAATATTGGAAGACGATGCCGAGGCCGAGCGCGAGGAAATAGTCCACCACCCAGGCGCCGAACATCGGTTCCACCAGACTCGGCCTCTCCGGTGAGGGGAAAGCGGCTCTTGCCGGCAAGCTACTCCCTGATTGCCGCTGGAAACATGCATTCCCCGAAGCGAATAGCGGGTCGCCGGCTCCGGAACCAAGCATTCGCCTGGCTGTGGGGCGTCTCTTTAGGCCGCAGCCTATCAGCCACCCGCCGAGGGACCTTGATACTGAGCGCTGCCGAAACCAAGGATCGGGTAAAAGATGAATCCGAGAAACAACCGTCCCAAACCGAAACCCTCGCCAAAACTCTTGGCGATGTCGATGCAGACGATGATGAAGATGATGAGATTAACTAACGGGATCAGCATCAAGATCTACCACCAACCGGGGCGGCCGGCGAACTTGCACTATACGTAAGATTATAGATCGGGATGATAGAAGCCCAGCCCGGCTGCCCGGCTTTGCTGAAGACTTTCCACATCGCCGCGATCATCAGGACAACGATGGCCAGCGAAATGATCAGGAAGATCGGACTGGCCGCCTGGGGCGCGGGCGTTTGTTTGGTAGTAACCGGCTTGCGCGAGGAGCGCATTCATTGGCAGGACGGCGAAACAAGCAGTTTAGCAGTAGTAATCGCACCAGGTTCCCTTCGATGAAGTTGTTGAACGATGGAGGTTTAACCGACAGCCGAGCAAGCACCAATCAAAATCCTCGGGAACCTGAGAGGTGCACTACCGGACCGAAATGATAACGTCCGAGCCCAACGAATCACCAGAACAACTTTTCAAGAGTGATCGTGGTGCCCGGGTTCCTTTAGCTTTTCGTTAGATGATCCAGGGCCGGCAACCGATGACGCGACCGTGCCAGGTGGGTTCTGATACCAGCCCGGATCGTCATAGGTAGTGATCCCGTCACGCACTTTCAGAAGCGTGAACATGCCGCCCATTTCGATCGGTCCGAATTGGCCGGCACCAGTCATCATTGGAAGGGTGTTTCTTGGTCTGGGCATCATCCCCTCCATCTCTGTCACGTCGTGCATGCCAGTTTCACCCATGGCCATGTAGCCGGGAACGAGTTTGCCAATCTTCTGGGCCACGCCCTTCTGGTCGGTGCCGATGACGTTGGGAATATTGTGGCTCATCGCATTCATGGCGTGATGATTCTTGTGGCAATGCAGCGGCCAGTCGCCCGGGTTATCGGCGACGAATTCGACGGTCCGAGTTGTGCCGGGCGGAACATTTACGGTCGCTTCCGGCCACCAGCCGCTCTTGGGAATTGGCCCTCCGTCCGTTTCCACAACCCACCAACGATGTCCGTGGAAATGAATGGGGTGACTATCCATGCTGAGGTTGGCGAAGCTGATGCGGACACGCTCGTTCCGCCTGATCACAAGCGGGTTAGTCCCCGGCCAGACTCGGCTGTTAAAAGTGAAGATATTGAAGTCAGTCATGACATTCGGATTGGGCGTGAAAGTGCCGGGCTCGATCGCCCATTCCTGCAAAAAAATAAGAAAATGGCGATCGACCGGCTGCGGATATCCTTCTTTGGGGTGGATGATGAAGAAGCCCTCCATGCCCATGGCCATTTGCGTCATCTCGTCGGAATGCGGGTGATACATCTGGGCGCCATGCTGCCGGAGGGTAAATTCGTAAGCATAAGTCTCGCCCGGCGGAATGTGTTTCTGGGTGACGCCGCCGACGCCGTCCATGCCGTTAGGCAGAATGAAGCCGTGCCAGTGCACCGTTGTGGGCTCCGGGAGCTTGTTCGTCACCAGGACGCGGATACGGTCGCCTTCCACCGCTTCGATCGTTGGGCCGGGGGTCTGCCCATTGTAACCCCAGCAGTTCACCATCATGCCGGGCGCGAATTCGCGTTTCACTGGCTCAGCAATAAGGTGAAATTCTTTGACGCCGCCCTTCATGATCCAGGGAAGACTGGATCCGTTAGGTGTGACGACTGGTCGGTAGTTTGCGTTGTTGCCGGGCGCCTGGGTTCCCGGAGTTTGCGCGGCGAGTAACTGCGTTCCGCCGGCGATGCGTTGCGCGAGCGCGGACGCACCGACCAAGGCGGCGGCGCCGGAGAAGAATTTTCGTCGTGTAATCATGGTGTGTAGTTAGCGTTTGCTTTGATCGACAAAGGTCTTGCCGATGAGATTGCCGCCCACGGCGCGCTCCAACTCAGCGCGCGCGATCCAATAATCGCGCCAGGCTTCGATGTAACTGCGTTCGGCGGCGACTTCGTTTTGCTTGGCGAGCAACAAGTCATAGGCGCCTTTGAGCATGAAGTTGTATTGCTGGAGCGTGAGATGAAGCGCTTCTTGCTGGGTCGGGAGGAGGCGTTTCCCGATGTAGGATGTGAGATCGCGCCCCGCAACCAGCTGGTCACGCGCTTCCCGCACTTCGGAACGGATGTTGACCGCCATCGCTTCCAGCTCGCGCTGCGCCTGACGATATTGCGCGGCTAATTTCGCGATCTCGCCCTGGCCTTGGTTAAAGATCGGCAGCTCCAGGTCGAGAGTTGGTCCGGTCACGCGTTGGCCATCCGCTTCGCGTTCGGTATCAACTCCGATCTTTATCTCAGCGGGCACATAGCGGGTCTTCGTGCGCAAGGCGAGCGATTGACCGATGAGGTCGACGCGGAGGCGCGCGGCCTGCAGGTCGAGTCTTTGTGCGATCGCGCGCGCTTCCAGATGTTGCAGCGACACTTCACGCGCCGGCAATTCCGGAAGATGATCGCCCATCGTCCAGTTGGTGTTGGAACCCCAAAGCCCGAGCAGACGATTGAGCCGCTCGCGATCCCGCCGAAGTTGGAGTTCGGTTTGCGCCCCTTCGAGGCGCGACTGCTCATAAGTTCCCTGTTGATTGGCCAGTTCCAAGTCGCTGGTGTTGCCCGCGTCATGGAGCCGCTTGGTAAATTCCGCGGCGGTCTCGTTTGTCTCGGAGATCACGCGCAACCGATCGAGCATTTGCCGCCGCGCCTGTGCGGTGTAAAACGCGATTTTCACTTCCGCCGCCAGCTTTAGCACTTCATCGGCGACGTGTATCTCGGTCTGGGCCAATTGCGCTTGGGCAATGCGTTGCCGGAGCGGCCGCATGAGCAGTTCGATGAAATTCTGCGCGATGGAATACTCGATGTTTGTTCCCGAGGGCGGCCGATTGGGAAACCGGAAGCTGGCGGCGAAATTCGGATTACTGATCAGCCCGGCTTGAATCACGTCGGCCTGCGCGATGCCGATTTCCTCGAAGCGCGCCTGTAGTTCGCGATTATTCAGGAACGCGACCTGCACCGCGCGTTCTGCGGTCAGCTCACCGCGCAATAGCGTTTGTACGCCCTGCTCGATTTGCGCGTCTTCCGGGCCGCCCCGATTCCAATTCACGCGATTTCCCGTCCGCTCTCCCACGGTCGATTGCACGCGGTCGAACGATGCTTTCGGAGTGGCGCAGCCGGTCGCGAGCAAAGCAACCGTCGACAGAATCAATCGTGCCCTCATGGCTTCGCTCCTTTCGCGGCGGCTGATTTCTTGATTAGCTTCATCCCGCAAATCGGGCAGTTGCCCGGTCTCGCTTCCTTGATTTCGGGGTGCATCGGGCAGGTAAGATAAGTTTCGGCAGCAGCTCCGCGGCGGAGGATTTCGTCTTGCCCAGATCCATTTGCTGCGCAGCCCGCTCGCGCTCGTCGGCCGCCAGGGAAAGAAATGTGCGCGAAGTCGCGAGCAACGTCGGACGGAAGGGCGTCGTGACCGCTGCCGGGGCATTGGCGTCGGCGGGATTCGACGCGGGTGAAGATGGCAAGTCAACCGCGCAACCGCTCAGCCACGAGACCGTCATGCTTGCGCCTGCGGAGCAGGCTCTTCGAAATTTGAAATTTGTCAGCATAAGAAATGGGATTGGAACCAGAGAGCAAAAGCGCGTGCCGACCGATGGCACCTGCCATCGTGCACCCGACGCATCGACCGTGAGAGCCGCTCGCGACTGGCGAGCCAGCCAGGTCGTTAGCTGAAGAAGGGCGGAGCATGCGCGAGAATGCTCCGCTGCAAGACTGACTCAGCGAACGTTAGGCGGCCCGGTGGTCCGGTATCGAGGAAGCGATGTGCGACCCTCGACGCTCGCGGCCGCGCGACGATGGCCGTGATAAAATCAAGCGGCGCGCTAACGATAGTCGTGACGTTGGTGTCGAAAGATTTGCCTGGGCTCGCTGAGACCGCCTGCAGGGTTTTGCAACATGGAGTCGACGAATCCCTGGTCGGTTTTGGTTGGGCCGGGACGTCGCTGGCACAGCAGTCGTGCGCGGCCAGGGCCTCTGCCTGATGCGTCTCGATCGCCGCCAGGCCGAGGGCACAGTGATTTGAAACCGCGAGCCAGGAGACCGCGGCCAGCGTCACGGTTACCCAACGAAAGGCCAGGGCTCGACGCGCGCGCAACACGCTCTGTTTCTGCCCCCAAAAGCCGTCCGCGTCAATCGCTCGCCGCCGGCCGCGTGGCGTCCGCCCCTTTAAAATCTTGCCGCGCGGCATCCTTTCTCGTATGCCGAGCGTAGCACATGCGCTGGAGGAGTTTTTCTCGCGGACCGATGGAATCAGGCGGGCGAGGCACGCCTCCTATCAATTCCAACCGATAACCAATCGAAGCCACGTCACGAACATGAGTACGATCAACGCCGAAACTGCCGTCAGGGAACGCTACGCCGCCGGGGCCAAGGCCGCCGAAGCGAAGCTTTGTTGCCCGGTCGATTACAACCAGGAATATCTCAAGGTCATTCCGCAGGAGGTGATCGAGCGCGACTACGGGTGCGGAGACCCAAGCAGATATCTGCGCGAAAACGAGACAGTGCTCGACCTCGGCAGCGGCACCGGAAAGATCTGCTTCATCGCCGCACAGGTCGTCGGGCCTAACGGAAAGGTGATCGGCATCGACATGACGGACGAGATGCT
Organism: Spartobacteria bacterium; assembly: GCA_003169975.1. Lineage (GTDB taxonomy): Bacteria > Verrucomicrobiota > Verrucomicrobiia > Chthoniobacterales > UBA10450 > Palsa-1392. The sequence continues at coordinate 22,583 of PNAA01000034.1, read as the reverse complement.
GAACGTCGCGCGCACGAATGCGCCGATTGTCGCTGAGCGGATCGGCTACAGCAACGTCGAGTTTCGCAAAGGCCGCATCCAGGACCTGGCGCTCGATCTCGAGAAGCTCGATGCGGAATTGCAAGCGCGGCCGATCACCGACGCGGCTTCCTTTCTGCGCGCGGACGAGCTCGCCCAGGATTTGCGGGTCAAGCATCCGCTGGTCGCGACGGACTCCGTGGATGTGGTCGTCTCCAACTGCGTGCTCAATCTCGTCGAGCCGAAATCGAAAAAGCAGTTGTTTGAAGAAATTTTCCGCGTCCTGAAAAAAGGTGGCCGCGCCGTCATCGCCGACATCGTTTCCGACGAAGAGGTCCCGGAACATCTGCAGAACGATCCGGAACTCTGGAGTGGCTGCATCTCGGGCGCGTTGACCGAGGAAGGTTTCCTGCAGGCGTTCAGCGAAGCCGGCTTTTATGGAATCCAGATTCTGAAACGCGACGAGCAGCCGTGGCAGACGGTCGAGGGAATCGAATTTCGCTCCGTCACGATTGAGGCCTTTAAAGGCAAACAAGGCCCTTGTTTCGAGCGCAACCAGGCCGTGATCTATCGCGGGCCGTTCCGCGAAGTGCTGGACGACGACAATCACCGGATGGAGCGCGCAGTGCGCTACGCAGTTTGTGACAAGACCTACAACCTCTATTGCAAGGCGCCGTATCGCGAATTCTTCGAGTTCGTTGAGCCGCTGACCGACATTCCGTTAGGCGAAGCGAAGCCGTTCGACTGTTCGCACACCGCCCGGCGTCACCCCAAGGAAACCAAGGGGCAGGACTACAAGGTCACGACGGAAGCGAGCAGCTGCTGCGACGGCGGAAGCTGCTGCTAAGAGAGCGTTGCTATGAGCGAAACCATCCGAGCAACGCGCCCGGAGCCGCCGCCGCATGTCAGCGCGGAAATCGAAGTCGCGCACACGCCGGTTCCGAAGTGGGCGATCGGTGAATTCTTCGGGACGTTCTTGCTCGTCTTCTTCGGTTGTGGAAGCGTCTGCGCCGCGGTCGCGACCGGCGCGCAAGTGGGCGTTTTTCAGGTGGCGATCGTGTGGGGAATCGGCATTGCGACCGCCATTTATTTGACCGGTTCGCTGAGCAGCGCGCACTTGAATCCCGCGGTCACGATCGCCTCGGCGGCCTGGTCGCGCTTTCCCGTTAGGCTGGTAATTCCCTATCTCGTGGTGCAAATGATCGGCGCGTTCGCTGCGGCGGCGTTGCTTTACTCCATCTTCGGTGGTGCGATCGCGGGCTATGAAGCAAAACACGGCATCATTCGCGGCGCGCAAGGCAGCGAAGCCACCGCGATGGTCTTCGGCGACTATTTTCCCAACCCCGGAGGAAAAGCGCTGACCGAGGAAGCGCGGGCCACGATGACCCCCGGCCGCGCCTTTGGCGCTGAACTGGTCGGCACCGCCATCCTTGTGCTCGTTATCTTCTGCTCGACGGATGAACGCAACGCCTCCCGTCCTCAAATCCTGACCGCGGCGACCATCGGCCTCACGATCACGCTGATCATTTCGCTGATCGGTCCCCTAACGATGGCTGGTTTGAATCCGGCCCGCGATCTGGGGCCACGCATTTTCTCCTCGCTGGCCGGCTGGCGGAGTGTCCCTTTCACTGCCAACGGCTCCGGCTGGCTGACGGTTTACATCATCGCACCGATTGTCGGAGGATTGTTAGGCGGCGGCATCTACCGCGTTTTCTTCCGCGCCGCCTACCGCTTATGATCGCCCTCGCTCTCTTCCTCGCGACTTGCTTTCTCGCCTACTCCAATGGCGCGAACGACAATTTCAAAGGCGTGGCGTCGCTCTTCGGCTGCAAAGCCGCGAGCTATCGAACCGCCATCTCCTGGGCCACGCTCACCACTTTCGCGGGATCGATCACCGCTATTTTCCTCGCGCAGGCGCTGCTAAAAAAATTTTCCGACAAAGGACTCGTCCCCGATGCGATCGTCGGTTCCGCGCCGTTTCTCCTCGCGGTTGCTCTTGGCGCGGCGCTTACGGTCATTCTGGCGACGCGCCTGGGATTTCCCATTTCGACGACCCACAGTTTGATGGGCGCGATTATCGGCAGCGGACTCGTAGCCGTGGGCGGCGCGGTGAATTTCTCGGCCCTCGGCCAAGGGTTTGTTCTTCCGTTGCTCCTCAGTCCGGTGCTGGCGATTCTTTTGGGCGGTCTGCTTTACATCATCCTGCGCAGCACCCGGATCGCGCTCGGCATCACGAAGGAGTGGTGCGTCTGTGTGGGCTGCGAAGAGCGGGTGGTTGCGCAGCCGCAGCCAGCGTCGATCCTCACCCTGCAGTCCGCGCTGCCCGCCATGAGTCTGACCGTTGATGAAATGGAGAACTGCGAGGAACGTTATGCCGGTTCCATGCTCGGGATCGGCTCCCAGCGCATCATGGACGGCGCGCATTTCCTCAGCGCCGGCGTGGTGAGTTTCGCGCGCGGATTGAATGACACTCCGAAGATCGTCGCGCTACTCATCCTCTGGCCGGCGCTCGACATGCGTTGGGGATTTTTCGCGGTGGCGGTGACGATGGCAATCGGTGGCCTGCTCCAATCGCGCCGAGTCGCCGAAACGATGAGCCACAAAATCACCGCGCTGAATCATGGCCAGGGATTTTCCGCAAATCTTGCCACTGGGATTCTGGTCATCACCGCCAGTTTTTTCGGATTACCGGTCTCGACGACTCATGTTTCGGTCGGATCGCTCTTCGGGATCGGACTTGCCACCGGCCGGGCCCATCCGCGCGTAATGTTCAACATCGCGCTCTCCTGGGTCGTTACTCTGCCGTGCGCTGCCCTGCTCAGCGCGGGTGCCTATGCCCTGTTGTGTCACCTATGAACTTAATCGGGACCAACATTTTTTCCCGCAAATTGGCCGAGCACTCGCTCCCGCTGCGTCACACCCGGACGGAGATCCTGCAGATTAACGTCGGCAAGCTCTGCAACCTCACCTGTATTCACTGCCACGTGAACGCCGGACCGAAACGCAAGGAAATCATGGTCCGCGAAACGATCGATCGAGTGGTCGATTGGCTCGCCAAGACCGACATCCCGACTGTCGACCTGACCGGCGGCGCGCCGGAAATGATTCCCGATTTCAAGTATCTCGTCGAACGCCTGAAGGCGCTCGCTCCGCCGCGGCACATCATCGATCGCTGCAACCTGACAATCCTGCTCGAGCCCGGGTTTGAGGATTACGCGCCATTCCTCGCGCAGCACCGGATTGAGATCATCGCCTCGATGCCCTGCTATTCGCCGGAGAACGTCAACGCGCAGCGCGGCGAAGGCGTCTTCGACGGCAGCATCAAGGGGTTACAGCTTTTGAATTCGTTAGGCTACGGAATTGACCCGGCGCTCCCGCTGCATCTCGTTTACAACCCAAACGGCGCCTTCCTTCCGGGACCGCAGGCGGAATTGGAAGCGGAATACAAACACGAGTTGCAAGAACATTTCGGGATCGTTTTCAATCAGCTCTTCACCATCACGAACCTGCCAATCGCGCGCTTCGCCTCCTGGTTGAAAAACAACGGCCAACTCGCCGACTACATGGCCCTGCTCAACGATGCCTTTAATCCGGCGACGGTAAACGGCCTGATGTGCCGCAACACGATCAACGTCAGCTGGCGCGGCGAAGTCTTCGATTGCGACTTCAACCAGATGCTCAAGATGCAATGGCGCGACGAAGATCGTGCGCTCAATCTTTGGGACATCGATCCCGCGGCCGTCGAGCATCGCGAGATCCAGACCGGCGAGCACTGCTTCGGGTGCACCGCCGGCGCCGGCTCGAGCTGCGGCGGCGCTCTGCTCTAAGGGGCTGATCCGATGCGCGTGGCCCCGAAGATCACTGCAATTTCTCGCTCCTTACGGCGCTAGCTCCCAAGTGTCGCCCATTGGTACTTCGCGGTTTTGTCCGCCGAAGATGATGGTGTGACCGAGGTCCGGATCATAGGCGATGCCGGCGCCTTCACGCGGCCCTGGTGACTGCGCGGGGAAGAGTTGCTCCCAGTTCGATCCCGTCCACGACCAGGTTGTGTTCTGGTCGATACCGCCGCTGCCCCCACCGAAGAGGATGACGGTGTTCAGGTTTGGATCAAACACAGCTGAGCTGGCATAAACCAAGAGGGGTTGAGTGGCGGGAGACTCCATCGTCCACGTCATGCCGTTATAGGTCCAGGTGTTGGTTGGGTTGACATCACCCAGACCGCCGAACAGGACTATCTGCTTGGTCTGATAGTTCACACCTACGGCTGACGATGACCGGGCGTACGGGAGCATGGCGGCATGCAATTCTCTCCAGTCCGAGCCGCTCCATTGCCACATTGCGCCCTCGTAGAGATTACCGGCGAATCCGCCAAACTCATCGACGCGGCCATTGAGGTCAGTGAAGACCATCGGCCCGGTGACGGCCTCGGGGGAATGAATGGGCTCGGCCTGCGCCCAGGTTGAGGTCGTGCCATCCCAAAGCCAGGTGTCACCTAAGTCATTTCTCCCATCATAGCCGCCGAAGAGAACCACCTTGCGGGTGCGATGGTCATAGGCCATCTGGGCATTGGTCCGCGCCGACGGCGCGACGGAGGTGTCCACTTTCGTCCACGTCGTCCCGTCAAAGGTCCAGGTATCGTTCAGATATCCGGTGCCATTGAAGCCACCGAAGACGATTACCTTCTTGCTGGCGTCGTCGTAGGTCATGGCGAGATAAGAACGCACCGTGGGAGAGGCGGCTGGAAAAACCTGCGTCCAACTTAGCGATGGCCCGGCGGCTGCGGCGCTGGCCGCCAACAACATGGGAAGGAGATAGCAGGTCCCGAAAAAAAGCATAAATCGACGCAACTTCATGAGTGATCACGATATCTCGAGAAAGTCTGGTGTCAATCACGTTCGTAGGACACAAAAGCGACAATCTCAGCCACTCTTGTGCAACAAGAGACTTGGGCTTTGCTGCCTCGCGCAAATCCGCTGCAGGCTCGATGTTTCCTCGCATCGAAGCATCAGACAGGTCTGACTCACCTGCCGCAACAGCTCGGTGTTGCCAATGCCCGCCGGCCCGACGATGAGCACGTGCTTTCGCTGCACGTAAAGGCGTCGGAGTTGGACGATCTCCATGGCGCGGCCCACGAATGCCCCGTTATCTTTCATGGATTAAAGCGACCGAAGAACAAACGAAGGATAAGTTCCTCAAATACCCGTAGAGGCAGGCGTATCCGGTCCCTAAGGTGGATAGAAAGAGCAGCGCCGGCAGGAGCATAGCGGGCAGGATGAGACGGTGGGTTGTCGTTGGGTTTGAATTTAAGGCACCACCGTTAGCGTAAGATCATTCCCATCGCCGCCTTCGTAGCTGGCTTGGAAGTTATTTCCATTGGCGGTCAGGATCGCGCCGTCGGGCAGATTGCTGAAGGTGCCAGCGATCGGCGTCGCGGCGGTGTTGCTGATCACGGTCAGGACGAGGCCTTGCTTCAATGCGCCTTGCGCGCTCCCTTGGAAGGCAAAGCTCGCTCCGTTGATCGTCACGCCACTGGCAATGACAAGGTCGGTGCGCGCTTTGTTCTTGTTCGCCTTAAAAGTGTACGTGTAGACCGCGTCATCTTGCAAGGTGAGGCTGTTTTCCAGAGTTAAAGTGACTTGTGCGTTCCTCCCAAAAGCCGGCGCGAGGAAACTTCCGGAACCGCTTGTTGTCCCAACGGTCACTGGACCAGAAATAATGCCGCTGCCTCCGAGCGTGCTAGATCTAACGGTCACCGTTCCAGTGCCCGTCGCGGAGCCGGTCGTGTTCGTTACAAGCAACGCGCCGCCCCTTACTGTCGTGCCAGCGCCATATGTACTTGCTCCACTCAGTGTCAGCGTGCTGGGGCCGACCTTTGCAATCGCACCAGTGCCGGGGACAGATGGGTCTTCCACGATAACTCCAGAGAAAGCTGTGCTTAGGTTGTTGCTACCTATGGACAGCGTCTCTGTTCCGGAATTAGTTCCGATCACGACGATGCCGTCGCCCTCGAGCGATCCTATGATAGTCGGAGCTGACCGCGGAAGAACGTCGCTCACATCCAGAGTACCGTTTCCGAAAACTTCGACACGCGGGGCCACGCTTTTGGGAAAGCCGACAAACCGAATCAGACCCCCTTCACCGCCGTTCGCTCCGCCAGTCGCGATTAAGGTTGCGCTGCCCGCGTTCGTAAAGTTGTCAAAGATGGTGAGACCGCCGGCGCCGCCTGCAACCGTAGCTCCTTGCGAGATGAACACGGCACCGTCAAGGACGGTGGCTAACCCCATTAAGTGGGTCGTACCGCCAAGCGCGGCACTGACACTTGCTCCCTGAGAAGTAAAAACCGCATTACCTGTGCTCGAAGTATCTTCGAAGGTTGTCAACCCGCCGTTCGCTGTGCTGGCGGTACCAGGTTCGTTAGTGACCTCGCAGCCGATCATTTGCGCGGTCCCAGAAAGAGCGAGCCGTCCACCAAAGACTCCATCCAACTTAGCCCCCTGATTCAGGAATTTGCAATTCGATGCTCTGGAAGAATCACCGAAAGAGATAACACCGCCATTGGCGAAGTTTGCGGTCGAGCTTCCTTCGGTGATAAAAGAGATCGGGCCGATAACGGCTGCGCTGCCTGTGAACCAGACCGTGCCGGAAACACCGCTCGGGTCCGCCTTGGCAAAGATGGTTTGCTCAACCTGCGAGTTATTTGCAATCCCGCTACCGCTAAGGGTGACAAGGATCGTTCCATTCACGGTAGTAAAATACGGGCTTGCGTCTGAATTGAACGTCCAGGAAGCAAGTTCCGTCGGGGCAGAGACGAATACATCGGTGGTGTGAGAAACGGTGAATGTTGCCTCGTCGTCTGGCCCGTTGGGTACGGTGTTCGGAGTCCAATTAGCAGCGGTATTCCAGTCGCCCGTGAGCGGATCCAAGCTCCAGGTCGCGCTGCCGGCGTGGGCGGGCTGGTGCGCGAGGATTAAGAGCAGGGCGGGCAGGAGCGGCAGCAGCAGGGCGGGCGGGATGAGGCGGTGGGTTTTCATGGGTTCCCCGATTTGCCGTTATGGCACTACGGTTAGAGTAAGATCGTTGCCGTCGCCGCCTTCGTAGCTGGCTTGGAAGTTGTTTCCGTTGACGGTCAGGGTCGCGCCATCGGGCAGGTTGGCGAAGGTGCCGCTGATCGGCGTCGCGGCGGTGTTACTGATCGCGGTCAAGACGAGACCTTGCTTCAATGTGCCCTGCGCGGTGCCTTGGAAGGCAAAGTTCGCTCCGTTAATCGTCACCCCATTGGCCACCACCTTGTCGGTCCGTGCCTTTCTGCCCTTGGCTTTAAAGGTGTAGGTGTAGGTCGCATCCGCTTGCAAGGTCAGACTGCTTTGGATCGTGAGCGTCGTTTGCTTTTGGGTCCCGTGAGCCGGAGCGAGGAATGCTCCGGTGCCACCGCCCGTGCCCACGGTCACCGCCCCGGAGAGGATTCCGCTTCCGCCGAGCGTCCCCGCGTTCACTTGTGCAGCGCCGGTACCGGTTGCCGAGCCCGTAGTATTGCTCACGACCAGCGTGCCCGCGCTAACCGTCGTGCCGGCTGTATAAAGATTCGCGCCGCTCAGAGTGAGTGTGCCAGTGCCGATCTTTGTTAACGAGCCGGCGCCGCCTCCGCCAGTCGGGCTGCCGGGATGAAGCACACCAGAAAAGGTCGTGCTCAGGTCGTTGCTGCCTACCATAAACGCAGTCTTACCGAGATAGATCGGGCCGTCGCCTTCGATCGACCCAATGGTGAAGCTCGGGCCGATGTGCCTGCTCAAGTCCATGAATCCATTGCCGAATACCTCCAGCCGAGCCGTCCCGCCTAACGAGCCATCAGCGAAGACAAAGGAGCCACCATCGCCGCCGTTGGTTCCGCCATTGGCAATCAACGTCGCGTTGCCGCCGGTTGGTCGCGAAAGTTGAAAGGCGGTCCCAGCTCCGCCCGCGCCCACTACGCTGCCACCATCGTTGGTGATGGTGCTGTTCTCCGCCGACCCGTCGTCATAATAAAAATCCGTCCGTCCGCCGGCTCCTCCGGCGATGTTAGCTCCGAGGTCATGAATGGTCGCTGCGCCCGCCGTGCCACCTTGGAATTCCAACCCTGCGATCGCTCCGTCGTTTTTCGGGCTGGCCTCACAGGTAAAGGACGTCTGGCTGCCCGCCGTCGCCCCGAAATAGAAGATTACCACGCCGGCATTGTTATCTTCCACCGTCGGTGCCTTGAGGATGAAGCTCTGGATCACAGCGGATAAGTTCGTGATGCCGATGCCTTCTATTGAGAAGTAGTCCGGCAACTGATACGTAATCGTGAAGGCGTCCGCGCCAGGGTTAAACGAGATCGCGCCTACCGCGCTAAAATCCGTGACCGTCACCGATTTCTGGGCCGACGTGGCAAAAGTCGCCGTATCGAAGACGCTCGGCACCGTTCCCGAAGACCAGTTGGCCGGATTATTCCAATTGTTATCGACAGGATTGGCAACCCAAGTGCCGTCGGCACAATAGGCGGGTTGGTTTGTCAGGAATAAGAGCAGGACCGCCGGCAATAGAGCCGGCAGGGAGAGAGAGCGGTTTTTCATGGGTTCGGGGTGTCGCCAATCGGCGCGGCTCTCTTTTACCAAGAACCCGCCGCCCCTGGCAAGCCTAAAGATCAGCGAGTAACTCGCGCAACGGCGCAAGCCCGTCGATTCTGGCCAGCACGGCACCTAACGAATGCTGGGCCGCAGGGATGTGGGCGAGGAACGCCTTGTTCCCTTTCACCAGCCCGAGATAGCCGTAGGCGCCGAGGGCCTGCATCAGGCGTTGCATCGCGCAGAGCCGGACCTTTTCCGCGAACTCCGTCTCGTTCACGTCGGCGATTGTTTGATAAAAGGCGAGCAACGCCGCCTGCTCCGCGCCGGTCAGCCGCACATAAGGATCGTAAAGGAGCGACGCGAGATCGTATTCCGCCAGCCCGGGTCGCATCCCCTGGAAATCGATCAGGTGCGCCTCGCCGTTGCGCAGGATGATGTTTTGCGATTGGAAATCACGATGCACCAGGACGCGCGGGAAACCTGCCAGCCGTTCCGCGATTTCCTGCAGCGCGGGCCGAGCGGCCAGCTTTCGTCGTTTCTTTTCGTCGACGCCGAAATGGTGGCCGAGACAATGCTCGAAAAAATAATGTTGCTCCCAAAGATAAAGCGTGGCGTCGAACTGCGCCGGGAGATCGGCCCGGATTTCCGCCGAGTCGGCCGCGGACACCCGATGCAGCTTCGCGACTTCCTCGAGCGCCGATTCGTAAAGGGGGCGCCGCACCGACCAACTGGTGTCACGATAACTCCAGAGGTCGCGCTCGCCGAGATCCTCGATCCAGATAAGGCCTTCCGCCGGGTCGTGGAAGAAAATCCTCGGCGTGCGCACCCCGTGGGCGGCGAGGAACTCCGCGATCTCCACGTAGCGCTCGTTCTCGGCGTGCTCGTGGGTGTACTTGACGAGGATGATCGACTGCGCGGGCGAAAACTGGATGCGATAGAACTTGCGGTCGGAGCCGCCTTTCTCGATCGGCGAAATTTCCACCTCCGCCTCTTCCAGGCTGGGGAAGCGGAGGCGGGTCTGGCGCAGGAGTGTCTCGGAAAGGATCATGGGAAGAAGGCCTTGTAGAGGCTTCGCTGTGCGAAGCGCGAGAGGACATTCCGCCCGCCGTTTCCGCAGCGATGGCGCACACCTGCGCCTCGCCGAGCGAAGCGTCTACAACTGGTTTCCTGATTCATTCCTTCCTCTGGCCAATCTAAATGACCGCATCGGTCAGCACGCCATCGGCGGCGCGATGGGTGCGGACGATACTGCCTTTGAGACGAGCGTGGGAAGCAATATGTGCACCGGGCCAAAGGATCGAATCGTCGACGATCGCACCCGCCTCGACGTGGCAGCCGGCCCCGACCGATGAATAACCCCGCACCTGCGCGGCGGGATCGACGGTCGCGTCAGGCGCGACTCGGATAGGCCAGGCGGACGGCTGCACGTAATCCGGCCGCCATTTTTCTTCGGCGATCATGCGATGGACCGCGAGATATTCCGCCCGCGAGCCGAGGTTATACCAGCGTCCTTCATTCAAAACGACGCCGCCGATCCTGCCGCCATCGCCGATCCATTCCGCCAGGATCGGAATGAAGGAGACCTTTTTGCCTGACGGAATGCGCTCGAAAATCTGCGGATTCCAGACGGAAACGTTGGCGTAATCGAAATTGCCGGCGTGTCCGTAGCGATTGCCGATGTCGATAATGCGGCCCGCGCGGAAGGCGACGTTGGCGGCCAGGCCCGTTTCGCGCAACGCGAGGGTGACGTCGTTTCCGTTGCGCAGGTGTTCCTCGAGCAGCGGCGCGAGCGCGAGGTCGGTCAGCACGTCGCCGCTGTAGGCAATGAACGGCTTCGTCCCGAGCCACGGTTGCGCGTTCTTCATTCCGCCGCCGGTTTCGAGGAGCACCGGCTCGTGCACCAGCCTGACGGGGAATTCGCGATAGCGGCGACCCGCGAAGAGGGCCTCAAACGCGTCGGGCAGATGATGCGTATTAACGACGAACGACTTCACGCCCGCGGCCGCGAGATGATCGAGCGCGAAAGTGATGAGCGGCTTTTGAAAAATTGGGACGAGCGGTTTGGGCAGATCCTCGGTCAGCGGGCGAAGCCGCAGGCCGAGGCCGGCGCCGAGGACAAAGGCATGGTCAATCATGCGCCTAACGAATACGAAAATCGTTGAAAAGTCATTGCGGAATAATGCGGTCATCCCGAGCGAAGTCGAGGGATCCCGTCGCGTTAGCTTAAAGCTGGCGCCACGGGATCCTTCGACTGCGCTGCGCTCCGCTCAGGATGACGAAGCGCGCCTGTTACGGGATATTATACGCCTCCACCAGCCCGACGCCGGTCGTCGCGTCCTTGCCTTGCACGACGGCGGTGTAGGCTCCGGCGGGGAGGGTCGCGAAAATGGCCGCCTCGCGATCATCGGTCGGCGCGAGCCCGGTGGAGGCGATGATCCCCTCCTGCGCATCGCGCCAGTTGTCGTTGAAGGCGATGAGGGCGCCATTGCTATCGTGCAATTCCAGCGTCGGATCCTGCAACGCGCCGCTCACCCCCAGCGTGCCTAACGAGGGCCCGAGCGCGCGCAGGACGACGTTCGCCTGCCCCGCTTCCTCGGCTGAAACAATCAAGCCGCCGATCAAAACGCTCGTGCCGGTCCCGACCTCGCCGCGCGTGCTGATGTTGCTCAGCCGCGTAACCGGCGTCGGGTCAAGATCGTAGACTTCGACCAAGGCCGTGCCGGTGGCGTTGCCCTTGCCCTGGACAATCGCGGTATAGGTGCCCGGGTCGAGCGTCGCGACGATGGCCGATTCCCGGTCGTCGGTGGGCGGAATGCCGGTCGCCTCAATCGCCGCTTGTTGCGTGCTCTTCCAGTCGTCGTTGGAAAAAAGAAGGGCGCCCGAGGCGTCGTGCACTTCGAGGGTCGGATCTGCCAACAGTCCGGTCAGGCCGTCGGCGGCGAGAGAGGGGCCGATCGCGCGCAGGATCACCTGCTTCGGCGCCGGGCCGGTGACAATGAAGCCGCCAATGAGCACGTTTTCGCCCGTGCCCACGGTCTCGCGGGTCGAGATGTTTAATTGCCGCGAGGGATGAACGACCGACGCCGCGTCGTTAGGGTCAGTCTGCGAGAGAAACTCGGAAAGGTTGTTCTCGCCGTCGCCATCGGCGTCGCCGGCCGGGCCGCCGAACTGCGGGTTATCGATTTCCGCGAGGGAGAGGCGCGACGCCTGGAAGCTGGTAAAATCCACATCCGGCGCAATGCCGACGCGGGAAATAAACGGGTCGGGATTGCCAGTACGCGTGTCGACCCAGACCGGGATCGCCGGCACATCCGGGGTGGTCGATTCCGCGATCCCGAGATAATCACCGAGCATGTAACCCTCCGAGGTGAGCGGGGCGAGACTGGCATCGGTCGTTACACTCGTTAGGCGGAGGTTCGGTTGCCAGGTCGCTCCGCCATCGAACGACTGGGCCAGATAAAGATTGCAAAGGGTGGTGACGCCGCCGCTGTCGCGTTGATCGTAGAAGGAAACGGTCAGGGTTTGTCCGTCCGGTGAGGCGGAAATCGCCGCATTGAAGACGCCGGTGTTCGGATTATCGGTGGCCGCGATCGGCGCCGACCACGTCGCCCCGGTATCGGTCGATTTGGTAAACAGGACGCGCGGTTGGCCGGAAAGGTCGAGCGCCTGGTAGACGACGTAAAGCGCGCCTGTCGTCCGGTCGGTTGTGGCCGAAGGCAGGAAAACGCCGTTGCGAATGCTCGGCTGATCGTAGCGGGTCACGGTCGTGACGCGGGTCGGCGCGCCGAAGGTGACGCCGCCGTCGTTCGACAAAACCATGTCGATCTCCTCCGGTGTAGCCGCCGCGTCGCCGCCGCTGAAACCGCTCCCGGCGAAGTTCCAATAGATAATCGCCACCCGCCCGTCCCGCAGGAAAATCGGCTGCGAGCCTTGCGCGCTGGTGGTCGTGGCGTGGATCGGCGCGGAGGCGCTCCACGTCACACCATGGTCGTCGCTGTAAGCGCGCAGGATTGGCGAGGCATCCGTCGTTCCAAATTCCGTCCAGGTGACGAGAATCCGGTCGACGCCGGCGGTGCCGGCGAAATTATTGATCGCCATCCACGGCTTGTCGGGGAAGTCGCTGTTGATCGCCGGTGAAAAAACCACCGAGGGCGCGGCAAAGGTCGCCCCGCCATCGAGGGAGCGACTGACGAGAACGATGCCCTTCGTGAAGGCACTGTTGGTCGCGCCCTCGGTGTTCAGGAAAATTCGGCCGCCCAGGTCGATCCCCGCCACCGGGTCGGTCGCGCGGAAATAGGGGCCACCGGTGATGGTCGTTAGGCCGGGAATCAACGCGCGCGTCCAACTGAGGCCGCCATCGACCGTGACTGAGTAACCGCAATCGACCGCGCCGCCATCCGTGAAACGGCCTTCCTGGAAAACCGCGACAACAAAATCAGGGTCCACCTGCGAGCGCGCGATGTGGGGTTCGGCCTGGGCCCTCATCGTCGGCGGCAACGGTGCCGGGTCGTCGCCCAGGCGAAGATTGGGCCCGACCCGCAGATCGAGGGTCACCGCCGTTTCGGCCTGGGCTTGGACCGGGCCGGAGGCTGGCGCCCTAACGAGATCACCGCCGCGGTCGAGCAGCATGAGCGCACCCGAGGAGAGATGCTCGAGCGGAACGCTCTGCAGGGAGGCGGGCCAGCCGCTGCGATCCGGCGGGCTCATTGTTACACCGGGCACCGGCGCCGCGGATGTCGTCAGGCAAAAAAGCATTGCCGCCACCAGGATGAGCGCGACGTGCAGAGCGCCGGAATTCTTTTTCAATCTACGAGATTTTACGCCGCCGCGCGATCGACACAAGCGACCGGCCGGCGACCTTCCGGGCCGGGCGGCTCAGTGCAAGTTATAGACTTCGACCAAACCGACTCCGGTGGTGTTGTCCTTGCCGCTTTCGATCGCGGTATAGGCCCCGGGCGCGAGGGTCGCAACGATCGCGGCCTCGGCGTCGAACGTCGGCGGAATGCCGGTGCCGACGATGAGCGACTCTTGATCGGTTTTCCAGTTGTCGTTCGCGGCGATGAGCGTGCCGTTGACGTCGTGCAGCTCGAGCGTCGGGTCGGCCAGCGGATTCGCGACGCCGAAGCCGGCTAACGATGGCCCGAGAGCGCGCACGATAACCTGGCCGCTCCCGCCGCTGCCGCTCGCGACGATAAAGCCGGCGATCATCACGTTCTCGCCGGTATTAACAAACCCGCGAGTGCTGATGTTCCCCAGTTCCGGACCGGCTCCGGCCCCGAGGTCGTAAACTTCGATCAACCCCACGCCGGTCGCATCGAGCTTCCCGCGCTCGATCACAGTGTAGGCGCCGGCTGTGAGGGTCGCGATGAGCGCGGACTCGGCGTCATCCGTCGGCGGGATACCGGTCGCCTGGATCGCCGTCTGCTGATTAGTTTTCCAGTTGTCGTTCTCGGCGATGATCGCGTTGGTCGATCCGCTGTGCAGTTCGATAATCGGGTCGGCCAGCACGCCGGTGATGCCGGCGGCGGCCAGCGACGGGCCGAGGCCGCGGATGAGGATTGTTTTCGAACCGGACCCAACGACGATGAAGCCGCCATCGAGGATGTTGTCGCCGGTCAGGACGTTCAGGCGAGTCGAGATATTGATGAGGGTCGGCGTCTTTTGCACGGCGATGAAGGCGGGACTGAAACCAGTAGTGGCGAATTGCGACTCCGTGCCGCCGGGAGTGACCTGCTCGATCGTCGCGGTAAGGCCGTTGACCACGTAGAGATTGCCGGCGGTATCGAAGGCCAGCCCGATTGGGCCGCTCAATCCGCTGGCAGTGAAGGGGCCGAGGTCGGCGCCGGCGGGGGAAAAAAACTGGATCGAGTCCGAGCCATTGTTGGCGACGTAGAGATTGCCTAACGAATCAAATGCGAGACCCTCGGGATTGTTCAGGGTCAGGCTGGTGAAACTGGCGAGCGGCGTCCCGTTCGGCGAGAAGCGGGCGATCGTGTTCCCGAAGTTCGCGACGCAAAGGTTGCCCGCGCCATCGAAGGCGAGACCGGTCGGGCGAATGACGACCGCAAAAACGCCGAGGTCGGTCCCGTCGGGCGCAAATTGCTCGACAGTGTTGCCGCCGAAGTTGGCCGCGTAAAGATTCCCGCTGCGATCGAAGGCCAGCCCCGTCGCGTTGTTTATTCCGGTGCTCGCGAAGACGCCGAGGTCCGTGCCGTCGGGCGCGAATTTCTCGATCGTGTTGCCGTTGGTCGAGACGTAGAGATTGCCGGCCGAGTCGAGCACGACGCCGTTGGGGCCGTTGATGGAAGCACTGGTGAAAGGCGTTCCGTTGCCTCCGCTTGCGTCGTATTCGGTGATCGAGTTAACGCCGAAGTTGGTCACGAAAAAGGTGTCGCCCCGGGCGACGGAAGCGAAGACAAAGAGCCCCGCGGCGATTTTCAGAAAGAGCTTGGATTTCATAGAAACGGACAGTGCAAGGAAGATGGCGCAATCTTGAGAGCAGGACGCGCACCGCGGCGCGTTGTGCCGCCTGCCGGCATGGCGCATATTGCGTGGAATGTCCTACGAGCTCGAATCCAGCTACCGGCCGCGCGGCGACCAGGGGCAGGCGATCGCGAAGTTGCTCAAGTCGGTCGAAGCCGGAAATCGCCATCAGACCCTCCTCGGCGTCACCGGCTCGGGCAAGACGTTCACGATCGCGAATGTCATCCGCGAGCTCGACCGGCCGACGCTCATCATTTCGCATAACAAGACGCTGGCCGCGCAGCTCTACTCGGAGTTTAAGCAGTTCTTCCCGCGCAACGCGGTCGAGTATTTCGTCAGCTATTTCGATTACTACCAGCCCGAGGCCTACATCCCGCGCTCCGACACTTACATCGAAAAGGATTCCTCGATTAATGAAGAGATCGAGCGTCTCCGGCTCTCGGCCACGAGCGCGCTCCTTTCGCGCCGGGATACGATCGTGGTCGCGAGCGTCTCCTGCATTTACGGCGTCACTTCGCCGGAGGACTATTTGCGCATGCTCCTGACCGTAAAACGCGGGCAGCAGATCTCCCGCGAAGCCGTCCTCGGCCGGCTCGTCGACATGCTTTACGAGCGCAACGACGTGAATTTTGCGCGGGGAAAATTCCGGGTGCGCGGCGACGTGGTCGAGGTCTATCCCGCGACCGCCGACGAGGAAGCGGTGCGGCTGGAGTTCTTCGGCGACGAGGTGGACGCGATCACGCGCTTCGACCCGCTCACCGGGCACGCGCAGGAGTCGTTAGGCGTGATGACTTTTTTCCCGGCGAAACAATTCGTCACCCCCGCCGACAAGTTGAACCGCGCCCTCACTTCGATCCGGACCGAACTCGACCAACGGATCGTGCAGCTCGAGTCGGTTGGGAAATTGCTCGAGGCGCAACGCCTGAAAATGCGCACCGAATACGATCTCGAGATGTTGCAGGAGATGGGCTTCTGCAACGGGATCGAGAATTATTCGCGGCACCTCTCGGGACGCCCGCCGGGGTCGAAGCCGTTCACGCTCCTCGATTTTTTCCCGAAGGATTTCCTCCTCGTGATCGATGAGTCGCATGCCACCATCCCGCAGATCGGCGGCATGTACGAAGGCGACAAATCGCGCAAGACCGTGCTCGTCGAATATGGCTTTCGCCTGCCGAGCGCGCTCGACAACCGGCCGCTCAATTTCCCGGAGTTCATGGGCAACGCGAACCAGCTCATCTACGTGAGCGCGACTCCGGCCGAGTTTGAGATCAAGAACAGCATCGTCGGCAACACCGGCTACTTCCCGCACAAGCGCGCCCGGATTGGCGAGGAGGAACTGGTGCCCTTTGTGGTTGCTGGAGGGACGAGCTTCCACTCGTCCGTGGACGTGCAGAAGCACGTCCCTCCGATTTCCCGCACCGACCAGCCGCCGGAGGAATTCGACGTCCATACCTCCGGCGCGCCGCTCGTCGTCGAGCAGATCATCCGCCCGACCGGCCTGCTCGACCCGAAGGTCACGCTCAAGGAATTAAAGAACCAGATCGACGACACGATCGAACTCTGCCGCCAGAGGGTGGAGCGCCAGGAGCGGGTCCTCGTCACCACTCTGACCAAACGGACCGCCGAAGACCTTTCCGATTATCTGCGCGATGTTGGGTTAAAAGTGCGTTACCTGCACAGTGACATCGACACCATCGAGCGGGTGGAAATTCTGCGCGGGTTGCGCGCGGCCGAGTTCGATATCCTCGTCGGGATCAATCTTCTCCGCGAAGGCCTCGACCTGCCCGAAGTCTCGTTAGTCTGCATCCTCGACGCCGACAAGGAAGGTTTCCTCCGCAGCCAGACCTCGCTCATCCAGACCGCCGGCCGGGCCGCGCGCCACATCAACGGCGAAGTCGTCCTTTTCGCCGACACGGTAACGCAGAGCATACAAGCACTGATCTCGATTTCCGACTATCGCCGCGCGAAGCAAATGGAGTATAACGAAAAGCATGGCATCACCCCGCAAACCGTGCGGCGCGCGGTCCAGGAAAGCCTGCACACGATCCTGCGCGGACGCGAAATCGCCGCGGCGGTCATCCAGGAAGCCGGGGGCGACTTTAACCTCACCGAGCTTCTCCGCGAATTGGAGGAGGAGATGCAACAAGCCTCGGCCAACCTGGAGTTTGAGCGCGCCGCCTTGCTCCGCGACCAGATCATGGAAGTTAAAAGCGGCACCGGCCTAACGAAGATAGAACCCAAACGCAAGCCGGTGAAATACACTCGTGGCTCCGGCCGCCGGCGCTCGCGGGTTTGAGTCTGCACAAATCTATGAAACACAAGTCACGTTGCTTTCTTTCGCTCGCAATCATCGCTGCGATCTTCTTAGGCGGCGGATCCGTTATTGCCGGCACGCCGCCGCGCGCGGCCTCCTTCGGCACTCCGATCAGGATTGGCTTCCAGGCCGGCGACGATTGGGAACCGGCGCTCGCGACGGACCAGATGGGCCATCTCTATGCCGTCTACGCTCACGCCGATCCCACCAGCCAACTCTACCAAACCCGGATGATGGTCCAGGTCTCGAGCGATGGCGGACAGACTTGGAATGCGCCGGTGCCGATTGCGCCAGCTCCGCCGCCCAAGAGCCAGGGCCAGTTCGATCCCTGGATCGCCTTCGGGCCGGACGGTCGCACGGTTTCCGTCGTCCTCCTCCAGGGTTACCCGCAAGCCACCATTCAACTGGTCACGTCAAAGGATTTCGGCGCCACCTGGTCCACGCCGAAAAGCGTGACGGCTCTGCCGCCGCCGCTCGACAAACTCGTGCTTCTCGCGCGCGGGAAAACAATGGCGGTCGCTTTCACCGATTACAAAGTCAATACCTGGGCGGCCATCTCGCAGGATGCCGGCGCGCACTGGACCACCCACCTCATCGAGCGGGTGGGCATGCCTAACCAACTCCTCACCGCCGGTGGCGGCATCGATTCGCTGGGTAACATTTACTTCGCCTGGAACGGCGTTTACCTCAACCAACCGGTGCCGACAGCGCCAGTCTGGGTAACGAAATCATCCGATGGCGGCGCGACCTGGAGTCATACCGACGTTGGAGTGAGCGGCCTGCCCATGGCCTGCCCGAAGTGCCAGGACCACCAATACTTCGCCGCGCAGATGGCCCTCCAGATCGGTTCCGATGACCACATTTACCTGCTCTGGAACTCGACGCCGGACCAGACTGATTTCGCCTCGGAGCGTGTTTACTTTGCGCGCTCCACTGATCACGGAGCTACTTATTCCCCACGGCGCGATATCTCCGATGCGCCCGCCGGGATCGAACACTGCTTCCCGACTTTGATTACCGGCGGCGCGCCGGGCGACGTCCGGATAGCCTGGATGGATCAGCGCAACGGGCCGTGGAATGTTTTCTATCGCACGAGCGCCGACGGAGGTGACACCTTTGCTCCCAGCATCCGGCTTTCCGGCTACGTTCCGGGCTACAACTATCTCACGCCGGATGGGTTCGCTTTTCCCTACGGGGATTACTTTCAGTTAGCCGTCGATCTCACTGGCCGAACCCACGCGGCCTTCGGAGAGGCCCGGAACATTACCAAGCCGGGCAATATCTGGATCGCGAACCAGCAGTAAGATACGCTCGTGCGGGTAACTCTACGGCGTAATCAACTATTTCCTCGGGAAAAACCTCGTAGGTTGAAGCGCAGATAGGCCGCACTTCGAAAGAACCAACGCATTATCTCGTTGCCGGCTTGATAGGGATACGTGGTGAGAACGCGACGCGCCCAGGAATGCCTGGGGTAGATCCCGGGCTGGACCGAGGAAAGAAACTCAGTCTCACTCTGGGAAGCCGGGAAAGGAGTAATGTAGGCGGCACGCAGCCCCATGACCCACTCTCGATCGAACGCGTGGTCGTACGGCAGCCGCATCGGCAACAGCCGGGCGAGAAAGGCCGTGGCCGCGATCCGGTCGATGACATACGCTCCCGCGCCTTTCAACCGACCAAGGCTCACGCAAAGTGAGTAATCGCCCAAGAGACGGACCAACCTCGCAGGATGGCCGCGGCTTAGTCCCGTAACCCGCAGGATGTTCCAGGAGTGCGCATAGCGCATCGCCGCCTCGAGCACGGCATCGAAATCGGGGCGGAGCACGACATCGTCCTCGCCGATCAGCGCGTGTTTCTCATCCGTCGCGAGAAACGCTTCCATCGCCTTAAGATGGCTCAGATAGCATGCCAGCTCACGCACATTGGGGGTTCGGCCGTGCCACCAGCGATAGAGTCTCTCCGAGTATTGGGCGTGGGGTAGCTTAAGGGCGCTCGCATCGATCGCCGGCACCCGGCAGAGCACGAGCCGGCTCCCGGAGAAAGAGGCCTCGATGAAAGCCCAGCGGTCTGTCGCCGAATCCAGGTTGATGATAAACGCCCGCATGCTCCCAATTGACTATAGACGATTCAATTCATCCAGCGACGAGCGGGAGATTCTTCGCCGCCCTTAGAATGACAGCAAGGCGCGAATGTGGGAGGGGCCTTTGTGCCCCGATTCCTGGCGGCTCGGATTCGGTAATCAGTCATCAATGGCGTCTGCCTCGGCCGCGCGAGCCACGAAGCCGACGTTTGGAACAACCCGACGGCAACGCCTAACTCTGCGCCCATGCCCAAGGGGACGTTGAAATCATGACCAAAGAGCGCGGTAGGTGCGAGTCGGGTTTCAATATTTGCAAAAATACCGAGCCATATTCTCTCCGCACCTCTCTGCGACCATCTCATCGAGGTAACCTCGCTCCACCAGGGAATCGAACCCGCCTGACCACGTGGCTCGATTCAAATGCCCATTCGAGGCATCGAGTTGTTCCACCGGAATCTGCAGAAAGTCAGCAAGCTGTTGGTGCGACTGATTCAATTCATTGGTTCTCAGAATAAGCCGCCTGTCTGGCGGGATCACTTGGGTGCACGAATTCACATGTTGATTCCACGCGTTCAAGAAGGCCGCCACCGAATAGAGTCCCTCCGCCTCCATCGCGCGGTCGTAACGAGTGTGGGGGAAATGAGCGGGCTTGAACCACCAATCCAGGAATGCGCGAACATCGGATGGAATTTTCCGGCTGAGCAGGTGCCCGACAATGGCTTGGAACCACGACCTGGCATCTCGAACGAGAACGACAAAGCGTGCGTCCGGGAAAGCCTCCAGCAAATAGCCGATGATAAATTGATTCGCCCAGGCGATGTCATACTCAAGGTGAAGTCGCCGATCGCGCTCCAGCAGGTAGGCGCGGAAGTTCGTCCCGACAACCTCGCCTTGGGATTCCTTCAATATCATCTCAAGGAGTCGCGCTCGCTCGGGTTCGTGCGCGGCCCGGTAATTCTTCGCCAGCAGGCCGCAAAGGGAAGCCGTTCCCGACTTGGCTTGTCCGACGCAGAAGGCCTTGGTCGCCCGAAACGAGAGATCGCGCGTAGCCATGATTCAGTAGTGCGAGATAATGTCCGACCCGAAGGGTGAGCTTGCGGGGGCCAGCGAACCAAACTGCGCCATAGACGTCAAGCCCGCGCTGTAGCCGGGGTCGGCGACCCCGGTCGCACGCCGCCATGGCGACGCTCGCCCCACCGGGATCACCGATCCCGGCTGATCGCGGGCGGCGTCGGCCGTCCCTTCGTGAGCGGCACCGCCGAGATCGTGACCCCCTGACAGGCGAAACGAGGTCTGGCGAGCGCGGGCGCAACCAAGCCGCCTACCACCCTCGCGCCTAACCTGACGAAGAGCCGTTGACGGACTACCTCAGATGTCCGGCTAGGCTTACTGCGTGGCTTCCCTTAATAATTCTTCCAGGGGGTCCGGTACCCCAACCCGATGCAGCAAGACAGTTCCTACGAATCATGGGTGTCCTCGTTCACCACGGCGGACGCTGCACTGTTCCTGGCGAGCACGGCGTCGACGTCCGAGACGAACCCAGGAATGAAGCCCGTATGTTTGGCGCTGCGCCACCAGGTCCCGCCGCGCGCCGTTCCGAGCAAGCCGCCCAGGAGTGCCCCACCCGTCGCTTCGAAAGTCCCCTTCGGAAAGATCCCGCGTTGCGTTCTGTCCCAAATGTGGAAAGCCGCCCAGGCGTGTTCCGCCAGCATCTGCTCCAGCCTCAGCTGATCGGCCGCATCCATGGCGCGCTCTCCGTGCAGGCCAGCGGTCATGAGCTCGGCAATATCGCGGTTTCCGGCGATTGCCATGCGGATCACGGTCCGATCTCTGGCGCATCCGCACCGGCCAGCTCACCCCCGAGGTCCTCGGACTCATTGAAAGAGAATGCAAAAGGCCATGAATTCGAGGGGAACAGTCTTGAAGGAAAGGAGCCAAACCAGGAAAGAGATTTAGCCTAACTTCACCAAATACTTTGGGACCGTGAGGCGCGCCCGGCGTCTAACCTGTTCCGCAATGATGCGGGAGCGTTGGCCTAGATTGGGCCGCCTCCACGTTCCTCTTCCACCGATCGCATTGATCACATGGCTGCTCCCGTCACCGCGGGACGCACGGATAGGAGTAAGAGCCGTTGGAATAAACCTCCACGAGCCACCAGAAGAGGAAGCGAATCCAAAGACCCAGTTCAAATCTTCAACCCAACTCAACCAATGAACTAAATCCTACCTAACCCGCGACCACGTTTGACTCCCTTCCTAGGGGTTAGGTGTTTTTAGAGCGCACGTATGCATTGAACCGATCTGCCTTCGGGTAATATCGATGCGGCCCCTTACGATGGGACTCCAGGACTTCCACAACCGGGATCAAGCGGCCGGACGGAAACTGTGGAAGTTTACGCGAGGGACTAATGGACACCTCCCATGGCTCACCGGGCTGGAGCGGTAGCGGCGGGAAACCGTTGTTGCCGCTGAGTGAGAACGAATGATTGAGATCAACGTCGCGACGGAGAACAAGGGCTCGCCGAACCAGACAGCGAAACTTGACCGACTCGATAGTAGCGGGCAAATCTCCTGTGTTGGTGACAAACACTAAAAACTCGGCCCCATAACCGTCAGGATCTTGGGTGATATTGGCCTTGATGCGTGGGCCGCGCGAGCGCCATTTGATGATGTCCCATACCAGAACCATCGTTGCCACGATTGCTCCCCACCACGCCGCGTAAGTGGAGGCGCTCATTTCGCGGAGGGCATCAAGAACAGCGCGCATGTGCAGAACACCTAGACCTTATGGCTGTGCGCGGGGTGTGAAGGCGCGAACACAGGGTTGAAAAGGTGGGTGTGTTTGCCGTTCATATTTTCGCGGGCTACTCGCCTTTTTGAGGTGGAGCAGAGCCGCACCAACCCCGAAAGCGTTCGGGGTTGCAGTTTAACAACAACAGAGAACAAGCAAACACACCAATGAAAAAAGAACTCTATCTTGGACTCGATGTCCACAAAGACTGTATCGCCACGGCGGTGGCCGAGGCTGGGCGGCGGGGCGAAGTGCGTGAGGGGGGCGCGATCAGCAACGACCTGCACGCGGTCGAGAAGTGGATCGCACGGCTGCGTAA
>PNAA01000004.1 GCA_003169975.1 Spartobacteria bacterium | reverse complement strand
CTCCGTAACGCTCTGGCAGATCCTGCCAAGGCGCACCGGTTCGCAATATCCACAAGATCCCATTGAAAGCCGGGCGTCGATCGCTCCAGGGTCGCCCTCGCCGATCCTCCCTCACTGTATCCCTTGGGATGAACTCTTGAATCACATTCCACTGCGCTTCTGTTAGGTCCATCCATCCTGTTTATACCCCAACATTTTGCGTACAACTACTATTTATGAGATGGCTTCTAGTAATAAAACAAGATTAAGGGGCATGTGGCGCGCCTACGGCGCGCCACATGCCTCCTCACTTCCTTCAATCGGCTCCGGCTCCCGTTCTCCCATCCATCCGGAGAATTGGCCGCGTTCAATTTTGAAGCCTTCCAGGAAAAAGGCGTAGTGTTTGCCCTTCTCCAACGGGAATGCGACCTCTTCGGGATTCTCAATTCCGACACGCTTCTGCCGAATTATGGCGCGATCGATCACACCGCGACACCGGCACTCAACTAGGAAAATAGCCCGGACGTATTTGATCGCCTCCCCGGTTCGCTGGTCGACATAGCCGGCAGCCTCAGCCCGGCCGCCACGATATTCCCCGACGACGATCAGGTGCCCTCGGAGGATCAGCGCTAAGAGTTGCTGCTGCGTCATTTCGCGTCCTCCGCCCCGACTTGCCCACAGCCGGTTTCCCTTCCGCTTAGCGCGGATCGCGCGAGTTTTGTCCCTGAAGGGCTCACACGACCGGTCAACGCCTCCCGGCCGGCGGCTATGGACAAGTCTTTAGCGTGCGTCCGAACAATCGCGAGCACCGCAGCACGCAACGCTTCCGGCAGGTCAGCCCACGCCAGCACGATTTCGCAGATTTCGAAACCGGGCCGACTCTTTTGTGTGTCTATTTGTGTGTCAGTCGGCGTAAGTGACTGATTTTCAGGGGAGATCGTGCAGATTCGAACCCTGCATCGCGCACCATTCTCCGGTAGCGCTGTACCTCACAGAATATTTGAGTCATTTCGAAAAAGGTCGAATTAACCCGAATTATCCTGATAGTAAGGCACTTACGCGCGTCGTGTGATCGGGATGACGTTTACAGAATATTTGAGTACTGTTTTCGGATTTGAGACTCTTCCATGTCCAAACGCCTTCACAGCCGTTCCGCCCGTTTTCACGAGGAAAATCACTGCTCTTGGACATCCCTCTCGCGGGAATTGGCTCGAATATTCAGTGAATCGAGGGTGTCAGGTGTGAAGTTTTTCTGCCTTTGCAATCTCTCTGTGCGCACTGTGCAGCACCCTAGTTCGGCGGGGCGATTCGACTGTCGAAACTCGAGGCGTCACATCCCTCTTGGCGATCGCGATACCCCATCAGCCGCCTTACCCAGGACACGATTGATCGTGCATCGCTGCTGCAACGTGCGCTTGCGCCGGCCTTCGGGCGACTGAAGGATGCAGGTCTGACGAGCGCTGAATTCGAAAAGCTCGGCGTCGAAGATTATCGGCGAGTTTTCGGTCATGGAATAATCGAATCGTCATTGGCGGCGGCTCTTTCGACGAACACTTGATCGGGATGGCGGCGCGAAAAACTGGGCACGGCTGGAAATCTATCTCGACGAAAATCCTGCGCGGGCAGATGAGCCGAGCCTGAAGAACGGGAGTCCTCTTGCATGGCCGTTGCAAGAGCCGTGCAGTGGCCTTTCCCACTGATGGGGAATCCCTCGCTAACCAGCGCAGTGCTCCCTGCCACTAGCGCAATAGCGATACAGGCATCTTTCACTTTTGGATTCCAGTGCTTGCTGTGCCCTACTTTGATAGGACCTGATGAGTTGGCCTGGTCAAAATCGTACCATCGCGAGGGGTCGGCGGCTTTTGGCCAGTTATCGCAAAGTCTGAGTCGTTCGAGAGATATTCGTAGATGGCCGAGAAATCCTCCGCGTCGTGACCGGCGCGCATGGCCAGCCGATAAGTTTCTTTGGTTATATTCGTTTGCGGCATGGCTACGCCCGATTCGTATCCGCTCAAAGTGGCAAGGTGCAAGTCTTTTTGCATCCAGCGCATTGGGAATTCCGCCTCATAGTTTCGTTGGTCGATTTTATCCCGCTTTAAGGCGAGAAAGGGTGCGACCGCGGGCGTGCCAAGCAATGAATCGAACAAGAGCTTTTGTGAGAGCCCGAGTCCCTGGCCAAGTGCCATCGCTTCGGCGAACGCCGCCATGGCGTTACCGATCAACAGATTAATCACCATTTTCATGGAGGTGCCAGTGCCGTGTCCTCCGGTGTGGACAATTTTGTTGCCCATACAGAGTAGGAGTGGACGAATACTTTCCAGGTCGCTTTTATCAGCGCCGACCCAGAAAATAAGTTTCGCCTCGGCGGCTGGTTCAGCAGAGCCAGTCACCGGCGCATCGACAAAATGAATCTGCCGAGCCGCGGCTGAAACGGCCATTTTCCTGGAGAAGGACGGATTGACTGAACTACAATCAACCCAAAGGGCGTTTGGTTTGAGATGAGTCAAAAATCCGTTTTCGCCCAGCGCCGCCTGTTCGACCGCATCGGGATGAGCCAGCATGCTGAAGAGCACGTCCACTCGTCCGGCGAGTTCTGCCGGCGATCCAGCAAAGGTTCCGCAATGACCGAGCAACGGCTCTGCTTTGTTACGAGTGCGATTGAACACGACTAACGGGTAGCCATGCTTTTGCAGGTTTGCCGCCATCCGGCTGCCCATGATGCCAAGACCGATAAAACCAATTTTCATTTTCATTTCCTCCTTAGACTGACGTCACCAGCTCCGGTTCGCTATTGTTCCTACCTTCGATCTCCGCGATTTCTTCGTCGGTGAGCTGAAGTTCGGCCGCGCCGACATTTCCTTCGACTTGCTTCGCGTTCCGTGCGCCGACGATGGCGCCGGTCACGGCTGGATTTCGAAGCGTCCAGGCGATCGCGACCTGGCCCGGCGGACGTCCATGCCGCTCCCCAACTTTACGTAATCGCTCGACGAGAGCGAGATTGGTCGAGAGCTTTGGCTCCTGAAACTCGACGTCACGGCTGCGCCAATCGCTCGCGGGAAGACTTGCTGCTCGTTCGCGCGTCATTGCGCCGGTCAACAAGCCGGAGGCCATTGGCGAATAAACAATCACTCCACGCTCAGTTGATCGACAATAAGGCAGAATCTCCTGTTCGACTTCGCGATGGACTAACGAATAGGGAGGCTGCAGGGATACGATCGACGCGATCTTCTGCGCCCGGCGTAATTCATCGACATTGAAGTTCGAGACCCCGATCCATCGGACTTTTCCTTCCTTTTGCAGTTGAGCCATCGCGCCCAAGCCTTCCTCCAAGTCCTCCGTCGGCCAGTGAATTTGGTAAAGGTCGATCACGTTCACATTCAGTCGACGGAGACTTTCCTCGCATTCGCGACGAATGGAGTTCGCGGTCAAGTCACGATGAACATATCCCTGTTCGTCCCAGCGCAGACCGCACTTGGTGAAAACGTACGGCCGAGGGCCCTGCCAGGTTTTCAGCGCGGATCCGACCACTTCTTCAGAGTGACCCATTCCGTAAACGGCAGCCGTGTCGATCCAATTAACACCGAGTTCAAGTGCCCGATGGATCGCGGCAATCGACTGGTCGTCGTCCTGTTCGCCCCAGCCAAACTCCCAGCCTGATCCGCCGATGGCCCATGCTCCAAAACCGACGGGCGTAATGGATAGATCCGTATTACCGAGCTTCTCCGTTTTCATTGGTTCCTTTCGTTTCCATGTTGAGACTCTTTGAGAGTCATGACTGTTGATTGCTCGCCACTGTCTCCACGCCCAATGACTGCAGCGTCTCGGTGGTGAGAGTCCCGGTTATGGCGAGGTGTTGATCGGTTTGATAGCGCGCGAGCGCATCACGTGTATCCCGCCCGAAAAGTCCATCGATCGCGCCCTGGTAGTAGCCCAGCTTTGCCAGGTCTGTTTGAACAGCGATGACGTTTGGATCCGGGTTTTGATCCACGGAAGGTGAAACCCCGGCGCTGTAATAGTCTGGCTCGACGTCGGCATAATAGCCCGGGTAGTAATCGTACGGGTAATAATCGTATGCATAGTAAGGATAATAGTCCCAAGGATAAAACCCGGCATCAAGCCCGATCCAGGCAACACCGTCATAAGACCACCAATGGCCCTGCCAGTAATGGGCGGCGCGGCGATCCCAATCGCGGTGCCAATTGGTGTCATGGCGCGCAAAGGTGTGATTCCGCGTAGTCGTTGCTTGTTGATCCGTCGGCCCTGCGGCCGCCGAACGGGAAGCTTGCGCGGTGCGACCGCCAGTTGAGGTAATACGATTCGGCTGCCGACTAAACGCAGTTGTTACGTGCATGGACCGGGTCATCGATCCGCTGCCTGATCTGGCATAGACGGGCCGTCCATATACTGGGCGAGCCCCAAAAGAGAACCGCGCTCCAGGGCTAAAGCGTGCCGCGACCCCGTTATGGAGGCCTCCGCCCCCGCCGAAGTGTTCTCCACCAAAACCACCACCACCGAAGCCGTCTCCACCCCCGCGGCGGTCAGCTGCCCAGCCAGGATGAGCGAGGGCGATCGAGGTGATGCCAACTAAGCTAAGTAATCTTAATGTCTTCACACCTAACGCTCGGCATTCTCCGGTCTCTCAGCCATGGCGCGTCCGCGGGATTTTATCGTGCCACCTAAGAGTCGACGCTTATTCCCTCTTTCGAGTGAGAAGACGATGTCCGTGACGCGAATGTCTCAAAAGAGCGGCCAGAACATCGCCACCATTAGAGTCACGACGAGGAAACAGAGAAGGCCGATCTCTGATGAGGTCATGGGCTGCGGGTCGAAAGAATTGGCATGTGAATGACTGCGTCGGCCAAGTACCAGGCGGAGGCTGTCGGGATGGTTATCAAAAATCAGAACGCGCCGTATTTCTTTATCAACTCTGTTTGTTGATGGCAGCCGTCGCACCTGCGTGATAACGAAAATCCTTCTCGAGCGGAGGCCCCGCTCTCCATTTGTGGAGGTGAGGCGAGCCAGAGCCGGCTGATGATTGTTGATGGGCGTAGCGAGCGGCGCTGGGAAGACCATCCGTCGATAGCGAGAGCTTTCCCTTTTCATATCTCACGCTACGGCAGACCGACGCATCGCCGCGATGGCGCGTCCGCGGGATTTTACGGTCTAGCGCGAGAGGCGATTGCAACCACCTCTTTTGGGAGGGCGTGGTTTGTTAAACGTTCGCTCGCGTGGAAACGCGCGGTGGTCGCACCAGGATCGGCAGCAGAATTGAAACAGCCATGACCCCAGCGATGACATGAAGCGCGCCGCGATATGAACCAGCCGTCTCGCGCATGTGCGCGATGAACAAGGGACCGAACGCGCTGGCAAAGCCCCACGCGGTCAGCATTAAACCGTAGATGGGACCGACGTTCTTCGGACCAAAATAATCAGCCGCAAAAGCCGGCATCGTGCCAAACCCGCCGCCGTAACACATCAGAACGATGAACGTAATGATCGTCATCAAGGAGACGGTCGCGATATCCGGAAGAAACCAAAAAAGCAGAACCTGAAGAATGAACATAACTGCAAAAGTAACTCGCCGCGTAATCAAGTCGGACGCCCATGCCCAGAATACCCGGCCGACCGCGTTGCCGATGCTGGCTATGCCTACCATGCCAGCAGCGACAATTGCACTCGCTCCGGTTAGTTCCTGAAAGATGGGAGACTCCTGTGAGATAACTGAAATGCCGGCGCATGTATTCAGAAACAAGAGCATCCAAAGCGCCCACCATTGCCACGTCTTGAGCGCCTCGCCCAGATTGAAATCGTGCCCAGCGCGTTGCGACACTTGGCTTGCTGTCGGCGACCAACCCTCAGGCTTCCAGCCATCGGGCGGGTTCTGCATAAAGGCCCCGGAAATGATTGTCACGACCAGATACGCGATGCCCAGGTACGCGAATGTGCTCAAGACGCCAACGCTCTGAATGAGTCGCGTAGCCACGGGCGCAGTGATGAGTGCGCCGGCGCCGAACCCGCCCACCGCAATGCCGGTGATGAGTCCTCTTCGATCCGGAAACCATTTCACCAACACCGCCACCGGAACGATGTATCCGAGACCGAGACCGATTCCGCCGATCAAGCCGTAACTGAGGTATAACCAGGCAAGATTATGTGAGAAGCTGGCTAAAAAAACTCCCAGCCCGTAAAGCGCGCCGCCGGTCAGTGCGACGATGCGCGGTCCTTTGCGGTTCAGCCACAGGCCTCCGAAGAACGCGGCAAATCCCAGGACAAAAATGCTGATCGTAAATGTCAGCGTTATTTCTGAAATGCTCCATCCGAATTGCTTGGCTAGCGGGACGCGGAACACGCTCCATGCATACACCGCACCGAGCGCGATCTGGAAGAACACACCCGCTGTTGCGATTACCCAGCGATTATTCGTTCGCATAAATTCCTCCTACGACAGCGGCGTGATGACAGCGCCATTCTTGGGAATCGCATCGAAGGTTGCCTTATCGATTTTGAGGTGCGCCATGACCAATTCCGGCGGCGTGTGCGCCAGCCACTCCGAGAATGAAAGGTCCTGAAAGCGATCGGCCTTGAATATCTCGAGGAACACCAAATCGGTGTCGCCCGTGTTCTCGACGTAGTGCAGCAAGCTCTTCTCCACGTATCCGACGTCTCCCTCCTGAAAGTCCATTGTCCGAGCTTTGTTGCCGGTCGCCACCACAGTCATTCGTCCCTTGCCAGTGATAAAATACTGCCACTCGTCCGCGTTCGGGTGCCAGTGCAGTTCCCGCATTCCGCCCGGATGAACGGTGACCATGGCCATCGCTGTGGTTGAGACTTTGAAATTGCTCGAATCAACGATGCGCACCTCGCCCCCTTTCGTCTGCTTCGTCGGCGGCATTTCCATCGTGCGAAAAGCAAAATCCTTCGGTGACTTTCCACGTGCTCCGGCCGCTGCTTTCTGATCGGCCTCTAGTCCTCCTGGAACATCCGCTTGTAAAATGAATAGCTCTTCTTTGGGCACATTCTGAAACGCTTGTTCGCCAACGCCGAAATTTTTTGCCAGCACCTCGGGCGGTAGATGCGCCATCGCGTCGCTCAACAGCACCGTCTCTGACTCGGAAAACTCACCGTCGTCGAACACGAGCATGAATTCGCAGCCGTCGGGATTGAGTCCCTGAATCGAGTGCGGGTTCCCGCTGGGAAAAAACCAAAGATCGTTTTTCTTCACATCGGCAACAAAACTCTTGCCGTCCAGGTCAATCGCCGTGATTCGCGCCGTCCCGTAAAGCATGATGGCCCACTCACCGGCCGTGTGCCAATGCAGCTCCCGGCAACCTCCGGGTGTGAGTCTCATGTTTACGCCCGCCAGGGTCTTGGAGACGGGCAGTTCCCTTACAGTCACCTCACGCGACCATCCAACTTCGTAAACCCGCTTGTTCGCAAAAGAGAACGGATACTTGAAGTTTTGGACCAGGCTCTTCGAGTCCGTGCCGGGTGGCCAGATGGAATCCGGGTTCTGCCCATCAAGCCCCGGGTTGGCTGGACCCGGATCAGTCGGGTGGCCCGCACCAACTACTTTTTGCAACGCCGCTAAGCTGCCTATCGCTACGGCGGTCTTTCCGATGAAACTCCGACGAGTAAATGCGCTCATGATTTTCTCCTAACGGTTTTGAGTTTGTGTTGTGATTTGAAATTGTTCACGTCATACGAGCCAAACTTGGACGCGAAATGAAGATCAGCACCGTCGCCAATCCGCCCCACAAGCAGGTATGGTTTCCTCGCCGAAACGCCGGCTTGTTCGGTCACCGCCATCATCAGGAAACTACCGATCTTTTTTTCATGGGCAAAGACTATCGATGCGTTCAATTGGTTGCTACGATGCGTCCGCAGGATTCTTTACTCCGTCTGAAGAAGGGATTGCGAATCCCTCTTCCGAGGTAAGCACCAGTGTCATCGCCTTAGTAGCGTTCGGCGGCGAAGACAGATTCCGGATCGGAGCCGGAAACTTTGCCCACCGCGATCCAGCCGATGCGACTTACCAGCGCACCGAGCAAGAATGAAATCGCTGCGAATGGAACGAAAGAGAAGAACCGCAAAACAAGCGCAAGCGGACCGGTCAAAATTTCGGCGATGCGGATGAGCCAACCCGAGCCATGTTCGTGGATCGCGCGGTCGGCGGCGCCGTGCTTATCGATACTGAGCCAGATTAAGAGTGCCGATTCAACGCCGGCCGCATAAAACCCGAGGAAGTTGAGCGCGGAAATTCGGTGCCCGAGCAATTCCAGCAACGCGGCCGCTGATCCTAATCCTGCTGTGCCAAAATGAATCGGTAAAAGCACGCGATGCAAAAACCACGCCGGGATTGCGGTGGCACCGATCAGCACTCCCGTATAAGTCGCGAGCAACGTTCCGAAGAACGCTGAACCGAAAGTAAGGATGCCGGCGGCAATGTTAAGCAACTGATCCATCGCTCCGGTGAACAGGTGAAGGGCGAGGAGTTCGAGCGCGATCAAACCGGGAACGGCGCACGTGCTGAACAACACCAAAATCCAAACACCCATCGACATGGCCGATTGGGGTTTGAAGACCCGCAGCATGTTGATGAAAAGGCGCGGACGTCCGAGGTCCATGATCAGCAGAATCGGTGAGAGGATTGCGCCGGCCGCGGCCAGCCAGAGGGCGGCGCGCGCCAGATTGAGATGGTGAAATGAGAACGCGGCACTCGCAATCACCGCGGACATTCCGCCCGTGCCGCCGACAAAAAAATAGAGCGGGATTTCCCACGTCCAAACCGGCGGTTTGACCACGGGCTGGCCGTAGTAACCCGGCTGGCGCGGAATCGGACCACCGGCAACGTCGACGCCCTTGCCCGGAACGACACCGTCTTTCCACGCTTGCTCGCGCAACTCTTCGAGTCGCTTCTCGGATGGTGAATTGCTCGTCATGAAAAAAAGGCGAACGCTGCCAACGCCGCGATGAGGGACGCAATTGCCGTGGCGAACGCAGAGATCCATGCCGATTTAAGGTAGATGGTTGGGACCTGGGGCTTTGGCGGAAGTCCATAGGCTTCGGGTTCTCCGAGAATCAAAAAGAAC
The DNA here is from genome assembly GCA_003169975.1 of Spartobacteria bacterium. GTDB lineage: Bacteria > Verrucomicrobiota > Verrucomicrobiia > Chthoniobacterales > UBA10450 > Palsa-1392. The sequence goes on along the minus strand of PNAA01000004.1, from coordinate 1,702 downwards.
GCGTGAATGCCACGGACGGACGTCTCCGTCGGATCGTAAAGCTGCGCGTCGTTGTAGCCGCTTTGTTGTAATTGCCGCACGCGTTCGGCTCCACGCACGCGGAGATCATCGAGCCGACCAAACACAATCGATTCGGTCGGACAAACTTTGGCGCAGGCCGGAACGAGTCCGCTCTTCTGTCGATCGTAACAAAATGTGCACTTGAACGCGCCGCCTGCGTCGGGAAGCGGCTCCGGCCGGCGATCGATCACGCCGAACGGACAGGACACAACGCAATAGCCGCAGCCGTTACAAACGTCGTTCTGCACCAGTACCGAGCCAACTTCAGTGCGTACGATCGATCCGGTCGGACACGCCTCAAGACAGCCGGCCTCTTCACAGTGCTTGCAGACATCGGACAAGAAAACCCAGCGGAACGGATCTTCCGCCTCCGTTAGGCCCATTGGTCCCGTAATCTGATTTCCCTTTTGTCGGTCTTGCTCGAGGAACATGACGTGGCGCCAGGTCGATGCGCCGAGATGGCCGGTGTTGTCGTAAGAATTTCCCGACCACGTAAAGCCGTCATCCGGTACCTGGTTCCATTCTTTGCACGCGACCTCGCAAGCTTTGCAGCCAATGCAAACACTCGGGTCAGTAAAGAAACCAACCTCGACGCGATCTTGCACGTAGGAATGCTTCCGCTGATTCGTGCTCTGGATTCCTTCGCCGATCATCGTGAGTCGATCTTTCCGTGGAGGCCATGACCACCAGCTTCTGGGCCGGGAGAGGCACCCGGCGGCGGTTGTTCCGGGTGCAAATTCGGCGGACCACCTTGCGGCACATATTTTTTGATCCACTCCTCGAACGCCGGTCCGCGCGGCAACCGGCCCGGGACAATGTTGCAAGCGAGCGCCTTGGCCTCCATGATTGTGACATTTGGCTCGCCTGAAATCGGAACCAAATCATTAGTGGCGCCGCCCTTCACCGGGCCGGCCGAACCGAAATGAAAGGGCATCGCGATTTGATGCACGGTCTTCCCGTTGAGATGCACCGGTCGCATGCGGCGGCTAACGAGCGCCCGCGATTCGATTGCGCCGCGTAAGCTCACAATCGAAATGTAGTCGCCGTTGTCGATCTTTAGCTCGGCAGCGAGCTCGGGGGACATTTCCGTAAACAATTCCGGCTGCAATTCCGCGAGGTGACTAAGGAAGCGCGACATGCCGCCGGCCGTGTGGTGCTCGGTCAGCCGGTATGTCGTTAAGACAAACGGAAATCGCGGGTCGCCCGGCGGTGCAAACCGATTTTCCTGGCGGGTAAACCAATTGACCGCCGGGTTCGTATCGCGCGAGTAAAGCGCGTTGTGCACCGGCGACTCGAGCGGTTCGTAATGCGTCGGCATCGGTCCGTCCTGCAAACCTTGCGGAACATGAAGCCGGCCGAGCCCGTCTTCGTGCAACATGAACGGCGCGTCACCCGGGATCGCATCAAGCCCGCTCTCGTTTCCGGTTGGTCGAAACTCCGGCGGCTTTTCGGGCGGAAAATCGGGGACGTCGACGCCGGTCCATTTGCGCTGCGCCTGGTCCCACCAGATCAATTTCTTGCGCTCGCTCCATGGCTCGCCGGTCGGACTGGCGCTCGCTCTATTATATATGATGCGCCGATCGCCTGGCCAGGCGAAGCCCCAGCCGTGCCCGAGATAGTCTTTCGAATTACGCGTGTTCGC
>PNAA01000047.1 GCA_003169975.1 Spartobacteria bacterium | reverse complement strand
TCAAGGCCGAACAAGCGAAGCTTGAGGGACAACAACAGGCGGCGGCGACTGCCACAGGCCCCGGCTTTCAACTCGAGAACCTGCAGCGATTGACTGATCTGCGCGGCTTAATTGTCGCACAACAAGCGATCGTCAATCCGGTCATCGGTTCCTGGTTCATTCAAGACATTCTAAGCGACGCCGACGCCATCAGTTTCCATCGTCTCCAAATCGCGGTATGGACGGTTGTCCTAGGCATCATTTTTGGCGTCTCCGTCTACAACGTTCTCTCCATGCCGACCTTTTCCGCGACGTTGTTGGGTCTGATGGGGATCAGCGGCGGCACTTACATCGGCTTTAAAATACCCGAAAACATGGGTTCATCGGCCTCCCCCTAAGAACAAGGCCCTCCTAAATCTCCCTTAGCACGTGGCTCATAACAGGCTTTCCCATAGAAACCACAAATTCTTCCCGCTCCCCGGCGACAGGATCGAGGGGATCCGTTCGCACACGGCGATTGTTTCGGTAAAGCAGCTCTCAAGTGGCCTGCCGGCCGCACAGGGCGCATGCGGCTCTCCACACGAGGCATGTCGTTCCGGCATAGCCCGCTTCAGCTCTCAGAATGACCAGTGTGCGCTCTACATCGCTCGTTGCATGTGGCAAAATAGGCCGTGTCGGGGCCGCACGGGACTTTGGGCCTCCCGCGACGCCTCTTGGCGGGATAACCGCGCTAATTTCACCTCCCCAAAGTGGCCGTGAACACCCGACACCGGGTGTTTTGCCGACCGCCTCATCCAATAGAAATCCACCATCCTACCTATGAGCAGTAACGCCCTTCCGCGCACCAACACCCGCCTCTTCGCCCTCGGCGATGACATGAGCGATGGACTTAACGATTACGAGGCGAGCGTCGGCTTAAAACAGAACGTCAAAGGCGATTTCGATGTCGATCTTAACGCGGCGAAAGCCGCTGAGTTGGATCTGCCCAAAAAGGAGAACCTGGAGAACGATGCGCTTTCCGCCCGCAACGTCGTCAATTCCAACGCCAAGGGATTCCTTTTCATGGCGAAGCGGCAATTGACCGATGACTTTGGGACCAAGCCTAACGACTCCTGGAAAACGGTCGGGTTCGCCCAAGGGAGCACGGAAGTGCCGGCGGACATTCCCGGCCGGATCAAGATCCTGGACGGCGCGGCCGATTACTTAAAGGACAATCCCGGGAAGGAAATCGCGACGAAGAACTTTACCCAGGCCCAGGCGCGCGCCCTTTCCAAGGCGCTGAGCGACGCGCGCGGCGCCTTGAACACGGCGGTCGGCAACCGCGCCAAAGCCCGGACGCTGCTCGTCACGACCGTCAAGACGCTGCGCAAACGGATGAGCGGGCTGGTGGAGGAAATCGGCCAGCGGCTCGCCGACGATGCCGACGAATGGTATTATTTCGGCCTCGTGCCGCCGGCCGGGGCGCAAACCCCCGGCATCCCCGACGCGGTCAACGGCCACAAAGTCAGTGCGACCGCGGCCCTGTTTGCCTGGGCGCACGCGCCCCGCGCCGATAAGTATTGGCCTTTCAAGCAAGTCATCGGAGTGGATGCCGCGCCAGTCGTTCTAAAGTTAACCTCCGAGAACGAAATATTACTCGAAGAATTATCCGCCACTGCCACCGTAAAATTCTCCGTCGAAAGCCACAACGCTGCCGGCGATAGCACGGCCAGCGAGGTGGTGGAAGTAATTCTGGTGTAAGCTATGGCAGGGAATATGACACTTTCAGATCGAGTTCAGTTTGTTGCTACCATTGTGTCGCCATTCCTCTTGGCCTGGGTTGCTTTTGCAAGCAGCGCAATCAACAATCGGGTTGAGCACCAAAACAAAATCCAACAAGATGCCCTGGATCGCCAAGATCGGCTTCAAAAGGAGGCGATCGCTCGTCAGGATCAGTTGATCGCCCACCAAGATGAGCTTTTGGAGAAGCAATTTCAACAGTCTGGCGTCCGCTTCGACCACACCAGGACGTTGTTTGCAGATTTAACCAATGACGATCCTCAAAGAAAACGCTTGGCTGTTCTGACAGCCCTGGCCTTCGTTCACGAAGGGACCCTTCCCGAATTTATGTTACCTGTCCTGGCAATTAACGAGTCTAAAGATGCGGAGATCGGAGCGTATTTGCGTCAGGGAGTAAAGGAGTTGTTAGTTTCTGAAACGGTCCCGGAAACAGTGCGGAAAGCAGCCTTACGCGCTCTTGAAGAGCTTGCCTCACCGGAAGATATTGCCAGGTCGTCTACGAGTGCAAGTAGCGAGCCTAACTTGAGGGCCAATGCGCAGGCGATCACCGATGTCGCCAGCGATCTCGTGGGCCAAATCGCGGCAACCAATACGGCTCCGGCGCAACTGCGAAAAGCCAAGGAGCAACTGCAACAGCTGGCGCCCACGCTTTCCGTTTTGGCTATAGCAGGTCCGGATGAGGCGACTAAGTCGCGCGCCGCAACCTTGCTCCAGAAAGCATCCGTCGATGACTCGCATCGCGTCGAGCAGGCGGTCTCGGCCTTGGCGGCGAATTTGCCGCCGGGAACAAAACTAACTCCGCGGGTTTATCTTCACATCGCAGACGAGTCTCAAAGATCGATCGCACAGGCTTTCAAGCAGGTGCTTGTTAGAAATGGCTACTTAGTCCCGGGTATTCAAAACGTGGCCGGAAAAGGGTATATCCCAGACACACTGGAGGTGCGATACTTTGCGGAAGATTCGAAGACGGTCGCTGAAGAGCTTCTGAGGATTATCAAAGAGAATGGCGCGAAAGATGGTCGAGTTAGCTTTGTAATCCCGTCTTCGACGGATTTGAAGGTCTCGTCTGATATAAAGTCCCATTTTGAAGTTTGGGCAGGAAAGAAATCGATCTAAAAAAATATGTCACAATCCAAATATGATCAGCGTACAGAAGCTAATATCGCGACTCTGCAACCCGATTTTGCCGACCGGGTACGGCAATGGCTGGCTGATGCTCGCAAACAAGGTCTTAACCCGTTGATTCATTTCGGCGCGCGCAGTATTGATAAACAACGGCAGTTACACGACGATTTCATTAATCATCGCGGACCGCGCGCGGTCGCGCCGGAGCGGAGCTACCATTGTTATGGCCGCGCTTTCGACTGGGTGAACATTACGGATCCCAATGGCGGAGATGATGGGTTGGGGTGGGATGATGATGCAGCCTACGCTAAAGGGACAAGGGTGGCTGCGGCCTTTCAAATCGTGGGAATCGGTTCGGGCGACAATGATCACCTGCAGGACTCAAACTTCCCTACTTTTGCAGATCTATCTCAGCGTGAATTTGGCCATTTCCCTTCCGCCGCGCTGGCATAAGCAAGTTTTGTAGCCCAACAGCGAGCAGTAAAGAGCAGACGAACAACGGAGCAACCTTATGAGCAAAATTATTGGAACTATTCATGGTCAGGATATCACCGAAGAAAATGACCTAAGTGTGACCTTCTCAGCCGACGCCACACTCGACGGCGACGGCGCTAACGGGCAATTCGGTGGCGATCCGTGTTACGCGCCTCGAGGCTATGCCGGGGGGACGCTGGATGTGATCGAAAACGCCGGCGGGCCCGGCAATTGGTTTGGAGTGGTGACCGATACCGGCGAGGTCGATGGAAAACCGATCGTCCAGGGCGACTCGGATCCATGCCCGGGCGCTCACCTCTCGGCGACCTCGCTGCACTTACGAAAGGCAGACGGGACGCGGTTGCCGGATTCTTCGCCTTTCAAATATGTGGATTCAGCGACGGTTCCCTTCATCGTGGTGCCTCCGATGATTATCAAGGGCGTAGCTGGGATCGTCATGGGATGCCGGGCGATCGTGACCAACAGCAAGAACGGGAAAAGCGTCGAAGCGGTCGTGGCCGATGGCGGCCCGTCAAATCATCTTGGAGAGATCAGTGTTGCCTGCGCGAAGGCGATCGGGGTGCCCACGGGAACGACTCACCCTGCCAATGGCGGCGGTGCTTCTTCGCCGGACATCCACTACCGGCTCTTTCCCGGCACCGCCGCGATAGTGAATGGCGTAACTTATCCATTGCAACCTAGCGGGCTTTAATGAGGTCGAATGAAGTCAGTATAATTGCGGCATCCTGCTGTGCCGCGGCGCGAACGCTTGTCTTTTCCTGGGTGGCTCTGCTCAGCTTGGCGGGTGGCCCAGCTATTGAAGAGAAAGGGCCCGGACTTGCGTCGCCGGTTATTGCCGGCGAGGTCCGCTATCACTTTCGGGAGCGCCTGGAGGGGATCAAGCCTGGGTGGAAGAAATTTTCGGCTCCGGCCGAGGAACGGGAAACATTACCGCCATCTCGGCTCCTGCGCTCCGACGCAGGGGAGATCCGAGTCGTCGAGGGAGGGGTCGCGCACCTCCCTTATCGGTTCACGATTAAGTTGACGCGCAGTCAGGACACGGGTGCCGAAACCCTCGAGGTCACCATCCTGGATAGCACGGGCAAGCTTCTTTCTGGCTACCCGCAGACGATGGAGAATCCATTTGCGAAGGCTGCGCGCCCAAGCAACAAGCAGTTTAAGATTCCAGTGTCCGAGGCGCTCGCCAAAACGCTCGAAAAAACGTTACTCGCGAAGAACCAGTTTCTCACCCATGTGGATCTATCAATCGATTACTCACCCTAGCCCGATCAATGGAAAACATGATGGCGCCAACACCGAATAAATTCGACGTTTTTTTTTGGCATCAGCGAGATCTGTATCACGAGCTGAAGCCGTGTCGATTTGCTATTATCGTCACGGCTGTTGGAGCGTTAATCTTCCTTTGGGTTGACGAGGGCACGGAGGTGCTTCGGGCGATGGCTGAACCCGGCAGCGTCGCGGGATTGCCCAATTGGGTGCGCTGGTCGGCTTGTTTCGCTGGCTTGTTCGTCTGGTGCATGGCGAATTGGTATTCGGCCCGGGTTTTACTCTATTTTAAATTTCCCGGTGGACAGGAATCGGGTTCGCACCCGACGGGCGTTTGGAAAACTCTCCATGGATTGACGCGGGCACAGCTCCCGCGAATCCTGGGGGCAGCTCCCATGTGGTTGGTGGGAATCAGTCTTCTTAATGCGCTGCGAACTTATGAACGAGCGACTCCTACGTGGCCATGGTTGCTCGGTTTTGGGTTACTTTGTATTGCTGGCGGCTTCGCGCTCTGGGGGGCGCTTATCATTCGCAGACGAATCTTGGATGGGGGTAGGGCGGGAGCCCAAGGTGAGCAAGCGAGGAGGGGCACTTCTTTGGATGCAAGCTATCGGAGCCTAAGCGAACTGGAGCCGGGGACAAAGCGGGCCTTACTGATTATCGCAATCTTTTGTCTTCTGGCAGTCGTCGCTTTCACTATTCACCCTCTTTTTTTTGCCGACAAAATAGGCACTGGCGCTGTTCTGATGTTTGCCGCCGCTTCGTGGGTCTTCGCAGGAAGTGCACTGGTTTACTGGGGCAGCTGGCATCGATTACCGGTCATCAGCTTTCTCGTCGTTTGGGTCGCACTCTGCAGTTTGAACAACGACAACCATAGGGTGCGGACTTTGCCGCGCGAAAGGCTGGAACGCATTCCGATCAGCAAGGCCTTCGCGCAATGGAGCGCCTACATCAATCGCAAATACGCGAATCGTCCGGTTCATCCGTTGTACATCGTCGCAACAGAAGGCGGGGGAATTCGCGCCGCATACTGGACGGCCACGGTCCTCGGTACGCTTCAGGATCACGATTCGTCCTTTGCGGATCATGTCTTTGCGATCAGCGGAGTCTCGGGCGGAAGCGTTGGCGCTGCGGTGTTCGATGCGCTGGTCGCTGATAGCACTAAGACAGGTGAGTTTGCAAAACGAGGCCAGGAAGTTCTCGGAACCGACTTTCTTTCTCCGGCGATGGCCGCGATGCTTTACCCCGACTTCCTGCAGCGATTCGTTCCTTTTCCAATCCCCTACTTTGATCGGGGCAGTTGGCTGGAAAAAGCGTGGGAAAGGGCATGGCGTGAGACGGCGGTGAATGAAGGCGGCCCATCGACCAACCGGTTTGCAGAACCGTTTCTCGATTTGTGGCAACGGAAGAACGTGGATTATGTGCCCGCTCTTTTCCTAAACGGAACCTCAGTGGAGGTTGGAAATCGCCTGATTGCTTCAAACCTGCTCATCGATGGCAATTTTCTCGATGCTGAGGATGTTACTGCTAAACTATTGCCGCAGAAGCAACATGGCGAGCGGCGACAGCCACGAATCGACACTCCGCTGAGCACGGCCGCTCACAATAGCGCGCGGTTCACTTACGTTAGTCCCGCTGGACGGTTCGACGAAGACGGCTCCCATATTGTCGATGGTGGATATTTCGAAAACTCCGGGGCGGCGACGGCGCTTGACATTCTGCGCGAACTGGAAAAGGAGCTTTGCCGCGATAAAAACGGTAGTCTCGGTCTAATAGTTCCCAAGGTCATCATGATAAGTAATGATCCATTGGGAATCGCGTCCGGCAGCCGTAGATTGAGCCAAAGCAAGAGCACCTTGCGCGAAGCGAAGCAGCATAAGCCCCCGACATTTCTTGTGGACACGCTCGCACCTCTGCAAACCCTCTTCTCGGCGCGCGAAGCCCGTGGTTCATATGCACAGAGGGAAATTACCCTGGAACAACAAAATGTGTGCGATCCGGTAGCCCGTTCACTGGCTCTCGGCCGAATGGACCCAAAGGGAGTCTACTTCTTTAGCCTTGCGCCGGCGACCGTGCCGTTACCTTTGGGGTGGATGCTCTCGAACGGTGCCGCGAAAGCGATGCAGGATGAGATGTATGACAAAGGACTTTCTTCCAGCATCAGCAGTTCAAGCTCGCGGACTTGGAATCAACTGGCAATGGCCAGAGTGATAGGGTGTCTCGAAGGAACCGGTCTCGCCCTGGAAAACGCTCCAAGCTCCGAACGGCGGTGATCACAGGGTTAAACGAGACAGGTTTTGTGGCTTTCGGTGATGCGTTTTTCTTATCGTGGATCGTGTCCGCCGAGATTTCTGAGCGACTCCGTATTATCGCCAATGCGGCCTTCTAAATTGCCTCGTTAGACCGGCAATCGCGAAGGGCGCATAAAGGAGCGCGAAGAAGATCAGCGCCAGACCTTCCAGTTCCACGATGTAGAGCCAGCGGGTGTTGGAGAGGTAATCTAGGATCGAGGCGGCTTGGGGTTTGTGCAGGAGGAAGCCGTAGTTGTCGCCGGTCAGATAGTCGACGACGAGGGTGGCGAAGAGATAGACTTGCGACCAGGCCAGGGTGCGCCCGACGGAGCCGGGCGTCGGGCGGAAGCGGCGGGCGATCAGGAGATAGATGACGCCGGCGACGATGCCGCAGTGGCCGATGAAGAAGCTGATAAACCGGATGTCAGGGAAACCAACCTGGAGGTTGGGAGTAAGGATGGCCTGGAAGGTGCCACCGATTCCCCAGAAATAGGAGACTTCCGTCCAGCTCCGCCGGGCGGTCAGTAACGCAGCGATGATGGTGACCATCGCCCAGTCGCAAAGCTGGAAGGGAAGCGCCTGTTGCCACACGAGAAGATGGTGGCTCCAGAGGTAGAGGGCATAGCCGAAGTAATTGGTGGCGAGGAGTAATGAGAGGCCGTAGGCGACGGCGCGATCGAGACGCTGCGAGCCCGTAAGACGCACGGCGCTCCCGAGTCCGACCGGGATGATGACCGTGAGGAAAATGACGACAAGATGGGCCTGACCGAAAAGGTGAAAGGCAGGTTCGGAATTCATGCCGTGGGTCGCGACGGCATTGTTCCGTTTTGCGGGGTAACGCGTCAAGCGCTGCGAGTGCAGCGGAGGGACGCGCTTCCGCGCGTCCAGGACATGCGGAAGCATGTCCCTCCGAGCTACTGGCGCGGCTCGATTTTGCCCGCGCCAGTGATCTTCTTTTCGACCGATTTCGGATGGCCGCCGTAACTGACTTTGCCCGCGCCCGTGATGGCGGCTCGGAGCTGATTGGAAGCCGTCACATCCGCTTTGCCGGCGCCGGTGACCGACAACTCGACATCGTCCGCCGACAAATCGGCCGCTTGCAACTTGCTGGCGCCCGTCAGGCTGGCGAGAAGCCGGTTTACTTTTCCGGCGAGGGTGACTTTGGCGGCGCCACTGGTCTCCAAAGCGAAGATCGCGCCGCTCAACTGGGCCGCGTTCAACTCCACTGCGCCGCTAAGACTGGCGCCCGAGAGCGACGAACTGGTGATGACCACTTTGATGCCGTGCGTCGGAGCGATCGAGCCGTGCGTCTTGATCTTGAGCAGGTCGCCCTCCACGCTGGTCGTGATGTGCGAAAGCAGATTTTCGTCCGTCGTTAGGCTAAAAGAGGGGGCGCCCGGACGCCATTCCAGCTCGTAGAAACCACCCGCATTCACCCGGGTAAACGCGGTGACTGGCCGGGTCTCAGTCTTGATCTGGCCGTTACCGCGGATACCCCGCCAATCGCAACCAGTGGAGAGAAGGCCGAGAAGGGACAACGCAGCGATAAGATTCTTGTTTTTCATGATTGGGATCTCCATTGAGATGCGACGACGACTGGGTTTGGATTCAAGAAAAGAAACCGGCTTTGTGCTTAACAGGATGTCGGCAGGCGTTGGGCGAGCGCCACGCCGTGCGGGATTGCCCCCGCGACGAAGCCGAGACACTCGACCGCGCCGCTCGGTTTGCCGGGCAAGGCGATGACTAAAGATTGCGCGACGACCGCGCCCAGGTTGCGCGAAAGGATCGCGTTCGGCGTGATCTTCATCGACTCGGCGCGCATCACCTCGCCGAAACCGGGAAGCTCGACGCGCATCAGGCCGCGGATCGCTTCCGGCGTGATATCGCGCGCGGCCAGACCGGTGCCGCCCGTTGTCAGGATGAGGCCGCAACCCTGGTCGGCGAAGGAGCGGATCGCTTCCTGCAGGCGGTCGATTTCATCGGGGACGATCGCTTCGCAGAGGACGCTCCAGTTGTTCTTGAGAGCGACCTCTTTCAAGGCGGGACCGCCGAGATCGTCGTATTCGGCGCGGCTGGCGCGATCGGAAACGGTAATGATGCCAACGGTGATCTGCATTTTTTTGACAGGATTTACAGGATTATGAGGATTGAAATGAGAAGAAGGGAATGCAGTTTCCTCTCCCATCCAGTTAATCCTGCAAATCTTGTCTCGTTGCCGTTTTCGTTTTGCGTACGAGGTGCACATCGCCGATCCGCATCTGTTTATCGACCGCTTTGCACATGTCGTAGATCGTGAGGAGCGCGACGGTCACGCCGGTGAGGGCTTCCATCTCGACACCCGTCTGGGCGGTGGTGCGTGCGGTGCAGGTTGCTTCCACGGCGGTGGCGCCACTCGTTAGGGCAAGCTCGACGTGGCTCAAACCAAGGGTGTGGCAGAGCGGAATGAGCTGCGGGGTTTGCTTTGCGGCCTGAATCCCGGCGATCCGCGCGGTGGCGAAGACGTTTCCTTTCGCAATCCGATCTGACGCGATGAGTTCGAGCGTCGCCGGTCTCAATTCGATCTTTCCACTTGCGACGGCTTCCCGGTGGCTGAGCGGTTTGGCCGAGACGTCGACCATCTTCGCGCTGCCGTCGCTCGCGATGTGAGTGAGCCGTGCCATTCGTTAGCCACCGATCGCCACCATCTTGCGCCCCGGTTGGTAGGTCGTGCGGAAATCATGCTGCTCCGGTTTGCGTTCGACGACATCGAGAAAGAATTGCCGGAGCTCTTCGTCGCTCGCGCCGGCGCGCAGCGGCTTCATAATGTCGAACTCGAGGTAACTGCCGAGACAGGGTCGCAGTTTCCCGTCGCAGGTGAGGCGCAGTTTGTTGCAGCTCTCGCAGAAATGCAGGTTGGTCATCGCGCCGATAAACCCGATGCGCTGGGCGCGCCCAGGGATTTGATAGTAGCTGGCCGGGCCGTTGGTCCGGAATTCCGGCTGCGGAAGCAAGGAGCCAAATTTCGCTTCGATCGTGCGTTTCGCCTCGGCCACGGGGAAGAAGTTGCTCTCGGCCAGGACCTCGGTCGTGCTCACCGGCATGAGTTCGATGAAACGGAGAAGAAGATTCCGTTCCGCCGCAAAATCGACCAGCGGCACGAGCGCTTCCTGGTTATGGCCGCGCATCAACACGCAGTTGATCTTCACCTGCGGAAATCCGGCGGCGATGGCCGCGTCGATCCCCGCGAGTGCGTCGGGCAGCAGATCGCGTCCCGTGACGCGGGCATACTCTTCGCGGTCGAGCGTATCGAGCGAGATATTGACGGAATTGAAGCCGCAGGCGCGGACCGCCGCCGCCATCGTCAGGCCGGGCTCCACCTCGCGGGTGAGGAGGGTGCCATTGGTCGAAAGGCCGATGTCGCGCAGGTTCGTTAGGCGCGGGAGCTGGCGGAAGAGCTGGATGACATCGCGCCGCGTGAGGGGCTCACCACCGGTGAGACGGATTTTCGTCACGCCCAGCTCGCCCGCGATCCGGATGAGACGGATGGTTTCTTCGAAGGTGAGGATGTCATGGCGCGGGAGCCATTCCTGCAACTCCTGCGGCATGCAGTAGGTGCAGCGCTCGTTGCAGCGGTCGGTGATAGAGACGCGCAAATACGAGATGCGATGGCCGAAGCGATCCTCCATGGCCGAGGCTACGGCGGGGCCTTTCGCGAATCAAGATGGCGCGGCCTGCGAAACGTTGAATCGTTGCATCGTGAATCGGGCGGCTCGATCAGGCGCCATTTCTTTCGAAGTTGTTACTTTTTTCGATGTCTCAACCGCCCGCCCCGGTTTGACGCTGCTGCGCCGCGTTTTATATTGAAACATGAAGCGTCAATTGTTTTCGTGGGCGTTGTTGGCGTGCATCGCAACTGGCGCGTTGGTTCTCTCGGGTTGCAGCACTGTCGGGTCGCGGATCGAGTCGAATCGCGCGTCGTTTGATCAACTCTCGCCGAAGGACCAAGCCCTGGTGAACCAGGGGAAAATCAACGGCGGGATGTCGCAGGCCGCGGTCTATATCGCCTGGGGTCAGCCGCAACAGAAAGCGGTCGGCGCGGTGCGCGGGGTGCCGACGGAGACCTGGGTTTACACGCTTTCGACGGCCGCCTACGGGCCCTACGGTTATGGCGGATTTGGTTATGGGTGGGGTTTCGCCGGTCCGATTGGATTTTACGGGCGGCATGGTGGTCATCGCTTTTACGGTGCGTTCGTCGATCCTTATTGGGATCCGTACTACTACCCCTTTGCCGACACGGTGAGCTATCCGGTGAAGACGGTTTCCTTTCAGCGCGGTCGGGTCATCGCCTTCCAATATTTGACGCCGAACGTCTACTGACGCGCCAGCTCATGATCAGGCGCTCTGAACCAGGCGCCTGACGAGATCCTCGACGGTCACGATCCCAATTAACTTTTCGCCTCCGTCGAAGACGGCGGCCAGGGTGAGACGGGCCGCGCGCAGCCGCCGGATAATTCGGTAGGCAGATTCGTTTTCGGCCGCGGAGACGATGCGCCGCATGTAGGAGCGCAGTTCACACGACGGAGTGGGGTCGAGCAAGACGTCGAGCACATTGACGAGCCCGAGCGCGGTCCCGTTCCCGGCGATCACGGGCACCCGATCGACGCCCGTTTGCGCACTCAATTTGAGCAGTTGCGGAATGGTCGTCTCCGGCGGCACCGAGATGATTTTCGGCAACGGCACCATCACCGCGGAGACCTTGACCGTCCGAAAATCGACCACGTTGTGGATCATCGCGCGTTCCGTCGAGGTGAGCGCGCCCTGGCGTTCGCTCTCGACCGCGAGCTGCTTTAGATCCTCGCGCGCGGCGAAAAGCCGGAGGGGTGCTTTTTCGCGGCGGAAAAGGAGCTGACCGGTTTGAGAGCCGAGTTCCAGGATCGGCCAAAGGAGACGGGAGGTGAAGACGAGGAGACCGGCAAAGAAAGCGAGCGCGCGATAAGGAAAGCGGCGGAAAAGCGATTTCGGCAGGACGCCGAGAAGGAAAAGATAAATCGGTCCAGCGACGAGAAGGGCGACCAGGTAGCCGCTGGTGCCTAACCATGCGACGAGTCGCCGAGTAAGCAGGAGCAGTCCGGCGATATCGGCAAAATTTGTCACCAGCAGGATGGTGGCAAGAAGCCGCTCCGGGTTTTGCATCAATCGATCGAGGAGGATCGCGGAGCGATTGCGCAGCTTCACCTGGTGGCGCAGTCGCACCTGGTCGAGCGAAAGCAGCCCTGCTTCCATGCCGGCGAAGACAAACGACACCACCCCGCAGAAAAAAATAATAAACCAGGGGATCATGTGCCAGGATCGGCGGCTGCCGCATCCTCCCCGGCCACGGCCACGGCCACGGTCTTTTCGAGTTGCACTTCCTCGATGCGTTTGCGGCTCACCCGCCGCACGGTGATCGCGAGACGCGGGATTTCCAACGTGGCCCCGGCTTTCGGCAGATAGCCGAGCCGGTTAAAAACGTAGCCCCCGATGGTATCGATGCCGTCGGCGATCAGCTCGAAACCGAGGTGTTCAGTGAGGTCGTCGAGCCGCGCATTGCCGCTCACGAGAAAACGACCATTCTCGAGCGGCTCGATGTAAAGGTCGGCATCGCCCAGCGGCGCGGCATCGCTGATGATTTCCTCGATAATGTCCTCCAGGGTGATGATTCCTTCGGTCCCGCCAAACTCGTCGACCACAATCGCGAGCCCCTGCGGGTGCGAGAGAAAACTGCGCAACAAGTCCATCGCCCGCATCGTCTCCGGGACGAACGACGGCGGGACGAGCACCTCGCTGTAGTGCCGCGACGGATCGAGCAGGAATTGCTTCACGTCGACGATCCCGGCGATCTGGTCCGGCGTGTCGGCGTAGACGGGCACACGCCGGTGTCGCCGCTGCTGGAAGAGCGCGATCGCCTCCTCGTTAGGTAAATCGTCCGGCACCGCGAAGGTATCGACCCGCGGCGTCATGCAATCCTTGGCCGTTTTGTCCCCGAGCTTGATGATTTCCTGAATCATCTCGCCCTCTGCTTCGTGCAGCGTGCCCTCCGCTTCGCCCATCTCGACGAGAGTCTCGAGCTCCTCGTCGCTCATCCGCGGCCGCGCTCGCAACTGCGCTGGCGTGAGCCGATCAATGACCGCGGTGCTGGCGTTTTCGAGTAGCTCCCCGACGCGGTCGAGCAACGGCATCATGGCTTTGAGGGTGAAGACGCCGACGGCCGAGAGCCGGTAGGCGCTCGAGAGGGCGAGCAGTTTTGGAATCAGATCGCAGAGCAGGACGACGACGGCGAAAATCGCGAGCGCGGCGATCCAGGCCGGTAAATGCCCGGCGAGCGGGCCTTCCCAAATGAGAATGAGGCAAAGAATGACCAGGGGGACGTTGACGAGCGCGTCGCCCAGGAGGAGGACGTTGAGGACGCGGCGCGGATTTTCGCGGAAGGTCCGGAGGAAATCGGCGAGCGAAGGATGTTGCTCCTGCAAGCGCTGAATCTGGTGACTTTTCAGCGCAAAAAGCGCCGTTTCCAAGCCCGAGAAAAGCGCCGAGCAGGAAATCAGGAGAACGATCGCGGCAAGGAGAAGAGTGAGCCCGACCGCCGTCATCCGTCACCCGCGGCCGGGTGCATACCAGCCTCCGTTGGAAAAACAATGCATGCTCGGTTGCCGGTCATCTCTGCCGAAACGAGACTAAGCTTTTCTGTGAACAAAGGCCAAAGAATTTCCCGGTTGGTGGGCGAGTTGAGCGGCGCGCCGGCGGAGCAGGCGAGGGACGAGATCGCGCAGCATCCCTGCTACCTCGGCTTCTTTCGTTGCTGGAACGAGCAGCGCTATTACGAAGCGCACGACGTGCTCGAGCATCTTTGGCTGCAGACCGAGTCGGAGGATGCGAATTATTTCAAGGGTTTGATCCAGGCGGCGGGCGGGTTTGTGCATTTGCAGAAGCAATATGCGCGTCCGAACCACCCGAAGGATGGGCGCCGGATGTACCCGGCGGTGCGTTTGTTTCGACTGGCGGGAAAAAATTTGCTCCCCTTCGCGCCCATGCGACATCGGCTGGACGTGTCTGAATTGCTCGCGCTCCTGGGCGCGCAGACGAACGCGATCATGGAAGGCCACTACCGCGCGAATCCCTGGTCGCCCGCAACAGCGCCGCGTTTGCAATTGTTACCCGCTGGAAATTAGTTTCAGTCCTGCAATCACCAGGACGATCGCCAGGACGAGCGAAATCGTGCGCACAGGAAATCTCCGGCTCCCGAAATGAGAACCGGCCGTGCCGCCAATGATCGCGGCCCCGGACAGCACCAGACCGAGCGAAGAAACGGACCGGTTCGCGATGAAATAACCAGCGAGGCCGGCGATCGAGTTCACGAGAATGAAGGGCGCCGAAACCGCCGCCGCCTCGCGAATGCGGGCCCAACGAAAAAAAAGCAGCGCCGGGGTGAGGAAGATTCCACCCCCTGTTCCCGTCAAGCCGGAGAGAAGGCCAATCATGGCCCCGATGCCGATCGCCGCCGGTGGCGCGGGAGACTGGAGATCCTCAGGATCGCTGCGGCGAAAGAACAAACGCACGGCGGAGAAAAGCAAAACCAGCCCGATCAGAATGCGCAGCAGCGACACCGGCAATTGCAGATAACCGCCGAGATAAGCCGCCGGAATCGAGAGTAACGCGAAGGGCCAGAATAAGGCCCAGCGAAAATAACCGGCCCGCGCAAATTGAATCGAGCCGATCGACGCGACCAGGATATTGAGGATCAGCGCGGTCGGGCGAATCGTTGCCGGCGCGAGACCGAGCAGGGTCATGACGGCGATGTAACCCGAAGCGCCGGCGTGACCGACCGAGGAGTAGAGGAAGGCGACGATCCCGATGGCAAGGAAGAGAAGTGCGAGATGCTCTGCGGCCACAGGAGCAACTGAAGCACATTCTTCCGTCGCCTGCCGGTTCCATTTCGTTAGGCAAGCTCCGTCCTCCGGGTCCGTCCGATCCTGCGCTTTCGCGTGCCGGCGCTTTTTCGGTAGGATAGGATGTGACACCGACTCCGCCCGCCGTTGCCGACGCGCCGCCGGCGCATGTCGAGCACACCAACCGGCTCGCGCGCGAGAAATCACCTTACCTGCTCCAGCACGCGCACAATCCGGTCGATTGGTATCCGTGGGGCGAGGAGGCCTTCGCCAAGGCGCGCCGCGAGAAGAAGCCGATTTTTCTCTCGATCGGTTACTCCACCTGCCACTGGTGCCACGTGATGGAGCGAGAATCGTTTGAGAACGAAGAAGTCGCCGCGGTGATGAACGCGCACTTCGTCAACATCAAGGTCGACCGCGAAGAACGCCCGGATGTCGATCGCGTTTACATGACTTTTGTCCAGGCGACGACCGGCGGCGGCGGCTGGCCGCTCAATGTCTGGTTGACCCCGGGGCTGAAACCGTTTGTCGGCGGCACTTATTTTCCGCCGGAAGATCGTTACGGACAGCCAGGTTTTATGAAGGTGCTCCACCGCATCGCGGATGCATGGGAAGGCGATCGCGCCAAGATCAGCCAGAGCGGCGACCAAATCATCGCCGCGCTGGCCCACTCCGCGAACACGTCGGCGGAAAAGCCGGGGAAAGCAAACGCGAAAGTCATCGAGGCGGCCTATCAACAAATTGCCCGCGGTTACGATGCGCGGGAGGGCGGATTCGGCGGCGCTCCGAAATTCCCGCGACCGGTCACGCTCAATTTTCTTTTCCACGTTTATCATCGCTCTGCCCCGGGCTCGGAGGCGGGCGAGGCGGCGCTCGGGATGGGATTGTTCACCCTGCGCAAAATGGCTGCCGGTGGAATTCACGACCAACTCGGCGGCGGGTTCCATCGCTACTCGGTCGACGCGGCGTGGCGCGTCCCGCACTTCGAGAAAATGCTCTACGACCAGGCGCAACTGGCCAGTTCCTATCTCGACGCCTACCAGATCACGGGCGATCTGCGTTACGAGGGAATCGCGCGCGACACGCTCGACTATGTGCGGCGCGACATGACCGATCCGGGCGGCGGATTTTATTCGGCCGAGGATGCTGATAGCCTAACGACCGCGGGCGGCAGCGAGAAGGCGGAGGGCGCGTTCTACGTCTGGACGAAGCAGGAGATCGATGAGGCGCTGGGCGAGTATGGCGAGCTCTTCGATTACCAATACGGCGTGGAGGCGGACGGCAACGCGCCCGAGGGGAGCGACCCACAGGGAGAATTCAAGGGCAAAAACATCCTCTATGAGCGGCAGACCTTCGTCGAGACGGCCAAGCATTTTGGAAAAAGTGAGATGGACGTCGACGAGTCGATGCGCTACCGCCGCGCGACCCTGCTGGAAGAGCGTGCAAAACGGCCGCGACCACATCTCGACGACAAGATCATCACTGCCTGGAACGGGCTGATGATTTCCGCTTTTGCGCGCGCGGCGCAGGTCCTGGGCGACACGGCCTATCTCGAGGCCGCCACCCGCGCCGCCGATTTCGTGAGGTCAAAACTTTACGACGAAAAGGCGCAGACCCTGGTGCGCAGCTATCGCGGCGGCCCGTCCGGTATCGGCGGTTTCGCGGAAGACTACGCTTTTTACATCCAAGGCCTGCTCGACCTCTACGAAGCCTCGTTCGACGTGCAGTGGCTTCAGCTGGCAGAGCAATTGCAGGCGACCCAGGATCGGCTCTTCTGGGACGACAAGAAGGGGGGCTACTTTGGCAGCACGGGCGACGATCCGAGCATCCTGCTCCGGCTGAAGGAAGACAACGACAACGCGGAGCCGGCCCCGAGTTCGATTGCGGCGTTGAATTTGCTGCGGCTCGCGCAGATCCGCGATTCCAATGAACTGCGCGCTCGCGGGGAGAAAACGATCGCCGCCTTTGGCGCGAGCCTCGATCATTTTCCAAGCGCCATGCCGCAGCTGCTAGTCGCGCTCGATTTCAGCCTAACGAAACCAAAACAGATTATCATCGCCGGGCAAGCCGGGGCGCCCGAGACGCGCGAGCTGATCGAGGAAGTGCACCGGCATTACCTGCCGGACACGATCGTGCTCCTGGCCGATGGCGGCGAAGGCCAGAAATTCCTCGCGGGGAAACTGGAGGAAATGAAGGAGATGAAACCGGTCGACGACAAGGCGGCGGCTTACGTTTGCGAAAACTTCACCTGCAAGGCGCCGGTCACGACGCGGGAGGAGCTGCGCAAACTTTTGAGTCGTTAGGGAAGGTGAGACCCTAACGTGGGAGCCGCCTTTGTGCGGCGATCGGCGGCGTGGCTGCTCTCTCCCCCTCGAGGCACAAAGGCGCCTCCCACATTTTCTTAGCCGCCGTTTTTGGATACTCCGGCCGCCGGCTTGGTCGGCAGCGTCTTGCGCCGGCGCAGGCGCATCCAATTATTCCAGGTTTTGCGCACGCTGTCCTTCGGCGTGAGGTATTCCCGGTTCAGCTCGTTGCTTTTCAAAATCTGGGCCAGAATGCCGCGGACCGAAAAATCTTCCGTGTTCAGGATGGTGTAGGCCGTTCCGATCGCAGCGTGATGATGCGCGTCGCTCGCCGCCGTCATCGGCAATCCGCGGACCTGCGCGTATTTGAAAGCATAGCGATTATAGCGGCGCAGGGTGGTCGCGGCATTGAAAACCTCGAGGGCGTCGATCGGCAACTTCTCGAGCGCTGAGAAACGGATCCCGGCGCGAAACAAATCATACGGATGCGGCGGGATGGCGAGCCCGCCGCGCTCATGAATGAGGTCGCACACTTCGAGTGCCGGTCGCCCTTTCAGATACGGCAGCGAGGCGCCGATGGAGAGGAGATGGCCTTCTGCCGTTGTCACTTCGACGCCGGGGATGATGAGAAAATTGTCCACCGGCATCCCGTCCTCACGCATCAGCCCCTTCTCGAGGAGGTAGGTCACTCCGTTGTTCGTGTTGTGATCGGTGAGGGCGAAGCCGGCGAGTCCTTTCGCTTTGGCGGAGGCGATATTCTCCTCGGGGCTGGAGACGCCGTCGCCGGAGAAGAACGAATGCGTGTGCAGGTCGATCTTGAACGCCATCGGCGGGAGCGTAGTTTGCGAGCCGCGAAATGCAAAGCATCGGTTTCAAGGAATGGGCGCTCGTCTGCAAGGCACTGGGGGCGGGGCGGCAGACGATCATCATCCGCAAAGGCGGCATCGCCGAGGGGCGCGATGGATTTGCTTTTCGGCATCGGGAGTTCTTTCTTTTCCCGACGTTTTTTCACGAGCAACTAACCCGCACCCGGCTCCTCGACGCGGACCTGCCGGAACCCCATCCCGACGAGATCGAGATTCGTTTTTTGGCGAAGGTCGAAGAGACGCGTGTCCTCACCGATTGGGAGGAAGTGCGCGCTTTGGAGCCTCGCCACATCTTGCGCGAGAGCGTGGTCTGGGAGCGTTTTGATTTCGATCGCGCGCCGGGAGTGCACGTGGCTTTTGTGCGGGTCTTTAAGCTCGATCCCGTCTGGCGTTTTCCGAATAACAAATCCTACGGTGGTTGCCGCAGTTGGGTGGCTTTGCCCGAGCGACCCGCCCAATTGCAACTTCATCCAGTGCTCGTGAAATGAAGGCGCCGATCGACGGCGGCTGCTTGGGCGGTGGAGTGTGTTATCGGTTGCACGCCCGTCCGATATATCGGCAGGGAAGGGAGACGGGGAAGGCGAGCGAGTGATCGCGCCCTTGTAGCCGGGGGCGGTGACCCCGGCCGGGGTGACCGCATCACACGGTTGCTTCCGCGAGCAATTCCACTTCCGCGCCCGGCTCTTCGGGATTGCGGTTGAACTGCAGGTCGTAGAGGCGCCGATAGTAGCTGGAATTCTCGAGCAACTCCGCGTGCGTGCCGATTTCTTTGATCCGGCCTTTCTCCATCACCACGATCTGGTCGGCGGACAAAATGGTGGAGAGCCGATGCGCAATCGCGATCACGGTGCGGCCTTCGGCGAGGTGCTCGAGGGCGAGCTGAATTTGTTGCTCCGATTCGGAATCGAGCGCGGAGGTGGCTTCGTCGAGGAGCAGGATGGGCGCATTCTTAAGCAAGGCGCGCGCGATCGCGATCCGCTGCTGCTGGCCGCCGGAGAGGAGACATCCCTTATCGCCAATGATGGTCTGATAGCCATGCGGTTGCGCCATGATGAAGTCGTGCGCGTAAGCGGTTTTGGCCGCGGCGTAGATTTCATCTGCGGTCGCATCAAGCCGGCCGAACTGGATGTTGGTAAAGATGGTGTCGTGGAAAAGGAAGGTTTCCTGAGAAACGAGACCGATTTGTTGGCGCAGCGATTTCTGCGTGACCGAGCGCAGATCGCGGCCATCGATCCGCACCACGCCGCTCGTTGGATCGTAAAGGCGCAAAATCAGGGAAAGGATGGTGCTCTTGCCCGCTCCACTCGCGCCGACGAGGGCGTAACTCTTGCCGGGTTCGAGCTTGAGGCTGAAGTCCTTTAACGCGTCATCGATCCCGCCGGCGTAGCGGAAGGTGACGTGCTCCAAATCGAGCGCGCCCTTCGAGGAGGCAAGCGCCAGCGCGTCGGGCTTGTCCTGCACACTCGAGTCGGAATCGAGGATGCGAAAAATCTCCACCGTCGCCTGAATAGAGCGTTGCATCGTGATGTGGATGCGGCTGAGCGTCTTGATCGGATCGTAGAGGAGAAAAATGCCCGCGATGAGAGCCATGAATTTCGCCGCGGGAAGCTGCGCAAAGTAGACGTAGAGCAGGGCGAAGCCGACCCCGATCGCGGCGATCGACTCGACGAGCGGGGAGACAGCTTCCATCGAACGAGTAATGCGCATCGAGTTGTCGAACTGGATCTGGTTACTGCGCCGGAACGATCTCTCCTGGTGCTCCTCGCGCGCAAATGACTTCACCACCCGAATACCGGCGAACGTTTCCTGCATCGTCACGACCATCTGGCCGAGTTGTTCCTGCTGACCAATGACCGCTTTGCGGGCGCGTTTCCCATACATGCTGAGCGGCACGAGACAGCTGGGGAATAGCACGAGGGTTACGAGCGTGAACTTCCAATCCATGTAAAGCAGCACGCTGATGCCGCCGACGATCGCGACCGGCTGCTTAAACAAGTCGCTGCTGACGCTGGAAAGCGCCGACTGCATCATCTGGGTATCGTTCGTGATGCGAGAAATGAGAAAGCCCGAGTGCATCTTGTTAAAGAAATCCATCGAGTGGCTCAGCATCTTTCCAAAGAGCTGGGTGCGGATGTCGGTCAGCACTTTCGCGCTCACCCAGGTCATGTAGTAGGTGTTGACGTAGCCGCAGAGACTGCGCGCGATCATCACGGCCGGAATGGCGAGGCAAAGCAGGACGAGGGAATTAATCGGCGGCCCTTTGTCCATCAACTCCGGATGGGTCGCGAGGGTGGTCGGTGAGGGCGTGGCTCCTTGGAAAACGACGCTGGCGACACGTGCCAGGACGAGCGGCATGAGCGAGGTGATAAAGCCGGCGAGGAAGCCAAAACCTAAGCCAAGGATGAGCCGCATCTTATACGGCATGGCATAGGCAAAGAGCCGTCGATAAGGACCCCACCCAATGCGGATGGTGGTCCAGAAAGACTGCTTCGGCTTTCGGATTCGCGGCTCGCTCATGCAACTGGCGCTGCCGGAGTCGACAGCAGCGTCTGCATAGCATCGATCACCTGTTTCGTCGAGATTTCCTTCATCGCGACCGGAGGTTGGATCGGGACAAAATCGGTCGCCGGATGGTCGTTTCCGGCGTTCAAAACGATCGCCGGCGTCGAGCGCGGCCGCCAGTGGAATGGATTGGTCGGCCCGAAAAGGGCAACCTGCGGCGTGCCGAGCGCAGCAGCCAGGTGCATCGGTGCGGAATCGATCGTCACGAGCAACCGCGCGCGCTCGATCAGGGCCGAGAGCGTGAGCAGATTCAACTGCCCGGAGAGATCGAGCACTGGATGGCGCAGATGCGCCTTGATTCGGGCGATGTGCTCTTGCTCCATCCGGGATTTGCCGCCCGTCAGCACGAACCGAAATCGTTCCTGACCAAACGTCTGATCGGTTACTTCCGCCCAACGACGCGCCACCCAGAATTTCTCGGCCCGTGCCGAGCCGGGATGAATGATAATGAAATCGTTGCCCAGCTTTTCCTCGGCGATCAAGGTGGCGGCTCTGTTTTTCGCCTCGGTCGGCAGCGCCAGATGAATCTCGGCCGACGCGCGGTGGACCCCGAGCGGCGCGAGCAACGCGAGGTGGTGATCGACCGTGTGCGCGAATCGGACCTGCGACGGAACGAATTCGTTATAACTCAGTTGCCGCAGCGGCTCGCGTCGGATCGTGTCGTAAGTGATCCGGCTCCGCGCCCCGGAGAGCGCGGTGAGAAACGCCGAGCGGTCCGTGCGCGAAAAATCGAGGCAGTAGTCGAAGGTGGCGGTCGCGAGCGCGAACCATTGCGGCGCGTCGGTCACGCGCCCGCGGGCCACGAAAGTGTGATCCACCCCCGGAATGGCCGGCAGCAACTCGCGCGAGCCATGCGCGACGATGAGCGAGATTTTAGCCGCCGGAAAATTCTTCCGCAGCGCGGCGATCGCGGGGACGCTCAGGACCAGATCACCGATCCGTTTGAGCTGGATGACGAGGACGTTCAACCTAGCGCGCCATCTGCATCGCCAACTCGTAAGCGTCCAGCAGGCGCGCGCGGAAATGGTCCCAGGTGAAATCTTCCACCACCCGCTTACGGGCGGCGATGCTCATCTGCTCCACGATTTCCGGATGATCGTAGAGCTGCTGGATGGCGGCCGCGAGCGTATCGACGTCGGCCGGTGGAACGATGATTCCCTGCACGCCATCCTCCACCACATCGCCCGCTTCGCGCGTCGTGATTTGCGGCAACCCGCAAGCCGCCGCTTCGTAGGTAACTTTCGCGCTGCCTTCGCATTGCGAGGGGAAAACATGAATCGTCGACTGGCGTAGATATTTTTCCGGTTCCAAGGCGAAACCGATCACCTTGATGCTCTCGTCCGCGTACCTTTCGAGATACGGCTTGATCTCGGCGTGCACCGAGCCGACGAGCCAGAGCTCCGCATTCTTGAGGTTGAGGCGATGCCAGGCTTCGAGCAAATGGTGCACCCCTTTGCGCTCGATCAGCGCGCCGGAAAAAACCGCACGGAAATGCGGCGGCCGCGCGCCGGGCGTAAAGCGGTCGACATCCACCCCGCGTGGCAGGTAAAAAAGTTTCTCCTCGGGAAAGCCCTGGACGCGAAAGGTCTCGGCCGCCCGCTCCGAGAGCACGAGGATCAAATCCGCGAGATCGTATTCTTCGACAAACCGATCGCGCTGGAGGAGCAGATCTTCCTTCCACCGTTTCCGCCAGGGTAATTCCGGCTCCGGCGGCGGAGGAGCTGGGCCGCGTTTTACCTTGCCGCGGTCGCGATGCCAGGTCGGGATCTCCAGGACCGATGGGATGCCGCGTTTGTGCGCTTCGCGGAGCGAGAGTAAACAGTCGCCCGACCAGCTGTGAAACAAATCGTAGCGGCCGGTGGCGAGATGCCGCGCTGTGATCCAGTCGAGGTATTTCTTCTTCGCGCCGTAATAATAAGGGCTGTCGAGGAACGAAAGGAGCCGCACCGGGTGCCAGCGCAGCGAATCGATCCGGGCCGCCGGAATTTCCGTCTGCCGGTTATCGTAGGCGACGGCTTTGCCCAGAAATCCGCCATGATAGGAGGCGCGCAACGTTTCGAACGCGTCCGTATCCAGGCCGGAGCCGCCGATGCGCGCAAAGATCGAGTAAAGGAGATGCTTCGGCAAAATGCGCCGGGGCGTTGCCATCGAGATTGCGCGCGGCGGGGCTTTTAGAGTTTCACCCACCATGACCCTAACATTATTGTTGGGAATGCGAGCAAGTAAAGGTAGAACTCCCGCGTGTTGCCGGCCATAAGCGCTCCCCGCCTAACGATCGGCCTGGTGCGGCGCGGTCATTCCGTGACGGGCGGCGCCGAGGCCTACTTGAAGCGCCTCGCCCGCGGACTCAGCGAGTCCGGTCACACCACCCGGCTCTTTACCGATGCGGCCTGGCCAGCGCGCGAATGGCCCTGGGGGCCGATGACGCGGCTCCGGGGTGAGAGCGCGCAGCGCTTCGCCGATGAACTGGAGAAGATCGGACCGGAGGATCATTGCGACCTCCTGCTCAGTCTCGAGCGGGTCTGGCGCTGCGATGTTTACCGCGCGGGCGACGGCATTCACCAGGCTTGGATGCGACGGCGCGCTGCCGTTTCCTCATTCGCCCGCAGATTGCTCAGTCGTCTTAACGCCAAGCACCGCGAAACCCTCGAACTCGAGAAGGCGCTCTTCACCGGCGGCGCCCGCCGCGTCATCGCCAACTCCCAGATGGTGAAGCGTGAGGCGGAGGAATTCTACGGCTATCCGGCCGGCCAGATCGATGTCGTGCCAAACGGTGTCCCTCTGATGGAGTTCCGGCCCGATCCCGAGGCGCGCCTGCGGCGACGCAAAATTCTGCGCCTGCGGGATGACGAGATCGCGCTCCTTTTTGTCGGCTCCGGTTGGGAGCGCAAAGGCCTGCGCTTCGCGCTCGACTCCGTCAAATCGTTAGGCAAAGACTACCGCCTCCTCATCGCCGGGCGCGGCCGCCGGCGGCTGGCGAGCGGGAGTTCCGTCCAATGGCTCGGGGCCGTGCGCGATCTGCCCGCCCTCTACTCGGCCGCCGACATCTTCCTTTTGCCGACCCTCTACGATCCGTTTTCGAACGCCTGCCTCGAGGCGCTCGCCGCCGGTTTGCCCGTTGTCACCACGCGCGCCAACGGCTTCAGCGAGATCATCGAGCATGGTGTCCATGGGTCGATCGTCGAGCGCGCCCCGGATACGGCGGAAATTCGCGCTGCCCTCCTTTTCTGGTCGGATCCCGAGCGCCGGCACGCCGCGCGCTCAGCGATTCTCGAGCGCGCCGGTCACTTTGATATCTCGGTTAACGTCGAGCGCACGCTTGCCGTCCTTCAGCTGGCCCGCAACGCCGATGCGGAATCGGGGAAAATTCGGAAGACCTGATCGAGCCGCGCGATTTCGAAAATCGGCCGGACGCCCTCTTGCAAGCCGCTGAGGGCGAATTTGCCACCGTAGCCGACGACATTTTGCATCGCCTCGATCAGCACCGCGAGACCGGAGCTGTCGATGTAGCTGACCTCGGAAAGATCGACCACCAATTGCGGCGGCTTCTTCGCGATCAGCGCGGCCAGCGACGCGCTGACCTGCGGCGACACATGAAGGTCGATTTCGCCTTTGAGGGGAAGAACGTTAGGCTGGCTTACAGGCATGGCGCGTAGCAGACCATGTCACTCTTGCCCGTTCCGTCAATCGCGCTTGTGCTCATAATCGAGAGGGGATCTATCACGAGCGCGATCATGCGCACGAGTAAGACGCGGATTCCTCACCAACCGAGATCGGCCATCACCGCATCCAGCTTGGAAAAATCGTCCACGATTCGGTCCGGTTGATGAGCGGCCAGTTGCGCGCGCGAAAAATTTCCGGTCGTCACGGCGATCGTCCGCGCGCCGATCGCTTTGCCGCACGCGATATCGTGCGGCGTATCGCCAATCACGTCGATCGCGGCCGCGGCGAAATCGATCGCGTGCTTTTCGCGCGCGCGCCTTTGGGCGAAAGGCCCGAGCTTGTTGCGATCGTGATGATCGTCGGCGAAGGCGCCGAATTCGAAAAAATCCCAGATGCCATAGTGCGCGAGTTTCAGCTCCGCGCCGCGCCGCAGGTTACCCGTGAGCAGGGCGAGGACGTTCCGCGGCCGCGCTTGCAATCGCGACAGCAATTCCTTCACGCCTGGCAGGAGCCTTCCCTTCCGCAGCGGCAGTTCCCGCGCCAGGAATTCGACGTAGAGATCGAGGAACGCCGCTGTCGTTTTTTCGTTCACGGCAATATTTTGCTTCTGTAAAATTTGGCGGACGATTCCGGTATCGGTCTGCCCCGCGATCTCCACTCCGCGCAGGTCGTCGGTCACGCCAAATTGGCGCTGGAGCACGTCCTTGAGCGATTGGATGCCGGCGCCCCCGGAATCGATCAGGGTGCCGTCGATGTCGAAGAGGAGAAGGCGTTTTGTCATTCTTTCTTAGTTGTATTCTGATCCCGCCGTCGCGGGAGAAGAATCGCTGACCATCCATCATTCTGCGCGCAAGATAATCAGAGATGTTTCGCTCCGCTCAACATGACAAGGGCTATCGCGGCCGGCTCGCTCCCTCACCCACCGGTTATCTGCATGCCGGCCACGCGCTGACCTTTTGGCGTGCGCAGGAACGCTGCCGCGAACGCCACGGCACGCTCGTTCTGCGCGTGGAAGATCTCGATCGAGCTCGCTGCCGGCCGGAATTCCGGGAGGCGATTTTCGAGGACCTGCGCTGGTTTGGTTTGGACTGGACGGAAGGGCCCGTTCTGCAAAGCGAACGCCGCCCGCTCTACCTCGAGGCATGGAAAAAATTGCGCGACCGTGGTCTGGTCTATCCTTGCAGTTGCTCGCGCCGCGACGTGCTGAGTGCGGCCGGCGCGCCGCATGCCGAGGATGAAGAGCCGCACTATCCGGGTACCTGCCGGCCTGCTCGCCTAACGATTCCTCCGGCAGAGGATCCGGCCGGGATGAACTGGCGTTTCCGTGTCCCGGCGGGCGAAGCCCTCCAATTTTTCGACCAGTGCGCGGGTCGGCAGCGCGCCGTCGCCGGGACGGACTTCGGTGATTTCGTCATCTGGCGGAAGGACGATGTCCCCGCCTACCAGCTTGCCGTGGTGGTCGATGACGGCGCCATGCGGATCACCGAGGTAGTGCGCGGCGCCGACCTTCTCCGGTCCGCCTTCCGGCAGTTGCTCCTTTATCGCGCGCTCGATTTGTCCGCCCCGGATTTCTGTCACCTGCCGCTCGTGACCGATTCGTTAGGCCAACGCCTCGCGAAACGTCACGACGCCCTCAGTCTGCGCACGTTGCGGGCTGCCGGAGTCACGCCTAACGAGGTGCGCGAGCGATACCTGTAGACGCCTCCCTCAGGGAGGCGCGGCGCTCGTCTTGCCGTCACTCTGAGCATCGCGCTCTCCGGCGCTTCGCAGAGCGAAGCGGCGATCACCGGCAATGATTGAAACTTGGAAAAGGCGCGCAATCTGTTGCGCCGATCGGGGCACCAAGGCCCCTCCCACATTTCAGAATGCCGGTCCGTGAATTTGGAACAGACCGAGCATGCTCACGAGGAACGCGAGGATGGCGAGCGCTGCGGCCGCCAGGATCGCTGTCGCGACGGTGTCCTTTTCCTTCTGGCGGTTTGGAAAAGGCGAGGCGTTGGCAAAGTCTGCCGGTTTTTCGCTTCTCTCCGCCGGTCGCGCTTCGATCTCATCCGCATCGGGCAAAGGCTGCGCTTCGCCGGTCGCGTCCGATTCGTAGCGCGCTTCCACCTTCCCGAATCGGATCCGGTCGCCGACGCGCAGAAAAGTGTCGGTCACCAACTCGCTGTTGACGCGGGTGCCGTTGGTCGAGCCGAGATCCTTGAGCTGATAACGCTCGTCGATGAGGAGGAACTGCGCATGCCGGCCCGAGACCGACGGGTCGTCGATTTGGATCATGTTGTCGGGCGCTCGCCCAATCGTGATCCGATCCTCGGTCAATTCGTGGACAGTCTTGGAATCAGGGAGTGCGATTGCGAGTTTCGGCATGGAGCGAGAGGTATCAGGAGGTGCGGTCGAGGGCAATAGTCACTTCTTTTTGAACACCTCGACCGCATTCCACTCTTCATCCGGCGGCGTCTGCTCGTATTCGACTGCTCGTTCCAGATACATTTTCGCGAGGAAATCCTTCGGGTAGGACTCCAGGAAGCGGGTGAGGAGAATCTTCGCTTCGCGAAACTCGCGCAGCCGAAATTTCTGAAACGCCTCCTCGTAGCCCTCGAGCTGACGCAGAAAATCGGGGTCGATCTCGGCACTTCGCGCCGCGATCAGCGTCGCGATTTCCACCGGCTCGTTCTTTCCTTTCACCTGCACCCGGGCCACCGAGCGAAGATGAAACTCATCACGCAACAGCTCCGTGGCCGTTGGCCCGACCAGGATGTCGAGCCCGTAGGTTCTCGTTAGGCTCTCGAGGCGCGAGGCGAGATTGACCGCGTCGCCGATCACCGTCGGGTCGGCTTTTTCCTGCGAGCCGATGTTTCCGCCGAGCACATCGCCCTGGTTGATCCCGATGCCGATGGCAAACGGCGCGATCCCGCGCGCATGCCACCCGGCATTCAGCGTCCACAGCTCGCGCCGCATCGCGAGGGCGGCGCGCGCCGCCATCCGGGTATCCTCGGCCGGTCCGCGGCTGCGCACATTTCCCCACACCGCCATGACCGCGTCGCCGATGAATTTGTCGAGCGTCCCGCCGTTTTCGAAGACCGCCGCGGTCATCCGACTCAGGTACTCGTTCAACTGCTTCACCAATGCCTCGGGATCGGCATTTTCGGTCAGGCTGGTGAAGCCGACGATGTCGGAAAAGAGGATCGTCGCCGGGATGCGCACGCCTTTGAGACTGCTGTAATAGCCGCCGGGATTATCGAGAATTTCCTTCACGAGATTTTTCGAAACGTAACGCTCGAGGGTGCGGCGGGTGCGCAGCTTTTCGATCCGCTCCATGGCGTATTCGTAGCCTAACGAAAAGAGACCGCTCAACAGGAAGACCGCCAGCACTGGCACCGCGACGAGGAGCAGGCCGATCCAATCGTAAGCGACTCGGACGACGGCGAGATACGCCAGCGTGATCCCAACCAGGAAGGTGAGCACCAGGCCCGGTCGCCGAACGAAAGCGATCAGTGCCCAGGCGAGCAGCCCGGCCGCGAGCACGAGCGCGTAGTCCACCGGCAAAGGAGTCATGTGCAGGAATTGGTGCGCCATCGCCGCGGCCATCGCGTTGAGGTGCAGGGCGGGTCCCGGCAAACCAGGCCCGAGCGGTGTCGCCACGACATCATGAAAAATCTGCGCCGACGCGCCGATCATCACGATCTTGTTTTTGAAAAAAGCGCCGTCATGATAGTTGGCGTGCCAGAATTTGGGATCGAAAATCTCGTATAGCGGCCGCGGCGGATAGGCGTCCTCGTCGCTAAAGCGCAGCATATGTGCGTCGTGCCCGCGCGGCACGTCGGCGCCGCGCCCGATCTGCTCCAGCCCGCGCGCGGCGAGCGAGTGGTAGGCCTGCTCGCTCGGATGCGCCGGCAGCCCGGCCAACTGGCGATCGGTCATGGTGTAATTGATCGTGCGCGTCCGTCGATCGAGCAGATTGGGGAAGTAATTGGCGTATCCGACCCTCGGATCGGCCAGCTGCGGCGGGGGAATCAGGACTTCGTTTGGCACGATTGCCTGCATCGCGTTGGCGACATCGAAGTTCGCGGCCAGCGCGACCCTGTCGCGATAACGGTCGAGGGCAGCATGAAATTGGGGATCGCCATCGTTAGGCGGATTGAAAGCCATATCGAAGACCACCAGCCGCGCGCCTGCTCCGAAAAGCCGGTCGAGGAGGAGGGCGTAGACTTCGCGCGACCACGGGAAAGGCCGCGCGGTCATCAACTGGAAGGCGCGGTTGTTGGCCAGTTCTTCGGGGGCAAACGGCGGGAGCTCGAGCGTGCTCTGGTCGATCCCGAGGAAAACAAAATCGTCGCGTGTCGGCGTCTTGCGTCCTTGTTTTTGGAGGAGATCCTCGAACTGTTGCTCGCCCGACCAGACCGCCGAGAGAAACGGCACACCTGGCGTGAAGTGCAGGAGCAGGACGAGACCGGTCCAGAAGAGACAGATCGCGCCGAGGATGAGCAAGCGATACCGGCGCAGCCAATGCATCGGGCAATACTAGGAAACCTTTTCCGAGCGGCCAGTTCCAAATTAGCTTGTGCCGGTGCTCCAGGAATTCATCTGCCCGAGTTGCCGCCTCCCGCTCGGCCAGGTGCGGATGGAATCCTAAACTGCTGCTCCACGCCTGACCGAGAAAACGGTTGTCATTGGGCTCGCTCCGCCTATTTTCCCAGCCCGACGTTTCCGCAACGAAGCGCCGTCAGATCTGTCCACCTGGTTCCGCGATGACGGGACCGCACGAGCGAGTGAGGTCGGAGAGATCCTAACGAAATAACAGCTCGCTTCAGGAGATCCTCCGAAATTATTCGGGGGAACAACAACATGCCAAGAGCCACTAACGCGCCCGCCAGTCGGGAGCGCCGCAAACGCGTCCTCGATTCCGCCAAAGGTTATCGCGGACGCAGATCGAAACTCTTCCGTTACGCCAAAGACGCGATGATGAAGGCGAAATATTGGGCCTATCGCGATCGCAAGACGCGCAAGCGCAATTTCCGCATGCTTTGGGTGCAGCGGCTCAACGCCGCCGTCCGCGCGCAGGGTCTCACCTACAGTCGTTTCGCGGAAGGCCTGAAGGCGGCCAACATCGGCCTCGATCGCAAAATTCTCTCCGACCTCGCCATTACTGACGAGACCGCTTTCAAAAGCATCGTCGAGCAGGTAAAAAGCGCGCTGGAGAAGAAGTCGAACGAATCGAAGAAGAAGAACGCGGCGTGATGTAGCCGTCGCCCTGCGGGCGACGCAACGAGACGCATGCCGAAGCCTGAGATTTTAGTCCTGGTCAGCGCTTCGCACAGCGAAGCGGCTACAGCATCATGACGCATCCTCTTCAAGAACTGCGCGACGCGGCGCTGGCTGAGATCGCCGCCGCGGGCGACGTGCAGGCGCTCGAGGCCGTGCGCGTCCTTTATCTCGGGCGCAGCGGGAGTATCTCGGCCTGGGGAGAGAAAATGAAGACGCTCTCGAAAGAGGAGCGTCCGGTGGTCGGCAAGCTGTTGAATGAAGTCCGGAGCGCAGTCACGGCCGCGCTCGAGGAATCGGGCGAAAAGTTGCGCGCTACGCAGGAAGCCGGTGCGCTCGCCGAGATCGACATTTCGCTGCCCGGCACGCCGCACGAAATCGGCGCGCTCCATCCGCTCACCCAAATGCTCGACCGCGCGATCGGCATCTTTCGCCGGATGGGTTTCGCGCTCGCCGCGGGGCCGGACGTGGAGGACGAATGGCATTGTTTCGACGCGCTCAATACCGCGCCCGATCACCCTGCCCGCAATGAGCAGGACACTTTTTATCTTCCCGATGGCCGCTTGCTCCGGACGCACACCTCGACGGTGCAAATCCGCGCGATGGAATCCGCGCCGCCACCGATCCGCGTGATCGCACCCGGCGCCGCTTTCCGGCGCGACGAAGTGGACGCGACGCACAGCGCGCAGTTTCACCAGATTGAGGGACTCTACGTCGACGAGCGGGTGAGCGTCGCCGATCTCAAAGGCGCGCTCGAATTTTTCCTGCGCGAACTTTTCGGAGCGGAGACAGCGGTGCGTTTCCGGCCGCATTATTTTCCCTTCACCGAGCCGAGTTTCGAGATCGACGTGAAATCCAAAGCGCTGAAAAGCGGGGAAAAGTGGATCGAGGTCTGCGGCTGCGGGATGGTCCATCCGGCCGTCTTCGAGGAAATGAATCGCGCCCGCGGCGACGCGGCCTACGATCCGGAAAAGTGGACCGGTTTCGCCTTCGGTCTTGGGATGGATCGTCTCGCCATGATCCTTTTCGACATTCCCGACATTCGGCTCTTTGCGCAGAATGATCTGCGATTCCTGGGGCAGTTCGCATGAAGATTTCAACTTCTGCGAATGTGGGAGGGGCCTTTGTGCCCCGATCTGCCGGCGCGCCGCAACCCCTCGGGGCACAAAGGCCCCTCCCACATTCCAATTTCCCAACGCGAGAGGGGCGTCTTGAAATTCTCGCTTAACTGGCTGCGCGAATTCGTCGAGTTGCCTAACGACGTGGCACAGCTCGCCGACTTGCTCACCCTCGCCGGGGTCGAGATCGAGGGGATCGAAGCGCGCGGCGCGAATTTCGCGCACGTCGTCGTCGCGCAGGTTACCGCCTCGGCGCCCCATCCGAATGCTGATCGGCTCAGTGTTTGCCAGGTCGACGATGGCAGCGGCCAGGTGCGCCAGATCGTCTGCGGGGCAAAGAATTACAAAGTGGGTGACAAAGTCCCGCTCGCGCAGCCGGGCGCAGTTCTGTCCGGCGATCTGAAGATTAAAGCGAGCAAATTGCGCGGGGTGGAATCGCAGGGGATGCTCTGCAGCGCGAAGGAGCTTGGGATTGCCGAGGATGCCGCTGGCCTCCTCATCCTTTCGCCGGAAGCGAAAATTGGCGCCCCGATCAGCGAGCTTTTCCCTAACGACACGATCCTCGACGTCGAAATCACGCCGAACCGCTCCGATCTCCTGAGCCACTATGGCCTCGCGCGCGAAATCGCGGCGCTGACGCAAAAACCGCTGCGGGCACTGGAAATGGCTGAACCGCGAACCGCGAACGGCAGCGCGGTACAAATCAGCGCGCCTAACGAGTGCCCGTTCTATTCCGCGCGCCGGATCGAGAACATCACCGTCGGCCCCAGCCCCGATTGGCTGCGCGCCCGGCTCGAGTCGGTCGGCCTGCGCGCGATCAACAGCATCGTCGACATCACCAACTTCGTGATGCTGGAGATCGGTCAGCCGCTGCACGCCTTTGATGCCGACAAGTTGCGGGGCGGGATCAATGTTCGGCTCGCTCAGCCTAACGAAAAGTTTCTCGCCCTCGACGGCCGGACCTACCAGCTCGATCCGAAAAACCTGCTGATCGCCGACGCCGCCCGCGGGATCGCGATTGGCGGCGTGATGGGCGGCGAAGATACCGGCGTCACCGCGACAACGCGCAACGTGCTTTTGGAAAGCGCCTATTTTTCGCCGTCGAACATTCGACGCACGGCGCGCGAACTGAATCTGCCGAGCGACGCCAGCTACCGATTTGAGCGCGGCGTTGATCCGGGAATGCTCCTGCGCGCCTCGGAACGCGCGACGCAGTTGATCCACGAAATCGCCGGAGGCGAGCCGGTGCGCGAGACGATCATCGCGGGCACGCTGCCCGCGGCGCCAGCCGGGTTTTCTCTGCGCTACACCCGGTGCGACGAACTGCTCGGCGCGTCCATCGCACCGGCGGAAGCGGATCGGATCCTCGAAAGTTTCGGTCTGCAAAAACTGGGCGCGACCGACGAGCAGTCGACCTGGGGCATTCCCAGTTACCGGTCCGATTTGCGCCGCGAAGTGGACCTGATCGAGGAGATCGTGCGTGTCTTCGGCATCCACCGGATCACGGGCGCGGATCGCAGCCGGTTCACGCCCGCTTCCGCGGCGGACCGGCGCTACGATGCTGAGATGACGCTGCGCGAGCGCCTCGTCGCGCGCGGATTTTCAGAAGCGCGCACCTCCGCGCTGGTCGGCCGGCAGACGTTAGGCTCGGGCTTTGCAAAAGAAGCAATCGAGCTGCGCAATCCATTGAGTGAAGATCATGTCGCCCTCCGGCCAAGTCTGATCCCGGGCTTGATCGCAGTCCTGGAGAGAAACGTGCGGGCGGGCGCGAAGAGCGTGCAGCTCTTCGAGGTTGGCCGCGTCTTCCTCCCGGCTAAGGGCGAAGAGATTCGCCGGCTCGCACTGCTCCTGTGTGGCGCGGCGGGCGGCCCGGCGCACTGGCGCGGCGCGCCGGCCAGGGAGCTCGATCTCTTCGATCTCAAGGGAGCGCTCGAATCGATCGGTCTCGGGGAAGTCGCGTTCCGGCGTTGCGAAAGCGCCGAGTTCGCACTGGCGATGGAAATTTTGACCGGCGATCAACGTTGCGGCGGGGCTGGTCAGCTGGCCTCGGCGCAAGCCGCCAAGGCTGCGGGCGCGGCTGCGGTTTTCGTCGCCGAGCTCGATTTGCCTAACGAATTCGAAACGGTGGACGGCGCCCGGAAGTTTCGCGAGTGGCAACGTTTCCCCTCGGTCAGCCGGGACATCGCGCTGATCGCGCCGCAGGCGCTGACGCATGGCGAGATTCTCGCGGCGATCCAAAGCGTCCGTGAACCGTTGCTCGCCGCGGTCGAACTCTTCGATCTTTTCGGCGGCCAGAGCGTCGAAAATATTGGCGCCGGACGAAAGTCCCTCGCTTATTCATTGACATACCTCGACAAAAACCGAACACTGACTTCCAACGAAGTGAGTGCGGCCCACGACCGGATTCGCGAGCGATTGAAAAGCGAGCCGGGCGTGGAACTGCGCGAGTAGTTCTTTGAAAGTTCGAGAGTTGTTGCTTGAGAGTTGAAGGTTCAAAGACCTTTTCGTGTCTACTTTCAGCTCTCTATCGACAACTTTCGAACCCCGAAATGAGTTCGGGGTGAAAAAATTTACCCTGCGGTGTTCGAGATTACAGGTGTGATTCCCGGACCGATGTTGTTAGCAGAGGGGGCTAGGTCGTTAGGGGAAGATGGCATGCCTTAATTGGAAGTCAGACGCTCCGGCGGCGGTCACCCGCCCGTTACCAGAAGGGAACGGGATATCCACCTAAACGGCACCAGCGGGGTAATTAATTGAAGCGTTCGGACCAGCGATGATCCGGGCGCTTTTTTTTGGACGCGGGGCCGGTTGGCGGCTACATCGACACGATGCCGCAGCCCGCTTCGCGCCCGCTCAAAGCCCTCCTCGCGCTGGAGGACGGGCGGCTTTTCGAGGGCGAATCATTCGGCGCCTCCGGCACCTGCGTCGGAGAAATTTGCTTCAACACTTCGATGACCGGTTACCAGGAAGTGCTGACCGATCCTTCCTACCGCGGCCAGATCGTCGCGATGACCTATCCGCTGATCGGCAACTACGGCACGAACGAGGCCGACGCCGAAAGCCGGTCGCCGCATGTGCGTGGATTTGTGGTCGAGGAACTGAGCGGGATCGCGAGCAACTGGCGGGCGGAGATTTCGCTCGAGGAATATTTGCGCCGCTGGAACATTCCCGGCGTGCAGGGGATCGACACCCGCGCTCTCACCCGGCATCTGCGCACGCTGGGCGCGATGAAGGCTTGCCTAACGACGGGAAAAATCTCCGCGGAGGAGGCGGTCCGGCGCGCGGCGGAAGGCGCGGGCGTGATCGGGATGGATTACGTGCGCGAGGTCACCACGCCCGCAGCCTACCAATGGGATCCGGATGACCAGATGAGCCTAGCCTGGGCGACGGCGAGCAGCCGGAAAGCCACGCTGCCGCCCATCCGACATCGGGTGGTGGCCTACGACTACGGGATCAAGGAAAACATCCTGCGGCGGCTGCGCCAAAATGGGTTTGGCGTGACGGTCGTCCCCGCGGCGACGACGGCGGAAGAAGTTCTCCAGTCAAAGCCGGAGGGCGTTTTTCTTTCCAACGGGCCGGGTGATCCATCGGTCCTCGATTATGCGCATCAGGCGGTGCGCGACTTGATGGGCCGCACGCCGATCTTTGGCATCTGCCTGGGTCATCAGGTGCTCGGGTTCGCCTTCGGTGGGCGCACTTTCAAACTCAAGTTTGGCCATCGTGGCGGGAATCAGCCGGTCAAGGATTTGGCGACGGGCAAGGTCGCGATCACTTCGCAGAATCACGGCTTCGCGGTCGATCCCGAATCATTGCCTGACGAAGTGGAAGTGACGCACATCAATCTGAACGACGGCACCGTCGAAGGCATGAGGCACCGCGAGCTGCCGATCTTCAGCGTGCAATATCACCCCGAGGCCGCGCCTGGGCCGCATGATGCCGGCTATTTCTTCGCCGAATTCGCGCGCCTCATCGAACGCCGGGGAGGTTAACCGCAGAGGACGCCGAGAGCGCAGAGAAGGAATTTGAATCCCCTGAATTCCTTCCTGGCGCCCGCTGCGTCTTTTGCGGCAAAAAACACCGTCGCTTGAGCAGACAAGACCAGCGATTGACCGTCCGGCGATTCGGGCGAATGTTGCTTTCATGTATTCAACCACCGACAGAGTTCCGAAGTTTATGAAAGTGGCGGTTGCGCTCACCTTTACGGCGGCGCTCGCCACCTCGCCGCTTGCGCTGGCCGAGGAGCATGAGAAAGCCGACGCCACGGCGACGAAAGAAGTCACGGGCGAGATCGTCGACATGATGTGCTACGTCGATCACAACGCGATGGGTGAGAAACACGCTGCTTGCGCGGAAAAGTGCATCAAAAGCGGCGGGCCGGTCGGCATCCTGAGCGACGGCAAAGCTTATCTCGTCGTCGGCGCGCACAAGCCGATGAATGATGAGCTCGCGCCGCTCGCGGGCAAGACCGTGACCTTGAAAGGCAAGATGGCGAGCAACGGCGGCGTCTCGATGCTGGAGAACGCCGAGATCGTCAAGAAATAGTTCGTTAGGTCAAGGCGAAAGCGCGCGCTTTGGGGTTACCCCGGGGCGCGCGTTTCTTTTTCTCCGCTCCAAGCACTCAGTGCCGCGGGTCTTATTTCACTGTCACCGGCACGGGAATGACGAACTTGCCGTCCTTTTCCGCGACGAAGCTCTCGCTCGTGCTCGATGAAGTATTATCGCCGTTCTTCGTCTCGATGGTGATCTTGAGCTTCTTCGTCGGCTGGATCGGCAAGCGCGTTTTCATCCCGCCGGGGCCGTCCTGCACGCCGGCGGCTTCCTTCGTCTCTTGCGGGGTGAGATCGAGCAATTCGATTTTCGAGATTTTCTCTCCGGTGCCGTTGGTCATCATCATTTTGTAAAACCCGAGCGCCATCGGGTTCGCCCCCTCGGTGTAAAGAAACGAGTAGAGGGTCGCGGTGTCTCTGGCCTCGTAGGCGGCTTTGTATTTGGCCGTGAACTCTTGCTCCCGGTCCGGCGGGCCGGCGCGGAGCTCGGTCGCGCCGCAGCAGAGGGTGAGAAGGAGAGGAGCGATCAGAATCTTGGTTTTCATTTTCAATCTTCGAAGGCTGAAATTGTTAGCGGGCAGGGTTTGTCAGCGGCAAGCAAATATGACCCGTCTTTCCGCGGCCCGTCCGCCGTGCGGCGCGAATCCGACGGGGAAAAATTCGTTGCTGGCCTGCGTTTCGCGAGCTAATTGCACGTCTGTCCAACCCGCCCCACGCATGAACATTCACGAATATCAGGCGAAGGAATTACTGCAAAAATTCGGCGCTGCGACCCCGGCCGGGAAGGTCGCGGGCACGGCGGAAGAAGCGGAACAAATCGCGCGCGAACTCGGCACGAACGCCCTGGTCGTGAAAGCACAGGTTCATGCCGGCGGGCGCGGGAAGGGGACTTTCGCGAACGGTTTCAAAGGCGGCGTCCATCTTGTGAAATCACCCGCCGAGGCGCGGGAGGTCGCCGCCAAGATGCTCGGCCAAACACTCGTCACGCATCAGACCGGCGCGGCTGGACGCGTGGTCAACAAGGTGCTCATCGCGGTGTCGGTGGAGATCGAGCGGGAAATTTATTTTGCCGTGTTGCTCGACCGCGCGACCGCCGCGCCCTTGATCGTCGCGAGCACCGAAGGCGGCGTGGAAATCGAAACCGTGGCCGAGAAATCGCCGGAAAAAATCATGCGTGAACCGATCGATCCGCTGGCCGGTTTGCGACCTTTCCAGACGCGCAAACTGGCGAAGCAGCTCGGGTTCAAGTCGGATCAAATCAAACCTGCCGCGAAGCTTTTCGCCGCGCTTTATCGCACCTTCATCGAGTCGGATTGCTCGATGGTGGAAGTGAATCCGCTCGTCGTGACGAAGAAAGGCGAGGTGCTCGCGCTCGATGCAAAATTCAACTTCGACGACAACGCGCTCTATCGCCACCCCGAGATCGCCGCGATGCGCGACACGGCGGAGGAGGATCCGCGCGAAGTCGAGGCCTCGAAGCACGGGCTCAATTACATCGGGCTCGATGGCAACATCGCCTGTCTCGTCAACGGCGCCGGCCTCGCGATGGCGACGATGGACATTATCAAGTTTTACGGCGGCAGCCCGGCTAACTTCCTCGATGTCGGCGGCGGCGCGACCGAGGAGCAGGTGACGGAAGCGTTCAAGCTCCTCATTTCCGACGAGAACGTGAAGGCGATCCTGGTCAACATCTTCGGCGGGATCATGAAGTGTGACATCATCGCGCAGGGAATCATCAACGCGGTCAAGGCGGTCAAGTTGCCCGTCCCGCTGGTCGTTAGGCTGGAAGGCACGAACGTCGACGCGGGCAAGAAGCTGATCGCGCAGAGCGGTCTCGCGGTCATCGCCGCGGACGATCTCGCCGATGCCGCCCAGAAGGTAGTGAAAGCAGCGGAGGGAAAATCATGATCAAGGAAATCGCCTTTGTGGCCATCGCGGTGAGTGACAAAGAGCGGGCGCGGAAATTTTACCAGGAGACGCTCGAACTGAAGCCGGGCATGACGGCTATGGAAGGCGGGTGGGTCGAATACGATCTCGGCGCGACCACGATCGGCGTCGGCTGCTGGCCCGGCTGGGACCCATCGCGCGACGGGACATCGGTTGCCTTCGAGGTGGACGAAATCGATTCAACCATTGCAACCTTGAAGGAGCGCGGCGTCGTATTCGACATGGAAAAAACGGAAACACCGGTCTGTTGGATGGCACAATTCCGCGACCCGGACGGGAACAAACTGCTCGTGCACAAACGAAAATGAATGACGAAGCACGAAGGACGAAGGACGAAGGAATGACGAATTTCAAAGGCCGAGCATTGCCTCGGATGCGTTTCGTCATTCGACCTTTGTCATTCATTCGACATTCGACATTCGACATTCGTCATTTCACCCATGTCAGTCCTTGTCGATAAGAACACCCGGCTTTGCGTGCAGGGCATCACCGGCAGCGCGGGCGGTTTCCACGCCAAGCAATGCATGGAATACGGCACCAACGTCGTGGCCGGCGTCACGCCGGGAAAAGGCGGACAGAAGTTTGAAAACAAGGTGCCGGTTTTCGACACCGTCTGGGAAGCGCGCCAGGCAACTGGTTGCAACGTTTCGGTGCTCTTCGTTCCGGCCGCGGGCGCGGCAGATGGAATTTTGGAAGCGGTCGATGCCGGCGTCGAGCTGGTGATTTGCATTACCGAAGGCATTCCGGTGATCGACATGATGCGCGTGAAAGCGGAGATGGCCGGCAAAAAATCCTGGCTTATCGGGCCGAATTGCCCGGGCATCATCACGCCGGGCGAATGCAAGATCGGCATCATGCCGGGATACATCCACAAGCCGGGCGGCGTCGGTGTCATCTCGCGCTCGGGCACGCTCACTTACGAGGCGGTCTGGCAACTCACCTCGCGCGGCTATGGCCAATCGACCTGCATTGGCATCGGCGGCGATCCGATCAACGGCATGTCGCACCTCGACGCGGTCAAACTTTTCAATGACGACCCAAAAACCGAAGCGATGATTTTGATCGGCGAGATCGGCGGCGCGGCGGAAGAGGAAGCCGCGGCCTGGATCAAGGATAACTGCCAGAAACCGGTCGCCGCCTTCATCGCCGGAGCGACCGCGCCTCCCGGACGCCGCATGGGCCACGCGGGCGCCATCGTTTCCGGTGGAAAAGGAACGGCCGCGGGCAAGATCGAAGCGCTCAAAGCCGCGGGCATCGCGGTCGCGGATACGCCGGCGACCATGGCGGACACCTTGATTACAACAATGAATGGGAGGAAATAAGCCGATGCCCGTTACCGCCAAAGGTCTGGAGGGAGTGGTCGCGAACAGCACGCGCCTGAGCGATGTCATCGGCGACAAAGGTCAGCTCATCTACTCCGGCTACGATATCAACGAGCTGGCTGGCAAAGTCAGTTTCAAAGACGTTCTCTACCTTCTCTGGAAAGGGAAACTGCCCAATCGCTCGGAAGTCGACCAATTCATGAAGCAGTTGCGCGCGGAACGGGAGTTGCCCGGCGGCGTGATCGATTTCATCAAAAGCGCCCCGAAAACCGCCGGGCCGATGGACGTGATGCGCACCGCCGTCTCCATGCTCGGGCTTTATGATCCGGAGATGAACCAGGAGGCGACGCGCGAAATCAACGAGCGCCGCGCCCGCAGCATCACCGCGAAGATCGGGATCATCGCCGCCTATTTTCACCGCGCGCGCCAGGGTAAATCGTTGCCGCCGGTGCGCGACGATCTGACCGAGGCGGAACATTTTCTTTACCTGATCAACGGCGAGCCGCAGCCGCAGGAAGCGTGCGACACGCTCGACGTCGCATTTGTGCTGCACGCCGATCACGGGATGAACGCCTCCACTTTCAGCGCCCGCGTCACCATCTCCACCCTGAGCGACTTTTACTCCGCCATCACCTCGGCCATCGGCACGCTAAAAGGTCCGTTACACGGCGGCGCGAACGAGGGCGTGATCCACATGCTGGAGGAGATCGGGAGCGAAGACAAAGTCGACGCCTATATCGAGCAGAAGCTGGCGCACAAGGAGAAGATCATGGGCATCGGCCATCGCGTTTACAAGACGCTCGACCCACGCGCGCCCCATTTGCAGCGGATGGCGGTGAAACTGAGCGAGAAACTGGGCGATCCGAAGTGGATCAACATGTCGGAACGAATCGCGCAGCTGATGAAGGAAAAGAAGAACCTGAACGCGAACGTCGATTTCTATTCCGCGACGGTTTACTATTCGTTAGGCATTCCGACCGATTTATTTACCCCGGTCTTTGCCATCGCCCGCTGCGCCGGCTGGTGCGCCCACGTCCTCGAGCAGCTCGAGGACAATCGCCTCTACCGCCCGCTGAGCGAATATGTGGGCGAGCCGGTGGGCAAAAAAGTCGTGCCGATCGACGAGCGGCCGTAACTGCCCGGCGCGCGCTGGCTCCGAAAATTTCTCATTGTCCATAGCCGCTCGGTTTGCTTTGCTCGACGGCGTTTTCGTTCCAGTGCGTGCGCCCAGTCTCCCACGGTTAATCACGGTCGGTCTCATGCTGGCCGCGGCCGGTTGTCTTCCGAACAAGGAATATCGACCGGGCGCCGCCGCCGTCGAGGCCAAGACGCCGGGAACGCGCGATTACGATCTGGGCTACGTCGAATTTGACGAGCAAGGCGACTTTTGGGATCGCGACCAGTTGGCGCGGGCGGTCGGCCTGATCAAGCAGACCCAAAAGCCGCTCCTCGTCATCTATGTGCACGGCTGGCAAAATAACGCGAGCGACAAGACGAATGACGTCCCGCAGTTTCACGAGGTGCTGGCCAAGCTGGCGCGGACCGAGCGGATCCGAAAACTCGATTATCAAGTGGTCGGCGTTTACCTCGGCTGGCGGGGCAAACAAGCCTACGATCCCTTTTTGAAAATCGTCAGTTTCCCGAATCGCAAGGGTGCCGCGGCGCGGATCGGGAGCAGCAACACGATTACGGAGGCGATTTTTCGCCTCGTCTATGAAGCCCGGCATCGCCCGGGAAGAGCGCGCACCATTCTGATCGGGCACTCGTTCGGGGCGCTGGTGGTCGAGCGCGCCGTGGAACAAGCGATGACGGGCGGATTGCTCACCGGCAATCCGGTCGTGCCGGCGGATTTCATCCTCCTCGTGAATTCCGCCGCCGAATCCATCTACGCCAAGGAAATGCGGGATATGATGGTCTCGACGCTCCGCTTCAGTCCTTCGCGCCACTGTTATCAAGACTCCGATGATTCCAGCGACTGCTTTTTGAAAGACGAGCCGCGGATCATCTCGGTGACCTCGGAGACCGATCGGGCCACCGGGGTGGCTTTTCCGGTCGGGGCGACGCTCTTCGGCGTGGGCAAGCTCTACCGCAGCTACTCGGGTCCCGAGACGGGCGGCACGCAGGTCGATCAAAGGCTGTTTTTCACCCACACTCCGGGCCACAACAGCTTGCTACTCGATCACCGGATTGTGCCGCTGGACATGACGGCGCCGGTCGCCGGAGAACCGCGCGCTTTCGAGGAAAACCTGGAATATCCCCAGGCGCTGCCGGCGAGCGGCGCGGATGCTCAGGCAACACCAATTTTCGCGACCGGCGGCGAAGAGCTGAGCAACGGAGAGAAAACGCCCTGGAACTGGTGGCGGCTGAATTACACCGGCAATCCGTCGCAGCGCTCGCCTTTTTGGATCGTACAAGTGCCGAAGGAAATCCTCAATGGACACGGCGATATCTTCAATCCGAACGCGATCGACATGATGGCGGCTCTCTTCCGCTTGAGCAACCTGCTCGATGGCAAGGATGCGCCTCCGATTCAGATCAACTCCAAACCCGGGGCCGTCGGGCAGCCCCTGGCGGAGGCGGCAACCCTGGCCGCGCCGGGGCCCTTGCCTAACAACAAGGCGGTCACCGCGTTGACCCCCGCGACCAGCCTGGCGACTGCTCAGGCGGCGCCTTCCGCAGCGCTCGCACACGCCGCGTCCTCGAGCGCGCGGCGGCCGCGGGAACGCAAGAAGCGGCCCCGGAAGTCCGTTTATCTCCACCTCGTCGGGCCCGCGCCGGCAAAATAAAGCGGCCCCGCCCGCGCCCCGTGGCGTTGCGTTGCGACTCCGCCCTTCACCGCGTATCTGTTGCTTCCGATGAAGCCCGGAGCTAAATCCTGGAGACGCGAAGCCCTGGCCTTGTTACACGCCGGGCCGTTCCGCCGCTATCTCATCGGCACCTCCATTTCCGACACCGGCACCTGGATGCAGGTCATGGCCCAGGGCTGGGTCATGAGCACCCTGACGGACAAGGCGATCATGCTCGGGCTGGTCAACTTCGCCGCCGGCCTGCCGATGATTTTCCTCACCATGTTTGGCGGCTCGGTCGCCGATCAATTCGACAAGCGCCGGATCCTGGTCTGGACGCAGGTGGTGCAGATCGCGCTCGCCCTGGTCATCGGTTTCCTCATTTTCACCGGGCGCATCCAGATCTGGCACATCATCGCCGTCGCGGGATTGTTAGGCATTGCTTTTGCCTTCGAACATCCCGCGCTTTCCGCGCTTGTTCCGGAACTCGTTAGGCGAGAGGAAATCGCCGGGGCGGTGGCGCTGGATCGGGCGGTTTTTCACTGCGCGCGGCTGGTCGGTCCGTCGGTCGGCGGCGTGATCGTCGCAATCTGGGGCGCCGCGATGGCGTTTTTCGTCAACGCGTTCTCCTTTGTTGCTCTCATCATCGCGCTCGTTTCGTTGCCGCCTCGTCCGGTCGGGAGCCAGGAGGAGGAGGCGCAACGCGCCAGCGGGATCAAGGACGGCTTTCGTTACATTCGCGCGGATAAGCCGAGCCTCGCGATGGTCGGCATGATCGCCACCATGACAATTTTTATTTTCCCGACCGTCTCCGTCATGATGCCGCTTTACGTGCGCGACGTGCTGCATTTCGGGCCGAATCTTCTCGGATATCTGATGGCGTGCTCCGGCGTGGGCTCGGTCTTTGGCGCGATTACTTTGGTTTCAATTCCCCCTCCGCGCCGGCTCGGTGGGATGATGGCCGCGGCGCTCGCGGTGTCGGTTTCCGTGCTCGGGCTCAGCCGGGTGCACGCTTTTGTTTTCGCGGCCGCTTCGCTGGTCGTGATTTCGTTTGGCTTGTCCCTCATCTTCGGTCTCTCGAACACGATTGTGCAGGAACGCGCGCCCTCGCATCTGCGCGGCCGCGTCTCGGCCGTGATGGGCCTGAGCTTTTTCGGCCTCATGCCGATCGCCGGCCTCGGCGTCACCAGCCTGGCGGACGCGATCGGCATGCGCACCGCGCTCGCCGCCTCCGCGCTTGGTTATGGCGTGGCGGCGATTTTCATTCTCAGCCGGATCGGCCGCCGGCTGGACGACAGGCCGACTGCGCTGACAAGCGCAGCGGTCCCGGAAGTGGCGACGGTATCCTAGTCGTTAGGCAAACGCATGCTCTCCTTTTCCACCTGCTGGAATTCCGGCCGCCACACCGCCGGCGATGAAATGCTGCGGGAGATCAAAACCGAACTCGGGTTTGACCTCATCGAGCTCGGTCACGGCATCCGCATTTCGCTCATGCCGGGCATTCAAAAGATGTTCGAAGCGGGCGAGGTGCGCTTTAGCAGCCTGCACAATTTCTGTCCGCTGCCGGTGGAAGTGATGGGCGCGTCGCCCGATTGCTACACCTTCTCGACCACCTCCGCGCGCGAGCGCCAGCGCGCCATCCGGCAGACGTTGCAGACGATTGATTTCGCGGCGCTGCTCCGGGCGCCGTTTGTCGTGCTCCATCTCGGCCGGGTGCCGATCAAGCCGGTGACCGAGCCGCTCATCGCGCTCGCCAAAGCGGGTGAAATGTATTCTCGCGAATATGTGCGCCGGAAAGTGGACGCGGTGGCGAAGCGCGAAGCGGCCGCGCCGGCTTAT
This sequence comes from Spartobacteria bacterium, assembly GCA_003169975.1. Taxonomy (GTDB): domain Bacteria; phylum Verrucomicrobiota; class Verrucomicrobiia; order Chthoniobacterales; family UBA10450; genus Palsa-1392. The sequence goes on along the minus strand of PNAA01000047.1, from coordinate 29,210 downwards.
CTCGAGAACGTCAAAGAATGCCTCAAGCCGATCATGGAGCACGCCGCCGCGAAAAATATTCGGCTCGGCATCGAAGGTCGCCGCGGCTACGAAGAAATCCCAAGCGAACGGGAAATCGTCCCGTTGCTCGACGAACTGAACTCGCCGCAGGTCGGCTACTGGCACGACTTCGGCCACCTCCAGATCAAGGAAAACCTCGGCTTTGTCGATCACGAGGAATGGTTGCGCACGATCGGGCCGCGCGCGCTGGGCTGCCACGTGCAGGATTGCGTCTGGCCGGCCCAGGATCATCAGCCACCCTTTGCCGGTAACGTCGATTTGGAAAAACTGGTTCCGCTCCTGCCGCCGACCTGCTTATTTGTCTGGGAAATGAGCCCGCGCCGAACGGTGGAAGAAATCCGCCACTCCGTCACCGTTTGGAAAGAGCGCTTCGGCGAATGAAAAAAGTTCTCCTCTCGCTCCTCCAGATTGCGGTCACGATCGCCGTGCTGATCTGGGTTTTTCACGACCCGCACAAGCGCGCGCAGATGGCCGTCGCGCTGCGGATGGCCGATTACCGATGGATCATTGCCGCGATCCTTTGTTATCTCCTGGTCGAGGTGGCCGCCGGAGTGCGCTGGTGGATCCTGCTCAAAGTGCAGCAGATCCACCTTAGCATGCTGCGCGTCGCGGGTCTTTTCCTCATCGGGATGTTTTACAATCAATTCCTGCCCGGCGGCACCGGCGGCGACATCATGAAAAGCTACCTGCTGCTCAAGGAGACACCGGGCAAGGCAACCGGCGCGCTTCTCGCCGTCGTTTTCGATCGCCTGGTCGGGCTCGTCGCGCTCATCAGCATTACCGGCGTGTTGGTAGCTCTCCGATATGATTGGTTGACACAGTTATCGGAGACGCGACTTCTCGTCCGGGCGCTGCTTCTCGTTCTTGCCAGCGCCGTCCTGATGTTGGTCACTTCGTTCGTAGTCAGCGGATTTCATTTGGCCCACAAGTTGCCACCACGATTTCCCGGTCGCGAAAAGCTGATTGAACTCTCGGCCGCCTATCATCTTTATGCGCATCATTGGCGCGCGACCCTGGCCGCCTTCGGTGCGTCGATCATCGCGCACCTATCCACCTTTGCCACGTTCCTTTGCGTCGCGTTCGCTTTCCGTGCCCAGGTTGGTGTGATCGACTTCTTCGCTGTGATGCCGATCGAGCGCACGGCCTCGTCATTGCCGATCAGTCTGGCCGGGGTCGGCCTGCGCGAGAAAATTCTCCAGATCATGCTCAATGGACTTTGCGGCGTGAAGGAAGGGGACGCGGCCCTCATCGGCTCCATGAGTTTTCTCGTCATGCTCGCGTGCTGCGCCCCGGGCGGGATCGTCTACTTCTTCTACAAACCGAGCGGCCAGGCTGGACATGTGAAGCTGAGCGAGATGCGCAAGGAAGTGGCGACGCTTGAGCATGAGATCACGGAAAACGAGTAAGGCCGCGGAGGGACGTGCTTCTGCACGTCCAGGTTCTATTCCTCAAGCCCGGCCGCACAATCCGGACGTGCAGAAGCACGTCCCTCCGAACAGGCGCCGCCGCCCCTTCGTTGCCGCCACCTTCGCCATGACAGTGGACGGCAAGATCACCACCCGCGCTTTTTCCCCGGTCGATTTCACCTCGCGCGAGGACAAGCTCCACCTTCTGCGCCAGCGATCGTTAGGCGACGCTGTCCTCATCGGCCGGAGCACGCTCGCCCACGACAACGTCCGCCTCGGCCTGCCCGACCCGAAAATGCGCGCCGAGCGGGAAGCGCGCGGGCAGTCGCCTTATCCGTTGCGCGTCATCGTCTCGAACGAAGGCCGGATCGATCCCGCCCTGAAGATTTTCCAAACCGACATCTCGCGCATTCTGATTTTCTCGACCACCCGCATGCCGCGCAAATTTCAGGTCGGCCTGCGCGAAAAAGCGACGCTCCACCTGACCGACGCGCGTTCCGTCGACCTCGCCCGCATGCTGCAACAACTGTGGAGCGAGTACCGCGTGCGCCGGGTCGCCTGCGAAGGTGGCGCGGAGTTATTCCGCAGCCTGCTCGAGCTGCGATTGGTCGATCAGCTCAACCTCACGATCGCGCCCTACATCTTCGGCGGGAAAGGCGCGCCCACTCTCACCGGCCGCGGGACGGACTTCCTCGCCGGCGGCAGCGTGCGTTGTGCGCTGCGCGACATGCACACGGTAGGCGAGGAATGTTTCCTCGAATACCGGCTCAAATATCCCGCTTAATCCTGGCTAAGAGAAAGCCGCCTATGGCGTCGGCGGCGTTGGCGGCGTTGGCGGCGTCGGCTTCGGCGGCACGGCGCGCTGGCGAGACCCGGCACGGCTCTGGAGCCCGACGCCGGAGTCCTGGCAACCGCCTTCCCGGCTCTGGGAACATCCGCGCGCCCGCTGGTGAGAGCGACTGTGGCTCTGGCAAAATGCCGGGTCAGCTCTGGTCGAGAACGGTCCGGCTCTGGCGACTTACGGCGCGGTTCCAGGCAGTGACGAGACGGTTCTGGCGATTTGCCGCACGAGTCTGGCGATTGACCGGGCGGTTCTGGCGGTTGACGGGGCGGTTCTGACGAGCGATAAACGGAGTCTAGCGAAGGATAAATCAATAATTTCCAACGATTTAGATCAGAACCGGCTATCTTTGCGGGCCGACGTTTTCGAGCAGGACCTGACGAAGTGGTTCACCTGTCCCGAAGCGCCGAACCGCGTCCAAAATCTCGATGCCGGCGAGATGGCCTTCGGCGTCAAATTCGAGCGCGACACCCTCGGCGACCCGCTGGCTCGTCACCGTGGTTTCCTTAAAAGTGATGCTAATCGCATCGCACTCCTCGTCGTAGCTGATCTTCATCGAACGCGCTCAATAGTAGAACGTGTAGACGGTGATGGCAACAATCTCGCTCTCTTCCTCGACGAAGACCGGATTGACCTTCTTCCAAGCGTAGCGCTGGCCGTTCCAGTCTTTGTCGAACGCGAACTGCAGCTCGCATTCCAGTCGGCCTTTCTCGGCTGGTTACCACGCCGCGGAGCGGATCGCTTCTCCACCTCTTCGACCGTAAAACCTCGGCGCTCGAAATAGCCTCGGGCGTGTTTTGTAAAGCGGATCGGCTTCATTTCAAACGCATTCGCATCAGCCGACCACTTCGCCCAGAGACAAAAAATGGGTTCTGATTTTATGTCCCCGCCTTCGCCCTCTCAGCGTCCATTTGGTCGAGCATTCGTTGAATCGGAGGCGACCAAATGCCATTTCTATCCTCAGAACTTGGTCGCTCGCCTTTCGGCAGAAACGGGAAGAGCCTCCGGAAGAATTTCGAAGCCCCTCGAATCTCCCGCCGGAAAGATCGTTCCTTCCGGGCAATCGTACGCCACGCCACAGGCATCTCATCACGCAGCTCTTGAGGAGTGTGCCAATGCAGCAGGCGCATTAAGCCGAGCCGCTCTAAAGCAACTCTGTGCGCGATAGACTTTCGGCCCTTCCGCCGCGGTCCCGGGAACACTCGCTGTGGTCGTTGCAAATTTTCCGGCCGATTCTCAGCTACCGAACGAGAAAAGGCAGCGGCAATCTCGCCATCGGTGAACCGCGGGAAGTCGATCGCCAAGGCTGTAACGAATCGACCATGAAGCGCACCTGCGTCGGTGGCAAAGGGCTCCACTAAAACAGTTTTATCCCACAGAATTGCATCCTCGCTATCGTCGTTGGGCGCCTTCTTTCGTTTGCGCGTTGCGTTGAGTTCCACGGAATTCGTCCTCCATACTTCCTCAAGTTCCCCACCTTGGCGGTCTCTAGTGGCGGAAGGAGATTATTTTCGGCAGGCCGCTTAGCCAGGTTCGCACGCGCTGTTATTGGCAGCCGCTGCCAAGGGAACGCACCGTTTCTTACTAACTCGACAATAGAGTCATAGATTTCAATCATCGGAAAATCGGTTTTCCACAGTTGATCGAAAAAAGCACCGTATCTGAATTTCTCTCGTTTCGCCCGTGCCAAAATCCTTCTAGCTTCTGCATCGTGCTCTGCCTTTAGGAAGGGGTTGTCTTTGTACTCCTCGCGATGCCAGATGTCCCGCACATGGCACCAGTGCAAATCCGCGCGTAGCGCAATTGTCTTGGATTCACGCGCGTATTCCCAGACGCAGCAGGCGAGAACTTCAGAATCCGGCACAGAACTGAAATTCCACTCCTCGGGCGCGTCTGGGCCCTCGTTAGCCCACCAGGCATCGGTATCTTGCAGCACATCACTCATGGGGGTCGAATGCAATCTTCGGTTACAAAAGTCGCTTCTTCTTCAGGTCCCAGTGGCAAACGGGGAGCAGCGATATTTTCTCCGGCCTTCTCTTTGTCGGCGCGGGCGAGGTTTTGCAGAGGATGACGTAAGGCGGCCGCTTCGGGACGATGTGGCTCCGGTAATCAAAGGCCTGGTCGCAATGCTTTTCGAGATTCGTGCCGCGCGATTTCATTTCGATGAGGACGCGGTCCGGCCAGAGGAGGTCCGCAAATTTCTTGCCGCCTTTGGGACGGGGCCGGGATCACCGCTCCCGGCTACAACGAGCGCCAACTGCGGCGAACGAGGCTTCGTCGCGACGCGGAACTCGAAGGTCGCGCCGGCTTCGATCGCGCCCTTGTGCCCGAGCGCGCGAAAAAAGTGATCGAGAAACGGTTGCGCCTCGCTCTTCTCATCGCCCTTCAGGCTGCGACTGAAACGAACAAATTCCTCCAGCGTCTGCTTCAGCTCGTTCGACATTGTCCGGCTGGAATCGGGGAGGCGGAATGCAACTTGCGCAGCTGCTCCAAGTTATCGCCGCAGTAGATGACGCGAGTGTCGACAAGCGGGGGAGGGTTTGGCGGTCGGCATTTCGCGGAGCGTAGCGGAGCGTTGCGGGTGGTGTCAATGCGTCAGGCTGAATGCATGGACCCGCTGCCGGTCGCGACGGCTCAAGTAATTCCGCTCGAGCGCCATTGGCGAGACGCGCACGCTCGCTTGCGGGCTGAGCCCCCCCGTCTGCGAAGCATTTGCCTTGACTAAACGTCGTCCGTCCGGTCAAACTACGCGCTCAAAGAGCAATCCTATGAAAAACCCACGAACCAACCTCGCCTGCCTTCTCGCCACCACCAGCCTCGCGCTCGCGCCCGTCGCGCTTGCGGTCGATCCGCCGCCGGGCGGCGGTTATCCTGGTAATAATACGGCTCTTGGAGACGACGCCTTGTTTAGCCTGACGACTGGGACGGATAACACCGCGATCGGCTTCAACGCCCTATACGATGACACGACTGGATACTCAAACACCGCAGTGGGTAGCCAGGCTTTGCCAGTTCTTGTGGACGGCTCTTACAATACTGCATTGGGATATTTGAGTTTGTCCTCAAATGTCAGCGGCGATCAGAACACAGCCATGGGCGCGTATTCGCTGGTCGCAAACACGGCCGGCGGCAATACGGCCTACGGCGCTTTTAGCCTCACCGCGAACACGAGCGGGAATGCTAACACCGCTGTGGGGGCCGGAGGGCTCTATGCGAACACGACTAGTTATTCCAATACCGCCACCGGGCTTGGTGCGCTCACCACCAACACGACCGGCATAGCCAATACGGCCATCGGGGTCAACTCCCTGGGATCCAACTACAGTGGCTCTAATAACACGGCAATGGGAGAGGGGGCGATGGATTTCACGAGCGGAGACGAGAACGTCGCGGTGGGCGTCGGTGCTTTGGGGCTCAGCTCAGGCAGTAATAACGTCGCTCTGGGCTTAAATGCGCTCGGCAGGAGCAAGTCAGGCAACTCCAATATTGCCGTTGGCGCATCGGCGGGCAATGCAATTACCGGTAGCAACAACATCGCGATCGGCAATCCCGGTCAAAAGGTGGAATCGGGCGTCATTCGTATCGGCAACCCCGGCAAGCAGGTCTCGACTTACATCGCAGGCATCACTGGGGTGACCGTGGCCGGGGGAGTTGGAGTCGTGATTGATTCGACTGGCCATATCGGCACGATGACCTCCTCGGCGCGCTACAAGGAGGCGATCAAGCCGATGCAGGACGCGAGCGAAGCGATCCTGTCACTCCAGCCGGTGACGTTCCGTTACAAGAAGGCGCTCGATCCCGAAGCGATCCCGCAATTTGGACTCATCGCCGAGCAAGTGGCGAAGGTCGATCCCGACTTGGTGGCGCGGGACGAGGAGGGCAAGCCCTACACCGTCCGCTATGAAGCGGTGAACGCGATGTTGCTCAATGAGTTTCTTAAGGAGCATCGGAAGGTGGAGGCGTTGGAGGCGACCGTGGCATAGCTGCCGGCGACGATCGAGAAGGTGAGCGCGCGGGTAGAGGCGAAAGATCCGGCGCCGCGGCTGGTCGAGAATCGCTGATCTTCCGAAGGGAGCCGCTAGCGGGGATGCAGCGCAAGCAGGCTGCGCGAATCGAGCACGACGAAGCGCGCGTCCTCATACGCCACCGTTTCCGGCGGCGGTCGTTCGAGAAAAGGAATCGCTCCTTGCGCAGGGCCGATCGGTTGGTCCGGCGTGACCAGATCGAGCTGTCGCAGCAGCCGACTTTTTCGCCGGTAGTCGGCCGAAAACGCCGCGCGATCGAGCAGCCAGAAATCGACCTGCTGGTCGCGCAGACACTTTTGCAGAGCGCTGAGGTCGGCGCTGTACTGGGCCCGCGCAATTTGCAGCCCGCGCGCGCGCAGCGGCAAGTAATAACCGGGATGAAAAGGCACCGCGCACTCCGCCCCGATGATAATGGAACGGCGAGAAAAGATGGGCAGGTTGTTGGCTTCGTCGGAGAGCGAGGCGATACGAATCGTCGGTGATTGCCGGGCAAAGAACTGGTAAAGGCCGGATTCGACCCCCGTGATGTAACTGCCCGTCGGGAACCTGGGAAGGAGCAGGGGAAAAGCGATCACTCCGCCGAGCAGGAGAGCGCAGAACCCGAGCGCGACCGCTCTGGAGATACGACGACTTTTATCCGGCCGCTTGTCCGCCCAGAGCAAGGCGGCATCGATCAGCGCAAGCAACACTCCGCCGGCGAGCAGGATAAGGACAACCCGCGTGCTCGATTGCGTGTAGCGATTTGGAAGGTAGAGGCGAAAAAGCAAGAGATGCGCGACGAGAAAGAGCGAAAGCGCAGCCGCTATGATCTGCGGCACCGGCCCTATACCTCGGGGGACAGCCTTGAGCAGGGGAAACTGATTCGGGAAACGACGCAGCACTGGCCAGAGAAACGCAGCCAGGAACCACGGCGGGCGCGTGGGTAGTGTGTGTATCCCTCCATTTCCGCCTACCCAATAGCCCCACCACGACGGGAGGAAAAAAGGCACCCGGCCCCGGGGGCCGAACTCTGGCATCCGCCGTGCCTCCGCGTAAGTCACGAGCGGACCAAAGGTGCCGACACTGTGGAGATAGGGCCACATGCAAAGCAGGGTGAGAACAAACGCTGCGGCAAAAATCAAATAGACCTTCGAGCCTCTAACCGGAGTAAGCCTGGGGCCGTTTTTCCAATACACACAGTCCCAGGCCAGCACTCCGAGACTTAGCAAGGCGGCCGGCGGGAAAAAAAGGACTTCGAGGCCGACGGCGACCAGCACTCCTATCATCGAGCCGCGTACCTGATAGTAGAGGAAGGCCGCGAAAAGCGGGTAAAAGAACGCGCGCGGCGTGGCCGAACAGAGATCGCTATTCGACCACAGGCACTGGCAAAAAAGGATTGCGGTCAGAGTGGCTGCTGCCGGCGAGCGGAGAACCCGCCACGCCAGCAGGAAGAAATATCCGGTCGCGAACAAGCTGAGGACCGACGGGATCAACTTACTCGCGAGCAAGGGATCGATCCCCGCGTGCGCTAATAACCAATAAAGGGTCGAGTAACCGCTCGGCGCGAGAGATTGAAAGTAATCCGCGATCGGATCGTGAGAGAAAAGCCGAGGGTCAAGATAGCGGAACATCCAGAAGACATGCTCGCGCACGTCATCGGCGACCATGTAATTGGACGCGAACGCCTGGTGCAACGCGAGGAGGGCGCAGCCCACTGCGTAGAGCATGGCCACCGCAAACCACGGCCACATTTTGCGCGCCGTCGCCTCCTCCTCCGCGGAACCGAGAAATTGGCGCAACCGAGCGAGCAGCAATGGCGAAGATGACAGCATGGAAGGACGCTCGAAATCAACCACCTTGCATCAGAGAGAACAAATCGCAGTCAAGTGGTGTCCGGCGGACGGGGGCGCCGCACCAACTCGCCGCCGCAGTTGGGACAAATGTTTTCCAGCGCACCGGTGCATTCCGGGCAAAAAGTGCACTCGAAGGTACAGATGTGCTTCATCCGCCGGCGCGAGCGGCTTTTCGCATCTTTCACATTTGTTCCGAATTTCCAGGGCCATTGTCTCGTCCATTCATTGCGCGACGACGTTCGCCGCTTATCCTGACGCTCCCTTTTTACGCGATCCATGCAGACCGGCAACTCCATCATCATGCACGCGCCGCGCGAAGCCATTTTTGAGACCGCCGCCGATCTCGAACAGTGGCCGCGAATCCTGCCGCATTACCGCTTCATTCGCTTCCTCGACCGCCGCCCCGACCGCAGCATCGTGGAGATGGCGGCGCTGCGCTCGGGCATTCCGATTTCCTGGACGTCGGAGTTCGTGGTCGATCGTGAACGGATGGAACTCCGCTTTCTTCACCTGAAAGCGTTCACCCGCGGTATGCGCGTGGTCTGGACGTTTAAGGAAACGCCCGCCGGGGTGCTGGTCGAGATCACGCATGCGTTGCGCTTCCGGGTCCCTGTGCTGGCGCCGCTCGCGGAGCCGATCATCGGCGGCTTTTTCATCCATCACGTGGCGAACCAAACCCTCTGCGCGATGAAAGCGCATCTCGAGAAGCAGGCGGCGACACCGTCGGAGCCGCATCTCGCCTAACGACCCTCCTGAGAATATGGGCGAACCCAAACGACGTGCGGTCATCACCGGCCTCGGTCCCATCACCTCGGTCGGCATCGGGCGCGACGGTTTTTGGAACGGGCTGCGCGCGGAGAAAAGCGGCATCCGCCGGGTGCAAAGTTTCGACAGCTCGATCTTCAACGCGCATTGTGCCGCGGAAATTCCGGATTGGGCGCCGGAGGAATTTTTCCCGCCCCATCGCTTGAAGCGGCTGGATCGTTATGCGCAGTTTGCGGTCGGCTCGGCCAAGCTCGCGCTCGACGACGCGGGGATCGAATGGTCGCGCGAAAATCCGCAAGCTCGCATCGGAGTGAGTTTCGGCACCGCGCTTGGCGGCATCGCAAACGCCGAATCGGAGCACGCGCATTTTTTGAAAAAGGGCAGCCGCGGGGTGAATCAGACCCTTGCGCTCCAGGTCTTCGGCGGCTCCGCGCACACTAATATCGCGATCGAGTTCGGCTTCCGCGGCGCGGGAACGACGAATTCGAACAGTTGCGCCAGCGGCACGATCGCGGTCGGCGAAGCGCTCCGCTACATTCGGGACGATTTTGCCGACGTCATCGTGGCGGGCGGGGCGGAATCGCCCCTCAGCCAGCTCACTTTCGGCGCCTTCGCGTTCATCAAGACGATGAGCCAATTCACCGGTGACCCCGCGCAGGCCTGCCGGCCGTTCGACAAGTTGCGCGACGGTTTCGTGATGGGCGAGGGCGCGGCGTCGTTAGTCATCGAGGAACTGGAGCACGCCCGTGCGCGGGGCGCGCGCATTTACGCGGAGGTGCTCGGCTACAGTCTGAACAATGACGCGTTTCACATGACGTCGCCGTTGCCGAGCGGTGAATCGTGCATTCGCGCGATGCGCGAAACGCTAGCCGACGCGCGCCTCGCCCCGGAGCAGATCGATTACATCAACGCCCACGCCAGCTCCACCCAGTTGAACGACAGCACCGAGACGATGGCGATCAAGGAGGTCTTCGGCCCGCACGCCGCGCGCCTTCCGGTCAGCGGCACGAAAGCCTACACGGGTCATCCGTTAGGCGCGACCGGCGCGATCGAGGCCGCGCTTTGCGCGCTCGCGATCGATCGCGGCTGGATTCCGCCGACGTTGAGCCGGGAAAATCCCGACCCGGCCTGCGACCTCGATGTCGTTCCGCAGCACGGGCGGGCCGCCTCCATCGACCACGTGCTGAGCAACTCGTTCGGGTTCGGCGGGATCAACGCCTGCATCATCCTCGGGCGCGTGCCGGCCGACGATTGACGCCGCCCCTGTGCGCTCCTAACATGCGCGCGTGCAAGTCGAGTTGGAGCAGCTCCTCATTTTGCAGGATCGTGCCCAGAAAATTCGGCAAGTCGAAGCGGAATTGAAGAGTTTGCCGCTCGAGCGGAAATCGCTCGATGCGCAGGTCGCGGCAGCCTCGGCGAACCTCGTCGCGACCAAGGATCGAGCGCGTCACGTCGAGATGGAAAAGAAGAAACTGGAACTCGATGTCGGCACCCGCGAGGAGAGCATCGCGCGCTTGAAGACGCAGCAATACGAGACGCGCAAGAACGATGAATTCTCCGCGATGGGCCGCGAGATCGAGCGTTATCAAAAGGAAATTAGCGCGCTCGAGGATCAGGAACTCGAGTTGATGGAGCAGGCCGATGTGCTCAAAGCGCAGATCGCGGCCGAGGAAAAACAAACCACGACTGCGAAGGATTCGATCGCCAGACAAATCGCCGACCTGGAGGCGAAAGAGGCAACGTTAGGCAACCGCCTCGAAGAATTGAAGAAGGAGCGAGCAGAACTCGCCGCCGGGGTGGACGAAGATTTGCTCGACCGCTTCAACCGGCTTTTCGCGAGCAAAGGCGACGCGGCGGTCGTCGCGCTCGAGCACGATGTTTGCACCGGCTGCCACATGAAAATCACGACTCAAACCGTTGTCCGTGTGAAAGGCGGCCAAGAAATTGTGAGCTGCGAGCAGTGCGGCCGGATTTTGTATTCCGGAAGTTAGGCGTCCCGCCTGACTTGGCCGACGGCCTTCCAGCCCGTCGGCTCTGTTCGGGCAGGCTGGAAGGCTGCCCGCCGAGTCAGTCAGGATGACTAACTTCCTACACGTTGAAGCGGAACTCCATCACGTCGCCGTCCTTGACGACGTATTCTTTACCCTCAATCCGCAGCTTGCCGGCTTCCCGTGCCTTGGCGAAGGAGCCTAACGACACCAGATCGTCGAAATGCACCGTCTCGGCCGCGATGAAGCCGCGCTCGAAATCGGAGTGAATGACGCCAGCCGCGGCAGGAGCTTTGTCGCCCTCGTGGATCGTCCAGGCGCGCGTTTCCTTTTCGCCGGTCGTCAGGTAGGTGCGCAATCCGAGCAGGTGATAGACCGCGCGGATGAGCGCGCCGACGCCGCTTTCCTTGACGCCGAGATCGCGCAGGTATTCGGCCGCTTCCGCTTGGGCAAGATCGACTAACTCGCTCTCAATCTGCGCGCTGATGACCACGGCCTCGGTCGCAAAATGATTCCGCGCGTATTCTTCGACCGCCCGCACATGCTGGCGGGCGACGTTCGTTTCGTCTTTCTGCACGATCGCGGCGAGATCGGATTCGCCAACGTTGCAGGCGAAGAGCGTTGGCTTGGATGTGAGCAGGAAAAATTCGTGCACCGTGATTTTCTCTTCGTCGGTCAGCGTGAGCGTGATCGCTGGTTTCCCGGAATCCAGATATGGCAGGAGCTTTTCGATCAACGCCGCCTCGGCTTTCGCCGTCTTCGATCCGGCGCGGATTTCTTTTTGCAACCGGTCGCGGCGTTTTTGCAGTGAAGCGAGATCGGCCAGAATCAGCTCGGTGTTGATCACCTCGATGTCGCGCACCGGATCGATCGTGCCGCTGACGTGATGAATGTCGCCGTTCTCGAAACAGCGCACGACCTGCACGATCGCGTTTACTTCGCGGATATGGCTGAGGAATTGGTTGCCGAGTCCTTCGCCCGTGCTCGCGCCTTTCACGAGCCCGGCGATGTCGACAAACTCAATCGCGGTCGGGATGATTTTTTGCGAATGCGAAAGCTTGGAAAGGACCTCGAGCCGCGCATCGGGCACGGTCACGACGCCGAGATTCGGATCGATCGTGCAAAATGGATAATTCGCCGCCTGCGCCTTGCGGGTGCGAGTGACGGCGTTGAAGAGAGTGGACTTGCCAACGTTAGGCAAACCCACGATTCCGGCGCTGAGCATAAGTGCGAAAACTACGGCGAAAGCTCCTGTGTCGCAATCTGCGCCGCTCAGCGTGAGCGACCTGTCTGGCACCGGCTGCGTCTTTACGATGGACCGGCCCCGCCACGCGATGCCGTAGCTATCATTAGGGATTAATTCGTCGCCACGAGAATGAGCGAAGTCCGTTAGTCTGTCGATATACTCCAAAGCGCCGGCGCTTATCTTCATCTGCGATACTTGCGGTGCACGCGGGTCTCCTGACAAAACGAATCGGCACTGAAGCGAAAAATGCGCGGGATCGCCCATCGAAATGCGTTGCTCCCGGGATCGCAAGCCGAGTCCTTGGGGGGCGCGCGGCTCTAATTCACCTGCAACACGCCTAAGGAAGGCCGCTGCGCCTTACCTGAAGGATTGGCGCAGCGCGGCGACGAAGCCTGCAAGCGCAGGTCAAAAATCCATTTGCGCGATATCATTATGGAAGTAGCGTGCTGGTTATGCTGCACGGGTTCCTCTCCCGGAATCGGTTGGAGTTAATCGAGCGCTGCCGGGTAAAAGTTGCCAAACGAGCATCCCCGAAGTTGACCGGTGAGCAGTTGGAGTACGGCATACCGATCTTCCTCGACCAGCTGATCAAGACGCTCCAGGTGGAGCAGACCGCACACCCCATGCGAAGCCGCAAGGTTTCGGGTTCGTCGGGAGGAGGGAAGTCAATTCCTTCGGAGATTAGCGATGCGGCGGCGCAACATGGTCGGGAATTAATGCAGCACGGTTTCACGGTTGACCAAGTAGTTCATGACTACGGGGATGCCTGCCAGGCGATAACCGATCTGGCTTTCGAACGAAACGAGCTCATAGAGATAGATGAGTTTCGCACCCTCAACCGCTGCCTTGATAACGCCATCGCCGGTGCCGTCACAGAGTTTAATTACCAGCACGATCTCGTCATTGCAGATAGGCAAGCCGGCGCGTTAAACGAGCGATTGGGATCTTTCGCGCATGAGCTGCGCAACCTTTCAAACACCGCCACGCTCGCGGTCACGGCCATCAAAACTGGTCGGGTCGGGTTCGGCGGGACGACCGGCGCCATCTTGGACGCGAGCCTGGTTGGGTTGCACAATCTGATAGATCGGTCGCTCGCTGAAGTGCGAATGGCAGCCGGAATGCCCGTGTTGGCCCGCCTGTTTTCCCTCGCCCACTTCATCGAAGAAGTGAAACTTTCCGCGACGCTCCAGGCGCATGTCGAGGAGTGCGAATTCGCGGTCGGGGAGGTTGACCCTCGCCTGGCCGTGGAGGCAGACCGTGACCTCCTTTTCTCGGCGGTGGGAAATCTACTGCAAAACGCCTTCAAGTTCACGCATGACCATACCGAAGTCGCCCTCAACGCCTACGCGTCTGCGGATCGCATCCGCATCGACGTGGAGGATCACTGCGGCGGGCTGCCGCCGGGGGACGGGGAAAGGATGTTCCAGCCTTTTGCGCAGTGCGGCGAGGACAGAACTGGTCTCGGACTGGGGCTTTCAATTGCCAGGCGCAGCATCGAGGCAAACCAGGGCGTTCTGAGCGTCCGCGACAAGCCCAACTCGGGATGTGTCTTCACGATCGATCTGCCCCGGCATGCCGTGCCTGAATATTTTCCCCGGACCGCTCGTTAACCCCGCCCTGGCCGGATAGCGATCCAAGCGGTTCGCGAGCTGTCGGCGGGGTCTGCCGAGACCCAGAAGTTACTTGGGGAGGGCGATTGTGCCGCTTTGGCCCGCAATAAGCTCCAGCATGCGTCATGGTCCATAATCTCCCGTCATTCAACGTGCCTTCAAGAGTCGACGGTGAGGTCTTGCGCGACCCCGAGAGCCCTCCCATCATCGGAATGTTCAGAGGGGGTCACGCGCCAGATGAACTCCAAACTCAGGCACACCATTTGAGTGAGGAATGCCTGGACGCGAGCGAGACGCCACTCGTCCGTGTACTCGTGGTGGAGGATAGCCGGAGCGACCTCCTCGTTCTTGAGAATGCGCTCGCCGCGGTCACGAGCGTGCGGTTCGAGATGACCTCCGTCGGGCGGGTGAGAGAGGCAATGGTGGCCTTGGCTTCGAATGAATTCGATGTGGTCTTGAGCGACCTCGGTTTGCCCGACAGTTCCGGGTTGGATACCTTGATCACCATCCAGAAGGTCGCGAATGGGGCTCCCGTTATCGTGATGACGGGACTCAGTGATGAGCGCATGGGCATCCGTGCGATGCGCGAAGGCGCGCAGGATTATTTCGTCAAGGGTCATTTCTGGGAGAATGGTCTCGTTCGGGCGATCTGCGACGCGATCGATCGGCATCGCACGAAAGAAGCAATGCGTCGTAGTGAGGAACGTTTCCGGGCCTCAATCGAATCCTTGCTGGATGGCTTTGCTCTGCTCACGCCCATTCGCATTCCGGGCGGAGCGATTTCCGGCTTCGCTGTAGATTATATCAATGCGTTGGGACTTGACTTGCGGCCGACCTCGGGGGCACTGCCTTCCCCTTTAACACTCAATGATTTATTCCCGGATTGCCATGAGCGAGGGTTATTCAATGAACTGCTGCGCGTCGAAGGAGGCGGGGATCCATTTATCCCCGAGTGCGTTCTAATTTGCCACGAACTGGCGAGCGAACTCAAGACTCCCACCTACGATTTTCGAGCGGTGAAGACTGCTGACGGCCTTGCGCTCAGCTGGAGGGATGTGACGCCCCGCCTAAGGTTGGAGGCACAACTGTTGCAATCCGAGAAGATGAATTCCATCGGCCAGCTCGCCGGCGGGATTGCGCATGACTTTAACAACGTGCTCACGGTCATTCATGGTCATGCCGACCGGTTGAGAGATTCTTCCTGCCTTCCCCGGGAGCTGGCCGACCCCGTCCGCGAGATTTCCGCCGCCGCCGTCAGAGCGACGAATCTCACCAAACAGCTTCTCACCTTCAGCCGGCAGCACCCGATGATTGCCACAGATGTCGACCTAAACGAGACGGTCGCGCAGATGAGCAATATGCTCGGCCGCATCCTCGGCGAAGAACTGCATTTGCGGGTGGAGTTCCGGCAGCCGCCCCCCTTTGTGCGCGCGGACCGCGGGATGATCGAGCAGATTCTACTCAACCTCGCCGTCAACGCTCGCGATTCCATGCCCGAAGGTGGCGAACTGGCGATCGCCACGACAGTGCGCATGGTATATCCGAACGAGTTGGAACTCGAGCCTGACGTCACTCCGGGGCGCTTTGTTTGTCTCAGTGTCCGTGACACAGGGTGTGGCATTTCCGCGGATCATCTCAGTAAGATTTTTGAGCCATTTTTCACCACCAAGGAGGTTGGCAAAGGCACTGGTCTTGGGCTGGCCACAGTTTACGGGATCGTCAAACAGCACAAGGGATGGATAAAAGTGGAAAGCAAGGCGGGAGAAGGGACGACATTCGAAGTCTTCCTGCCCCACTGCGAGACAAAGGCCGCGACACCCGCCCCCATCATTAAGATTACGACCCCGGCGCATGGGAATGAAACCATTCTGCTGGTCGAGGATGAGGACACCATTCGTGAAATGGCAAAGGTGTTCCTCGAGGCACACGGCTACCATGTGCTGGAAGCCAGCAACGGCCCGGAAGCATTGGAGCTTTGGAAGCGGGGTCAGGCTCGCATCGATCTCTTACTCACCGACCTCGTGATGCCGCACGGCGTAAGCGGCCAGGAACTGGCACAGCAGCTTCAAAGCGATCGACCGAACCTGAAAGTGATTTACAGCAGTGGTTATAGTTGCGATCTTTTCGGTGAGAACTCGTTCTTGAATCCGGACACAAACTTCCTGCAGAAGCCCTACCGGCTAAACAGTCTCGCTGAAATCATTCGCCGCTGCCTGGACGGCCAGGTTGTCGGTTCGCGTTGAAGTGAGATCAGGACGCGATCCTGCACCTTGAATCATCACCGGGAGATTTCTCGGTATCGGGCCGGCGGGATTCGAACCCGCGACCTGTCACCGCGGCGACCGCACTACAAATCTAATCTGTCGAGTTCATCACGGCCTCGGCCGGTTTTGTAATATTGTTCCTTCTCACAGCATCAGCGCGATCCGAAAAACTCTCGCTGTGCGACAAAATCCATGGAGCACCATGGCGGGTCGCCTTTGAATGACCAGCATTATGTCGTCGCAGCCGCACCTCGAGGTCGTCACATGATCCAACATATCGGCGTCCGGTCTTTGTGCTCCGCAGGACATAGACATGAAACATGAGCTCTGGCGCCGACGATTCTAAAGAATCGGGCCGGCGGGATTCGAACCCGCGACCTCTTGAACCCCATTCAAGCGCACTACCAAGCTGTGCTACGGCCCGACGTGCCGGATTATTCGCTGCTGGCGTCGCCTTTGCCAAATGATTTTGGCGAGAGTCGAAGTCGCGACCACTACCAAACTCGCCCCGGCGAGTCCGTCCGGTGGCAGAGTGTGCTACGGCCCGAAATGCGAACTATTCGCCACACCGGTTGCGCTTGCCAAACAAATTTGCTGGCGCGACGGAGGGGAACGTCACCGAACAACTGATGGACCAGCCCCGCACGAAATGAAGAAGAGCCAAAAGAGATTGCTCCTGCCCGGTGAAACGCCGATCGAACGGCTGGCCAAACCATTCGAGGAATTCGCCAAGCTGGAGGCTTCCGGCGGCATTCTCCTCATCGGCTGCACCGTGGCCGCGCTTCTCTGGGCAAATTCGCCGTGGGCGGCGACCTACTTCAGCCTTTGGCACAACGAAGCTGACTCTCGGCTTCGCCGGCCATCAACTCTCCAAAGAACTGCACTTTTGGATCAACGACGGGTTGATGGCGATCTTCTTTCTCCTCGTCGGTCTCGAGATCAAACGGGAGGCGCTGATTGGCGAACTAGCTTCCTTGCGCAAAGCCGCGCTCCCGCTGGTCGCCGCCCTCGGTGGGATGCTTGTTCCAGCCGGTTTCTATTTTCTTTTTAATCGGACCGGCCCGGGAGCGGCCGGCTGGGCGTGCCGATGGCGACCGATATCGCCTTCGCGCTCGGCGTGCTCGCGCTCCTCAGCGACCGAGTGCCCACTTCGCTCAAGGTTTTCCTCGCTGCGCTCGCTATCGCCGACGACATCGGCGCCGTCCTGGTGATTGCCTTTTTTTATACCGCGGAAATTTCCTGGATCAGCCTCGCGGTGGCCGGGGCGTTCTTCGTCGCGCTGCTCGTGATGAATCGCATCGGGCGCGCGGCATCCGCTGATCTACGCCATCCTCGGTTTCGGCTTGTGGCTGGCGTTTTTGCAGTCCGGGATTCACGCCATGGTGGCCGGGGTGCTGCTCGCCCTGACCATCCCTTCGCGCCGCCGCCTCGATGGCGGCGCTTTCCTCGAGCGGAGTCAGAAGATTCTCGACGAATTTCGTGGTGCGAACGAGGCGGAGAACGTGATCGAGGCCGGCGCCACCCGGAGCGCGGCCTTGAGCTTGCTCGCGCAGGATTGCCATTATGCGGAAGCGCCCATGCTGCGTTTCGAGCACGCGCTCGCGCCCTGGATCAAACACGCCATCATGCCGATTTTTGCCCTCGCCAATGCAGGCGTGGCCTTTGGCGGAGAGGCGTTCGGAGCACTCGTTAGTCCGATCAGCCTCGGGGTGATCACCGGTCTCGCACTCGGAAAACCGATCGGCATCGTTCTCTTTTCGTGGTTCGCCGTCCGCGGCCGTCTCGCCATCCTTCCGGAGGGCGTCTGCTGGCGTCAGATCATCGGAGTCGGAGTGCTGGGTGGAATTGGCTTCACGATGTCGTTATTCATCGCGAACCTTGCCTTCGGCGCCGCGTCCGAACTTGAAACCGCGAAGGTCGGGATTCTCGCGGCAAGTGTCGGCTCCGGCATCGCCGGTGCGCTGGTTCTCTTCAAGAAGACTCGGGCCTAACGATCTTCAAGCCGCCCAGTTGCTCAGGAACGCATCAATCAGCTGCGGGAGATCGTCGCTGTAGCCGCCTTCGAGAATCGCGCCGGCCGGGACGGAACTTTCACGGAGCCATTTTCCGAAGAGCGCGAAATCATCAATCTCCAAACTCATCTGGGTGATCGGGTCGCCGGCGAAAGCATCAAAGCCGGCCGAGACGAGCAACAGATCGGGCTTGAATTCCAGGAGCACCGCGAGGGCGCGCGCGAGCGCGTCGCGATGCCCGGCCCGCGGCGCAAAAGGGGCGACCGGGAAGTTGTGGACGTTGCCTAACGAACGGGAGCCGGTCCCGGGATAGCCGGGAAATTGATGGACTGAGGCGAAGGCGATCCGCGGGTTTCCGGTCACGATCGCTTCGGTGCCGTTGCCGTGGTGCGCGTCGAAATCCCAGATCGCAACCCGCTCCGCGCCGTGCGCCAGCGCGTCGAGCGCGGCCACGGCGATGTGATTAAAAAAACAGAAGCCCATTGCCTGGTTGCGGGTGGCGTGATGTCCCGGCGGGCGCATCAGGCTGAAGGCGGGTGTCCCGCCTAACGACGCTTGCGCAACGGCGCAGGCCGCACCGGCAGCGCGCGCCGCATGCGCGAAAATATTTTCGTAGGCCGGGGTGTCGGCATCGAAATCGTGGCTCGCCGTGCGCACCCGCTCGACGTGTGCAGCACCGTGCGCGCGGAGCAGGACTGCTTCCGAAGCTTCGTTAGGCAAACGCCAGTCCCAATCCGGATGCGCCTGCTGCAAGTGGGCCGCGCTCCGTAACACCCGCGCCGGACGTTCCGGATGCCCGGCGGCGGAGTATTCCGCGCACTGGGGATCGTGCCAGAGAATCACCGCGGCTGCCGGACAAGATGATGGTAATGGTCCCAGTACATTCCAATCAAGAAGAGCGCGAGCACCGCGACGACGCTGGCGAGTGGCAGTCCGCTCGGAGCCATCGTGAGGTGAAAGAGGACGATGTTAAAGATGATTGGGCAGAGGATCACCAATCCGAGCACCGGGAGCAGGTTAAGCAGAAGGAGCAGCCCGCCGATGATCTGGAACAAAAACACCACCTTCATGTAACCGGTGGTCGAAACGGCGGTGAAAAAGAGCGCTGCGGGGCTACCGGGAGGTGGCGGCGGCATGGGGATGAAGTGGAAGAATCCATTGAAGCCGAAGACGACAAAGACAAGCCCGAGGAGAACGCGCGCGATGATGGTGACAATTTTCATGGGTCGAGTCTGCTCCGGTCACGATCGAGATTCAATTGCAAACGGGCATCACCTGAAAGCGCGTCGCGTGCCGGAAAGTTGATGCTACTGCGAGCTGCAAGACTTCCTCGCCCTAACGATCCCCCGTCCTGCTTATCTTGCGCGCCGTCGGCATCCCCTTGGCGCGGGCCCGTTTGTCGCCCTTCTGGAGGCGGACCTGCTTCTATCTTCCGATCAGGATAAAGATTCCCGCCGCCAGCGCGAGAATCGTCAGCAAGATGCCGGGCAGCACGATGCCGGTTAGTCCGATAATGCCGATCACGATCAAGAAGACCGCCAACAGGACCGTTCCGGCTAGGTTCGCGCTGGAAATTGTAAACCAGCGTCGGCGATCTGAAGTAATTGCAGACGCAGGAATTAATCTGCCGATGAGAATAAAGATGCCGGCGACGAGCCCAAGGATCGCAGTAATAAATTGTAAAATTCCCAGATCAACGGCGAATAGGCGGACGAGACCGATGCAGATGAGATAAACCGCCAGGAGAACCACGCCGGCCCGGTTCGCGCTGGAAATTGTAAACCAGCGTCGGCGACTTGAGGTAATTGCAGGCGATTGAACAACGGGACGTGCCGGGCGTTCCTCCGATGGAACATCACCTCTCTGCCAATTCTGGATTGCCTTCAGCAATTCGGACAGATGCTTTTCAAGGGGTTTCGTTACCGCATCCAGCCAATGTGCGGCACCCACATAGAACTCGAGATTCCTCGATGGTTGAACGTCTTCGACTCGAAACGGAATGATGATGGCGTTCGCGCTGGCCGCGCGCTCCGCCTCGCGCACGACCTGGCCGGATTTGTTCGACTCGCGGGTTAGGATTAAAACGAACACCGCGCATTCATCGATGGCGTCGATAATGGCCAGTCCGTAGTTCTTTCCGGGGGTAACGTCCCGCGGAGCGATCCAGCATGAAATGCCGTTTGCTTCCAGGAAATCGCAGACCTTGTCGGCGATTGCTTTGTCCTTAGAAGAGTGACTGATGAAGACGGAGTGTTTCACCAGACGACGAGGTCCGAGTTTACTTTCCGATCAGGATAAAGATTCCTGCGGCCAACGCGAGGATCGGCAGGAGGAGGCCAGCGCCCAGGTGGGCCAAAGTAGCGATGCCGACGACGATCAAATAGACTGCGAGCAGGAGCATTCCGATATTTTTGGTGAAGTTCATGGCGGACATCGTGGACGGCTCCGATTCGTTATGCACGCTTAATCGGGCCCTTCCTTCGGCGCTCTTTCGCCGTCGAATGCCAGCCTTTCTTCGCGGCAGACTGCGGTTTTCACACCCGCAAAATGCGCCAGTGAACCTGAAGTGGCACGACTCCGGCTTACGAATGATCAGTAAGTATGATAATTATGGTAAAGCTGGTGAATATCGAGAGGGGTGCCGGGCTCGACTTGAGAGCGGGGAACACGCCGCCACCGTGCGCTCGGCCAAAGGCCTTTTGTTCGCCACTCCGGATGGCGTCTTTCTTTGCCGCGCTGCTTTTCGCCGGCCTGTGCGCGCCCCACGCCAGTGCGCAGATTCCGCGCGGCATCTTTTCCCTTGCTGGATCGGGACAGAAAGCGAGCGCGAGCGCGCTGGCAAATCCCGATGTGGTCGGGGTCACGATCCGGCAGAACTGGGCCGATCTCGAGCCGACAGAGGGCCAGTTTGATTTCACCTTTCTCGATTCCGAGGTGGCCCGGGCGACGACTGCGGGAAAGCAGATTCTCCTGCGCATCAACACCCAGGCAGCCAAGCCGGCCTGGGTCACGGCTGCCATTCAGCAGGCGGGCGGCACTTTCTTCACCTTCGATGACAATGGCGTCCCTGCGACCATCCCGGTCTTCTGGGATCCGACCTTCCTCGCCAAGAAGAAAGCGATGATCACCGCGCTCGGAGTTCATCTTAGCGGTAGCTCTGCGCTCAAGATCGTCGCGACCAGTTTCGCCAATGCCATCAGTGAAGACTGGTCCGTCCCGCACACGCCTCCGGAAGTGCTCGACTGGTTCGCCGCCGGTTACACGACCGCGAAGCTGCTCGATGCCGGGAAACAGATCATTGATACCACCATGGCGGCCTTCCCGAATCAGTATGTGACTCTTGCCATCGGCGGCAACGGTCATGTCGGCGGGACCGGCAACCTTGATCCGACCGCGACGTATGTGGCGGAAAACGCCATCGCCACCGCGCGCGCCTCCTGGCCCGGCCGCTTGATCGCTCAGATCAACAGTCTTTCGACTTTCAACCCTCCTGCTCCCGGACCGAACGATTCCGCCTGGAACCTCCTCTGGAACAGCCGGCCCGATGTCGCCGCGCAAATGGTTTACTGGTGTTACAACGAACCCACCTACCGGGTGAACGGCGGAGCGCCCGGTGATCCGGCAACCGTACTCAGCACATCCGTGGATGCGGCCCTCAGCTATGGAGTCAATTATATCGAAGTTTACCAGACGGACGTGTTGAACTTGCCGGGGGTCATTACTTACGCGCGCAGCGCGCTGGCGCCGTCGCCCGCGTTGCCGGGCCTGCTGAACGCCTCCACCAGACTACAGGTCGGCCTCGTCGATCATGTGGCGATTAGCGGTTTTATTGTCGGCGGGACGGGAACGAAAAGATTGATGCTCCGCGCGATTGGACCATCGCTTAGTCAATCCGGCATCACCGATCCGCTGGCGGATCCATATCTCGAACTGCACGACCAAACCGGAGCCATCATCGCGACAAACGATAACTGGGCAACGACTGAGATTGGTGGCGCCATCGTCGCCGATCAGCAGGCGGAGATTCTCGCTTCGACGGTCGCCCCGACCGATCCGGCGGAGGCGGCCATGATCGTCGACCTGAGTCCCGGCGCGTATACGGCGGTTGTTCGCGGTGCGAACAACGGCACGGGTATCGGCCTGGCGGAAGTTTATGACCTTAGTCAGTCCGCGCCGGCCACGCTCGCGAATCTTAGCACCCGCGGCTTTGTCCAGACCGGCGCGGACGTCCTCATCGGCGGCTTTATTCTTGGCGGATCAGGTTCGTCAAATGTCGTCGTGCGCGCCCTCGGCCCTTCCCTTCTGCAATTGGGAGTCAGCGATGCTCTCGTCGATCCGACTCTCGACCTGCGTGACGCCAACGGCACTCTGGTGGCTTCGAACGATAACTGGGCCGACACGCAGGAGGCCGAAATCGCGGGTAGCGGCCTGGCTCCGAGCGACTCACGCGAAGCCGCGATCGAGCAGACGCTTTCAGCCGGCAACTACACCGCGACCGTGTCGGGCAAGAACGGCAGTAGCGGCGTCGGCCTGGTGGAAATCTACAACCTGCCCTAATCCTTGTCAGCTCTTGCGGAACCGACCAAAGCCCGGCGGTGATTCCAGATGCCGCTGTTCGCCGACGAGATAGGCCTCCGCCAACCACGCCCGGAAGTCAGCATCAATCTCGCTGCGCTGGCTCAGGCGAAAGACGTGCACGTGGTTGCGGGGCGAGATGGTCTCGATCCGGCGAAAGCGTGGGTGCTCCAGCCGCCGCGCGAGCACGACATGTCCATCCAGCCACTTCTGTCGCGGCGTCACCTGCGCGAAGGACATGCGAACTTGGAAAGCGATGCGCGTTTTTTCCGGCAGGATGCGAACCGGGCCGATGGCGCGCAGCGCGGCGACGACGCGGTTGTAGAGCGCTCGAATCTCCGGCGGTTTGTTGCGAAAATGATCGGCCAGCTTATAGCGGCCGCAGGCGTGCGATTGATTTCGGTTCGCGAATTCACGTCGGCACTCCCGGCAACGCCATAACGCCGGCCGCCCCCCAGTTCGTAACGTGCGCCGCGGCGAAGGCATTGTTAGGTTGCAGCTGATTCAACCGCCGAGGGCGCCGAGAACAAAGGGGCTGGATTTGGGAAAGACATGAAGCCTCTGCACTCTTTGCGTCCTCTGCGGTCAATGGACGGAAGCCGCGCCCCGGAGCAAGATTTTCTTTGCCGGCATCGGTGGACGGCGGCGGTCTGCTTGACGCTCCTACGCTCGCCGGTAGAATGGCCGCCTACCGCGGTCCAGCGGGGCACACGGCACCAGCCTTGCTGAATCCATCGGGTCGGGAAAAGCGGATACAGGCTGAAGGAGAACTCAACTCATGGACTTTTCTTGGTCGGATCAACAACGAGAACTGCTCGACGCGGTGGACCGCTTCGCCAAAGAGCAGCTCGCTTACGACATGATTGAAAACGACCGCCACGCCGTTTTCAATCACGACGCCTGGATGAAGTGCGCCGGTTTCGGCATTCATGGCCTGCTCGTTTCCGAAGAGTACGGCGGCCTCGGACAGGACCCGATCACGACCGTCGCGGCGCTCGAACGGCTAGGCTATGGCTGCAAGGACAATGGCCTGCTTTTTTCCATCAACGCCCACATGTGGACGGCGATCATCCCGCTCGTCTACAACGGCAGCGAGGCGCAGAAGAAAAAGTTTCTGCCCGGCTTGTGCGACGGCTCCATCATCGGCGGCAACGCGATGAGCGAGCCGAATAGCGGCTCCGACGCGTTCAGCCTCGCCACGACAGCGGTCAAGAAAGGCGACAAATACATTCTCAACGGGAGCAAGATTTTCGTGACCAACGGTCCGATCGCCGACGTGCTTCTCGTCTTTGCCGTGACCGACAAATCGAAAGGCGCCTCCGGCCTGAGCGCTTTCCTCGTCGAGAAAGATTCGCCTGGCCTCGATCTCACCCACAAGATCGAGAAGATGGGTGTGCGCACTTCGCCAATGGGCGAAGTCTTTTTCACCGATTGCGAAGTGCCGGCAGAAAACCTGCTCGGCAAAGAAGGCGCGGGCAGCTGGCTTTTCACCCGCTCCATGACCTGGGAACGCGGCTGCATCCTCGCCGCCTCGGTCGGCACGATGCAGCGTCTGTTCGAGACCTGTATTCGTTATGCCAACGAGCGCAAACAGGGCGGCCAGGCGATCGGAAAATTTCAGCAGGTCGCCGGCAAGATCGTCGACATGAAAATGCGGATCGAGAATTCGCGCCACATGCTTTATCAATGCGCATGGGCCGCCGGGCATCGCAAAGCCATTTACCTCGAAGCCGCGATGGCGAAACTCCAGATCAGCGAGAGTTGGGTGAAATGTTGCGAAGACGCCATCCAGATTCACGGTGGCTACGGCTACATGGTCGAATACGAAGTCGAGCGCGAGCTGCGCGACGCGATCGGGAGCAAGCTCTACTCCGGCACGAGCGAAATCCAACGCAACATCATTGCCTCGCTCATCGGGCTGTGACCCGCGCTTCACGGTGAAGATCGTCGTTCCGTTCAAGAGCGTGCCCGACCCGTACGCGGGTCCCGGTGCCGCGGCGAAATCCGTCGTCAATCCCTTCGACGAAATCGCGATCGAGGAGGCGTTGCGGATACGCGAGCGCGGCGAAGCGACGGAGATTGTCGGCGTCACCATCGGGCCGGCGACAGTCGACGAACAGATCCGTTCTGCCCTGGCAATGGGTGTCGATCGTGCGTTGCGCATCGATGATTCCCGCGCGCTCGATCCCTACGCCGTAGCGCGCATTCTCCGCGCGCTCGTCGCGAAAGAAGCGCCGCAGCTTGTGCTCATGGGCAAGCAGGCGGTGGACGACGATTCGAACCAGGTCGGGCAAATGCTCGCGGGATTGTTAGGCTGGCCACAGGCGACGTTTATCTCGAAGATCGAGTTTCTCGAGAACAAGACCCGCGCGCAATGCACACGCGAGACCGACGGCGGTTTGGAGGTCATCGTGGTCAACTTGCCCGCCATCGTCACGACCGACCTGCGCCTGAACGAGCCGCGCTACGTTTCGCTGCCCGGCCTCATGAAAGCGCGCAAGAAGCCGATCGAAGTTCTGACTTGCGAGCAACTGGGAGTGACCGTGCAACCTCTCACCACCACGCTCTCCACTGCGCGCCCGCCGAAGCGCGCCGCCGGCACGCGCGTCGAGTCGGTCGAAGAATTAATGGTCAAGTTGAAGCAGGAGGCGAAGGTACTCTGAGCATGGCCGCGACCCTTGTCCTGATCGAACACGATCGCCAGCAGGTGAAGCGCCCGTCGTTGCACGCGATCACGCTCGCCCGCCAACTCGGCGGCGAGTACGCGCTGCTCGTGCTCGGTCACGGACTGGATGCGATCGCCGCGTCGCTTGTTTCCTGCGGCGCGAGCGCGGTCATCGTCGCCGACGACGCAGCCCTCGCGGAACCGCTGGCGGATCGTTACGCCGCGGTGATTGCGCAGGCCGCCCAAAAGTATGGGGCGAAAACTCTCATCGGCTCGTCATCGACTTTCAGTAAGGATATTTTGCCGCGCGCGGCCGCGCTGCTCGATGCGCCGATGGTGACCGACGTGCTCGCGCTCGAAGAAGTGAACGGCGAGCGTGCCTACCGCCGGCCGACAAGCGCGGGCAGCATGCTGGCCACGGTGAAAATCGAAGGCGACCGCTGCGTGCTCACGGCGCGGGCCACCGCCTTCGAGGCGCCCGCGGCCGACGCTGCCCCGTGTCCCATCGAACGGTTCGACTTCGACCCCGCCTCTTTGCCTAACGGAATGCAATTCATCTCGCGCGAACAACGCGCTTCCGACCGGCCCGATTTGACCGAGGCCCGCGTCGTGGTGAGCGGCGGCCGGCCGTTGCAGGATCCGGAAACGTTCGAGCGCCTGGTTGGCGGATTGGCGGACGCGCTCGGCGGCGCGGTCGGCGCGACCCGCGCGGCGGTTGACGCCGGGATGGCGCCTAACGATTATCAGGTTGGACAGACCGGCAAGGTCGTCGCGCCCGAGCTCTACATCGCGATGGGTATCTCCGGCGCGATTCAGCACCTCGCGGGAATCAAGGATTCGCGCATCATCGTCGCGATCAACAAGGATCCCGACGCGCCGATTTTTCAGATGGCCACCTACGGCCTGGTGGGCGACCTGCACCAGCTCGTCCCGCAACTGATCGAAGCGGTTCGCCGAGGCTAGAAATGGTTGCAGACCTCGGAATCTCTGCCGGTCGCAGACGATCTTTTGCTCGCTCATCTTGCTCCCTTATCGACATAGACAGCATTTCGCCGTAATTTCCTCCAATGAGCGATCCCGTTCAGTATCTCACCGACGAGCAAGGCGAACGCACTGCCGTTTTGCTGCCAATCGCCGCTTACCAGAAGCTTCTGGAGGACCTCGACGACTTGGCCGTCGTGGCCGAGCGCCGCGAAGAGCCGACCATCCCGCACGACCAGTTCGTTACCGAGCTCAAGCGCGATGGCATCGTTTGAACTTCGGTGGCGCGCCTCCACGAAGAAGGATCTACGATGCCTCCCACGTGATGAGGTCTCGCGGATTGTTGCTGCGGTGGCGAACCTCGCAACGGAGCCACAGCCTCACGGATCCGAGAAGTTGACGGGCTCCGATCATACGTATCGGATTCGGGTGGGAGACTATCGCGTAGTCTACGAGCTTCTCCGGGCTGCTGGCGTGATCGAAATTCAACGCGTGCGCCACCGCAAGGACGCCTACCGATGATCGCGCTCGATGTGAACAGCACCACGCGCGAAGTCTTCGGCAACATCGCGCCTTGGATGCGCGTGGTGTTTTTCATCATGATCGCGGCGAGCTTTGCCGTGCTCGGGCGGCAGCTCCTCGCTCACCTGCGCCAATGGCGGAAAGGGCAGACCGGCGGATTTGAGCGGGACTGGCGGGTGTGGATTCGGCGGCTGCTCGAATACGGGCTGGCGCAGAAGCGCGTCCACAAAAAGACACTGGGCGCGCTCCTTCACCTGCTGCTCTTCAGCGGATTTCTTGTGCTCACCATCGGCACCACGCTGCTCTCGATTGCCTACGATGGCCCCTACTACTTTCACCATGGCTGGTACTATCTCATCTATGAATTGACGATGGACGTCTTCGGGGTCGCTTTCTGCCTCGGCTGTCTCATCGCGATGTATCGGCGCGCTTTCCGACGCAAACCGAGTCTGGGTCATAACTGGGGCGACTGGTGGCTCCTGAGTTTGCTCCTGGCTCTCGGTCTGACCGGCTTTCTGGTGGAAGCGCTGCGCCTTCATTACACCCAGGTGCAACCGTGGCTGGCGCACTGGTCGATCATCGGCTGGCTACTCGATGTCACTCTGCTGCGCGGTGTGGGTGTGGAGACCGCCCGCTCGATGCACCTCGCCTCCTGGTGGTTGCATACGATTCTGGTCGCTCTGCTTTTCGCCACCCTGCCGGTCAACCGGTTCCTTCACATCATCACGGGTCCCCTCAATATCGCCCTTCGTCCCGAGCGGCCGATGGGCACGCTCGTGCCGTTGCGGATGGAGACGGTCGAGGAAACCGGGCTCATCGGGGTGAGCGAGATTAAGCAGTTCACTCAGCAACAACTGCTCAGCCTCGATGCCTGCATGGAATGTGGGCGCTGTGAGGACGCGTGTCCCGCGACCGCCACCGGCAAGCCACTTTCTCCCAAGAAGGTCGTGACCGACTTGCGCGGCCTAATGTCGTTAGGCGACGGCAGCGTCAATGTTCATGGGACGATCCAGGCCGAGACGCTTTGGTCCTGCACCATGTGCCAGGCCTGTGTCCAGGAATGTCCGGTGCTCATCGGGCACGTCGATCTAATCAGCGACATGCGCCGCTATCTCGTCGGTGAAGGCAAGCTTTCCGGGCCGCCCGCGCGTGCTCTGCAACAGGTCGGCAATCAGGCTAACCCCTACGGCCGGCCAAACTCCGATCGTCTCGCCTGGGCGGAAGGGCTCGACGTGCCGACGGTCGAAACGAATCCCGGCTTCGAGTATCTCTTCTGGGTGGGTTGCGCCGCCTCCTTCGATCCTCGCGCGCAAAAGGTCGCGCGAGCGACGGCACAGTTACTCAAGGAAGGCGGCGTGAATTTCGCCGTCCTCGGCAAAGAGGAGACCTGCACCGGCGACCCGGCGCGCCGCATCGGCGACGAGTTCCTTTTCCAGGAACGCGCCCAGGCCAATGTCGAAACGTTAAGCCGCCGCAAGGTCAGGAAGATCGTGACTCCGTGCCCGCACTGTCACAACACCCTGAAGAACGAATACCCGCAGTTCGGCGGTCAGTACGAAGTGCAGCATCACTCGACGCTGCTCGCAGAATTGGTTAAGTCCGGAAAACTGACTAACGACACTGGCGATGGCGAGCCGATCACCCTCCACGACCCGTGTTACCTGGCGCGAGTGAACGGTGAGATCGATGCGACACGTGCGGTGATCGGCGCGGCGAAGGACGAACACTTTCGCGAAATGCCGCGCCATGGGAAAAAGACCTTCTGCTGCGGTGCGGGCGGCGGCCGGATGTGGTTCGACGAGCCACCCGAGCAACGGGTTTCCAATTTGCGAGCGCAGGAAGCGATCGAGACCGGCGCGAAAACGCTCGCGACGGCCTGCCCGTTTTGCCTGAACATGATGAGCGACGGCATGGCCGGCACCCCGGGCGGCGAGAACGTCAAGGTGCTCGACATCGCCGAGCTCCTCCTCAGCCGCCAGACGCCAGGTTAGTCGAGCGTGTTCTAGGGCGGCGCCGCCGCCGCCGGTTGGAACACCGCGCGAAAAGCCCGGAGGCGCGGCGAGATGATAGATCGTCGAATGTTTTTCCTCCGGCATCTTTTCGTAATGCCAGTGCACGCCGGCCGGAGCATCCTTCCCTAGAACCTTGGCAAAGCGTTGCGTGACGTCGGCAATTCCTTTCTCGTCGCTGCTCGCAAAATAGAGCGTCTTCTTCAACCCGGGTCGGGTGCGCAACTGTTTGCCCGCATCGCTTACTAGCTCTTGCCCGTTCCACCAAAGGCTGGGGTCAATTGCGATGTAGGTATCGAATAGATCGGGTTCCAGCAGGAAAGTCTCCACGACGAACAACCCGGCGAGAGATTCTCCCACGATCGCCGTTTCATTGGTCGTGCGATAGCGTAGAAGCTATCCGAAAAGT
>PNAA01000028.1 GCA_003169975.1 Spartobacteria bacterium | reverse complement strand
CTACTTTTCGGATAGCTTCTAGATCCAATCAAGCCGTGGCTAGCTCTCTAGAGATCGCATGGACGCCCCTGCCCGGTGGAAAGTATACGGGAAAGACGTTGCCCCAGGTGCTCTTTGCGGATCCGGATTACTTCTATTATCTTTACAGTCCAGATCCACGGTCTTTTTCTGAAGTCAGGTGGCAGGCGGACGTGATCGCAGAACGTGCCAAACACATCGCTATACCGCCTGCCCACGGCGCGAAGCAGGTAGCGGAGTATTTTCTAAACGAGGGCGACCATCGGCGTTTTGAGGGCGTTGTATTGATGCCTGAGACGCAAAAGCTCCCTCTCCCCGTCAAAAGCAAAGGACGCAAAGACGTATTTGATCTGAGCTATCCTCGCCTGATCGCGCCCCACGATGGTAACGCCGGAAAACGGCTTGTTGAACAGGTAAAGGAGTTTGTGTTGCACGACCGGTGGTTGCGAATGAACAAACGCCTGTGTGAGCAATTCTATGACGATCCATCGAAGTTCACTCAGTTCGCGCTGCCGGCCGGCAAAATCTGGTAAGCGTCAGTGACGAACGCTAGTTTCTGCTGAATGTTTGCGCGAGGCCGACATGGATGTCGAGCAGGCCGTGCAGAGCTTCCGTGCGCTTGGGCAGTTCTGGCAGGCTGCTGTCCTTCAGAGCCTCGGTAAACGAATTGAAGAGCGACCAGACGTTTCGGCTCTCGAACTGCGGGTGTCGCGGCTGGCGCCACTCGTGGAGGACAGCAGGGATCAGACGATTTGAACAGACGCCAACGTCGGTGGCGCGGATAATCAGGTCGTGGGCGGCGAGATCGTCGATCTCGCTTTCACGATAAGCGGCAACGCGCCGGTCTTGATCGTGCCATTTATCCATGAGGCGGCCGATCGCGCGCTCGACAAGCTGGGGAAGGTCGCGATTGATAAAGCGTGTGTGCTTGCGGGCGAACTTCACCTCCCCAGAAAAGGAAAGATTGTCACAAACGAACACGGAAGCACCTGCGACAATGCCGGCTGGAAAGGTCTTATCGTGCGAATTCCGGAGCCCCAGGACCCAGCAGTAATCGTCACTGCTCGTCTGGCGGCTGTGAATTTCCATCAGCCCGAAATACCGCATGCCGTCATGGGTCAACGAATGGGCCTGTGTGCCAATCGCGAGATTCGATGCGTCGAGTGTTGTCTGCACAGTCTGGATGAGGCGATCATGTGGGATGGGTTGCCACGAAGCTGTGGGCGCAGGAGTCCGCACGTCGCAGACTTGCTCTATCGGCACCGCGTGCGCTCCGCAATGAAGTGTGAGATGCGGCACTCGGGGGGCGGTCTGCGCGGCGGTGGCGGCAGAGATATCAGTAACAAGGTTGGCGTTCATGCCCACCTATACGTAACTGTGACCAGTTGGTCAGGAAAGGAATCCGGCCGTGACCTCAGTTCCGTTGGGAGCATCGGCAAAGCGCTCGCACGCCACGCTGAACGATTCAGGGCCACGCAACGCTTCGCGAAGGAGTGCATCAACCAGCTTGGTCATGGGCTTGCGCTGCCGCTTAGCTTCGTGATAAAGCAGGGAGACGAGATCACGACGGATCTGCGGGGAATAATACTTGGCGGCCATAGCAAAAGGTGAGCGTGGGCTCACCGCTCAAGACTGCAGAGCAGGCGCTGCGTTGCGCTTGGGAGCACGGCGAATCTGGGGACGGCCCGTTTGAGCAAGGAGTTCGCTGATGAGGGTACTGGCCTCTTTCTTGCCGAGTGCGGGCACCGGCCGTTGGAAGAGGTGGTCGGCGACAGCATCAAGAGCGGCGGCGGAGAGTTCTGCCTGCTTGGCGAGCTGGAGGATGAGGGCCTTCTGCCGCTCGGAACACGCCCAGGCATCGGGGTCGGGGAGAGATGCGAGGGCATGGCCGTTGGTGTTGCCATTCGTCGCGGGAGTGCCGTCAATGATGAGGCCGTAGGTGGTGGCATCGGGGAGGAAGCCGACTTGTTCCACCTGCTTGTCGACACTGGTCTGGAGCAGGCGATAGAGGCGCGCGCTCTCCACCTCGAGACGGCGCAGGTTGGAAAGCTCAGCGCGCACGGTGACCATATAGGAATGACTGGAGAAATTGGGCAGGCCCAACTTCTTGGAATAGGAAGCTTCGATTTGAATGGACATGGAGCCTTATACGAGAGGCCGCAAGCGGCCCTTGAAGGGGGGCACAGCTCATCCTTCGGAGAAGCGGCGCTTGGTGCTTCAGTCGATCATTCGGACAGGGGTTCACTCCCCTCGCCTCCAATACATTGCCTTACAGATTTTTACGATTTAGTTTTGGGGGCGATGGGAACATTAGTGGGAACATATCCGCTAATGTTCAACAAAGTTCAGCCTGTTTTTAGCTTCTTTTTCCGCATCACTCACTTTCGATTTAGGCTCCCCAAATGAATGAACGTTCAGTCAATGACTTTAGGCACGCCGTAGGCGTTAAGGCAGCGTCCGGACACATGGCAGAGCCTGCGTGCCCTCACTCCAGCATGCGACCGCGAAACTCCCACTTAGTCGAACAACCTTTTGCGCTTCGCAAGGGAGAAGGTTATGACTGTTTTGGTAATCTAGGGAGTTAGCTCCCAAGTGTCATTGAAGTAGGTAAACGTCGAGCCCGGGAGCTGCCCGCCGAAAAGGATGACACGGCCGAGCGCTTCGTCGAAGACCAGCCCCATCCCCTCGCGGGCACTGGGCGATTGCGCAGGGAAAAGCTGGTGCCAGTTCGCGCCGGTCCAAGCCCACGTGGTATCCTGGTCGACGCCGCCGCTCCCACCGCCGAAGAGGACGGCGGCGTTAAGATTGGGATCAAAGGCCGCGGCGGTATAGTAGAGGAGGGGCGGCTGCGCCGCTGCCGGATGCGGTGTCCAGGTGAAGCCGTCATACGTCCATGTGTTGTCGGGATTTATTGAGGCGAGGCCGCCAAAGAGGACGACTTGGTGGTGAGGAAGTCCTGTCGCTACCGGGGCCCAAGCGCGGGCCGATGGAACCATCGAAGGTTGCAGGCGGATCCAGTCGGAGCCGTTCCATTGCCACATCTTGAGGTAGTAAAGAGTGCCATCAAACCCGCCAAATTCATCGACGCGGCCGTTGGGGTCGCGAAAAACCAAGGGGCCGGTGAGATTCCCGGGCGAATGAACCGGAGAGGTCGGCGTCCAGGTGAAGGTAGCGCCGTCCCAGAGCCAGGTGTCATTGAAATCGACGAGGTGATCGGTGCCGCCAAAGAGGACGATCTTCCCGCTGACGCTATCATACGCCATCTGGGCCGCCGAACGCGCCGGGGGTGCGACCGGCGTATTTATCTTCGTCCACGTGGTGCCGTCGAAGGCCCAGGTTTCGTCGCAGTAAGCGGCGCCGGTGAAGCCGCCAAAGAGGATGACATCGCGACTCACGGGGTCATAGGCCATGGCAACATTCGATCGCGCGCTCGGCGAAGTGGCCGGGGAGAGCTGGGTCCAGTTAACCTGTGGGGCTGCCGTCGCCCACGCGGCCGAGACAAAAAGCAGAAAGGCAACGGGCCATCCTCTCCCTCGTAGCTTCGGGATGAGGAGTCCCAGGCGGCGCGAGGTTTGATCAAAGGCGAGAGAGATATTCATAGAGATTGATTGTAGAAGAGTAACCATTTGATTGCAATAAAGCATATTAATTCGCGAACGGTAGATAACGAGGTTCTGAAAAGGAAATGTCTTCGATCCGATGAGCCTGTTCATGGTTAAATTCGACTCGTAGATCGACGCCGCCCGAAGCGAAATTTGTCTGTCATGTTAGAGCGGAAGATCGAGCGCCGCTTTGTGGCTGATCGGCCAGGCGCGGGCCACCGTTCTTTCTTTCATTCGCGCGATCAGCCAGCCGCCCGTGCCGAAAAAAATGGCGCTGCCGAAGGCGACGGCCGGCCAAAACGGGGCACGTGGCAAGCGGACCGCTGCTTCGGAAAGGGCGGCAGCCAGCAGGCCGACGTAGGACCAGGAAGTGTATTTGTAGTGAAGGGAGAGCCACGACTTTCTCGGACGGCGAGTGATCACGGGGATAAGCGCGGCGATCAAGGTAAGGAAGCTGACAATGGCCGCGACATGGAAGACACCGAAGTGCCCCGTGAGATGATAGAGGCCGAACGCCGTCACATTCGTAACAAGCAAGGCGGAGGCGTAGAGATAGCCGAGCACCTTGTGCAAATTGGAGCCTTTCACCATCGGAAAGATGAATGCGCCAAAGACCAAAGCAGCCGTCGCGGCCGAGATATGAATGTAACCAAGCCAGCTGTGAATCATTCGTTAGGGACTAAGGATTGGACTAATGGATTTCGCATGGAGTGATCCCATTTCGCCGCGCGTGGCGGCGAGGACGAGGCCGGGCTCGGCGAGGGCATTTATGAAGAAGTGCGCGGCAATGCACGGTGCTAGGCTTCGCCCAGAAAGAAGGAAGACAACCGCGAGCATTCCACCAAGAAATCCCGTGGCCAAAGTCGCGCCGAACGCCGCGCGGATGCTTCCACCAAACAAGCCCCATACGCCGTGAAGTAATCCAAAGAGGGCGGCCGACCCTAACACCTGCATGACGTCGCCCATCCCTTGCTGCATGATCCAGTTCATTGTCCATCGGCGAAATACAGCTTCCTCGAGTATCCCAGCCGAGATTGCCACGGCGAGCCCGAGAAGCTTTAGCAGCGACGGACGAAATAGATTGGCACGCACAGAGGGCAACCGCAGTGAGAGGACGACAAAGATGGCGGTGACTACAGCCGCGGCGATCCAGCCGGAAACGCTGCCCGATTTCCCCGGCGCGAACCCAAGATAGGCGATGAACTTCGCTCCGTTGACGTAGAAGTTCATGATTACCCACGCTCCCTCGATCACCGCGATCGCAGCGAGGATCCATGCGCTCTTCTGCACGCTAGAATCGACGGTTTGTGTCGCGGTGTCCATTCCTTCACTCATTTATCAAAGCGTCCGCCGTTGAGCTGGCGGGCGCGCTTGTCCGCTCCGGCCTCGATCGGCATTCTTGCCACCGCTCATCATTGCCGCGAAGCGCCGCTCTATCTCCTCATCGGAAATATCTTCGATATGAGTTGTAAGGGTCCAACGGTGGCCAAAAAGATCGCGAATAGTGCCGGAGCGGTCTCCGAAAGGTTGATCCGCCATGGGGCGAAGCGAGGTCGCGCCAGCCGCAAGCGCCTGAGCGTAAAGCGCATCGGCGTTTCCCACGCAGAGCACGATGGAGGCAGGGGAACCGCCGAAGTGTTCTGGACTGAACGCTCCGTGCGAGGGAAATTCATCCGCAAACATCACGATCGAGTTACCGATCTTCATCTCGGCATGCATGATCTTTCCATCCGGCATCGCCAGCCGCCGTTTCAGGGTCGCGCCGAAAGCCCTGCGATAAAATTCCAGCGCAGCGGCCGCATCTGCCACAATAAGATAAGGCGAAGCCGTTTGATAACCCTCGGGCACTGGCCGGATGTTGGATTGCTTGCCGGCGCGATCAATCGTGCTCATGCCGGCAAGTTTGACCTACCCGACGGCAGGTGTATTGGAAAAATGTGAACTCAACCGCGCAAAGGGAGGTGATTGCGCTGCACAATTCGGCTGGCGAAAAAATCGGCCGGAGTCACGGAGCTAAACGAGCGGAAGTCATTAATGAGATGAGCCTGGTCATAGTAACCGTTAGCGGTGGCCGTCGCCGCCCAATCGACTTGGCCATGCGATGGCAGGGATGCCATTGTTCGCTGGAAACGGCGGATGCGTTGAAAGAGTTTCGGGGTTAGGCCAACCTGCTCGCTGAAAATCCGGCTGAATCGTCGCTCACTTAATCCGATCCTCTCCAGCACGGCGGAAACGGGTAGAAACGAATCGCGTTCGAAGGCGCCTGCGGCATAGGTCACCGCGCGATGGAGACACAGAGATCGTGGTAACCGGCGCAGAAGAAATTTCTCCAGGAGAAGGAACTTCGCTGCGGTCGTGGGGGCGGCGATCAGCTGTTCGCGTAACTCGTCACAGCCGACGATAAGTTCCAGAGGAACCTGCGCGTTCCTAAACTCCTCGGTGGGCACAGAGAGTAGCCGATAGACACCACCCGGCCGGAAGAGCACGCCGATAACGGCCGCCGCTGCGGGTAGGATGGCGTAGGCAGAAGAGCGCGGACCACAAAAGATACTTCCATCCACTGCGGTTAGGCGATTGCTGTTGATCTGCTCGTAAAGGCCGATTCGGTTTTCGGACAAGTTGACGACAAAATGTGCGCAGCCATCTGGCAGAATCGCTTCTCGAGGCGCGCCCCGCACCGCCGCAACCCCGCGTGCGCTGTACCAAAATAATTCGATAACCTCGCTTAGAGGGGAACTCGGGAAGTGTTTGAGGATTGTCGTTGCGTCGCGTTCGGCTCGATGCGCCGTAGTCTCGCACGGTTGTGTTTCGTTCATCGGGTCTCTGTATAACCCCAGAAGGTTCGTTTAGAAAGTGCTCGCCATACCGGGCCTGCTGTTTGCAGGCAATCATCGCGCCGATCCCGAAAAAGTGGGGATTGTCGAAGCCGGCACGAAAACTACGATTCGTGAGTTGACGAACTCCTTCAACGATGGCATATATCATGCAATGCAAGATACCTTGCCAACCGAGATCGCGGCGTGGCGGTCGCAGCTGAGAAAGGGCAGCCTCGAGCTGGCGGTCTTGATTGCGCTGCGCAAACAGCCCCGCTACGGCCTTGAGCTGGTCGATCTTCTTAACAAGGTGAAACTCGGGATTAGCGAAGGCAGCATCTATCCCCTGCTCGCCCGTCTGCGCGCAGAAAAGAAGGTGGTGGCACAGTGGATCGATACCGGTGTCGGCCACTCCCACAAATATTATGAATTGACCGACCTCGGCCGCGCCACATTGAAAGCGATGTGGCGGGACTGGCGAGAGTTCGGCGCCGCCTACGACAAACTTATGGAGGAAAATGGAGACTAGTGCAGTGTTTCACTGAAATCGAGACTGGTTTAACGCGATGGGATGGGTCGCGGTAGGCCCACTTGATAGGTCGGGCGTTTTTGTTGTAGAGGCGGATGTAGCGCATGATTTTTTGGGCCAGATTGGTTTTGGAAGTAAAGACGCCGCGGGCGATAAGATCGCGCTGAATTTTGGAGAACCAGATTTCGACCTGGTTGAGCCAGGAGGAGTAGGTCGGCGTGTAGTGCAGGTGGAGGCGGCGATGTTGCTCCAGGAAGGCCGCGACGGCTTTGGTTTTGTGAGCCGAAAGATTGTCCAGGATGAGGTGGACCTGGCGTTGCCGAGGCTGGGTCGCGAGCAAGTCGTCCAAAAAAGCAATGAACTGGGGCGCTGGTATGCCGTGCCGTGGTCTTGCCGAGTACCTCCCCGGTCGCAGTGTTGAGGGCGGCATAAAGCGAAAGGGTGCCGTGGCGAAAGTATTCAAACCCATGGCGCTCGGCACGCCCGGGCGAAAGCGGGAGCACCGGATCGAGGCGATCCAAGGCTTGGATGGCGCTCTTTTCATCCAAAGAGAAGACCGCGGCGTGGGCCGGCGGCTTATGGTAGAGGCCGATGATGTCGGCGGCCTTGGTTTCGAAATCGGGGTCATCGCTGGCCATGTAGCGACGCATCCGGTGAGGTTGAACCCCGGCCCGTTGCCAGACCCGGGCGACCATGGAGTGGCTCACCTTGAGATGACGCGCCAGACGCCGTGTGCTCCAGTGGGTGGTGCCATCGGCGGGCGCCACACTTGTCGCCGCCAGGATCTTACCCTCCAACGCTGGGGTGCGGCGCAGAGCTTTGCGTCCACGGTGGCGGGAATAGAGTCCGGCGATGCGTTCGGCCAAAAACCGTCCCTTCCAACGCGCCACATATTGGCGCCCGCATCCCAGGCGTCTTTGCAAGGCGCTGTAGGACTTCCCAGCGGCGAGGCCGAGAATCAAATCCGCCCGCCTGGCCTCATCCACACGCACGCGCCGCGAGCGGGCTTTGGCTTTGAGCTCTCTTCTCTCCGGTGGGCTAAGTCTCACATGGGTTTTCGTCATGCAGCCAGATTACAGCACAATAGTCTCACTTTCAATGATACAGTGCACTAGCCTGACAAATCAAAGTGAAGCATTCCTGCGCAAGCTGCGGCAAGGCCTGACCTCCCTGCCGCTTTCTGAGCAGGACGAAATCGTTGCCGAGCTCCGCTCGCATTTCCTCAGCCGACAAGACCAGGGGGACACAGCTCATCCTTCGGAGAAGCGGCGCCAGGGGCGCCATTCTAAGATGTCAAAGAACATACTGACAGGGGGCTCGCCCATCAGGACTCTCTGGCTTTGGAGTTGAACCATTACCCAGATTGTCACTCCCTTGGCAGGGGAAATAGACCTTAAATTATAGTGGTAGTAGCAGTAGTAGTGTGTTTACCTAGATGATGATTTCTTTATTGGAAAACAAAGAAGAAAAAACCTCCCAAAAAAGAAGAAATGTGATTACAAACGGTGTTGATAGAGTAGGTATTCGTGAGGCGTTAGTTTATAGGTGGGCCACTTTGAATCCCGTATAGGAGGTTACGGTCACGGTACCCCGGGGAGGCGATGTCAATGGGCTGTTATCGGCGCGGATCACAGCTTTGAATAGTCGAGCCGATTAAAAAAATAGTCGATGTTTGGAAGCCGCCCAATCGAGAACCTCTGGCGAGAGCGGAAGAAGTGGGATTAACTTTCGCCAAGAGATCGCCCGGTATAACAATCCGCGACCGTCAGCTAAAGTCGTCTCAAGAATGTCGGGCCAGCCGGGCCATTTGCCCGTCCGCGAGAAATAAGGGTTGTTTTCGTCGAAAATGAGAACAAACACGGCCCACTTCGGACCCGCGAAGTGGCGCGCAGCGGCGACGCTCCGAACGGCCTGATAGGCGACGCTGACAGGGCAGGGAAGCTGCGAAAGGCGTTCGCGCTCGAAGCCAAAATTCTCTTGCGCAACTCGCCAATACGCTGAGCGCGTTGCAACACGGGAGGCGCAATAATGGCCTGCTACCGGATTGCCCTCTTCGTCTTTGACACATGAACAAATGCCGAGTCCAGGCTCAGACCACTTGGTTTCTATGGCCGCGAATGCGGCGGAGTTGGCGACGCTGAGATCAAGCTTCGTCACGCGCGGATACTCGTCCAGATCAGAAGGTGCGAGTGCATGCTCAAACTTAAAGCAATTACAAGAATCAGTGGTGCCCAGATGCGACAAACCTATCGCTCGCCAGAACCAATTAAGTGTTGGATCGCGAATGACTGCTGCACCGAGTAAGGCAAGGCCAAGGACTTGGCTGGAGCGACCTGACCGAGCGTAACGGTGAAGGTGTTCTGACGGGATCAATTGTTGCAACGCGCTCAGCCCTGGAGGTAGGGCTGCCGCGAGACTCCGGGCAGAGTACCGCTGCCGCGGGCACCGCAAATGCGGGCGTGCCGCAAAGTACCGACTGTAGCGATCGATTACGACGCCCTCATATGCTCGATAGGCACTCTTACACTCGCGATCAATGGATTCTTTGGTCCAGCAGCGTAGTTGGCACAGAGTGTTGGACACGTGCCCAAGTCATACGTAAGGTTTATAGGAGCGGCACTATCGGGCGGCACATTTCGGCTAACGGCGGACCGCGCGTTGAGAGCGCTTCGCCGGAGAAGGGAGTAATGCCTCTACCGGCACACCGAAAACGCGTGCTAGCTCAAGGAGCTCAATGTCGGTGACGCATCGAACCTGACCTTCAATCGCGGCGACGATTCCGCGGCTGATATCCCATTCAAGTCGTTGGCACTCCTCAGCAAACTTTTGCTGCGACATCTTTGCTGCGTCGCGAAGGCGACGGACTTGCGGTCCGACGACATTTTTTTGGCGAGCGGATGTCTGCACGTTCGCCGGCAAGATTAACGGGGGCACCGTTTCGTATTGTCTGGATTTCCAGACAAGCTGGCGTAATCTCGCGGACGCTATGAACCCCGTTTACATCCCGGCGTCTGAACTCACCGATTGGCGTAAATTGCTCGCTGATCCCGAGAAGCATTGGCGTGAGAACTATTCCGCCATGTCCATCGCGACCGCTTGGCACAACGCGGACGGCTTTCCGGTTGCCATCGCAAAAATGTTCGGGGCCGCAGGCGAGCCATTTCATTCGATGGCGCCGCTGCTCATCATCCCCGAGCACAAAGTCGAGCTGCCCGGAGGAAAGCGCGCAGCCCAGAACGACGTTTGGGTGCTGGCCAGGCACAGCGCCGGCTTGGCTTCGATCACTGTCGAAGGGAAGGTGTCGGAGCCTTTCGGAGAAACGCTGACCGATTGGCTGAAAAATGCGTCCGATGGCAAGCGTGAGCGGCTGGAGTTCCTCAAGCACACTCTGGGTTTAACAAAAGACTTCCCGGAGAGCGTCCGTTATCAGCTTCTCCACCGCACAGCGAGCGCGGTCATTGAGGCGAAGCGATTTCGGGCCGACACCGCGCTGATGCTCGTGCACTCGTTCAGCCGCGGTGACGTTGGTTTCCAAGATTTTCAAGCATTTGTCGCTCTATTTGGAGTGACCGCGGCCGTGGGTGAAGTCGTCCATCTCACTACGGTTGACGACGTCGCGCTGCATGCAGCCTGGGCGCGGGATGTCGGAGTGCCGCCCGTTCCCGTATGATCCCGAAACGCATCCTCGACATCCTGACGACGACGGTCAGCGAGACGCCACAGCTGCCAGCGACGATCATCTTCAATGAAGGTTGGATGCTCCGGCTCATGCTGGACGCCCTGGCGCAAGTGCCGGCGCTTGAACATCGGCTCGCGTTTGAGCCGCACGCGACGTGGTACTCCGAAGCGCTGCTGCCCTCCGCATTTCGGCCTCGCAACCGAGCGGATGCGTTGAGCGAATCCTACACCCACGCTGACGCTGGGATCGGGCACATCAATGTGGCGAAGAGCGGCGACGCCTATCTGAGGCTGGCGGCAGATGCGACGCAGTTCATTATCACGGAAGCGAAGATGTTCGGCGGCTTGTCCTCGGGCGTGAAGAATGCACCTTTCTTTGATCAAGCGGCTCGCAATGTGGCATGCATGGCCGAGGTGTTGCGGCGTGCGGACGCTTCACCCGAACAGTTTACCAGCATCGGGCTTTACATTCTCGCTCCGCAGGTTGCGATTGAAGCCGGTGTTTTTGCTCCCTTCATCGAGCGGACGCACATTGAGGGGACGGTGGCGCAGAGAGTGCGTGCGTATGGCGGCGAACTCGACGAATGGTTCAGCGCATCTTTTCGGCCGTTGATCGAACGGATCGACCTCGAATGCATCAGTTGGGAAGAACTGCTGCGTGTGCTTGGCAATGATGCGCCCAACGCCGCAGAGCTTGGCAGCTTTTACCAGAATTGTGTCAAATACAATCAGCCGCGAGAAACTGCACCGTCTCGGAATGCTCTAGCTGCGCAACCGATTTGAATTATGTACGACGTCCCTCAGCTGAAGGAAACGATCACGATCACCGACGGCACTGTCGAGTGCCCGGTAAGAGGTTGCACAACGTCTGTGGAGCGTGCGCGAGGCAAAGAACCCTTGCGGCAGCCTAAATTCCTTTGCGAGCCACACGGCATCTACGTCTCATCGTCAACCTTCGAGTATGCGGACGAATGGGACAATCTGCTCTGGCGTGATGAATCAGATCGTCAGCTGATGGGCGCAATCAAGACCACGAAGCGGGAGTCGCGGCTGGCGCGTGATAACAGCGAAGATGCGCTGACGTGGAATGTATTTCGCTATCTGGAAAAAAGCGGTCGGCTCGGGTCGATTGTCGACGCGGAGCTCGAGAACGCCCAGCCGGCGTTCTGGTCATTTTCCCAATCAGTCGGGGGCGTCGTCCCTGCTCTGCAGCGGGCGCGCGCAGAGTTCGGAGAGGCCGCGAGCCGCGGCAGCGAGCCTGACGTGATCATTGAAGCTCCGGGTCGAATGATCTGGATCGAAGCAAAGTTGGGCTCAAGCAATGAGACGCTACCGAGCAATCCTGCGGACAATAAGAAATATCTCACTGGTGGCGACGGCTGGTTCGGAAAAGCGTTCGTGAGCGAGTACGGGACCGTAGCGCTGGATGCAAAACGCTACGAACTAATGCGCTTGTGGTTGCTTGGCAGTTGGGCCGCGGCCCAGGACGGAAGCGAGTTTTTCCTGATCAATATGACCCGTCAAGAATCTCCGGAATCTTCGTTCGCATCACACATCGCCAAACTTGCGAATGCTCATTTTGTCACAGCGAGTTGGGAGCAATTTTATCGTTGGCTGGAAAACCAACCAAGGACGACAGAAAGTGACCGCTTACTCAAGCACTTGAGAGAGAAGAGTGCTGGTTACAGGAATGGCCGGCTGGAACCAGCTTTTGCGACACTCGGAGCGGGTTGACGATGGGCATTCGGAGAGGAGGGTCAGTTTCAGGGTCGTGATACAGCGACATATTTAGCCATGTCCGGGCAGGTCCACGCTTGTCCCCATAAAGGAGGGAAAAAGGGGGTGTTTTTTATATCACATAAGGGCTCCGGGAAAATATGGCAGGAGTCGCTCTATTTCCTGATCACTATAGCCCCACAGTCGGAGCGAAAAGGCAACCGGTTCGTACTGGAATGCGTCGCAATCGGGAATTTTGTGAGCTGAGCATCTCCACAAGAAACTCAACATCGCAGCGTACTCACTAGACTTGGGCTTGCTATCGTGCCCACGCGGTGCAGGATTAGTCGCCTCGAGCCACATGAGCAACGACATTTGGAAAAGTGGCACATACTTTCTATTTTCAAGAAGAACCTTCCTGTAGTACGGTTTAACAGTGTGTTTGTGCAGGTCTCTCGCCTTCACGTTCATTTCCATCAAGACAACCAGGATGTCTCGCGGAGAGCGGAATTCGCGCAGATTGTGATAGTGCCGAAAGGTGGCGCCAAAGTCATGAAACAGGCTTTGGAAGAGATTGAGCACAGTGGAGCGCTTTTGTGATCTTTCCGTTGGGACGTTTGGAAAGTATTTCAGCACGACTGCTATCTTTGCAAGGTACCAAAATTCCTCCTCCGACATATCGTAAAGCAACAGTCGGATTTGGTGGTCTGTCGCCTTGACGCCCCTCTTAGCCAATGCTCGGAGGAAGCCCTCACGGGTATCAAGAGCGATCGGGGCGCGGGAGGTGATCTGGATCACCTCCTTTTTCGGATAGCGGGTGAAAGGCTCATCCTCCGAGATAACAATGACACGTTTGCTTGGGACAAACTCATAAAAGGGCGGCTGAAGTATCGGCAGTTTTGGGAATAGGACCACGAGAAGCCCGTAGTCCTTCCCTTTGAACCTGAATCGATCGATGACGGCCATGGCGTTATTCCTGTGCGTCGCGAGGCGGGTTCTCAGGCGCTCCAAAGCCGAGGTCGGCAGCCAGGTCCGTCCCTCCGTCGGGCAGACGGTCGTAGTCCATCAGGCGACCTGAAATGTGGGCGCGAAAGATGTTTTGGAGAATCCAGTCCATCGCTCGGGTCCACTCACGAAATGAGTGTCGCGTTTCGCGGGTTCCTGGTCGACCCTGTCTTATCCACTCGCTCATGATGCTGTAGATGCAGCGCAAGTAGAAGGCGCGATGGGCGCTAATGTATGTCAGCACGTTCCCACGGAAGCGCCGAA
This sequence comes from Spartobacteria bacterium, assembly GCA_003169975.1. Lineage (GTDB taxonomy): Bacteria > Verrucomicrobiota > Verrucomicrobiia > Chthoniobacterales > UBA10450 > Palsa-1392. The sequence goes on along the minus strand of PNAA01000028.1, from coordinate 7,706 downwards.
ACTCATAGCCTTCGCGCTGTTTAAGCAGGGCGATCCGGATCGCACGATTCTCCATGTCTGGAGTCGTCTTGAACCCGTTGCTAGTCGCGAAAATGACGTAGCGGCGCGGGTCGATGTCAGCCGGGGCGCGCCGAAACGTGCGTGCCATGAACCGACCGTTGGGGGCCGTCAGGAACGATTCGATGTGCATGCTATCCAGCTGTCCGCGAAGATTGTCGAGGACGATGATGGATCGGCCTTTGACCAAGGCGGCATTAAAATCCTCATCGGGGCTTCCGACACCCCCATTGCGTGGAACTACGATGTTGAGCTCTTCACCGTACAAGCTGGCGATCAACTCAACCAAGTGTCCTTTGCCGGTTTGACTACGATCGGCCTCGAAGATGAACAACGGGATCTTTGCTTCGGGCAATAGCTGACCGTAGACAATCGCCGGGGTTAGCATGGCCGCAATCGCCCGGGCTTTATCATCGCGCGTGGGAAAGCGAAAATCGCCAAGCGTGGAGGTCAGCGCTTTGGCGGCGACTTCGACGGGCATTGGCGGCTCTAGATTCAGCCTTTCAGAGACATGCACACCGCCAAGATTTCTGTGATAACCATAGCCCAGAATCTGCGGTGCGCCCTTCTCGTCGACAATAAGGATGGGAGAGTTCGATAGGATTGCGATCGGAGGCAGAAGCTCTTGAGCCTCAATCGTCGCGAGCAGCGCCTTGGCATTGTCTTCCGAGCATCGAGACGGTCGAGAGATCTTCTTACCGTGGTTGTCGGTTCCGTCTCTCCACAACTCGCCGGCCAATTCAAAGCGGCTGCGCGCCATCGATGGCGTCACTTCTCGCAGTTCCGCGCGGTTCTTTCCGGTCCACGCGATCTCGACGGTTACGCCTCCGTGGACGAACATGATAAATTTGATTGCGAGTGCCGTAAAGATTCGTCTGGCCGACCGGCAGATTTTGTAGGTTGCGGAAGGCAAATAAAGACGATCGGAGTCATCGGGTGGGGTCGGAGGAGTTCCTCCATCCGTATGATTCTTATCGGCGTTAGGAACATCGTTTCCCGACCGAAGGTCTTCCCGTTCGGGCTGGGTGCCGTCGGAGTTGACAGGCTCCGGCGCACCAAACCGCGCGTTTCTGTCGTCGCCTGGATCACTGGCAGCAGTTATGACGTTTGACATATTATTTCGCCTCCTTGCTGGCCAAGCTCTCTAAGAAAAGCCTGACGGAGTCGCAGTTGATGATCCGGATTCCCTTGGTGCAGTTGCGCTGACGCAGGGCGACGGATTTGATTTGTCCGTTTTGCAGGAGCTGATACAAGCGGGAGCGCTTGATTCCGAACATTTTCGTGATGTCGTCCACTCTGGCCCATTCTGGCTGGGCATCGCCTTTGGTTTTTTCAAGACTGATTTCTGTAAGCATGCGCTTCCTACGACGGGAAGGGCGGTTTTCGTACGGGGTACGCTACCCTCCATAACAATCTGCCATTGAACGCATTGCATTGTCATCTTTCACACAGTTCGCTCTTGCCTTTAAGGGGTTTAACGGTACTCTGTTGGTTTCGACTCATGAATCCAATGCCTGGGCTCAATTGGGGGGAAGAGAACGACCCTGCGGACTACCCACCCTACGTGCCGCCTCCACGAGGTCGGCCGGCGCGGGAGAAGTGGAAAACGCGACTCCTGAGAGGGCCGGTCGATATGCTCGTACTTGTCGCATTGCATTCGCGGCCCGGGGCGCGCTGCGGAGATCTCGTCAAGCACATCGCGGAGCTGCGAGGGGACAACGAAGTCGGACACCAGGCAGTTTGGAATTCAGTAAGAAAGCTAGCGCGCCAAGGGTTTATTCGGAGGGACACACGATTCGCAAAGTCAAAGCGAACCTTCTACCGACTCCGAAGAGCAGGGAGCCACGTCCGAGCCGAGGTTAAACGGTGGGAGAAGATGCTCGGAGCACTCCGGCGGGGCATGCAGCCGAGTCAGGAGACGGGCGAGGGGGAAACGACCAGGTCTTCGTCGTCTCCGTCGAGCTGATTGCTCGAGGGGACCTTCGATTCTGACCGCGCAATCTTGTTATGCATCCACGTTATGCGAGCGCGCTGCCGTCCCATCAGCCTGAGCAATCGTCAACCAAGGGATTGGAACTGCCGATACGAATGGTTTAGGCGCGGAAGCGTTGGGTACCGTCACGATGTTCCGGGCTCGGTGACATAGGGCATCTCGCCCGCGTCAATCTCGCCGTTTTTTGGGCACATCGCGTTCCTATCCGGAAACCACATCTGTGCGGCTCGTAGACACCAATGCTCGGGAAGCACCTGTTTCGTGCTTACTCCGAACCGATTGGGAAACTATGAGTTCGACTCAAATGTTTGGTTTGCCACGGTTTGTGCAACCGCTCAAAGCTGATAAGGTCAAAATCTTTGGTCTGCTCTTCGTAACCGTTCCAGGATCAGTGCTTCCCGCGAGCCTCGGCTCCAAACGATTCGCCGGAGCCTTTACTGAGCGTTCGAGCCATTTTCAATAATTAATTTTGTTCTTTCCAACCCGAATCGTTCCGCCATCATTGATTCTTTCCTGAGATCATGAAGCCGCTCGTCCTCGCAGCCAGATCGAGCGCCTTTTTCTTTATCATCACGATCGGCGCTCGGCTCTGGGCGTCGCCTGCCGACGAAGAGTTTGCGGAGGCATCCCGTCTTGCAACGAGTGGCGCTTTTGAAGACTCCGTTGCGCATTGGAGAAAGGCGGAGGCGTCTTTTGAGAAAGCGAAGAATTGGTCAGGCGAGTGCGAAGCCGAAATCCATCTCGCCGCGGCCTACAACGCGCTCGGCCAGACGAGACTTGCATCCGAAGTACTCACGCAGGCAGAGCACGGAGCTGCCGAAAGGTCCGACACCAGGCATCTCGCCGCGATAAAATCAGCGCTTGGCGCGATCTACATTCTCGGATCCGCACCGATGCAAAATCATAGTGACCATATGCAGATGGCGGGAGACGAAAATCTGGCGGAGTCGAACTTAAAAGAGAGCCTCAAGCTCGCCCGTTCCCTGAAGGATTCCCATATCGAAGCTCAGGCTCTGAACAATCTGGCCAACCTGCATAGTTATCAGACCAAATTCGATGCCGCAGAAAGAGAGTATGAGACGGCGGCGTCATTGGCAGCGAGCAACAGAGATATGGAGTTGGCTTCGCAGGCGCGCGCGAATCTTGCGCGCACCGCTGTCCTGGCAGAGGATTATGAAAATGCCGAGGGTTGGGCAAACCAAGTCGTCCAGACAGCGGCGACCCTGCAAGATTCGCACAATAAAGCCTACGACTTGCTCAGCGCAGGCCAAACTTTAGACGAACTTTTTCTCAAGGCGCCCGATCATGATAACAAACTACGCCTTCGCGCGTTAAACGCTTTCCAAAAAGCGGCTGCGACTGCGCAGGCTCTTGGCGACCAACGCGCTCTCTCCTATGCCGTTGGTTACCAGGGCGGGCTATACGAGGCCGAGAAGAAATATGACGACGCCCTGGCGCTTACACGCAAGGCGGTATTGCTGGCACAGTCGCTGAACTCCCCCGATGTGCTTTACCGCTGGGAGTGGCAAACAGGGCGATTGCTGCACGCGAAGCACGATGACGAAGCCGCGATCGCGGCTTATCGGCGGGCTGTAGAGACGCTTCAAGTAATCCGGCATGACGTTGCCCTGCATTACGGAAATCCCAATGCGCATTCCTCGTTCCGCGATGTGGCCGGCGCGATCTACTTCCAACTTGCCGATCTGTTGCTGCAACGCGCCGATTCCGCAGCGGACGCAGCCGATCTCGACAAAATGCTTCTCGAGGCCCGCGATTGTACCGAGTTGCTCAAATCCGCTGAGCTCGAAGATTATTTTCAAGACGAGTGCGTAAATCTGTTAAAATCCAAAGTTACAAAGATCGAGACAGTATCTGGGACCGCAGCGGTCGTTTACATCATTCCGCTGCCGGATCGCACGGAGATGCTGGTGAGCCTGCCCTCGGGCTTGCATCGGGTGAAATCCCCGGCGACCGATGCCGAGTTGACCGCCGTCGCGCACGAGTTTCGAGTGAATCTGGAAAAGCGGACGACTTACGAATATCTGGATCAAGCGAAGCAGCTTTACGATTGGCTGATCAAGCCGCTCGAACCGCTGCTCGCCAGTACGAAAGTCGACACCCTAGTTTTCATCCCAGACGGCGCTCTCCGTAACATCCCTATGGGTGCGCTGCACGACGGACAGAAATATCTTATCGAAAAATACGCCGTCGCGGTGACGCCGGGACTTACCCTGATGGAGCCGAGGCCATTTAAAAAAGAAAATGTTGCGATGGTGGCGAACGGACTTTCCGATGGGGTTCAAGGATTCTCGCCGTTGCGCTATGTGCCGCAGGAAATGGGAAACCTCAAGAAACTATTCGGCGGGACTGAGCTAATGAATTCACAGTTCGTGAGAACGAATATCGAAAAGGAGTTCGGGCAACAGAACTATTCGATCGTTCACATCGCGTCGCACGGCCACTTTGATGCGGATGCAAAGAAGACGTTCTTACTAACGTTCGACAGTAAGTTAACTCTGGACGAGCTCGAACAGTTGATCCGGCCCAGCCAGCTGCGAGACAAGCCCGTGGAGCTGCTCACCTTGAGCGCGTGCCAAACAGCCGCGGGCGACGACCGCGCGGCGCTCGGCCTTGCCGGCGTGGCGATCAAAGCGGGCGCGAGGAGCGCGCTCGCCACGCTGTGGTTCGTCAATGACGAATCGTCATCCTCGCTCGTAACCTATTTTTACACCCAGTTGCGCGATCATCCCGACATCTCCAAGGCAAAAGCGCTGCAAGCTGCGCAGCTCAAATTGCTCTCGGATCAGCGCTATGCCCACCCCTGCTATTGGGCGCCTTACCTGATCATTGGCAATTGGCTCTGAACCGCCCAATGAAGCGGCTCCGCCGGGCGTTTAAGAACTCTGCGATTCCGAGTCTCGCACTTGGCATCGCGGTTTTTGCGCTGATCGCAGGTGCGCGTGAGCTTGGGCTTCTTCAGTCCGCGGAATTTCTGGCCTACGACAAATTCCTGGTCTGGCGCGGCGGTGCGGATCAGACGGACGCGCGCATCGCCATCGTGGAAATCACGGAGCAAGATATCGCCAAGTATGATTTCCCAATCCCCGACGATCTCCTCGCGAAGCTGCTCGAAACAATCGCAAGCGCGCATCCGGTGGCTATCGGCTTGGATATTTACCGCGATATACCCGTCCCGCGAGATGGGAACCGTGTCGGCCAACTAAACCGCGTCTTGCGGCAAAACCAGAACATTGTCGGAATTTTCGGGTTCGGAGATCGTACACATCCCGTCAAAATTTCATACCCGCCGGCATTGGCGGAAACCCCAGAGCGCTACGGGTTCAATGATTTCCCATTCGAGTTGGGTGCGGTGCGCCGGGGCTTTCTGTTTCTGTGGGACCTTTCAGATAGTGCTTACCCTTCGTTTGCGCTCGCGCTTCTTGCACAGACGGGAGCGCCTTGCACGCAGGAGGGATCATCTTATCGCATCGGCCAAGCGACTTTCCCCCGGTTTCGCTCCAATGACGGGGCGTATATTCACGCCGACGACGGTGGTCATCAATTCCTGCTCGATTTCAAAAGCCCGCGAAAATTCATTAAGTTCTCACTCGACGATGTCCTGAGCCATAGAGTCGACGCGCATGCCTGGGCTGGAAAGATTGTGTTGGTTGGCGAGGGGGCAGACAGTGCGCACGATTTTGCGGTAACTCCGTTGCAATCGAGTGTGCCGGGCGTCGAGCTTCACGCGCAAATCCTTAATCAACTTCTCCGCGCTGCCGAACGCGGAGACACACCGACCACGTCGTGGCGTGAATCCAGCGAACTCGCGTGGATTTTTCTTTGGTGCATCGCTGGCGGTGCCATTGGATTTTTCCTGCGCCGCCCGGTTGCCTCGGTGGCCGCATCTTGTTCTCTTGCCGCGGCGCTTACCGCCATCTGTTGGATCGCGTTTACGCGCAATCTTTGGCTTCCATTGGTCCCAGCCTTCGGCGGCAACATCGCCGCGGCAGCGATGGTCACGGGCTACATGCGGTATCAGGAGCGTAAAGATCGCGAGACGCTCATGCGCCTCTTCTCCCAGCATGTCTCGCCCACCATCGCCAAAATGATGTGGACGCATCGCGAGGACTTCATGGACGGAAACCGACCGCGCCCGCAAAAGCTGCTCGCGACGGTGCTCTTCACCGATTTCCGAAATTTCTCCACCGTCTCGGAAAAGCTTCAGCCGGCCGAGGTGATGGAGTGGATTAACGACTACATGCAGTCCCTTGCACGACACGTTGAGGCGTGCGGCGGATTCATCAATAAATACATGGGCGACGCGATCATGGCGGTGTTCGGCTATCCGATCGCATTGACCGCTGAGGCTGATATCCGGCGGGACGCCTTTAATGCGGTTCGTTGCGCAACCGAGATGCGGTCTGAAATTCTTCGGCTTAACGAACACTGGCAAGAACTCGGCCGATCGGCGGTGCAAATGCGCGTTGGAATATTCAGCGGACCAACGGTTGCAGGCTGCGTCGGGAGCAAAGACCGCCTCGAGTTCACCGTGATGGGTGACACGGTGAATACCGCGGCCCGCCTCGAGAGCTTCGACAAAGATTACGCGTCGGACGACATGTGCCGGATCTTAATCGGGCATTCAACATTTCAACTGCTCGACGGACAGTTTTCGACGGAGCTTGTGCAAAGTATCGAATTGAAAGGTAAACAAGAGAAGACTACGATCTACCGCGTCCTGGGACGCACCATATGAACATCACCCGAAGTTTTGTCGCGCTCTTTGCGCTTTTATCGATCTCCTTCCTGGTCGGCAGCAATTATGCCGCACCTGAACCAGCAAAGAGTCCGTCATCGGCCGCAATCGAACCTGCGTCGGCGCACAGAGTGACGAAACTGGTATATAAACCACCTGTCGGCGCGGGAAACATCCCTATGCGAGTAAGCGGCGGCGCTCGTGGAGGTGAAATCGCCGGTACCTCATTGCTTGCTCTCGTGCCCGACCACGTTGCGCTCACCACTCAGGCGCAACCGTCCTTGTTTTGGTTTCAATCGAGGCCTGCGAAGGCGAAACTTGAGCTCACATTGGTCGAGCCCAGGAAAGCCAAACCGCTGCTCTCGCTTACGAGTTCTCAAGCGGACAAGGCCGGAATGCACCGGGTGAAGTTGGCCAAACACAACATCGAGTTGCAGCCGGATGTGCTCTACGAATGGAACGTCGCGATCGTGCCGGATGCGGAGAATCGATCAAAGGATATTATCGCCAAAGGTGTCATTAAACGCGTCAAAGCGTCCGCTGATCTCGGTAAGAGCATTGAGAACGCGGACGATTTAGGGCGAGCGGCGGCTTATGCCGAGGCGGGCATTTGGTACGACGCGCTCGAGGCGATCTCCGATGCCATCGATGCCCATCCAGCCGACGCATCGCTCCACATGCAACGCGCGTCGCTCTTAAAGCAGGTCGGCTTGCCGGAAGCGGCGGCGGGCGATAAGAGATAATCGCGAAACAAAGCGAGATCTCGACCGTGACACTCTCCTGCGAAGGTCAAGCCTAGAACGCGGGCCGCAACTCGTCCGGAGCGGGCTCGGTCCCGCCGCGGCCCAGCGTAATGAAGCTGCTGAAATCGCCGCGTAGTTGGGCCGTGCAACGCTCGCG
>PNAA01000041.1 GCA_003169975.1 Spartobacteria bacterium | reverse complement strand
CATTTATGAGATGGCTTCTAACAACTCCACAGGACCCATGACCAAGAGCAAAGCCGCCTTCCTTTTTGCCTCAAGAACGTTGGGGAAACAGCAGCTTTACCTGTGGACCTTCACCTTCAAAGACCTCCTTGCGGTAAAGGACACGCGGAAGCGGTGGAATCATCTGCTGACGCTCCTGCTGCGTTCCTGGCCGAATCTGCAGGGACTGCGTGTTTTCGAGTTGCACGAAGAACACGGGCTGCACGTGCACCTGATCACGAACCAATTCATCCACGTGAACCAGGCGCGAGAGTTGGCGGGGCGGGCGGGGTGGGGTCGCATTCATGTTGCCCGAATGCGCAGCGAGCACGCTGGCTACCTGGCGAAATACCTATCGAAGGAGCGGCCGGAATGTCTACACCGCTGGCGGCTTTGGGCGGGATTTGGGAAGGGCTGGGAGTGGACGAAAGTAAAGGACGTGATTCGAGAGACGCTTTTTAGTCGAATCTACAGAGCGTGCAAAGAATGGCGCGGATGGACGGGACGTGCGGGCTTCTTTGAACGGATGCAGTTGGTCCGGCAAATTCTGATTTCGACGATCGAGAAGGGATGGGAGGTCGGGCGCGGTCCAGGAGGCTTGGCGTATTCGTCTTTTAGCGAAGAGGATTTCGGGTTCGCCTAACGAAACAAAGCTGAGCTGCTGCGAGCGAGGGCGCGCTCCGCGGCGGGTGAAAGTGTGGAAGTCATGGAAAACGAGGTCGTACGCCGGCTCGCAGTCAGCTCCAGCGATTTGTTAGGTCTTTCGACGCCGGATTGCGAGTGAATAGATCAGGCCGCATACATAAGCTCCGCTACTATACGCAAAGAAGAGCGCGTACGAGTAAGATTTTGTCGCAACCATGCCGATGGAGGCACCGCCAAACATCACGATCCCGAGAATCCATACCCAGACAGGCATCTGATGGATCTTCATCGCACTACCCTGACGCGGGCGAAGAGGTCTGCCTCGGAACCAGCGCCAAAGGAGCACAAGAGCGAAATTAACGGAAACGACGATGAGGGCAAGAAGTAGACCCTGGAGCAGAGATGGTAGATCGCTCCACATAGACCTAACGAGACACAAGATCAGCGACCGCGCGAGCGAGAAATGACGTTCGCATGCTCTCAACTCTAGGCATAAGGACGGTCCGCGGTTCGCTGCATCGTTTGGTTAGGCCTTTCACTTAATATGCAGACCTTTCACGAAATCCTTAAAGGTCTTAAATGATCTTCAGAAGAGCTATGCCTAAGGTATGTGAAGGCTTTTTCGATCATCGCGGCTTAATTCGTGTCGTTCTTCGCGAAAATCGCGTATTCAGGATCGTTAGGGTGGATATCCGCTATCTGGACGAAATGAATTTCTCGCTTTTCGATGTAAAGGGACACGTCCATGTCCTGGATCTGCTGACTTGCAACGTGCGCCGGGAACAATCTGTAGAAGCCAAATTCGTTTAACGCCTGCTTGAACCGTTCGAGGTTTTTTGAGGTAGATGCGGGATTCATTCGATGCATCCGGGACATCAGAATGACATTTGTTGGCTGAAATTCCGGTTGGCTCTGCTGCGTGCGACGAATCGTGTGATCAGGATTGGACGAAATCATAACTGTGTAGCCGTTCGGCTTTCCTGGCAGCGGCCCTTCAATGATCGAGACGCGAATTTCTTCGAATTGATCGACGTGGCCAACACGCTTAATCCAGCCGTCGAAAATTGTCTTGCCAGCTTCAAAGTCGGCAAAACCAATGCCGAGTCCTGGGATCTGCTTCTTGAGACCTTCGGGATCGAAAAGAAAAACGGTGCCCGACCATTTAGCTTTGTCCCATTCGATCGGATCAGTGAAAATTTGTAAGAGGGCCTTGATGTTCTTCGCGTTTTCTGACGTGGCCTGCACTTGCCGTTGTTCTGCGGCCGGTTCCATATCTCCGTAGAGCCTGTCGAACTCTAGATAAAGATTCCAATTCTGCCGCGCAATCCAATCGAGCATCATGGTGTAATACCGATCGGCGACGCCGATCCGCTTAAGCCACAAAGCATAGGGTTCGCTACAAAAGGGTAAAATAGGGGTGATGTATCGAATATCAGCGGGGTGAAAGAACGGATAAATCGAAAATGTGCCATCCTCGTTTCCTTGCAGACACCAATCCATTGAGTCGTTCCACGAGCAATGCACTGACTCCGACATGATGCCGAAGGAGCATCTGTACATATGCTCGTTCACCTGTGCTGTGTGTTCATCGCCGTAGACGTCCTTGAAAATGTCTAGGAAGCTCTTGCCCTGCAGCTTCCACCGATTCTTTTTCTGTTCGGCAAAGTCGTTCTCTGAAAAACCTTCGAGCTTCATTTTTTTCTCTACAGAGCGCAGCAGGCGTTGACCCGCCTTAGTCTTCGAAAACGCTGATCCGTTCTTGGCGTCTTGGAGAATTCGAAGACGGTCCTTATACGAACATTTCCTGAAATCCTCGACAACACTCTGATCATGCTTTAGCAAGTAGGTCGCCGTGACGGCGGTCTCAAGGAGCGTTCGCTGGAAGATCGCTATGAACTCCGCGTTGTTCTCCACGTGATATCTGATTGTTTCTTTCAACAATTTCCAGATCCGTACGAGCAGACCGAGTATTGGAGCGTCATCGAGAGAATAACCAGAGGGGTTCCTCTCGAAGTCCTTCAGTCTAGTAAAAGCGTCGTAAATGTCCGCAGCATCGCGGTAGAATTGAACGGCGAATTGGTTGATCTCGGCAACGGTCTCGAAGTGCTCCCGAAGTGGGCGGTCCCCATACTTTGCCATGATTCCATCAAACTCATCCATTCGCGACCGCCTTAGGCCTAACGAAAAAAGCTGAGCCACCGCCGACTCGCGACGTGAACCGCGACAGCGGAACTGCAAGCGCCAACGGCGGTTGGCTCTGGCGACTTGTTAGGCGTCATGATTTCTCCTCCCAATGAGCTTGGACATCTGACTTGGCGATCAACTGGACAAGGTGGTCGTAACTTATCAATGCAAAATGACGCATATCCTTGTGAAGCACACTGGACAGCTTCAACCATTCAGAACCCTCAATAAGTAATAATGGGAATGTTTGGGATGGGGCGACCATTGGAAGCGGGTGTGGAAGCGGGTCAAACCAGCCCGGACCCTCCTGCTCAAAACGAAACATAACCACTCCTGAAAAATGGAGCACTAGAGTCCGAGCACCAATCATGCGCACCACCATCGCATCATCTTGGAACGAATACGAAATAGATCCAAACGCTGAATCAATGTCGGATACCGGCTGCCACTTGGTTGCGAGTGTTGCCATAATGGTAATGACGCCTAACGAGAACAAGATGAGCTGCGCGGGGCGAGAGCGCGCGTGGCTGCGAGTTGAATGGTTCTAGTCATATGAAAACTGGGTCGTACGACGGCCCGGCGTCAGCTCCATCGCATGGTTAGGTGTTTGTCCGTCACGTTGTTGCGGTGATCGCGCCACAGAAACGCCCAACATATCGGGAGGGCGAGCATTATCGCGTTGTTGACACCGTAGAACCACTCGACACCCGACGGGCGGGTGAACGAGCCCGGAGCGAGAACGGAAAGAATACAGTAAACAAACACTCCGACGCCGACGATGCCAAAGACTATCCCGCCAGCCACAGAAAGAAGAAAAGAAACGCCCAGGCAAAAGGGCCGATTTCGAATCAGCATCACTGTAGACAACACGGTTGTGCTGAGAGCGAACACCAGCACCACGGCATATTGAAGCTTGTAAGACGGACGCGCGATCGGCCACATGACTACGGTCGCACCGACAAGAATGGAACTCCACGTCAGAATCGAGAGGATGCTGGTGGCTCGTAACATGGGGTGGCGCGAATTACACCTAACAGATAGTATACGAAGCGGATATTCGCCTATTTCGGTTCCTCAAGAGGCAGGGTTTGGCGTAAAACGAAAGCATGGCAAGGAGTCTGCTCGACAAAAACGAACTAGCCAAGCCTAAATTTCTCGAACAAGTGCGGACGATTTTGCGCACCCGCCAGGTAAAGGATGTCGATATCCGTTATTTGCAGATCACTTTACGCCACGCGAAAGGCGGCAAGGCTGCTACGGGCAAACAGTTCCCCCCGAGCCCGGATTTACAAGGGGGTGGCGGTGAACCCCTTGTTCAAATTGCGGCAAACTTTGGATGTAGGGGCTGGTGGCCCGAAAGATTGTCGAAAAATAGACGCTTGACAGATTACGTCACAGACGTTACGGTTATGCAATTAACGCTATTGAAATGACCGCTTCAGCATCATCAATATTTTCTCCGCAAACTTTGGGAGCCAAGTCCGCGGGCCGTGAGGAAATGCGTCGCGAGCTGCAACGGATGAGCGATGCGATGGTCGAGGAGAAAGGCTTGCTGAATCATGCTCAGGCGGCATTGATGCTGGACGTGAGTACGAAGCGAGTTGGGGAGCTGGTGAAGCTCGGCAAACTTACGCGTTTCGATTTCCTGGGCCGCACTTATGTCTCGATGCGGGAAATTTGGGAGCGCAATCGACAGGAATTGAGAGCGGGCAGGCCGGCTCGCCCGGTCGGACGACGGGTTGCTACGTCACTAAAGGCGGCGGTGCAGACCGACAGCTTGCAGGCTCGGCTTGGCGGGTATGCCGGGCCGTATCATCGAGCGAAGCATAAGGAAGCCAAGAGGAAACGGCGTGAGCGGGATAAGACGATTTGGCGGGGGATAAAAGAGAGCGCAAAGAAATGAATGGAACACCCCAGAACGAAATCGCGGAGGAGTATCGGTGCGTCGGCTTGTCGGAAGCGGGGCGCATTCTTGGCGTCTGCGTGCGAACCGTCACGAGAGAAATACAGCGGGGTAGGCTGCGTGCTTTTCGGGTGGGGCGAAAATGGAAGATCCAGATGTGTGAGCTTCGGCGGTATATGCAGGGAACAGGAATGGGAGCGATCCACGTATGATGCAGCACGTTTTTAAGGCAAAGCGAATGGTGAAGGGCAAGCTGCGGGTGGCACGCACGTTCACGGGGCAATATCGCCTTTCGGGAGACGTGAAGGTGATAAGGGTCCCGCTTGGTGTGAGCGACAAGCAGGTCGCGCAAGAAAAACTTCGCCGCATCGTCAAAGAATTGGAACAGGAGCGGGAGGGATTGCTCCCGCCGAAGGAACAGCGTGATGCGGCAACGCTGCCAATCGCCGATTATATCGACGAATTCGTCCAAAGTCTCAGAGGATTAGGCAGGGATGATAAATACGTAAGCGAAGTTCGGCGGAAGTTGTTCCGGCTGGCGGACGACTGCATCTGGAAAACGGCACGGGAGCTGAACGGCTATTCGTTCGAAAAATGGAGAGCACGCCAGTCGCTTTCCGCGAAAACGCGCAACGAATATCACAGCGCGTTGGCGGGATTCTGCAATTGGCTTGAAGCGCGAACTCATGTCAATCCAATGCGGACTGTTCAAAGAGTTGAGATGCGGGGAACGCGTATTTGGTTTCGTCGATCGCTGACGTTACTGGAACTTCGCAGACTAATATCGGTAAGCGACGATCGAGGGATCGTTTATTTGGTAGCAGGAACTACCGGTTTGCGCCGTGGTGAATTGAAGGTCATCCAATGGCGTGACGTGCACCTCGGTGACCGTCCTTACATCGCCGTTAGGGCGTCTATTTCGAAAAATCATCAAGACGCGATGCAGCCATTGACGCCGGACTCCGCAGAAGCGCTGCTGCGACTTCGTGGGAGTGATCCGCAGCCTAACGAACTGGTTTTCGACCGAATCCCTCGAATGAAACGCTTTCGTTTGGATTTGTTGGCAGCAGGAATTCCCTACGTCGACGCAAAAGAGGAACGCGCTGACTTTCACTCTCTGCGCATAACCTTCGGCACTTTGTTAATGTTGGCGGGCGTTCCGGAAATCGTCCGCATGAAGTTGATGCGGCACAGTGACATGCGGCTCACGCAAAAAGTCTATACTGACGCAAGTATGATCCCGATTTGGGATGGAGCGGCAGCGCTCCCGACCTTGACCGACACACAAATAGACGCACTAAATTTAGTCAACGGCGGTCAAATCGAGTCCGCCAGTGTCCAGTTGGAAGCAGGTAAACCGGATTTGTTAACCGCTGGAGAGCAGACGTTTAGTCCGTTGGAGTCCGCATCTGTCCACGAAAGTCCAGAAGTGGCAGGTGGTGCGCGATGCAGGGTTCGAACCTGCGACTTCTTGCGTGTGAAGCAAGCGCTCTACCACTGAGCTAATCGCGCAATCTGCAGAAGTGATAAGTGACGAGTGACGAGTGATGAGTCAAGCCGATGACGCGACGCGCCCAACGCGCTGGGCAACTTTTGATCGCGTGCTGCCGGGCCGTAACCGCTCGCTCACACCTTCTCGGCGGCAGCGGCGAGCGAAAGGCCCACCTTTTCTTTGGGCAAAGTGGACACGGGTCGCAGGCGCAAGCTCGGCGGGCGACTGGAAAACGTGTCCCAAACCCAGATCGCGACGCAGCCCAGGAAGAGCCACGAAGCGTAAGGCCGCGCTTTCTCGAGCAGATCGATCAACCCCAGGGTCGGGCCGAGTTTTTTGTCGACCAGGAGCACATGGGTGATCATGGCTGCGCTCATCGCGGAGAAAAAGAAATGGAGGACGCTCAAGCGCAAACTTACTCCGAGCGCGACGGCGCTTAGCACCGCGCCCCAGAGCAGATAGCGCTCGTGCATTTGCGCCAGCAAAGCGAACATCAGGAGCCAGGGCGCGGCGAGCGCGATCAAGAGCCGCGGTTCGCGGTGGCGCGTATGTCGGGCGGCGCCGAGCGCACAAAGCACCAGGGCAAGGAGATAGAAAAGGCGCAAAGCCCATTGCAAGGTCAACGAGAGGTGCAGGGCGCCAAGGTTAAGCGACCAGAGCGGCGCCTTGAGAGACCAACCCCAATCGGCGAGGAGCGATGGCAGGTTGTAACAGGAGCTGATGAAGAGATAGGGATAATGTTCGCTGCCGTAGAGGAAACCGATCGTTAGCCAACCGAAGCTGCCGCCGTTGACGGCTCCGACAATGAAGGCTGCGACGGCGGTGACGCCGGCCGTCCAGGGGGCCGCATTCCGGGAGCGTCGCCGGAAGAGAACCGCCGCGGTCAGGCCGGCGACGGTAGCGACCAGGCACCACGAACTGGCGTTACGCAGCAGCCAGGGCAAGACAAACAACGCGGAGCCGAAGACGAAGCCCGCGACCAGATGTAAGGCGCGCACCCAACGCTTTTGCCACAATGGCCAGAAGAGAAAAAACGGCGCGACGAAGAGCAGTTGCCCCTTCAACATTCCTCCGGCAGCGAGGAGACAACCGCACCAGAACCAGCGCCGCGTGAGGGCGGCGAGGGCGGCAAAAAGGAAAAACGGGAGGATCCATACATCCCATTGCGGCCAGGCATGCGTGTCGAGGATGAGCGACGGATCAAACCAGACGACGCTCGCCGCGACGAGCCCGCAAACCGTGGCGCGCCGGCGCGGCGAGACACGCCGGAAAAGAGGCGAGTCGGTCGCGTCCGAGGCCCGTCGCAATCCTCGCCTAACGAGAAGGAAGATACCGGCCGCGGTCACCATCTCGCAGAGCAGATTGACGTGCAGCAAGGGGCGCACGTAATCCGGCGTGCCGTCCTCGACGCCGGGAAATTTCGCCCGCACCCCCTTCGCCCAAATCGACATCACAAGCAGGCGCAGCGGCGGATAGTCGAGCCCGTAATTTCCTTCGTAGGCGTCGTCACCCACCTGGTCGTAGAGCGCAATGTAGCCGCGCGCAAAGGCTCGCCAGGAATCAGGATTCTCGCCCGGCGACAAGCGCTGCCCTAGCGCCACCGTTTGGCTGCCCCAATAGAAACCGTTGACGATATCGCGCTGGAAACGGAGGTGGGTCGTCTCCTCCCAGGTGGTGCGGCGCAGCAGCACGCCCCCGAGCAGGAGCGCGAGAATCGCGCCCGCGAGCAGAATCCGCCGCCCTCGACCCGCGGCGAGAACCTTCCAGGCAAGGGGGCGCAATTCCATCGGTGGCGCACCATCGGCTTAGCGGGGCGCGGCGGCAAATAAAGTTCGCTCGCCTCGCTCCTCAGGTGCCGGCGAAGATCTCGTCGAACATGCAGAGGAAGCGGCGAATATTGAACGGCTTGGTCAGGTAATTGCGCGCGCCCGCCGAAAGCATCCGCTCGATTTGGCTCGGCGTGGCATCGGCACTGATCACGATGACGGGCATGGTCGCCGTGGCGGGCTGCGCTTGGAGGCGCTCGAGCACCTGGCTGCCATGGATGTCGGGCAGGTCGAGGTCGAGGAGAACGAGGTGCGGCGCTTGTTCGCGGGCCATTTCGAGGCCTCGCTCGCCGGTCTCGGCCCAAACGAGATCGGTCCCGGGGCGATCCTTCAGCACGTTCTCGATCAGGCGGAAGTTTGGCTCGCTGTCCTCGACATAGAGGACCCGCGGCCTCCCGTTGCGCAGGGGGGCGGATGGTGATGCATGCGGCGTGGTCGATTCTTTTGGGGTCATCGGGACGATGACGGACTTTTCGTGCGCGCTCGGCGCAATTTCCTTCGTCAATTCCTCCAACTCGTCCCGGGCCCGCTGCGCTTCCTGGGCCGACTTGAGCAATTGCTCGCGTAGAACTTTGATTTCGAGTTGGGCGAGGCGGAGTTCCTGCCGGGAACGGTCGTCATTGTCGGAGGTGTTCATGTTGATACTTAGAGAGAGGCCATTTTTAAGCCGGATGGCTCTTCGTCGACCGGGTAACGCATTTTTTTCGCCATCTCGAGATCGCGGCGCATTTTGTTTTTGTGGGTACAGAAAAGGAGCGCGGTTTCTTCGGAAATCAGATCGTCCTCAAAGGCGCGCATGAGAGATTGATCGAAGCTGTGCCAGCCCAGCGTGCTGCCCGCTTCGATGATCTCCTGGAAGGTGCGGTTTTCGCCTTCGCCGTAGAGCAGCGTTTCGCGGGTGCGCAGGCTGCTGCCCATGATCTCGGTGACGAGAAGGCGACCGCCCGCGAGCTTGTTCACGAGGCGCTGACTGACGACGAAGCGCAGCGTATCGGCCAGCCGTTCGCGCACTTGTTTTTCCTCGTCGGTGGTGAAGAGGCCGAGGATGCGATTAATGCTCTGGCCGGCGTTGATGGTGTGCAGGGTGCAGAAGACGAGGTGACCTGTTTCCGAGGCCGTGAGAGCGATCTCCATCGTTTCCCGGTCGCGGATTTCACCGATCAGGATCACTTTGGGCGCCTGGCGCATGGCCGCGCGTAGGCCAGTGGCAAAATCGGGAAAATCCTTTCCCAATTCGCGCTGACTGAAGACCGCCTTGTCGTGCGGATGGAGGAATTCGATCGGATCCTCGAGCGTGACGATGTGCACCTGTTGGGTTTGGTTGAGCTCGTTTAACATCGCCGCCTGGGTGGTTGTCTTGCCGCTGCCGGTGCTGCCGGTGACGAAGATAATCCCATGCTTTTCCTTGACGATTTCGTTGAAGATCGGCGGCAGGCCTAACGACTCGATCGTCGGCACGGCCGATTGCAACTTGCGCATGACGATTCCGATCTGGCCATTCTGGCGGTAAATGTTGACGCGAAAGCGCGCCGCCGTTCCGAGCGAATAGCTGGCGTCGCAGGAGCCGGTCGTGTCCAGGTCCGAGCGCAACCGTTCGCTCCCGGCGATGAGCAGTTCGGACATCGCGTCGATGTGCGCGGGCTGCAAGGTCGCACCCGCCTCCTCCATCGGGAGTTCGTGCAAGGCGCCGTGGCGCTCGACGAGCGGCGGTTTCCCGTTGATAAAAAGGCAGTCGGACACGCCCTCGCCGGTTCCCAGCATGGCGGTCAGGAGTGCTTGCAGATCTTCGTTGGTCATTTCTAGCCGGCTGGCCGCGGGCAGCTTTGCCTGCCCGGGAGGCGTTCCAGCGCCTTCCTTAGTGCAAGATTTGTTCCACCGAGGGACGGAATCACGGCCGCTTGCGAATTGCGGTCCGGCGCATATCTAGAGGCATGTCCGAACACAAAATGACCCTCGCCTGGAAGCGCGCTACGCCCGATTTCGAATACAAGACCTACAATCGCGATCACACTTGGAGCTTCGACGGCGGCCACGAAATGGACGCGACGGCCGCGCCGGTTTACCTCGGCAACCCGAAGCTGGTCGACCCCGAGGAGGCGTTTGTCGCCTCGCTCTCCAGCTGCCACATGCTCACTTTCCTTGCGGTGGCCTGTAAGAAGAAATTCATGCTCGACGAATACGTGGATGAAGCGGTCGGCCACATGGAGAAAAACGCCGACGGCAAACTGGCCATCACGCGGGTCGAATTGCACCCAAAACTAACTTTCTCCGGTGACAACCAGCCGACTGCGAAAGATATCGAGGAGATGCACCATTTCGCCCACGAGAATTGTTTCATCGCCAACTCGGTCAAAACCGAGGTGACGGTAGCGCACTAAGTCCTCGATCTTCTTAACCACGGATTATGCGGATTTCACGGATGAATATCCGCGCCGATCGGCGTAATCCGCGGTCAAAATTCTTCTTATGAGCAGTCCTAGCGATACCCAGCGCATGGAAAGGATCGTCAGCCTCTGCAAGCGGCGCGGATTCATTTTCCAGGCGAGCGAAATCTACGGCGGCCTGAACGGCGTCTGGGATTACGGCCCGCTCGGGGTGGAATTGAAGCGCAACCTGAAGGACTACTGGTGGCGCGTGATGGTCCGCGAGCGCGACGACGTCGTCGGGATGGACGGCGCGATCCTGACCCATCACGGAGTGCTCAAAGCGAGCGGCCACGAGGACACCTTCAGCGACCCGATGGTTGATTGCCGGACCTGCAAAGCGCGGCTCCGCGCGGACCAATTGCCGGAGAAAAGCGGCGTCAAACAATGCCCGAATTGCGGTGGCAAGGATTTGACCGAGGCGCGGCCCTTCAACCTTATGTTCTCGACCCAGATGGGGGCGTCGGCTGACCCGGAGTCGATTGCCTATCTCCGCCCCGAGACGGCGCAATCGATCTTCGTGCAGTTCAAGAACGTGCTCGATACGGCGCGCAAGAAGCTGCCCTTCGGCATCGCGCAAATCGGCAAGGCGTTTCGGAACGAGATCAACCCGCGTAACTACATCTTTCGTTCGCGCGAGTTTGAGCAAATGGAACTCGAGTATTTCTGCCGGCCAGAGCAGGGGATGGAACTGCTCGATTACTGGCTCGAGGAACGGCTCAAGTTTTACGAAAACATCGGCATCGGGCGCGATAAGCTGCATGTCCTGACCGTGCCGGACGCCGACCGCGCCTTTTATTCGAAAGGCACCTACGATATCGAGTACGCGTTTCCCTTCGGAATGCAGGAACTCGAAGGCGTCGCCTACCGCACCGATTACGATCTGACGCAGCACCAAACCGCGAGCGGCAAAACACTCGATTATTTCGACGAGGAGACCAAGGCGCGTTTCATCCCGCACGTCATCGAGCCGAGCGCCGGGGTCGATCGCACCGTGCTCGCGCTCCTCTGCGAAGCCTACGCCGAGGAGACCGTGACCGACGAAAAAGGCAAAAGCGAAACGCGCATTGTGCTGCGCTTTCATCCGCGCATCGCTCCAATCAAGTGCGGCATCTTCCCGCTCTTGAAAAACCAGCCCGAGCTGGTCGCCAAGGCGCGCGCAGTGCAGGCGCTGCTCCGCCCTTTCATGAACGTTTTCTACGACGAAACCGGCGCGATTGGCCGGCGCTACCGCCGCCAGGACGAAGCGGGGACGCCCTTCGGCATCACGATCGACTTTGAGACGTTAGGCGAGCGCGACCCGGGCTTGCGCGACACCGTCACCTTGCGCGACCGCGACAGCATGGAGCAGGAACGGGTGAAAATTGGGGAATTGACCGCGCGGCTGGTCGCCGCGATAGCCTAACGAAAAAGAGAGTTTCTCTCGGAGCAGCGTCAACGCCCGCGTCGCCCAGAGGGCGGCTTCTACATCGAGACGCTTCGCTGTGCGAAGCGCGGGCCGAATGGAGCGAGCACATCTGACCCATGGACCTCGAAGACTTCCGCGAATCTTGCCTAACGAAGCCGGACGCAACCGAAGGCACGCCCTTTGGCGAGGACACGCTCGTTTTCAAGGCGGCCGGGAAGATCTTCGCGCTTGCCTCTCTCGACGCGGTTCCGTCCCGGGTGAACCTGAAATGCGATCCCGATCTCGCGCTCGAGTTGCGCGACCGCTACGAAGACGTCACGCCCGGCTATCACATGAACAAGAAGCATTGGAACACGGTCGAGTTGAGTGGCCGGATTCCAGATGCGGAGCTGCTCCGGATGATCGATCATTCCTATGATCTCGTTGTCGCCAGTCTGCCGAAGAAGCGCAATAGCAGATCTGGAGTTGCCAAAAAAAGCGGAGTCGCGGATGGAAATGCTCCTCAGTGAGTTTGAAACGGGGACGGGACAGAGCCCGACCCTCCAGGGACGAACGCGGCCTTTCTTCAGCTCTTTGCCGGGTGAATGACCTGGCGCAGCTGCACCGTCCCGATCTCGAGGCGCAAGGCTGCCCGGGCGACGTCGAGAAAGGCATCGGGCGGGTCGGTTAGTGCCACCGACAATTCGCCGGCCGTCACCGAGGCGGCGCGGAGGTCTTCCGCGTCCAGCAACTGCCGCACCGCAGTCGCGCAGTTCTGCGCCGAGTCCACCAACTGCACCGCGTCGCCCAGGTAACGCCCGATTGCCTCGCGGAGCAGCGGATAATGGGTGCAGCCCAGCACCAGAGTATCGATTCCGTCCCGGACCAGCGGATCCAAATATTGCCTAACGACGCGATCGGTGATCTCACTTTCCAGCCAGCCCTCCTCGATCAGCGGAACAAACAGCGGACAGGCCCGCGCCGAGACACGGACGGCGGGATCGAGTGCCAGGATCGCGCGCTCGTAGGCCCCGCTCTTGATCGTCGCGCGGGTTCCGATGACCCCGATGTGGCGGTTGCGGGTTGCGGCGACCGCGGCCTCCGCGCCTGGCTGGATCACTCCGATTACGGGCACGGGAGCGGTCTCTTCGAGTTTTGGCAGCGCGAGGGCCGAGGCGGTGTTGCAGGCGACGACGATCGTCTTGCAATTTTCCTCGAGCAAGAGCGCCGCGATCTCGAGACTGTAGCGCTCGACCGTGGCGGCGCTTTTCCCGCCGTAAGGGACGCGGGCGGTGTCGCCGAGGTAAAAAATCGTCTCGTTAGGCAAGAGCTCGCGCAGGGCCCGGACCACGGTCAGCCCGCCGATGCCGGAATCGAAGACGCCGATTGGTTTTTCCCGGGCGGGCGCCCCGGTTTCGCGCGCAGGGTGGTTCATCTAATTGGAGGAGTGGATCGCCGCGGAAGGCTTCTGGGGCGGGTTGCTCCAGTTCGGCGCCGCCTCGCCTAACGAATCGGTGATGGAATGCGCGTGCGGCGGAAGATTGGTCGCCGCCGCGACGATGATTGGTCCGGAGGATTGGAAATTGACCGCGCGATTATAAGTCGTGACCGCTTGTGCGATCGCCAGCCCGAGCTGTTGCCGATACTGCGGCGTGGCGATGTGCGCGCCCTCGATGCGATCATTCAAGAAGCCCGCCTCCACCAGCACGGCCGGGATCTTGATGTCGCGCAGGACATGGAAGCGCGCGTGCCGCACGCCGCGATCGAAGACGGAAACGCGCGACAGGATCGAGCCATGGACGGCGGCGGCGAGTGCGATGTTGGCCGTATCCTGCGCGTTCCCCTGATACCACTGCGTATCGAGACTGGAGAGATGATTTTCGGTCGAGGCGTTCGAAGGCACGCCCTCCGGGGCGAGCGCATAGCTTTCCACGCCGGAGCCGCCTTGGGCGGAGTTGAAATGAATGCTGATGAAGACGGCGTTGGAGAATCGATTCGCGAAAGCGACCCGATCCTCGAGTGAAACGCTGTCGTCGCGCACGCGCGTCATTTCTACCTTGAAACCGGCGCGCAAAAGATTTTCCCGTGCCGTCAGGGCGACATCAAGAGCGTAATTTTTTTCGTTGTCCCACGGACCGGATGTTCCGCTATCGTCGCCGCCGTGGCCGGGATCGAGCACCACGGTATCGATTTTTTTTGCGCCGCTGATCTTATTTGGTCGCAGGACCGGCTCGATGATCTTGGCGACATCGGTCGCCGAAATGAGATTTTCCTCCGGGTTGGCGAGGAGCGGATAATCGCTAAAGAAGCGGACGCCGTTGATGGAAAACTCGCTCGTCCCGGCTTGCGCGCGAATGCCGCGCCGATCGCCGCGCAACGAGACGCTGCGGCTCACCCGAGTGTAATGCGGGAAGCGATAAAACTGTGCGACGTTGGCGAAGCTGACGTAATCGCGGCCGTCGGCGCGGATGACTTTCCAATCCTCGGCCGCGACGCGACTAACGAACGCGCTCGCGAGGATGAAGGCCAGGATGATTCTCAGTAACTGCACACGTCGCAAGGTGAAGGCGCAGTCCCAACGCCGCAAGCACGCTGTTAAAAACGGCAGAGGACGCAGAGATCGCAGAGGAAAGCTCATCATATTCCTGCTCTGCGAACTCTGTGTCCTCTGCGGTTAAATTCGCACGTCGTCCGGGGCGGTGAACTCCGACTCTTCCGCGCTGCCGGTGTTGCGCGTGGCGGCGGGCTCGAAAAGGACGACTTCCGTCTCTTCATCGGCCGCGGTCCGGTGCTCGACGCCATGCGGGACGACGAGAAATTCTCCAGGATTTAATTCGACCGTTCGATCGCGGAATTCGATCCGCATCCGGCCGCGCCACACCAGGAAGAGTTCATCCTCGCGCTCGTGCTGATGCCACGGGAACATCCCCTGGAATTTCACCACCTTCACTTCCTGGCCGTTCAGTTCACCGACGATTTTGGGCCGCCAATGCTCCGTGAACGCCGCGAACTTTTCCTCGAGATTCACCTTTTCCATCGCCTCGAAAGTAGCACACCGGCGCGCGGTGTTTTCGTTTTGCAATCGTCGCGCGCTCTTCGATGATTGCTCCCCATGGCCGAACTCTCCAAGGCTTACGAATCGCAGGCGGTCGAGGCGAAATGGTATGCCCGCTGGCTGGCCGAGGGCTTTTTCCAGGCCGACCCCGCTTCGCCGAAACCGGCCTATTCCATCGTTATCCCGCCGCCGAACGTCACCGGAGTCCTCACCCTCGGCCACGTCTTGAACAACACCATCCAGGACATCCTCGCCCGGCGGGCGCGAATGCTGGGCAGGGAAGTCCTCTGGCTGCCGGGAACCGACCACGCCGGCATCGCCACCCAGACCGTGGTCGAGCGGCAGTTGCGCAAGGAGGAAAAAAAGACCCGCCATGATCTCGGCCGCGAGGAGTTCGTTAGGCGGGTCTGGCAGTGGAAGGAAAAACACGGCGGCATCATCATCGAGCAACTGAAACGGCTCGGCTGTTCCTGTGATTGGTCACGCGAACGCTTCACCATGGACGAGGGCTACTCGCGCGCCGTACAGCGCACGTTTGTCGATCTCTACCAGAAAGGACTCATCTATCGCGGGCGGCGAATGGTGAACTGGGATCCGGTCGCGCTGACCGCGCTCTCCGATGAGGAGGTCATCCCGACTCCGCAAAAAAACGCGCTCTACTACGTGCGTTATGAGTTGGTCGAGGAACCGGGACGATTCATCGAGGTCGCGACGACGCGCCCCGAAACGATCATGGCCGACGTGGGACTGGCGGTTCATCCGGACGATGAACGTTATCGGGCATTGTTAGGCAAAAAAGTCTGGCGGCCGCTCCATCGCGCGCAAGTGCCCGTCGTGGCCGACGAAGGGATCGATCCGGCGTTCGGCACCGGCGTCCTCAAGATCACACCGGCGCATGACAAAATCGATTTCGAGATCGGGCAAAGGCATGACCTGCCGGTGATCGACGTGCTGCACCCGAACGGCACGATCAATTGTCCCGAGGTGTCCGAGCTCAATGGGCTGGATCGTTTCGTGGCGCGCAAGAAGGCGGCCGAGATGCTCGCCGAAAGCGGGCTGCTCGCGAAAGAAGAACCGCACGAGAGCACGGTCGGATTCAGCGAACGCGCGGGCGTGCCGATCGAGCCGCGCTTGAGCGAGCAGTGGTTTTTGAAATACCCGAAAGTGAAGGAAGCCCGCGCGGCGGTTGGGAGCGCGATTCGCTTCCGGCCGGAGCGCTGGGAAACGGTCTACGCGCATTGGCTCGAGAACATCCAGGATTGGTGCATCAGCCGCCAGCTCTGGTGGGGTCATCGCATTCCGGTCTGGTACGGCAAAGCCGATCCCGAGAAAATCTACGTCGCCCTCGAGCCGCCGCCGGATCCGGAAAACTGGACCCAGGATCCGGACGTGCTCGACACCTGGTTCTCGAGCTGGCTCTGGCCCATCGAGACGATGGACGACGCAACGCGCGCGAAGTTTTATCCCACCAGCGACCTCGTGACCGCGCCGGACATTATCTTTTTCTGGGTTGCGCGCATGATCATGGCGGGGCTCGAATACACCGGGCAGGCGCCGTTCAAGGATGTCTTCTTCACCGGCCTGATTCGCGACGGGCAGGGCCGGAAGATGAGCAAATCGTTAGGCAACTCGCCCGACCCGCTCGACCTGATCGCGAAATATGGCGCCGACGGCCTGCGCTTTGGCCTGATGCGGATCGCGCCCAGCGGTCAGGACATTCGTTTTGACGAAAAACAGATCGAGGAAGGCCGCAACTTCGCGAACAAGCTCTGGAATGCGACGCGCTTCCGCCAGATGCATGGCGGCGAGACCGAAGGCGAAATCAATCCCGCGCTCCTCACGAGTGACGACAAGTGGATCCTGTTGCGCCTCGATGCCGCGATCCGCGCGGTCACGCAGGCGCTCGAGGAGTACAATTTCAGCGAAGCCGCGCAGGCGCTCTACCGTTTTTTCTGGAGCGAGTATTGCGACTGGTATCTC
Organism: Spartobacteria bacterium; assembly: GCA_003169975.1. Taxonomy (GTDB): domain Bacteria; phylum Verrucomicrobiota; class Verrucomicrobiia; order Chthoniobacterales; family UBA10450; genus Palsa-1392. Next base: position 206,792 of record PNAA01000041.1, on the reverse strand, counting down.
GAAGCGAGCAAGGCTGCGCTCGGAATGGCGGATGCGGAACCGCCAGGCGCGCGGAAAGCAAACACGCTCGCGGTGATCGACTTTGTTCTGGGCCACACCTTGCGCTTGTTTCATCCGTTCCTGCCCTTCATCACCGAGGAACTCTGGCACGGGCTCGGCTTTAACGCCGACCTGCCGGACGACCAAGGGGCGAAATCGATCCAGTTCGCCCGCTGGCCGCAGCCGCTGGACGACGGGTTTAGGAAACACTACGGCCTTACGCCTAACGACGAGCAATTCGCGAACGCGAAATATGAAACGGTCATTGCCGGTCGCGGGTTGCGCCGGGATTTCCACATCGCCTCAAACAAACGCGTTGTGTTTGTTCTCAAACCATCGCGTCCGTTGCCGGAGGAAGAGGCTGCGGTCCTGCGCATCCTGCTCATCGCGGAACGACTCGATCTTGTGGCGAGCTACCAGCCAGCCAGGGGAACGCCGACCGCGCTCACTCCGCTGGGCGAGCTTTATCTCCCGCTCAAAGGTCTGATTGATTTGGACGCGGAGCGGGAACGCCTCGGCAAGGAGATCGCGAAAACGGAAGCGGAACTGGTGACCGTGCGGAAGAAACTGGCGAACAAGAACTTCGTCGCTAACGCCCCACCCGAGGTCGTGGCTGAACATCGGCAGCGGAACCAGGATTTCGCGGAGCGATTCGAGCAGCTCCAGCGGATGCGCGACTCGTTAGGGTAGGGTCGGAGGGACGAGCTTCTGCTCGTCCATGGACGTGCGGAAGCACGTCCCTCCGTGATTGCCGGCGCAATGCACGCCGCGCTATAGTCCGCTCGCGTGCCATGATGCGACTTCTCAAATTTCTCCTCTGGATCGGCATCGGCGCGCTCGGCGCCGCGGCGGTCGCGGTCCTGGCCTTCTCCCGGGGCGAGCAGGTCAACGCGCTCTGGATTGTAACCGCCGGTTTGTGCGCGACGGCGATCAGCTACCGCTTCTACAGCAAGTGGCTCGCGGCCAAAGTGCTGGTGCTCGATGACAACCGCGCCACGCCCGCGCTCGTGGTGGACGACGGCAGGGATTTCGTCCCGACGAATCGCTGGATGGCGTTCGGCCATCATTTCGCCGCGATCGCCGGCCCCGGCCCGCTCGTCGGTCCGGTGCTGGCTGCGCAGTTTGGGTTTCTGCCCGGGACATTGTGGATCCTGGTCGGCGCAACGTTAGGCGGCGGGGTCCACGATATGATCGTGCTCTTCGCCTCCGTCCGGCGGCGCGGGAAGACGCTCGGCCAAATGGTGAAAGAGGAAATCGGCAGCGCGGTCGGCGCGCTCGCGCTCGTCAGCGTCCTCGCCATCATGGTGATCCTACTCGCGGTGCTGGCGCTGGTGGTGGTGCAGGCGCTCGCCAAAAGTCCCTGGGGTGTCTTTACCATGGCGACGACGATTCCGGTCGCTCTCATCATGGGAATAGGTCTGCGCTCGGGTCGTGTCGGTGTCGGCTGGATGACGGTCTTCGGTTTGTTCGGCCTGCTTTTCGCGGTTTGGGGCGGGCAATTTCTGCCGCAATTTCCGGCGCTCGAAAATTGGTTTCGCCACGATCAGAAATGGCTCGCCTGGGCCGTTATCATTTACGGCTTCGCGGCTTCCGCGCTGCCGGTCTGGTTGTTGCTCACCCCGCGCGACTATCTGAGCACGTTTCTAAAACTAGGAACCGTGGCGGCGCTCGCGCTCGCGGTGATTCTGATCCATCCGACGCTGCAAATGCCGGCGCTCTCGCGTTTCATCGACGGCAGCGGTCTCGTCTTCGCCGGGCCGGTTTTCCCGTTCGTCTGCATCACCATCGCGTGCGGCGCGGTTTCGGGTTTTCACTCGCTGATCGCCTCCGGCACGACGCCGAAAATGCTGGAACGCGAGTCGCGCATTCGCGACATCGGCTACGGCGCGATGGTCACGGAAATGATGGTTGCGCTGATGGCGCTGATTGCCGCCAGCGTGCTGCAACCGGGGCAGTATTTCGCGATCAACGCCAAGGGGCCGCCGAGCGAAGTGGTGGCAAAAGTTTCCGCGGCCGGATTCCCGGTGAGCGAACTCGAAATGAAACAGCTCGCGAGCGATCTCGGCGAGAGCACGATGTTTGGCCGGGCGGGTGGCGCGCCGACTTTCGCGGTCGGGATGGCGCACATGTTCGCGCGCGTCACGGCGAGTCCGACCGCGCTCGCGCTCTGGTACCATTTTGCGATCATGTTCGAGGCGCTTTTTATCCTGACGACGCTCGACGCCGGCACGCGCGTCGGCCGTTTTCTTCTGCACGATTTGCTGGGCCAGGTCTGGCGCCCCCTGGCCAATACGCGCTCGTGGAGCGCGAATCTTTTCGCGAGTGTGCTGATGGTCAGTGCGTGGGGCTGGTTTCTTTACCAGGGCGTGATTGATCCGTTAGGCGGGATCAACAGCCTCTGGCCGCTCTTCGGGCTCGCGAATCAACTGCTCTCCGTCATTGCCCTCTGCCTCGGGACAACGATCCTGATCAAGATGGGCAAAACGCGCTATGTCTGGACGACGGTCGCGCCGCTCGTCTTCATGATCGTGGTTACGTTTTCGGCCGGATACCTGAAGGTGTTTTCGCCTGATTCGAGGCTTGGTTTTCTGAAAATGGCGGACGTAATCGTCGCGGCCGCTCCCCCAAACATCGACTACGCGCGCCAGGCGCTCATCTGGCGAATCGACGCGCTCGTCGCGCTGGCGTTTTTAGTGCTCGTCTTTTTGATCGTCGCCGGTTGCGCCTGGCAATGGTGGCGGCTCCTGCGCGGGACGAAGCCGGTCGTGCTGCATGAGAGCGAATTCGTGCCGCTGGCGCAGGTGCAGGTGGCGAGTCGTTAGGCGAGAATGCGCGAGAAGGAAATGCTCGCCGTGGTGGAGGCGCTCGCGCGGCAGCCGACGGCGCCGTTTCACGAGGACGCGGTGCGCGCGGAAATCGAGGCGCAGCTCCGGAAATGTCCGCACGTAAAATTCGAGCGGGATTCTTTTGGGAACGTCATTGCGCACTACCGGCGCGGCCGGCGCGCCGCCACGGGATGGGCTTTTGCGGCGCACATGGATCATCCGGGCTGGGTGCGGAGCAAGGACAACACGCTGGAATTTCTCGGTTCCGTCCCCGAAAGGTTCCGCAGGAATCCGCAGACGAAATCATTTGGCGATTTCGCGATGTGGGACCTGCCGCCGTTCGAGCTGCGCGGCCGGCAAATTCATTCCCGCGCGTGCGACGATTTGCTCGGTTGCGCGGAAATTATCTGCCTCTTTCGCGAGCTGGAAGAAAAGGGCGCGAGCGCGCATTGCGCCGGACTCTTCACGCGGGCCGAGGAAGTCGGATTCGTCGGCGCGATCAAGCTCGCGCAGGCCGGGATTTTGCCGCGCAGCCTAACGATTCTGTCCCTGGAAACGAGCACGCCCCGGGGCACGGCGGAGATTGGACGCGGGCCGATCGTCAGGGTGGGGGACAAGGTCTCGAGCTTCGACGGTCCGGCCACCGCGAAATTGTTGAGTGTCGCGCAGGCGGAGAAGATCCCGGTGCAGCGTTGCCTGCTCGATGGCGGGACATGCGAAGCGACTGCCTATCAGCTTTACGGTTACACCTGTGCCGCGGCGAGCATTGCGCTCGGCAACTATCATAACTGCACGCCAGAGGGAACGATTGCGCCGGAGTATGTCGCGATTGACGATTTTGTCGGGATGGTGCGGCTCTGCGTGGCGACGGTTTTGCGCCGAGGGACAAGGAGCGATCCGCTGAAAATGCTCCGGAAGAAGCTGGAGGAAAACGCCGCGAGTTATCGCGGTTTCTATTCGTCATCCCGAGCGCAGTCGAAGGATTCCGGCGCGCGACCGTAAAGTTTCCTCCGCGGGGGTCCCACGACTCCGCTGCGCTTCGCTCGGGATGACGTGCTTCGCGCCCGGTCGGACTACTTGCGGCGCAGGGGCACCACAATCTCGTTCTCCTGCCAGACCAGAACGACCTGGCCATCCTCGATCGAGCGCAGGGTGACCTGGTAGACCTGGGTGCCGAGCTGAAGGCCGAACTGCTGGCCTTCCTGGATGATTTTGCCATTCAGGATGGCAAAGTGCCCACCAGCGCCCGTCGTGACCGAGGTGAGGGCAAAGGCATTGGGCGACAGGTCCGGACCAGCATTGGCATTTGGATTCTTCGGGTTTGGTCTTTTCCAACCGATCGGCCAGAAAGGATCGCGGGCATCTGCTGCGTCGAAGTTGGATTTTTGCTTCAACTCAACCGCCGGGACGGCTTGGTCGGCGCGGGCCGCGCCGAGTAGCAGACTCGTTAGGCAGAGAGCAGGCAGAAGATGTTTCATTTTCTTAAGAGCACCGTTTGCAGTGCGAGGCTGACCTGTTGGTACTGCGGATCCTCCGGCACGGCGTGAATGGTGACTTTTTGGATGTTGAGCAGGGGTTCGGTGTTTTCCAACTCGGCGATGGCTTTCCCGAGGACGCCGTAGTCGCTCCGGGGCAACTCGATGACCCAGGTGTCCCTGATCCAATTGGTGAGCTCCGGCTGCTTGAAATCTCCGCTCGATTCCAAGCGCGCGGCCGATTTGTCGATTCCCTGCTTGTTAAAAAAAGTGCGCATCTTCGGCGGGAACCACGCGATCGGCGCGCCATCTGCGGTGGTGGCCTTGAGCGCTTCATAGCGGCCGGGCGCCTGCTTGGCTTGCGTTTCGAGATTGGCGGTCTCTTTCAGCTCGGTTTTGGAGGAGGCGGTTTTCGCCTGCACATCGGCGATCTCTTGCGTCATGGAGGCGCGGCTCTTGTTCAGCGGCCCGAGGAAGAAATTAAAGTAGCAATAGATCAACGCGATGAAACCGATCGTGCTCAGAACGATCTTTTGGATCTGATCTTTATTGAATTTCTTCGTCTTCATTTCTTTTTCGCGCTGTCCTTCGGTGGCTCCTCTGCTTTGCTCGCGTCGCCGGGCTTCGGGTTGAAGGTGGCGCTCAGGACAAAGCGGGCGCTGGGCGTGGGAACGCCGCTGAGGTTTACGACGGTGTCGAGGTCTTCGAGGTTTTTGAAGTTTACTTTCACGGCGCTGTAGCTTTTCTCGAGTTGCTCGATCAAGAGCTGCCGGAGATCTTCCGCGGCCGCCCGCGGCTCACGAGCGGCGGCGATGCCTTCGAGCGTGACCGCGACTGATTGGTCCGCCTCGACGATGCCGCCGTCGAGGCTGGTCACCTGAATGTTGGGCGCGACGCAGTGCGAGACCCTGGCCAGAAATGGCGCCCAATAGAAGCGCCCGTCGATCAGGCCGTCGAGCACCATGGTACTGTCGATGATTTGGCGAAGTTCCGCGGCCCGCTTCTGGGCGGCCGTGACTTTCGGCTCGACCTTCTCCCATTCGCTGTTGGCGGCATTGAGACGGCTCTTGATCTCGATCGTCTGGTAGGCGTTCCAGCCGTAGTAGAGAAACAGGATCACGCCAAATGCGATCAGGGCGATGACGCCGAGTTTGAGCGGATCGCGCTGGCGCTGGCGCTGTTCCGTGATTTCCTCGTGGAGAAGATTGAGCTGCAGGGCCATCGTTAAGCGGCTTTCAGGTAGGAGATGGCTGCGCCGCAGGCGACGTTGAGGGAGACGAATTCGCTGGAGAGTGCCTGGCGCTTGGCCGATGGCAGCGCCACCTCGCACGTTTCCAACGGATCCCAAATTTCGCAGGGCAGACCCAGCTCATCACTCAGGGTTTGCAAAATCATTTCCGTCTTGGCCATGCCGCCGGAAACAAAAATCCGGTGGATGCTTTCCTCGCATTGGCCTTCGAAAAATCCGATCGAGTTGCGCACTTCCGTGGCGAGCCCGAGAAGCGAACTGCGGCAGGTGTCAGCCATGCCCGCGTCGCCTTGCTGCATCAGCATGCGGGCGGTCGCGCTATCCACCGCGCCATCCGCAATCAACGCTTCGCCGCAGAGTTTGCCGCCGTAGTCGACGCTCCGCACGAGCATGAGTTCGGTCTTCTGACCGATCAACACCGTGCTTTGCAGGTGGCCCATGTCGAGGAGCAGGAAGGCTTCGTTCGCAAAGATCTGCGGGTAGGCGAACTCAAAGGCGTTGAAGGAGCAGACGGGCGCGAGCTGCAGCACGTTGGCGGGCGTCTTTGTCTTGCTGAACGCTTCGGAAATCTGTTTGACCATCGGGCGCAGCAACCCGCCGACGAGATAGCGGGTCTTGCCCGAGCTCCCGACCTTCTCGACCGCGGTGCCATTGGGTGTCACGCCGGCGAGCGCGACCGCCGAGGTTGCCGAGACGGGCGCGCAATCGAGTACGAAATTTTGGCATTCCTGGTTGAGGACCGCGAGGCCGTTGAGACGAAGGGCGCTGCGGAGCAGTTCGATCGGCGTATTCGGCTGTTCGATGATGCGCAGGAGCGCGTCCGGATCGGAAACCGCGACGGCATAGCTCTTCGCGCTGCCGCCCAGATCTTTGAGCAGCAGTTTGATCTGCTGCGCCAGTTCGTCGGCATTTTTGATTTCATCCGGCACCGCGCGCGACGCGTAATTCGTCAGGACGACGCGGTGATCGCCTTTCCGTTGCAGGAGCACGCTTTTGAAAACGTGTTTGCCGAGGTCGATGCCGATGACTGAATTCGCGCGTTTGGCCATGGTCGTTGCGCTTGTTATAGCGAAAACCATGCCTCGCCCGCAGAGTTTATGAAAATTCCTGCGCCCTATTGCGCCGGCTGATATCAGGCGGCCACCGAGCGCCGATAACCAAAGAATTCGCGTGCCTTGATCATCCGCGAAACTTCCGGGAGCACCATGCACTCCCACGTGGAATCACCCGCCCGCATTTTCGCGAGCACGTCCGGCGGAAAAATTTTCAGGTATTCGCGATGAAAATCCGCGATTCCCTCGATGAAGCGATTCTCGATCAGGTACTGATAGAGATGATGGAGATTGGGCGCGACCGCGAGCTGCGGCGCGGTAATTAATTCGCCGGTTTCCTCGTCTTCGATCGGATAGACGAACAGCTTCAAGCCGCTTTTAAACATCCGCCCGAGCGCTTCCAGAATCCCGCCTTCGAGGTTGAGGTAATATTTCTCGTCGAAGATTTCGTGCAGGCTGGGTATTCCCATGACGAGCGCCACCATCTGGTTGGTGTAGCGGGAAAGATAACCGGCGAGGCGGTAGTATTCGCCGAACTTCGAAATCAAAACCGTTCGGCCTAACGACCCGAGAATATCGACCCGCGCGAGGAAATCGGCGTGGTTGAGCTGACCTTCGGAAAGCAGATTCTCCAGCGTCATTTCCATCAGCACAACCAAGTCCTCTTCCTTCGCCCCGGGCTGGTTGAGGAAAATTTTCCGCGCGCCCTCCAGCATGTCGTTCGTCGCGTAGGTCACTGGCCGGAAGCTGCCGCGCTCCACGATGATTGCCTTCTTGTGCAGAATTTCCGCCGGCTGGACCGATTCGCCGTTGGCGGTGAACATGACCGCGTCGGTCAGGCCCTGGCTCACCAGTTGGAGGCTCATCAGCCGGTTGTCGACCTCTTCGTAGGCGGGTCCCGAAAACTTGATCATGTCGACCTGTATCCGCTCCGACGGCAGATTTTCGTGGAGCGAGGCGATTAGTTTCTCCGGCTGTTGGAAGTAAAACGCGCCGTAGATCAAGTTCACGCCGATGATCCCGAGCGCTTCCTGCTGATCGACGTTCGCCTCGTCGAGCATCCGCACGTGGATAATGATCTGGCTCGGTTCGCTGCGCGTTTCGGATTGGAAACGCATTCCGAGCCAGCCGTGGGACTCGTTATGCTCCTTGAAACTGCGCGCCGCGACCGTGTCCGCGAAAACGAAAAAGGTGCGCTCGTCGCCCATCTTTTGATCGAGGCGCTCGATCAACAATCGGTATTCACGGTCGAGCATCGTCTGGAGCCGGGCCCGGCTGACGTAGCGATCCGTCGCGCCGTAGATCGCGTCGCTGAATTGCATGTCGTAGGCCGACATCGTCTTCGCGATCGTGCCGGAGGCGCCGCCGACCTGGAAAAAGCGGCGCGCCACCTCCTGCCCGGCGCCGATCTCCGCGAACGTGCCGTAGCGTTTGACGTCGAGATTGATCTGGAACGCCTTTTTGTTCGTCCCGACGTCCATTTCCTCGTTCATAAAGGCAAGATGAGGGCAATCGGGAGCTTCTCAAATGTGGGAGGGGCCTTTGCGCCCCGATTGGTCGCCGCACGCCAGCAGATCGGGACACCAAGGTCCCTCCCACATTCATGCAGTAAGACCGCGTTACAGTCGCACCGGCTCGGCGCTCTGGGCCGGGATCCAGCCCCGCAAGTCGTTAGGCAAGGCGGCGTAGAGCCAGTTGCCCCGGGTGCTGAGAATTTTAATTTCGCTCCCGGCCGGCAGGAGCAACACCGTGCCTGCGCTCTCCGCCGTCGCCAGGCGGGCCTGGATATTCCTGCCGGTCACGATCGCGAGGTCGTTCCCCGCGCTGCCCGCCTCGAGTTCATAAACCGCGCAAGCCGCGCCCGCCGAGATGGTGCCTAACAACAAGAGGGCAAAAATCCAAACCACCGGCCGTCGCCGGGAAAAATAAAGGCCGCAGAAAATTGCCGCCGCGCCCCAAAAAGCGGCCGCGGCGAGCCAGGCGTACTGGTCCCGCGTGAGATAAGCGAGATGCTGCTCCGCCCAGTTGCCCGACAGTTCGAGGGCCCGCGCCTGATCGCGGACCAGTTGCAGATTGGCCCGTGCTTCGGGTTGCGCGGGGTCGAGCGCAAGGGCGCGTTCGTAGTTCAGAATGGCGCGCCCGGGATCGCCATCGCGGAAGTAGGCGTTGCCCAGATCGTAAAACAAACTTGGGTTCCACTGGCGGCTCTTGACCAGCGACTCGTAGCCCGCGATGGCCGTGGGAAAATGGCCGGCGGCGTAATCCGCGTTCGCCTTGGCGAAGGTCGCGTCGACCTCGGCATGGGCGACCGGCGCCCCGAAGGCTTTCGGGATTAGGCAAAGCGCGGCGGCGGTGAGCAGGAGCAGAAGGGGCGCGCGCATTTCAGGCTAGGCTGTCGATCAATTCCAGCACCTCGCGCCGCGTTTGCTCGGCAACGGTGGTGTTGCCGTTGGGCCGGCCGCTGTAGCGCAGCTCGTCGCTCCGCCGGAAAAGCTCACGCACGCGATCCCGCTTTTCATCCGGCAGATCAAACGCTGCCACCGCCGTCTCGGCGTCCACCGTGTTCGGCTCGATCCCGCGACCGCGGGACGCGAGCGCGGTCTTGAGTTGCACGAGGCGCAGTGCTTCGGCGAAGTACTGGTCGGGCGGATCGTCTGCGCGCCGCAGCTTGCGCTGCAGCTCCGCGGTTTCGTGTTCCCAGGCCGCGAGCCTTTGCCCTTCGCGATTTTCAAGCCGGCGGCGCCGCATTTCCCAGCCAAAAAAGGCGATTAACCCGAGGAACGGGACCGTCTGCGCTGTCCAAAAAACCGGACGCATGAAAATCGGAGTGAAGTTCTGATCCCAGGGGCCGTGATCGGTCAGCTGATAAAGAATGTCCTGCGCCTGCGGGGCCGCCGTCGGGCGCGCGGTCACCGGGGGCGGGGTGGTGAAGGCACTCGCGATCGCCGGTGTCGCAGGGGCGGTTGCGCCGCCCTCGACCACGACGGGCAACTTGTCGCCCTTGAGCGTGACATAGGCTTCCTTCAACGGATCGAAGTAGGAAAAGATCAGCGGCGGAACGGCTTTCTTCGGTTCGTTAGGCGTGAGCACCATCTCGAAAGTCTTGCTGCCGCTGAGCCCGATGTCGTCGTCCGGTTTGAAACTGGAGCCCGGCGGATAAGTGTGCCAGCCGCGATCGCTCTCCAGGACGGGCGCCGTGACCCGGTCGAAATTGCCACGTCCGGAAATGGTCGCGGTCACGGTGAGCGGGTCGCCGATCTGCGCGGTTTTCGGTTTCACGTCGGTCGCGAGGCTGAATAATCCGACCGCGCCCGTGAAGCTCGGGGGCGCATTGGGCGGGAGCGGCTTGATCTCGAGCGTGGTGGCCTCACTCGAAAATGCCACTTCCTTCTGCTCCCCCACGCCGGCGAAGGGATCGTTAGAGAACGGATCATCCATTCCGAAAATATCGAAAGGCGATCGGGGGCGACTGCCGCCGCGCCGCGGAATCTGCACGATGGCCTTGGCGTCCCTGGCGGAAATTTCCAGCTTGCCGCTGCGCACGGCGGTGATCGCCGTCTTGAAGGTGATAATGTCGTAGGGGCGCCCGTTAATCGACTCGGTGGACTGCTCGGGATTCGGCATGCGCTGGGCGGTGAATCCCTGCCCGCTGAGGGTTGCTCCTTCGACCAGGCGGTGCGGGATGCGGGTGTAGATCCCGAGCCGGATCTCGGCCGGAACGCTTTCGCCGACGTAGGCCGTTTTCTTCGGGATGATCAGCTCGGCGAAAACAATTTTCTTCTCGTCGAGCGCACTGCTGCCGCCCCCGCTGCGGCGGCGCGGGGTGGTCGCGCCGTCATCGTTAGGCGAGACGTTCAGGGTCAACGCGGGAGTGCGAAGTCGACCGCTGCTGGCCTGCACCACCTGGGGCGGGATGATGAAGGTTCCGGCTTTCAGCGGGAGAATGGTGTAGCTGTAAACGAAGCTGTAGGTGAACCGAAAATTCCGTCCTTCGACGAGCTGCGACTGGCCGGTGTAGCGGATGTCGAGACCGTCCACGGAAATGTCGCTCGGCGGAGTCGCGCTCCGGTCGCCGGTCACTTTGATTTGCAACTGCACCGGCCGGTCGACTTCCGTTTCCGAGCTGGTCAGGACGGCGGTCACGTTCGGCGCATCGGCGCGCACCCGTTGGGTTGCCGCGAGCGCCAGCAAGGCCACCAAAAAAAACAGTCGGAACCTTGTCATTTTAATCATGCATCGCCCGCGCTCTTTACCAGTCCTTATAGACAGGACGGACGCGCTTGTGTTCATCGAGCTGCACTTTCTGCTCCTCATCTTTCATCGACTCAAGGAGCGCCACTGCTTGCTGTGGAGTCATCTCTCCCTCTTTCTCCGGCTCAACTTCGGCCGGGACCGGCTGTTCGTCACCTTTGGGCTTCTGCTCGTTCGCGCCTTTGACCTCGCCCGTGGGGGCTTTGCCCGGTGTGCCGGCCGGCGTCGGGCTGGGTTGCTCGCCGTTTTCGCCTCCGTTCTGGCCGTTGGAGCCCGGGGTTGGCGAAGGCGTTCCTTCCTCCCCGGGTGTGGGCGAGGGAGTTCCTTCTTCTCCGGGGCTGGGTGAGTTGCCGGCTTGCTCACCTTCTGAAGGCGTGGGACTGGGCGTCGGCGTGGGAGATTCTCCCGCGCCTTTCTGTTCTTTGTCTTCGCCCGGTGTCGGGCTCGCACTCGGCTCCGGAGACGGGCTCGGCGAACCCGTTGGCTGAGGCGTCGGCGTGGGCGTGGCCGTGGGCGTCGGGGTCGGGGACTGGCCGGACGGCTTCCCCTTTTCAGGCTTCTGATCTTTGCCGGAGCCCTGGCCATTCTGCGATTGCGACTGTTGCTGCTGATCTTTTTGCTGCTGGTCGTTCTTCTGCTGCTGCTCGTTCTTTTGCTGCTGCGGTTGGTTCTTCTCGTCTTTCTTCTGATTCTTTTGCGGCGAAGGCGAAGGCGAAGGCGAAGGAGTCGGCGTTGGCGTGGGTTTTTGCTCCTGCTTCTTCTTCAGCTCCTCGATCTTCTTTTTGACGTAATCGTAATTGTCCTTCGCGTTCTTGTTCTGCGGCTCCGCCTTCAGCGTTTCGGTGTAATGCTGGAGTGCGCTTTCCCAATTCGTCAGCTTTTTCTCGTCGCTTTTCTCCGCCTCGCCGCGCTCATAGAGCGTGTTGCCGAGATTATAGTTCGCCTCGCTTTGCAGATGCGGATTCGGCGAGAGCAGCGCCTGGCTGAAGGACTGCAACGCCTTGTTGTAATCCTGCATCTTGTAAGCTGCGGCGCCGGCGTCGAACTGGATCCGGTCGCTCTGCCGCGCGCCGGGATTTTCCTGCAGCGTCTTTTCAAAATGGTCGTAGGCCTCGGGAAATTTTTGCTGCTCGTAGAGTTCCAGGCCGGGCGAAGCTGCCTGCGCCCAGCTGGCGGCGAGAAGAAAAATGGCCGCTGCCGCGAGGGCGACCGGCTTCTTCGAGGGCTTAGGCGTGGCCGCTGTTTTCGACCCCTTGCGATCGTTGATCAAAAGCGCGATCGCGAAGAGCAGGATGGCCGCCGCCAGCGGCCACTCGTAGCGCTCGATCGGCCGGCGCGACAGGCGTGCGTTGATATCGGCCACCTGCATCTTGCCGAGCCCTTCGGTGAAAAGTTGTTTCATCGTTTGCGGCCCATTCTCGAGGTGGAGATAGAAACCATCCGCCGCCCGGGCGATTTCGCGCAGGCGGGTCTCATCGAGCTTCGATTTCACCACTTCGCCTTTGGCGTCCTTCACGAACGCGGTCCCACCGTCATCGCTCTGGATCGGGATAAGCGAGCCACTGGCCGTCCCGACGCCAACCGTAAAAATGCGCACGCCCACTTCCGCCGCCTCTTTCGCCGCGCGCACCGCATCGCCGCTCAGATCCTCGCCGTCGGTGAAAATAATCAGCGCGCGATTTCCGGTCGCGGATTTGCCGTAGGTCCGCGTGGCCAGCTCGATCGCGTCGGAAATATTGGTTCCGCCTTCGGGAATGGTCTTGGTATCGAGATCATTGATCGAATCCACCGCCGCGTCGTAGTCGATGGTGAGCGGCGCCTGGAGGAAGGCGCGGCCGGCAAACGCGATCAGGCCGACGCGATCGCCTTGCAGTTCGTTGATCAAATCCTGAGTGGCCAGCTTGACGCGCTCGAGACGATTCGGCTGCACGTCGTTGGAGAGCATGCTGCGCGAAACGTCGACCGCGAGGATCAGGTCGAGGCCCTTTCGTTTCACTTCGTCGAACGCATAACCCCAACGCGGTCGCGCCAGGCTCGCGAGGACAAGGGCGAGGACGAGGAGGAGCAGGATAAAACGGAAAATGCGTCGGCCACGATTGACCGTCCCGGCCAGTTGCGGAAGCAAACGGGCCGCGACGAACTGCTGCAGACGCTCCGCGCCATGCTGCTCGGCGCGCGCAAAGAAAAAGGCGAGCGCCGGAAGCACAAGCAATCCCCAAAGCCAGATGGGATTCCCGAAGGTCATGGCGTCCCCCGGAGGGACGTGCTTCCGCACGTCCAGGTTCTTCTCTTGGCGCGGCAACAATCTGGACGTGCAGAAGCACGTCCCTCCGCACGCGCCTCTTTGGCGCCATTGTTCGGCGGCTTCATCACGGCAACTTTTTCCAAATCGTTTGCGACAACAACAGCTCCGCCAGCAGGATGCCCGCGCCCGCCATCAGACAGACCGGGAAAAGATCGCGGTACTGTTGATATTTTTTTACCGAGACAGTCGACTTCTCCATTTTGTCGATGCCGCGATAGGTGTTTTCGAGCGAGTCCGTGTCGGAAGCCCGGAAAAACTGACCGCCGGCGATTTTGGCGATTTCCTTCAGGCCCGCCTCGTTGAATTCAACACGTTGATTCTGATAAACGATGTTGCCCGCCACGTCGGTGATGGGCCGGCCGTTCGTCTGATCGAAGACCGGGACCGGCGCGATGCCATTGCTGCCCGCCCCGATCGCGAAAAAATGGATCTTCAGCGCTTTGATCGCTTCCGCCGCGGTATTCGGCGGAATTTTGCCGGCATTGTTTTCGCCGTCGGTCAGCAGGACGATCGCGCGGCTTTTCGATTTTTTGTCGGTCAGCCGATTCGCCGCCGCCGCCATCGCGGAACCGATCGCCGTTCCGTCCTCGACCAGCCCGATCCGCACTCGATCAAGATTCTGCAGCAGCCAGTCGTGATCGAGGGTTAGCGGACTAACGACGTAGGGCCGGCCGGCAAAGGCGATGATTCCGATCCGATCGTTAGGCCGACTTTCGATGAACTTGCGCGTCACTTCCCGAATCGCGTCAACGCGGGTTGCCTCATCACCGCCGACCGTGAAATCCTTGGTCAACATCGAACCCGAAACGTCGAGCACGACCATGATGTCGATCCCGCTCGCGTCGACTTCGGTGAGGCTTTTGCCGAGCTGTGGCCGGGCGAGCGCAAAAATGAAAATGGCGAGGGCGAGATAAAGCAGGCCGTGCATGATCCGGCCCGCGCGCGAAGTGCTGCGTCGGCCGAGCGCGCGCAGGGTTGCCGTGGAGGAAAAGACCAGGGCCGCGGCCGCGCCACGCTGACCGCGCAACCAGGCGAGCAGCGGCACGAGCAGCAAAAGCAGGAGCAGCCAGGGATGGGCGAAGGAAAATCCCCAGGGCGAATTGGGCGACCAGAAATCAGGCAGGCTCAAGCGCGCCTCCCTTCACGAAGCTGGCCGCTTCATCGAGTAACAGCCGGCTGTCTTCCCGGGTCGCGTCGTAGCGCGCGAACTTGATTAAATCACAACGATCGAGAAAATCGCTGAGGAACGATTGTTCATCCTCGGAGAAAGGCGAGGACGCGGCGAGCGCGTTGAGAAATTCAACCGAAGTCTGCCGCGTGACCGGCAATTGATACTGTTCGGTGACGTAACGGCGCAGGATATCCGAGACGCGGATGCTGAATTGATACGGCGTCAGCAGGTCGATCTCGGTTTCGACTCGCGCAAGGAGATCGAGCGCGCGTTGCCGTGGCGTCACGACGGCCGCCGGTCGATTGCGCCAGCGCTTGATCAGCCAGGTCGCCGACCCAGCGAGCAAGAGGGTACCGGCGACCGCGCAAAAGATCATCCACGGTTGCAGGAGGAAATAATCGATCGGCCCGGTAATATCGTGATATTCTTGCGCGAGAAAAATTTGCATCGCCTCCTGCCTAACGACGCGCCATCCGCCGTTCGCGTTGTTTGAAAAAAGACCGCAGGGCCGGCAGATAATCGTCGCCGGTGCGGAGCGAGATGGCGTCGATGTTATTGCGGCGCAGGGTGTGGGTGATCTCGGCGCGCTTTTCCTGCGCGGCTTCGCTGAAGCGCGCCCGGGTGCGGCGATCGCCGGTGTTGATTTCGATTTGTTCGCCCGTCTCGGCGTCTTCCAAGGTGATGAGGCCGATGTCGGGGAGCGACTCTTCGCGCTGGTCGTCGATCCGGATCGCGATGAAATCGTGGCGCCGGCTGGTGATCGTGAGCGCGCGCGAAAAATCCTCCGCCTGGAAATCGGAGATGAAGAAAACCACCGAGCGCCGGGTGACCACGTGGTTCAAGTAGTCGAGCGCGAGACTCGGCAGCGTGCCACGACCTTGCGGCTCGAAGAACAGGATCTCGCGGATCAGGCGGAGGGTGTGGGAGCGTCCTTTTTTGGGCGGGATGAAAAGCTCGACCTGATCGGAGAAGAGAACGAGCCCGACTTTGTCGTTGTTCCGGATCGCGCTGAAGGCGAGCAGGCAGGCGACTTCCGCCGCCAGTTCGCGCTTCGATTGTGCGACGCTGCCGAAGTTGCCCGAGGCGCTCACGTCGACCACCAGCATGACGGTCAGTTCACGTTCTTCGGTGAATTTCTTAATGAAGGCATTCCCGAGCCGCGCAGTGACGTTCCAATCGATCGCGCGAATTTCGTCCCCCGGTTGGTATTCGCGCACGTCCTCGAAATTCATCCCGCGTCCTTTGAAGACACTGTGGTAATCGCCGGCAAACGCCGATTGCACGAGACCCTTGGTCTTGATCTCGAGCGCGCGGATCTTCTTCAGAATTTCGGCCGGCGTGCGCTCGTCATCCCGAGCGGAGCGGAGCGGAGTCGAGGGATCCCGCGGCATTACCGAGCCCCCTCCTTCGGTCTGACCGCATGCATCTCATCGATAAGATCCCGCCATTCCGGATTCGCTTTCGCGATCAGCGTTTCTTTCTTACCCCGGTTCCAGTTCTTGAGCTGCTTCTCCCGGGCGATCGCGCCTTGCGGGTCTGGATAAGCTTCGAAGTAAATCAGCTTATGAGCGTTGTATTCTTTGGCGAAGGCGCTTCCTCGGCCTAACGAATGTTCATTCGTCCGCCGCTCCAGTTCGTTCGTCACGCCTATGTAGAGCACGGTGTGGCGGTCATCGTTGGTCAGGATGTAAACGAAATAGTTTTGATGGCTCATCGAGAGCTTCCTCGTTGCGCCACGGGATCCCTCGAATGCGCTCGGGATGACGTGATGCGGTCCTCACTCGTCATTTATCACTCACCGTTCTCCCCATCACGGCACGGGCAGTCCGGCAAAGATTCGTTCAATGACCGTCTCGCTCGTCACGCTCTCGGCTTCCGCTTCGTAACTCACAATAATGCGATGCCGCAGCACGTCGGGACCGATACTCTTGATGTCCTGCGGCGTGACGTAGCCGCGGCCGTTCAGAAACGCATAGGCACGCGCGGCGAGCGCGAGATAAATCGTCGCCCGCGGCGAGGCGCCGTAACGAACCAACCCTTCCAGCTCGAGCCGATAGGAGGCCGGTTCGCGTGTCGCCCAAACGACGTCGACGATGTAATCCTTCACCCGGTCATCGATGTAGATCTCGTTGACCAGATTGCGCGCGGCGATGATCTGCTCCGGCACGACCACCGGGTCGACATGCAAATCCGGCGCGGAGGTCGCCATCAGATCGAGGATGCGACGCTCTTCCGCTTTCGCCGGGTATCCGACATTGAGTTTGAGCATGAAACGATCGAGCTGCGCTTCGGGCAGTTGGTAGGTGCCCTCCTGTTCGAGCGGATTTTCCGTGGCGAGAACGAGAAACGGATCGGCCAGCGGATAGCTCTTATCGCCGATCGTGACCTGGCGTTCCTGCATCGCCTCGAGCAGCGCGCTCTGCACTTTGGCCGGGGCGCGGTTGATTTCATCGGCTAGGATCAGATTGGAAAAAATCGGGCCTAGCTTGGTCGTGAACTCGCCGCTGCGCGGGTTGTAAATCAATGTCCCGATCAAATCGGCCGGCAAGAGATCGGGGGTGAACTGCAAGCGTTGAAAACCGGTCTGAATGCAAGCCGCCATCGTTTTGACGGTGAGCGTTTTCGCGAGACCGGGAACGCCTTCGAGCAGAATATGGCCGTTGGCGAGCAGGCCGAGCAAAAGGCGATCGACCAGATACTTCTGCCCGATGACGACGTGCCCGACCTGCTCGCGCAACGGCGAAATCCATTGCCCCAACTCCTGGACCTGTTGGGTAATCTCCTGCGTTGATCTCATAGGCATGATGAGACAAATCCGCACGGAATGCGTTCGAAGAAAAGCCCGGTCTTTGCTTTGGAGCCTGACTTTCGACGCCCCGTCGCCTGCGCGCTTCGGTGGCGCATGCGGGTATCCGGATCAGAGCCTGGTCATTTTAAAGTAATCCGGAGAGAATGTTGATGCTCAAGGCGAGCACGGCGGTATTGAAGGCGAAGGAAACGATGCCGTGCAGGAGCGCCCAGCGGCGGATCTCCGGCGAGCTGATCTGCACGTCGGAGACCTGCGAAGTCATGCCGATGACGAAGGAGAAGTAGGCAAAGTCGAGGAAATCCGGCTCGGTCTGTGCGCCGGGAAAAATCAATCCGCCGGTGGGATCGGTCGATTTCCCGGTTTTCGTTTCGCGGTAAAAGATCTGCGCGTAGTGCAGCGCATAGACCGTGTGCAACACGACCCATGACATCACCACGGTGGCGAGCGCCAGCGCGATGTGGGCCGCGAAGCGGCTGCCGGTCATTCCTTTCGCCATGCCGAGCAAAACGGCGACGGCGGAGAGGCTCGCACAGGCGGCCGCCACGACGAAAACGAAGATGAGTTTGCGGCTCGTCGGCTGCAACCTGGTCAGCCGTATCGCGACCCGCGGCTCTGCCGTGAGAATGCGCGTCCAGGCCAGCGCGAGGAAGCAAAGCGCATAAGCGTCCCACGTCACGATGAGCTGTGTGCGCCATTGAAACGCGCTCTTCACAAAGAGGAAGACGATGAGCGCAAAGCTGAGCGAAATGAGCAGCCGATGATGCGCTTCCAGATGGCTCAGCCAATGTCTGATCTTTCGCGTGAACACTTTTTGTCGAGGCGCCGACGAGGGCAACAATACCATCCAACCCGCCGCGAGCCTAACAACAAACGCACGGAAAAATTGTCCAGGACGCGATGTTGAATGGTGACTCACCCCCCGCCTCCGGCCGCGCCTCGAAGGCGATGGTGGAATCAGTTTCGGTTTTGCTCGCGCTCGGGGTGGCGATCATGTAGGGCTCGATCTCTCATGCGCCGTCGCTTTGTCTTGCTCGCACTTGCGCTTTGTCTGCCTTCCATTTTCGCGGCGGGGCCAAAGCGTCCGCTTAAGCCCGAGGATTTCGCCTCCATCCGCGATGTCGATGAGCCCAATCTTTCGCCCGATGGCCAGAGCGTGGCCTACGTGGTCGGGACGGTTGACCTGGCAAAGGACAAACAGCCGCGCAACCTCTGGCTCGCGAAATGGGACGGCTCGGAAAATCGCGCCCTCACGTTTGGCGAAACCGAGCAGACGCATCCCCGCTGGAGCCCGGACGGTAAATGGCTCGCCTTCCTCTCCAGCCGCACGGATGAGAACGACAACGATCAGCTCTGGATCCTTTCCAGCGCCGGCGGCGAAGCGGAACACTTGACGAAGGAAAAGGGAAGCATCGATGACTTCGCCTGGTCGCCCGATTCCAAACGCCTTGTCCTCGTCGCGCATGATCCCGACCCACGCGAACCCGAGGCGAAGGAGAAGGAAAAGAAAACCGTACCGCCGATCGTGATCGACCGGTATCAGTTCAAGAAGGACATCGATGGTTACCTGACGAATCGATGGTCGCACCTCAAGCTGCTCGATCTCGCGAGCCGTAAGCTCGAGAACCTGACGAGTGGCGCGCACGATGACGTCCTGCCGGCATGGTCGCCTGACGGAAAGGAAATCGCTTTCGTCACGAAACGCGGGGCGGAGCCGGACCGGACGGAAAATTGGGACATCTACCTGATTGAAGCGAAGGCCGGCGCGAAAGAGCGCCAGCTCACGACAACTCCGGAAGCAGACGCGCATCCCGACTGGGAAAGTGCGCCCGCCTGGAGCCCGGATGGTAACACGATCGCCTATATCCACGGCGGGGACCCGAAGAAGATAGAATACGCGACCCATTCGCTCGCCATCATTCCCGCCGCCGGTGGCGCTGCGAAAATTTTGACGCCCGATCTCGATCGCAACTTCGTCCAGCCGCGTTGGTCGCCCGACGGGAAATCGATCCTTGCCGTGCTGGAAGATGATGGCGCGGAAGTTCTCGTGCGCGTCCCAACGGCCGGCGGCGCGCCGGGGACGATCGTCGGCGGTCGTCGGAAAATCACGGCCTACGATGTGAGCCGCGACGGCAAGGTTATCGTGCGCGCGAGCACGCCCGACCGGCCTTACGAAATATTCGCGGCGGAGAAGGACGACCTGCGTGACCTAACGAAACAGAACGACGCCTTCATCGCGCAAATCCAGCTGGGCAGGGTCGAAGAAACCAAATTCAAAAGCCAGGATGGCACCGAGGTGCACGGTTTCATCGTTCATCCGCCTAACGAAAGCGCCGGACGCAGGTTACCGACGCTGCTTCGGCCGCACGGCGGCCCGCAATCGCAATACGCGAACGAGTTCGATTTCGAGAAGCAGCTTTTTGCCGCTAATGGTTACGCCGTCGTCCTGCCCAATCCGCGCGGCTCGACCGGACGCGGGACCGATTACGGGATGGGAATCTATGCCGCATGGGGCGGAGTCGACGTGCAGGACGATCTCGCGGCGGTGGACGATGCGGTGAGGCGCTGGCTCGCCGATCCGGACCGGCTGGTGGTCGGCGGATGGAGCTACGGGGGGATGTCGACCAATTATCTCATCGCCAGCACGACCCGTTTCAAGGCGGCCGTCAGCGGCGCGTCGATCTCGAACATTTTGGCCGGCTACGGCACCGACGAATACATTCGCGATTACGAATACGAGCTTGGTTCACCGTGGGCGCACGCGGATGTGTGGGAAAAAATTTCCTATCCCTTTCTCCACGCCGACAAAATCAAGACGCCGACGCTGTTCCTTTGTGGCGAAAGCGACTTCAATGTCCCCCTCCTCAACAGCGAACAAATGTATCAGGCGTTGCGAACGTTAGGCGTACCGACCGAGCTGGTCATTTACCCGGGGCAATTCCACGGGCTCAAGAAGCCAAGCTACATCCTTGACCGTTACCAGCGCTACCTTGGGTGGTACGCGAAATATCTTCGCAAGTGACCGTGCGATGAGGCCGTTGCCACAATGAACGCCGAACAAGAACGCCTTGCGCAGAATGACCATCGCGAACAGCGCTGGCACCTCTGGGGTCCGTACCTGAGCGAGCGGCAATGGGGTACGGTGCGCGAGGATTACAGTGCCAACGGCGATGCCTGGAATTACTTCCCGCACGAGCATGCTCGCTCCCGCGCCTATCGCTGGGGCGAGGATGGGATCGGCGGCATCTGCGATTTCAAGCAGCGGCTCTGCTTCGCTTTCGCCTTCTGGAATGGCCGCGATCCGATTCTGAAAGAGCGCCTCTTTGGCCTTACTGGTCCGCAGGGGAACCACGGCGAGGACGTAAAGGAGATTTTCTTTTTCGAGGATAACACGCCGAGTCATGCCTACATGCGGATGACTTATCGTTACCCGCAGGCGGCGTTTCCCTACGAGGAATTGGTCGGGCGCAACGCCGAACGTTCCAAGATGGAGCCAGAGTTCGAGCTCTGGGATACCGGTGTGCTCCGTGAGGATCGCTATTTCGATATCACGATCGAGTACGCCAAGGCGGCGGAGGACGACATTCTGATTCGGGCCACGGTCACCAACCGCGGGCCGGAAGCGGCCAACCTCCACCTCCTGCCGACGCTCTGGTTTCGCAATACCTGGAGCTGGAGCGCGGATGCGCTGCGGCCAAATCTGCGCGTCGGGAGCGATCATTCCGAGGCGCTGCCGGTGATCGAAGCGAGCCACGACGCGCTCGGCGAATACCGTTTGGTTTGCGAAGGGGCGGGCCCGCTTTTCTTCACGGAAAACGAAACCAACGCGCAGTTGCTCTACGGGTTGCCGAACCGATCGCCGTACGTGAAGGACGCCTTCCACGAGGCGGTCGTGAGGGGGAACGGCTCGGCGGTGAATCCGCAGCGGATGGGGACGAAGGCCGCAGCGCAGTATCGGCTCTCGCTCGTGCCGTCCGAATCGCGACCGGTGCGGTTGCGTCTGCAGCGGATCAACGAACCGGCGATTCGAACCTTCGGCGACTTCGACCGCCTCTTCGCCCAGCGCCAGGAGGAAGCGGACGAGTTCTACCGCGCGCTGGCCCCGAGCCGCCTGAGTCCCGAACACTATGCCATCCAGCGCCAGGCGCTTGCCGGGATGCTTTGGACGAAGCAATTCTATTACTACGTGGTCGAGCAATGGCTGGAGGGCGATCCCGCCCAGCCGGCTCCGCCTAACGAGCGTAAGACCGGACGCAACGCGGAATGGCGCCACCTCTACAACGAGCGGGTGATGTCGATGCCCGACACCTGGGAATATCCCTGGTACGCGGCCTGGGACCTGGCCTTTCATTGCATCCCGCTCGCCCTCGTCGATCCGCATTTTGCCAAGGCGCAGCTCGATATCATCCTGCGCGAATGGTACCAGCATCCCAACGGCCAGATCCCGGCCTACGAATGGAATTTCGGCGACGTCAATCCGCCCGTCATCGGCTGGGCCGCCTGGCGTATCTACAAGATTGAGCAGCACGCTACCGGAAAAGGCGACCGCGCCTTTCTCGAGACCATCTTTCACAAGCTGCTCATCAATTTCACCTGGTGGGTGAACCGGAAGGACTCCGGCGGTCGCAATATTTTCGAAGGCGGTTTCCTTGGGCTCGACAACATTGGCGTCTTCGACCGGAGCGCCTCCTTTCCCGATGGCAGCCGGCTCGAGCAGAGCGACGGCACGAGCTGGATGGGCATGTTTTGCCTCACGATGATGCGGACCGCGCTCGAGCTGGCGCGCGCGAACCCGGTTTACGAAAACATCGCGACCAAGTTCTTCGAGCATTTTCTCGCGATTGCCGCGGCAATGAACAACGTCGGCGGGCAGGGAATCGGGCTCTGGGATGAGACGGACGAATTTTTCTATGACGTCCTGCACACGCCGGGCAACCGCTTTCTGCCCCTGCGCGTTCGGTCGTTAGTCGGGCTCATGCCGTTGCTCGCGGTCGAGGTGCTCGAACCGGCGTTGCTCGAAGCGATGCCCGGTTTCAACGAGCGCCTCCAGTGGTATCTGACGAACCGTCCCGACCTTGCGGGTTTGATTTCGCGTTGGTCAGAGCCGGGGAGCGGCGAGCGCCGCCTGATTGCCCTGACCCGCGGGCACCGTATGAAATGCCTCCTCCGCCGAATGCTCGATCCTAACGAATTTCTGAGTGACTACGGCGTGCGCTCAGTGAGCAAGTTTCATGAGAAAAATCCCTATGTTCTGGAAGTGCGGGGCGAACGCAAGGTGGTCAACTATGAGCCGGCGGAATCGCAGACCGGCATCTTCGGCGGCAACTCGAACTGGCGCGGCCCGGTCTGGTTCCCGATCAACTATCTCCTGATCGAGTCGCTCCAGAAATTCCATCACTACTACGGCGACGATTTCCAAGTCGAATGCCCGACCGGCTCCGGCCAGTTCGTGACCCTCGATCAGATCGCGAACGAGCTTTCGAACCGCCTGATCAAACTCTGGCTGCCCAACGAAAAGGGGGAACGACCTTTCACCCGCGCTTCCGGTGACTCGTTAGGCAGCGCGGCCGATCGGGACCGCTATCTTTTCCACGAATATTTTCACGGCGACACCGGCGCGGGCTTGGGCGCGAATCATCAGACCGGGTGGACGGGTCTGGTCGCGAAGCTGATTCAGCAACAAGGGAGCCGTGGAACGATCGTGAAGCTCGATCCATTCACGGATCTGTGATCCCGGAGGGACTCGCCGCGGCGAGTCCAGTTCGTTTTCTTGCGCGCGGGGCAAAGATCCCCGACCGACGGTGGAGCCTAACGGGCACTTGGGAGGCCAGCAATTAAAAGCTTGACACGAGCGAGCCAGTTTCCCACGCTCGGGCCGCAAAAAAATCAATGGTGCAATCGAGCCGCGACGAGAGAAGTCGTCTGGTGAAGCGCCGCAAGGAAAGTGTAAACCTATGAAAAAATGGATTATTATTATCAGCGCCACCCTTTCGCTCGTCTGCAGTGGCGATTCCGAAGCCGTTCGGCCTTTAGTCACAATCGACAAGATTGTTCCGGGTCGTACGCCCTTCATTAGTTTCGTCAGCTTGAAGATCAACGATCCGACCAACCTGAGCACGATCAGCTTTACCATTCGCCCGAAACAGGGATCGCGCACCCGGCCGGTCTCCGCGACCTACACCAGCGCCTATCTGCAAGCAGCGGGCTATTTTCAACCGGGGCTGGGCAGCAAACTTACCTTGCCAGTCTTTGGCCTTTACCAGAATCGCCAAAACACTGTGACGGTGCTCAGCAATTTCACCACTGGGGCCACCCAGCTGAATAAAGTCAAAATTACAACGGCGGCGTATGATGGCGGGACCTATACCAGCCCGACGATCATCCAAGCCAGGTCGCAGAGCACAACGCTCAGCTACGACTTTGCTCTATTGAAGGGTTCTGTCACGAACGATACCCCGGTCATTATTGATTCCGATTCCGAGGTCCGGTGGGTCGGATCAGCCTCCCAAGGTGGCCAGCAAGCCGTCTTGTTCGACAACGGTATTTATTGCGGTACGGTCACCGGCCTGTTGCGCCTGGAGTTCGACGGCAGGAGTCAAATCCTCGCGGACTACGCCGGTTTGGGAGTGACCAACATCCATCACAATTTCGACTACGGCCGGGACGGCATCGTGATGGAAGTCGATACGGCTGCCTGGGCAGAATCTGTCGATATGGAGGTGGACGCGGCCGGAAACGTCCTCAGGAGCTGGAACCTGGCGGATATCGTCAGCGCCGCGATGATCGCGGGCGGGGATGATCCCTCTCTGTTCGTCTTTCCGGGGCCGCTCGACTGGTTTCACAACAACGCCACGACCTATCGACCCTCAGATAACTCCTTAATCGTGTCCAGCCGGGAAAACTTTGTTATCGCGCTCGATTACGATACCGGAAAGATTAAGTGGATTCTCGGTGATACGACCAAGCATTGGTTCGAATTTCGTTCTCTGCGAGCATTTGCGCTCAGACTCGGGCCGGACACTCTGCCGCCGATCGGACAGCATGCGGTTTCCATCGTGGCCGACCAGCTTTTGCTCATGGATGACGGCACGGGCAGTTTAACCCAGATGCCACCCGGTGAGACGCGCACTTACAGCGCGCCGCGCAAATATTCGATCGTCGGCAAGACTGCGACCGAGGTCTATCATTACCTGATTGACCCGTCGATTTATAGCGACTTCTGCAGCAGCGTTTATGAAGATGCGACGGATAACTATTTGATCGATTACACTCGGGCACAGTCCGGTTTGTCGAGCGATCTGGTTGCTTTGGATGCAACTGGCAATATCGCGTTCTATTATCGGTACGTGGCGAATGGTTGTGGGACGGCCTTTTACGCTGATCCGATTCACCTCGAGAATATGCAGTTTAACTGAGCGCGACTTAGACGGGTCGATCGCGCCGGGCCAAGCCTTCGTGCGATGGCGTAACGCTGAAACCGCCGACAGCGGATCTTAGCAGCAAAGGGAGCCGCGACGAGTTGGCGACATGTGATCCGTTCGCGCGCTGAGAATGCAGGCTTGTGACCTTGCCGACACCTTCTACGGTTAGGCGATGGGCGAGCTGAATCCAGAACGCACGATTGGGGAGCTGAAGGAGCTGCGACGCCTGACCGGCGATGAAAATGGGGCGCAGCGCGTCGCCTTTACCGCCCATTGGGCCAAGGCGAGCAGTTGGCTGGAAGAGAAAGCGCGAGCAGTCGGGGCGGAGACCGAGCGCGACGAGGCGGGCAATCTCTGGATGACGCTGCGTGGCGAGTCGGACGACGCGCTTCTCATCGGCGGCCATAGCGATTCCGTGCCCAATGGCGGCTGGCTCGACGGTTGTCTCAACACTCTCGCCGGGCTCGAAATCTTGCGGCGCATCCATGCCGAGAACGACGGCCGGCCGCCGGTCACAGTGCGGCTGGTGGATTGGGCCGATGAGGAGGGTGCGCGTTTCGGGAAGAGCCTTTTCGGTTCTTCGGCCTGCTCGGGGAATCTCGACATGGGTGAAGCGCGTGGCTTGCAGGACAGGGATGGCATTTCGCTGCCGGCTGCGCTCCGGGAACAGGGGATCGATTTTGAAAAAGTAAAGGATTCCGGTCGCGAACTCGCCAGCGCGAAGGCTTACATCGAGCTGCACATCGAGCAGGGACCGGTGCTGCTCGATCTCGATCTGCCGTTAGGTGCGGTCCTCGGAACTTTCGGTGTCGAGCGGCACGCGATCACATTTCACGGGCAGGCCGCACACTCCGGCAGTACCCCGATGAACAGGCGCAAAGATGCCTTGCTCGCCGCGGCCAGGATGAGCCCGGAGATTTACCGAATCGCGGAGCGTCACGGTGGCGTCTGCACAATTGGATCTTGCCTAACGAAACCGGGAATCGTGACCAGCGTGGTCGAGGAATGCCGGATTACGCTCGATCAGCGTCATCTCGATGGTCGGGCGCTGGCGCAGATGCTGCAGGAAGCGCGCGAGGCAAGCGCACGATTCGCGCAGGAAGGGAGCGTCTCCGTTGGCTGGGAGCGGCTCTGGCAGATCGAGCCGCGGCCGTTCGATGAGAAGTTGATCGATTGTTGCGACGAAGCGATTCGCGAGGTCTGCGGCAGATCGCATCGTCTGCCCTCCGGCCCTTTGCACGATGCAGCCGAAGTGGCGCGCGCCGGCGTGCCGACGGTCATGATGTTCGTGCAAAGCCTGCACGGGATCAGCCACAACAAGATCGAGGACACGAAAGAGGAACATCTCGCGCTGGCGGTGCGGGCTTTTGATCGGCTCGCGTCGAAGGCGATGGAGTGGATGACGTCTCGTTAGGGTGTTTTCCGGAATGTGGGAGGGGCCTTTGTGCCCCGATCGGTTGGCGCGCGGCGCAAAGGCCCCTCCTACATTAATGTGCGCCGACCGGTTCCGGTGTGGCGGCCTCGTGTTTTCCCGCTTCCGCTTCGTGGTGGGTATGCGCGCTGCGCAGGAAGGGCACGCGATCGAGCACGCGCTCCTGGAACCATTCGAGCGCCAGATAAATCACGGGTGTGATGTAGAGCGTGATCAATTGTGAGACGATCAATCCGCCGACGATCACCAGGCCGAGCGGACGGCGCGAAGAGCCATCCGCCCCGAAGCCGAAGGCGATCGGCAGCGCGCCCATCAGGGCCGCGAGCGTGGTCATGATAATAGGGCGGAAACGCTCCACGCTCGCTTCGTGAATCGCGGCGCGGCGATCGTAGCCTTCGTCCAGCCGATGGAGCGCGAAGTCAACGATCATGATGCCGTTCTTCTTCACGATACCCATGAGGAGGAAGAGGCCGATCACCGAATAAAGCGAGAGGGTTGACCGGAAAAGCCAAAGCGTCATCAGTCCACCGACGACCGCGGGAAAGAGCGTGGAAAGCACCGTGATTGGGTGCACGTAGCTCTCGTAAAGAATGCCGAGAATCACATACATAACGAAGACGGCGGCGAGGATGAGAAAGGGCAGGGCGCCGAAGAGTTGTTGCAGGACAAGGCCTTCGCCCTGCAACTCGCCCTTTACGGTCGGCGGCAAAACTTCGGCCGCGGTTCTTTGGATATAGTTGGTGACATCGCCCAGGGCGACGCCCGGCTTGGTATCGAAGCCAAAGGTGACGCTGCTGAATTGATTGGTGTGATTGACCGACTGGAGGCCGAGCGTCTCCTTCGAGTTCGTCAGCGCGCGGATCGGAATCAGCTTGGTGCCGTTGTCGGGCTTGACGTAAATTTGCCGAAAATCCTCCGGGCTGGCGCGGGCTTTATCGTCCGCTTCGACGATCACCTGATATTGATCGTCGGCTTGCTTGATCAGGTAGACGTAATTCTGCGAATAGGCGGCGCGCAGCAGGCTCTCGAGGTTGCTGGTGGAGACGCCGTAAAGACCGGCGCGCCCGCGCTCGATATTGATGTCGAGGTTAGGCGTATTGCGGAAAAGATCGGAACGCGGCGGGCTGGCGAAGCCATCGTACTCGGCGAGCCGGGCTCCGAGTTTTTCGGCCGCGTCATAGACTTCGTTCGGGTTAATGCCGCTCAGGACGTAGCTGTAGCGACCGAAGGAGCTGCCGGTCGCTCCGATGTTAATCTGCAGGACCGGCTGCGGATTGAGCGTCGGGAAAATCCCCGGAATTTCGCTGCACGCTTTCCGGAGCTGTGCCGCCACGGTGTCGATATCGGCGCGCTGGCTCGCGTCTTTCAAAAAAAGAGCGGTGAAAACACCCGCGCCCAGGCCGGACCGCCCCGCGACCGTGAAATATTTATCGATTGCCGGGTTAGCCTGCAGAACGGGGTCGAGCTTTTCCTGGAGCCGGCGTTGTTGGTCGGGCGAGGCGCCCTCCTGCACGATGAAAAAGCCGCGAATCGTCCCGCTGTCACCGGTTGGCAGCAAGGTGAAGGGGAGTTGGCTAAAGAAGAACCATACGCCGAGCGCGCAGGCGACGATAATCGGCAGGGCGAGCCAGCCGCGGTCGAGAAACCAGTCGAGCGAACGACTGTAGAACCTGAGGGTCGGGTCGAAGAAGCGGCTGAAGAATCGCTCCGTCCAGGTCTTACGGTGGCCGGGACCGCGCTCGGCGAGAATCCGCGAACACATCAACGGGGTCAGAGTTAACGAAACGAGACCGGAGGCAAGAATGGCCACGATGATAGTGATGGCGAACTCGCGAAAGATTCGCCCTAACAATCCCGGCATGAAGGCGAGCGGAATGAAAACCGCCGCAAGCGACAGGGTCATCGAAAGGATGGTGAAAGAAATTTCGCCCGCGCTGTTGAGAGTGGCGAGGTAAATCGATTCTCCGGCTTCGGCGCGCCGCACGACGTTCTCGAGGAAGACGATGGCGTCATCGACGAGGAAACCGATGGCCAGAGTCAGCGCCATCAAGGTCAGATTGTTGATCGAAAAGCCAAACCACCACATCGCGACGAAGGTGATGAGGAACGACATCGGCAGCGCCACCATTGGAATGAGCGTGTCGCTGGCGCGGCCCAGAAAAACGAAGATGACAAAGATGACGAGCGCGAAGGCGATGGCGAGCGTCGCCTGCACGTCATGCAGGGAGTTAACGATCGACTGCGAGCGATCAAAAACCGGGATCAAACGGATTGAGCCCGGCAGTTCGCGCTGCAGGCCCGGCAACAGGTCGCGCACCGAGCGCGCCACGGCGACGGCGTTCGCCCCGGCTTGTCGCGAGACTGCGAAAACGATGACCGAGGCCGGCGGATGAAAGTCACGGACGAAGAAGTGGCGCGAGAGCCGCTCGTTCTCCACCCCATCGATGACGCGGGCCACATCCCGGAGGTAGACCGGGGAGGCGTTACCGTTTTGCTTGATAATAAGATTGCGATACCCCTCGGCGGTCGTGATCTGCCCGTTAGGCCGGAGCGTGATCGACTTGTTTACTCCGTCGAACTGGCCCGCGCCGGAGTAAGCGGTGCCGGCGCTGATTGCGGCCGACAAATCCGCGAAGGTCAGGCCGCGCGAAGCCAGCGCGCCGGGATCGACCTTCACCCGGATCGCACCTTTCACGCCGTAGATGTTGACCTGGGAAACCCCGGGCAAAATGTTGATTCGCTGCGCCACCTCGGTCGAGCCATAGCGGTAAAGCTCGCCGTCGCTTAACGTGTCACTCGTTAGGGCGACGTACATGACCGGTTGATCGTTCGGATTGGACTTGATGAAGGTGGGTGGGCTGGGGAGATCGCTCGGCAACTGGCCGGCGGCCCTTTGGATGGCGGACTGCACGTCAGTCGCGGCGGCATCGATCCCTTTGCTCAGGTCGAATTGCAGGGTGATCGAGGTGTTGCCCTGGGAGCTGGTGCTGGTGGTCAGAGCGAGCCCGGGAATCTGGGTAAACTGTTTTTCCAGCGGGGTGGCGATGCTGTTCGCCATCGTTTCCGGATTCGCCCCCGGATAGGAGGCACTCACCTGGATGACGGGGTAATCGACCGCCGGCAGATCGTTCACCGCCAGTTGATTATAAGTCAGAATACCGAAGACGATGATCGACGCCGTCAAGAGCATCGTCATCACCGGTCGCTGGATGAAGGGTCGCGAGAGGCCGGAGGAAAATTGCACCAGCTTCTTGGCCGGTGTGTTTTCGCTCAGCGCGCCGGCGCGCGACGCCGGCAGGCCCTCCGTCGCGCCGTTTGGCTGTTCGTCGTCGTGTCCGTTATCGTCCGATTTTGCCATTCGTTAGGGCGTTGAGTCGGCGTCGTTCCCGCCGCTTTCCTGAGGAGGACTTTGTTCCTCCTCCTTCGCGATCACCTTGGTGCCGGGGGCAAGTTGCAGCTGGCCGCGCACCACGACCGTCTCGCCCGGCTCCACGCCTTGCTTGATGACGGTGAGATCGCCGCTTTGCTTCTGCCCCGGCTTCACCTGGCGGAGGTCGAGGGTGGAATCCTTTTTCACGACGAAAATATAGGGCCCGTTCTGGCCGACCTGGACGGCCCCGTTCGGCACGAGCTTCGCGCCCTTGATGATGTCGAGAATCAGACGGACGTGGACGAACTGCGAAGGCCAGAGCAGGTGATCGGGGTTCGGCGTGACGGCGCGGGCCTGCACGGTTCCCGTTCCGGGCTGCAAGGTGTTGGCAATAAAATAGAGCTGGCCCTCGCGGGCCGGGATGTTGTCGTTCTCGGCGTCGGTCAGGACTTTCAGATTCGCCCCTCCAAGATATTGCCTAACGAGGGGCAAATCGGGCTCCGAGATCGTGAAGTCGGTGTAGATCGGATCGAGATTGTCGATCTGCACCAGGACCGCGCCGCCGCTCCCGCCATTGCTGCCGGCGGTCACGGTGTTGCCGACATCGACCTGGCGCAGACCGGCGCGGCCATTGATCGGCGAACGGATTTCGCAGAAATTCAAATTCACCTGAGTCGCGGAGACGGCCGCCTGCGCGCTTTGCACTTTGGCCTCGTCGCTCTTCGCGGTCGCCTCGGCGGTATCAAAGTCCTGTTGCGAGATGACATTGCGGGCGCGCAAATCCTCTTGCCGCTTCAGGTTCAACTGATCGAGCGCGAGCTGCGCGTTGGCCTGCGCCAGCTGACCCTGCGCCTGGCCCAGCGCCGCCTGATAGGGCCGCTGGTCGATTGTAAACAGCAGATCGCCCTTCTTGACATCCGCGCCGTCCTTGAAATCGCGGGACACAATCTGCCCACTGACCTGTGCTTGCACCTGCACGCTTTCGTTGGCGGCGCAGTTACCGATCTCGTCGAGATAAAGTGGCGCGTCCTTCGTGATCACTTTGGCGACGGAAACGGGGCGTGGCGGCGGTCCGGACGGCTTCTCTGGGGTGCTGCAGGTGTGCACCAGGAAAAGGATCGCGATGAGCCCGGCCGTCCCGGCGGCGAGGTAAGTCCATTTGCGCCCCGATCGACGCTCGAGATTCCCGGCCAGTTCGCGACCGGCGATATTCATCTTGTGGGCGGAGATCATTGTTTTCGCTTTCTTGCCGGCCCGAGCCCCTTAACGGGATTCGTGGCAGCGGTTGCCGCCCTGTGCCGAATCTCGGCCAGGACGCGCAGGCAAGTTTGCAAATCGTCGGGCGAAATCGTCTCCAGGAGTTCGTGCCGCAACTCCCCGGCGGTTCCTTCGATTTGTTGAAGAAGCCGGCTCGACTTGCGTTGCAGGTGGACTGTTTTGCAGCGTCGATCGTGCTGCGCGCTTTCGCGTTTGACCCAGCCGCCGCTCTCGAGGCGGGTGAGGAGGCGGGCCAGCGTCGGCTCCTCGATGCTGAGCCTTTCCGCGAGGTCGCATTGCGTCAGCCGACCGCGTGCGAGATGGGCGATTGTGCGCCATTTCGCCTGGCTCAGGCCAAGCGGGCGGAGGCGCTGGTCGAGCTTGTGGCGCCAGACGCGCGCGGTCTCGTTGATCAGCTGGCCAATTTTCTCGGGATCGATCTCGGTCATCGTTAGCTTGCTAACGAATTCGTTTCGGCCCGTTTGTCAATCCGACCGGGGTGAATTGTCCTGCACCCGCAAGAGGATGACGCGCCGTCCCCGATAATCCTTGATCCGCAGGATCGGCTCCGCCCGTTGCGGCGCCCAGAGCGCGGACTCCTCCGCCGCCTTTTCGTCCGCCGGCTGGACCAAAAGGTAACGCGCCTCCCGCGGCAGGTCGGTGACCTGGCTCAGGTAGACGATCGGCCGCTGGAGGTAAAAGAGGAAGGGCTGGTAATCGGGATCGACGGCATAAAGCGATTCGTTAGGCGGGATGGCGGCGGCGAGCTGCGCGGCGATCGGGCGGATCTTTTCGCGGCCTTGCAGAACGGGAATGATGGCGAGCGAATAAATCAACATCGCGCTCGTGATAACGATGATCGTCCAAGTGATCGCCTTCCGTAAGGCCCTGGGCCAAAGCAAGGCGTGTGACCGAATGAAGATCGCGAGCAACCAGATGGCCGGCGCCAGCAGCGGCATCGTGTAGCGCGGCAGCGCGCCCGGCAGCAGGTTGACGATGACGAAGGGCACCGCCATGCCTAACGACAAGGCGCGGCAGAATTTTCGTTCCGCTTCGTCCTCCAGAAGGGCGAAACGGGCGAAGGGCAGCAGAATTGTCCAGGGTAGCAAATAGATGAGCCCACGAGGGATATTTTGCACCCAGTCGCCAAACTTGAAGTCCTCGCCGCTCACCCGGCCGGAAAACTGCCTCGACCAGACGCTCGCGACATGACCCGCCTGCACCATTTCCAAACAGGGGATCGCCCAGGCCACGAAGATGCCCAATATCAGGATCAGGCCAACGAAGTGCGGTCCGCTCCACAGCCGCTTCAGCTCGCGCGCCTGCCACAGGACCGCGATCACGACCGCGTAGAAGAAAAGAAGATTGAGCGGCCCCTTGGCGAGGAGGCCGAGCCCTAGGAAGATCCCCGGCACCGTCCAGACAAGCCAGCGTCGTCCCGGTTCCTTCCACCAGCTCAGCCAGAAAATGCAGGCCAGCGCCGTGAGCGAAACATAGAGCGCTTCGATCTCGATCATCCGGCCCTTTTCGAGCAGGCCGAAGTTCGTTAGCCACATGAGTGCGGCGACGAGCGATCCATTTGGCCCAAGACTCCGCCGCGCGACGCCGATAAAGGCGAGGGCCACCGCGAGCACGCAGAGCACCGATGGCAGGCGGGCGGTCCATTCGTTGCGGACGCCGAAGATTTTGAAAGAGCCGGCGACCAGCCAGTTGACCAGCGGCGGTTTGCGGAAATACGGTTCGCTCCCGACCTGCGGCACAATGTAATTGCCGGTCTCCAGCATCGTCACCGCCGGAAGAATTCGCCGGCCTTCCTCGCTCTTGATCTCGAGCGAACCGAGGCGCGGCAAAAAGATTGCCGCCCAGACCAGCAAGACCAAAGGAACCGCCCTTGCGCGCGACATCGGCGAAGATTGTAGCCGGGGTCGCCGCCCCCGGCCACCGCAGATCGTCAACCCCCGAGAGCGCAGGGGCTATCTAAATCCAACTCTTCCTCCGCGAACGCCGCGTTCTCCGCGGTTCATTCAAGAGCGGGTTCCCGTCGCAAGCACCCTTCGGGCCGGCCGGATCGCAACTTGACGAACCGCCTCGCCAAAAGTAGCTTCACGACCTAGTCCGTTGCTGGATTGGAGTGGGAGCTGGTGTCCCACTCTTTTTTGTCGGTGGACGCTAATTTCCATGAACGCTGAGTTTATCGCCATGTTGGATTACCTCGAGCGGGAGCGCGGAATCAAACGCGAAATCCTGATCGAGGCGGTTTCCAATGCCCTGCTTTCCGCTTCCAAGAAAAGCGTCAGTGCCTCGCGCGATTTGCATATCGATATCGACCCGAAGACCGGCGAAATTCGCGCGCTCGCGAATCTGCTCGTGGTCGAAACGGTGACCAACCCGCAGGACGAAATCTCCCTCGATAAGGCGCGCCGGATCAAGTCCGACGCGGCCATTGGGGAAGCGGTCGAAGTGGAAGTGACCCCGAAAAATTTCGGGCGGATCGCCGCCCAGACTGCCAAGCAGGCGATGATGCAGCGCATCCGCCAGGTCGAGAAGGAGATGATCTACGAGGAATTCAAGGATCGCGCGGGCGAGATCGTGAGCGGCACGGTGCGACGCTTCGATCGTTCCGACGTGATTCTCGATCTCGGAAAATTTGAAGCGATCATGCCGCAGCGCGAGCGGGTCGTGGTCGAGGATTACAACGTGGGGGATCGGTTGCGCGCCTACGTCGTCGCGGTCGAGAACGGCATTCGCGGGCCGGAAATCATTATCTCGCGCAGCCATCCGAATTTCGTTAGGCGACTTTTCGAGCTCGAGGTGAGTGAGATCGCGGACGGCACGGTCGAAATTCGCGGGATTGCGCGCGAAGCCGGTTATCGGACGAAGATCGCCGTCTTCAGCGACAATCCGAAGGTCGACCCAGTCGGTGCTTGCGTCGGGATGCGCGGTTCGCGGGTGAAAAACATTGTGCGCGAGTTGAACAACGAGAAGGTCGATATCATTCGCTGGAGCTCCGATCCGAAGGAATTTGTCCTCGAGGCCCTCAAGCCGGCGAAGGTCAAGAACCTCGTTTTCGATCTGGAGAAAAAGAGCGCGACCATTTCGGTCGATGAAGATCAGCTCTCGCTCGCGATCGGGAAAAAAGGGCAAAACGCCCGTCTCACGTCGCGCCTGACCGGCTGGGAGATTAACATCGAAAAGGAAGCGCCGAGCACCACCGCGGTGGAACAAAAAGTGGCCCACGCCGCGCAGACGCTCGCCACTTCGTTGCCCATCACCGAGGAGCAGGCAATGACGCTGGTGAAAATGGGCTTTACCAATTTGGAAGGATTGCGCGACGCTGAACTGGCCGACCTGGTTGATATTCTTGGCGTGGAAGAAGAGAAGGCGCGCGAAATTTACGAGGCAGTACACCGGGAGGCTGTCTCTTCGTAAAATGGCTGCGCGCTAAACCGCTCACGGCTATGAGCAGATTTTTGAGGAACATTGATGCCAACAAAAACGACGATCAAAACCACGGCGCCCAAAGCGCTGGCCCGCAAAGCGGCGAAGTCCGCCGCGCCTGCTAAGTCGTCGATTCGTTCCCGCCCCGCAGCCAAGACCGCAAAAACATCCAAGGCGGCCGGGAAAGAAGAAGTCGCCGCCGCCCCAGCGTCCGACGGGGCAGCAGTTTCGGTCGCGGTCGAAGCGAAGGGGGCCGGCGTGCCGGCAAAGCCGGTGCCGTCTCCAGCCAAACCGGAGGTTATTTCACCGAGATCGGCTTTTACCCCGATCACGGCGAAAAAACAACCGACCAAACCCGCGCCGGTTGCGCCCGAACCGCCGCCGAAACCGGTGGTGGAAAGTGTCTCGCTGATTGAACCGCACATCGCGAAACCGAAGCGCGTTTCGTCCGATGAGGCGGTAAAGCGCACCATTCTTCCGCCGATTTCACGCATCCGTGCGACCCCGGCCACGACGGAGCCCGCGCGTGAGGCGGCGCTTGAAACACCCGCCGTCGCCGCACCTGAGAAAGCGGATACGGAAGTCGAGTCCGAGACCGAGGACGGCCGCAAGATCATTCACATCAAGCCGCCGATTATCGTGAAGGATCTCGCGGCGCAGCTCGGGCTGAAGAATTTCCAGCTTATCCGCGAACTGATGGACGACTTCAACATTTTCGCGAATCCCAACCTGACGGTGGAGCCCGAAGTGGCGACGAAAGTTTGCGAGAAGCACGGCTTCGTCTTCGAGATGGAGCGCCGCGAAAAAGGGGGCGGCGTGCACAAAATCGAGCAGGTGGTGGTCGCGCCTCCGCCGCCGGTCATCGAAAAGGAAGAAGAGCTCAAGCTGCGCGCGCCGATCATCACTTTCATGGGGCACGTCGACCACGGCAAGACGTCGCTCATGGATGCGATCCGCAAGACGCGCGTGGCAGCGGGAGAAGCCGGCGGCATTACCCAGCACATCGGCGCTTACACGGTCGATCACAAAGGAACCCGCATCACCTTTCTCGACACCCCCGGCCACGCGGCCTTCACCGCGATGCGCGCGCGGGGCGCGAATGTGACTGATATCGTCGTGCTCGTCGTCGCGGCGGATGACGGCTTGATGCCGCAAACGATCGAAGCGATCCATCACGCCAAGGCCGCGCCGCATGTGAAGATCATGGTGGCGATCAACAAGATCGATTTGCCGTCGGCGAATATCGACCGGGCGAAGCAACAGCTCCAGGAGCACGACCTCACGCCCGAGGATTGGGGCGGCGAAACGATCGTCGTGCCGGTTTCCGCGACCAAGGGAATCGGCGTCGAAGAGTTGCTCGAGAACATGGTGGCCCAGGCGGAAGTGATGGAACTGAAAGCTTCGCCGACCGCCACCCCGCGCGGGACCGTGATCGAGGCGCAGGTGGAGGCGGGCCGCGGCCCGACCGCGACGGTGATCGTGCAGATGGGCACGCTCAAGGTCGGTGAGCCTTTTATTTGCGGCAGTTACGGCGGCAAGGTGAAGTCGTTGGTCGACGACCAGGGCAAAACGATCAAGTCCGCGGGGCCCTCGACTCCGGTGAAGGTCCTCGGCTTTACCGGTTTGCCTAACGCCGGCGACGAATTCCTCGTCATGGAATCGGAAAAGTCCGCCAAGCTCTTGAGTGAGGAGCGGCTGGCCAACCGGCGCACCGAAAAGCTGAGTGTTCCGCAGCGCGCAACGCTCGAAAGTCTGCTTGAAGTGGCCGACGGCAAGAAAGTGCTGCGCCTCGTTTTGAAGTGCGACGCCCAGGGTTCGCTCGAGGCGCTTACCGCATCGTTAGGCCAAATCCAGAGCAAGAAGATCGATCTGGAAATGATTCACTCCGGGGTCGGGCCGATTTCCGAGTCCGACATCCTGCTCGCCAGCGCGTCGAATGCCGTCGTCGTCGGGTTCAACATCAAGGTCGAGAGCAACGCGGTCGGCGCGGCGAAGCGCGAAGGCGTCCAGGTCAAGCTTTACAGCATCATTTACGAACTGATCGACCAGATGAAGGAAGCGATGGCGGGTCTGCTCGATCCCGAGCATCGCGAGACCGTCATCGGCCACGCCGAGGTGAAGCAGGTTTTCCAGTTAAGCCGAGGGATTGTCGCCGGCTGCCTCGTGACCGATGGGCGCATCGCGCGCACCGCACGCGCCCGTGTGCTGCGCCGGCGCCAGCCGGTTTACGATGGCGGTCTCTCCACCCTGCGCCGTTTTCAGGACGACGTGAAGGAAGTGCGCGTCGGTCTGGAGTGCGGTATCAAGCTGGGCGACTTCAACGAATATCAAGTCGGCGACGTGATCGAGTGTTACCAACTCGAGCAGGTTGCGCAGAAACTCTAGCCGAGGGCGTTGACCCGTTCGGCGTTAGCGCCGCCGGCTACAACTTGCGTCACTACCAATGAAACACCGACTTTTGCGCGTCAATGAACTCCTGAAACGGGAGCTGAGCGGTCTCCTCGTGCGCGCGATGACTTTTGAGA
Organism: Spartobacteria bacterium; assembly: GCA_003169975.1. Taxonomy (GTDB): domain Bacteria; phylum Verrucomicrobiota; class Verrucomicrobiia; order Chthoniobacterales; family UBA10450; genus Palsa-1392. The sequence goes on along the minus strand of PNAA01000041.1, from coordinate 170,176 downwards.
ATTTGCTCGTGACGATAAACCAGGTGGACGTCACCCCCGATCTCAAATCGGCCCACGTCTACATCAGCGTCCTCGGTTCCAAGGGGCGCAAGGAAGTCCTCCCGAAACTGGAAGCGAGTCGGACCGCGCTCCAGGCCGATCTTTCGAAACACGTCGTCTTGAAATACACCCCACATCTGGTTTTCCACCTCGACGACTCGATCGAACGCGGCGACCGCGTCCTCGAGATCCTGCAGGAAATTGAACCTCCGCCCAGCGCCGAAAACAAATGAACGCTACCGCCGAACCTACGGCTGACACAGCCGCCGCTCCACCCGCCCTAACGAATTCAACTTTCGCGGAAATCGCGGAGGTTTTGCGCCAACACGAGACTTTCGTGGTGCTCAGTCACGTCCGTCCGGACGGCGACGCGCTCGGCAGCCAGATCGCGATGGGCCTCGCGCTCCAGAAGCTGGGCAAGAAAGTAAAAGTTTGGAACGAAGAGGGATTGCTCGAGAAATTCTCCTTCCTCCCGGGCGGTGAATTGGTCTCCACTCCGCCTAACGAGCGGGAAGATTTCGACGTCGTCCTCGCGCTCGACACCGCGACCCGTCAGCGTCTCGGCGAAAATTGCCTGGCGGCCATCGGCAGCGCCAAAGTCTGGATCAACATCGACCATCACCCGAGCAACCCGCGTTACGGCGATTTGGTGCACATCGACCCAATCGCCCCGGCCACCGGCCAGATCCTTTTTGAACTGCTCCAGAGCCAGGATTTGCCGCTCGACGAACCGATCGCGGAGAATCTCTTTGCCGCGATTTCAACCGACACGGGTTCATTCCAGTATCCCAACACGACCGCGCGCACTTTCGAAATCGCGGCCGACGTTCTTCGCTGCGGAATCAAAGTGGGCGAGTTAAGCCAGAAGCTTTACGAAAGCTATCCGCGGCGACGGATCGAACTCCTGCGCGTGCTGCTCGATCGGATGAGTTTTGATGCCGATGGCAAGGTGGCGAGCTTCAGTCTTCCGAGCGCAACGGCGAACGAACTGGGCGTTATCCCCGAAGACAACGAAGGATTGATTGATCATCTGCGCGCGATCCAGGGCGTGATCATTGCGATTTTCTTTGAGGAACTGGAAGGCGGCAAAGTGCGCGTCAGCATGCGTTCGAAAGACGAACGAGCCGACGTTTGCGAAATTTGTCTCCGTTTCAAGGGCGGTGGCCACAAACTGGCGGCCGGCGCGCGGGTGCCGGGGGCATTGGAAGATGTGGCGAATCGCGTGATTGAAGCTGCCTGTGATGTTGTTAACCGCCTGCCCTAACTCGGAGGGACGTGCTTCCGCACGTCCAGGACATGCAGAAGCATGTCCCTCCGGAGATTGTCGTCCGCGACCAAGGATCGTTTTCCCATGGCACTAACCGCTACACCCGACGGAGTCCTGCTCGTCGATAAAGCCGCGGGGATGACGTCGCACGATGTCGTCGCTCTCGTCAGGCGGCAGCTGCAGATCAAGAAGGTCGGCCATTGCGGGACGCTCGATCCGATCGCCACCGGGCTGCTCATTCTCACCCTCGGCCGTGGGACGAAAATCCAGGACCTGCTGATGAGCGAGGACAAGGAATACGTCGGCACGCTTTCGTTAGGCAAAACAACCGACACCCAGGATCGCGCCGGCCAGGTGACGGAGGAGCGGCCCGTGCCGGATTTGACCGAGGAAAATGTCCGCGCGGCGTTCGAGAAATTCTGCGGCGATTTTTACCAGATGCCGCCGATGGTTTCGGCGATCAAGCAGGGCGGCGTGCCGCTTTACAAACTGGCGCGCCAGGGAAAAGTGGTCGAGCGCGCGCCGCGCCTCGTGCACGTTTATCGCTACAGCATCGATCGCATCGCTTCGCCCGAGATCGATTTTACCGTCTTGTGCAGCAAAGGGTTTTACGTCCGCACCTACGCGCACGACATCGGTGAAACGCTCGGCTGCGGCGCGCATCTGCAGGAGCTGCGGCGCACCCGCTCCGGCCGATTTGATCTGACCCGCGCCGTGACGGTGGAGGAGATCAAGACCGCCGATCCGGTCGATATCCTCTCGAAAATTCTGACCCTGCCCGAAGTCTCCCGGATGCGCGGCGCCTAACGAAGGTTCCTGCATGCGCATCCTGCGTTCCATTCCGGAGCTGGCGCAAGTCCCCGGGCCGGTCTTTCTCGCCATCGGCGTCTTCGACGGGGTTCATCTCGGGCATCGGGCGGTCATTGGCAGCGCCGTTCGTCATGCCCGGGAAGCCGGCGGCACGGCGGTGGTGGTCACTTTCGATCCCCACCCGACGAGATTCCTGCGGCCGCAGGAAAGTCCGCGGCTGCTCACTGCGACGGAGCACAAGATCGCGCTCCTGCGCGAGCTCGGGGTTTCACATTTGCTCGTCCTGGCCTTTGATCAGCGGCTGGCTTCGACGCCACCCGAAGAATTCGTTAAGCAACTGGTCGAGGCGGCGAGGCCGCTGCGCGAAATTTGCGTCGGTCAGGAATGGTCCTTCGGCAAGAACCGTGCGGGCAACCTGACGTTGCTAAAAAAGCTGGGCGCGGAAATGAATTTCCATGTCGTCGGAGTGGAACCGGTCACGCGCGACGGCGTGATCGTGAGCAGCACGGCGATTCGCCGTGCGGTGGAGAGCGGAGACTTGGCGCTGGCGGCGAAAATGCTCGGGCGCGAATACACCATTCTGGGAACGGTGGAGGAGGGAAACCGTCTCGGCCGCAGTCTTGGTTTCCCGACGGCGAACCTGAGCGCGCACAGCGAGCAGTTTCCGCCTAACGGCGTTTATGCGGCCGAAGGCCGGCTCGACGGAAGGGTCATGCACGGGGTGGTCAATCTTGGGGTGCGTCCCACGGTGGCGGCGGACGCGCCACAGCGGGTGCTCGAGTTTCATCTTTTCGATTTCGATCGCGATCTTTACGGGGAAGACATCGAGGTGCGGTTTTTGCGTTACCTGCGGCCGGAACGCAAATTTGAAAATCTGGCCGTGTTGCGCGAGCAGATTACGCGGGACGCGGCCGAAGCGCGCCAGATTTTCGAGACGGAAGCCGGCGGCGAGGTGAGTCCCGCCTAACGTTGCTCGCGGACGTTAGAGAGCGCCGCGCCGGCGGCGACCGCGCTCAGCACGAGCGCGCAGCAAATCGCCACCAGACCGACGAAGAGCACGGGCATCGAGGCGAGACGATAGACGGCGGTGATGAGAAAGCGGCCCCCGTCGGAGACGAAGTAAGTGACCATGCTGGCCAGCAGGGTGACGCAAATCAGAATCGTCTCGCGGAAGGAGCGACGCCTGGCGGGGGCTGGCAAACTCTGCACGACACGCGCGGTGAAGCCATCATCGTCGATATACGGCGTCTCCTGCCGCAACTGGGCTTCAAGCCAGTCTTCCTGGAGTTGTTCGTCCATCGTCAGTTGGGTCCCCACGCGGCGAGCGTCTTTTTCAATTTCTCCCGACCGCGCAAGACGTTGGTCTTGACGGTGCCGAGCGGAATATCGAGAACGCGCGCTGCTTCATCATGCGATAAACCATTCTGGCAGCAAAGCAAAATTGCCGACCGCTCGGGCAGAGGAAGAAGTTGGAGCGCATGCATGAGATCGTGTTTCAGGGCTGGGTCGACGGTTTGCGGATCCTGCTGGGCCTCGAGTCGCGCCTCGTCGATGCCAACCAATTCCTTTCGCTTGCGGGCCTCCTCGCGGAAGCAGTTATAGGCAATGCGATAAAGCCAGGTCGAAAATTTCGCCTCGCCGCGAAAGCTGCGGATGTTTTTGTAAGCGCGCAGAAAAGTTTCCTGGGCCAGATCGTCGGCCAGGGCGAAGTCGCTCCGCGTGAGCTGCCGCAGGAGACCACGCACCGCCGACTGGTGATTGCGCACCAGTTCGGCGAAGGCGTGGTGATCATCATCGAGAAGAACCCGTGCGACAAGATCGGCATCATTGAGCGGCACGCAGGGAGTTTACACCTTGGGGGAAGGGTCTTCCTTGTGGACGTCCAGTCTCCAGACGAGCAGGTAGCCCAATCCGATCAGAAACGGAATGATGCCCAGGCTCCAGACGCCGCCTTCCCAGTCGTTGACGGCGCCGAAGAAGACCATTAAACCCGCGCCGACCATCAGGAGGACGACGCCGCGACGCAAATCGGAGCGCTGCCGGACAACGGGTGGCGGATTCAAGAGGGCCTCGGGAACGGGCTGGCCTTTCTCGACCATCAACCGGACCGTCTTGTGGAGGGCGCGGCTCTTCGAAAAGCTGAAATACATGATCAGGCCCACGATCACGACCGGAACACCGAAAATGGAAAGAAACACGATCAACACGATCGGGACCGCGATCCACGGGACATCGTCTCCGGAGTGCTCACCCGAGTGACCGCGATCGAAATCGACGTTGAAGTGCTTGCGGATCTTCTTCTCGATCGCCTTGTCGAAGTCCTCCTCGGTGTCAGGGCTGGCCGAGGGAGCGACGGATGGGGCGGCCGTTGCGCTCGTGACGGGCGCCACGGGCGAAGCGGCGGCCGGGGTGTCCTTAACACTGGCGGCCGGCGTCATCGCCGTCGCCGCGGTCTCGGGCGGAGCGGTGGGGCTTTGGCCGTGCGCCGTGCAGGCGAGAGCGACGATGCAGCAAAAGTAAGTGAAGAGTTTGATCCTGAAGAAGGTGATTTTCATATTTGTCCTTTGCTGTGAGATGCAACGGGCATGCCTTTTGGATTCAACATTTTGAGGTGGCGCGAGATTTCGGCTTGCTTCTTTCAATATCGCTACCCTCCTAAAGATTGCCGCGCGGAGCGGGTGCGGGCTACATTACGCTGTAGACTTCGACGACGGCTATGCCTGTCGCGTCATTCTTGCCGCATACGATCCCGGTGTAATTGCCATTGGGTAATGAAATCACCAGAGCTGACTCACGAATGTCAGTCGGCACCAGACCGGTTTGGCTAATTTCCATCCTCTGCCTCTGCTGCCAGTCATCGTTGCTGATCAACGTGGAACCGTTCGCGTCCTTGAGCTCCAGGAAAGGATCTTGTAATGCACCCGTTATCCCGGCGCCGGACAGCGATGGTCCCATGCTCGGATGACGACCCGTCCGTTGCCCTGCCCATTTCCTCCGATAATAAAGCCGCCGATCATGACATCATCGTTGGCCCCCACAAATCCGCGTGTGCTGATGTTTGCAAGTTGCGAATCCGCCGCCAGGCCGCCGTCATAGACCTCGGCCAAGCGCGGTGCCGGTCCCTGCGTTATTTCCGCGGACGATCGCCGTATATTGCCCCGGCAGAAGCGTAATGACGAGCGCGGATTCCGAGGCATCCGCCGGCGTCAATCCGATCGTTGCCAGCTCCGAGGCTGAGGCTACGTCATCCTGCCAGTTGTCATTCGCGGTCATCAGACTGCCATCTGCGCCGTGGAGTTCGAGGACCGGATCGCCAGGACGTTGTCCAATCCAAACGCGTTCAGAGATGCGCCGAGCGCGCGAAGAATCACCTTCTTCGGCGCCACCCCGGTGATGATGAAGCCGCCGATACCGACGCTGTCACCCATGCCAACATGCAGCCGCGTCGAGGCGTCGAAGAGCTGCGGATGCGCGCCAGGTCTGGCCGGCAGCGGGAGCAATTGCGCCTGCGGATCCCACGAATCACCCTGACTGACGTAGGGAATACCGGGCGTGTCGGGCTGCGTCGCCGAGTTCCAGAATTCCACCGGTCCGAAGATATTTTGCAGGGTGTAATTGGCCGCCTGGGCCACGATCATCGGGTCTGCCCACGGCACGCGGCCATCGGGTGTGCCGTCGTTATTTGAATCCTGGAGGAGCGCATCGGCGAGATTCATGCTGTCCCACTCGGAAACTCGTGTGCGCGGATCGCGGTCGAGGGAGGGATCGAGGATGGAATTCCACGGATCCCAGCCGGCATGCGCGATGTGCGTCCCCATCCGCGTGCGAATGTAGATGACGCTCGGCATTTGATCCGGTTCGGGACCAAAGCCATGGCCGACCTAGAAACACCGAATTGTTCGGCGCGGAAGTCCCGTCGTCCAATGGACTGCGATCCGCGCCTGCCACCAGGGTGCAATCCAGGAAGATCAGTCCTTTCGCGGTTATTCGTGCCGTGTCGGCGGCCGTAATCTGCCATAGTCGGTGCTCTCGATCGTGCACTGGTCGAATACTGCCGTCGCGTCCCCGAAAATGAAATCCGCGTCGCCGGTGATGAAGCTGCCGCGAAAATACTGCCGCGCCCGGCCATCGACGAGCAGAGTGTCCTGATAGCCGAGAAACTGTACGTTATCGAAAATCGCGCGATCGGCGTTGGATTGGAGCGCGAGAGCCGCCGTAATGTTGCGGTCGGGGGCGAAGTTTTCGAAAGTTAGATTGCGCGCCATGAACGCGGTCGCGCTGTTGCCGATCAAGGTAGCGGCGCCCCAAGGACCACGGCTAGCGTGCGTACTGTTGAACGAAATGTTCACGTCCTCGAGCCCCGCGCCTTGGCCGATGAACGTTACGAACGGTTTATCGACCGTCATATGTTCCACGTACTCCGCCGGCGCGAGGAAAATGTTCGCGCGATTGGTTCTCGTCTGTCCGACCACCGCATCCACCGCGCTTTGCACCGTCGTGAAAGCACCGTTGGTGCCGCTCGGATTCACAAAGTAATCGCCCGCCCGCGTGCCGCTCGACCGAGCGAGGGCGATCGCACAGACACACGCGAGCGCGCAGCGGGACGGCCGCCGCCGGCCCGTTGGCGACCGCATCCCTGGCATCAAAAATGAATATGTCAGGGGGCGAGCCGAGTCGAGCACGCTCTTACGTCCGCGCCCCGGGCGGAGCTGGACGGGTTCGAGCCTCGTCGCCTGCCGGCGCCTCAAGCGTCGATGGGCGAGACGCCTCGATGCAGGGCTTCCGGCAAAGGCTTTGGAGCGGGTGACGAGACTCGAACTCGCGACGTCCTCCTTGGCAAGGAGGTGCTCTACCACTGAGCTACACCCGCAGCCGAAATTTGGCGGACAGCAATAATGTCCAGTGGGTTCCAGCGTGCAAGGGCTAATTGCCAGACCGTCGCCGGCGCCGCATTTGACGCGTCGTGTTAGAATCACCGCATGCCAAATCTCCACACCTCCGACGGTGCGATCTTCGTTCTCCAAATCCTTATCTCCGCTTTCTTCGCGATCCTTTTCCTCCAATCCGGGATCGACAAGATCATCGACCGTCGCGGCAATCTCGAATGGCTCACCGGTCACTTCGCGAAAAGCCCACTGGCTGGAATGGTGCCCGTTTTACTTGGCGTCATCACGATCATGGAACTCTCCGCCGGTGCTCTGAGCGCCATCGGCTGTGTGATGATCCTGCTCCGGCACGATTCCACGATTGCCTTCTACGGCGCGATCCTCGCCGGTCTCGCTTTGTTGGCCCTCTTTTTCGGCCAACGGATGGCGAAGGAATATCCCGGCGCGGCCGCACTCGTTCCTTATTTTCTGGTTGTGATCGCTGGCATTATTTGGCTCGGTCAACGCTGAGGCGAATGCTCCTGACGTGCGAAATGGTCTTCGGCAGGGGAAGTTAAAGGTCCTCCTGGTGGCACTTGCCGCCAGCCACGCTGCCGTGGTCATTGCGGCCGCCGCGCGCGAGCCTGTTGCTCCGCCGCCGCCCGGGAAACTTTACCAGGGCTTTTTCTTCAGTGCCGTCTCGCCCGGGAGCGATGACGCGAACGAGCATAACGTCACCGCGGTGGACGTCGGGCAGTTCGAGCAGGCGATCGGGAAACGGACGAGCTGGATCTACTTTTCCGACAACTGGTTCGAATCGCGGGCTTTTCCCGCAGCGACTTGCAGCTGGATCCGATCGTTAGGCAAGGTTCCCTACGTTCGCCTGATGCTGCGTTCCGACCTGGACCAGCAGCACGCCGAGAAAGTTTTCAGCCTGGCGAATATTTGCGCGGGGCGCTTCGACAACGACCTCACGCGCTGGGCTGAAGGCGCGAGGTCATCCGGCGGCCCGATTCTGATCGAATGGGGAACGGAGCCCAACGGGGATTGGTTTGCCTGGAATGGGAAATGGAACGGCCGGGCCGCGGGGCCGGCGCGCTACGTCGAAGCCTATCGCCACATCGTCGACCTGATGCGCGCGACCGGCGCGGATAACTTGCAATGGGTTTGGCATGTGAACTGGGACGATGTTCCGGTCGTGCGCTGGAACCGGTTGGAAAACTATTTTCCCGGTGAAAACTACTGCACCTGGATGGCGATCAGCGCTTATGGCCCGCTCACTCCGCGCACCTCCGAGCTGGAGAGCTTTCGCGAAGAGATCGATCAGGTTTATCCTCGCCTAACGAAACTCTCGCCGGGCAAGCCGATCATCGTCGCCGAATTCGGCTGCGACATCCATCATCGCAAGGTCGCGGCGTCGGATTGGGCGCGGGACGCCCTGCAGGATCTTTTCGGTGGGCGCTGGCCCGCGATCATCGGCTTCTGCTGGTGGAACGAGAGCTGGGAGAACGACGATCTAACCGCGCATAACTCGGACATGATCATTCTCCACGACCCAGCGTTAACGGGCGTCTTTCGCACTGAGCTGGAAAAGCACCGCGCCCAAATTCAAGCGACACCGCTCCTTCGGCGCCAACGTTAGGCGGATGCGCTTTTGCTAATTCGCCGGGAGCGTCCGATGATTTTCCCATGGTTCAAATTTCGATCGACTACGATGGGAAACTCCATTGCAACGCGACCCACGGTCCTTCCGGCGCGCCGCTCGCGACCGACGCGCCGCTCGATAATCAGGGGAAAGGCGAAGCGTTCTCCCCGACCGACCTCGTGGCGACGGCCTTGGGCACCTGTATCGCGACGACCATGGCGATCGTGGCCGAGCGTCACGGAGTCGAGTTAAAAGGGATGATGGTGCAGGTGGCGAAGGAAATGGCGAGCGATCCGCGCCGGATCAGTCGCCTAACGACCGAGGTGCATATTCCGTTGCCGGCCGCTCATCCGCAGCGTGAATTGTTGGAAAAGACCGCACTCGGGTGCCCCGTCCATCGCAGCCTCGCCGGCGAGATGGAACGGCCGACGAAGTTTTTCTGGGAAGGCTGATCCGTCAGCCCAGGCATTGTAGCCGCTTCGCTGTGCGAAGCGTGGGAGGAAGCTGGCAACGGCCTCTCTCGCGCCGCCCACAGGGCGACGGCTACATCAAGGCCCGGTCCAGCAACGCCGCGTAATTGTGCGCGGGCCGGTTCTTCCAGCTGCGCTTGTGATAGGCGTAGCCGGCAATGAGCGGCAGCGCCACCGTGGCCTCCGCGTAAACCATCTGCTCGGCGCCGAGATCGACTTTGCCCCACGAGTTGGCCTCTTTCAGCGTGGAACCGGAGAGCGCGCCATCGCGGTCGTCGGCGACGGTGATTTGCACCGCATATTTGTGCATCCCGACGTTGAACCCGAGGTATTCGCCCGCCACCACCGTGTCCTGCGCGAAGTTCTTCGGCACGCCGCCGCCGATCATGAGCAGGCCGCTCTGTTTCGAGGCGATCTTGACCTTCGTCAGCTCGAGAAAATCCTTCGCCGAGTCGATGCTCACATGTTTATCCGGGTTTTTGAATTGATGATGGATCAAGCCAAAGCCCGCGCTGCAATCGCTGAACGCGGGACAAAAAATCGGCACGCCCTTCTCGAACGCTGAGAGGACGACCGAGTTCGTCGTCTTCCCGCGTTTTTGCAGGTAGCGCCCCATCTCGCGAATGAACTCGCGGGAGGAATACGGGCGTGGCTCGAGCGAATCGGCGATCTCGCCGGTCGTCGCGTCGCAAATCCGGAGCTCGTCTTCGTCGATGTAGGTGTCGTAAATGCGATCGATCGCCAGCTTGCGCAAAACGTCGTCGCTCATGAAAATGTCACCCTTGTAGTGCTTGTAGCCGAGGGCCTCGAAGAAGTCCTGGTCGACGATGATCGCGCCGGTCGAAACAATCGCGTCCACCATGTTATTCTCGACCAAATCGACCAGCACCTGTTTTAAGCCGGCGGAGATCAATGAGCCCGCGAGGCAAAGAATGATGGCGCAGTTTTCGTCCTGCAGCATCTGGTCGTAGATCTGCGCGGCGCGCCCCAGGTCGCGGGACGAGAAAGCCATTTTGCTCATCGCCTCGACCAACGGAACCACGTTGTGTTGTTTGATGTCGATGTGCTCAACAACATCGACAAGGAGATCGGATTTTTTTGGTTTCATAGTTGTTCGTTAGGTCATCCCGAACGCAGTCGAGGGATCCCGTGACGTGAGCTTTAAGGGTTCTTCACGAGATCCCTCGGCCGCGCTGCGCTCCGCTCGGGATGACAATTTACTCCGTGCGCGCCGGATACAACCACTTCATGTAATCCGCCACGCCTGCTTCGAGGGAAAATTGCGGCTCATAGCCTAACGATTTGCGCACATTCGTCAGGTCGGCCTCGGTGTGGTTCTGGTAGTGTGGATGCGGGTTGTCGAAGTATTCCGGCTCGAAGTTTGTGCCTAACGAATGGTTCAGGACCTCGATCAGTTCGTTGAACGACCGCGCCTGACCGGAGCCGAGATTGTAGATCCCGCTCTCCCTCGCCTCCAGCGCGCACAGCGTTCCCTGCACGATGTCTTTCACGTAAACGAAATCGCGCTTCTGCTCGCCATGCTTGAAGACGCGTGGCCGTTTGCCGGCTTTTATCTGTCGTGAGAGATGCAAAATCATGCTCGCCGGCACGCCTTTGTGCGCTTCGCGCGGACCGTAAACATTGAAATAACGCAGGCCGACAATCTTCCAATCCGGATCGTCGGCCGCGGCGCGGCGCGTGAGGTTGTCCATGATCACCTTGGAGAATGCGTAGACGTTCGCCGGTGCGGCCTCGTGCGCTTCCAAGTTGACGCCACTGGCCGCTCCGTAGGTCGCGGCCGAGGAGGCGTAGACCACGCGGGTGCGAGTGGGCTGCGCGAAATGGAGCAACCGGCGAAAGCTCTCCACGTTATCGTGCACCTGCGGGAACTGGTCATGCAGCGTCGTATCGGTGATCGAAGCGAGGTGGAAGATCCCGTCGAATTTTTCGTCGCCAAACTGCGCGCGCCAATCGAGCGAGGCCAGATCGGCCGCCACGAAATCGCCCCGATAGCCGCGTAAATTCTTGAATTCGCCCGAGCGAAAATCATCGATCACCGTCAAACGCGCGGCGGGATATTTTTCCTGCAACGCCAGCACGAGGTTCGAGCCGATGAAGCCAGCGCCGCCGGTGATGAGGAAATTGAGGTTCTTTAAGTGCACGGCGCGCAGTTTTAGGAAGCCTGACAAATAAATCTTGAACGCAGAAGCGCAAGCCGCTACTTCTGGCGGCAGTTCTTTGCGAGTTTGAAAAGTGGATCGGCGCGAGAAATCCCGTGTGAACCGGGAGCAGTTGCGCTGCTGTAACTGGATACGACTTCCCATGAGTCAATCGCTGGGCCGCGAACGCGGCCGCGGCGGTGAAGGCGGGAAGAAGGCGTGCTCCGAGCAATCGGGGCCGAAAGCCAGGAGCCAGAATATTTGCCCGCTCCACCTCATTCGTGCCGCTGTAGCCGGGATCGGTGATCCCGGTGGCCGGGGTCACCGACCCCGGCTCCAACGGAAATCGGCACGACAAAACTTCTTCGCGAAAAAGAAGAATGAGAGACGAGAGCGCCGCGCAACGTGACGAGTCCGCCTCTCACAAAATGGAGGTTGTTAGATCATGTTCGGACCGGCGTTTGGCGGGGCGGCAGAAAGCCCGGGTAGCGCACGCATTCTGCGTGCTGGTCGCGGTGTTCCACCGCGACGAACTTCCCGGAGCGGAATCTATTCGGAGGAAAAGTTTGCGACGGTGAAACACCGTCGCCAGCACGCAGAATGCGTGCGCTACCCGGAGCGCTGGTTTGTCGCGATACTCTGTTTTTTGGCGTCGTTAGGCATTTCGCACGCGCAGGACGCGGTCGCGCCGCCGGAAACGGCCGAGATCGTAGTGAGCGCGACGCGCCTTCCGATCCCGAAAGATGAGGCGCCCGCGAGCGTGGACGTCATCACGTCGCAGGATTTCGAGGACAAACAGACCGAGCGTGTGGCCGATGCGTTGCGCCAGCTGCCGGGCCTCTCCGTCGTGCAGAGTGGTTCACCGGGACAACTCACCTCCGTTTTTACCCGCGGTCTGCGCAGCGAACACACGCAGGTGCTGATCGACGGCGTGCCCATCAACCAGGGGCTGGCCGGCCTTTTCAATTTCGCCGATCTGACGATCGATAACATCGATCGGATTGAAGTCGTGCGCGGACCACAGAGCACGGTTTATGGGCCGCGCGCGCTCGCCGGCGTGATTCAGATTTTCACCAAACAGGGGAGCGCAACGCCGGAAACCAGCGCGAGCTTCGAGGGCGGCAGCTTCGACACCTTTCGCGAAACGCTCGCCACCTCAGGCAAGATCGGGCAGGTCGATTATTCCTTTGGCGGGAGCCGGCTCGATACCGACAACGCCCGGCCTAACAATCAATACCGGCTCTGGGATTTTGTCGGCAATGTCGGGTGGTCGCCGGATGACCAGTTGCGAATTAGCAGCCTTTTCACCTACTCGCGGGCCGACACCGGCAATCCAAACACGATTTTCGACCCGAAGCCGCTCGATAATTTTCTCACCGAACGCTGGCTGATCGCGCCGCACATCGATTGGAAACCGTCCGACGAATGGGAGCACAAGTTGATCGTCGCCTACGACGAAGAGAGGCAGGTGAACGATCCCAACCAGGACGGCTTCGTCGGCCCGACGCGCGCCCTCTTCACCCGCCTAACGATCGACTATCAAAACAACTTTCGCCCGGCCAAGTGGTTGACTCTCACCTCGGGTTTTTTCTTCAGCGAAGTCAATGCCGGCCAGGCGCGGCCTTTCGTCACGCAGGCTTTCGGGCCGCAGCCGACCTTCGTCAGCGATTACACGGACGAGCGCGCGATCTTTCTGGAAGCGAGCGCCACCCCGCTGCCCGGCCTGAACCTCGTCGCCGGCGGCCGCTACGATCACTTCAACCAGTTCGGCGGGATCTGGACCTATCGCCTGGCCGGCAGCTACAAGATCGCGCCGACCGATTCGATCGTGCACGCCAGCGTTGCGACCGGGTTCAGTCCGCCGAGCAGCCAGGACAAGATTTTCGGGAACAACTTTGGACTCAAGCCGGAGAAGGACCTCGGGTGGGAGATCGGGGTCGAGCAACGCCTCTGGGAAGATCGCGTGAAAGTCGCCGCCACGTATTTCCATAACGACCTTTCAAATCTAATCGGTTTTAACGGACTCTTCGACACGCTCAACCTGGGGGCGGCGTTGACCCAGGGGCTGGAGGCGGAAATGGAGCTGCGGCCAATCGCCGATCTGGTCTTCTCGGCGAGCTATACCTACCTCGATGCGGTGAACACCTCCTCAGCCGATATCACGCAACTGCCGGGTGCGCGTCTGCCGCGGCGTCCGCGCAATGAAGTCTACTTTTCCGCCTCTTATTTCTGGTTCAGAAAATTGCGCACGACGGCGGAGGCGAAATTCGTCAACGCGCGGGAGGAGTTGAATTTTGGCGGACCGAATTTCGATATTGAAGACTACTCCTTCGTGAATTTCGCGGCCGAATATGTTTACAACTCGCACCTCACGATTTTCGGCCGGATCGATAACCTAACGAACGAGCATTACGCGGAGGTTTTTGGTTTTCCGGCGCTGGGCCGAGCGGCGTACGGTGGGATTCGTCTTTCCTTTTAGTCATCCCGAGCGCAGCCGAGGGATCCGGGGCGTTCCCTGGAACGCAGCGAAAACAGAATCAACGTGGAGGCAGGCGAGCGAGCTTCTCGGTAGCGCGACGGGATCCCTCGGCTCCGCTCGGGATGACAACCTGGTGTGCGCGCCGCTTGAAAGCGAATCGCGCCACTGTTAATCGCTAGGAGTGGATTCGCTTTTCGCCGCCCTGATCGGGCTCATCGCCGGCGTGGTCGTGGTGGCGGGGATTTTCCTGCTGATCCGCCGCCGCCGCTCGGACGACGCGCAATTGATCGAACGCTTCGAGGCTCTCGACCGCGCGCAGGAACGCGAGGAGCGCATGCTCCGGGAGGAGGCAGCGCGCAGTCGCGAAGAAGCGCTGAGCGCGGCCAAGGCGCAACGGGAGGAACTGAACGCGGCGCTGCAAAATCTCGGCGAGTCAAACCTGAAATCGATCGTCGAGATCGGCGCCATGTTGAAGGGCCAGCTCGAGACGGTTTCCGCCCAGACCGGCAAGCTCACGGAATCGAACGAAGCGCGGCTTGAAAGTCTGCGGGCGGTGGTCGACCAGCGTTTGAAACAACTGCAGGAAGACAATTCGCAGCAGATCGAAAAAATGCGCGCGACGGTGGACGAGAAGTTGCAGGGCACGCTGGAGAAACGGCTCGGCGAATCGTTCCAGATGGTGAGCGAACGGCTCGAGCGCGTGCACCAGGGGCTCGGCGCGATGCAGCAACTGGCGAGTGACGTCGGCGGGTTGCAGCGCGTCCTCACGAATGTGAAAACGCGCGGCGGCTGGGGCGAAGTGCAGCTCGGCGCGTTGCTCGAGCAGGTGCTCACGCCGGATCAGTTCGCGCGCAACGTCCGGACGCGGGAGGGCGGCAACGAGCAGGTGGAGTTCGCGATCAAGCTGCCGGGCGACCAAAATGGTGTGCCGGTCTGGTTACCGATTGATGCGAAATTTCCGGTCGAGGATTACTACCGGCTGATCGCCGCGCAGGAAACCTCGGACCTGACGGCGACGGAGGAGGCGATGAAGAACCTGGAGACGGCGCTGCGGAAAAGCGCGAAGGAAATTTGCGCGAAATACATCAACCCGCCGCGGACGACCGACTTCGCCTTGATGTTTCTGCCGACCGAAGGGCTGTATGCGGAAGCGATCCGGCGCGTTGGCCTGGTCGAGCAGGTGCAACGGGAATGCAAAGTGGTCTTCGCCGGGCCAACCACGCTGGCGGCGTTGCTCAACAGTTTGCAGATGGGATTTCGCACCCTGGCGATTCAGGAACGCTCGAGCGAGGTCTGGAATCTACTCGCCGCGGTGAAGACGGAGTTTGGGAAATTCGGCGGCGTGCTCGACGGGGTGAAGAAGAAGCTGCAGGAGGCCACGAACAAGATCGACGAAGTCGATATCCGCGCGCGCGCGATCACCAAGAAACTGCGCGCGGTGGAGGAGTCGCCGAGTAATCCCGAGCCGCTGCTGCCGGAGTTGCTCGCGCCGGAAGCAGGGGAAGAGGAGGGAGAATAATTTTTGGAGCGGGCGGCGCGCACGCCCGCGTTTCGCGGAGCGAAACGTCTACAGGACCGCGCCCCACTTCGACTCGTCTTTGAGCAGGATCTCGCGCAACAAACGGATCGGCGGTGCGCCGTGGTTCAGCAGCTCGTTGTGGAATTTCTCGAGCGAAAAATTCGCGCCTTCCTGCGCTTTGTAATCGTCGCGCAGCTTAAGAATCTGGAGCTTGCCTAACGTGTAGTTCACGTAGCCTGGGTCAAACGTCCCGCGCATCGCTTCGGAAAGCGACGGTTTCTCTTCGTAGTAGCAGTTCTCGTGGAAAAACTTCGCCGCGTCGGCGACTGACATTCCCTGGGTGTGCATCTTGATCGAGACGCACAGCCGACAGAGCCGAAGGAGCGCTTCGTCCGCCTGCGCCATGCGATACTTCGCCGCCCGCACTTTTTGCTCCGGCGTCGGATTCGGCGCGCTGCCGAAGCCTTCGTCGAGCATCATTTTCTCGCCGTAATGGGCCCAGCCTTCGATGAAGGCATAGCTTCTGAAAATCTTTTCGACCTGCGTCGCCGGCGAAGCGTTCAGGTGCAGGAACTGCACGTAATGCCCCGGATAAGCCTCGTGAATGGAAACGACATCAGTGGTGTAATAGTTAAACGAGGTCAGCCATTCATCCTTCTGTTTGTCAGTCCAATTATCCTCCACCGGCGTGACGTAGTAATAGGCCTGCGTGGCTTTTTTCTCGAACGGCCCCGGCGTATCCATCGAGGCGAGGGTCGTCGCGCGATCGAACTGCGGCGTGGCCGTCACGGTCGCGCGAACATCGGATGGGATCGCGACAATGTGGTGATCGAGCACCCATTGCCGAATCTGGTCGAGGTCCTTCGCCACGTCGGTCACCAGCTCGCCTGGCTTCGGATGTTCGCTCTGGATCTGCTTGAAAACTTCGACCGGTTTTTTCTGCGGATCGATGATCCTGGCGGCGGCGGCGAAAATATCCTGTTCCTCTTTTAAGCGCTGCAGCCCGATGGCCAGAATCTTGTCCGGCGGAAGGTCAACCATCTCCGTGCCGGTCAGCATCTGCTGAAATTTTTTCGCGCCCAGGGCGAAGTCCGCGGTCGCTTTCGGCAGCCGCTCTTTCGTCAGCCAGGCCGCGAAATCACGCAGCGCCGCCGCCGCCTTTTTGTTCGAGTCCTGAAAGGCCGTCGTGAGCCCTTCGTCCTTCACGTCCTTGAGCGCTCCAGCCAGATCCTTCTCCAGGAAATCAGCCGAGCCATTCGCAATCTGGATCGCGAGCTCGACATAGGGTTTGGGCAGGATCGGCAGCAGATTCGTCTTGGCGGCGGTCATGATGTTGGCGGCCTGGTCCTCGATCGTGACGATGTCGCGCACCCGGTCCTCCAAAGGCTTGAAATCGCGCTTGATGTAGATGTTGACGTTGAGCGCGCCCGCGTATGTCATCGGGTTTTTATCGAAAACGTCCATGTCCACGATCTTGAAAAGCTCGCCGGCAATCGCCGCCTGCAGGATGCATCGATCGATCGCGGCGCCCTTGCTCAATTTGCTCGCGTCGAGTTTGCCCAGTTGATTCTGAAAGCGCTTGAGCCGTTCCACTTCTGCATCGATCGCGAGCCGGCTGTAGTCGCCGATCTTGCCGTCGTATTGGTGGAACCCCAGGGCGACACCTTGCAGCGGCCGGGCGGCCAGGTAACCGCTGGTGAAATCGAGCGCGAGCTTGTCGAAATCAGCGTCCGCGGACGGCGTCGCAGCGGTTTGCGCCCAAAGTTGATTGGCCGCGCCTAACGAAAGCGCGAGGAGGAGCAGGCGGCGGCCAGTCGATTTCATGGGCGCACTTTAGAAGTGGATGTAGGCCTTGTCATGCCTCCCCATTGGCAAAATCTGGAGAATGAACGACAATCGGTTCGTTCGCGTCCAAGCATGATAATTATGAGGCGTCCTCGGTTGTTCAGTCTAGTTCGTCCGCTCGTTGCCGGAGGAATTTTCCTCGCTGCTTGCGTCGGCGCGGCGGGCGCGGCCGATCCGGAGCCGGCCACGACGGGGGCGAACGAGGATACCGGCTACTCGGAGATCGCGACTTTCGCGAAAGCGGTCGAGCTGATCCGGCAGGACTATGTCGACGGCAGCAAGGTCAGTTATCACGACCTGATCTATGCCGCGATGAAGGGAATGCTCTCATCGCTCGATCCGCACAGTCAATTCATGGATCCCGACGACTTCAAGGATATGCAGGACGACACCCGCAGCCGCTTTAACGGCCTCGGCGTGGAGGTGGCGGTCCGGGATGGATTACTCACCGTCGTCACGCCGATGGAGGATACGCCCGCGGCCAAGGCGGGCATTCTCGCCGGCGATCAGATCCTGAAAATCAATGGTGCTTCGACCGAAAGGCTCGGACTGCAAGACGCGATCAGCGTCCTGCGCGGTGAGCCTGGCCAGAAGATCACTCTCACGATTTTGCGGCCCTCGACGAAGGAGATCAAAGATTACCCGCTCGAGCGTAAAGAAATCAAAGTGCCGAGCGTGAAGGGTGCGCGGCTGCTCGAACCGGAGCTGACCGGGCCGTTCAAGGTGGGCTATGTGCGCATCGTGCAATTCAACGAGCCGACTGCGGAAGAGTTCGGCCAGGCCCTCGACAATTTGCAGAAGCAGGGGATGCAGGCGCTCGTGCTGGACTTGCGCAACAACCCCGGCGGTTTGCTCAACAGCGCGGTCGACGTCCTCGGGCAGTTTCTGCCGCCGAACACCAAAGTCGTCTCCACCCAGGGCCGCGCTACGTCGCAAAAGCACGATTACTCGACGCCGGGCGGGGTGAAGGAGCGGCCGCGCTTTCCGCTCGTGGTCCTGGTGAATGAAGGAAGCGCCAGCGGCTCCGAGATCGTAGCTGGCGCGCTGAAAGATTTGCATCGTGCGATCGTGGTGGGCGAGACGACTTTCGGCAAAGGCTCGGTGCAAAACGTGATGCAGATGCCCGACGGCTCGGCGCTCCGCTTTACGACCGCGAAATATTACACCCCGAGCAAGACGGTCATCCAGGGCAACGGCGTGGCGCCCAATATCCTCGTGCCGCTGACGCCGGAGCAGGACCGCGCGGTGGCCGTCCTGCGCAACAACGACAAGATCCAGGCCGCCGAGACTATCGGCATCATCAAGGCGAATGACCTGCAAATGATGCGCGGGATCGACGCGCTTAAAGGCGTCATGATTTACGCGCAGCAGACCTCGCCGAGAGTCGAGGCGGTGAAGAAGTAGGGGAGGAGAGTCATGGAGTAATGGTAAACATCACTCCGTTACTCCAACACTCCATTGCTCCGCACCCGCTCCTCCTCGCCATCGAGACCTCGTGCGATGAGACGGCAATCGCCATCCTGCGCGGTCGCGCCTTGCTGGCCAGCGAAGTCGCCTCGCAAAGCGCGGCGCATCAGCCGTATGGGGGTGTCGTGCCCGAGGTCGCGTCGCGTCATCACCTCCGGCACGCGCCGCAGCTGCTCGAGCGAGCGACGAGCGACGCGGGCATTTCGTTAGGCCAGGTCGCGGCCTTCGCCGCCACGAGCGGACCAGGGCTGGCCAGTTCGCTCATGATCGGCGCGTCGCTGGCCAAGGGACTCGCGCTCGGTTTCGATAAACCGTACCTCGCGATCAACCATCTCGAGGGCCATTTGCTCTCGCCCTTTTTCGGGAGCGAGGCCGGGATTGAGCCGAACGTTGCGTTGATCGTGAGCGGCGGGCATACCATGCTGGTAGAGGTGAACGGGGTGGGCGATTACCGGATCATTGGACGCACGGTCGACGACGCCGCGGGCGAAGCGTTCGATAAGGTCGCGAAAATGCTGGGGCTCGCCTATCCGGGCGGGCCCGAGATCGAGCGCTGCGCACAAGGCGGCGATCCGGCGCGGTTTGGTTTGCCGCGCAGCATGCTCAACTCCGGCGACGCGAACTTTAGCTTCAGCGGGTTGAAAACCGCGGTCCGCTATTTGTTGCCGAAGATTGCCGCGCCTGAGGATGGAAAAGTCTTGAGTGATCTTTGCGCTTCATTTCAGCGCGCGGTGGTCGATGTGCTGGTTGCGAAAACGATCGCGGCCGCGCGCGCCGCGCGGCGCAGTCTGGTCACGGTAAGCGGGGGCGTGAGTTGCAACCACGAGCTGCGAACACAGATGTCGTTAGGCTGCAAACGGGCGGGGTTGGAGTTGCGTTTTGCCGCGCCGCGTCTCTGCACGGACAACGCCGCCATGATCGCTTTCGCCGCGCTCCTTCGATGGGAACGCGGCGATTCGACTCCCCTAACGACTGAAATCAATCCCAACCTCGCGTTGTAGACGCTTCGCTCTGCGAAGCGCGGGAGGGCGCCTTCGCCTAACGAGGAGCGATGGTTCCCGCCGCGTCGCGCAAAGCGCGACGTCGACATCAGTACTCGCGCTCCAGGAGATAATTCGCGAGCGCGCCCAGGGTCTCGGCGCGTTTGCCTAACGGCCGCAACGCGGCGTGCGCCTGGCGCGTCAGCCGCCCGGCCTCCGCTCTCGATTTCTTGAGACCGAGCACGGCCGGATAAGTCGCTTTCTGCGCGGCGGCATCCTTCCCGGCGCTCTTGCCGAGCTTCTCGCTCGTCTGGGTGACATCGAGGATGTCATCGATCACCTGGAAGGCGAGTCCGAGCGCCCGGCCGAAATCGCCGATCGCATCAAGTTGAGTGGGCGTCGCGTTGGCGCTCATCGCGCCGAGGCGGACGGAGGTGGTCAATAAGGCGGCCGTCTTGTTCTCGTGGATGTAACGCAGTTGCGCGCGGTTGATTCGTTGGCCCTCGCCCTCGAGGTCCGCGACCTGGCCGGCGATTAACTTCCGGCTGCCTGCGGCAATCGATATTTCACGAAAAATGGTGCGCAGATCGTAGCGCGGCCATGCGTCTGCGGCAGCCGCGATTTCGAACGCGATCGTGAGTAACGCATCGCCCGCCAGGATGGCGATGCCATCACCGAAAACCTTATGACAGGTGGCACGACCCCGCCGGAAATCGTCGTTATCCATGCTCGGGAGATCGTCGTGGATAAGCGAGTAGGTGTGGATGCACTCCATCGCGCAGGCAAGCGGGAGCGCGGCATTCGTTAGGCCGCCACAGGCTTCGGCCGCGGCGAGACAAAGGATCGGGCGCAGCCGTTTGCCCCCGGCGAAAAGCGAGTAGCGCATCGCCCTGTGAATCGTCGCCGGCTTGGTCGATGCCTTCGGGAGAAAGCGATTAAGCGCGCGATCGACCTCTTTTTGGCGTGCAGCGAGATAGCGTTTCAAATCCACGATCCCGCGAATGTGGGAAATGCCGGGATGTTGCGCAACCGGAAGTTAGGCTTCCAGCCTGACTTGGCCGGCGGCCTTCCAGTCCGCCGGGGGGGGTCGGGCAGGCTGGAAGGCTGCCCGCCGAGTCATTCGAGACGACTAACTTCCGGGTGCTCAACCGCCGACCGCCTGGTAATGACCGAGGCCGCGTTTCCACATCAAGTTGGCCGCGGCCCACATCGCCAGCATCCAGCCGCATTGGATGGCGAGCGCACCGAGCATCTCCGTGCCGCGCAATCGTCCCTGGAAGATCGCGATCGGGCAAAACAGCTCGTAATAGAAGGGCAGCCATTTCATCACCGCCTGGATCGTCGGCGGCATGATATCGAGCGGGAACATCTGGCCGCCGAGGAAATATTCGAAGCTGTAGACAATGAAAACGATGGTCGAGATCTCGAGAATCCAGAAGGCCATCATGGAGAGCGCATAGGTCAGAAAAAACTGGATCAAAGCCGACAGAACGAGGGAAACGAACGCGGCGAGCCAGATCAGCGGGTCGTTAGGCAGAATAATGAAACGGCGAAAATAGAGGAAGATTGCCGCGATCGGTAGAATCGTGACCGCGGTGTAAACGAGCCGGCCGCTGAGGAAAATGCTGAAGCGATAACCCAGATAATTTACCGGCTTGGTGAGGAAGGAATTGATCTGGCCCTCGCGAATATCAGCCGCGATCTGCCATTCGTCCTCGGTCGGCGTGACGAGGTTGCTCACCAGAATCGTAAGCAGGTAATAGTAAATCATCGAGCCGTAGTCGTAGCCGCGCATGCCGCCGCCGCTCTCGTGGAAAATCGCCCGCCAAAGGAAGATCGTGCCGACCAGCGGAATTACGCCAAAGACCGCGCGCAGCAAATAATTCCAGCGATACACAAACGTGTTCTGGATCCCGAGGTTGAAGACGGTGAGGTATTTCCGCGGCTGCATGGAAGAGATTCTAACCGCGGATTACACGGATGGGAAAACAGGCGCCGCAGTTCTCCCCTGATCCGTGAAATCCGTGTAATCCGTGGTTGGATACTTCAAAGTCGGCTCGGCAATTTGCGCATCTGCTTATTTTGCCAGCGGCTCATGAAAACGAGCGCGCAAATCGCGCCGATCAAGGCCATGAACATGTCTTCCTGCGTGTCCCAGACATCGCCCTGCGTGCCGAGGAAAGCGGTGGAGGCCGAGCCGGCCGTGAGCGCGGTGACCCATTCCAAAAGTTCGTAGAGCGCACTGATTCCCATGCAGATCAGGATAACGATTGCGCATCGCCAGCCGCTCGACGACACGACACGCAGCCGAATGAACAATTCGCGTGCGATCAGCGCCGGGACAAAGCCCTGCGCGAAATGTCCGAGCCGATCGAAATGATTCCGATGCCAGCCAAAGATCGGTTCGAGCCAGTTGAAGAGCGGCACGCGTGCGTAGGTGTAATGCCCGCCGACGCAAAGCAGCATGATGTGCAGAGCGATGAGCGTGTAACAAAGCGTGGTGAATCGGAAGCGGGTATAGGTTGCGATCAGGAGTAATGCTCCAAGGATGCCCGGAGTGGTTTCGAGCCACCACGTGAGACGATCATAGGGCCGCCAGCCGGACCAGGCGAAGACCAGCGCCGTCACGAAAAGCAGTGCGAGATGAAGCGGCGAAATGCGGGTGTTCATTTTGCGGGCGCGGAGGTTTGCGCGAGTTCCACGGCGAGTCGAATCGCGGCGACCATGCTGTCAGGGCGCGCGATTCCCTGACCCGCGATGGCAAAGGCGGTGCCGTGATCGGGGCTGGTGCGCGGGAAGGGGAGACCGAGAGTGACGTTCACCCCTTCGTGAAAGGCGTGGAGTTTGAGCGGGATCAATCCCTGATCGTGATACATGCAAAGGACCGCGTCGAATTCTCCTTCCACCGCGCGATGGAAGACGGTGTCGGGTGAAAACGGGCCGGAGAAGATTGCGGATTGCGGATCGCCGATCGGTGATTGCAGTTGGGCGATGGCCGGGACGATGATGTCGATCTCTTCGCAACCGAGCGTACCGGATTCTCCAGCATGCGGGTTCAGCCCAGCAACGGCGATTCGGCACCGACCGCCGCGGCGCGCGAGAAAATTTGCGAGGAGAGAACCGACGCGCACAATCTCGCCGGTCCGCAAATCTTCCGATACGGAGCGGAGTGGGATGTGCGTGGTCACGAGGGCGACGGTGAGCCCCGCGCCCGTGAGCAGCATGGCGAAGTCTTCCACTGCGCAACGGATGGCGAAGAATTCCGTTTGGCCCGGAAATTGAAATCCGATCTCATACATGCGCGCCTTGTGAATCGGCCCGGTAACAACGGCATCGATCTCTCCCGCGACGGCGAGTCTGGCCGCCTCTTCGAGCGCGGCATGGGCGGCGCGTGCGCTGGCAGGGGTGGGTTTGCCTAACGAGTGCCCTTCCGCTTCGCCGAGAAGGCGATAATCCGCGTCGGGTAATCTGCCCGAAGCGAGCGCGCCGTGGATAATCTCCGGTCCGATGCCTGCGGGATCGCCCAAGGTAATGCCAATGCGTGGGCGCATGCGGCGCGGCAATCAGGCATCAACCATCAACGGTCGCCGTCCTTAGAAGGTTTTGATGTAAGCTTTCGCGCGCAGGCTCGCGAGCCAGTGTTCCTGCAATTGCTGCGCCTGGTCCTGCCGCAATTTTGCCTCGATATCGGCACGCACGTCCTTGAGCGGTTTTGCTTCGCCGCCCTGCCGCGCTTCCACTTTCAGAATGTAATGATTGCCGCCGATATCGACGACCTTGCTGATCTCCCCGGGCTTGAGGCTGAAGGCGACTTCGGAAAGGGGCGCGGAGAGCGTCTTGTCATCGATCCAACCCCAATCGCCACCCAGATCCCGCGTGCTATCTTCCGAATACATCTGCGCCATCTTGTCGAAATCCGCACCGGTGATGAGCTTGTCGCGAATCTCCTCCGCCATCGATTTTTGCGCCGCGCCGCCGCCGGAATCGAGATGTCCCGGGATCATGATCATCCGGAGTTTGACCTGCGCTTTGCTCGAGAATTGGTCGCGGTGCTGGCGGTAGTATTCATCGATCTTCGCGGGCGGGACGAGGAGGTTCGACTTCACATTCTTGGAGCGCATCGCCTGGACGATGATCTTGTTCCGTTCGAGATCGCGGAACTTGGACATCGTGTACTTCTGCGCCTCCATCGTCTTGATGAACGCATTGCGGTCGCCGCCGAAATTTTCCTTAATCACGGCGTCGACCCGTTCATCGACGAAGTGCGACGGAATCGCGAACTTTTCCTTCTCGAAAGCCTGGATGATGAGCTGGCGATCGATCAAATCCTGTAAAGCCGCCTTGCGCAGATCGGTGATTTTTTTGACCAACTCATCGCCGGAATACTGCGAGCGGAGCAAACGCTCGCGCGGCTCGCAGACATCGCGCACTTCGGAATAGGTAATGACCTTGTCGTTCACCACCGCCGCGATGCCGTTGACCGACTCCGCACCAAGGGTTGGAGCGGTGCTCGCCACGCCGAGGCAGGAGAAGGCGAGGAGCATCGCCATCGGATAACGCCAAATGAAGTTCAAAGTTGCTTTAACCATTGCCATACCTCAGGGAGATTGAGATCGATCCTACCGGAAGTTAAACGAGGAAATTTGCCATCGACAAGGATAAAGTCGCCCCGCCGGCTGAGCATCAATTTGTCCTCGCGCACCTCGACCCGGTTGACCTGACCGCGGGCGGCGGCAAGCTTGCTTTCGCTGATGAGGAGTAAATTGTCAACCGCTGGCGGCCACTTTCCGAAGCGATCGCGCCAGTCGCGCCGCAGTCGCTGGAGCATCTCGGCGGTCGTGATCTCGGCTAGATTCCGGTAGGCCTGGATGCGCAGCGCGGCGTCGCTGATATATGCCGTCGGGATAAACGCGGGGATGAGCCGGGCCGGGCCGGCGGCGAGATATTCGCCTTCGTTCGTGGCGACGAAGTCGAGCCGCACCTCCACTTCGAGCCGGGGGCGAAGCTTTTCGCCTTTCAGTTGGGCGACCGCTTGTTTCAAGAGCTGGCAGTAAAGGTCGAAACCCACCGCGACGATGTGACCGCTCTGGGCGGTGCCGAGAATGCTGCCCGCACCGCGAATCTCCAGGTCGCGCATCGCGATGCGAAAGCCCGCGCCTAACGAGCTGTATTGCTGGATGGCATTGATCCGTTTGCGCGCCGCGCCGACGGTCATCAGCTCGCGCGGGAGAAGCAGATAGGCATAGGCTTTGTGCTCCGCGCGCCCGACCCGTCCCCGCAATTGGTAAAGATCGGCCAGCCCGAAACGATCCGCGCGATCGATGATAATCGTGTTCGCATTCGGAATATCGAGCCCGCTTTCGATGATCGTGGTGCAAACCAGCACATCGATTTTTCCCGCGACGAAGCGCTGCATGACGGCTTCGAGTTCATCCGCGTCCATCTGACCATGGCCGATCTCGACCCGGGAGCCCGGGCAAAGTTCCGCGATCCGGTCGCGCACTCTCGCGATCGACATCACCCGGTTGTGGAGGAAGTAGACCTGCCCCTGGCGTTCAAGCTCGCGCTGGATCGCGTCGCGAATAATGCGCTCGTCGTAGCCGCAAATGACCGTCTCGACCGGAAGACGATTGAGCGGGGGCGTCTCGATCGTCGACATGTCTTTGACCCCGACTAACGATAAGTAAAGCGTGCGCGGAATCGGCGTTGCCGAGAGCGTGAGAACGTCGACGAGCTTGAAGAGTTCTTTGAACTTTTCCTTATGCAGCACGCCGAAACGCTGTTCTTCGTCGATCACCACCAGGCCGAGATCCTTGAAAACCACGTCGCCGGAGATGAGCCGATGCGTCCCGACGACGACATCGACGCCGCCCTCGCGCAATTGCTCGAGCACCTTGCGCTGTTCCGCGTGGGAGCGGAAACGGCTCAGCATTTCGATTCGCACCGGGTAATCGAGCATCCGCTGCCGGAAGGTTTCGAAATGCTGCTGTGCGAGCACCGTGGTTGGCGTGAGGACGGCGACCTGTTTGCCTTCCATCACCGCTTTGAAGGCGGCGCGAATGGCCACTTCGGTTTTGCCGAAACCGACGTCGCCGCAGATCAGGCGATCCATCGAGCGCGGCTCTTCCATGTCGCGTTTCGTCTCGGCGATCACTTTCAGTTGGTCGGGCGTCTCGCGGAACGGGAACGAATGTTCGAACTCGAGCTGCCATTTGGTGTCGTGGCCGAAAGCATGACCGCGCTGAGTTTCGCGTTCTGCCTGGAGCGCGAGCATCTTGCCCGCGTAATCGAAAATCGAGGCGGCGGCGTTTTTCTTGGCGCGCGTCCACTTCGCGTCGGCCAGAGAGCTGAGCGCCGGCGATTTTTTCCCGACGCCGACATAGCGCGAGACGAGGTAGGCCTGCTCGAGCGGGACGTAGAGTTTGGCTTCTTCCGCGAACTCGATCGCGAGCACTTCGCAAGCCTCCGCACCGCCGAATCTTTGCAGGCCAAGGAAGCGGCCGATGCCGCGCTCGAGATGAACGACAAGGTCGCCTTCGTTGAGTTCGCTGAAATCAATTTGCGCGCGCTGGGTCCCGAATTTCGCGGTCCGCTGCAAACGCCGCCGACCGTGCGTTGGCGCGCGGCCGAAAAGCTCCGCGGCGGCCAGGACGACGAGGTGGGCTGCTGGAAAGCAGAAGCCGCGGGCGAGCGTGCCCTCGACGAGGTCGATTCCGCCTAACGAAACCTTCGCCTCCGCCATGATCTCGCGGAAGCGCTCGATCTCGCCTTCGGTCTGGAAGTAAATCGCGATGCGCGCTCCGTTCTCCTGCCAGGTCGTGAGGCGGGCGAAGAACTGCCGCCGTTTCGCCTCGGTGATGATGAATTCCCCGGTATCAAATTCGCCCAGCTCGCAATCGACAAAGGCCGCGCTGAAGTCTTCGACCTCCACGTCATCCTGAGCGGAGCGCGGAGGAGTTGAAGGATCCCGTGGCGTTACCTGAACGGTTCCATCACGGAATCCCTCGGCTTCGTGCCGCTCCGCTGCGCTGCGCTCGGGATGACGTGCTGTCCAACCCTCGGTAATCAGGACGTCCGCGTTCTCCTCCTCGTCTTCGATCGCTATTCTGAGATGATCCGTTGCGATGTAATCGCGCACCGTTCCACTCTGATCATCGGCCGAGCCTAACAAGAGCTCGGCGTGGTTTAGATTGCGCAGCGAGACCTGGGTATCGAGGTCGAATTCGCGCAGCGACTCAATTTCGTCGCCGAAAAACTCGGTTCGCAGCGGCGCTTGCGCCTGCCACGAAAAAACATCGAGAATCCCCCCGCGGACGGCGAACTGCCCGCGCGTCGTGACCTGAGCGACCCGCTCGTAGCCGGCTTCGCCTAACGAATTGACGACGCGCTCGAGCGGCTGCGGCGCGCCGCGGCGCAGGCGCAACGCAGCCGCCCGGAGCAGGCCGCGCCGGGGCGCCGGCTGATCGAGACTTGCGCGCGTCGCCACGATGACCTGGCGCTGATTGCTTTCCTCGACCCGACTGAGGAGCGCGAGTCGTTCGGCGGCGATCTCCTGGTCCGGCAGAATATTTTCGACGGCGAGAAACCCGGCTTCGGGCAGGAAGAGCGCGTCGGGTCGCCAGTTCGTCAGGCTTTCATGCAGCAACTCCTGGGTGCGGACGTTTGGGCAGATAACCCAGAGAGTCTTGGGGATCTCACCGGCGATGAGTGCGACAAGAAAAGAGCGCGCCGCTGCGACGACATGCGAAAACGCGACCGGCCGCGCACCCTGCCTTAGTGCCTGCAGCTGGCGCGCGATCGGCTCGGTGGTTGCGACGATCTGGAGAAGTTCTGCGCTGCTCGATTTTTCCGCCGCCATCCTGTCGCCGTGCGGAAATGCGGTTAGAGTTCGCGGCCGACGGCCTCGGCGACCGCCCGAATCCGCCTAACGAGGTCGGTAAAGATTTCCGGGCGCAGCGCCTGTTCGCCGTCGCTCCGCGCGCGCTCGGGCTCGTTGTGCACCTCGATCATCAACGCGTCGGCCCCCGCGGCGACCGCTGCCAGGGCCATCTGCGGAACGTAGTCGCGCAGTCCAATGCCGTGCGTCGGATCGACCACCACCGGCAAGCGCGTCTTCGCTTTCAAAATCGGAACCGCGTTCAGATCGAGCGTGTTGCGCGTCATGGTTTCAAAGGTGCGGATGCCGCGCTCACAAAGCAGAACGTTGGGGTTTCCTTCGCTCAGGACATATTCCGCGCTCATCAGCAGGTCGTTGATCGTCGCGCTCAGGCCTCGCTTCAGCAGCACCGGCAGTCGGCTGCGCCCCACTTCCTTCAAGAGGGCAAAATTCTGCATGTTGCGCGCACCGATCTGCAAACAATCGGCGTACTTTTCGATCACCGGCAGATCGCGCGTGTCCATGATTTCGGTGATGATCGGCAAACCGGTCTCGGCCCGCGCCTCAGCGAGAAAGCGGAGCCCATCTTCGCCAAGGCCCTGGAAGCTGTAAGGCGAGGTCCGCGGTTTGAAAGCTCCACCACGGAGGACGCGGGCGCCGGCATTTTTTACTGAGTTCGCGATCGAGAGCAACTGTTGTTTGCTCTCGACTGAGCATGGTCCGGAGATCAGAACGACGCGCTGGCCGCTGCCAATTTTCACTCCGCCGATCGACACCGGCGGCGGCAAGGAGCCGTTTTCCTGGGAAACGAGTTTGTAGGGCTTCATCACGGGGACAACCGACTCGACTCCCGGGATGGCGGCGATCGGTTTGCCCCGGATCAGGTCGTCGGGACCGATCACGCCGATCACGACCCGTGTCTCGCCGCGCATCACTTGCGGGCGCAGACCGAATTCCTCGATCCGCGCGACGATGTGGTCGATCTGCGCATCGGTCACGGCGGGTTGAGTGATGATGATCATGGCGCGAAGAGCAGGGAGTGTAACCTCTGCGCGACGGGGGGCAACCCTTGTGCTGAGTGGCGAAAGCGGACCGCTAGGGAGTAACGGTAACGGGGGTTCCTTTTTCGACGGACCTGAAGAAATCCTCCGCCATGAATTCCGGCATCCGGATGCAGCCGTGCGACGCCGGATAACCGGGCAAATAGCCGGCGTGCATGCCGACGCCGCCCACGATGCGCATGAAGTAAGGCATCGGCGCGCCCTTGTAGTGCGTGCCGGGCGGTTTCGGATCTTTCTCGTTATCGATATTTGGGACGATGACGTTGTCGTTGGCATCGACATAATCGCCGAAGCGGCTCGAAGCGTGATCGATATCTTTTTGTGTGATCTTGTATTGACCCATCGGCGTGTTGAGCCCTTCACGGCCGGTCGATAGTTGCGATATTCCGACCAGCTGTCCGCCCTTGTAAAAATAGGCGCGCTGCTCTCCGAGACTGATCTTGACCGACGGTTTCCCGGGAACACCATCGCCATCCCAATAAGAAACATTATCATTCGGCGCGGTCGAGGCGACCGGCTCATTTCCGTAGACACCACCGAGATATTGCGTTTGTCCGTCAGCCAGCCGGGGATCTTCCTCGGCGCAGCCCGCGAGGACGAGGAAAGCGAGGGCGCCGAACGCCGTGAAGGGGCGCAATAGAGAGTAATCGAGAGACATTTTCACGACGGGAAGCGAACTAACGCGGGCGCTTTTCGAAAGTCAAGACAGCAGGCCCCGGGCCGAACACAGGGTACGGCTTGAATTCTGCTTAATTTTGCTGAGACTGGCGACCGTCGCCCAATTATCTGGTCCGAACCCATGCCCACCTACGAATACGCCTGTCAGAAATGCGGAAAAAATTTTGATGCCTACCAATCGATGCGCGATGAAGCCTACAAGATCTGCCCGAAAGAGTTGTGCTGCCAATCCAAATGGGGCAAAGGGAAAGTCACGCGCTTACTGGGGACCGGTGCAGGCCTGATTTTCAAGGGCTCTGGTTTCTACATCACCGACTACCGGAGCAACTCTTACAAGGAGGCAGCCAAAAAAGACTCGGCGTCGGGTGGCGAGAAAAGCAGTGGTGAAGGTGCCGCGGGCAAGATAGAGAGCAAACCCAAAGCCCCGACCGCGTCCGGGCAGAAATCGGACGTGAAAACGAGGAAGGATTCTGGCTCGTGACCAAGCTCGTCTGTTCGGATTGCCAGCACGAAAACGAGCCGGAGCGAATCTATTGCCACAACTGCGGTGCGCGCCTGGATCGGAGCGCCGTAGCCCGGGAGAAGGTCGCCGAGGACGTTGATGCCGGCACGCAAAAGCATCTGAAGAAGATGTTCGATTCGGGAAGCGGGCGCGCAGGGCGGGCGGCCATCATGCTGGGAAAAGTGCTGCTCGGCGCCTGCGCCACCGCGGCCCTCATCGAGATGATTCTACCGCCGGACCTACCGCCGCCGCCCAAGAGTTACGGTTTCGCGCCCATGATTGGCATGGACATGGTCTCAGCCATTTCCAGTCATCAAACAGCCTCATTGGTTTACAGCGAAGAGCAGGTCAACAGCTACATCGGTTCCAACCTGCGCCGCAAGGACAGCCCCGCCAAAGAGGGCGTCTTCCCGCTTCTCCGCATCTTTGTGCAGTTCCAGGAGGGAATTTGCGGGATCAACACCGAACGCCAATTCTACGGACTCTCCATTTACAGCGGGAGTTCGTATCGCGTCGCCATCAGCAACGGCAAAATCAGCAGCGAAGCCACCGGCGGCTATATCGGCCGCATGCCGATCCATCCGAAGCTCATCAAGTACGCCGACGTCCTCCTGCAAAAGGCGTGGGATTCGCTGGCCCGAGAGCGCAACTCCGTCGCCAAGCTCGCCGGCATCGAGTTTCACCCGCAGTCGGTGACGCTGATCGTCGCCCGGTAATCAAATCCTGCGGCTGGCGAGAGGGCGCAGGTTAGCCCGCCCCTTGGCCGAGGCCCATCGTGGCCAGCAGCTGATCGTCGATTCGGCCATCGACGGGCAGGCCGTTGGCCCGCTCATAATTCCGAATCGCGCGTCGCGTGCCCTCGCCGACAATCCCATCGACTGCTCCCTGGTAGTAACCGGCGGCGGCGAGTTGTTGTTGGACCTGCGCGGCGAGGGAAAGGCGGTTGCCTCCGCCGCTCACCACCCGCCCCTGGTACACGCCGCGCGGATCGTAGGAATAATAGGCGCCGGCCGGATAACCGTAGCCGTAAGGTGCGTAGCCGTAGGGATAGCCAAAGTACGGGTAACCGTAAAAAGGATAACCGAAGGCGCCGCCGAAGAAGAAATTCACCCGGTTACCGCCGCGAAAAAATCGACCGCCGTCGCGATCGTGGCCTCCGCCTCCGCGGCGCATGTCGCCGTGATTGGGACTGCCGCCGCGCCGATCTCCCCGCGATTGCGCATCGACGGGCAGAGCGAACGCGATCAAACCTCCCGCCGCCATTGCCAGTATGAAAGCTTTTCTCATTTTCATCGTTTTCTCCTTTTATTAGACTTCCACAAAATAGCACATAGAGGCGTAATTTTCGCGCTTCGATCGCAAAAAATCATATCCTTCGCCTTCCTCACCGATGTCCGCGCCGTGCCGAACTTTCCTTTTCCTCGCAATTGTCAGCTGCCTGACCGCCGGTGCGGCGTTTCCCGCGGGCAAGCCGCGCAGCACCAGCGCCTCGCGCCAGTTCCTGGTCTACGGCGACGAGGTCTCCGTCCGCGGGGCGATGTGCGACCTGGCGGAACGAACCAAGGCAAACCTCCTGCGTTTGCTTGATCTCCGGGACAACTGGAAGACGCCTCTCATCATCAACCTCGATTATCCGCGGGCCAACTTCCCGGATGCGCCCGCGGGCCAACTCGACGTCAGCCAGTTGGGATATGGTCTCAAACTTCAGCTCAATCTGTTCGTCGATGGTGAACTAAAGGGCCGGGCCGTGCAGCGGGAATTGCTTCGCGCGATTTTGATCGAAATGATGTATCGCGACCGGGGCAACATCGCTGCCGGGACGCCCTATGTCGCGCCGCCCGACTGGCTGGTCGATGGTGTGCTCGAGCTGCAACCCGGGCACGATTCCGATGTCGACGCGCGACTGCTCCAGACCATCGTCGCCTCGAACAGGATCATGCCCCTCGACGATGTCGTTAGGCAGCGGCGCCCGCCGCTCGATGCGGCGTCGCGCAAGCTGGACGACGCCTGCGCCATGGCGCTCCTCCAATTCCTGCTCGATTCCCCCGGCGGCCGGCAAAAGCTGGCGCAGTTCATCGTCGATCTGCCCGCCGCGCCGAACGACGCGCTGGCCGATCTGCGCGCACATTTCCCGGAGACGCTCGGCCAATCTCCCCGCAGATGGTGGACTTTGAGCGTGGCCCATCTCTCCGCGACCGATCGCTATGAGATGTTGAGCGCCGCGGACACTGCCGCCCGGCTCGATCGCCTGCTGCGCTTCTCCATCACGGCTCCCGACGGCACGTCGCACGATTACTCGTTAGGCGACTACGAGACCTTCCGCAAACTGCCGGCTCACCGGGCCGTTCTCCGGCAGGTCAGTCAGCAACTGCAGCTCCTGAGCGCGCGCGCCCATCCCTCTTACCGGTCGCTCGTGCAGGAGGATTATGGGCTGGCGGAACTCCTCGCGCGCGGCAAGACGCGCAAGGTGCGCGCGCGGCTCGAGCGCGTCGCGAGCTACCGGGAAGTGATCGAGCATCAGGCGAGAGAGATCGACGATTACCTCAATTGGTACGAGGCCACCCAGACAAAGGCGATGAGTGGCGCCTTCTCCCAATTGCTCGAGACGGCCAGGGCGGCGGACGAAGCGCAGCCGCGTCGCCGCGATCCTATTTCGGTCTATCTCGATTCGATCGAGATGGAGATGAATTGAGGCGCATGACGGGCGCTTCGCTCGGCGACGCGCGGGAGAAAGCCGGCTTGAGTCTACAACTGATCCGCCTGTGCCTGGAGCTTCCGTTTCAAACCGTCGTGCCGCGCGTCGATGATTCGATCGAGGCAACGTCGCGCTTCGGTGGCGTCGCCGCGGTGCAAGCTGACCCGGGCGAGTTGCAAATAGGCAAAATCTCCCTGTGGCGATAGAGCGAGCACATGTTTCCACGCTTCCGCGGCCTCTGACCAATCCGGGTCGGGCATGCCGTAGAAGCTTTCGGCGTAAGCGCGGGCATATTCCATGTCGCGAGGCGAAAGCCGGCTCGCTTCGCGGAACTCCGCGAGCGCCCGGCGGAGCAGGTCCGGCTCATCTACCTGCCAGGCCGCGCTCAGTTCGTGCCGGAGCATGAATTCCACGTTCGCGAGATTGAAATGATAAGCGGCATTTTCGCTGGCGAGCCCGATCGCGCGGGCAAACTGCTCCGCGGAGTCCGCCGCGCGCCCCATGCGCAGATAGGCTCCCCCTAACGAATTGGCGATCGCGGCGTTCTCCGGCGCGAGCCGTTGCGCGGAGCGCCAATGCATGACCGCCGCGCGCAGATTTCCGTTTTCGGAGAGAAACTCCGCGTAGGCCAGGTGGCCCGGGACCGATGTCGGATGCTCCTGGAGAAATTTCTCGTGCACCATTTGGGCGAGTTGCCGGGACGAACCGAAAAAATGGTTCTCGGCCGGCGCCGTGCGGGCGAGGGCGAAGAGCAGAGCGAGGAGCAGCACCGGCCGCATATTACACTCTACGCCATTTGCTCCCGCGGCGTATGCTGATTATCATAGCGCTCGCTCGTCCTGAGCAGTTCCTTTGCCATGCAGAAAATCGGATTTGCTGAAGCTCTCGACGCCATCGTCGCGACCGACCGTCGTTATCATCGCGACGCCTACGTCTTCCTGCGCGACGCGCTCGATTACACGACCAAGCAGCAGAAGAAATCCAAGGGTGCCGCGGTCCGCCACGTCGCGGGTCCGGAGTTGCTTGAAGGGGTGCGGCTTTACGCGCTGAAGGAATTCGGCCCGATGGCGCTGACCGTTTTTTCCTACTGGGGAATCGAGCGCTGCGAAGATATCGGCAAGATGGTTTTCAACCTGATCGGCTCCGGCATTTTTGGAAAGACAGAACAGGACACGCTCGAGGATTTTAAATCGGTCTACAGCTTTCACGACGCGTTTGTGAAACCGTTTCTGCCCGAGACCGCGATGACGCCAGTCAAATTCCCACCGGCCCTGCCCGCGCCCAAGCTTTCATGAGCGGGACGGTTAGCGCCGGTGGCCCGCCTTCCCTGCCATGTTGACCAGCGCTCGATTCAACGCGGCGGCGCCGGGCAGTTCTCCGGCAATCACCTTTCCGCCAGTCACCGCGCAGCAGTGGACGCTGCCTAACGGCCTAACGATCATCGTGCAAACCGACCGGAGCGCGCCGGTCGCGAGCGTGCAGGCCTGGTGCGGCACCGGCAGCATCAACGAAGGCCGGCATCTCGGTGCCGGTCTTTCTCATATCCTCGAGCACATGCTCTTCAAGGGGACTAAGACCCGCACGACCAACGCGATCGCGCAAAGCGTCCAGGACGAGGGCGGCTATATCAACGCCTACACTTCCTTTGATCGCACGGTTTACTGGATCGATGTGCCGAAGGAAGGGGTCACCAGTGCGCTCGACATTTTGTCCGATGCGATGATGAACTCGACGCTCCCGCCGGCAGAGTACAGCAAGGAGCAGGAGGTGATTCGGCGTGAATTTGCGATGAGCTACGACGATCCCGACCGGAGGATTGGGCAGCTCATGTTTAAGACGGCCTACCAACGGCATCCGTATCGCTTGCCGGTAATCGGCGAGATTCAAATTTTCGATCAACTCACCCAGCAGGACGTGCTGCGCTACTATCAGACCCGGTACGTGCCTAACAATCTGACGTTTGTCGTGGTCGGAGATGTGGACGCGGGTGCGATCCAAGCGCAATTGCAGCAATACTTTGCCGCCTATCCCGCTCGCTCGCTCGAGCCGATTTTCATCCCGGAAGAGCCGCCGCAACAGGGCCGGCGCGAGGTGAATGAAGAGTTTGCCACGGAATTGACGCGGCTCGCGCTCGCCTGGCACATCCCGGAGATCACCCATCCCGACGTGCCCGCCCTCGACCTGCTCTCGACGATTCTCGGCGACGGCCGCAGCTCGCGGCTCTACCGCAAGGTGCGCGAAGAAGCGGGCCTCGTTTTTGGCGTTTCCGCGTTTTCCTACACTCCGGGTGATCCCGGAGTGCTCGGGGTCGATGCGACGCTTGATCCAACCAATCGGGTGGAGGCGGAGCGGCTGATTTTGCAAATCATCGCCGAATTGCAAGCCACGGGCGTGACCGCCGAGGAGCTGGCGAAGGCGGAAAAGATTTCGCTGGGTCATTCGTTAGGCTCGCTCACCACGATGCGCGGCCAGGCCTCCGACCTGGGCTCCAACTGGCTGGTCACCCGGAATCTCAATTTTACGCGCGATTACCTGGGAGCGATGCAGAAGGTTTCGCGTGAGGAAATCCAGCGCGTCGCCGCGCAATATCTGGTTGAGAACAATCTGACGGTTGTCTCCTTAAATCCCCGCGGCACGCTGGCCGCGAAGACGACCGAGACGACCGCCGGTTCGGCCGGCGAGGTGGAGAAATTCGAACTCTCGAATGGATTGCGCCTTCTCGTGCGCGAGGATTCGCGGCTGCCGCTTGTTTCGATGGTCGCGGTTTTCCGCGGCGGGTTGCTCGCCGAGACGCGGGCGACCAGCGGCCTGACCCGCTTGATGGCCAAGGTGTTGGTGAAAGGAACCAAAACCCGCACCGCCGAGCAGATTGCCGACACGATCGAGGCCGTCGGCGGCACCCTGGGGAGCGACGCGGGCAATAACAGCTTCAACATTTCGCTCGAGGTCACAAGACCCGATCTGCGACTCGGCGCGGAGGTGCTTGGCGACATTTTGCTCAACGCCACGATGCCCGAAAAAGCCGTCGCCCGGGAAAAAGAAGTGCAGCTCGCCGGGCTCCGCGATGACGAAGAACAGCTGACAACGGTCGCGCGCAACATCCTGCGCGCCGCGCTTTTTGGCCAGCATCCCTATGCTCTGCGGGCGAAGGGAACGCCCGAAGCTATCGCACAGCTTACGCAGAAGGATCTGCTCGCTTTCCGCACGCGTTATCTTGTGGCGAAGAACGGCGTCATCTCTGTTTTCGGCAGCGTGAAGGCCGTTGAGGTGAAGCAACTTTTCGAGCAAATACTCGCCGCGATGCCCCCGGGCGAACTCGCCCTCACCGACGTGTCGTCACCGCCCCTGCTCACGAGAACGATCGCGGTCGAGGAAGTGAAGGAGAAGGCTCAGGGCGTCCTGATGGTCGGTTACCGTGGCGCCGACCTGTTCAGCCCGGATCGCTACGCGCTGGAACTGATCGACGAAGCGAGCAGCGATCTCGGGTCGCGCTTTTTCGTCCGCATCCGCGAGGAGATGGGGCTCGCCTATTACGTTGGCACAAGCCAGATGCAGGGCCTGGTTCCGGGGTTGTTCGCCTTTTATCTCGGGACCGACCCCGCCAAGCTCGAACCGGTCAAGGCCGCGCTCCTCGATGAAATTGGAAAGCTGGCCGCTTCCGGCCTAACGAATGAAGAGTTGACGCGGGCGAAGAAAAAGCTCATCGGCCAGCAGCGAATCGCCAACCAAAGCAACGACTCCTTTGGCTACATGGCGGCGCTCGACGAGCTCTATGGCCTCGGTTTCGACCACTACCGGAAGCTGGAAGACGAGATCAGGTTGATCACGCCAGACGACGTCCAAAGGGTGGCGGCAAAATATTTTCAACAGCCTTACGTTCTCGCTACTGTGAGGCCAGCGTCCAAGATTTAATCGCCGCTTAACCGAACTCCTCAACCTCACTACTCATATGGCCGAAGTCCAAACCACCACCCAGTCCGGGGAATTAACCCAGCGTTTCATCGAGTTCGTCATGATGCAGGCGCAAAACGCCGCCCTTTTTCTCGGCCAGATTCCCAACCCGCAGACCGGCCAGGCGGAGGTCAACCTGGAGGTCGCTCGCATGTTCATCGACCAATTGGCGATGATTCAGGAAAAGACCCGCGGCAACCTAACGAGCGAAGAATCAACCGTGCT
Organism: Spartobacteria bacterium; assembly: GCA_003169975.1. Lineage (GTDB taxonomy): Bacteria > Verrucomicrobiota > Verrucomicrobiia > Chthoniobacterales > UBA10450 > Palsa-1392. The sequence goes on along the minus strand of PNAA01000041.1, from coordinate 133,643 downwards.
GCGGAATGCGCTCTCGAGCCTGCAGATGGCTTTTGTGGAGGCATCGCAGAGCGGGAGGCCGAGCGGCACGCCGGCGGCCGCTCCGGGAGCAGCGCCCGAGGCTGAACCCGGCGCTCCCGCGGCTGGCTCGCCAGCTTCGAGCGAGGCGCCGTCGTCCGCCGTTCCCGAGCCCGAAACGGAGTCGAAGAAGAAGTTCACCAAGACCTACGGCGCCTAAGCTGGCGCGGTGTGCCATTTTCCTGGGAGCGCGAACGGGACGCCTGCGTCCCGCCGGCCCTAAAGAACTCAGTTTGGCTCCAGGTTGTAGACTTCGACTAGGGCTATGCCAGTGGCCTGTCCCGCGTCGCGAATCATCGCCGTGTAACCTCCCGGAACCAGCGTGGCGACGATCGCAGCTTCACGGTCATCGCTCGGCGGGACGCCTGAATCGATGATTTGCTGTTCCTGAGTGGTGCGCCAGTTGTCGTTCGTGAAGATGAGCGAGCCGTTGCTGTCGTAGAGTTCGAGGAGCGGATCGGGCAGCGCATTCGAAACATTCTCAGCGACGAGCGAAGGGCCGATCGCTCGCACAATCACTTTCGTCGGTTCGGCGCCACCGATGATAAAGCCTCCGATCATAACGTCGCTGCCGGTTCCGACGTCGCCCCGGGTGGAGATATTGGAAATACGCGAGCTGGCAGGATCCAGATCGTAAAGCTCGAACAAACCGATGCCGGCTGCGCCGTTTGCTCCCCGCAGCACGGCGGTGTAACTCCCGGGCGGCAGAGTCACGGAGATGAAGGATTCGTGCCCGTCGGTCGGCTTCAAATCCGCCGGGATGCTGTCTGGAGGCAGCGAAGAGCAGTTGTCATTTTGTGCGATCAGGCTTCCGGTGGAGTCATACAATTCGAGAACGGGGTCGGCCAGCACGTCGCTCACGCCCGCATCGGCCAGCGATGGCCCGATTGCCCGCATGGCCACTTTCTTGGCCGCGTCGCCGGTGATGATGAAGCCTCCGATCATGACGCTGCTCCCACTCTCCACGCGCGCCCGGGTCGAGACATTAAGCAGCATTTGGGTCGGAGTAGGGGCGACCAGCGGAGGCGGCGTGGGCGAGCCACCTGGATCCGGCGTCGCGGTCGGAGAAGGATTCGGTGTTGCTGTCGGGGTTGGATTCGGTGTTGCTGTCGGGGTGGGATTCGGTGTTGCTGTCGGGGTGGGATTCGGCGTCGCGGTCGGAGAAGGATTCGGCGTTGCTGTCGGGGTGGGAGTAGGTGATGGCGGCGGAGGGCCGCCCGCGAACCAGGACTCAAGAAAGCTAATCGCCTGATCTTTGACCGAAGGCCAGTAAGTGAACGAATGCTGGGACCCGGGTAGAGTAAGAGCCTGGTAATTTGTTACGCCCAGTGCATCGAGCTTCGTCGTCATATCCGCGACCTGGCTGAAGGGCATTGGGTCTTGCTCGGTGTGGACTATGAAGAGGGGTGCGGTGCTGCCGTCGACGAGGTAGGCGGGAGAAGCCATTTGCAGCAAACCGGTATCAAACGTCGTGCACCCCACGTAGTTCGTTACGTCGGCGGCAAAGCCTTGAATGTTTGGATCCGGGCTGAAGTCTGACAAATCGTAGGCCCCAGAGAGGCTGACGCCGACATCGATCCGGTCCTGGCCGATCGTCCCCGTGCCCGCGACAAAGGCTGTCTGATAGCCGCCGGCTGAACCGCCGACAGAACCGACCTGCCCATTGCAGCGGGCGTCGTTGCGCGCCGCCAGCACGGCGAGTTTGACATCATCCGATTGGTCGGGGAAACGTCCGTCGGATACCTGGCCCGGCAGAAATCCTTCCGGTGCCAGCCGATATTCGATCGAGAAAGCGATGAATCCAGCTGCGGCCAGATCGCGCCCGCAGCTGACCGATTCCGGCGAGCTGGTCGGGGTTCCGCCTTTGAAGCCGCCGCCGTGGATGACGAGGACTGCAGGCCAGGGGCCACTGCCCGTCGGCGTGTAAACGATCCAGTGGAGTATGGTTCCGTCGGAAGCGGTGGCGTAGACCTCCGTCGGCTCGGATTGTTGCGATGCGGGTTGCGCGCGGACCGCTCGGGGAACCGGCGCAAGGAAAAAAAGAGAAGCAATTAGGGCAAGATTGAGCTTCGCAAATCGGGAAAGAGTTCGATGGTTCATGCTAGTAATTATTACAATTATAGCAATGCCCGTGCCGTGCTCCGCGATGAGTGATCGAATGCGCGCTACGGCGTCGTTTCGCCAGCGCGCTTCGGGCGAAATGAATCTCCGCAGTCCCCGGGGATTTTGTCGACCCGTGGGCGATTAACCGAACAGTAAGCTCTCTGGCCCGTAGCCGGGCAGATGGATCCTTCGTTGCAACTTCAGGCCGAGTTTCTTAAGCAAATGGATCGAAGCCCGGTTGTCCGGCGCGGTGACACCGACGATGCGAGGTAATCCAAGCACGTTGCGCCCGTATTGCATCACTGCCGCGGCCGCCTCATAGGCGTAACCTTTGCCGCAAAATCGCTGGAGAACGGAAAACCCGATGTCAACCTCCTCAAGCGTGCCCCTCTTCACCAATCCGCAAATCCCGATCGCCGTCTTGGATTCCTTCAAATCCACCCGATAAAATCCGAATCCGAAGCGCGCGTAACTCGGAATGATCTTTTGGGAAATGTATTCCGCGGCATCTGCGGTCGTTCGCAGACCACGGTCCGCGACGTATTTGATGAAGCCGGGTTCATTCATGAGCTTCAGCATGAAGTCGGCGTCCTTCGTCGTCAGCCGGCGGAGGAGCAATCTTTCGGTTTCAAGAATTTTCATACCCATGCCGAGGCGACCTTTGCCCATGCATTACGCGTATTGCAAGCGTGCCCACCACTGCTCGCAAGCTGTCCCAGGAAAGGAAAAAAATCGCCAACCTCGAGATTGTCACCGACCCCGAAGAGGCGGCGGAGGAGGCAGGGCTGCGTTACGTGAGTGACGAAAAGCCCGGCTACACGCGGCGACGCCGGGGCCGGAAATTTGTCTACTTCGATACCGAGGGAAGAGAGATCCGCGACGAAGCGCGCGTCCTGCGCCTGAACCGACTCGCGGTTCCGCCCGCCTACACGGACGTTTGGATTTGTCCGTCGCCGAACGGCCACCTCCAGGCGACTGGGCGCGACGACCGTGGGCGCAAACAATACCGTTATCACGAACGCTGGCGCGAAGAGCGCGACGAGAACAAATACGGAAAGATGATCATTTTTGGTCAGGCGCTGCCCGGGATCCGGCGGCGGATGAATCGCGACCTGAAGCGACGTGGCCTCCCGCGCGAGAAAGTCCTCGCGACGGTGGTCCAGCTCCTTGAGAAGACTTTCATCCGCGTCGGGAATGAAGAATACGCGAAGGAAAACAAATCATTTGGCCTAACGACAATGCGGAATCGCCATGTCCGGGTGAAAGGAGCGAAGGTCCGGTTTCGGTTCCGCGGCAAGAGCGGCCAGGCACATGACATCGACACCGAAGACCGGCGCGTGGCCCGGATTATCAAAAAACTGCAGGAATTGCCCGGCCAGGAAATCTTCCAGTATCTCGACGACAAGGGGGGACAGCACCAGGTGACCTCCGACGAGGTGAACCAATACCTGCGCGAGATGACCGGCGAAGAGTTTACCGCGAAGGATTTTCGCACGTGGGCCGGCACGGTCATGGCCGCGATGGCTTTGCAGGCGCAGGAGCCCTTCGAGAATAAATCGCAAGCGAAGAAGAACATCAAAGATGCGATCACGGCGGTCGCCAGGGTGCTCGGCAACACCCCGGCGGTCTGCCGCAAGTGTTACGTTCACCCCGCGGTGTTGGAAACCTATCTGGACGGTAACTTGATCGCAGGCCTGAGGAAACGCACCGAGGAGACGCTCGAAGATTCGTTGAGCGACCTGCGGGCGGAGGAAGCCGCGGTGCTCGCCTTTCTGCAGGAGAAGCTGGCGAAGAAAGGTTGAAACCCGGCCGGGAGCGGCGGGAACGCCGAGTTGCGCTTTGAGGCCGAAGAGCTAACTGGTATCCGGTGTCTGAGATCAGCGCGCCCGATTTCGCGATCCGCCTATCAGCGCGCGGGGACGTGCCGACAATCCTCTCGCTGATCCGCGAGCTGGCCGAATACGAGCGCGCGCCTCAGGAAGTGGTCGCGACGGAAGCGGCCCTGGAGGAAGCGCTCTTTGGCGCGCGTCCGGCGGCGGAAGTGCTGCTCGGTGAGGAAGGTGGCGTGCCGGTCTGCTTCGCGCTTTTCTTTCACAATTTCTCCACCTGGCTCGGGCGCCGCGGACTCTATCTCGAGGATCTTTTCGTTAGGCCGGAGGTTCGCGGCAGAGGTTACGGCCGCGCCCTGCTGGTGCGCCTCGCGCAAATCGCCCGCGAGCGCGAGTGCGGGCGCTTCGAATGGGCGGTGCTCGATTGGAATGAACCGGCCATCAAGTTTTACCGCAAGCTAGGGGCCCGGCCGAACGAGGAGTGGACGATTTTCCGCCTCACGCGCGATGGCATCGCGCAGCTCGCGCAGGAGTCGGCGGAGTAGCGGGCGCCCGCCCAGCTAGGCGCCGGCCTTTCTCCTTCCTGCCATCAAGCCTTCGGCAAGGTAACGACGATCGTGCCGTTCTTGCGCTCGACCTGCATTCCCTGCCTTGACCGGTCCGGGGAGCGTGATCAGCTGTTCGTAATGGCCGGATTGCATCTGGCTCATTCCTTTCTGCTGTGCTTTCCGTCTCCGAAGCCGTCAGGCGCAACTTTCCGTTCCTGAGTTTTACGTCGACATTTTTCAGGTCCTTATCGGGCAGGTAAAAATGGACGACGTATTTATTCTTCTGATCGTCAAGATGGACGGCGGAGCCGAGTTGGAGCGTGTTCAAGCCACTCGTTAGGTCGTTGGGGAAAGCATCTCGGAAAATCTGTTCCATCCGTGCTTGCATCCGCCCCATGCGATCGATGACGGATTGTATCGGCAAAGATGGAATCGAGCCTTTCATCGAGCTGGTTTATTCTGGTCGATGCCCAAGGTCGGCGAAGCGTTGGCTGCGGGAGAAGGCGAGGCGGTTATTTCTGGCGGAGTCGGGGGAGGCGGCGCCGGGAAGAAGGCTGACTGCCAGCGCCATTTCCGCCGCCGAAACAATAGAGTTTCGAGTCAATTTCATTTTCATGCGATATCAATTAGTGACTTGGTCGATGGAAGCGCCGTTCGAAAATTTTGTGTCTTGAACTTCGATGAAGAAAAGTAGTGCTACCGCAACGAGGTCGCGGATCGAGGATTATGCCTTTGTCAGCGACACGCAGAGCGGCGCCCTCATTAGTCGGGATGGTGGCGTGGACTGGCTCTGCCTGCCGCGCTTCGACTCTGGGGCGTGTTTCGCGGCATTGTTAGGTGGATCAGAAAATGGCACTTGGACGCTGACTCCGCAGGGGAAAATTCGAAAGCGTGAACGCCGTTATCGCGGCGACACGTTGATCCTGGAAACCGACCTGCAGACGAGCGAAGGCGCAGTCCGCTACATCGACTTCATGCCGCCGCGCGGGACGAATCCCGACATCGTCCGGATCATCGAGGGTCTTCGGGGAAGGGTGAAAATCCGGATGGAGTTGATCATCCGGTTTGACTACGGGTCGATCGTGCCGTGGGTGCGCCGGCGTCATGGCGGTCTCGAAGCGATCGCTGGTCCCGATGCATTGATTTTGCACACTCCGCTCGAGACCCACGGCGAAGATCTCAAAACGGTCGCTGAGTTCACGGTGCAGCAGGGCGAGCGCGTGCCTTTCGTCCTGACTTGGTATGCTTCGCACGAGCCGCCGCCGCGGGAGGTCGATCCCGAGAAAGCGCTCCGCGAAACGGAAAGCTACTGGAGCGATTGGTCGAAACAGTGCGATCACCAGGGCCGATGGCGGGACGCGGTCATGCGATCGTTGCTCACCCTGAAGGGACTTACCTACGCGCCGACCGGCGGGATCGTCGCGGCGCTGACGACTTCGTTGCCGGAAGAGATCGGGGGCATCCGGAACTGGGATTACCGTTTCTGCTGGCTACGCGACGCGACCTTTACCCTTTTTTCGCTGCTCAGCGCCGGCTTTCGCGAAGAGGCCAGCGCGTGGCGTGAATGGCTCTTGCGCGCGATTGCCGGCAGCCCTGCGCAGTTGCAAATCATGTACGGCGTCCGCGGCGAGCGGCGGCTGATCGAGCACGAGTTGGCGTGGCTGAACGGCTACGAAAATTCCCAGCCGGTCCGGGAGGGCAACGCCGCGTCCAACCAGTTTCAACTCGACGTTTACGGCGAAGTGGTGGACGCGATCTATCAAGCGCATCGGGCCGGTCTGGAGACGAGCGAGGCGGACTGGCGGATGCAGGTTGCAGTACTCAATTTTCTGGAGTCCAAATGGCACGAGCCGGATGAAGGAATCTGGGAAGTGCGTGGCCCGCGCCAGCAATTTACCCACTCGAAGGTGATGGCCTGGGTGGCCTTCGATCGCGCGGTGAAGATGGTCGAGCAGTGCGGCTGTTCCGCCAACGATCACCTCGGGCGCTGGAAAAAATTGCGCGACCAGATTCATCGCGAGGTCTGCGAACGCGGCTACAACTCGAAAAAACAGGCTTTTACCCAGTCCTACGGATCCGATGCGATGGACGCGAGCGTTCTCATGTTGCCGCTGGTTGGATTCCTTCCGCCGAATGATGGACGGGTCCGGAACACGATCGCAGCCGTGGAGCGCGATTTGCTGGAGGACGGCCTGGTCCTGCGTTATCGGCCCGAGGAAAAAAGGGTGGATGGATTGCCCGGAAGAGAAGGTGTTTTTCTTCCCTGCTCATTCTGGCTGGCGGATTGCTGGCACCTCACTGGTCGCAAAAAAGAGGCCCGCCTGCTCTTCGAGCGGTTGCTCGATTTGCGCAACGATGTGGGCTTGTTGTCCGAAGAATACGATCCGAAAGAAGAGCGGCAATTGGGAAATTTTCCGCAGGCCTTTACCCACGTCGGCCTAATCAACACCGCGCGCGTCCTTCGAACAAACCAGGCGCGGTAGCAGCGGATTCGAAGCACGCGTGACGGCATGTTTAGCGGACGCGTGCGGTCCGACACGCCCTCCTGGCGTTGGAGTACAGCAAAATCTTCCTCCGGGCAAATGCCCCCAGGAAGATTCTGCGGTTGAAGCTAAGCCGGGGTTTAGGGAGTCGGCGCCGGCGTGGTCTCCGTGGTGCTGCCCTCGGCTGCAGCCGGGCTTGTAGCTTCCATTGGAGTCGATGATTCCATCGGAGCCGTGGTCGCCATCGGAGATTCAGCGGGGCTCGTCGTGGTCGTGGTCGTGGTTGTCTCCGACGAGGTTGTCTCGGCGGGAGATGCAGCCGGAGCCGCAGTTTCGGTTTTTTGTTCGCACGCCACGAGAAGCGCGGCGCTAGCCAGAATGCAGATATATTTCTTCATAGGTTGTGGATGAACGGCCATGTTGGGGTAACTATTGATTCGGAGCAAGCGAAGTTTTCGGCTCTGCGGCATTTTTATTTTCGGATGGAAGTTTCCTCTCGGGCAAAATTCGCGCCTAGGAAGGAAACGCGCCGCCGGGAGCGGGTTGGAAAGGCGGCTCGTACTCCATCCCGTGTGCTTCGGCCACGGCGCGGTGCGTGAGGCGGCCATCCATCGTGTTGATTCCGCCGGTCAAGGCCGGTTGGCGTTCGCACGCTTCCTTCAAACCGAGATCGGCGAGCAATTCGACGTAGCGGTAAGTGATATTCGTGAGCGCCTGGGTCGCGGTCCTTGCGTAGGCGGCGGGCATGTTGGCCACACAGTAATGAATCACTCCTTCCTCGACATAGACCGGGTCGAGATGGGTCGTCGGTCGCGAGGTTTCCACACAGCCGCCCTGATCGATCGCGATATCGACGACCACGCTGCCCGGCCGCATCTCGCGCAACATTTCGCGCGTAATCAGCTTCGGCGCCTTGGCTCCCGGGACGAGTACGGCCCCGATCAATAGATCGACCGACGGCATCAATTCCTGCAAATGCGCCTCGCTCGAGTAAAGCGTGTGCGCCGAGTGCATCGTGATGTCGAGGAAACGCATCCGTTCGAGATCCACTTCCAGAATCGTGACATCGGCGCCCAGGCCAGTCGCCATTCGCGCGGCGTTGACGCCCGAGGTGCCGCCGCCAAGCACGACCACTTTCCCTGGGAGCACGCCAGGCACGCCGCCGAGCAGCACGCCGTTGCCGCCGTTGTGTTTCGCGAGAAAATAGGCACCCATCACGACCGACATGCGCCCGGCGATCTCGCTCATCGGTTCGAGCAATGGCAGGCGGTTGCCTACTTGGATCGTTTCGTAGGCCACGCCCGTCACGCCGGATTTCAAAAGCGCTTCGGTCAGCGACCGACTCGCCGCCAGATGCAGGTACGTGAAGAGGATCTGTCCCTTGCGCAGAAGCTCGTATTCGGCCGGGAGCGGTTCCTTCACTTTCACGATCATGTCGGCCTGCCGAAAAAGGTCGCGCGCCTGGTCGATGATCTTCGCGCCGGCTGCCGTGTAATCGGAATCGGGATAACCTGTGCCAACGCCAGCGCTTTTCTCGACCAGCACGGTGTGTCCGCGTTTGCTCAATTGATAGGCCGCGGAAGGCAGCAGGCTGACGCGGTTTTCCTGCTGCTTAATCTCTTTCGGGATGCCGATGATCATATTCCCACTGCTTCGCATCGAAAACCGCGCGAAGCTAGTTCAAAGAAGGATCATCCGGCGCCGCGGAGAGCATCTTGAACCAGGGCCCGAGACCGCGCATGATTTCGAACCACAGCTTGGGCAATCGCTCGGGGGTCAACGCGGCGCGATTCGGCCTTTGCAGAACCCACGCATTCTGGCGCAACTCGTTCTCCAGTTGGCCTGCCGTCCAGCCCGCATAGCCGACAAAGGCCCTCACCGCGCTGGCATCACGTTCCGCCAGTTGATGCGCTTCCTCGAGGGCGACGTTTTGATTCAAGCTGAGCGAATCGCGTCCCTTCCAGTCGAACGCGGCGAACATCAGCTGGTTCGTCGCTACCGGGCCGCCGAGAAAAACGGGCACGTCGGCGAGCGCGGCGGGCGTCGGATCGGTCACCAGTTCGGAGACATGTTTATCCAAAGGACGATTGATGATTACACCGACCGCGCCCTCGTTTTCATCGTGCGAGGAGATGAAGAGCACGCAGCGCCGGAAGTTTGGGTCGAGCATGCTGGGATGAGCGACGAGCAACTGCCCCGTGAAGTTCTGCGGCTTCCCCGCCTGGCGGCGCATAGGAAAATAGAAGGCGCGGAAAGCCCCTTCGCAAGCCCCAGCTGAGAGGTGGTCCTGATTACTTGTCGCGCCGGCGAATCTCGCCGTCGGTCAGTTCCAGCACCGGTCCCCCCCAATCGCCCGCGCGCCAATCGAGCGCGGTCGCCGTCACTAATTTTTGCGATTCGTTAGGCAAATGGGCGAGCAGCGCGTTTCGCCGCGCGGCATCCAGCTCGCCAAAGATGTCGTCGACCAGGAGCAGCGGCGGGGTGGCTGTGTCCTCGGCGAAAACCTGCGCCTGGGCCAGCTTTAAGGCGAGCGCGGTGGTGCGCTGTTGACCCTCGGAAGCAAACTGCGCCGCGGGCATGGCTTCGACCTGCAGACGCAAATCGTCGCGATGTGGCCCGACGATCGTGAGCCGGAGGCGTTCTTCCTCCGTCCGCGTTCGCGCGAGTTGCGCGGCGAAATCTTCTTCGCTGCCCGGCGCGTATTCGAGCGAGAGGTTTTCGTGGCCACCGGAGATCGCGCGGTGGCTGGCTTCCGCAAAAGGCGCCAGCCGCCTAACGAGCGCCGCCCGCATCTCGCGCAACGAGGTTCCCGCGCGCACCAGCGGCTCGGTATAGGCGGCCAGCTCCCGCGGCCGCGGGTGCGGCGATTTCAAGAGGGCATTTCGCGAACGCAGCGCCCGCTCGTAGGCGCGCAAAACCGGCCGGTAGCGTGCTTCCGCCTGCGTTCCGATAAAGTCCAGATAGCGACGGCGCATTTCGGCCGGGCCGCGGATCAATTCGAGGTCGTGACTGGCGAAGGAAACCACCCTGACGAGACGCAAATACTCCGCTTGGTCGCGCTGCTCGACGCCATCGAAGGCCACCTTCCGCCGGAGCGCTCTGTAATAAAATTGCAACCGGTGTTCCCCGACATGGCCGGAAACAACAAACGACCGCTGTCCGACCCGCACCGCGGGCGCGAGGCTCGAGGAACGCTGCGATTGCAAACGCAGAAGGACGCAGGCGGCTTCGAGCAACGTCGTTTTCCCCTGGCCGTTCGCGCCCACGATGAAATTGAAGCCAGGGGAGAATTCGGCGGCGATCGACGCGAAGCAGCGGAAATCGCGCAGTTGCAGTTCGCGAAGCATGAGGCGCGCTTAGAGGCTGACGAGTTCCAGCCGGCTCGTCATCCGCGCGCCGCTTTCCTGCCGCGGGAAAAAACTGCCATCGATTGGCGTAACGTCGCCTGGGGTGAGTCCGACGGCCGCCGCGATGAAATTATGATTGGCGAAAACGCCGTTCGTCGGGTCCATCCCTACCCAGCCCGCCCCGGGCAGGTAAACTTCGGTCCAGGCATGCAGCGAGCCCTCGGCGCGGCGCGAATCCGACTCCGCTTCGCGCAAATATCCACTCGTTAGGCGAGCGGCCAGCCCGCATCGGCGGAGGATCGCGGCGAGCAGGAGCGCGACATCGCGGCAGGCGCCGCGCCCGACGCGCAGCGTCTCCTCCGGCGGGCGCGCCGGTCCTTCTTCGCGCCGCTCGTAGCCGACGCATTCGTGCACCCGTTCATTTAGCTCCACCAGGGTCGCGACGGTCGGTCGGGGCGCGCCGGGCTGCGGTCGCTCCCAGCGCGGAATCTCGAGCGACCGGCCGGCGTCGGTTTCCTGGAAGGGAGCGAGCACTGGGTGCAACTCGGGTGGGTAGGAGAAAGGCAGGCTGAGCGCGTCGTTCGTGAGCAGGAAATCGAACGGATTCTTTTTCACCAACTCCAAATCGAGCTCGAGTTGAAAACGCAACTCCGTCGCCGGCGCCGCAAAGGAACAGGCGGCGACGCAATTGTCGAAGACGTCGCGACCAAAACGCACATTCGCGCCAGCGTTCGTCTCGAACTTCATCCGGTGCATCCGGGTGAAGACGTCGACGCGAGGAAAAAGCCGGATTTCGTGGGTCGTAAAACTGACCGGCGCGGCGTAGCGGTAGGCAGTTTCGTAGCGGACGCCGAGCTTCACGGAGCAAGATTAGGACAGGCTGGAACTTTTTCCCACCCGGGGGCGAAAATTTTTCTTGCAAGCCGGAGTTAGGTCGGGTATCTCCGATTCAGATTTGAAAGATTGTTCTGGGGGGAACAGCCGCCCTTCATGTCCTTCGGGCGTGGGGGGCGGTACTTTTTTGGGCTGATGGAGTTACAAACGAACCGCCCCGCGGCCGAAAAGTCACCGCGGCGGCTGGGGTGCCCCGTCGCCGCCGTCGTCATCGTTTTCATCCTCGCGCTGCTCGCCGCCTTGGTCTTCTCCAGGGTGCAGAGATGGCCTGGACGCGTGGTCGGTCAGAGCGTGGCCGAGCTTGAGCGCCTCGGGCGCGACGCGCGTGACACCTTCGTCACGCTCGCGCACCTGCAACCACGCGTGACGGTGAACAATCGCGTCTACCTCGAGCAGACGACCACGGTCGCCGAACTCTCGGTCCTCGCCCGCCGGGTGGAAGTTGAGCACGAAATGTTACATTCGTGGGCCGGCAGCACCAAGCGGATCAAGCTGCACGGCACGTTCGTGGTCAAAGCAGGATTCGATTTGAGAAAAAATTTTAGCGTCAACCTCCGCCCTGACGAAATCTTGATCGAACTGCCCCATGCCCAGATCCTCTCCGTCGAGCAGCAGCAGGTCGAGGTCCTCGCTCTCGAGAACGGGTTCTGGAATCGGATCTTGCCGGACGACATCCAGACCGAGCTCGCTCTTCTGCCCCAACTGGCCCGCGAGAAATCGGCTGCGCTGCCCGCGGAAGCAGAGCAGGTTTTCACCCGGGAGCTGCGGGAAAAATTTCACCCTCCGCAACCAGTGCGCGCGATCTTTCCGGCGCCGCCCCTGGCGGGTAGGGGCGTTCATCGTTAGGCTGCCAAGCTGATGTCGTTTCGCAAACGTCTGCTTGTCTTCCTTCTCATCGTGCCGCTCGCCGGCGCGCTCGACGCCGTGTTCGCGCCCGTCGTCGTCGCTCATGGCGTCCGGCTTTGGTTTTGGTGGGCCGCTAGGAACCAGGGCCTGTCCGTCGAGATGGGCGACGTTGACGCACCTTTCCTGCGCGAGGTCACCATTCGCAACCTGCGCGTCGCGCGCGCCGCCGATGGCTCGCGCGAGGTTTCTTTCCGGGCCGCCAGCGTGGTCGTCGATCTCAATTTCCGGGGCTGGATCTTTTCTCGTCGCGCGCGACTGCTGCGATCGATCAATCTGGATCATCCCGCGGGAAGCATTCGTCTGTCGGCCGGGGCGGCTTCGGTCAAGAAGCTGGATTGGCGGAAACTGGCGCGGCTGCTTCCGAATAACTTCCGGATCGAGCATCTTGATTTCGATCTCGCCGCCGGGGAGACGGCATTTGGTCTTCGCGATGTCTTCCTGACTGCGAGTGCGATTGAATCCGGAAAATTTCTTGCGCGCCAGGTGACGGTGAGCTCGCCGGTTTTGCGCCAGATGTTCGGCAATCTCCGCGGCGCGACCTCCTGGGAAGGGGATCGCCTAACGATCGCCGGCATTCCGCTGGTTGAGGGACTCGATCTTGAGGCGTTGACCATCGACCTGTCGCATCTGGCCAGAAGACGCCTCGGGGTCGATCTCCATCTCGATACTTATGGCGGGACCCTGCGCGCCAGTTTTCAGGGGCGGGCAAACGACAAGTTTGAGGTCGACGTCGCGGGCTCGGCTGCCAATCTTTCGCTGGCGCAGATTTCCAAGGGAATGGGTTTTCTTGAGCCGATCACCGGCGCGGTGCGCGCCTCGAAGTTCACCTTTCGCGGGAATCCGGGCGAGTTTCTCGATGCGACCGCGTCGCTCTGGATCGAGCTGACCGACTTCGCCTGGCGGGCGCGACGGGCCGACAATGTGATGCTCGGCGCGACCTACTACGATCGGCGGCTGGAAGTCGATCAACTCTACGTGCGCCAGCGGCGGAACGAACTGACGGTGAATGGCGAACTGCCCTGGCCGAAGCAGACGAGCGATTGGGCGCGGTTGCCCTTCCGCGGGCAGTTGAACGCCTTCATCCCCGACCTTAACGGCTTTGCGCAATTTCTCGGAGCCACGACGGGCGATTTTACCGGGGCGCTTTCGGCGGAAGGGGAACTCGACTCGCTCGCACCGGAGGCGCATGGCCGGCTGGCGTTGCACGGGGAGGGAGTGAAATTTCGCGGGGTCGCGCTCGATTCGTTAGGCGCCTCGCTCCAGCTGAGGGGCACGGAGGCGACTCTGGAAAATCTGGAGGTCCGGCATGCGGAAGATTTCACCCGCGCGCAAGGCGCGATCGATCTCGCTTTTCCCCATCGTTTTTCCGGACGTCTGACCGGTGCGATCAACGATCTGGGCGCCTACGCGCCGCTTCTGCCGGCCGCGTGGCGGGAGTCGAAAATTGGCGGAGGCGTGACTTTCGACTGGAGCGGCGACGGAACGCTGGCCGCGCATTCCGGAACGATGCAATTTTTTGCCCACGGACTGCAGCTCCCGGTCGCACCGCTGCGGCTGCCGCTCGATGTGACACTGGTCGGTACCTACTCGCCGCAGGATGTTTTTTTCCGCACCTTCAAGCTGGCCAGCACCCGGGTGTCGTTAGGCAGTTTCCTCATGCTCGGGAGCAATTTCGTCGAGTTGCAGGCGCTGGAATTAACCCTCGACGGGATGCCGCGGATCGGCGGGACGCTCTTTCTGCCCATCAGCTTCGAGCGTTGGCGCGCCTCAGGCAGCCTGCTCGCGGCCCTGGATGAAGGCCAGAAATTCGACGTCGACCTGGCGATCAATCACCTCGACGTGGCCAAGCTCGCGAGTGTGCTCGGGGAGGATTCGGCCGCGACCGGCGTCGTCGACGGCAAACTCGCCGCCTTCGGTCCGCTGCACTCTCTCCAGGTAACGACCAGCTGGCGGCTCGAGAATCTCGGCCCGGCCGCGTCGAGCAACTCAATCGATTTCGAGGGGCATTACGCCGATGGTCGGGCCGAAGTGAAAACAACGGCGATTTTTGGTGTCTCCGATCCGGTGACGCTCCGCGCCTGGCTGCCCTTGCAACTGGAAAAAGACCGCCTCGCCGCCGGGACGGTGATCGAGCCGGGAGGTCAATTCTCGATTGCCATCGATTGCCCCGCGCTTTTTCTCGAGACCTTGCCTAACGACCTACGGTTTGGCGCCGAGAGCGGACTGGTGACCGGTGGCATCGCGTTTTTCAATACGCTTGAGACTCCCTCGATCAACGGCGCCGCTCAGATCCTGGAGGCGCGCTTCAAACCGCCGGCACCGTGGCCGGAACTGACCGGCCTTGAGGCTCAACTCCGATTCAAAAACACCGAAGCGGTGATTGAACCTATGCGGTTCGAAATCAACTCGACACCGATTGGGCTGCGCGGGCGCCTCACGACCACCCCGGTGACCTTCGGACTCACCCTGACCCCGGTCGCCGGCGCGGTGCAAGTGGTGGGCCGGCCGGGCAGCGGCGCAAATCTCTCGACCGTGCGACTCCTGGGGAAGGGGACGAGTGAGGATTTGCCGTCTTTACGGGAGGCCTTCGTTAGGGGACGGATCGGCTCCGGGGCCGTTAGCCTAACGATAGCAGCGGGAGGACCGGCCTCGGATGATCCGGTCTCCCAAACGACTTTCTACGTCCATCCCCAGGCGGCGGATGCGAGTCCCTTGTTCCTCCGAATGGTGTCCCCGGACCGTCCGGCCGATATCCAGTTGGCGGTGCCCAAGCCGTAACTCAGACGCCTTCCACTAGAATCATCCGGGTGACGGCCGACCGTTGCCGGATCTTCTTGGGCGCGCGGTATTCTTCGCAATCCCACCAGGCGCGCGCTTGCGCGACACTCGGAAACTCGAGCACGACCAGTCGCTTCGGCTGCCAGTCGCCCTCCAATGTCTGCACGCCGCCGCCGCGGACGATATATTTTCCGCCTTGGGAAACCACCGTGGCCTCGGCCTGGCGCCGATATTCTTCGTAGACGGCGGGATCGGTCACTTCTATCTCGACGATGACGTATCCGCGCTTTTCGTTAGGCTCCATTTCTTAGCGATACACAAAACCGGTGGCGGTGACCACCTGGCCGTCGCGAATCAGCGCGGTATGCTTTTGCGAACCGGTGTAGGTGCCGAAAATGTTTCGCGCATTGACCGAGAAATCGACCAGGAAGCCGGCCACCTTTTTACCATTTCCCACCGGCAACTCACCCGGTCTCGGTTCGCCCAGCCATTTCACTTTGACACTCTTCGGGTCCACCAGGGCGGAGCTTAACCAATTGGTCACGATCTCCTGATAGTTTGTCGGGTAGGCACCGTAAACCGCACCGGGCGGCGGCGGAGTAGTCGCGACGACGTCGGCCACGGGCCAAAACGCCGCCAGCGCCAGCCAAGCCAGAAAAAATCTTCCCGCCCGATTCACCTAACAAGATAACTGCGAGCCTCTGGAAGTCGAGACCGACAGGAACAAGCTTCTGTTTCCGGGCAAACTCCTTTATCTCTCGGACCTGATGAAAATCGTCGTCGTCTTGTTGCTTACCGCCTGTTGCCTGATCGCAAACCCGCTGGTCGCTGTCGCGCAACCTACCTCCATTTCCCTAACGACTGCCCCGGAAAAGCGGAAACAGCTCGATCCGGCCGCGGCCACCCGCGCCTGGCTGGCCACCGTCCCGGCCGAAAAACGAGCCCGGTCGGATGCCTATTTCGAGGGAGGCTACTGGCTGATCCTCTGGAATTTCCTGCTCGGAGCGGCGATCTCCGTTTTCCTTCTAAGCAGTGGTCTTTCCGCTCGCCTGCGGGCTTTCGCCGAGCGTACCACCCGCTTCCAGTCGCTCCAGGTCGCGCTTTATGCCGTTCCCTACGTCCTGCTCGTTTTCGTTTTCTCCTTTCCGTTAGGCGTTTACTCCGACTATTTCCGGGAACACGCTTACGAACTGGCGACGCAAACCTTCGGGCCCTGGTTTCGGGAACAGCTCATCGGTCTGGCGATCGCGATGATTGCGACCACGATCGCGTTGCTCGTCCTCTACGCCGTTCTCCGGCACGCCCGGCGGACGTGGTGGCTCTGGGGCACGGGAGCGGGAGTGCTTTTCCTCGCCATTGCCATGCTGATCGCGCCGGTTTTCATCGCCCCGCTGTTTAATACCTACAAACCCATCGCCGATTCCAAAATCAGCCAGCCGATCCTGGCGATGGCGAGTGCCAACGAAATCCCGGTGCAGCAGGTGTTCGAGGTCGATGCGTCACGCCAGAGCAATCGCGTGAGTGCGAATGTCTCCGGACTCTTCGGGACCGCGCGCATTTCGCTGAACGACAACCTGCTCAAACAATGCACGCTGCCGGAGATCCGCGCCGTGATGGCTCACGAGATGGGCCATTACGTGCTCAATCACTCGTTCAAGCTCATCCTCTATTTTGGTCTTTTTATCTTTGGCGGTTTCGCCGTTTCGCGTGCGGTTTTCGAGCGGGCGGTGCGGCGGTGGGGCGGGCGCTGGGGAGTGCGCGACATCGCGGATCCGGCGGGCTTCCCGCTCCTCGTCTTGATTTTCTCGACCTTCTTTTTTCTCATCACTCCGCTCGCCAACACGGCGGTGCGAGTGACCGAGCGCGAGGCCGACGCATTCGGAATCAACACCGCGCGTGAGGCAGATGGTTTCGCCATGGTGGCGTTGAAGCTGGGTTCTTATCGCAAGCTCGATCCGGGTCCGGTCGAGGAATTCATCTTCTTCGATCACCCGAGTGGGCGCGCCCGGATCCGGATGGCGATGGATTGGAAGGCGGCAAATCTGCCGACGGGCGACGCGGGAACGACGCTTTCGGCTGGTCGTTAGGGCGCCGCTTTCGCCGGGGTCGGTGACCCGGGGTCAAGCGCGCGCTGCAGCAAATCGGCGAGGCGCCAGCCGGCCTTGTGCAACTCTTCCCGCACGACGCCGGCTGACCATTTGCGGTAGGGAATCGTGCCTGGGCCCGGCTGCTCCACGATCTCGCCGGCTGCGACCATTTTTTCCTGGTCCAGTGTCGGCTTCACGTCTCGGTAGTGCAGCCGGGCATGCGCCTCGCGGGCCAGCGGCAGGATTTCATTCGCCCACGCCTCCGGATAATCAGCCACCGGCACACTCGGCGGCAGCTGCCAGTTTTTCGGCTCCTCTTTTGCCAGATCAGTCGTTAGGGCCTTTTCAGCCGCGTCCATTTTCATCTGCCGCTCTTCTTTCGGCATGGTGTCAGGAAACTGCGGGAGATTGGCCAGAACCGCGTCCGCGTCCCAATAACCGTGGAACTTCAGATCCCGTTTCCGGGGCGCGGCGTTGGCGAGTTTGAGCTGGAGCGAATTGCCGCCCTCGTCGGGGAAAATCCCGCTCACCCGGTCGGGGTTCGCCGGATTCCCCTTCGCATCGAAATACTGCGCGCCGACGTGCAGCGGCTGATGGATGTCGCCGACGAAATGGGCGAGCAGAATGAGCGCGATCGGTTTTGTGATTTTGCGCGCGTTTTCCTCCGGCTTTTTTCCCTGCAGGACTTCGATGCAATAGCGCATCATGTGAACGATGTCCCACTGGCCGCGGCCTGTTTTTCCATCGGCATATTTTTCGTCATCGACCAGTGGCACGTCGGTGTAGTGAAACCAGTGATGCGAGGGGACCGCCGACTTTTCGTCGCTCCTGGGCGGGTTCGCTTGCCAGAAGGCGCGCAACTGCTCCGCGATTTTCGGATGCGAGGAAAAGTATCTTTGCACCTTGGGATCATCAATCCCCGGCTTGTCCCATTGCTTGATCGTGTCCGCCATGAGCGCCGCTTCTTCCAGGGTGTAGCCGTCGAGGAGTTGGGAAACCCGCGCGCCGGTCGGCGTGTTGGCCAGTTTCTGGTCGGCAATCGCGCCGATGATCTTGTGACCGTCCGGACCATAGGCCTGCGTCCCGGGAACGAACCCCAGCAGGAGGAGGGGCGGAAAGAGAAAAAGTTTCTTCATGGATGCTGGCCTAACGAGGGCCAGATCATACCGTCGAACCTCTATTTGCGCCACCGTCTGGAAAAAGCCGGTCCTGCCGGACGAGACGCAAATTTCGCCTAACGAGTGAGCGCGACGTTCTCCGGCGGCGCGTCGTCGAGTTCGAGGGCCCGCTGCTCGGTGGGCGCCTCGGCGCGAGCGGGCCGCGTTTCTCCCTCCGATTTTTCCTCCGTCAGCCGCATGCCCACCAGTTTGCTGATCCCGCGTTCTTCCATCGTCACGCCGTAAAGAATGTCGGCCTTCGCGATCGTACGCTTGTTGTGGGTGATGATGATGAACTGGCTTTGGGTGACGAACCGCTCGAGCACGCGGATGAAGCGATTGATGTTCGACTCATCGAGCGGCGCATCCATTTCGTCGAGGATGCAGAAGGGACACGGACGTACCATATAGATGGCGAAGAGGAGCGCGACCGCGGTCATGGTGCGCTCGCCGCCAGAGAGGAGCGAGACGCTTTGCAATTGTTTGCCCGGCGGCTTGGCGATGATGTCGATGCCGCAGTTGAGCGCGTCGTTCTCGTCGAGCAGCGTCAGGTCCGCGCGGCCGCCGCCGAAGAGCTCGGCAAACATTTCGCGGAAGTTGATTCGCACCTGGGCGAAAGTTTCGGCAAAGAGTTTCTCGGTCGTCTGGTTGATGCGCGTGATGACATCGAGCAGTTCGCGGCGCGCGGCGGTGAGATCGTTGTTTTGCGTTTCGAGGAAGACATGGCGCTCCTCCAGCTCATCGTATTCATGCACCGCATCGAGGTTCACCGGCCCCATCGCGTCGAGCTGGCGGGTGAGCTGCTCGATGATTTCGCGCAGCGGCGCTTCGTCAAAGGCTTCCGCGTCGTCCGGTTCGGATTTTCCACGCTGCTTGAGCTGCGCACGGAACGTTTTCGTGAAAGCATAGCTGTCGGGCGCAAGCTCGCGCAGGTCGACCTGGTAACGCCGCATGACGTGCTCGGCGATGCTTTCGACCTTGAGCTGCATCTGCGTCTGGCGGACCTCTTCCTTGCCGCGCGCGTCGTGCAGATCGCTGAGCCCTTTCCGGCGCGCCCGCAGATCGGTCTCCAGCGTATTCACCTCCGCGAGGCGCGCCGCGCGCGTCTCGGCGATTTCCGCCACCGCGGCTTCGGCGCCTGAAAGTTGCGCGCTGTTTTCATCGATTCCACGCTCGGCGGCGGCGGTCTCGGTACTCTGCTGCTCGCGCCGCGCCTGATAGTTTGCGATGTCCGCGCGCCGCGTCGCGATCAACTCGGCGAGCTCGGTCTGGCGGACAGTCATCGGCTGGCGCTGGCTGCGCAGTCCTTCGTGCCGCTGGCGCTCGGTTGCGGCCGCGAGCCGCAATTCACTCAGCTGCTCGACCAGTTGCTCGTCGCGCAACCGTGCCGCCTCGGCGGCGGTTTGCAGCGCCACCTGGCGTTCGCGTCCTGCCACGAGGAATTCCCGCTGACCGGCCGCTTCGCTTTCCAATTGCGCGACCCGCTCGCTGGCACTGGTTAGTTGCTGATTGAGCGTCGTCTTTTCCCAGCCGAGCGCGTCCACTTTGCGGCTGGCTTCGTGCCACTCGCGCTCGAGCGCGCTGACTTGCAGCGCGGTTGCGGAATGATCAGCGCGCGCGGCTTGGTCCTGTTCGCGGATTTCATCCAGGCGCTCGGCCGCGGCGTCGAGCTCACGCTGAATTTCGTCGTGTTGCGCGCGGAGATTTTGCTGTTCGTCAAGCAGCGCGCGATGGTCCGCGGAGAGGCCGGCGATCTGCGCCTTGCGCGCAAAGAGCGAGCTGTTTTCTCCTGCGACGCGTCCGCCGAAAATGACGCCTTTGGCGGAAACGAGCTCGCCGGCGAGGGTGGCGAAGGCGAGGGCCGGGAATTCCTTTTTCAGCTTTTGCGCCTGCTCGAGATCGGCCACGAGCGCGACTTCGCCTAACAAGTGCCTAACGAGAGGTTCGAGGTTGGCCGGAGCGTGAACTTTTTCCGTCGCCCAGGCGAGCGCGCCCGGGGGCAGCTTGCGGGCGGCGGCCGGCGCGCCCACGCTCAGCTCGGGGGCGATGAGCGCCGTTTGCCCGAAATTCCGGGCCGTAACGGTGGCGATGATCTCGGTCGCGAGCGCGCCGTTTTGCAGGACGATGGCGTGCAGGTTGCGCCCGAGGGCCGCTTCGACTGCGGGGATGAATTTTTCCTCGACCTCGATGAGCGAGGCGAGGGCCCCGCTCAACGCCGGCAGGATGCGGGCCGGGTCGTCGAGCCCGCGCAGCACCGCCTGGGAACCTTCGGTCAGGCCTTCGCCCTCGGCATTGAGCTGCTGGAGGATCTCGAGACGCGATTGCCGTTCCGCGCGCGCGCGGTCGCTCGTCGTGAGCGCCGCCTCCGCCTCGCCCAGCCGCTGTTGCTGCCGGCCGAGTTCCTCTTCCGCGGCGGGAATTTGCGCCGCCAGATCCTGGAGTGCCTCTTGTTGCTCATCCGCCCTGGCCCGGGTGGCGGCGAGTTGCGTCGCGACGAGATCGCGCGCGCCGGTGAATTCGCCTAACGATGCCGCCAGCTCCGCGAGACGCGGCTCGGTGGCCGCTTGCCGGGCAACCGTTCCCGAGATTTCCGTTTCGAGATCGGCCAGCCGGTTTTCCGCCTTCGAGATCGCCAGCTCGAGAGTTTGCAGTTCGCGCTCGCGTTCTTCTCTTTCCCGTCGCACCTCGGCCGCGCGCTCGGTCAGCTGCTCCAGCTCGGTTTGCTTCGCGGCGAGCAGGCGTTCGGTTTCGGAGAGGAGCAAGTCGGTGTCATGGATTTCCGTCTCCTGCTGCGCCCGCTTGGTTTCGGCGGTTTGCACATCGATTTCGTAGCGCTCGATCAACGCGCTCAATTCCTGCGCCCGTTCGCGATTGAAGTCGATCCGGTTGCGCTGCGACGCGATCTGGTTTTGCAGACCCTGCACCGCCGCCCGCGCTTCGTTGATCCGCGCATCGACTTCCTCCAGCTTGCCGCGTTGCGCCGCGACTTCATTTTCGTGTTCCTCGATCGCGCGCTCGGTCGTGCGTTGCTGTTCCTCGAAGCGCCCCGTCGCTTCGCGCGAGCGCTCCAGTTCGGCCTCGAGCGAATCCAGCTGCCGGCGGGAATGATGCGTATCGAGCACCTGGAGATCGGCCATCAGCGCCTGGTAACGCCGGGCTTTTCCCGCCTGTCGTTGGAGCGAACCGATCTGCCGTTTGACCTCCTTAATGATGTCGCCGAGCCGGAGCAGATTTGCCTCCGTCGCCTCGAGCTTGCGCAGCGCCTCACGCTTTTGCCCTTTGTATTTGGTGATCCCGGCGGCTTCTTCAAACACCGCGCGCCGATCTTCCGGACGCGAGCTGAGGATTTGATCGATCCGGCCCTGCTCCATGATCGAGTAGGCGCTGCGCCCCACGCCGGTGTCGGCAAAAAGACTCTGGATATCCTTCAGTCGGCAGACTGTTTTGTTGAGCAGGTATTCCGATATTCCGTCGCGATAAACCCGGCGCGTGACGCGCACGTCGTGCCAATCGACGCCGAGCTCGGTGGCGCAGTCGGTGAACGTTAGGGAAACTTCCGCGTAACCGACCGGTTTACGCGAATCGGTGCCATTGAAAATCACGTCGGCCATTTCGCCGCCGCGCAAGGCCTTGGCCGATTGTTCGCCGAGGACCCAGCGGACGGCGTCGAGGACGTTCGATTTGCCGCACCCGTTAGGCCCGACGACAGCGGTGACGCCCTCGTGAAAATTGAAAACGGTCTTATCGGCAAAGGATTTGAACCCAAAAAGCTCGAGCGATTGAAGATGCATGCGGTAGGAAAACTACGACGTGCAATACTACCCGCTCCCGACGGTGACAAGGAAAATAAACGCTATCTTGGGGGCGCGGTCTGGCCGGGCACAAGATATGGTGGCCTGACTTCGATTAACTCTTGGGCTGCAACTTGCTTTGGAGGAAAAAAATCGCTGACGCCACCACCAGCACCGCGGCGGTAAGTGCCAGTTCCTGTCGCTTCGCCTGGGCCAGAATTAAAAGGCTAATCGCGGCTCCAACGCATGGCACCATCCACGCGCCCCGAAAGTCGAACGGCGGCCCATCGGCCCGGACATCGCGTCGGACCAACTGAACGGCCGCACCGCAGCTGAGGAAATAGAGCGCTAGCACGGCGACATTCGAAAGAACGGCAAGCTTCTGAAACGAGGAGATGAGGGAGAGGACCGCGCAGACTGTGCAATAGGCGATGATCGCGACATCCGGGGTATGGAAACGCCGATGGACATGCGCGAAAGCCTGCGGAAGAAAACGATCGCGTCCAAAGGCGAAGAGAATCCTTGGCGAACTGAGGATATCGCTGGTGATGAAACCAAAAGCCGAAATGCTCGCGCCCGTGAGCAGCAAGCTGCGCCCTGGGCCACCGAGAAACCGCGCGGCTGCTTCCGCGAGGGGCGCGGCGGAGAACTTCCCAAGGCTGCCTCCCAGGATTCCCTGCGCGACCAATTGGATCAGCAGGTAAAGCACGGTCGTGACTCCGAGCGCGAGGTAGATTGCGCGCGGGACCGTGCGGGTCGGATTTTTCACCTCGCCACTCGGAATGAGTGCGACTTCAATCCCGACGAAAGCAAAGAGCAGAATCAGCACACTGCGTCCCAAGGCGGAAGCACCCGGCCAAGACATGGTCAAAACATCGGCTCGCCTAACGAAAAAGATTCCCGCGCCGACAAAGATAAACAGCGGAATCAACTTCACGATCGTCACGATCCAGACCGCGCGGGCGCCCGATTGCACGCCGCGAATATTAATCCAGGCGAGCGATCCCAGGACGGAGAGGACGACCAGAAAGTGGGCGGGCCTGTTGGCGAAGAGCGGAGACATTGCGCCGATCGTGTCGGCGAGCAGACTAACGATGCCGGAGGTCGCAAGGATCGCGGTGAGGAAATAAAGCACCCCGGCGATAAATCCGCCGAAGCGGCCAAACGCGGTCTCCACGTAGGCATACATGCCGCCGGTGAGGGAGACGCGGCTTCCGGCGAGGGCGAAAGAAGTGACGAAGATGACCATCGCCAATGCACAGACGAAAAAGGCGAGCGGCGCGGCTGTGCCGAGCTGCGCTGCGATCAGCGCCGGCAGAGCGAAGATTCCCGCGCCCACCGTGGAGTTCACGATGTTCGCCGCCAGGCTCGGGACACCGAGCGCGCGGATCAATTGCTTTTCCACCCCGGGCTCGACGGGCGCATTCATGCGCCGCAGGCTGCGCGAGCCGCGTCCCTCCGGCAAGTCGTTAGTTGTCGTCTCGCGAAGCTGTTCTACTTTTCGTCATGCGCGATTCTCATCTTCAAGATTTTTACACTTTCCTGCGATTTCCGAGCATCTCGACTGATGATGCCTATTCCGAAAAGCTCGGCGAATGCGCCCATTGGCTGGTCGAGAAACTGAACGGCATCGGCCTTGAGGCGCAGCGCGTTTCCACCCCGGGTCATCCGGTGGTCTGGGCGAAAAACAAACATCAACCGGGCCGCAAAACGGTCATGCTTTACGGGCACTACGACGTGCAACCGCCCGATCCACTCGAGCTCTGGGATTCGCCGCCGTTCGAGCCCGTTTTGAAAAACGGCTACGTTTATGCGCGGGGCGCGACGGACAACAAGGGCCAGATTCTCGCCCACATTCTTGGCATCCAGGAAGTGATGGCCGAACACGGCGACCTCCCCGTCAACCTGCACCTGATCATCGAGGGCGAAGAAGAGATCGGGAGCAACAATCTTCCCGGTTTCTTGAAGGAACATCGCGCCGCGCTGAAGTGCGACGTGGCGATTGTTTCCGACACGGGCATGATCGCGCGCGGCGTTCCGACGCTGAGCTACGGACTGCGCGGCGTGACGGCGTGCGAAGTGAAAGTGACGGGCGCGAAGATGGATTTGCACTCGGGAGTTTTCGGCGGTGCAGTGGCCAATTCGGTCACCGCGCTGGCGCGACTCCTCGCCACCTTGCACGACGAAAACGGCCGCGTCGCGATCGATGGCTTCTATGACGACGTGAAACCGCTCGAAGAATGGGAGCGAGAGGCCTGGCGCAAGCTCCCGATCGATGGCGACAAGGAGATTCTCGCTGAGACCGGCGCGCCGGCGCTCTTCGGCGAGAAAGGCTTCAGCACGCTGGAGCGTCTCTGGGCGCGACCGACGGCGGAGATCAACGGCATCGGCGGCGGCTACCAGGGGAAGGGAACGAAGACGGTGATCGCGAGCCACGCGATGGCCAAGCTGACTTTCCGTCTCGTGCCCAACCAAGACGGCGACGCGATTTTGAAATTGGCGCGCAAACATTTGGAAAAACATCGGCCGCCGGGAGTAACAATGGAGATCACCGATGGGCACAGCGGCCCCTGGTATTTGACCGACCCGCATTCGACCTTCGGCCGGGCCGCGCAGCACGCGCTGAAGGAGGCCTTCAAGGCGGAAGTCGCGCTCATTCGCGAAGGCGGCAGCATTCCGATCGTTTCGCAGTTTCGCGACATTCTCGGGGTGGAGACGTTGCTTCTCGGGCTCGCCTTGCCCAATTGCCGGGCGCATTCGCCTAACGAAAACTTCCCGCTCGAAAACCTGGAGGCAGGGATCAAGATGAACAAGGCGATCCTGCAGGAGGTGGGGGCGGGCGGCCCGTAGGCCAGGCACCGCGCGCCTGCGAGGAACGCATCCGCCGGCCGTGTCGGGATCGATCTTTCTGGATGCGGGACCGCTCGACTTCGCCTGGGATGACAAGGGACGATCGGCGCTCGATTCTCCGCCTAACGAATCGGTTGGCGGTTGGAGCGATCGCCCTCCTTTCTCTCTTCTCCCTCGCGCCGACGTCAGGGGCGCGCGCGGAAGAACCTTCGTTAGGCGAAAAGGTCAGGAAATTCTTCGCTACCCCGACACCGACGCCCAGCCATCGGCCGCACAAGCGCGTGACCAAAAAGAGCAGTCCGACACCGTCGCCGTCCCCCAGCGCATCTCCAAAATCGACCGCGAAGCGCAAGCACAAGAGTTCTCCCACGCCCACTCCCGAAGAAGAGGAAACGCCCAAACCAAAACGGAAAAAATCTTCGCCGAGTCCGTCCCCGAGCGCTTCGCCCAGTCCGAGAGAAACACCCACGCCAACTCCCGAAGAATCACCCAGCCCCGAGAAGCGGGTCGCCGCGGTCTCGCCGGACGAGATCGAAGGCTACGACAAGAATCCTGCAGCTGTGCAAAAACTACTCGGGGACGCGCTCGACCTAACGAAGCGCAACCTCGGCTACATCTACGGCTCCGCGGATCCCGCGGGCGGCGGGATGGATTGCTCCGGATTCATCTACTACGTCTTGCGCGAAAACGGCGTGCCCGACGTGCCACGGGACGCGAGCGAACAATATGTCTGGGTGCGCAAAGCCGGAAACTTTCGCGCCGTCCTGAGTCGCGATCTCGATTCCTTCGAACTTGACGAACTCAAGCCGGGCGATCTGCTTTTCTGGACCGGCACCTACGACGTCGAGCGCGATCCTCCAGTTACGCACACCATGATTTATCTCGGGAAGGAGAAGAAATCGGGGAAACCAATCATGGTCGGCGCGAGCGATGGCCGCACCTACAACGGCGAAAAACAATTCGGGGTCAGCGTGTTTGATTTCAAAAGGGTGGGCTCGAAGACCGCGACCTCTTCTGAGCGCCAGCCACGATTCGTCGGCTACGGCCGCATCCCGGGGTTGTAATGCAGCCTTCCAGCCTGCCTCGTGAGGCGGGCATCCTGCCTGGCCGATTTGTCCAGAAGCGCTGCGTCGGCAGGATGCTCGCGCGACGGAACAGCCAGGATGGCTGTGTTACGGCCGTTTTGCCGGCGTCATTGCCGGCGTGGGCAGCGCTTTCTCCATTTTGTTAGACGCGTTCGGTGGGCCGGCGTGGGTGTGACGATAATGTTTTGTTCCCAGCCCGAGCACCAGCATGAGCACGATGAAGGCAATCGCGCGCTGCTCCTGGCGCGTAAGGACGAACATCCCGAGCTTTGAACGCCAACTCATCGGGCGTAACGGATCGGATCTTCGAGACCTGCTTCGCGAAAGCCTTCCCGCCGGAGCTGGCAGGAATCGCAGGCGCCGCACGCGCGACCCTCCGGAGTCGGATCGTAACAGCTATGAGTGAGAGAAAAATCGACGCCGAGTTCCGATCCGCGTTGAATGATCTGTGCCTTAGAAAGGGCGAGAAGCGGGGCGTGAATTTCGAAGCGTGCGCCCTCGACGCCGGCGCGAGTAGCGAGATTTGCCAGCTGTTCAAACGCGCGAATAAACTCCGGCCGGCAATCGGGATAGCCGCTGTAATCGACCGCGTTCACGCCAAGAAAAATATCCGTCGCGCCGAGCACTTCGGCCCAGGCCAACGCGTAGGAGAGGAAGATAGTGTTCCTGGCCGGCACGTAGGTGATCGGAACGCCCGCGGCCATTTCTTCTTCGGAGCGCGCTTTCGGCACTTCCATGTCAGCCGTCAGGGCGGATCCGCCGAACAGCCGCAGATCGATCTCGGCGATGCGATGCTCCGTCGCGCCTAACGACTCCGCGATCCGCGTGGCCGCCGCAATCTCGCGCTCGTGGCGCTGGCCATAGCGAAAAGAAAGCGCGTAGGCCGCATAGTTTTCGGCGCGGCAAAGCGCGAGCACGGTGGCCGAGTCGAGACCGCCGCTGAGCAGCACGACGACGCGCTTCATCGCGCCGGCGCGTCCGGGTGGCTGGCGGTGATGGTGAGCGCGATTCCACCGCGCGCGGCGAATTCTGCCTGAATGGTCATCTTCTGCGGCGCGCATGCCCTAACGAGATCGTCGAGAATGCGGTTCGTGACGTTTTCGTTGAAAGCCCGCTCGTTGCGATAGGAGGCGAGATAAAACTTGAGCGATTTGGTTTCGAGGCAGCGGGCGCCGGGCACGTAGTCGATCGTGATCTCTGCGAAGTCCGCCTGGCCGGTGATTGGGCAGAGCGAGGTAAAGTCCGCGGAGTGAAACCGGATCCAATAAGGCCGGCGCGCGGGGTTGGCGAAGGTCTCGAGGGTCGCGGCGGAAGGCGCAGCCGGGATCCGGGTCTGGCTCCGGCCGAGGAGGGTGAGCCGCTTGTTACCTGTCTTCTTCTTCGCCACCGTGGAAGCTACTGTTCGTTAGCCGCGCTTCAATCCGAAGTTGGAGAGACAGTTCGCACTTCGTTAGTCCGGACGCGCTGGGAGCGAATTGAGGAGCGCGCGCTTGCGGTCGCCGAGGTTGTGGTAGTTCCAGTAATCGATCTTTAAGCTTCGTTTTAAGGTCAGGCGGCTGCCATCGGCCGCCGCCCACTCGCGCAGCAGATGCGGGAACTCGCGGCCCAGCATGAAGCGGTCGGTGCCGACCGCGTGCTCGACCGTCACGTAGATCGCGCGGTTGGTGGATTCGAAGTGCACCTTGGCCGGCTTCCAAACCAGATTGTCTTTTTTTGAGTTGATGATGGTCGGGGCGAGCTGGATCGCGAAGTCGCCGCTCCCCTTCGAGAAATCGATCGTCCGCACCCGGAGCGGCAGCTCGTCGTAAAAGAATCCGTTAGGCGGGAGCCGCACCTTTTCCCGGCCCTCGGCCATCCCGTCCCAATAGGTGTGCCATTGGTAGGCAAATACCTCGCCGCCGCGCCGCGCTTCCTTGTAGGCGTTGCCGCAACTGTCGTTGCTGGTGAGGGAAAACTTGGCCAACCGCGCGTTATCGGCGCGCCAGAAATTGGAATGCATCTGCTGGTAAACGTAGATGCCCGTCGGGATGTGCAGGATCTGGTTCATCTTCAGCACCTGGATCACGTTCGGACGCTGCCAGTTGTCCGGCTTCACCATTTGCTTCAGGTCGAAGGGCTCGCGCACCAAGATGTGGAGCACCTCGGTCTGGCGTGGCTGGCCGTAGCGGACGATCCGCGCGTCGTAGATGTTGAACTCGGCTTTGCCGTCGTTCCAGTAGCTGCTGTTGGTGACGAACCCGGGAGCAAACTGCCCGAAAGCGGGCAGCGCCCTAACGATGGCGAGCGCGGCGAGCGCGAGAAGTGATTTTCGCATGGCGCAATTTATCCTAGCGGCTCGTTGCGAAAGCACCAAGCTTTCCGTAAGGTCGCGCTCCCGATGAGAGAGAAATCTGAGACGGAGCCTGCGATGTCCCCTGGGTCTGCGACCGACACGGCCGCCTCTCCACCTGGCGGTCTCGCGCAGACCGGAGTGCTCGATTTTTTCGCGCACGACGCGAAGACCGACGAAGTACTGCTCGTGATGTTCGAGTTGCGCCCTTGGGACGGCTCCGACGAGCAGCTTTTTCAGCTCCAGGAAAAATTCAACGCCTACGTCTCGTTCCTCCTCGATGGCGAGCTGGCGGAGGCGCATCCGGAGCTGGCCGGCAAAAATGCGCGGATCGAGCTGCGCTGCGCGGAGATGCCGTTAGGCCGCGCGCTCGACCTGCTGAATGCGATCCACGACCAGCTCGTGCTGCAGGAAATCCGGGTGGAAGTGATCGTGGAAGATCGCAGCGGCAACTGCGGCGACGGGTGCGCCGGCGGGGAGGGACAGGACTAACAGGATTTTACAGGATTAGAAATGTCGGACGAAGGAGGTTTCTCGTTAGTCTTCGTCAATTCCAAAAATTCTGTTAATCCTGTCTCAAAATTTCAGAAAGGTAACGACCGGCGTCGGGTCGAGCTTTTCGCGTCCGTGGAGAAACTCCAACTCGATCAAGAACTGCGCCTCGAGCAAATCCCCGCCGGCTTTTTGGATCAGCGCCGCGGCCGCGGCCGACGTTCCGCCGGTCGCGAGCAGGTCGTCGATGAGGACGATTTTCTCGCCGGGCTCGATGCTGTCCACATGCATTTCCATTTCGGCGTCGCCGTATTCGAGCGAATAGGCCGCGCTTGCCGTCTTGAACGGCAATTTGCCCTTCTTGCGGATCGGGACAAAGCCGACGCCGAGCGCATATGCGACGGCGGACCCAAAAAGAAAGCCGCGGGCATCGATCCCGACCACCTTGTCGATCGGTAGGGTGCGGCACCGTTCGAGGAAAACCTCGATCGATTCCCGAAAGAGCTGCGCGTCGACGAGGATGGGTGTGATGTCCTTGAAGACGATCCCGTGTTTCGGAAAATTAGGCACATCGCGGATGCCCGCGCGCAAGCGATCGATCGAATCGGCAACCATGTCGGCAGGCTACTGGTTCGAATTAAAAGGTCAACGAGCACTCGCGGCGTCTTCCGGCCGATCTTCCCGGGGGCATAGCCTCTGCTCAGGTTCATGGGGTGGAAATCCATCAACGCCACTTCCTCAAGGGCAGGCGCCACGTCGCTGTTTCGGAAAATGGCAAACGGTCGCGGCGAGCATTCAACAGGCGAGCATCGTAAACGATTTTTCTTTTCCATTGAGCGTTCTCTCGCCTCATCCGACGAGGGTGCGCAACACCGGTGGCAAGTATTGGATCAGCCTCATTTTGAGTGTGCTCATCCTTTTCGGCAGTGTCGTGGAAGCACTCACGACGAGCATCCCTTCCACGCGCGCCCGATGTTTTGGCGCAGCCGCGGTTCTGCTCATTCCTATGTTCGTTTTCGGCGCGCAGATCTGCCGGGACCGATGCGACGTGTTGATCTTTTTCAACCGCTGCTCCGGCAACGCGATTTTCAACCTCTTTTACGCCCGACCCGACGAAACGACCTTCGCCAAATTCGTGGCCGGCTTGACGGCCAGGATCGAACGAGCACATCTCGAGGCAGACCGAGTCGATGCCAGCGTCTCGGCAGCGCGCGATCTTGAGACTTTCGCGCGGTTACGCGAACAGGGCTTGTTGACCGCCGCAGAATTCGAGGATGTTAAGGCCCGGATGATTGCCGCCGTCGGCCGCGAGGCGACGGCGATCGGCTTTCACCAGTAGAAATCGGCCGCCGCTGGACACGGTGGAGGCAGCCCGGGCGTATCAATTACACCGCCAGCATCGGCTGCCCGCTGCGCCGGATACGGACGTGGACACAGGCATCGCTCGGGTCGGGACCGGCGTGTTTGCGCTCCCATGCCGCGCGCGCTTGCTCGCGCAATTCCGCGTAGCTCTTGTCGAGCGCTCGCCGGAGTCCCTGGACTCCGCTTGCGGCGTTTTCGTTTCCGCTCCCTCTGCGCGCCAACGTTTTCATCGCAGTCCCTTAAAAAGCAAGAATCGAGCCGGGACCTGCGGCCGAAGGTTGATTGCCAAGAGTCGCCCCGCCTTTTACACTCCCCTCCGATGGATCGCACC
The DNA here is from genome assembly GCA_003169975.1 of Spartobacteria bacterium. Classification (GTDB taxonomy): domain Bacteria; phylum Verrucomicrobiota; class Verrucomicrobiia; order Chthoniobacterales; family UBA10450; genus Palsa-1392. The sequence continues at coordinate 103,214 of PNAA01000041.1, read as the reverse complement.
CTCCTCATCATCTCAACTTTATTTTTCTTTCTCGCGATGGTGCGGACTGCGGTTGCGATCAAAGCGCGGACCTATCACGCGGTCGGTTTCAACTTCTTCGCGATCGCGCTCGGCTTCGTCTTTCAGACGGCTTTTCTTTCGGTGCGGGGGCACGCTCTCGGGCGCTGTCCATTGACCAATCTCTTCGAGGTTTTCGTCTTCCTGGCCTGGTCGGTTTCACTCATTTACCTGCTCATCGGGTCGGCTTACCGGCTTTCGTTGATGGGCGCTTTCACCGCGCCGCTGGTCTTCGGTTTGCAGGCGTTCGCACTCCTCGCGCCGATTGATCGCCCGCATCCAATGCCGGTCGCGCCCGCACCGTGGCTGGAATTGCATGCCTCGGTTTCGCTCATTGCCTACGGCGCGTTCGCGCTCGCCTGCGTCGCGGGCCTGATGTATTTGCTGCAGGAGCGTCAGCTTAAGACGCGTCAGCTTCATTCGATGTTTTATCATTTCCCGCCGCTGACCGATCTCTTCGCGGCGATCACCCGGCTCCTCTGGCTCGGGTTCGTATTGCTGACGGTGGGAATCGCGGCGGGATTTTTCACGGGCCAGCCGTTGCCTTACGTCAAGGTCGCCTGGTCGTTAGGCGTGTGGATTTTCTACGCCGCCATCCTGCTCGCGCGCCACTTGGGCACGACCGCGCCACGCCGGATCGCGGCGCTCTGCGTCGTGGCCTTCAGCGCCGCGCTGACGTTGCTCTGGGGCATCACGTTCCTTTCGTCCACCCATACGCTGTGAAGAATCTTTTCTGCGTCGGCCTCAGCCATCACACGGCAACCGTTGAGACGCGCGAGCGCTTCGTCGGGCACGCTGCGGTCGATCGGAAGCTGCGCGAGGAAGCCGGCTGCACCGAGGCGCTCTTGCTCACGACCTGCAATCGGGTGGAAGTTTATGCCGCGGCGGAGGTGCCGGTGTCGACCGAGTGCATCGTGCGTTGTCTGCTTGCCTCCGGGATGACTCCGGCGGAGGACGAAACGGAGGTCTTCTACCGACACGAAGCGCAACAATGTGTGCAGCACCTGTTTCGCGTTGCCTCGGGGCTCGATTCGATGGTCATCGGCGAGACCGAAATCCTCGGTCAGGCAAAAAAAGCCTACGCTGCTGCGCGCGAATCCGGTGCCGCAGGTCCCTACTTGCACAGGCTTTTCCAGCGCGCGTTTCGGGTCGCGAAGCAAGTGCGCACCCGGACGGATATCACCCGCGGCGCGGTCTCGGTCGGCTCGGTCGCGGTTGATTTGGCGGAACAGATTTTCGGCAACTTCGAGACCCGGAAGGTGCTGCTGCTCGGCGCTGGCGAAGCGAGCGAACGGACCGCGCGGGCTTTGGCCAAGCGGGGCGTGCGCGACATCCGGGTAACGAATCGTTCGGCGGAACGCGCGGAGTCGCTCGCGGCGCTAATCTGCGGACGAGCGGTGGCGATGCAGGACTGGGAAACGCATTGCCGCGAGGTGGATATCCTGATTTCCTCCACCGCGGCGGCCACGCCGATCGTGACGCGTGAAAATCTCGCGCCGCTCCTGCACGACCGCCTCGATCGACCGCTTTTCATCATCGATATCGCGGTCCCGCGCGACGTCGCGCCGGACGTGAACGAGATGGAAGGCGTGTTTCTTTACGACATTGATTCGCTGCAATCGATCGCGCAACAGTCACTCGCGCTGCGCCGGGAGCAGGTGGCTGCCGGGGAGGAGATCATTGCGGGACACGTCGACGATTTTAGCGGCTGGTTCGTTTCGACGCGGGAGCGGATGAGGCGCGCGGCCGAGTTGCCGGAGGCTTCGCTCCGCGCTTCCGAAAGCTGAGTGGGCGCGCCGGGCAGGATGATTCTCGGGTCGCGCGGCAGCGATCTCGCGCTGGCGCAGACGAGCCTGGTGGAGCAGGCGTTGCGGGCCGCCTGGCCCGAGCTGGAGGTAGCGATCGAGGTGATCCGGACGAGAGGCGACCAGGGGCCGAAAACCGAACCGTTGGCGGACCGCAAAGCCGGGCGCAAAGGAATGTTTACGCGTGAGATCGAGCAGGCCCTTCTCATTAGGCGAATCGACGTCGCGGTTCATAGTGCGAAGGATTTGCCGAGCGAACGGCGCGAGGATTTGGAACTGGGGGCGACGCTGCCGCGCGCCAACATGGAAGATGTCCTGATCACGAAAACCGGTGGTGGCCTGGCGAGCATTCCGGCCGGCGGCGTGATCGCAACGGGCAGTGTCCGGCGTCAGCATCAGCTGGTCTGGAAGCGGCCCGACCTGCAAACCGCCGATTTGCGCGGCAACGTACCGACCCGGTTGCGCAAGTTGCGCGAGAACGAGAGCTGGAGCGGAATTATTCTGGCGCGGGCCGGTCTGGAGCGGCTCGGACTCGCGGTGGAGGGCGAAATTCTGTCACCGGACGATTTTGTCCCGGCCGGCGGCCAGGGCGTGATCGCGCTGCAAGTGCGGCGCGCCGATGCGAAGACGCGGCGATGGATCGACGCGGTGAACGATCGAGCGACGCTCACTTGCCTGCGGGCCGAGCGAGAATTCCTGCGCCTGCTCGAGGGCGACTGCGATTCGCCGGTGGGCGTGCAGGCACGGTGGCACGAAGGTGAACTAGAATTGCGGGCCCAGATTTTTGAGGGACTAACGAGTGCGCCGCACGTTGGCACGACAACCGGTTCAGCCGCCGATCCGGAAGCGATCGCGGCCCAATTAATGAAGCAACTCTATGGCGGATAAGAAAAAACTGGGACGGTGCTATCTGGTCGGCGCGGGACCGGGCGATCTGGGACTGGTCACCTTGCGCGCCAGGGAGGTGATCGAGCGGGCGGAAGTGGTGGTTTACGATTACCTCTGCAACCCGGAGATGCTGCAGTGGGCGCCGGAAGCGGTGGAAATAATTTACGCCGGGAAACAGGCCGGCGCGCACACCCTGAAGCAGGATGAAATCAATCAACTGCTGGTCGAAAAAGCGCGGGCCGGAAAGCAAGTCGTCAGGCTGAAAGGCGGCGATCCGTTCTTGTTCGGCCGCGGCGGCGAAGAGGCGCAGGCGCTCGCGGCGGCGTCCATTCCCTTCGAGGTCGTGCCGGGAGTCACCTCGGCGATCGCGGCGCCGGCTTACGCGGGCATTCCGGTAACGCATCGCGGGCTCGCTTCGCACGTGACGTTTTTCACCGGCCACGAAGATCCGGAGAAAACGGAAAGCTCGATCGATTTCGCGGCACTGGCAAAACTTGGCGGCACCCAGGTGATGCTGATGGGGGTGGAGCGGATCGAAGGGATCGCGCAACAAATGATGGACCACGGCGCCCGGCCGGATATGCCGGTCGCGCTGGTGCGCTGGGGGACGACCGGCCGGCAGAAAGTCGTCCGCGGCACGCTGCAAAACATCGCCCAGCGGGTGGTGGAGGAAGATTTTGCGCCTCCGGCGGTGGCCGTTTTCGGCGAAGTGGTCTCCCTGGGCAAAGAGCTTCGGTGGCAGGAAGAACGGCCGCTTTCGGGCAAACGAATCGTCGTGACGCGCACCCGGAAACAAGCCGGCGCGTTGAGCAACGGCCTGCGCAATCTGGGAGCCGAGGTGATCGAATTGCCGACGATCCGCATCGAGCCGCCGAGCGATGTCCGCGGCTTCGCCGTGCTGGTGCAGGATGCGCACGCCTACGATTGGATCGTCTTCACGAGTCCGAATGGCGTGAGCGCGTTTTTCGAGATGTTTTACAAGCTCTATGACGACGCGCGCGAAATCGGAGGCGCGCGGATCGCGGCCATCGGGCCGGCAACGGCGCAGCGGGTGCGCGAGTTTCACTTAAAAGTGGATTTGCAGCCCGAGGAGTTTGTGGCCGAGGCGGTGGTGGCCGCATTCAAGAAGGAGGGCGACATGGAAAACCTTCGGATTCTGATCGCGCGGGCGGAAGAGGCGCGGGACCTGCTACCAAAGGAGCTTAGCGCCCTTGGGGCCATCGTCGATGTTGCTTTTACCTACAAAACGGTGCCGGAGACGAACGATCGGACGGCAGCGCGATCGCGGTTGGCGGGGGAAGGCGCGGATATGATCACTTTTACAAGCTCATCGACGGTCGAAAACTTTCTCGCTCTGGGTTTGCCCTGGCCGCAGGGGATGCAGGTGGCGAGCATCGGTCCGATCACGTCGCAAACCGCCCGCGACCGCGGTCTAACCGTCGGGGTGGAGGCCGCTCGCCACGATATTCCCGGGCTGATCGAGGCGATCTGCCGCTATTTCAAAAAGCACTGACCCGGGGATGAGCCAGGCATTCGAGATCGAAGACGACTTTGCGGTCGTGATGCAGCAGCTGAGCGCGGCGGCTGCGACCTCCCCGTCGGCCCAGGAGGACGCGCAGTCCGCCACCGCATCCGGCGGCGAGATCTCGGAGCTGACCAGCGCGGTGCACCTCCTGAGTCGGCGGATCGAAGTGTTGGAAGGTTCGTTTTCGCGGAAATTTGAGGCGCTGCAATTCCAGAAACTCGAGGAACAGCTCGCCGCGATTCGGGACACCGAGACCGTTAATCAAAAGCTGTTCGATTCGCTGCACAAAGAGCTCATCAGCTACCGCGATAATTTCGTCCGCGAGTCCCTCCAGAAGCCGTTCATTCGCGATCTCCTCATTTTGTTCGATGACCTGAGCGCGATCGCCGGGCAGTTCGGGGACTTCCCCGCGGGGGCCGACGCGGGCGGCGGGAGCGGGCAGTCACATGACAACCTGAAAAACACCCTTCATTTTCTGCTCGAAATCCTGCATCGCCTCGAGGTGAATGAAATCGAGCAAAAAGAGACGGTCGATCGGACCCTGCATCGGGTCATCAGCTACGAGGCGGCGGAAAGCGCAGAAGAAGATGGCCGTATCGTTAGGCGAGTGAGGACCGGCTTTACCTGGCACGATCGGATCCTTCGTCCGGAAGAAGTTATCGCCAAGCGATTCCAGTAGGGGGGCGCGATCAGCGCGCGCAAACCGAAACCCTCTGCGATAACCAGCGGCCGAGGCATGAAAACTGCATTTGGGGGAGTGGCTATCCCAGTCAAAGGAGCGCAAAAAGGCTTTCAAAAATATGAGTAATCGCAAAGCAGTCGGCATCGATCTCGGCACCACCTTCTCGGCCGTGGCGCACATCGACGCCTACGGAAAACCGCAGATCATCCCCAACTCCGAAAGCGAACGGATCACTCCTTCCGTCGTCCTGTTCGACGGGAGCAACGCGATTGTGGGCACGATCGCGAAAAATAACACCGTCGCGGAGCCGGAAAAAATCGTCGATTTCGTGAAGCGCGAGATCGGCAAAGCGAAGGAACAATTTCGTCGCGAGTTCAGCGGGGTTGCTTATTCGGCCGAGGAACTCTCGGCGCTTATCCTGAAAAAGCTCAAATCGGATGCCGAGAAATACCTCAAGACTCCGGTGACCGATGCAGTCATCACCGTGCCGGCCTATTTCAACGATGCGGAGCGCACCGCGACGATCACCGCCGGTCGACTTGCCGGCCTCAACGTCCTGCAAATCATCAACGAGCCGACCGCCGCGGCGCTCGCTTACGGGCTCGATAAGCTGGACGAGGACCAAACCGTCTTCGTCTTCGATCTTGGCGGCGGCACCTTCGACGTCACGGTCATGCGGATCGAGGGACATCGCCTCGAGATGGTGGCCACCAATGGCGACCATCGGCTGGGCGGCAAGGATTGGGACGACGTCATCGTCAACTACGTCGCGGAAGAATTCGATCGCGCGCATGGTGAGAACCCGTTGCTCGACCTGCAAAGCTATCAAGACCTGCAAAGCCGGGCGTTATCCGCGAAAATTCAGCTCTCCAGCCGCGAACGGACAACCATCGTGCACACCCATAATGGCAAGAGCATCCGGCTGGAATTGACCCGTGAGCAATTCGAACAGATGACCCGACACCTCATCGAGAAGTGCAAGGCGATCTGCGAAATCGTGATGGCCGAGGCGGAGATGCAGTGGACTGAAATGAACAAGATTCTGCTCGTCGGCGGCATGACGCGCATGCCGATGGTGCGGGCGATGATCGCCGGACTCTCTTCCGTTCCACTGGCTGAGGATGTGAATCCGGACGAAGCCGTCGCAGTCGGCGCAGCCATCCAGGCGGTCCTGTCCCTCCTGAACGAAGAAGACGCCACCGGCGAAAAAATGCTGCCGGCGGAAACTCGCCAGCAATTCTCTTCGCGCGACGGTGGGCTTATCCAAGTGCGCAACATTACCTCGCACACCCTCGGGGTCGTTCTTTGGGATGAGACCCAACTGGAGGAATACGTTTTCCCGATGATCAAGAAAATGACTCCCATGCCGGCCGAGGCGAAGAATTCGTTTGGCACCGCCACGGCCAACATGCAGCGGGCGATCGTCCGGATTGTGGAAGGCGAAAGCACATTGCCGGCGGAATGCACGCCGCTGGGGATTTGTGACGTGGCGCTCCCGCCGTTCCTGCCCAAGGGCTCGCCGGTAGAGTTGACCTACGAATACAACGCCAATCAGGTGCTCGAAGTCGAAGTCGAAGCGGCCGGCAACTGTGCTTCGGTCTCGATCGAACGGAAGACCGGTCTGACCGCGGAAGAGTTGGATCGTGCGACGGCCGCGCTCGGCCAATTAATCGTCGCCTAAGCGATCACGAGGATGGTCAGCTTCCCGATTCCTTTACCGGATGATCCGAGGAAGTGGGACGGCTGGAGCCGTTACGATTCGCCGGATTTGTACGAGCGGCTCTGCCTCGATCCGAGCACCAATCCGAGCAACGAGCTGATCGAAGAGCGTTTTCGCCATCTGGTCCTGTGGTGGCAAAAGAAGCTGCCGCTTAAGAATCAACCGAGCAATCCGCTCGCGCAGTTGTTGCGCTCCGGGCTCGAAGACTCGTCGCGCTTCCTCACGGAAGCGCGCGTCGAGTTGCTCACCCCCGAGCGCCGGCAAAAGGTGGATGATGAACTGGCTGCCCAGGCGCAAGAGCAGGCGATCGCCGAATTCAACAAGTATCTGGCTTTTGCCCTTAATGACAAGACCCTCACTCCGCAGGAAGAACAAACCCTGTTGGAGTTTGGTCGGGAGCAGGGCTTGGCGGACGAGCGAATGACGGAGTTGATCGAGGCGGAGCTGCTCGCCTGCGGGGGGGCGCGCGTCGGCCCGCCCTCGGTGGAGGAAACAGCGGCCGCAGGGAACAATCCGCCGGCGCTCAATCCGGAAGACGATTTCATGCGCATGCTCCGGCTCAGCGGCCTGGGCTCCGATGAGATGACAGACGATCAACGCGACGCCTTCGTGAACATGGCGGAAAATCTTGGCATCGAACCGGGCGACGCCGAGGACATGGTTGATCGCTACCTCGAGGAAATCGAAGGGCAGGCCGCGTTACCGCCGGCGAAGCCGGTCGCGCGCGTCGCTCCGAAGCCCGAGATAGCCCTGCCGCCGGCTGCGCCGGCAGCGGTTATGTCCGCAACGGTCGTTGGAGCATCCATGGATGTGGCGGCGGAGCGGGCCAAATATTCCAGTTTCGCCAACAGCATCGATGCTGAAATGCTCTTTGTCCCGTCGGGCGTCTTCAAAATGGGCAGTGAAACGGTCGATGCTGCGCCTAACGAGCGGCCAATTACGCAAGTAACGCTCACCCGCTATTACCTTTCCCGTCACCCGATCACCAACGGGCAGTATGAGATGTTTGATCCGAAGCACGCCAGCAAACGCATGCCCGGCACGGGCGAGCGCCATCCGGCGGTCTACGTGAGCAGCGGCGACGCCGTTAAATTCTGCCAATGGCTCAGTGCCCGGGAACGCCGGCGCTACCGGCTGCCGAGCGAAGCCGAATGGGAATATGCGGCTCGCGGGGCGGATGGTCGCAAGTATCCGTGGGGCAATCACGATGGACGCGGCAACCTGGCGAATTTCGCCGATCGCAACACCACTTTCGCCTGGAGTGATCGCGAGATCGACGACGGCCACGCCGAGACCTCGCCGGTCGGGGCCTATCCCCTGGGTTCGAGTCCTTTCGGCATGGAAGACATGGCCGGAAACGTTTGGGAGTGGTGCCTCGATTTCATGGAAAGTTATCGCGGAACGCCGAAGATCAACCCGCGTGGGGCGATCTCGGGCACGAAGCGGATCTACCGGGGCGGAAGCTGGAAATCGCGCTTCCACAGCCTGCGCGCGACCACGCGGGGCGCCAACGTCCCCAATTACTCGTGCAACGATCTTGGCTTCCGGATTGCCTGCGAGTGCGACCTGTAGACGTTTCGCTGTGCGAAACGCGGGGAAAACCGTTGATCGGCGGCCGATGTTCGTGGACTGCGGGGGGAGGTCTTTGCCAGGATGGGCAAAAACGAGAGCAGCTGGACGGCTACCCTCGCGCTTCGCAGAACGAAGCATCTTCAATACTGTCGGCGAACGGTTTACGACGGATTAAAACGGAACTTGGCGCGCCCGCGCTTGGCATTGGCTTTCGCCTTGCGACGGGTCTTTTGTGAAGGCGTTTCGAAGGCGCGCAGACGGCGCACTTCGTCCAAAATCCCTTCCGCGTCCAGCTTGTTCTTGAGCCGTTTCAAGGCCCGGTCCACCGGTTCACCTTTACGAACGATCACTTCTGGCATGCGATTATTTCTCCTGATCCTGTTAAATTTAGAAAGCCCGAGCTGACTGGCGTGCGATCCTAAGGCCCGGTTCCCCCAGCGTCAACTCCGGGTTTAGGAAGCCGACGATGGGCTGGTGACCGTGCTTTTTTGGGTCACTTCGCGGCGCAAACTGCTCGCGCTGACGCCGCGCGCGCGCGTCCACCAGAGGACGATCGGCGAAGCGATGAAAATCGACGAGTAGGTTCCGACCACCACGCCGATGATGATCGCGAGCGAAAAGTCGCGCAGCACCGCGCCACCGAAGAAGAAGAGACACAGGATCGGGATCAATGTCACGGTACTGGTGAGGATGGTGCGACTAAGCGTCTGGTTGATACTCTCGTTCATGATTTGCTCGATCGACCCGCGCCTCCCACTGGCCAGGCCTTCGCGAATTCGATCGTAAACGACGATCGTATCGTTAATCGAATAACCGGCGATCGTGAGGACGGCGCCGACCATCGTCAGGGTCAACTCCCGGCCCAAGAGCGAAAAGACTCCAACCGTCATCAGGACGTCGTGGAGCAGGGCGACGATCGCGCCGACGGCGAAGGAAAGTTCGAAGCGGAAGGTGACGTAAATGAGAATCCCGAAAATGCCGAGGCCCAGCGCCCAAAGCGAATTCCTCGCCAGCTCACCGCCGACCAGGGCGCCGACGCGTTCTTCGCGCTCCACCTTGAATTCCCCGTTCGGGATGTGTTCCTTGATCGCTTTGCTCACCTGGTCGCTGGTATTAATCGGGCTCCGAATCGTAATGAAATTCCGGTTGCCCTCGAGCGATTGCTGAATCGGTTCGTTGTCGAGGTGGATCGGTTTCAGCGCCTCGCGAATCTGGGCGACCTGCACCGTTTTCGCTGCGCTCAGCGAGAGCAGGTCGCCGCCTCTGAAGTCGACCCCGAAGTTGCGATCGCCACGTATGACGAAGGCGGTCCCACCTGCGATCAGCATGGCGAGCGAGCACATCGTGGCGATGAAGCCTTTGCCGAGGAAGTTGATATTCTTGGACGAGATGAGGTGGAGCATCGAAATGCGCTGCACTTTTCCGGTGTCGACAAACCAGCTGAAAAGATTCCGGCCGACGATCAGCGCCGTGAAGAGCGAGGCGAGAATGCCCAGCGTCAGCGAGATCGCGAAACCTTTGATCGGGCCGCTCGCTTTCCAGAAGAGAATCGCGGCCGTGATCAGGGTCGTGACGTTGGCGTCGAGAATGGACGAGAACGCCTTCTCGTAAGCCGTCTGGACGGCGATCTTGAGCGATTTGCCGAGTGCCAGTTCTTCCCGCAATCGCTCGTAGATCAGCACGCTCGCATCGACCGCGAGGCCGATCGTCAGGATGATGCCGGCGATGCCGGGGAGGGTGAGGACGAAGTTGAACATCGTCAGCGCGCCCATCAGGAGGATGATGTTCACGATCAAAACGAGATTCGCGATCAGGCCGGCGAATTTGTAGTAAACCATCACGAGCACGAGCGTGATCGCGAGGCCGAGGAGACCGGCAAAAATACTAGCCCGAATCGAATCGAGCCCGAGCGTCGGCGAGACGCTTCGCTCTTCCTCCACGCTGACCGGCGTCTGGAGTGGATTCTCGAGCACGCTGGCGAGGCCGCGTGCTTCCTGTTCGCCGAAACGGCCGGTGATGATGGCGTCGCCGCCATAGATGGCGGTCCGAATACTCGGCGCCGATTGGATCACGCCATCGAGCACAATGGCAAAACGGTGCCCGACATTCGCCTCAGTGATCTGGCCGAATTTCTTCGCGCCTTCGCTGTCGAACTTCAGCTGCACGGTCCACCCATCGTTCCCGTAGTAGGCGTTGGATTCGGTCACGCGGTCACCGCCAAGGTCTGCCTTTTTCTTGACCAGCAAGCGCTCCTCGACCGGCTTCTGGCCTTCGGCCTGCTGCATCTTGTAAGTTTCAATCCGGTACTCCGGCGGAATGACTTCCGTGCCGGCATCGATCGCGCGCAAGCGCGCGCCGTCATCCGGATAAACCAGCCGGAACTCGAGCTTCGCGACCCGCGAGAGCTGCTGCCGCGCTTCGATAATCTTGGCCGGATCCAGCCCGGGGATTTGCACCAGGATTCGATCCGTGCCGACCGGGCTGATCACTGGCTCTCCGCCGCCGAAGTAATCGACGCGCTTGCGGATGACCTCGACAGCCTGGTCGAGATTGTTCTTCGTGATCGGCCGATCGCCCTGTATCAGGCGGATGAGGAATGAAGTGCCGCCCTGAATATCGAGACCGAGTTGCACCTTCTGGCTCGGAGGCCAGATGGTCATGATGCTGAAGACGACCAGCAGCACCATGAGCAGGGTTGCGAGCAGGCGCTTCCGCGGCCCAAAATCGGTTGCGAAATACCAACCGAAAAGCACGAGCAACACGAGCCCGATGAAAAAAGTAATCGCCGGAGTCATCGCTTAACCCTCCACCGCTTTGATCACATTGGTGACCGCGGATTTATCCATCTCGAGCTTGACATTATCCGCGACTTTCACCGTCACGGTCGCATCCTTCACATTCGTAATCATCCCGTGGATGCCCGAAGCGGTCACCACCCGGTCGCCGGTTTTCAACGTCGCCACCAAATTCCGTTGTTCCTTCTGCCGGCGCATCTGCGGCCGAAAAAGCAGAAAGTACATAATGATAAAAATCAGAATGATCGGGATGAAGGACGCGAGCGGATTGGCCCCGGCGGCCGCGGGCGTCGCGGTCGGGGCCTGAGCGAGAAGGGTGATGAGCATGGTCAAATGAGTTGGCGCAGCGGCGGATGCGCCTCGGGCGCGGCCAACCCGCCGGAGCGGCATTCCACTGAGCACAGTTGCGCTCGAAATGCAAGGGACGCAAGCGCGACCCGACGCCGGACCTGTAGACGTTTCGCTCTGCGAAACGCGAGGGTGACTCGGCTCGCGAATGGCTGGTTCCTGGGCTTCGCAGAGCGAAGCGTCTACCACCGCAGCAAATTTTACATACCAAACGACAATGTTAAGTTTCGCTCTTGAATCAAAACCCGCCATTTCCCACGCCAGAAGAACTCCAGGCCAAGCTCTCCGAGTTCATGAAATCGAACTTCGGCGACAAAGTTTCGTTCGCGACCTTTGCCCAGCCCGAACAAGCGGAAGCCGGCGACGATGAGAAACCGGCGAAAGCGAGCGGTGAGGAGTTCGTTTTCAAGTTTTTGCCGCGTGACATCAAGGCGCACCTCGACCGTTTCGTGATCAAGCAGGACGAAGCGAAGAAGGTCCTCTCGATCGCCGTGTGCGACCATTACAACCACGTCAATTACCTCCGCCACCTAGAGAGCGAAGACGCCGTCCGCGCCGAGGAAACCGAATACGCGAAACAGAACGTCATCCTCGTCGGCCCGACCGGCGTCGGAAAGACCTACCTCATCAAGCATATCGCGGAGCTGATCAAGGTGCCCTTCGTCAAGGCCGACGCGACCAAGTTCAGCGAGACCGGCTACGTCGGCGGCGATGTGGAAGATCTCGTTCGGGAACTGGTCCAGAAAGCCGACGGCGATGTCGCGCTCGCGCAGTTCGGCATCATCTACATCGACGAAGTCGACAAGCTCGCCTCCGCGACCAACATGGTGGGCCGTGACGTCAGCGGACGCGGCGTGCAGACGACGCTGCTCAAGCTAATGGAGGAAACCGAGGTGCCGTTGCGGAGCGCGAACGATCTCCAGGGACAGCTCCAGGCCGCCTTCGAATTCCAGAAGCGCGGCAAAGCCAAGCGCGAAACGATCAGTACCCGCCATATCCTGTTTGTCGTCAGCGGTGCCTTCGAGCGTCTCAAGACCCAGGTCGCGCGCCGTCTCGCGCAGGGGCAGATCGGTTTTCAATCGGAGCCCCTCAAGGTGTTGGACAACGACGTTTTCAAACACGTCGGCACCCAGGATTTCATCGAGTACGGCTTTGAGCCGGAGTTCATCGGGCGGCTCCCGGTCCGAGTCGTCTGCGAAGAGCTGACCGCGGATGATCTCTACAAGATCATGAAGTATTCCGAGGGCAGCATTCTGCGGCAGTACGAGCGCGCGTTCCGCGCTTATGGCATCGAGATCAGTTTCGAGGACGAAGCGTTGCTCCTCATCGCGAACGCGGCGGCACTCGAGAAAACCGGCGCGCGCGGCCTGCTCACCGTCTGGGAAAAATTATTCCGCGATTACAAGTACTACCTCGCGGGCTCCGGCCTCAGCCAGCTGCGCGTGACCGAAGAACTGGTGCGCGAACCACAGCGCGTGCTCGAGCGGCTCATGGCCGAGGGTCAACAGCACGAAAAAGTCGCACTCATGCAGGAGGCCCGGGCGTTTGCCGATCGCTTTTCAAACGAGCACGGTGTCGAGCTGCAGTTTGACGACTCCGCGCTGCGCCAGCTGGTCGAGCGCGCTGAAGCGGAACGGATGAAAATGAGCGATCTCTGCGCGCATCTTTTCAAGGATTTTCAGTTCGGCCTCAGTTTGATCAAGAAGAACACGGGTAAAAACCAGTTCCTGCTCGATGCCACGGCAGTCGAGGCTCCGGATAAATTCTTGAGTGAATTGGTCCTGCAATCCTACGGCCCGGGCGAGCGCCCGGCAAAATGAAGCGCGCGCTCCTCGCCACACTGTGGATTGGCGCGGCCGCCGCCGCCGTTGCCATCGTCCTGCAGACGACCGGGCTCCTCGCGCGTCCCGCGGCGTTTTTTGGCAAAGCCATCGGTCTCTCGCCTAACGAGGCCGTCAGTTTTGGAAGTTTTCTTTTCGTCATCACGCTCAGCTTCGCCGTCGCGTGGACCATGCTGGAGGTGACCCAGACGTGGCGTCGCGTCGGTCTCCTGGCCGTGCTTTTCTTGGAATTGATTGTCGCAGCCTGGGTTTGGCAAGCCGCGGGAAGTTCTTTGCCGCCGCTACCCGCCATCCTCGCAGCCGGCTTCGCCACGGCGTTCGCCTGCGGCTTCACTGCGACGGATGCCGGTCGCCGGCGCAGCGCGACCACGCGCCTCTTCGAGGGACGCCTCCACCAGGCGAACCTTGATCGCCTGACGGAAAACGGGGCGCTGGAATTGGGCGAGGCGTTGGCGCGCGAAGCGAGCCTTGTCTTTTGCGAGATCGCCAATGAAGGCGAGCTGATCGACGAGCTCCCGGCTGCGGTCTGCGCGCAGTTGACCCGCGACTTCAACGCCTGCGCGAACGAGCGCTTCCTGCGGGATGGAGGTTATCTGCACGCCGCGGACGGTGAAGGCGTACGCGTCCTTTTTGGCTTTCCCAACGCGAGCGAGCAGCATGCGCGCGATGCGGCCCGCGCCGCGCTCGCCTTCCGGGATAGCTTCCGCGCGGCTGCGGCCGCAAGGCCGGATTCGTTAGGCAAGATCGATCTCCGCATCGGCCTCAGCTCCGGTGTCATCGTGGCCACGAGACGGGACGATTCACCGCGCAGTGAGATCGTCGTTTCCGGCGAACCCCTCGAGGTCGCTCGCCGGCTGGCGCGCGCGAACCAGATTTACGGCTCTCAAATATTGCTTGGACCCAAGACCTACAGCGCGGCTGGCAAGGAAATCGTCGCGCGACCGATTGATTTTTTGCGCAGCTCCGAGTCGCACGAGCGGCTCGAAGTCTACGAACTGCTCTCGCTCGCGGAGCAGGCGACCCCGGAAGAAATCGCGCGCCGGGATCGTTTCTGGACCGCGATCGTTTATTTTCGTGAGCGCCGCTGGAACGAAGCCTTCGCGGAATTTACCCGGGCGCGGGGCGAAGACGGCGAGCTGGACCGGCCCCTCCAGTGGTACCTCCGCCGCCTCGAGCCGCTTTGCCTGCAGATGGCGACCGAACCCGCGCCAGGCTCCGAATCGCTCGCGCCGTTTTGAAACGCACCGAATATCCCGTCGCAATCCGCGAGTTGATTGCCCAATTGCGCCAGATGCCCGGAGTCGGTCCGCGCTCCGCCGAGCGCATCGCCCTCTGGATCGTGCAGGCGCGGAATGAGCAGCCCGCCGGAATCGCGCGCGCGATCGCGAGCACGCGCGATACCATTCGGCCCTGTCTCCAGTGTGGCTTCTTCGCGACCGCCGACCTCTGCGAAATTTGCGCCGATGATTCGCGTGCGCGGGAGTTGCTCTGCGTGGTGGAGCAGCCGACCGACATCCTGCCGCTGGAAAAGACGAGCGCCTTTCGCGGCCGCTACCACTCATTAGGCGGGCGCATTTCGCCGCTCGATCGGGTTGCGCCGGAAGACCTGCGCATCGCCTCGTTGGTCGAGCGGGTGGAAAAGGAAGCACCGAGCGAGATCATTTTCGCGCTCGCGGCCGACGTGGAAGGGGAAGCGACGACGAACTACCTCGTCGCGCTCTTGAAGAAATATCCCGTCACCCTGACGCGTATCGCGCATGGCTTGCCCGCCGGTGGCGGGTTGGAATCGGCCGATGAGCTCACGCTTTCCCGCGCGCTCGCGGGCCGGACGAGACTGTAGAACCCATTCCGGAACCCCTTTTGCAGAGATGTCATGCTGAGCGAAGCGAAACATCTCTCGTCATTTCCCCGGCTAACCTGCTTCCCCAATAGTCAGAGATTCTTCTCCCGCGACTGCGGGACCAGAATGACAGTCTTGGGATGGGTGGATAGGTCCTAGTGCAGTGTATCACTTGAAGCGAGATCGCCGTCCGCGGGCGGGAGACTGGACGCGCGGAAGCGCGTCCCTCCGGAAGGACATGCTTCCGCATGTCCAGGCTCTGCCGCGGCTGCGCTAGTATTCGTTAGGCCCGAGGCAGCGCCCATTCGAGGACGAACTCCGCGCCTTCGCGCGCCGCGCTGACCATCATCGGTGAACCCGCCGCCGCGACCTTCTCTTCCGCGCGCGCGATCATCGCGGTCATTTTGTCATCGTGATGATCGGGATCGTGATGGAACAAAAATAAGTGTTTCACCCCAGCGCGCATGGCGAGATCGACGGCATCATCGGCACAAGTGTGACCCCAGCCGAGGCGGCTCGGATATTCGGTCGTGTCGTATTGCGTATCGCCGATCACGACGTCGGCCGCGCGGATGAATTCGATCACCTTTTCATCCTGCGCGCGCGCGTAATCGAGGCTCGCTGGCGAGGTTTCGCCGGCGATTTTTTGCCGCTCGATTTCGTGCCGTTCGTAGGCCTCGTGGTCGGGCATGTAAACGATGTCGCCGCTTGGCGTGCTCAGCCGGTAGCCGAGGCAGATGCCAGGATGGTTGGCGAAGATTGCGCGCACTTTCACCGCGTCGAGCTCGAACTCCATCTCGCTCAGTTCTTCAAAGGTGACGTGGCTCGCCATTTGATTGAGCCCGACGGGAAAAAACGCGCTCTGCATTTGCTCGAAAAGCGCGCCGCGCAATCCGTGCACCGCGCCTTCGTAGCCTACAATGCGGACATTGACTTTCGGATTGTAGGCCGGAATGAAAAACGGAAATCCCTGGATGTGGTCCCAGTGCGTGTGCGTGACCAGCATCGTGATATCGAGCGGCTTGTTGTGGAATTCTCGCATCAGCTCCTGGCCGAGTGCGCGGATGCCGGAGCCGGCATCGAGCACGATGACTTGATCGCCGACCCGCACTTCGATGCACGAAGTGTTGCCGCCGAACTGCGCGGTTTGGAGTCCGGGAGTCGGAATCGAGCCGCGGACGCCCCAGAAGCGCACCCGCGTCGGCCCGGCAAAAGCCGTTTTTGAGTTCTCCGCCGAGCGCACGTCATCCCGGCATTGTTCGAGCGATGCCAGCAGTTCTCCAGGGGCGATGGGTTTCACCAGATAACCGTCCGCCCCGGTGGCAAACGCCGTGTCGCGGTCGTTCGCGAAACGGCTGACACCCATCAGAACGACGCGCGTCGAGTTCAACTGCGCATCTTCTCGAATCAGCCGGCAGATCTTGAAGCCGTTGCCTTTCGGCGTCCGCAGGTCGCAGACCACCGCGGTGGGTTGATGCTTCACGACGAGGTCCAGCCCGGCCGCGCCATTCTCCGCCTCGAGCACTTTCCAACCCTGGCCAGCGAGGCATTGGGAGAGCAAGGCGCGGGAGAGGGCGTCGTTGTCGATCAGGACCAGCGTCTTCATGCGGCGGCGCGGTTTTTCGTGAGGCGAATCCAGAAGCGCTGGCCGCCTCCGGGGAGGGGAGTGCAGCCGATTTCGCCGTCGCAGTTCTCCACCACGATGCGGCAAAAATGCAGGCGTAGCGCGGACGCCGGTGAGGTGACCTTCGACGGATCCCATTTGACGAACAAATTTTCGCAAATCTCGGGTGCGATAGCGGCTCCCTTGTCCTCCACACCCAGGACCAGCGCCTCCGGCTCGTCTTCCGTCCGCACGGCGATCGTGCCGCCGGCCGGAGTGCGTTCGAGCGCGTTCTCGAGAAGATTTGCGACGACTCGCTCGAGCTGAGCGGCATCGGCCGGAATTTGCGCCGCGCCGGCCCCCGCTTCCGAGACATCGAGACGGACGTCTTTCTCGGCAAAGAGCGGCTGCGCCGAGTCCAGCGCGCGCTGCAAGACCGTGTTCCAATCCGCGCCCGCGCTCGTTGGGTCAGGGCGGCCCTGAACGCCACGCAATTCTTCCTCGAACACGCCGAGAATTCGGTGGATCAATGTTTGCTGTTCCTGCGTCGCGCGGGTGGCGAGACCGAGAAGCGACTTCGTGCGCGGCCCGTTGTCCTCCAGCTCGATCAGCCGTAGCGAAGTGATCGCGTTGGCCAGTGCGGCGCTCATCTCGTCCGCCACGCAGTGCAGCAGGATTTCCTTTTTCTGAATCTCGGAATTTAATCGCTGGTGCGCGATGACCGTTTCGCGTGCCAGTTGCAGGACCGATTTTTTCGCCGCAAACGCTTCGCCGAGCCGTTCGAGGAGAAGGAGCGATTGGCCGTTCGCGGCCAGCGCGGTCGCCTCCAGCTCGACCTCCGCGCCGCTCCCGTTTTCAATCCACGGTCCCGACTTCGCTCGCTCGCCGCCACCTTTGCTCCAGCATTCCTCGGCGTCGACCAGGAAATTTTCCAGGAAGGGCGAGGCGTCCGCGAGCGGCAGAGTCCCGCCGCTTTCCCGGAGCGAGGGCCAGAGAGCGCCGAGCCAGGCGGGCGCTTTGCCTAACAAACGCAGAGTGCCCGGGCTCTCGCGCGCGAAAAGCACGAAGCCGAGCGCTTCGAGGACAGATTGAGCGGGCGATGCGGTGTCGGGCATGATCGTTAGGCGGACGCCGTCATCCGGCGGGCGAGGTGCGCGAAGGCTTCCTCCACGCCGGCGCCTTCCTTCGCGCTCGTTTTGATGACCGTGAAATCCTGCGCGGCGAGCGCGCTGATCTGCGCCTCATCCACTTCCCATTGCGGAGCCAGATCCGCCTTGTTCAGCGCGAGCACGAAAGGCGTCGCACCGAGGGTCTCGGCCACTCGCTTCTGCAATTCGAGCGCCTGATCGAGCGTGACCCGTCGCGTCCCGTCCGCCACCAGCAGGTAGCCGCTCGTGCCGCGCAGATACGAGGTTTGCAGCCGCTGGAAATCGTCGTCGCCCGCCAGGTCCCAGATCACGAACATGACCTCGGTGCCGTCCACCTGCACGATTTTCTTGTCGATCTTCACACCCACGGTGGTGAGGTATTTATCCGAAAACATGCTGTGGACGAACTGTGCCACGAGGCTCGTCTTGCCGACCCCGGAAGTCCCCAGCAGGCAGACTTTATTCTGAATCATGACTTCGGGACGACTTTGAACGCCGTGCGGCGATCCGCTTGCTCCGGCGCTGGTTGGTCCGCTGCGGGAGGCGCGCCCAAGCCCATCGTCTTGAAGAGGGACGGCTCGAAACCGCAGTTGACCAGAAAATCGCGTACCGCTTCCGCCCGACGCTGGCTCAGTTCGGCATTCCTCTTCCCGCTGCCGACGGCATCCGCGGAACCGCGCACCTCGATTTGAATCTCCAGGCCGAGGCGGGTCGCCGCCGTGAGGCAGCGGCGGATTTCATCCGGCAAACGCGAGAGCGCGGCAAATCCTTCCGTGGCGAAGTTATCTTTGTTCACGAGAAAATAAACAAACGCGCTCTCGATGACCGACTTCGATTGCTGGAACGCACGCAGGTCGAGATCGGTCAAGTTGCGT
The DNA here is from genome assembly GCA_003169975.1 of Spartobacteria bacterium. Classification (GTDB taxonomy): domain Bacteria; phylum Verrucomicrobiota; class Verrucomicrobiia; order Chthoniobacterales; family UBA10450; genus Palsa-1392. Next base: position 84,515 of record PNAA01000041.1, on the reverse strand, counting down.
TCGTCGATCGTCTTGATGCCCGGGACCGTCGGCGCACCTGGTCGCACTCGCATCAACCAGGCATGCGCAGCTTCGCCGGAAAGGACGAGGATGCCGTCCTTCATCGTGGCGTTGACCGTGTCCGGCAGGCTAAAGCGATCGCTAAAACGCTGGAGCACGAGTTTGGGGTCGTAAGCGACCTGCAAATGTTCTTCGGAGATCCGGCTAATCCCGGGCAGTTTCGCCGCGTTCTCGCGCACCGGCGCGAGCCATTCATACGGAGCCGTGCCGGCCACCAGAAGCGTCCCGTTCTCCATCTTCGCGATCACACCCGCCGGGGGCGAAAACGCGCGCCGAAATCTCCCGAGTGCCAAATCCGGATCGTAGGTCACTTTCACATCCTTGTCTGTGATGGAGGTGATGCCGGGCGATTGGATACCGTCCTGCTGCACGCGCGCCAGCCATTCGTAGGGCACGGCTCCGCGGATCTCCAGTGCGCCATTCGTTAGGTCAAGTTTTGTGCCGGCCGGTTTTCCGAACCGTTTTTCGAAACGCCGCAAGACGCTCGCATCATCGAGCGCCAGATAATCCTTCCACTCAAAGCGGATGCGGCTGGGATTGATCCCGGCGGCCCGCGCCAGCGCGGCCGGGTCGGCCACCTCGGGATCGCGCAGAAATGCGACGCGCGATTTTGAGATCCAACCTTTTTCCGCCTGTGTCACCGCGATCCCCGGCGCAGCGTTCAATTGCCTAACGAAATCCTGCCAGCGCATTTCGCTTTGGATTCCGACGATCAGGGCCGCCACGACCAGGCCCGCGCCGAGCGCGAGGGCAAGCCAAGCGCGGTTCGTGCCGGCGGAGGTTTTCTTCGCCTGATACTGCCCGCGCAGACACGGCTCCAGCTCCGGCCGGAGCGATTCGAACTGCGCCGCATCGCCATTAAACTTCGCCAATGCCGAACCGCGCAAGACATGCACCCGCTCGATCGCATCCTCGAGAGCGGCCCGCAGTTCGCGCGGCGGATTGCCGCGGATCGCGGCGGCGAGATAAGCGTGTGTCCCCGGAGCAATCCAAACCTGCAACTCACCGATGCGAAACTCCTCCAACGCCTCGTCCTTCCCCGTCTTGAACGAGTCGCGCGAGAAATCCTGGATCGCGCTCAACATGCCCGCGACCATGTCGGAGTCCTGCGCGGCGGCCGGATCAGCGCTCAGGTGCAGGAGCGAGAGGCTCGTCTCGCGATGAATAAGAAAAATCTGTTCCACCCGATAAACGAGGCTGCGCAGCATGACGACTTCCGCGAAACTCCGGCCGGTGCGCAAGGCCTCAAAGCGCCACTTCAATCCCTGCCAGGAAAAGCTTTGTTCGAGTGATTGGTTGAGCGATTGGAGGAGCGTGCGCAGGCTTTCCGCGATCGATCGCCTAACGACCGAGCCGATGATCGGATGAAGCGCATCAATAAAAACCTCGGGGCGCTTCTCGATCGACTCGCGGACCGAGCCCTCAACCGCGGGCCGCAGGGCACGCGTCAGCTCTTCGCTGCGATCGCCGCTCAGGGTGACGGCTTCCGGCAGGATGGCCGCGACCTCGTGAGCACGCTGCTCTTTGTCATCGAGCCGATCGCGCAGGTCGCGCAGCTTATCCCGCTCCGGCTGGTTGATCAGCCGGCGCAGCTCAGCCAGGTCATCCACCGGCTTTCGCGGCTGCGCGCTACGCATCCGTGGGTGCATTTCCTATGATGTGCCTGGAACGCGGAATTCTTTTTTCAGACGGAGCGCGACCTCGGTCAGCATCTCGGCCAGCGCTTCGCGGCCGGTCATGGCGTCGCGGATCTGGCCTGCTTCGTGATCGAGCTGCCCCTTCAAATGATCGTGCTTCGCCTTCAAATCCGCGCTCAGCGCTTTCGATTGCTCGAGCAACTGCTCGCGCAACTCGCGAATATCCCTGGCGGCCTGGCTATCGAGATTGCCGATTTTCAACTCCAGACCGCGCGCCGTTTCAGCCATCTCACGCGCGAGGCGCTCGAAGGCCTGCCCACGTTCCGACTGCTCGGTCTTGACGCGGTTGGTCATCGATTCCACCTCACCTTTCATGAAGGCCTCGAGCGCCTGGAGTTGGCGTTGCAAGTCGCCGCGCAACTCCTCCGCTTCGCGCGTCAGACGTTCCTCGAGCTTCTGAAATCGGCCGTCGTAATCGCGCATTTGCGAGCCGAAAAGAATGTGGCGGATGCGATCGACATTGCCGCTTTCGTCGATCGCGCCGTTCTCCTGCCCGTGTGTCATTTCGTTATCTTGTCCTTCCATGGTCTAACTCCTGGTGTTGATAAACTTCGCTGCAAAAAATGTTCGGCCGCATCGTAAACAGATTTGCGCGGTGGAAGCAATCATTCTTCCTCGCGCCTCATCTCTGCCAGCGGCGGGAATTTGCAGCCAGGGGATCGGGCGTTGATTTCCGCGGCCGCCTTTAATGCAGGTTGTAAACTTCGAGCAAGCCTATGCCGGTGCTTTCATCTTGGCCACGCACGATCGCGGTGAACTGACCGGGCCCGAGCGTTGCAAGGATCGCCGATTCCTGGCTGTAAGTCGGCGTATCCCCGTATTTCGGATGATTGCCTCGTCGGTTTCCTGCCAGTCATTGTTGAACGCGATCACATCGCCGTTGCCGTTGTGCAGCTCCAGAGTCGGATCGGCCAGCGCGTTGCTGATACCCGCTTGCGTCAACGACGGACCGAGCGCGCGCAGCAGGACGATCGCGTTTTGGTCGTCCAAAATAAATCCCCCAATCATCACATCACCGCCCGTGCCAACAATCCCGCGCGTCGAGATGTTGGCGAGATTCACGGTGACGTCCGGGCCGAGATCATAAGCTTCGACCACGCCAATGCCGGTGCCATTCCCGACGCCGGTCAGGATCGCGGTGTAGTTGCCGGGCGCGAGCGTGGCCACGATCGCCGCCTCGCGGTCGTCGGTCGGCGCGATGGTGCTGTCGATAATCTCCTGCCGCTGCGGGCTGTCCATCCAGTTGTCATTGGCGGAAATCAGGTCGCCAGCGCCGTCGCGCAGTTCGAGGGTGGGATCGTCGAGGCTCCCGGGCAACGGGATGCCGTTCACCGTCAGGGAAGGGCCGAGCCCGCGGATGATCACTTTCTTCGCCACCGTGCCCATGATGATAAAGCCTGCGATGAGCGCGTCCTCGCCGGGACCGACCTGCGCGCGAGTGGAAATATTGAGGAAACCGGCGGCGGGCGCGCCGTCGCTTAGGGCCATGATCTGGTAGACGCCGTTCTCAAATCCGGCGCTGAACTGGAAACCGGAGCGGAGATCGGGAAAAGTGATCTGCGGGAAAGAGCCGGTCACGGCACCTGAGACATCGAGAAGGTCGAAGACCTGACCCTGGAGGGGAAGAAAACTGTTGCCGAAGCGAACTTCCAAGGTTCCATCGAGGGTGGCGCCGCCGGTAACGCTCAAATGCCCCTGATCGCCGGAGCCAGGGCCGTCGACCTCCACGGTCAATGTGCGGGTGGAGGCTTGGGTGTAATCGCCTTCGAGCAGGAGTAAGCCGATCGAATCACCAGCCTCGACCTCCCCCGCGTTCGTGACGTCTCCCGAGAGGACACCATTGCCTTTGAGCAATCCTCCTGGCGCGATCGTCACTCCTTCACTCGTTAGGCTGCCGTCGTCCACGATCGTCCCTTGCCCGAAGATTGTTGTCGCAGCGCTACTTAAGGCGCCGTCGTTGCTGATCTGGATCAGGCCGACCCCGCCCGCGACCGGTCCGGAGCCGTAGTCGGCTCCACCGACATAAAGGTTGGTGCGGACATTGAACGCTGAGCCGGCTCCATCGACGACCAGTTCACCGCCCGGCCCCCCCGACGCCAACTCCGGCGCCAAAGGTGGAAACGACGCCGCCACCGGTGATGCTGAGCGTGCCGGGAAAGCCAAATCCGACATAAAGCTGGACCTGGTCGAAGTCGTTATCCCATTTGGAGCCCGCACCGTCGACCGCGACAAAGCCAGAGGATCGGGCGGTATCTCCGATCGCGGCGAGGCCGTTACTCGAGAGCAGGGCTCCGTTCCGAATTGTCAGATTCCCGTAGTCGCTCGAAGCAACGAAGGTCTGCCCGGTGGTCCAGGTCGAACCCGGGCCGTCCAATACTGCGACGCCGTTCACATACGCGCTCTCGCTCACCACGGCTCCGCCATTTTGCACGGTCAGGGAGCCGCCATCGACTCCGAGCCTTTGGCTGCTGTCCAAAGTCGTCTGAGCCATCCACGGTCACACTCCCGCTGCCTCCTCCGAAGATTGGAATGTTGCCAGCAATCGAACTCATGCCACTGATGACCGTGCCACCATTCGAGATCGTCAATGTTCCGTTACCAAATCCACCAACCCCGAGGCTGACGCTGTTCGTCCAGGTCGAGCCGACACCGTCGATCAAGACCGTGCCGTTACTTTCCGGCACGCCACCGACGCCCCCGTCGAGGTCGGAAACAGTCGCGCCGTTGATTGCCGTCATCGTGCCCGTCCCGGTATAACCGACCGCCAGCAGGTTGGCGGCTTGGAGAGTACCTGACCCGGAAACGAGCAGGTTTCCAGAGTCGCCGGCGTCGAATCCCAGGTAAAGGTTGTTTGTGCTAGCCCCGGCGGCTGCGACCTGAGGCGTTCCGCCATTGTTAACTTGCGTATCGGTCGCCGAGTCTGGGACGCCGTCGGACCAGTTGGCCGTCTGGAACCAGTCACCGGATTGAGTGTTCCAGATCGTTTGCGCGAAAGCCACGCGAGTCAGGGCGAAGAATAAGAGCCCAAGAATCACCACTCTGCTTTTGATCCTAAGCATGAAGGGCAACGAAATTCGAGTGGGAGATGAGCGAGGCGCTTTCGCCACCTCCAGCCCTGATAATGTTCTCTCGTTGGCCATAGGGAACTCTTGAAGCAGAGCGTATCGGAGCCCGATTGCTTTAAAAGGAAAATAGTTGCCGCCTGAGTGCCGAAGTTCTCCATGCTTTAGCTTTTCAACTCTCTAACGCTGCACTACTTTTCGCAGACATGTCCTGCGCCAAAATCGATCCCGCCTTGCACCAGGCGCAGAAACCGCCCTGGATAAAGGTGAGGCTGCCCTCCAACCCTGTCTTTTTTTCGACCAAGGCGCTTATTTCCGACCTGCGCCTGCACACCGTTTGCGAGAGCGCGCAATGCCCGAACCGCTGGGAATGCTGGAGCCATGGTACCGCCACCATGATGATCGCCGGCGAGCGCTGCACCCGCGCCTGCGGATTTTGCGCGGTCACCACGGCGAAGCCTTTTGACCTCGAGGAAGACGAGCCGCAACGCGTCGCGGAAGCGGTCCGCCGTTTGAAACTCAAACATGTCGTCATTACCGCCGTTTCGCGCGACGACCTGAAGGACGGCGGCGCCGAACATTTCGCGCGCACCATTCGCGCCATCCGCGCGATGGATCCGTCGATCGTCATCGAAGTGCTCGTTCCGGATTTTCACGCGCAGGAGTGGTGCATCCATCTCGTGCTCGATGCCGCGCCCGAAATTTTCAATCACAACCTGGAGACGGTCGAGCGCCTCACGCCGGCCGTTCGTTCGCGCGCCAAGTACCGCACTTCACTCCAGGTCCTGCGGCGCGCCAAGGAACTTTCGCCCGACATCGTGACGAAAAGCGGCGTCATGCTCGGTCTGGGCGAAACGGAATCGGAACTTTTCCAGGCGATGGACGACTTGCGCGAAGTCGGCTGCCAGGTGCTGACGTTAGGCCAATATCTGCGCCCGACGCCGAATCACCTCCCGGTCATCGATTACGTCACGCCGGAGCAGTTCGATCTCTACGGCGACATCGCGCGTGGCAAGGGCTTCGCTCACGTCGCCTCCGGGCCGCTTGTCCGCAGCTCCTATCACGCGGCGGATTTTCATCCGGTCGTCCGCTAGCGATGGAGAGCGGAGTGCCGAAAGCCGGTCGGCCGCTGGATCGGACCAATGTCGCCGCCGTCATTCCGGCCTACCACGAGGAGGCGCACGTGCGTGGGGTCGCGGAGCGCGCCTGCGCGCAAATCGATCGCGTCGTGGTGATCGACGATGGCTCGGGCGACGCGACCGCAGCGCGTGCGCGCGAGGGCGGCGCCGAAGTCATCATGCACCCTGAGAACCGCGGGAAAGGGGAGGCGATCAAGACCGGTTTGCGTCATTGGCTCGCGCAAGCAGAGATCGAATTCGTCCTCCTCTTCGACGCCGACGGCCAGCATTTGCCGGAGGAAATCAGCCGCTTTTTCGCCGCCGCAGCGGCGAGTGAGGCGAGCCTTTTCATCGGCACCCGGATGCACGATGTGCGTCACATGCCTTTCGTTAGGCGGACGGTCAACCGCTACGTGAGCCGGCGCATCAGCCGGCTCTGCGGGCAGCAGGTGCCCGATACGCAATGCGGCTATCGCATGATCCATCGGACGCTCGTTCCCCATCTCCTCGCGGGCACGAGTCGTTTCGATTACGAAACCGAAATGCTCATCATCGCCAGCCGCGCGGGATTCCGAATCGCCTCCGTGCCGATCAGCACGATCTACTCCGACGAACTGAGTAGCATCCACCCGGTGCGCGACACGATCCGGTTCTTTCGGCTAATGCGGCGCTACGAGAAGACGGCGTAGGACTTGACGCGCCTTGGGGGCGTTGCAGAAACCGTCGACCGCCGCTAGGTGTGGAGGCTCAAGAGGTTATTCATAGTCAGATTGAGTTTTGAGATGGGCGGTTGGTGCTGAAGGGGGGAGTGCGGGCGATGGCAGTTGTAGCGCTGGAGCCAGGGTTGGAGATGAGCGGCGCGATGGGCGGAGTGGGAGTAGATGGCAGCGTAGGCCCATTCGCTGTCAGGAAGTTTGGATGAAGCGTTCGGCTTTGCCATTAGTGCGGGGAGTGTAGGGTCGGGTAAAGAGGTGACGCAAGCGGTGACGCTGGCCAGCGGCGCGCAAGAGATGAGAGCGATAGCAGGAGCCGTTATCGCTCATCAGGGCGCGCGCTTTGATGCCCAGAGAGGCGAAGTAAGCCAGAGCGCGCTCGAGGAAGAGGAGCGCACTGTGTTGGCTTTCGTCAGGCATGATTTGAGCAAAGGCGAGCCGGGAAGCGTCGTCGATGCAGACATGGACATATTCCCATCCCGGCCCCGCGGACCTGATCGCGCCGATCGTGCGTGACACGGTGGCTGGGCCGTACGATGCGCCCCAACTTCTTAATATCGAAGTGGAGCAACTCGCCCGGGAGCTGGCGCTGGTAGCGCACGACCGGCGGAGCGGATTCGAGATCCCGCCACCGCGCGAGACCGTGACGGCGCAAGAGCCGTGAGACGGTGGCGCGGGAGAGCGCGCTCTGGGGGGCGATCTGGAAGCCCGGCAGACGCCAGCGGCGCAAAGCCAGGACGACGGCGACTTGGGCCGGCCGGAGTCTGGCGCGGACTCTCCTGCGGTCGGGATGAGCGATCGCGCAGGCCCGCCACCCCTTCGCTGCGGAAGCGGGCCAGCCCTTTACGCACACTGCGCTCGGAGAGGCCGACCTGGAGCGCGCCGGTTTTGACGCTGAGTTGGCGCGCCAAGGATGGCGCGCACGATTCGTTCTCGACCCCGCGCCGTGAGCCGCGCATTGTGATGCACGTTCATGTGCGGGTTGGTTTGGATGCTTTGGATGTTTTCACACCCTCCACTCTCTCAAATCCTTCCCCGCATGAACAACCTATTGAAACATCACAGCTAGCGCGGTCGTCGGCCGCCCGACCGAGGCCGCCCTCCATTTAGCGATACGCGCTGGGGGCGGTTCCCATGCGATTCAAGGTGACGGAGACTGAACCGCTGTGACCAACCTGACGAGGGAACGATTCCGCATTATTTCGATCGGAGTCGTCGCCGCGCTCGCCGCTGCTCTGGTGCGCGCGGTTCTTTTTCGCTTTGTCGGAACGGGGATTCCGTTCCTGACTTTCATCCCCGCCATCATCGTGGCCGCGCTTTGGGGCGGGACCTCCGCCGGGGTCGTCACGTCGGCCCTGTCGTTTTTTCTCGCGCCGCTCTGGATGGGCGAGAATCCCATGGCATTCGACCGGGGCGAGTTGCTTAATCTCAGCTTCTTCCTGCTTACCTGCGTGCTGATCGTCTGGGCGGTTCGGCGGGCGCACTGGGCGCGACTCGAGTCGGTCGCGCTCGGCGCGAAGCCGGCCGAAAGCGAAGCGCGCTTTCGTTATCTCGCGGATAATATTCCCCAACTGACTTGGATGGCGCGGCCGGACGGTCACATCTTTTGGTACAATCGACGGTGGTTTGAATATACCGGGCTGCGCTGGCGGAAATGGACGGCTGGGGCTGGCAAAAGTGCACGATCCGGCCTTGCTGCCCGGAGTCATCAAAACGTGGAAACACGCGCTGCGAACGGACGAGCCGTGGGAGCACACCTTTCCCCTGCGTCGGCATGATGGCGCTTACCGCTGGTTTCTTTCCCGCGCCATGCCCTTGCGCGATGCCGACGGTAAGGCCGCTCTCTGGTTTGGCTCCAATACCGATATCACCGAGCAGCGCGAACACGCCGAGGAACGCCACCGCCTGCTTGAGAGTGAGCGTGCCGCGCGGTCGGAGGCCGAGCGCGCCAGTGTCTTGAAGGACGAGTTTCTCGCCACCGTTTCCCACGAGTTGCGCACGCCGCTCAACGCCATCCTCGGCTGGGCCCAACTCCTGCGCGCGGGCGATGACGACGAGACGACCATGCGCGAAGGCCTCGAGACGATCGAGCGCAACGCGCGTGCGCAGACGCGCATCATCGAAGATCTGTTTGAGATGAGCCGGATCATTTCCGGTAAAACCCGGCTCGATGTCCAACCAACTGATCTCGTCGCGGTCATCGAATCGGCTGTCGACGCACTCCGACCCACCGCCGCCGCCAGGCAGGTCAGGATCACAAACGTGCTCGACCCGGTGGAACCGATCTCCGGCGATCCGGCGCGGCTGCAGCAGGTTCTTTGGAATCTGCTCGCCAACGCGATCAAGTTCACTCCCAAAGGCGGGAGAGTGAGCGTCGTCCTGAAGCGGGTGAACTCGCATGTGGAAATCGTCGTGAGCGACAACGGCGAAGGGATTTCGCCGGAATTCCTGCCTTATGTCTTCGATCGTTTCCGGCAGCAGGACCCCTCGCAGACGCGGCGCCACGGCGGCCTCGGTCTGGGGCTATCGATCGTGAGGAATCTGGTCGAACTCCATGGTGGCAGTGTGCGGGTGGAAAGCGAAGGCCGTGGCAAGGGCTCCGCCTTTACGGTCGCGCTGCCTTTGACATTGCTCCGGCAGAGCGACTCAGTCCGTGTCCATCCCTCCGCGAGCCAGCACGATGGTTGGTCGGTGAATGTGCGATTGAATGGCGTGCGCGTCTTGGTGGTGGACGATGAGCACGACTCGCTCGAATTGGTGCGCCGGCTATTGAAGGAGTGCAAAGCCGAGGTGGTGCTCGCTTCCTCGGCGGCCGACGGTTTGCGGCTCGTGAGCGAACAACCGCTCGATGTCATCGTCAGCGACATCGGCATGCCGGATAAACACGGTCTTGAGATGATGCGCGAGCTGCGGGCGCGCTCGGCGCCAAGCGCGAAGATTCCCGCCATCGCGCTCACCGCCTTCGCGCGCTCGGAGGATCGCACCCGCGCCATGCCGGCCGGTTATCAGGTTCATCTCTCAAAACCGGTCGAACCGCAGGAGCTCATCGCCGCGATCGCGAATCTCGGCGGGCGCACCGGAGCGGCAGCTGAGTAAGATGAATCCGTCGCCGTGGCGGCGCGGGGCTGGAGGAACGCTGAATGGAGCCAGACGGCACTGCAAGGCTGACCCACTCCCAATTGCCTTTGATGCGCGTAGAACCTGAGCAGGCAAACCTCCCAGCGTCCTCGACGCCTTGAAATCACCGCGCTGAGCGACTCTCCGGCGCGCTCGACCGGCGTTTCAATAGGTGAACGATTGAACCTGCGTCACGCCCGCGTCCGGGCCGTCGATAAAGCCCAGGCGCTTACCTGGGTTCAGGGCGATGTGCGCCGCGACGACATTAAAGGCATTCGAGAAACTCAAGCCATTGATCGACTCGATCAGGTTGCCGGAAACATCGTAGACGTGAATGCTGCTGCCGCTCGACGCCGTGCTCGAGTTAGGCTGGGCCACGAGGAAGAGCCGGTTCACCGGATCGAACTCCACGTCGGCCCCGCTGTAGAATTGATTCTGCGCGCCCGGGAGCGTTTCAGCGAATCCAGTTTGGGTGGCGATATTGTAGAACTCCACGCTAAAGTCGATTTCGCTCGTCGTGCAGGCAGTGCCAGTCACCGGATCGTAGGCCATGCCATTGACATCACCGAGCCCGACCCCGGTGAACTTGGTGAAAACGCCAGTGGCGAGATTAACAGTGGCGATTTTGCCGGGAACAAAAGGATTGCCGAGGGTGGCGTGCCCGAGGATGGCACGGTTATTCACGGGGTCATAGGCCAGCCCGGGGTTGCCGCCGGAGGTGAAATCCTGATCAGTGATAGTTACCACCAGCCCAAAGGTATTAGCCGCGACATTTGAGCTGAACACGAACGGTTGAAAATTACTGGTGATGTCTTCCGCCCAGACCGCGACATTGGGTGTCCCTTGATTGCGGCTGACCTCCTCAACGAGGTGACCCGTTCCGACCGGCGGAGTCCAGACCGCGTTGAACCGGTTGGTGTCGAGCGGATTGATCACCGAGAAGGTGCGGATGACTTTGAACAAAGCCTTCACATGCTCGCGTTCGACCAAGCCCACTGAGTTGCCAATCACGCCCAGGGTGATGAAGTCACTGCCTTGATCCATGCTTTTGGCGAGGACCTTGAGAATCCGGCCGGTGCTTTGATCGAATGTCTCGACTGCCGCGAGGACGAGGCCGCCCTGCAGCGTCTGTGCCTCGCACAAAACGCCTTCCGTCCCGGTCGCGTCGATGTCGTAGCCAAAGATCTGCCCGCCGAACCTGCTTTGAACGATCACTCCGGTAACGCCGACCGCAGGTCTCTGTCTCGTTTCACCCGCCCGGATGCTGGCCGGAAAGCAAATGGCGCAGCAAAGGATGACACCGGCCAGGAGCAGTCTGGACCCGGTGTTGACGACGGGTGTGGCGACACGCGAAACGGGATCAACCAAAAGGAGCGGATGTGTTTCTTTCATGGCGAGATCGTCCTTCGTCGGGACATGATAATCAATCGGCCAAACGTAACGAAACAGTTACTCGGCCGGGTAGCGAAGCGGCAGCCTTTGGCGGCCAGAATAAGCTGCGGCCCTTTACATCAATCCCCGGCGTCGAAAGTCTCCGAGATTGCCGCCGGACGAGCGTTCGATGAGATCGATCGTGAATTTGAGCAGGCAGACTTCCCAGGCGTCGTCGACGCCTTGAATCACGGCGCTGAGCGGTTCGTCCGATCGCTCCACCTGCGCCTTCGTTTGCTCGATGACCGAGGCCAGCGAAGCGCGCACCGTTTTTTCCATGACGTCGGTTTTGCGGAATTGGAATCCGTAGCGCACCACCGCGAACTTCTGCGCGTGCGCGCGCAACTGCTCGATGTAGCGTTCGGCCTTTTCGCCGAAACCCTCGAGCAGGAGCCGCGAGTAATGGTTCGCCGTGAGAATCTGTGGACGCTCGGCGTGAATCCGCCCATCGCGCACCCGCACTTCGTTCACCTGGTCCATCAGCTCGCTGATCAGATAAAACCGGAAACTGGTGTGGCCGAAGGTCGCGATCTTCCCCTCCGGCGCGAGGATCACTTCCGTGTTCTCGATCGCGTATTGAAAGTCATCTTCGGTCCACATCGCGGCGAGCATACCACAGAACCGCTCTGCGGCTGTAGACGCCTCCCTGTGGGAGGCGCGACTCTCGATATGATGGTTCCCCTGCGCCTTTCTCTCGGGCGCGGCTTCTCCCGCGCTTCGCACAGCGAAGCGTCTACAGCTCGACCGGTCGCAATGTTCCCGTCTTGATCGAGCGCCAGCGCGTCACGGCATCCGCCGTGAAAATGGCGAGCGCGATCCAGATGAGCCCGAAGGTGACCATCTGCGCGCGACGAAACGGCTCATGAAAAGCGAAGACGCCGAGGAAAAAAGTGCAGCTCGGCGAGAGGTATTGGAGAAAGCCGATCGTCGTTAGGCGAAGGTGGCGTGCCGCGTAGGCGAACCAGAGCAGGGGCGCACCAGTCACGATGCCGGTGCTGATCAAGAGCAGCGAGACGCCCGGCGCCGCCACGCTGAAATGCAGCGCGTGCGTCCGTCCGAGATAGAACAGGAAACCGAGCGCAAGCGGGAAGAGAACCGTGGTCTCGAGGAAAAGCCCCGGGATGGACGCAGCGCCCGACACTTTGCGCAAAAGCCCGTACAACCCAAACGACGAGCAGAGAGTGAGAGCCACCCAGGGCAGGCGCCCGAAACCGAAGGTCAGATAACCGACCGCGCCGCTCGCGAGCAGCACCGAGATGAGCTGGGGCCGCGTCAGGCGCTCGCGCAGGAAGATCGCGCCGAGGAGCACGTTGACGAGGGGCGACATGAAATATCCGAGGCTCGTCTCGAGCACGTGTCCGGCGTTCACCGCCCAGATGAAAACGAACCAGTTGATCGCGATGGCGAATCCGCTCCCGGCGCAATACAACGCGGTCCGGCGCGAGCGCACGTTGGCGAGCACTTCCGGCCAGCGCCCTTGCCAGCTCAGGAGCAGGACCATGAACACACAAGTCCAGACGAAGCGGTGCGCGAGAATTTCGGTCGCGGGAACGAAGCGAAGCAGCTTCCAATAGACGGGCACCAATCCCCAGGTGACGAACGCGGCCACGCCGGCAATGAGCGCGGAGGTTTCGTGCGGCGAGCCCGATGCTTTCATGGCGCGGCTCCTATTTCACGGAATGCCGCCACGGGCAAACCGGGCGGGCTCGATTGCGCCGGCCAGTCGTCGCACGGACACTCCGCTGTGAATTCCATCCCCGTGGCCATCACCGAGAAGCTCTTGTCCGGCGCCGGCGGCTGGCAGGCGATGAAAGCGGCGCGCGCACTGGTCCAAGCGGGCCAGGTGTCGGGAGCGGGCTACGAGCCGCCGCTGCTGGCGGGCGAAGTGTGCGAGGGACAAAAGCGCTATCGCGCGGGTCTGCGCGTGCGCGCGGCGAACGATCTCGAGAACATCTGCACCTGTCGCGAATCCCGCGAGTGGGGAAAGATCTGCGCGCATTCGCTTGCGGTCGGGCTCGCCTGTCTCGCACCGGCCGCCGCGTTGCCGCCGACTCCGCCTAACGAGGCGCCGTCCCCCGCCGTGCCGCTTCTGGTCGGGCAGGACGCACCGGGGGCCACTCCGGTCGCGCTTCATTTCATTCTGCCGCCGAATTTTCGCGCCGCGTGGGCGAAAGGGGAGGTGATGGTCTGCGTCGAGGCGGAGTTCGACGGGCGCCGCCTGATGCTCGATGCGCTGCCGCGCGCGAAGCTTTTCGCGGGCGACGATCACGATCTGGCCATCGTCGAATATCTCGCGGGTTCGTTAGGCGGAGCCGCGGCCGGTCTGAACATGCTGAGCGCGTCCGTCTTTCTCGGTTTGTTGCCGCTGTTGCGCGGACATCCCCGGCTCGGTTTCGGCAAAGCGAAACCGGCCCGCGTTTCGTCGGAACGTTACCGGCCGCGGATTGTCTTTCGTCGCGCGGGCAACGAATTCGAGCTGGCGGCAAAACTGGGCGATGACGAGATGTTCCTCGCCGCCGGAGCCATTGCCTGGCTCCTGCGCGGCGCTGATTTTCTCGAGATCGGGAGCGATTTGCCGCCGCGCCTAACGAATGTCCTCCGGGAGCCGTGGCGTTTCCAGGGCGAGCGCGCCGATGCCTTCTTCGCGCTCGAACTTCCGCGCTGGCGCGAGACCGCGGAGGTGGAGCTGCCCGGGGACCTTTCGCTCCCGGCCGTGGCGAAAGCAGAGCCGCACTTTACCCTGCAGATCGACGGATCCTTGCAGCAACTGCGCGCCACACTCCGATGCCGTTACGGTGACCGGTTGCCGTTTCCGCCGGCGTCGGAGCCGGCAAAGCCCTTTGTTCTGCGCGACCCGGCGGAAGGGAATCGCCTTCTCGTGCGCGACCTCGCCGCGGAACAGGCCGCTCTTCAGTGCCTGGAGAGCGCCGGCTTTGCGCGCGGCGTCGAGAGCCACGAGATGCGGGACGCGCTCCACGTGGTTCGCTTCTTTGCCTTCGACTTTCCGGCGCTCCCGTCCGCTTGGAAAATCTCGATCGCGCCACGACTGGAAAGGGCGAGCAAAGAGCTGGAACCCGTGTCACCGACGATCGAGATCGTGCGCTCCGGCGAGGATTGGTTCGAGCTGAAATACTCGGTCGCGACTGGGGCGGGCGAGGGGATCCCGGCGGCCGAGGTGCAACGGCTCCTGCGTTCCGGCCAGAACCAAACGCGGCTGAAGAACGGGAAGATCGCGGTCCTGAATCCGGATGCGCTCGACGACTTCGAACAAGTGCTGCGCGACGCCGATCCGCGCCAGAGCCAGCCGGGCGTTTACCGGCTGCAGAAGATCCAGGCCGCTTACCTAACGAATACGGCGGAGGAAATCGGAGCGAAATTAATCGACGCGGCCAAGGCTTTGCGCAGCGGCGACGTCCGTGGCGTCGCCGGGCAACTCGGGCCGCTGGGCCGGCAATTGCGCGACTATCAACTCACCGGCGTCGCCTGGCTCACGGGGCTAGCCGCGCAAAATCTCGGCGGCATCCTGGCGGACGAAATGGGCCTGGGCAAAACCGTGCAGACCCTCGCTTTTCTGCGCCTGCATCGCGGCCATGGTCCGGCCCTGATTGTTTGCCCGACTTCGCTCCTCGCCAACTGGCAGCGCGAGGCGGAACGATTCACTCCGGAATTGAACGTGCTGCTGATCGAAGGGACGGATCGCGCTGAAAAAATCGCGCGCCTCCCGGGCTACGACATTGGCCTAACGAGTTACGGCCTTCTCCGGCGCGATGCTGAATTCTACCAGGACCTGGCGCTCGGCACCGTCGTGCTCGACGAAGCGCAGCACATCAAGAATCCCGACACGCAAAACGCCCAGGCGGCTTTCAGCCTCAAGGCTCGCCAGCGTTTCGTTCTTACTGGCACCCCGATGGAAAACTCAGTCCGCGATCTCTGGTCGCTGATGAATTTTGTCGCGCCTCGTTATCTCGGGAGCCGCAACGATTTCCGCGAGCGCTACGAGAAACCGCTGGCGAGCGGGTCGGAGCCGGCCCTGCAGCGCCGTCTGGCCCGACGGCTGCGGCCGTTTCTCCTCCGCCGGCGCAAAGCCGAGGTCGCGCGCGAGCTGCCCGAAAAAATCGAGCAGGTCATCCCATGCGAGCTGGGGCCAACCCAGCGCGCGACCTACAACGCGCTCCTGCGCGGGATCCAACAGGGGATCGCGACCGGTGACGGAAGCGAAGGAGCAAAGCGCATGCAGATGCTGACCGGACTGCTCCGGCTGCGCCAGACCTGTTGTGATTTACGCCTGCTCGGAGGGCCGCCTAACGAACAGACGGAAACCTCGGCCAAGCTCGATTTGCTCGACGAATTACTGGGAGAAATCATCGACGGCGGACATCGCGTGCTCGTCTTCAGTCAATTTGTCAAAATGCTCGATCTCGTCCGGGAACGGCTCGCGGCGAGCGGCACCGCTCATTGTTATCTCGCCGGCCTCACGAAGGATCGGCAACAACAGGTCGACCGTTTCCACGAGGATGAAACGATCCCGGTCTTCCTTATCAGCCTCAAGGCCGGCGGCGTCGGCTTAAACCTCGCGGCCGCCGACACCGTTATCCATTTCGACCCGTGGTGGAACGCGGCAGTCGAAGCGCAGGCGACCGATCGCGCGCATCGCATCGGCCAGACGCGGGTCGTCACCGCCTACAAGTTGATCGCCCGCGACACGGTCGAGGAAAAAATTCTTCATCTCCAAAAACGGAAACGCGAGCTGGCCAGCGCGCTGCTCGAGAACGAAGAACCGCTCATAACCGGCCTAACGACCGCCGACCTCGCGGAATTGCTGGCCTAGTTTCCGATCCTTGCCGCTCGCCCGATCTCGCGGCATAACCATCCTGTGGCCCTACTCCAACCGAGCGCACCTTTCCGCGGCGCGGCGGTGAAGCAGTTTTTCGTCGAGCTGAAGCGACGAAAAGTCTATCGCGTCGCCGTGGCTTACGTCGTGGTCGCCTGGGTCTTGATCCAGGTCGCTACCCAGGTATTTCCCTTTTTCGAAACCCCGAACTGGATCGTTAGGCTGGTCGTCCTCGCGCTCGTTCTCGGTTTTCCGGTCGCTTTGCTTTTGTCCTGGGCGTACGACATCACGCCCTCGGGCATCAAACGAACCGAGGACGCCGCGCCCGCGCCTGTCGCTTCGATTCCGGAGAAAAGCATCGCGGTCCTCCCGTTTGAAAACCTGAGCGACGACCGCGAAAACACCTTCTTCGCGGATGGCGTGCACGATGACATTCTTTCCAGCTTCGCGCGGATCGCCGACCTGAAAGTCATCAGCCGGACCTCGGTGCAGCAATACCGGACCGGCACACGCAACTTGCGCGAGATCGGCGAAGCGCTCGGTGTCGCGCATGTCCTCGAAGGCACGGTGCGGCGGGCGGGCAACCGGGTGCGGGTCAACGTGCAACTCATCAATGCCTGCACCGACGCGCATATCTGGGCGGAGAGTTTCGATCGGGAACTGACGGATCTCTTTGCCAATCCAAAGTGAGCTGGCCGAGCGCATCGTTAGGGCACTACAGGCCAATCTCTCGCCGCGGGAGAAGGCCGGTTTGCAGGTGCCGCCGACGACGAGCCTCGAGGCCTACGACATCTACCTCCAGGCGCGCGACCTCTTTCGCTGGAGCGGGATTGGCGATCCGCACGAGAACGGTGAGAAAGCGCTGCCCTTGCTCGCGCAGGCGTTGGCCCGCGATCCGCAGTTTGCCCTCGCCCATTATCTTACTTCACGCATTCACGGCGAACTCTTCTGGTTTGGCTACGACAAGAGCTGGGAACGTCTGGCGAAATCGAAAGAGGCGGCGGAGACGGCTCTGCGCTTGCGACCGGACCTCGGCGAAGGGCATCTCGCGCTCGCTTTCTATCACTATTATTCCTCGCGCGATTACGAGTCGGCGATTCGCGAGCTGACCCTCGCGCAACGCGCTTTGCCTAACGAATCCGATGTGGCCAGCGCCCTCGGCATGATCGAGCGCCGGCGCGGACGCTGGGAGGAAGCGGTTCTCCACTTGGAACGCGCGCGGCAACTCGATCCGCGGAATATTTCTGCTCTCTGGAATCTTTCCGAGACGCTTACTTATTTGAGGCGTTATGCAGAGGCGGATCAGGTGCTGGCCGAAACCGCCGCGATTTCTCCGGAGGCGCATATGATTCCCCTGGCGCGAGCGGAACTTTCCCTCCGGAAGCGCGGTGACACGGCGCCGTTGCGTGAGGCATTGGGGCGGGTTCCGAAGGGGTTCGACCCGGGCGGCGCGGTCACGACGATCGCGGTGCGGCTGGCTTTGATGGAACGCGATTACGACGCGGCCGAGCGGCGCCTCGGGACCTGTACCGAGTGCAAGTATAACGACGTCGGCTTGTGCGGATTTGTCGGCGCGCTCGATGATTACACCGTGCCGCGGGACTGGTATGTCGGCCTGATTGCTCGCGGTCACCGGAAAGAAGAGGAGGCCGCCCGCGCCTTCACGGCCGCCAAAGAGGCGGTGCTGGCCGAAGCGGTCGAATCGCCTAACGATCCGAAGGTTCTCATCATTCGGGCGCTGATCGACACAATGCTCGGACGGGCAGAAGAGGCGATCGCCACCGGCGAGCGCGCCGTGCAACTGCTGCCGATTTCTGCGGACGCGCTCGATGGCCCGCTCCTCGCGACCAACCTGGCGGCGATCTACGCGCAGCTCGGGCGACGTGAGCAAGCTCTGGCCGCGCTGGAAACGCTCGTTAGGCAGACCGGCGGTCCGACGCCCGGCACGCTCCGCGTCGAGCCGGAATGGGATCCGCTACGGGGCGATCGACGGTTTCAGGAACTCCTGACGTCCGGCTAATCAGGCTGGGAAAATCGAGACAGGATTAACGGGATTATTCGGATTTTTTCTTCGTCTCTTAATCCAGTTCAATCCTGTTAATCCTGTCCAATTCCGATCGCTTCGGGGTGATATTTTTGCCAGTAACGGATCGACGCCGTCACCGCCATGAAACTTGGGTCCGCGCGTTCGTAATCCGCCACCCGTTCCACCGCCGCGCCCGATTCGAGAATGTCCTGCGCTTCGCATTGCGCGAAGTCCGGGATGAGCTCGGATTCACTCCGCCCTTTGCGCAGTTCGTCGCGAAACCAGGCGGCCCAGCGTTGCACGCGTTCGGAGAGCGCGTCGAAGTGCCCGCCCAGATCGCCCTCGACCAAACCGAAATGCGGCAGGTAAAGACGCGTCGCCCCGAGCGCACGCATCCGCTCGATCGATTCGAGCCACGATTCCACCTGCAACTCCGGCGGAACAAATGGCGGCACGGGCGGTCCGCCGTCGAGGCGCACCCCGGCGACATCGCCGCCAAAGAGGTGGTCGTCCCAATGATAGACATTGTGGTGCGAAGCGTGCCCGGGAGTGGCGACGGAGCGCACTTCATACTGACCGGCACGGATCGCGATGTTGTCATCCGTGACTTGAACCTGCTCTTCGGGAATCCGGCGCATTTCTCCCCAGAGCCGCTGCATCTCATCGCCAAAAATACGAGTGGCCGATTCCATCAGGCGGGTGGGATCAATCAGGTGGGGGGCGCCGCGCGGATGGACGTGGACGATTGCTCCCAGCTCGGCGAACTGCCAGGCGGCACCCGCATGATCGAGGTGAATGTGGCTGAGGAACACGTGGCGGACGTCGTTAGGCGCGAAGCCCGCCGCGCGCATCGCGCCGGAAATATTCTCGAAAGTCGCCGCCGCGCCGGTGTCGAAAAGCGCGATCCCGTCGTCGGTCTCGAGCGCCGTCACGGCAATGATCCCAGGCCGGTCGAGATGCCGAGTATCGAGAACGTGGATCATTATGAGGCTGGTCGTCGCTCTCCGAGCGAGACCGCTTTCTCTTACGTCAACTCGAACCGCTTCGGGGTCTTGTCTCGCAGCCGTTTTTCCGGTGAATCGAATTCCCTCATGTAGCGGGCGCGCGCCGGCGCGAAGTGTCGCAGGGATCGGACCACGACATCGCGGGGAGCCGATGCGCCGCAAGTGGACGATCGAACTCAGGCAGATTCAGGTCTAGGGCGAGGGGGGTCCTGGCGGAGTTTTTTAATTCGGTCGAATGCATTTTCTCCACCGTAGCGCAGAATAACGCGCGAAAAGAATCTTCCTCAGGATCGAGTCCACAGGTTTGGATGATTTGCCGGATATCTTCCCGATCAAGCTCCGGCTTGCTGCGCGTCGGGCTGGAGGCGGCGTGCAGTTTCAGGGCGACCAGATATTCGGGACGCGGCAGCAGGGTTGGCGCGCCTTGGGTCAGTTTTTCCCAGGTCGATTGGTCGACGAACATCAGATCGACCGGCGTTCCGGTCCGCTCGGCAGATTCAAACTGGGCAAAGGCGTCGCTACCATTGAAAAGCCGGTAACCGAGCGTGCCTAACAAATCCAGCCAGCGGGTTCGATCGTGCTCGGGAACGAGGAGATCGAGATCGATCGTGTTACGAATGTAACCGAAAGCGATCAGGGCGTTGGCCCCGATCAGCAAACTGGGCAACCCGCGTTCGGAAGCGCGGCGCAGAATGGCGGTGATTTCCTTCTCCACAATGGATATCAGCTCCTGGCGCTCGAAGTCGCCCGCGCCATCATTCCCACTCGATCGTGCTCGGCGGTTTGGTCGAGATGTCGAAGCAGACGCGGTTGACGCCTTTCACTTCATTCACGATCCGGCTCGAGATGCGGGCGAGGATTTCATAGGGCATTCGCACCCAATCGGCCGTCATCCCGTCCTGGCTCTCGACAATCCGCAGCGCGATGGTGTTTTCGTAGGTGCGCTGGTCGCCCATCACGCCGACCGAACGCACCGGGAGGAGGACGGCGAAGGATTGCCAGACGCGGTAATACCAGTCGCTCGCCTTCATTTCGCTGACCACGATCGTATCGGCGTCGCGTAAAATGCGGAGCCGCTCGGGCGTCACCTCGCCCAAGATCCGGACGGCGAGCCCTGGACCGGGGAAGGGCTGACGATGCACGATTTCGTTAGGCAGGCCAAGCTGCAGGCCGGCCTGGCGTACTTCGTCTTTGAAGAGCTCCCGCAGCGGCTCGACCAGCTCGAAGTTCATTTTCTCGGGGAGCCCGCCGACATTGTGATGGCTTTTGATGAGCGAGGCAGGGTTACCGCCGATCGCCACGCTCTCGATCACGTCGGGGTAAAGGGTGCCCTGGGCGAGAAAGCGATAGCCGGCGTGCGGGCGCTCGTCGGCGTGATCCTGGGCGAGCAATTCTTCCGTCGCCTGCTCGAACACCCTAACGAACTCGCCGCCGATCACCTTGCGTTTCGTCTCGGGATCGGTCACGCCTTCGAGCAGCCGGAGGAAACGCTCCGAGGCGTCGACGTATTTGAGCTTGATCTGGAAATTCTCGCCGAAGATGCGTTGCACCGTCTCGGCTTCGTTTTCGCGCAGCAGTCCGTTGTTGACGAAGATGCAGGTGAGCTGGTCGCCGATCGCCTTGTGCAGGAGCGCCGCCGCGACCGAGGAATCGACCCCGCCGCTCAGCCCGAGCACGACTTTCTGGTCACCCACCTGCTGGCGAACGCGTTCACAGGCCTCGTCGATGAACGAGCCCATCGTCCAATCCATCGCGCAATGGCAGACGCGGAAGAGGAAATTCTCGATGATCTCGTTCCCGTGCGGGGTGTGCGACACTTCGGGGTGAAACTGAAGGGCGTAGAGGTGGCGCTCGGTGTCTTCGATCGCCGCGAAGGCGGAATTCTCCGTATGCGCGACGACGTGGAAGCCGTCGGGCAGGGCGGCGAGCTTGTCGCCATGGCTGTTCCAGATGTCCATCTGCTCGCCGAGCCCGTCGAAGAGCGGGGTGCCCTTGTCGATGTGCAGGACTCCGGCACCGTACTCGCGCTGCGGGCTGAACTCCACCTCGCCCCCGAGATGGCGCGCCATCAATTGCATCCCGTAGCAGATGCCCAGAACGGGCGTGCCTAACGAGAAGATGTCGGGATCGATTTGCGGCGCGCCTTTTTCATAGACGCTCGCCGGTCCGCCCGAGAGAATGATTCCCTTCGGCGCCAGTCGCTCGATTTCCGCTGCCGTGATGTCGCAGCGCACGATCTCCGAAAAGACCTGGCACTCGCGCACCCGCCGCGCGATGACCTGCGTGTATTGCGAGCCGAAATCGAGAATGAGAATTCGCGAATGTGACGGCGTCTTCACGTCAGTTGGAGTCGGGAAAGGTGGAGGTCGGACGCGTGGCCGGATCATCCGGGCGATCGATCGGGACGATGTGGCCCTGCCCGGAAAGGCCGCGTTCAAATTGGTCGCGCACTTCCTGCGCGGGGGGCGTGTCCTCCGCGCATCCACTCAGGATCAGGACAAGAGCGAGGCTCAACAGGGGTTTCATCGGGAAATGTAAGAGGCGGCGGAAGCTTTGCAAGAAAATGACGAACGCGCTGATGGACTTCGGGTCGAATCATAGCGAAACCAATGGCCGATGATCGAACCTGATCTTTTGCTGCAGGCCTACCGGCTGGGAGTTTTCCCGATGGCGATGGAGGACGGCGAGACCCGGTGGTTCTCACCCGATCCGCGGACGATTTTGCCGCTGGACGATTTTCACGTTCCGCACGGCCTGAAGCGCGAACGTCGCGCGCAGGCGATCGAGACTCGAATCAACAGCTGCTTCGCCGAAGTGATCCGGGCTTGCGCCGCGCGCGAGGACACCTGGATCAACGACGAGATCATCGCCAGTTACACGCGCCTGCACGAACTTGGCCATGCGCACTCGGTCGAAGCCTGGTCGGCTAACGAACTCGTCGGCGGCCTTTACGGTGTTGCGATCGGTGGCGCGTTTTTCGGGGAATCGATGTTTCATCGCGTGACGGGCGCCTCCAAGATCGCGCTTTGGGCGCTGATCGAGCGGATGCGCGCGCGCAAATTTGCCCTGCTCGACACGCAATGGCTCACGCCGCATCTGAAGCAATTCGGGGCCAAGGAAATTTCGCGTCAGCTTTACCTGCACCTGCTGAATGCAGCCATCGATTTGCCGCGCACCTTTGCCGGCGACCTGTAGACGTTTCGCTGTGCGAAACGCGAGCCTGTGCGAGATTTTTCGCCCTAACGAGAGGCGATACCCGCGCTTCGCAGAGCGAAGCGTCCACATGGCAGTAGCCGTCAGCTTGCCTGTCGGAAGGAATCCGCCATAGTGACAACCCGGCGTCCGGATTTCGGATCGAGCCGCGCCACGGCTGGGTAGCTCAGTTGGTAGAGCAGAGGACTGAAAATCCTCGTGTCGGGGGTTCAATTCCCTCCCCAGCCACCTCCGTTCCACCTCGTTGCCGCGATCGGAACTGTCGATTCCAAATCACTAAGCATTTTCTGCTACCCATGGAGCGCTGGAATTTGCTAATGCTTTGGCGGCATGATTGGCCGAAAACGTTCCACCCTCGAGCCGCCCTCGTGCGATTTCGTCCGGGTCCTCAGTGATGAACTGAGCAGCTTCGGCGTGCCCGGAGAAACGGACCGCGAGAGCGTCCTGCAGCGTGCCCATGACTCACGCCTAACCGGATTGGCCTTTTCCGGCGGTGGGATTCGCAGCGCCACGTTTAATCTCGGAGTCCTCCAGGCGCTCGCCGATTTGCAGTTGCTCAGAAAATTTCACTATTTGTCGACCGTTTCGGGCGGCGGCTACATCGGCAGCTGGCTCGTGGCCTGGATCCTTCGGCGCGGAGGGAATTTGGAGGAAATATCGAACTCTCTGCGCACTGCCTGGCGCCGCTATCCGGGCGGCGAGAGTCCCGAGGAAGTCCGCTTCCTGCGCCGCTTCAGCAACTATCTCACTCCGAAACTCGGCTGGTTCGGCGCGGACACGTGGACGGTGATCGCGATCTACCTGCGGAATATGCTTTTGAATCTGACGGCTTTGGTTGCTGGGCTCGCCTTCGTCCTCATGCTCCCGCGGGTCATTGGGGTAATGATCGTAGCGCCCGATGGACTGGCGGGCAGGCGCGGGTTGGCTGCGATTTTCCTGGTCGCGCTGTTGTGGGCGGGTTGGGTCATTCACAAGAATCTAAGTGGGTTCCGGCGGCGCTCAGCCAACGTGTCAGCGAGCGATCCGCTTGATCCCAAAGAGGAGGATGTTCGCCAGCTTGACTCGCCGCCAGCGGACGCCGCGCTCCATCTTTTGGCCGGGGGCGAATTGTTTTCCGACTTTCTCCTGCGGATTGATTTTACCCTGAAGACTGCAGACTCGTGTGCAGCGGTCATGCTGCGGGTGCCGGCGGTTGACCAGGCCGAGGCTGTGAAAGGATGGGAAATAGTTATTGGCGGCGGTCAAACCGGCAACATTCGGCTCCCGTCCGATGGACCGACGCCGCTGAAAGAACAGCGGGCGATGGGCGCGCAAATTGAGCCAATCGGGTCGGGCCGAGTCAATCGGATGAGCATCGAACGTGTCGGCCGGACGTGCACGGTGCGATTGAACGATCGGGTGGTAAACGTCGCTCGCCCGCCTTTCCTCAACCTGGATTCAGGCCGGATTGCGGTGCGGCGACTCGAGCAGGACAACGGCGTCGAGATTCACCAGGTCCTGTTGCGTCCGCTGCCGGAAGCGGAAGGACCGTTCGCGCAGCAGGGCACGGGTATCCAATTGCAAATCGTAGTCCCGCTGTTCGTCGCCGCATTCATTTCGGTGCAGCTCCTCGGTCAAGATGACCCTCTCTCTGTCCTGCTCAATCTGCCCGCCTCTTGGAGCGCTTGGATCGATCGCGAGCAATGGAAATTGTGGACCTGCATTGCCGCAGTCACTGCGGTCCTGGCTCACTTTGGGGGATTTCTTGGCCAATGGCGGTGGAAGCGGAGGTTGCCATCGTTAGGCCAGCTGAAACGGGCGTTGGGCAGTGTGCTTTCGCTCGCAGCCGGTGGCGCCATCGGAGGTCTGGCGCTCTCCGCTTTTCACACCGTTCTGCCCGATGCGGATGGCGCCGGCTTCTGGCCGCGGCTCGTTTTTGGACCACCGGTGTTCATCCTGGCCGTATCCGTCATGCTGATCATTTATATCGGACTGAGGGGTCGCAGCCTGCCCGATTCGCTGCGCGAATGGTGGAGTCGCCTGGGAGCCTGGCTTCTCATTTATTCGATCCTCTGGGTGGGAATTTTCGGGCTCTCCTTTTACAGCCCGCCCTTCCTGCGCTGGCTCGCTCTCAATCTGAAAACCGCGCTGGCGGCGCTTAGCTTGGGCTGGGTCTTCGCCACCCTGTCGGGGCTGTTCGCCGCCTCGAGCCCCGCAACCGGCCGGCGCAAATCGAACTCCTGGCTCGAATTGCTCGCGACGATCGGCCCATATGTTTTCATTCTCGGGCTGCTGGCCGGCCTGGCTTGGGGAGTCGATCGCATTGTTTCGCCAACCGTCGACGACCCCTACGCCGGCCACCAACTGGGCGCGACGATCGCGGCGCACTGGGACGCGATGACGACGGCCCACTTGCAGTCTGGGTTTCCCGACGTCATTTACGATATCGTTAGGGGATTCGGGGCCTTTTGGGGCGAGGGCATCGCACCGACCGGCAATTGCCTCCTTGCTTTTCTTCTCCTCGGGACTGCCGGGATCGCCGCGCTGCTGGGATTACGGGTCGATATCAACGAATTCTCGATGCACATGATGTATCGAAACCGACTCGCGCGTTGCTATCTCGGGGCGTCGAATGCCGGCCTGCGAAATCCCCAGGCCTTCACTGGATTCGATCCGAACGACGACATCGATCTGGTCGCGCTCGACCGCAGCGAATGGAGGAAGGAAGACTCCGGTCCTTATCCAATCATCAATTGCGCCCTGAATCTGGTGGGAGGCGGCGAATTGGCGTGGCAACAACGCAAAGCCGCCTCGTTTGTCTTCACGCCCAAGTATAGCGGCTACGATTTTCCCGATCGGCCACCCGGTTTTTGTTCGAATGCGGTCAAGGATTCCTACCCGGCCTATGCGGCATCTCGCGGTCCGCTTACCCTGGCGACCGCGATGGCGATCTCGGGCGCCGCGGCGAGCCCGAACATGGGGTATCACACTTCGCCGGCGCCCGCTTTTCTCATGACGCTCTTTAACATCCGCCTCGGTTGGTGGATCGGTAATCCGCGCCACGCGCAAGGCTGGCGCAAATCCAGCCCCCTCTGGGCTCTCGGCCGCCTCATCGTCGAGATGTTCGGTCTGACCGACGCCAAGGGGCATTACATCTATCTCTCCGACGGCGGTCATTTCGAAAATCTCGGCATTTTCGAACTCGTTAGGCGACGCTGTCGTTTCATCGTCGCGTGCGACGCGGAGGAAGATCACGATTTCGAGTTTGGCGGGCTCGGTAACGCGATCGAAAAATGCCGCACCGATCTCGGGGTGGAGATCGACCTGGATGTCGAAGCGATCCGGCGGCGCGATGAGCAAGGACACAGCCGTTGGCACTGCGCGGTCGGCCGGATTCGCTACGACAAAACTGATCCCGCCGGACACGCCGGGACCCTGCTCTACATCAAGTCGTCGCTGACCGGTGACGAAGACACGGACGTGCTGCGTTATGCAGCGTCCCAGCCGACGTTTCCCCACGAAAGCACCGCCGACCAGTGGTTCGGCGAATCGCAGTTTGAAAGCTACCGCGCGCTCGGCCACCACGCGACGATGAGCGCCCTTCTGGCGGTTGATGCGCCGGAGAATCTGACTGGCCTAACGACCGAGCGGCTCTTTGTCGAGCTGGCGCAACGCTGGTATCCGCCCGCCGCGCCGCTCGACCCGGCGTTCAAGCGCCGTGGCGAAACGCTCAACGCGCTTTATGAAACGCTGCGCACCGAACCGAATCTTCGTTTCCTCAGTCAACAAATCTATCCGGAGTGGAGCGTGCTGACGCACGGAGCGAAACAGGCGCCGACGCTCCCGGTCCCCCCGGGCCTCTGGCTGCCCAAGAGCTACGAGGAAGTGCGGGCTGGCCTCTATTTCTGCAATCGGATGATCCAGCTGATGGAGGACGTTTATCACGACCTCCACCTCGAGCAGGAGTACATGCATCCCGACAACCGCGGCTGGATCAACCTCTTCAAGCATTGGGCGTGGTCGCGGATGTTTCGCGTCGCGTGGACGATTTCGGCGGCGAACAGTGGGGCGCGTTTCCAGAATTTTTGCCAGCGGGTTCTTGGCCTGGAAGTGGGCAGAGTGAAGGTGGTGGAACCAAGGGACGCAGAGGGAGCCGTGGCGGGCATGCGGGAAATTATTGGCGCGAAAGGCGGATCGGAAGCATTTTTGCTCACGCCGATTGAGAAGGAGTTATTGAGTTATTTCCTCGACCGGCATTCCCAGCGCGTCGCCCAATCCTCGCTCCAGGTATTGCAACTCGTTCCCGGCGGACCTTCCGACGAAGGCCCGGCCTTTACCGTCGGCATCGTCCTCCTGCGCGAGGCCGAAGCTGGCGAGAATGCGCGGCGGATTTTGTACTTTCGCGTCCGCGATCATTTGCGGCGCATGGGCATGGGCCGGCGCGCACTCTACGACCTGCTCGATGACGACATGTGGGAGCGGCGGTCATCGCGCGACTCGGGCCTGATCGAACTCGACCTGCTCCCGCCACCCGAGGCTCCGTTAAATGTGGAAGACGTGGCATCACGCCGGCATTTTCGCGACCTCCATCGAGGCGTCCTCCTCGAGCTTGACGGCGTGCAACAAAACGTCGCCCTCGCTGAGGCCTTCATGCCCGCGAAACGAGAAGGCCTGTTGTCGCGTTGGATGAACCTGCAAGACAGTGTCCACCAAGGCGACGAACAAATACCCTCTTTGCTCACGGATCTTGCGGAGGACGCAGGTGAGGTCCGCGGGCAGTGGATCTTCGAAGACGGGCGCCGCTCCGAGGTGGTTGCGCGTTTCGAATTGGCGGGCATCGGGACGAAGGTGACCATTCAACATCGCTTCCTGGCCAATCGCGACGTCCGCGATGCGATGGAACGACGCTGGTTCCGGGCGCTGAACCGCCTCGCCAGTTAGGTTAACGGAAGCGCTCGCCGGCCGGCCGGGGTCCGGGGCGTGGTCGGCGCGCTCGGGCTTCTTTATCTCCTCGGCACGGCGCGGCACGAAACCACGCCGATCGGCGCACGTCCTGCTTGATAATTGGTGCCGACAGATCGCGCCCCCTCCATCCAATGAAATCCAAACGCTCCCTGACAATCGTCACCGTCCTGCTTTTCGGCTTTTCCTCGGTTCGGGCCGACTTGTTTTTCGTCACCAACTTTGGCGTCAACACGATCACGAAATACGACGAAAGCGGAAATGGATCGATCTTTACCAATTCATTTGTGAACGGCCCGACCGGCATCGCCCTGGACGCGACCGGCAAGGTTTACGTCTCGACCAAAAACGGCACGATTGAGAAATTTGCGCCGGACGGCACCGATCTCGGCGTCTTTGCAGGCACTGGGCTGAACAACCCGATGGGCCTGGCGTTCGATCGCAACGGCCACCTTTACGTCGCCAGTTTCGCCAGCAACACCGTCGAGGAGTTCGCACCCGACGGCACCGACCTCGGCGTCTTCGGGAACGTTGTTCAACCGACGGGGCTCGCCTTCGACGCCGTCGGTAACCTCTACGTGGCCAGCTTCGCCAACTCGATCCGCCGCTTCGCGCCTGACGGGACGGCCTTGACCCCCTTCGGCAGTCCAGCCTTGAATGGTCCCGAGGGGCTGGCTTTCGATTCGTCAGGCCTGCTCTACGTCGCGAACGACGCGTCCAATACCATCGAGATGTTCTCGGCCGCCGGCGTGGACCTCGGGATCGCGAGCCAGCAGTTCGGCAACCCTGAGCCGACACCGGCAGGCGGCGGCCTCTCGCAGCACGTCTATATTGCCTATCGCACCGATGGCCTCGCGGGCGATGGCACCCTCAACAACCCGTTCGACGGCTCCTCGCAGCCCAAACTCGACGCGATCTTCAAGTCGTTCTACGACGCGGGCACGACGAACATCACCTTTTTCATCGGCCCCGGCACCTTTCAGATGAAGGGCGCCTGGGATTATGATTGGGCTCTGCTGACCGGCTGGCACATCAAGGGCGCGGGCCGGAGTTTGACGATCGTCCAGCAGGTCGCCGGGGCGCGCGGCGTGAACCCGGGCAGTAACGGGGCGCTCTTCAGCAATGGCGCGGCCCTCACCTACGATAACCAATCGGTCGAGGATCTCACTTGCGACTGCGCCTGGTTCCGCAGCGGGCCTGGCGGCGATAATTCGCGGCCGCATGGAAATTTCCAGGGCGTCAATCTCTACGGCGCCAGCCCGACAATTCGCAACGTTACGGTGACCGGTTGCGGATGGCAGGATAACGAGTGCTTCGCCATCCTCACTTCTGGCGGGATAAACGATCGGAACCTCCCCGACAACGCGCTTTACGAGAATGTCTCAGTCTCCAACGGCGCGACCGGCGTCTACGCCACGCACCTCACCGGCATGGCGATGATCAACCTCGCGGCGATGGGCAATGATCCGACCCCAGTTTACGCGAGAAACGGCCGCATCATCAACTGCACCTTCAATCTGCCGGAGGCAGGCAACGCCGGCGGCATGCCCGCCGGCTACGACAGCGGCATCGTCACCGGCTGCACCTTCATCGGCTACCACCACGGCATGTTCCACGACACCTTTGTTTCCAAAAACATCACGATCGTCGGCAACACCATCAAAGCCCTCTATCCCGACAGCGACGGCATCCTTTTTAATTCCGGCACGGCCAACACGCCCTGTGAAAATATCTCCATCATCGGCAATACCGTGTTCTCGGCGGGCGGGGTCGCCTTCGCTTCCGCAGTCGAGAACTCGACCATCCTCGGCAACAGAATTCATCTGGCGCCGGGTAATCACGCTGACTATTCCATCTTCCTCGACACCCCGACGGTGCAAAACATCCGGGTCTTCCAGAACGACATCGACGCCGGAATTCCCTACCTCAGCCGCTACACAATCGGTTGCTCGTTTGGGACGAACCGAACGCCCGCGGGAGTGGCGGCCATCCCGGATACCACGCCGACGGGCGACGCAACGGCCGCCGACAACTACCATGGCGTTCTCGACAGCAGCGGCTTGAATGGTCCCACCGGCATCGCCTTCGATAGCCGCGACAATCTGCACGTGGTTAACGCGCTCAGCGCCACGATCGAGACATCCTCCCCCGACGCGACGCAAAACACCGTCGCCACCACGGGTTTCAGCCCCGCCTTTATCGCCGTGCAGCAGTCTCCGAGGCTGGCCAATATCTCGACCCGGCTCAACGTTTTGATCGGCGACAATGTGCTCGCCGCCGGCTTTATCCTTGTCGGCGCTGGAACGAAAACGGTACTCATCCGCGGCCTCGGTCCCTCTCTCGCCGGCGCGGGAATAGGCGGCGCGCTGGCCGACCCAACCATCGAACTGCACAGCGCATCTGCGAACACGATCATCGCAAGCAACGACAACTGGAAAGACAGCCAGCAGCCCGAAATCGAGGCGACCGGAATTCCTCCGACGCAGGATGTCGAGTCGGCCCTCGTCGCCACCCTCAGCGCAGGCGCCTACACAGTCATCGAACGTGGAAAACTGAATAGAACCGGAGTCGGCCTGATCGAAATCTACGATCTCGGCGGCGCGGCGGGACCAGAGTTGGCGAACATCAGCGCGCGCGGCTTTGTCAACACTGCCAGCGGTGTTATGATCGCCGGCTTCATCGCCACCAGCGGCACTGGCGGGAGCGGGGAGTTCCTCGTGCGCGCGCTCGGGCCGTCGTTAGGCACGGCCGGCGTGTCGGATCCGCTGGCGAATCCGGTCCTGGAATTGCACGACAACAACGGCACCCTCATCGCGGCGAATGACGACTGGAAAAGCGATCAGCAATCCGAGATCGAAGCGACCGGCATCCCGCCCACGGACGACGCCGAGGCCGCCATTGTCACGACGCTTGCGCCCGGCGCCTACACGGCAGTAGTCAGCGGGCAGGGTGGGGACACCGGTGTCGGTCTGGTCGAAGTTTACAATCTCCACTAACTCGCAGCCGTCGCGCCGCGGCCTCGCTCGTCGACCAGTCGGGGCCGCCGCGATATTCTCCACCGCGACCCCAACCGATTTACACAACGTGATCGCTTCATCGAGCTCGCGCCCGGGTTTCGCGCCGCGCCACGATCAAAGACGCGGCGGTCTCGTTAGGCTTGCGACGGTGGCAGCGCAATTTTCTGCGTCTGGCGAAGACCGCCCGCCGGTTGGAACCGGGGAGAGTTTCTTCCGAGGTCCTCTGGCCCGGCGAGCCCGGTGGAGAACTCGGTTTTTTGGAGTCCCGCGACGGCACGAACGTTGCTATAAATGCTATAACCACCGTTCTGACTGTAATGACATTCCGCCCCGCAAATCTTATCCCTCTGGCCCTTCTGTTTGTCGCCGCGGCGCGAGCCTCGACTCCAGCCCCGGTGACTGAGCAATACGGAACGGCTCCGGACGGCTCGGTTCTGAATTGGATTCGTTACTCACCCGATCCGGCGATTTATGGGAATGGACCCTATCCCGTCGTTGTGACGATTCACGGCGGCGGCTTCACGTCCAACGACCCGACAAGCTCACCGCAACAGGTAACTGCCTCGCAGCGGTGTGCGGCGAACGGATATGTCGCCCTCGCGATCTGGTATCGACTGGCCCCACCCGGCGACACCGATGCATGGAAACTTCCGGGTCAAACCGCACCCGCCTACGCGCCTTTGCAATACGACGACTGCGAAGTTGCGGTGCTCGCTGCGCGCCAGAGTTCATTCTGCAACGGGCAGGTGGCGGCCATGGGCGGAAGCGCCGGAGGCTCGCACACGACAGTGCTCTGCGCGGATACTCACGGTAGCCCGACCGGCCCGGCGTGGACGGCGAACGATCGGCCGCTGGGCGGGGTCGATTTGTCTGGGGCGCACGAATTCGACGATTGGAATTCATCGTCGACGAACATCGGGAGCTTCGCGAGCATCGTCACCAATTTCATCCCGGTGTCCGACACCTATCCGTCGGCACCGAGCACCACGGACCTGGCCAAGCTGATTCAATACTCGCCCGATAGCTACATCACTCCGGACCTTCGGCCGATCCTCACTGTGTTCTCGGACAATGATAACATGCCACCGGATCAGCAGGACGATTTTACCGCCCGCTGCGATTCGTTAGGCGTGACGAATTACGAGCGCGTCCGGGTGGCCGGGAGTGGGCATGCCTGGGCAAACTGGGATGTCGTTATTCCGGGCACGTCCGAGACGGTGGGAGATCGCGCGATGTCATGGATTGCCGCGCTCTTTGCCAACCCGACCCCGACTCCGAGCCCCACCCAGACGCCGACTCCGAGCCCCACCCCGACGCCGACTCCGAGCCCCACCCCGACGCCGACCCCATTCAATCAACCCAATTCCCTGCTTAACATTTCCACCCGCCTGCAAGTCCGCAGTGGCGATGGCGTCCTGATCGGCGGCTTCATTGTCGCCGGCGCTGCCGAGAAGAATGTGCTCATCCGGGCTCTCGGCCCGTCGCTCGCGGGCGCGGGAGTTCCCAAAGTCTTGGGCAACCCCGAGGTCGAGCTCTACGATTCCAGTGGGACGCTACTCGCCCAGAACTCGGACTGGACCACGCTACCGCCCGGCACCGTCCCGGTTGATTTGCAACCCACCGATCCGAGAGAGGCAGTGATCAACGCCAGTCTGCCTGCCGGCAACTACACGGCGGTCCTGCGCGGTGAGGGTGGCACGACCGGTGTCGCACTCTGCGAGGTTTACGATCTTTCCACCACTCAATCCAGTGTGCGCAACATCTCCACCCGGGGAGATGTCGGGCTGGGGGACGATGTCATGATCGGCGGTTTCATCATCGGCGGCACCGCGCCGACCAAGGTGATTGTGCGCGCGCTCGGGCCTTCTCTCACCGCGGCGGGCATCAGCGGAGCATTGGCCGATCCGGTTCTCGAACTGCACGACAGCGCCGGTTCTTTGATCTTCCGCAACGACAACTGGCGGACCGACCAGGAACAAGAAATCATCGCTACGACCGTCCCCCCGACCGACGATCGGGAGTCGGCGATCGTCGCCACTCTGCAGCCGGGCGCGTATACCGCGATTGTGGGCGGGGCCAACAACACAGCCGGGGTGGCATTGGTTGAGGTCTACGCGCTTTCACCCTAGCGGGCGGTCGCCAGCCTCAGGAATTTTTTCCGTCGGCTTGCCGTTAAACCAAATCTGCGGCCACGATATCTTCCGCCGCGACGCCGCTTCGTCCCGCGTTCTCCGTCACCGCCTTGATCTCGAACGCTTGGAGCGCCATGTCACATCGCTCTGGAGAGAATCTGATACACCGGGGGCCGATGCGGACGATGGGAATCGTCTGCCCTTTTATCCAGCGATCTATTGTTCGCGTGCTAACGGAATAGCGGGCGGCTAGGTCTCGCTTTCGACAAAGTGCGGTCGCCATGACTTGTAGAATGCTAAGTTTTGCCAAAATTGGCTATTCTAATGCAGAAAGTTGATTGGCCATGTCGCACGCCTGAATTGACCCCCTAACGAAGAAACCGGAACATCAGCAAATGATTCAGGCCGCGAGCCTCTCGCATCGCCACCTGAGACTCCTGGGGTCGGGCTTGAAAGCCTCCTCGACGGGAGGAAGGACAGGCTCTCCATCAAGCAACAATAACTCCTCCTCGCCGCGGGAACGCCGGCCCTTGAGCTTCCGCGACGCACGCCAGATACCGCTGCCGTCGGCCGCAGGGCACGGAGCGATAAGAAAACGATCCATCGCCCAATGGTGGTTTTTGCAGAGTGCAATGCCATTGGTGGGATTGTCGTTGGGCTCTACTTCAAACGGGATCAGGTGAGCGGCGTCGACGAAAGTGAGATCGTTGACCTCGGGCATTCTGATCCGCAAGCCGCAGGCGGTGCACTGGCAGTCATAAATCTCGAGGATCTTGCGACGGAAGGCGGGACTGCGTCCGTGCAGCATGTCTGCCGATTCTTTCACGCTAGGAATCTCTTCGGCCGGAGCTTCCCCACCATCAGCGAACCGAGGCAGAAGCGCAGCTCGCAGCCGCGGAAAATAGCGCGACACAATCGCGAGACGCAGGGACAGCCGATTCGGCGCAGAGAGAACGAACGTCTCCAGTCCACCAACCAGTTTCGCAAAGACCATCCCGCCGGCAGCGTCTCCGGCCGTGGGCGTGGATTGCAACGGCACCGGTCCATCGATCTGTAAACGAAGCGGTTCCCAGAACTTGTCCTGTCGTAGGTAAAGAAAAGGATTTTCCGGAGTGCACTGATCGTTGTGGCTGCGGACCAGAGCAAAGTAGACGGAAAAGCGCGAGCGCAATTCCTCCGACCAGCGGATTCTGTCAGGTGTCGCCGCTCCGGTCGCAATCAAATCGAGGACGGCCAGGAGCATGGTGGGTTTATGTGGTCTTTCGTGACGATCTGCCCCATGGCCGATCACGCCCACATTTAGATCGTAGAGCGCCTCAACGGCATCGTCGATACTGGAGATCATGGCATTGGCGGAGCAGAGTTATTAGGGCGCGTTGCCCGTAACACGCGCGGCGAATCTTCCAACCGCGTCCATTTCATAGCAAGGGTGAAGTCGAAGCCTGAAAAGACAAAGATCGTTATGGCGAAATGTTGTGTTGTAGGACAGCGATGTCCTATAACAGTTGATAGCGTACTAACATGAAGGCTTGTTTCGGGAGTCCTCCCCAGCCAGCACCCTGGAGGAAGTCCCCACGGTCGCTCGCCGATAGACGAGACTCGCCGCGACAATATCCTCCACCGCGACGCCGACCGATTTATACAATGTGATCTCTTCGTCGGATTCGCGCCCGGCCTTCGATCCCGCTACGACTTCTCCGAGTTCGGCAAAAATTTTTCCCGCAGCGATAATGTCGCCGGATTCCTTCGTCGCCGCTTCCCGCGACTCGACGTAGATGCGCGCTTGACGCAGTGCTTCGTCATCCAACTCGCGCCAGTTCGGTCGCGTCGCGCCGACCGCGTTGATGTGCGCTCCGGGCGACAACCACTCACCCTTCAGGACCGGCTTCGTTGCGGACGTCGCCACCACGATCACGTCGGCGCCGCGCACTGCTTCCTCGGCTGATGCCACGGCAATGACGCCGAATTGCTTTGCAAATTCACCCGCGCGTCGCGGGCTCCAGACGCGCACCTCGCGAAACTGCCTAACGATCCGCAGCGCCTCGAGATGGCTCTGCGCCTGCACCCCTGAGCCAAGGAGAGCGAGAACCCCAACCTCGCGCCGGGAGAGGAGATCGGTCGCGACGGCGGAGACCGCTGCGGTGCGCATCTCGGTGATCAGTCGTCCGTCCATCGTTACGAGCGGTTCGCCGGTTTCCGGGCGAAAGAGCAGAATCATGGCGTGATGTGTCGGGATGCCCTGGTTATTAGGGTAAAACGTGACCAGCTTGGCCCCGAGCGCGCCGCCGGAGGCCGGCATCACTCCGAAAAAACCCTTGTGCTCGGCCACCGGCAAAACCAGCCGGAGTGGTTGTTCGACTTTGCCCGCAGACAAATCGCGCAGCGCGTTCGCCATCGCCGGGATCAGGTCCTCCATCCGCAGGAGCGAGCGCACTTTTTCTTCGTCGAAAAACATGGCGCCATTGTAGCGGCGGTCTGTGACCGCCGAAAGCGCCCGATTGCCGGACGGACGTTCGGCGCTCATAGAGCGCTGCTACAAGTTGATCAACTCACAAAACTTTTTCAGGTCCACGTTTCCGCCGGAGACGATGCAGACGATCGGGCCCGGCCCGGCCTTTCCGGTCAACGCCGCGGCCAGCGGCAGCGCGCCCGCGCCCTCCGCAATGACGCGCGCTTTCTCCGCCATCAGGCGCATCGCTTTTCGCGTCTCTTCCAGGCTAACGACTAACGAACCATCAATGATCGGTTTCATTCGTTCCCACATCCGCGGGAAGACGCTCTGGCCGCCCGCGCCATCGACGAAGGACGCTTTCCAATCCTTGAATTCCTGCGGAGATCCCGCGACGAGGGAGAGCGACATTGGGGCGGCGGTTTCCGGTTCCACGCCCCAGATTTTGATCTCTGGTCGGAGCGCCTTGAGCGCGCTCCCGACGCCCGTGATGAGTCCGCCGCCGCCAATGCTCGCGATGACCGCGGCGGTATCCGGTGCATCTTCCAGAATCTCGAGACCCATCGTGGCGTGACCGGCGATGAAATTGTGATCGTCGAACGGGTGGACGAATGTCCCTTCCACCCCGGGAAAGGCGCGGTCGTCCAAAGCCTTCCACGCGACTTCGTATGGGACCGGGAACAGCTTCGCCCCGAGCGCGCGCATGCGGTCGACCTTGGCCGCCGGCGCGGTTTCGATCACGACCACGCTGCACGGCACACCGGCCTGCCGCGCCGCATAGGCGACGCCTTGTCCGGCATTCCCCGCGCTGATTGTCCACACGCCGCGCGCCCGCTCGGAAACGGGCAGCAGCGCGACGGCGTTCGCGGCGCCGCGCAGTTTGTAAGCGTTGATCGGCTGGAGATTTTCGAGTTTTAGGCGGATGTCGGGGAATTCCGGTCCCAACTCCAGCCTAACGAGCGGGGTGCGCACGACGGTGCGGGCGATGCGCTCTCGCGCTTCCTGGATGTCGGTCAGCGTGATCGGACGGACAGGCGGAATCGTCATGGGCTTGTTGGTTTCATTCCAGGATGCAGAATGGGAATCAAACTACGAAGAAATGCCAAGACCGCTTTTCCTTTTCGCGCCCGGTGCCGGGGCTCCGTCGTCGCATCCCTGGATGCAACGCTGGAGGGAGCGTCTGCAAGAAATCGGCGAGGTGGAGACGTTGGACTACCCGTATATGCGTGAAGGCCGGAAGCGACCCGATCGTCTGCCGCAACTGATCGCAGCGCATCGAGAGGCTCTGGCCGACGCGCGGGCGAAGACCGGTGCCGGCGCGCCGACGATCTTGATCGGCAAAAGCATGGGCGGGCGGATCGGATGTCATGTGGCGTTGGAGGAGGAGGTGGACGGCGTGGTTTGCCTTGGCTATCCGCTCTGCGCGATGGGCGATCGGAGCAAGCTGCGCGACGAAGTTCTGCGCGCGTTGGCTAGGTCGATTCTGTTTGTGCAGGGAACACGCGACACGCTTTGTCCGCTGGACCTGCTCGAACGCGTGCGCGCCGAAATGAAAGCTCTCAGCGTTCTGCATGTCGTGGCAGGCGGCGACCACTCGTTAGGCGTAGGGAAACGCCAGCTACAGGCAGACGGGGAAACGCAGGAGGAGGTGGATCGCCGGATCCTCGAAACGATCGCCCGCTTCGTTGATGCGCGCTGAAGCCTACGCGCCGGGACGGGTGGAACTGCTGGGTAATCACACCGATTACAACCAGGGCGTCGTGCTCGCGGCCGCGATCGATCGCGGGCTGAAAGTGAGCGGCGAACGACGCCACGACGGGCGCATCACGCTCCGTTCCTCCTCAATGGGCAGGTTCGAGATTACGGTCGAAGATCTCCGACCCGAAAACGAACGACGCTGGGTGAACTATGTGCTCGGTGTCGTTAGGGAGTTGCTCGACGCCGGTCTTTCGATTGGCGGGTTTTCGGCCGAAATCGAAGGAGATCTGCCGCCCGGTTGCGGGCTGTCCAGTTCCGCCGCGCTCGAAGTCGCGACCGCTTTCGTTCTGCTCAGACTCTTCAACGCGCGTCTCTCCCTGCTCGAGATCGCGAAGCTTTGCCAGCGCGCGGAGCACCGATTCGTCGGCGTGCAATCCGGTTTGCTCGACCAGGTCACGTCCATTTTCGGCCGCTCGGGCCACGCTGTTTTTTTCGACGCGCGGAGCGATGAAGTGCGGGCCATTCCTTTCCCTCCGGGGCTCGCGCTGATCATTGCCGAATCCGGCAAGAAACGTGAGCTGACCGAGGGCCTCTACAACCAGCGCCGCGAAGAAACCCGCGCCGCCGCCGAGGCGCTCGGTCTGGTCGCGTTGCGCGACATTTCGCCTAACGAATTAGCCAAACGCGATCTGCCGCCGCTCCTGCGGCGCCGTGCGGCGCACGTCGTCGGTGAGAACGAACGGGTCCGGCGCGCCCTGGTCCTGCTCGCCCAGAACGACGGCCGTGGCTTCGGTGCGCTCATGAACGAATCGCACGAAAGCTCGCGGCAAAATTTTGAGAACAGCACTGCCGAACTCGATCTGCTCGTCGAGATCGCGTGCGATCTTCCGGGCGTTTACGGCGCGCGATTAACCGGAGGCGGCTTTGGCGGCGCCACGGTGACCCTTTGCGAAAACGTCGAAGCCGCGCGGATCGCGGATGAGCTGGCACAGACCTACAACCGGCGCTCCGGGCTTAAGTCGCGTCTGTTTGTCTGTGCCCTCGCGGATGGCGCCCGTTGATCTGATTTGGCACGCGGGCGCGCCCGATTATCTTCTGCCATGGCAACGGAAGTGGGAGCGATCAACGCAGAAGAATTGCGCGCGCGCGTCGGCGAACTGCGGAGGTTTCTTTGACCTGCCGAAGCTGCAATCCCGCCTAACGGAACTCGAAACGCGGATGGCGGCCGCGGATTTCTGGTCGAACCGCGAACGCTCCCAGGGCGAGGTTGAGGAGGTCTCGCGCCTGCGCGGTTTGATCAACCCGCTGCTCGAACTCGAGCGCGAGGCGGAAGATTTTGAAGCGCTGCAACAACTGGCGGCGGAGGAAACCGATCCGGCGGCGCGCGCGGGAGCGGAAAAAGAAATCGCGACCGAGCATGCGCGCTTCCTGAAGAAACTCGAGGAGTTCGAGCTGCGGCAATTTCTTTCGGGCGAAAATGATCGCTCGAACGCGTTCGTCACCATTCACTCCGGTGCTGGCGGGACGGAGTCGTGTGATTGGGCCGACATGCTGTTGCGGATGTATCAGCGCTGGATCGAGCGGAGCGGTTTCAGCGCGCAGACGATCGACATCCAGCAGGGCGAGGAAGTCGGGATCAAGTCGGTCACGCTGCTCGTGAGCGGCGAATATGCCTACGGTTATCTGACGACCGAACGCGGAGTTCATCGTCTCGTGCGGATCTCGCCTTTCGACGCGAACAAGCGGCGGCACACCTCCTTTGCGAGCGTTGATGTCGTTCCGGAAATCGCAGACTCCGCGCCGATCGAAGTGAATCCCGCGGACATCGAGATCGACACCTTCCGCGCCGGGGGCAAAGGCGGTCAGAACGTGAACAAAGTCGAAACCGCGGTGCGCATCGTGCACAAGCCGAGCGGGATCGTCGTCGCCTGCCAGGCGGAGCGCAGCCAGGGCCGTAACCGCGAGCTCGCGATGAAAATGCTCAAGGCAAAACTCTACGAAATCGAGCAGGATAAAAAGCGCGCCGAGATCGACCGGCAGTATGGTGAGAAGGGCGACGTCGCGTGGGGGAGCCAGATTCGATCGTATGTTTTCCAGCCTTATCAGATGGTGAAGGATCACCGCACCGGCGCGGAGACGAGCGACGTGCAGGCGGTGATGGACGGCGACATCGATCTTTTTATCCAGGCGAAGCTGCGCGGGCAGAAGGCGACGAAAGGCGAGGGAACGACGCCTAACGAGTTGTAGCCCGCCTCAGGCGGGCTACAGCCGCGGACGTTGCTTGCGAGGTCCACGTGCCGAACGAGACTGCAGAAGCGCGCCGCGTGACCGACCGCTTGAATCTATGCTGATTGTAATGACCGCCCGTGCGACGGAAGCCGAAGTGGCCGACGTCGTTCGCGCCATCACCGAGCTCGGCTTTCGCGCGCACCCAATGCCCGGGACGATGCGGACGGCCATCGGCATCACGGGAAATGCCGGCGTGATCGACCCGGCACGCTTCGAAAACATGCCGGGCGTGGCCGAGGCAATCGCGATCAGCAAACCGTACAAACTCGTCACCCGCGATTTCCGGCCGGAGCGAACGGTGATTGAAATCGGCGACGCGAAAATCGGCGATGGCGGTCTCGCGATTATTGCCGGGCCGTGTGCGATCGAGTCGCGAGCGCAGGCGTTTGCGATCGCGGAATCGGTGCAAAAAAGTGGCGCGCGCTTTTTTCGTGGCGGCGCTTTCAAGCCGCGCAGCTCGCCCTACGCTTTTGCCGGGCTGGGCGAAGAGGCGCTCAAGATATTGGCGGAAATCCGTGAGCGCTTTGGCTTGAAGATCGTGACCGAGGCGGTCGACGAGGCCGGGCTGGAAATGGTCGAGCGCTACGCCGACATGATCCAGATCGGCGCGCGCAACATGCAGAATTTTTCCCTGCTCCGGCGCGCCGGCCGCTCGCGTCTGCCGGTGCTCCTCAAGCGCGGCCTGGCGGCGACCTTGGAAGAATGGCTCCTCGCCGCCGAATACATCATGGCGGAAGGCAACTACCAGATCGTGCTTTGCGAGCGCGGCGTGCGCGCCTTCACCCAACACGCCCGGAGCATGCTTGATCTCGCGGCCGTGCCCGCTGTGCGCCGGATTTCGCATCTGCCGGTGATCGTCGATGCCTCGCATGCCACGGGAAGGAAATACATGGTCACGCCGCTGGCCCGCGCCGGCGTGGCGGTGGGCGCGGATGGTCTGATGGTCGAGGTGCACGACCAACCGGAGCGCGCTCTGTCGGATGGCGCGCAGGCGCTCGGGTTGGACGAATACGAACAAATGGTGCGCGCAGTGCGCGCGATTCACGACTCTCTTGCCTAACGTTGCTCGCGCGGCCGCCTAAACAATCGGCAGGAGCGGGAATTTTCGCCCCAGCACAGCGGCACTCGGCG
Source organism: Spartobacteria bacterium (assembly GCA_003169975.1). Taxonomy (GTDB): domain Bacteria; phylum Verrucomicrobiota; class Verrucomicrobiia; order Chthoniobacterales; family UBA10450; genus Palsa-1392. The sequence continues at coordinate 44,586 of PNAA01000041.1, read as the reverse complement.
CGGCGAGCCATTGCTCGAGGACAGTGCCGTAAACGCTGCGAAAATCCGTGTTGAATTTCAGGTCGCCGTTATCCAGATCCGTCAGGTTCGGGTACTTCCCGAAAAGCCCCGGTTTGACCCGCCCGCCAAGCGCAAACATCGGCGCGGCCGCGCCGTGGTCAGTTCCGCCATTTGCGTTCTCGGTCACACGCCGGCCGAATTCGCTGAAGGTGATAAGCAGGACGCGCTCAAAATTTCCCTGTTGTTTCAAATCGGTAACGAAAGCGCTCAACGCGCCATTCAGCTCCGTCATCAAGCGATCGTGTGCATTCAACTGTCTCGCATGCGTGTCAAATCCGCCCTGGCTGGCATAATAGACGCGAGTCGTTAGGCCGCCGCCGATCATGCGCGCAATCAGGCTCAGGCTATTGGCGAGTTGACCGGGCGGATAGGGAACGGTCGATTTCGATTTGCGGGCGATCTCGAGAATTTTGTCGGAACTGATTTGCGCGTCGAGCGCGGTCCGTTGCAGGAAATCGACCGCGCTCAAATCCGACGAGGTGGAGCCCGCAATCGCACCGATCGAGCCGCCGTCCGACGCGGTGATCGTGGTGTCGTTAGGCTGGTTCAGTTGCCGGTAGAAAATTTCCTCCTCGCTCATCCGGCCCCCGGTCTTCTCGCTGCTCTTGAAGCGAAACTGCTCCGGTCGCGAGAAAACGACGCCGGTCGGCGTGCGCGCGGTGAAAGACTGCGGCATCTCGGTGCCGATCGCCACGCCGACCGTCGGATCTGATCCGGCGCAGTAATTGTCGAAGTAACGGCCGAGCCAACCTTCACGTTCCGCCCGGTCGGCGTCGGAAGCAGTCTGCCAGATTTCGGTCGAACGAAAATGGGAGCGGTTCGGATTGGGGTAGCCGACGCCTTGGATCACGGCGAGGTGGCCTTCGTCGAAGAGTGATTTCAGGCCGGTGAGCTTTGGATTCAATCCGGCATAGGAATTGAGCCGGAGAATTTTGTCCGCCGGAATGGCGAGCTTCGGCCGCGCGCGGAAATAGGCATCGTCAGCAAAAGGCACGACCATGTTCAACCCGTCGTTCCCGCCCGCCATCTGGAGGACGACAAGGATGGTGCTGTCCTTGCCCGTCGCGGTCTGGGTCAGGGAATCGGCCGCCATCGCATCGAGGGTCAGAAAGGTCTTCTCGAGGAAAACCGGCAGCGTCCAGGAAGCGGCCGCGCCGAGAAAGGAAGTGCGGAGGAAGCGGCGGCGGGTATGCAGGGTTTGATTCATTGGTAATGTATCGTTAGGCGTTAGGCCACTTGTAGACGCCTTGCTCTGGAAGGCGCGGGAGCCAACGACGGCTGCTCCCTTGCGATCAACGCTTCCGCCCGCGCTTCGCAGAGCGAAGCGTCTACAACAGGCCTGCGACCACGCGTTTTCATATCTAGGTCAGTTCGTACTGCGGCGTGCTCATCATCAGGTGGAGCAAACGACGCATCGTTTCGTCGCCACGATCCGGCGCGCGAGTTTTCAGGTAGGCCAGAAACGTCTCGGTTTGCTTCCCGTCGAGCGGAGCCTGGAAGAGCCGGCGGGCGAGATGCGCAACCAAATCCTCTGGCCGATCGCGCAGCTCCGCGGGGACGATCTTCGTCAGGTCAAGCGGCGCGCGCTGCAGGATCGGCGGGACATTGGGTTGGTTGGCCGTGCCATTGAGCAGGTAGTTGGCAAAGTTGTAGCGAAAAAGGAGCGTGGAGGTGCTGATCCACGATTTGCCGCCGTCCCACCCTTTCACATTCGGCGGCGCGAGAAGGACCTGCCCCATTTGCTGGAGTGCGTTTTGCGTGATCCCTCGCGGCGGCAACTCTGTCTCGAGCAGTTTGCAACTCTGGACCAGAAATTGCACCGGGCTCTTGATTTGTGAACGGACGACACGATCGGAATAAAACTCGGCGGAGCTAAGGATTTCGCGCAACACCGGACGCAGTTCGAAGTGATTTTCCCGCAACAAACCGGCGACCACGCTGACCATTTGCGGTGAAGGTTCGTCCTCGACGAAAAAGCGCCAGAGTTTCCGCCCAAGCCACTCCGGGCAGGCTGGTTGCTGGACGATGATGTCGAGGATGTCGTCACCCGAGAAGTCGTCAGTGCGTCCCATGAAACTCTTTCGGCTGGCATCATGCTGGGCGGGATTGAAGCGGAATTGCTGATTCGTCAGGTTGATTTCATAGCCGGTAAAGGCGCGGGCCGATTCCCGAATGTCGGTTTCGCTGTAATGGCCAATCCCGAGGGTGAAAAGCTCCATCACCTCGCGGGCCCAGTTCTCGTTCGGATGCGCCTTCCTGCTTTGCGTGAGATCGAGGTAAACCATCATCGCCGGATCGCGCGATATTTCGTGGAGCAGGGTTCTAAAATTTCCAAGGGCGTTTTGCCGGAAGGTATCGTTCTGGCGCCACATCCAGTAGACGTTGGTCACCTTCTGCGCGCTGGTCGCGAAGTGTCCATGCCAGAAGAGCGTCATCTTCTCGAGGAGCGGCGCGCGCGTCTCCTTCATCCGCCCGAGCCACCAGGTGCGCAGGTCGAGCATCTCGTCCCGCTGCGCGCGTTGGAGCTCGTGGAGCTTCTCTTTTTTCTCGTCCGGTTGCGTCATCAGCTCCCGCACTTCCCGCATCCGCGCAGGAAGGTCCCCGGGGATGGTCCAGGGATGGGTGCCGTCGTCCTCCGGTTCGTTAGGCGGATGGAGCAAATTGTGAACGGCCGTTTCCAGGCCGGCCGCACGGGTCGCTTCGATCTCGTCCGGTGTCCCGCCGAAGCCGGCGCGATTCAAGAGGTGCGCCGCGGTTACGAAACTCCATTTTTGCGCTGGTTGCGGCGTCAGCATGGTCTCGATAGATGACAGGCGGGAAGAGGGGCCGGTTACAAAGATGAGACACTCCGCCGGCGCGGAAGTTCGAGATCTCGCATGGACGACTCGCGCCGTAGCGGATATGACTTCACGAAATGCGCCGAATTTTGGCCAGGAGCGCGCTTGCGCTCGCCGGCTCGATTGCACTGCTCAGCGCGTGGGTGGCGGGCGCGCGCCCACTCTCCCCCTTGCTCGATCGACTGCATACCGTGCGAATCGACTCCCAGCCGATCACGCAGCTCGGGATCGAGGACGCGAGCGGTGGAATGCTGCGGATCAACGAGCTGCCGATGAACACCGCCATGCCAAATTAGAGCCCGTCCCCGATGACAATGAAGGTCGATCCGGCGCGGGAATTTGTCGTGCAAAGCGGCGAGGACGCGATCGTCCTCGGGTGGGTCGAAGATTCGCCAGGCGAAGGTCGCGGGACAGCGGTCAAACCGGAGCCCGGCGACCAGGCCAGGTTCCGTATCGAGCGCAGCATGCTGAGCTGGCCGACGCCGCTCGAGATCAATTTCATGTCGGGCCATTCGCCTTCGTGGAAGCGGCATCTCTATTACCGGCTCATCTGGGAGAAGCCCGATGGCGGCCGGCTCGAGATGGTCTGGCGCTACGAACAATATTATTACGACCATTGGGCGAGCGGCTTCATGACACGCGAGGGCACGACCGGCCTGATCCGCGTGGACATTCGCCCGTGAATTCGGCGAGCGTAGGCGAATGGCAGAGTATCAACCGACGTCGCGCCGGCCGATCGCGGAAGTGTTTCGCCGCACAGCCCGCGGGGCGACGCGCTTCTGCGTTCGCGCAGGCATTCATCCCGACACGATTTCGTATTTGTCCGTCATCTTTGCGGCCGCGGCGGCGCTGTGTTTTTGGCAGTCGGCGCGCCATCCGCTGCTCCTGCTTGTCGCGCCGCTCTTCTGCTTTCTGCGCCTCTGGTGCAACATGCTCGACGGGATGGTCGCGCTCTCCGCGCGCCGGGCGAGTTGGCGCGGCGAAGTGCTCAATGATCTGCCCGATCGCGTTTCCGATGTGGTGATTTTTGTCGGCGCGGCGCACAGCGGCTGGATGCATCCGCTCTTTGGCTATTGGGCGGCCATCATGTCGTTAGGCACGGCCTACGTCGGCACGCTTGGGCAGGCGGTTGGTGCGCAGCGGGAATTCGGCGGCCTGATGTCGAAACCGTGGCGGATGGTCGTGCTTGGTCTCGGCGCGTGGCTTACCTACGGGCTTTTTCATTGGAATGAGGGTGCGACCGGCGTCGGCAGGTTGAGCGTCCCCGAGTGGGCCTGTGTGATCGTCATCGCCGGTTGTCTGCAAACCAGCGCGCAACGGCTCGGCCGCATCCTGCGCGCGCTCCAAGCAAAGAGCAAAGACGCCTGATGTCTCCGTCCGCGGCGCTGCACGATCCGGTTTTCCGCGCCTACGCCGGCATCACGCTCGGCGTGCTCGTCATCGCGGGAATAGTGCTCTTGCTTTTGCAATTCGTTTTCCGGATGGAACTCGGAAACGTTTGGAAAACCTACCGCTCCTGGCTTTGGCTGGCGCCGCTCGCCGCCCTCGTGATTTTCGCCGGGCGCGTCCCGTTCATCGTTGGCGTAACGGTTGTTTCGCTCCTGGGTTGCAAAGAGTTCGCGCAGGTCTCCGGTCTTGGTCGCGACCGCTGGATGACCGGCGCGGCCTATGCCGCCATTCTCTCCGCCGCTTTCGGCTCCGGGCCGTTTTTCGCGCTGGGGTTCATCCTTCTCATTCCCGTGTTGCGCAATCGCAAGGCATCCGTTGTCGCCGGGCCCGGTGACCCCGGCCGGCATGAGACGCGGCCACCCGCCAGACCAACCGGGATCACCGATCCCGGCTACAACGAGCTGCAGCGGATGTCGTTAGGCATGATCGCGTTCGTCTACCTCGGCTGGATGTTTGGCCATCTGGCGTTCTTGGCGAACGCCCGGAACGCCTACGGTTATCTTTGCTATGTGATTTTCGCGACCGAGGTGAACGACGTCGCGGCCTTCACTTTCGGAAAAATGTTTGGCCGGCATCCGTTGCGGAGCGAGATCAGCCCGCGCAAGACATGGGAGGGCGCGCTCGGCGCGCTCGCCGTCTCGATGGCGTTGCCGTGGCTCCTGCGCTTTTCCTTTCCATTTTTCGGAACGTGGCAACTGATGCTCACCGGATTGATCGTCGGAGTCGGCGGGCAGCTCGGCGATCTTTCGCTCAGTGTGATCAAGCGAGATCTCGGGGCGAAGGATTGGGGCGCGGCGCTTCCGGGCCACGGCGGCGTGCTCGATCGCATCGACAGCCTGATTTTCGTCGCGCCGCTGTTCATGCAGATGGCCGGCTACTATTATCCGTTGCGATGAGAAGGTGGGGTTACGCGTCCGGGCTCGTTTTCGAGCAGACGGCGGTCGAGCGCTTGCGTCGCTTTCCGCGCGAACCGGACAGGTTCGTAAACGGCTTGCGCGCGCTCGTCGCCTTGCTCATTCGCGGCCTGCTCCGCATCTACCTTCGCTTCGAGATCATCGGCCGGGGAAATTTGCCTAACGACGAATCGTTTGTCCTGGTGGCGAACCATTCCAGTCATCTCGACACCCTCTGCCTGCTCGCGGCCCTGCCGTTGCGTCGCTTGCCTCGCGCCTTTCCGGTCGCGGCGGAGGACTACTTTTTTCGCAGCCTGCCGCGCACCTGGTTTGCCGCCGTGGTGATGAATGCGATGCCCTTCGCGCGGCAGATGCGGGTGCGCGAGAGTCTCGCGATCTGCGCAACCCTGCTCGCGCAATCCGGGACGGTTCTCATCATTTTCCCGGAAGGGACGAGGTCGCTGACGGGCGAAACGCAACCGTTTAAATCGGGCATCGGTGCGCTCCTGGCGGGGCGTGATGTGAGCGTCCTGCCTTGTCACGTGCAGGGCGCGTTTCGCGCCTGGCCGAAGGGCCGGTGTTTGCCGCGACCGGCGAAAGTGCGGCTGCTGATCGGTGCACCGCGCAACTATGCAGCGCGCAGCCTCGAGAAGAGCGACCTCTGCGCGATTGCCGCGGAGCTGCATGGTGCGGTCAAAGAATTGAGAGAGGCCGATGGAAGCCGCTGAGCAAACGATGACCAGTTGGGACGGCACTGAGCTGTTCTATCGGGCATGGTTACCTAACGGGAAGAGGACGGAGAAGGCGCTCCTCCTTTTTCATCGTGGTCACGAGCACTCCGGGCGCTGGCGGGAAACGGTCGATGCGCTCGGGCTCGAGGATTTCGCAATCTTTGCCTGGGACGCGCGCGGTCACGGACGCTCCCCGGGGGAACGCGGCGCCGCGCGCGATCTGACCGACGTGATTAAGGATGTGGAGGCTTTCGTTAGGCACATCTCGAAGTCTCAGGACATCGCGCTCGAAAACATGATCATCCTCGCGCACAGCCTTGCGGCCGTGACGGTCGGCGCGTGGGTGCACGATTACGCCCCGCCGATCCGCGCGCTCGTCCTGGCGACGGCGGCGTTTGAAGTGAAGCTCTACATTCCACTCGCCATTCCGGCGCTGCGCTTGCAGCAGAAGACCATCGGCGCGGGCAAAGTGACGAGCTATGTGCGGGCGAAGATGTTGACTCACGATCCGATCGAGGCCGCCCGCTACGAGGCCGATCCGCTTATTTTTCGCCAGATCGCGATCAACGTCCTGCTCGACCTCCACGACACCGCGCGGCGCCTGTTGGCGGACGCCGGGGCGATCTACGTGCCGACGCTCATGCTCGCCGCGGGCCGGGATTGGGTCGTTAGTCTGGACGCGCAACGGGAGTTCTTTAACCGCCTCTCCTCGCCGGTGAAGCGGATGCACGTTTTTCCCGCGATGTATCATTCCATCTTTCACGAGAAGGACCGGGCGCAGGTCATCGAGCGGCTGCGCGAATTCGTCGTCGAGCGCTTCGCGCAGCCACCATTCGCCGTTTCACTCCGCGCGGCCGACAAATACGGCCATACGTGGGAGGAATTTGAAAAACTGAGGTTGCGGGGCGGTCCCCAATTTCTCGCCATCAAGGCCGCGCTGAAAATCGGCGGGCGTCTCAGCAAAGGCATCGATCTTGGCTGGCGGAGCGGGTTCGATTCGGGACGATCGCTCGATTACGTTTACGAAAATCGGGCGCAAGGTTCGTCGCGGCTCGGAAAGTTCATCGACTCGAACTACCTCAACAGCATCGGCTGGCGCGGCATCCGGCAGCGTAAGGTGAACCTCGAAAAAGCGTTGCGGGAGGTGATCGAAAAGCTGCACGCCGACGGGCAGGCGGTCCGCATTCTCGACATCGCAGCCGGCGCCGGTCGTTATGTGCTGGAGACGATGCGTGCCCTGGCAGAGATCCCGATGAGCGCGACACTGCTCGATAACCAACTGCAGAACATTGACGCGGCGCGCGCCCTGGCGGCGGAGTTTGGACTCGAAAATGTCGCTGTCGAGGAAGGGGACGCCTTCGACCGCGCTGCACTCGCCGCGCTCACGCCGCGCGCGACGATTGGGATTGTTTCCGGGCTTTACGAATTGTTCCCGTCGAATGACGCAGTGCTCGAGTCGTTAGGCGGATTGGCCGCCGCGCTCGAGCCCGGCGGCTACTTGATTTATACCAATCAGCCCTGGCATCCGCAGTTGGAGTTCATCGCGCGCGTCCTGCGCAATCGGGAAGGGGAACGATGGATCATGCGCCGGCGCACCACGGCCGAGATCGATGAGCTGGTGCGCACGGCCGGCTTCGAGAAATGCGCGATGGAAATCGATCGCTGGGGAATGTTCACGGTCGCAATCGCGCGACGCGCCCTCTCCTGAAAACGCCGGTCCGAGCTTCGCGGAGCAAGGCGCTCGTTGCTTCCGCCGGTTTGTCGCTCCTCTTCCTCGTTGTTTACGGCGGCTGCATCTGGATCACTTCGCGGCGGAGCGATGTCGGCGTTTTTTATTTCTCGTGGGAACGCGCGATCCCGTTCGTTCCCTTCATGATTCTCCCTTATCTCTCGATCGATCTGTTCTTCGTTGCGGCGCCGTTTCTCTGCCGGACCGATCGGGAGCTGCGGGTCTTTGTCTGGCGGGTGGCCACCGCCATCGTTGTGGCCGGTTGTTTTTTCCTGTTCGTCCCTCTGTGCTACGCGTTTCCGCGACCGCAGGCGGGCGGATGGCTCGGTGCCATCTTCGATTGGTTTCGGGGCCTGGACGCGCCCTATAACCTCTTTCCGTCGCTCCACGCCGCGCTTCTGTTGTTGCTGGTCGACGTCTACGCGCAACGTCTTCGCGGCCTCGCCCGATTGGTGGTGCTGCTCTGGTTCGTGCTCATCGGCATTTCACCGCTGCTCACTCACCAACATCACCTGATCGATATCCTCGGCGGCTTTGCCTTGGCCGCGGGTTGTTTTTGCTTGATCGGCGAAAAGTTTGGCCTCGCTTTGGACGAGCGGCGACCGTCATGATCGCGCCCAGCCATGAACTACCACGAATTGATTCAACTTTACTTCGATCGCTCGACCGCGATGCAGGCCTATTGGAATCTCTATGTCCTCGTCGTCGGGGGTCTCCTGGCGTTTTCATCCCTGCGCAAACAGCGCGCTGCCGTCACCACCGCGCTGGTCTGCCTCTTGTTCGCGCTCTTCGCCTACGAAAATCTCGGCGCGATGAAAGACGTCACGGCGCAGCGTTTTGCCCTGCTGCACGCGATCAGGCAATTCGATGCCGGCGGGGGAGCAACGACGAACCCGAAACCGGTGCGCGACCTGCTCGAACCGACGCTCACGCCGGCCACTTATTCGAGCGTGAAGATGACCCACCTCACGAGCGATATTCTGACCATCCTGGCCCTCATCGCGATGGAAATGCGGAGACGCACCCTGCGGGAAGTAGCGCGCGTGCCGTGACGATTCGGCCTCGTTCGTTGCCGAGCCGAGCGGGGCGCTCCGAGCCGGTCTGGAAAATTCGATTTTAATGGCGCGCGCGAGAGCGTCGTTTCGCACGATATTGTGCAGCATGGTCCGCCTGCTCCAGAAAGTCGTTCTCTTCTCGTTCTTCATCGCCCTGGCGCTGAGCGGACCGATCGCCGCAGCGAATCCCGTGGGCGACTTCTTCAAGAAGGTCGGACGTTCCATCTCGCATCTGGGCAAGAGCAAGCCACCGAGCCGGAATGCGCGTAAGACCACCACCAAGGATGGCGAGAAGAAGGATGACGCTTCCGCCAGCGCGACGGATGTTCGAAGCCAGTCGGCGTCCCCGGTATCACCAAACGGCAAGCCCGAGCCGACGCCCGTGGATATACGGCGCGCCGCGAGCGCCGCTCCCGACCGTGAGGGACGGCGCGATGTGCCTTACGGAGTGGCCGTGCCGGACAGGCCAGGTCTTGTGACCAGTCCTTACGCGCCGACGCAAGGCTACGTCGACGTGCGCGGCTTCCCGAGTTCTACGGAAGTCATGGATCCATTCACCGGGAAAATCTTTTTGACTCCTTAGCAGCCTCGACCACGCCTGATAGTGTCGCGAAGCTGGGAAGCAGCGTCCCTCGTTCCTGCCATGGAACAGGGGTGCAGCCTTTTTCCAAAATCGGAGGAGAATGTTCCGCCACGCCTGAAAAACCGGCATCGGCCCGCCCGCGGCGCGCCTCTTGCTAGGTTAGTGCCGAGACATGAAGGAAAGTGTGAAAATCCTTGCTGTCGAGGACGAGACCGCCGTTGCTCAGTTGCTGGCGCTGGTCCTATGCGGTCCGCGCTGCAAGGTGACGACCGCGGCCAACGGCGAAGAGGCGCTCGCCAAGATCGCCGCCGCTCCGCGCCCCTTCGACGTGATCCTGACTGATCACAGCATGCCTCGGGTAACGGGCCTCGAACTCGTGCGCCAACTGCGTTTGCAAAATTTCGGCGGCAAGATTGCCGTCCTCTCGGCGCATCTCACGGAGCAGAATGTCCATGCGTACGAAGAGCTCGGCGTCGACCTGTTGCTTTCCAAGCCGTTCGACATGAATGAGCTTCGGCACGCCGTCGACGTGCTCGCCAATCAAGTTTCCATCACTGCATAATACGGGGCGGGATTCCGCTCCACTGGCGTCACTCCGTTGGAGTTACCCTCTGTTAATGAGAGGCTTGAGAGGGAACGAAAGGGAAAATTGAACCGCCACGGGGGGCATGCCGCGTGCTTGATTAAACGGAGCCTTTTCAAATCATGGGAACTCCGCTGAAAATCCTGGCTGTCGATGACGAGCCTTCCATCGCGCAGTCGATGCGCTTCATCTTTGAGCAGCCGCTCTACGAATTCCCGAGTGCCCAGGATGGTGAGGCGGCCCTGGCTCGATTAGATGCGGAACGGACGGGTTTCGACGTGGTCATCACCGACAACAACATGCCGGGGGTCACGGGCGTGGAACTGGTGCGCTACCTGCGTGAGCGCAGTTTCGCGGGCAAAATCATGGTGTTGTCCGCGCACCTCTCGATCGATGTCCGCGCAGCCTATGACGAGCTGGATGTCGATGTCATGATCGAAAAACCATTCAGCGTTCAAGCGCTGCGCAAGGCGATGGATCAGTTGGCGGCCTAAGCGCTGACGATTCTGGAGAAAAGCAGGAATCCGGATCTGCCGGCGGGCTTTGCGCCGAGAAATCGTGCCGCGCTCAGTTCGCGACTCCCGCCAGACCTAGTCGCTCCGCGTCGGATTTCAGGGCCGCAATGACTTCGGCGATCATTTCATCCAGCGGCCTGCCCAATTCAGCCGCCCCTCGCACAATGTCCTCGCGATTGACCGCGCGGGCGAAAGCCTTGTCTTTTATCTTCTTCTTGACGGCCGTCACATCCACTTCGTGGATGCTCCTGCCCGGCCTTACCCTCGCGACCGCAGTGACAAAGCCGCTCAGTTCGTCGACCGCGTAAAGGGTTTGCTCGAGACTTGAGACTCGCGCGACGCCCGCGTAATCGGCGTGCGAAACGACTGCGCGACAGGCTTCTTCGCTCCAGCCCTGCGCGCGCAGCCAGGTGGCAGCGACGAATGGATGACCCTCAGTTGGGCTTCGCTCCAAGTTTGGATGTCGCTCATAATCCATATCGTGCAACAGGCCGACCGCTTCCCACAGGTCTGCGTCGGCGTCGCGCAACCGCGCGAAGTGTCGCATCGAGTCCGCCACGGCGTAACAGTGTTTTCGGAGACTTTCCGACTGGACCCAGTCGTGCAAAATGATGAGGGCGCGTTCAGCGAGCAGTGACATGGGAAATCAAAACGATGAAATGGTGGACCGTGACCGTTGTTCCAGCGAGCGGGCCGATCAGGCTTCTCGACGCATGACGACGGCTTGATCACCTTGGTTTGCAATCTCGAATCCAAAGCGCTCCAGAAGGCGCACCGCCGGACTCTGGGCGCCGACCCGCAAGGCAAGCGCTGACAGCTGCGGATTGGATCGCACGAACTGGGTAAGCAGCGAGGCGCCGATGCCACGTTGGCGATGCCCCGGCTTGACGACAAAAGCCAGCTCCGGCGGTGCGTCGCTCGGACCGCTTCCTAACGACGCGCGCAGCCAAACCGCTCCGAGCAGCATTCTCTCGTTCTTGTCGTGGGCGACAAAGCCAATATCACCCGGGCCGCCCCAGCGCTCGACGTAGCGCGCGTATTCGGGACGCTGCACGATCTCCCGGGGAGGCGCTTCACGACCGGCCGGGCTGAGAGCCTGGTAGAGCATCTCCCACAGGGTCGCTTCGTCCTCAGGCGTGAGCGGACGGAGAACGTAATCGGCGGGACCAAACATGTTTCGGTTTTCCTCGTGACATCGTTCTCTGAGTTGCGGGTGTTGTCTAGGCGGATCCCGCGAGAGCGATCCGATCGAAGAGTTGGTTCAGCTCGGCGAATGACATGCCGCCGGCGAGGGCCTCGAAACAGCCGTCTGCGGCGATTTCGCGGGCGGCGCGAACAAAGGCTGCCCACGCCACCAGTGCGAGGCCGGAGCCGACAGAAATACGGCGGACCCCGAGGTCGGCGAGTTGCGCCAGAGAGAGATGCGAATTGAATCCAGAGACCAGGATGTTGACCGGCTTCGGAGCGACAGCCTTGACGATCGCGGCAATGTCATCCGGTTCGCTCGCGCCGGGTGCGTAGAGGCAATCCGCCCCCGCGTCGGCGTAGGCGGCGAGGCGCGCGAGCGAGGTGCGGAGCGGGTCCGGCTGCCTAACGAGGAAAGCTTCGCAGCGCCCGGTCAGGATAACGGGGCCCCCGACGCAACGATCGCATGACGGGCGGCTTCGATCCGCTGAATGGCGAGCTTCTCCTCATAGAGCGGCGGATCATTCTTCCCGGTCGAATCCTCGATCGATAGGCCGGCCACCCCCGTGGCCAGGCAAAGGGCGACGTTCGCAGCCACTCCTTCCGGTTCTTCGGCGAAGCCGGAGAGGAAATCGGCGTTGACGGGAAGCGGCGTGGCGGCAACAACCTCTTGGATGTGCGCCAGCATCTCGTCGCGGGGGATGGCGCCGTCGGGTTTTCCTCGGCTAAAGGCATAACCGGCGGAGGTGGTCGCCAGGGCTTTGAATCCCAGGCGCTGCAGATAAATGGCCGTGCCTGTATCCCACGGATTCGGCAGGACAAAACACCCTTCGGCGTGGAGGCGATTGAAGTCCGCGAGCGCGGATCGCTGCGATGCGGGCGAAAGTTTCATGTTGAATCCTACATCGTTTCCGGAGCCGGACGCCAGAGCGGTCGCGATCCAGCCCGTCTCGCCTCTCCCGCGGAGTTTCTTTCGGCTGGTTCGCCTGTTGCGACGAGATCTTCCTGGCTAGTTATACCGACGGGCTGACTGACTTGCCGCTGGTGAAGATCTGAGCCTCGACTTCACGCGTCTCCGCGAAGTGGAATCGGCCACGAGATGGGCCGAAGCGTTTCATTGCCGCAAAATGATCGGCGGATTGTGACTTGGCTGTTTGCGTTTCAATGTCGGGCGGAATTTAGTCAAACTCGTGAAACTTCTCTCCCCGATTGTCGGGTCGCTTCTAGGACTCGGACTGTCGGTGGCGGCGGCGGAGACTCCTCCGTCGCATCCCGCCGGCCGCATCACTTCAAGACTGTTGATCGCGCCCAGCTCGAGCAGATTGGCTGGCGGCACCGCGAAACTGGCGGCCGGCCCGCTCAGCCGCGACGGTTCGCTCTATGTTGGGGATTATCGGATCAAGGTCTTTCCTTATTTTTTTAAGAGCGAGAGCGGCCGGCTGTTCATCAGAGTCTCGGAGTCGGCTTTGAGAAGGATGATGATGGGTCTCCCAGCCGGATTCGTGGGTCACTCCAAGACTAACGGGAGCGGGCTCACGCGGGGAATCACGGCCAAGGCAATGCCGACGGCGAACGATCGCGGAGCCCTCGCCTTCACGGTCGCAACGGAGAACGGTCCGTTGGTCTTCAACACCTCCTACCGCATTATCAAACCGTAGCGTCGCGAAAAGATAGCGTGTCATTGCGGGTTATTGACCGATAGTCCGCGGACTGTGCCATTTCGTTCGCTCGGTCTCGACGACCGCATTTACAAAGCCATCCAGGAAGCTGGTTACACGGAACCCACGCCGATCCAGACCGCCGCCATACCCGCGGTGCTCGCGGGTCGTGATGTCATCGGCATCGCGCAAACTGGCACGGGCAAGACGGCCGCGTTTGTTCTGCCAATCCTGACGAAGCTCGTGCAGCCATCCGACAGTGGAAAACGGCGCGGCATGAGGGCGCTGATCGTCGCACCGACGCGCGAGCTTGTCGTCCAGATCGAGGAAAACGTGCGCGCTTATGCAAGGCACCTGCCGCTGCGCATGGCGACGGTCTTTGGCGGAGTGAGCGAGCGGCCGCAGATCGAAGCGCTCCGTTCCGGGGTCGAGCTTGTTGTCGCGACGCCGGGCCGATTGATCGATCTGATGGAGCAACGCCACACGAATTTTTCCGGTGTGGAATTTCTCGTCCTCGACGAAGCGGATCGGATGCTGGACATGGGCTTTCTCCCCCCAATCCGGCAAATCGTTAGGGCGCTGCCTGGAAAACGCCAGACCCTAATGTTTTCCGCCTCGCTCTCGCGTGAGATCGAAGCGCTGACGCATGAGTTTCAGCGTTCGCCCAAAATCATCGAGATCGGGCGCCGCGCGAATCCGGCGGAGACCGTGACTCAGCTGGTTTACGAAGTGCGCTCCCATTTGAAGCCGGCCCTGCTGCAACATCTGCTGGGCGATCCGCAGTTCGATACGGTGTTGGTCTTCACCCGGACGAAACACGGCGCCGATCGGGTCGCGCGCCGGCTGGAGAGCAGCGGCATCAAGGCAGGCACGATCCATTCCAATCGCTCGCAGAGTCAACGGTTGCGCGCCTTGAAGGATTTCAAGTCGGGTGCTGTGCGGGTGCTGGTGGCGACCGATGTCGCCGCGCGCGGGATCGACGTGGACGGTATTTCGCACGTCGTAAATTATGATTTCCCGATGCACTCGGAGGATTACGTGCATCGCATCGGGAGGACGGGTCGCGCCCACGCGGTCGGCGACGCGATCAGTTTTATTACCCCGGAGGATCACGGTCCGCTGCGGTCACTGGAACGGTTCATTGGTCGCGGCATCGTGCGCAAGCGCGCCGAGGGTTTCGATTACAATGCCGCGGCCCCGCCGCGCGAGGAGCGGAGCCGGGCGGAACCGCGGGTCGCGGCGCCGGGGCGTCCCCGCCAGGGTGCGCCTAACGATTCGCGGCGTGGACCGGCCCCGCGCCGGGGCGGATTTCGTGCGGGCGGGGGACGCGGGGGCGGCGGGCGTCGTCGTTAGGCAGAGGCGGTCTTGTCAAAATGCTTCGCGACGCTGCGCAACATCGCGACGGTCAGAAAACTGGCCGAAAAATGCCGGTGAAGCGAGCGACGCTCACGCCCGCGCAGCATTTGGCCGCAAGTGATCCGAAACTTGCGGCGCTCATCGCGCAAGCCCGGCCCTTCGCCGTGCAGCCGGGGAAGCTTGTTAGGCCATTCGACGCGCTGGCGGAATCGATCGTCCACCAGCAACTAAGCGGCAAAGCGGCGGCGACGATCTTCGGCCGGGTGCGCGCCCTCTATCCGCGGCGGAAATGGTTTTCGCCCGAGCTGGTCATCGCCACGCCGGACGAAAAACTGCGCGCCGCCGGACTCTCGCGGAGCAAGACCGCGGCGATCAAGGATCTGGCCTCGAAAACGCTCGACGGCACCGTGCCGACGCACGCCGCCTTGGACCGAATGAGCGACGAGGAGATCATCGCTCGCCTCACGACAGTCCGTGGGATAGGCCGGTGGACAGTCGAGATGATGTTGCTCTTCGACCTTGGCCGGCTCGACGTCTGGCCAGTTGACGACTACGGGGTGCGGAAAGGTTATGCCAAAACTTTCCGCAAGAAGGATCTGCCAAAGCCGAAGGAGCTGCATGCTATCGGCGAAAAATGGCGGCCTTACCGCTCCGTCGCTGCATGGTATTTCTGGCGGGCCCTGGATGTTCCGGAGAACGTCTCAGCTGGCCGGGTCTGACTGGCTGGCAAGTCACGAAGAGCAGCCGCCAAGGCGCGGCTTCACAAGAGATCCAGTCACGGTACAGTTTTGTTACTAAATCTACCCAGTGATATAGCTGCAGCTGTCGCGTAACAGACCTGTTACCAAGCTGACCTTGCGCAAGGCTTGCCCGGGTCAAAGACTGACTCCGCATCGAAATAACAATCAACCTTCAATACGAACAGTCATGAAAAACAATTCCAAGCAAACAAACAATGAGTCAGGTAATGACGAGTCCACCGACTTGCAGCGGTTCGCCGACTTACTGCCCCCTCCGCATCGTCTGGCGCGCCGGTCGTTTCTTCGTAGCCTCGGACTCGGCGCGGCGCTCTTGACGCCGGCCGCCGGGCTCTTCAACGGAGTCGCTCGCGGGGCCAGCGCCGCGACCGCGGGCACGATCAACAGCGGGGACGCCGCCATCCTGAGCTTCCTCGCTGCCGCGGAATTGCTGGAGACAGATCTCTGGCAGCAATATACCGAATTGGCGACCGGCAATGAGGCCTACATGACGGCAATTGAAGTAATCGACGACGACTTCCCGCAATATATCGCCGATAACACCGATGACGAGTTGAGTCATGCCACCTTCTTGAATGCCTACCTTGCATCGGTCGGCGCTCAACCGGTTAACCTAGATGCCTTCCGCACGCTACCGAGCAGCCGGGCGACTGGCGCTCAACAGATTGGGCGATTGACCAACTTGATGAATCTGACGGTAGATACCAGCTGGTGGATTCGCTACCGCAGCCATCAAAATCCGGATTTTGGTGCAACCTTTCCGCAATTAATCGAGATTGTGGATCGGCCGTCCATCCCGCCACACGATCTTCCGAGTGGCTCGAAACAGATTCAAGCCATCGCCAACACGGCGGCCTTTCATTTTGGAACCATTGAGCAGGGGGGATCGAGTCTCTACGCTACGATGGCGGGCAAGGTCTCAGACCTCACCGTGCTCAGGATCGTGGCCAGTATCGGGGGCACGGAAGTGTTCCATTTTGCGATCTGGAACGATGGCGCCGGCGATTGCCCAAAGGTTAGGGTTCCGGGTCTATTTTTCCCGGACATCGAGGAGGCATTCGATGGAGATCCGTTGCGTCAGAAGAGCTTGATCATGCCGGAGCCCTGTCAGTTCATCGATCCGAGCTTGCCGCGCTGTTCTGTCATCCGGCCTACCTTGGTAGAGAATGCAGGCGCGATGGCGGCGGTTACCGCCTTGACCAACTCGGGGCTCTTCATTGGGCAGACCCCGGAATTCTTCCAGACGCTGCAGGATCTGGCCCAGGCCGCTGACTCTGCTTCCAGGATCTGCTAGGCACCATCTTGGCCGGGCGGAAGAGTGTTAGACCTGCTCCGAGGTAATCTCGGGGCAGCTTTCTCTCTTCGCGCACCAAGGTTCATTGCGGAGGCGGGACTGAGTGCCGGATTCGGTGGCCCTAACGAACATAATCTTTCCTTCCGACGTCTTCATCGGGCGCGCCGCGGTGTGCCTGGATGAAGGCGCTCGGATCGAGCCAGCCATGGGTGTCCTTCCGGTAACCGGCGCCAATGAAGGGCGTAATGAACTCGCGCATTTCAAAGTGGAGGTGGGCCAGGTACTTTCCGCCGCCGGTGCCGACGGTGGCGATCTGTTGGCCGCGGCGCACTTCCTCGCGCGGCCCGACGAGGATGCTCTGCACGTGTCCGTAAAATGATTGCACGTATTTGCGGGCACCGTTTTCGCGATAGGCGTGCAGCACGATGATGACGTTGCCCCAACCCGGTCCACCGTCACGCGCGGCCAGGACGCGGCCATCGGCCGCGGCAAAGACCGGATCGCCGAGATCGCTGTTCTCGCCGCCGATGCCGTTCAGGTCGTCGCCGAGATGCATGTTTTCAGTAAATGGCTGCGCGTTATAAGCCATCGCGCCGTGCTCGGTGCCGAGCGGGAAATCGAAACGCGTGGCGGTCGGCAGGGAGGCGAGGTCAATGGGCGAAACGAGCTCCAGCGAGGGCTGGAGCCTGCGGCGTTCGAGCAACTCGGGACCGAGGCGGAAAGCAAGATCGATGAGCAGCGCGAGCAGGAAAACGAACCCTGCCGCCACCCACATCGATGCTCGGTTCAGTTTTCGCGTTCTCGGTATCATTCGCGCGTGCTGAGGAGTGTTGGAGTAATGGAGTGTTGGAGTCGTCGTCCAACATTACTCCACTACTCCATCACTCCACCACCGCCCCGTTCTCTCCTTGCCCGCCCGGCGCTTCCTCCTTACGCTCGCGCCATGAGAATTCTCGTCACGGGTGGCGCCGGATTCATCGGCTCGCACCTTGTCGAGAAGCTGCTCGACGGCGGGCACCAGGTCGCGATCCTGGACGACTTCAACGACTTTTATGATCCGCAAATAAAACGCGGAAACATCGCCGCCGTCGCGGACAAAATAACGGTGTATCACGCCGATCTGCGCGACGCGCGCGCGGTAGGCGATGTTTTTCATCGCGAGAAAGTCGACACCGTCATCCATCTGGCGGCGCGCGCCGGAGTGCGCCCGTCGATCGGGCATCCGCAGCTTTATTACGACACCAATGTCGGCGGCACGCTGCATTTGCTGGAGGCGGCACGCACGGTGGGCATTGACCGCTTCATTTTCGCTTCCAGCTCATCGGTCTACGGGCTGGCCGAGACGGTGCCGTTTTCAGAAGATCTGCATCTCACACAAACGGTGAGCCCCTACGCGGCGACGAAACTCGCCGGGGAATTTCTTTGCTCCACCTATTCGCATCTTTACGGGATGCGGATCGTCGCGCTGCGCTTCTTTACCGTTTACGGCCCGCGGCAGCGGCCCGACCTGGCGATCCACCAGTTCACGCGGCGGATTTGGCACGGCCAGCCGATCGACCAATTTGGCGACGGCACGACCCGGCGCGATTACACCTACATTGACGACATCGTTCAGGGCGTGACGGCGTCGTTAGGCTACGCGGGCCCGCTCTTCGATATTTTCAATCTGGGCGAGAGCGAGACAATCCTGCTAAAGGATTTGATCGTGGCGATTGAGGACGCGCTCGGTCGCAAGGCGACGATCAATCGGCTCCCGGAGCAGCCGGGGGACGTGCCGCTGACCTGCGCGGATATCTCCAAGGCGCGTCGGCTGCTCGGGTATCGACCGGTCACGCCGCTGCGCGTCGGACTGCCGCGTTTCATCGAATGGTTTCATCAGACGCAGGACCGCCCGTGACCCGGGTCGCCCGCTGGCGGCCAGCGCGCGGGGGAAACGGCCATCGGGCTACCTCTCACGCTTCAGGC
Source organism: Spartobacteria bacterium (assembly GCA_003169975.1). Taxonomy (GTDB): domain Bacteria; phylum Verrucomicrobiota; class Verrucomicrobiia; order Chthoniobacterales; family UBA10450; genus Palsa-1392. The sequence goes on along the minus strand of PNAA01000041.1, from coordinate 25,935 downwards.
TTGCAATCACGTTCGACTCGGGAATAGTGTGCGCTGTTGCCGGGAAGCTCAGGTGCAGGTCTGCTTCCCGCGATCGTCCAGTTTTTTGGAAAAATGAAGCCGGCATTCTCGTCCATCCCGACCAAAATGCCGCGACGGAGATCGCACGCGGCCAGGCTTTTGCCTGATCCCGTTTCCCGGCCCGACGAGGCGGAGTTTCCTTTGGCCGCGCAGACTGCTTTTGAGCTGCTTGATTGGACCCTTCGGGGTTCGCGCGCCGTGGACCGTGCATCGCTTGATGCGCTCCGCCCACAAAGTAACTGGTTTAAAACCGAGGATTATTATGAAATCTCAATCCCCCGGGAGAAACTCACGGCGCCCGCGTCGTGGGGGATCCCGCCGGCGGTTCGATACGCGCGACGATCGCGCGGAGTCGAAGGCTCCCGCAAAAAAGAGCTTTTGGCAGAAAGTAACGGCCTTTTTCGGAAGCGCCGATAGTTCCGCAAAACCGGCCGCGTCTTCGCGGAACGGTGCACCCAAGGTGCGCAATGGTGCGCCCCGGTCGGAGCGTGTTTCACGCAAACCGGAGTCGATCGAAGTGACGACGCCGCGTCTTTACGTCGGCAACCTCTCCTTCGACGCGACCGAGAGCGACTTGTTCGAGCTCTTCAACGGCGTCGGCCAGGTGCAGAACGCCGAAGTGGTGACCTACAAGCACAATGAACGCTCGAAAGGATTCGCCTTCGTCCAGATGCAGTCGATCGAGGAAGCGAAACGCGCCGTCGCGGAATTGCACGACAAGGAATTCCTGGGCCGCAAGCTGGTCGTCAGCGGCGCGAAATCCGACAGTCATTCGCGCGATTAATTGCCCTCCTTCGTGACCGGGAGATCAGGTGGCCTCGCGCCGCCGGGTCTCCCGGTCTTTTTTATGGAAGCCTTGAGCGTCTTCAATGTGGGAGCCGCCTTTGTGCGGCGAATGGCGGCGCCGATCGGGGCACAAAGGCCCCTCCCACATTGTGATTTGCCGAAATGAAATCGGTCTTCTTCATCGCCGGTCCGACGGCGGGCGGGAAATCCGAGCTCGCGGCCGACGTCGCGGCACGCTGCGGCGCGGAGATTGTCAGCGCCGACGCGTTCCAGCTTTATCGTGGTCTGCCCATCCTGACCGCTCAGCCCGACGCGGCTATGCTGCGCAAAGCGCCCCACCATTTGATCGCTTGCGTGCCTCCGACAGAGGAAATGAGCGCGGAGAAATTTCGCACGCTGGCGCGCGCTGCGATCGAGGAAATCAACCGCCGCGGCAAACTAGCTCTCGTCGTCGGCGGGAGCGGGCTCTACCTGAAGGCACTAACTCACGGTCTGGCGCCGCTGCCAGCGGTTGATTCGAAGTTGCGCGCGGAACTGAATACGCTTTCGCTCGACGAACTGAACGCGCGCCTCGCCGCGGTCGATCCGGCAGGCGCAGAGAAGATCGATCGGCAGAACAAACGGCGTGTCGTTAGGGCGCTGGAGATTTTTGCGCAGACCAGGGCGCCGGCTTCCGCGCAACGGTCGCAGTGGGAAGAGTCATCTCAGGCGCCCGGAGTTTTTGTTTTTCGTGATCGGGCCGAGCTCAATTTTCGCATCGATCGTCGGGTCGAAGAGATGTTGCGCGCCGGCGTGAAGGAGGAAGTCGCGACGATCGGTCAGCTCAGCACGACGGCTGCGAAAACCCTCGGGTTGGATCAGGTCCGGCAACTTCTTGCAGGCAGGATAAGCTCGCCGGAGTGCATCGCGGCGATTCAGCAAGCGACCCGCCGCTATGCCAAAAGACAGTTGACCTGGTTCCGGCGGCAACCTAATCTGGAATCACTGAATTTGTCTCTTCTCAAGGATCACGCAGCCGCCGTCGATTGGATCCTGCAAAAGGTTTCCCTTTGCCTCCCCTTGAATGATTGAGACGCAGCCGCATCGGAAACAGGAGCGCGCGCTCCTCATCGGACTCGAAAAAGAAGGCGTCTCGAAATGGGATTTGCGCGATTCGCTCGAGGAACTGCGTGAGCTGGCGAGCTCGGCCGGCGCGCAAGTGGTCGACACCGTGACGCAAAAATTGCAGAAGCCGACCGCGCCGTTTTACATCGGCAAAGGGAAAGCGGAGTTGATCAAGGAATCGTTCCAGGATCAGGAAGTCACCTCGGTCATTTTCGACAACGAACTCTCGCCGGCGCAGGGCCGGAACCTGGAAAATCTCTTTTCGAGAAAAGTGCTCGATCGCACCCAGCTCATCCTCGATATTTTCGCGCAGCGCGCCCGGAGTCGCGAAGGACGATTGCAAATCGAGTTGGCGCAGCTGCAATATCTCCTCCCGCGCCTAACGAGAATGTGGACGCATCTTTCCCGCCAATCCGGCGGCATCGGGACGCGGGGCCCGGGCGAAACGCAGCTCGAAGTCGATCGCCGGCGGGTGCAGGAGCGGATCGCGCGGCTGGAGCGCGATCTCAATGAAGTGCGCAAGCATCGCGCGGTGCAGCGCCAGGGACGGAAGCGTCACCGGTGGCCGGTGGCCGCGGTCGTCGGTTATACCAATGCGGGCAAGTCGACCCTGCTCAATCTCCTCACCGGCGCCGATCTGCTGGCGGAGGACAAACTTTTCGCGACCCTCGATCCGACGACCCGGAGCCTGGTTTTGCCTAACAAACAACGCGTCCTGCTGACCGATACGGTCGGCTTCCTGCGCAATCTTCCGCACACCTTGATCGAGTCGTTCAAGGCCACGCTTGAGGAGGTGGTCGAGGCTGACTTGCTCATCCACGTCGTCGACCTGAGTCATCCACGCCTCGACGAGCACATGGCGGCGGTCGATGCGGTGATCAAGGAAATCGGCGCCTACGGGAAGCAAACGATGGTGGTCTTCAACAAGATCGATGCGCTCCCCGACCGGGATCTGGTGCAGGTTTATCGAGAAAAATTTCCCGGGAGCGTCGCCATCTCTGCGCGGAGCCGGGAAGGCGTCGACGAGCTGGTGCCGGCCCTGCAGAATGTGCTCGGGTCATGGCGGCTGCGCTGCCGTTATCGGCTCCCGCAGAGTGAATCGGCCTTGCTTGCAGAAGTGCACCGGGTCGGTCATGTGCTTGAGTTGCGGTATGAAGGCGAGTTCGTTGAGTTGGTCGCGCACGTCCCTCCCCAATTGGAGCAGAGGCTCTCGCCGTTTCTCGACCATTCACCCGAAGCCGCCCACTCGGCGACCTAACGAGCGGTGAAGTGGTATTGGAAATGGGTGCAACGCCTCGGCCTCGCCAATCGGCCGCGCGTTCGCAAACTGATCGTCGCGGTCATCGGCTCGACGGTGGTCTTGTTCGGTCTGGCCTTGATCGTCCTGCCGGGGCCGGCGGTCCTGGTCGTGCCACTCGGTCTGGCGCTGCTTGCGACCGAATTTGCCTGGGCACGCCGGCTCATCCGGCGCGGCGGCGTTTTCTGGGGAAGAGCCCGCCGTCGGCAATGGTGGCGCAGGGGAGTCGCTTCCAAGGAGTCGTTGGGCAATGACGAGAGCTGAGCGGGCGAAGCGGCTGGTCAAGGTGCTGCCGAAGGTTTATCCGGACGCGCATTGCGAGCTCGATTTCCAGACACCCTTGCAACTCCTGATCGCGACCATTCTCTCCGCGCAATGCACCGACAAGCGGGTCAACCTGGTGACGCCGGCACTCTTCGCCCGCTATCGGACGGCAGCGGATTACGCGGCCGCGCCGTCGGCGGAACTGGAAAAGGCAATCCAATCGACCGGCTTCTTTCGGAACAAGACCAAAAGCATTCGCGCGGCAGCCGCGGCAATTGAGAGGGAGCGCAACGGCAAAGTGCCGCAGACCATGGCGGAGTTGCACGCGTTACCCGGCGTCGGCCGAAAGACGGCCAACGTGGTTCTGGGCAATGCCTTCCACAAAAACGAGGGTGTCGTGGTCGATACTCATGTCGCGCGCCTGGCGCAGCGGCTTGGCCTAACGAGTCACAAAGATCCGGAGAAGATCGAGCGCGACCTGATGAAGCTGATTCCGAGGAAATATTGGACGGACTGGAGCCACTGGCTCATCTGGCATGGGCGCCGGCGCTGCTTCGCGCGGCGCCCCGATTGTCGTAGCTGCGAAATTCTTTCCCTTTGCCCGAGCGGGAAAGGTTTTATCCGCAGCGGAGAAGCGCGCCCGCTGGAAACCACCGAGCCCGTCACCGCGAAACGGCGCTCTTGAGTTCTTCGACCTTTTCTTTCGCGCCGTCCGCTTTTTTCCGCAGCTTCTCGAATTCGCCCTCGATCTTCTCCAGTTCGTCATCGGAAAGCTTTTCCAAATCGACCAGTTTGTTGCGTGCGGGTCCGAGGGCGCGAATCAATTCATCGAGCTTGAGGTGAACAGCCTTCGCGTCGCGGTTTTGCGTGTTCTGAATCAGGAAGACCATTAGGAAAGTGACGATGGTGGTCCCGGTGTTAATGATGAGCTGCCACGTGTCCGAGTAATGGAAGGTCGGACCCGTCATCGCCCAGACGACGATGATGAGAATGGCGCAGACAAAAGCCCACGCGCTCCCGAGAACCGCCGACGTCTTTCGCGCAAATACCCCGAACGCATCTCGAACGCGACAGAGGAAGTCTCGGTCCTCGCATTCGTTTTTGCCTCCGTTCGTCCTCTTGGTTGCCATGCAACGTACCTTCGCGCCTGGAGTGAGTGCTGCGCGCATCGGAAAAGCGTTGCGCCGTTGCTTTCATCCTGGCCGAGGCAACGTTTGAGTCTTGGCCAAGGCGATTCATCTCAACCTGGATAATGCCTGGTTCGCGGACGCGGTCCCGTTCGAGACACGGGATGCCACTGCCTGGGGGCCGCAGCTTCGCTTCTCCGCGCCGTCACGATTGATCGAAGAATTTTATCGCGAAGCGCCCAAGGAGGCTTTCGTTCTTTACGGTTCCGGTGATTTTCATCACCTGACCGCGCTCTGGCTCCGCCGGCTGACTCGCCTAACGACGGTCGTCTCGTTCGATAATCATCCCGACTGGGACATCCGGCCGCCGCGCTGGTGCTGCGGTGGCTGGGTCAATCGCGCGCTCGAATTGCCGCAGGTGCAAAGGGTGAGCGTGTGGGGTTGCAGCAACTTCGAATGCTGGTGGCCCGGCCGGATCTTTGGCAACCAACGGGCGGAACGGAGCGGACGGCTGGAGGTGCATCCCTGGGCGGATGATCGAAGCGAAAAGGAGCAGGCGCGGCGCGGCGCGATCTTGCGCGAAAACTGGCGCGAGAAATTTGCGCGCTTTGTCGACCAGCTCGGCGCGGCGCAGGTTTACGTGACGGTGGATCTCGACTGCCTGCGCGCGGAAGACGCGGTCACGAATTGGGAAAGCGGCCGGTTCACCACCGAGGAGGTTGCCTGGGCGATCGACTTGCTCGGAAGAGGAAGCCGCATCGTCGCGGGCGACATTTGCGGCGCGTGGTCGCCCGCCGTTTATGCCCGACGGAAACAGCGCTTCGTCTCGGAAATGGATCATCCGAAACTTCCGTCGCGCGACCCGGCTGAAGCGCGTCGCACGAACGAGGTCGCGCTGCGCCGCTTGCTGCCGGCGCTAACTCAGGACCACGAATAGCGCTGTAGACGCTTCGCTCTGCGAAGCGCGAGGGCGAGCCGCGCCAACACGATTGTATTCGACTCCCGCGCCTCCCAGAGGGAGGCGTCTAAAGCGCCTAGCTCAGCGAGACGAGGACCACTCCCAGGGCGATGACCAGCGAGCCAATCGTTAGGCGAGCGGTCAATTTCTCCTTCAAAATGAACGCGCCGGCGAGGGCAATCAGGATCACGCTCAAGCCCTGAAAGGGAAAGAAATAGCTGAGATCGAAGCGCTGGAGCAGCCCGATATTGACAAAGAAATTGACCGCGAAGACGGCGATGGCGGCGGCGAAGACGAGCGTCGCGTGGCGGCGGGAATAACGCTCGCGCGCTGTGATGTCCATCGCATGCTTGAGCAGAATCTGCCCGGCGACAAAGCAGCCGACCGTGACGAAAATGAGGAGGGCGGCGAAAGGCGTCACAGGCGCTCCTCCAGCTTCGCGGCAGGCCTGGCCACGATCATCAGGCCGAGCACGAGAAGCGCGATGCCAACCCAGCGCCGGGTTACGATGCCCTCTCCGAGAAAGATCCAGCTGCTGAGCGGGACGAGGATGTGCACGACGTTGCCGACCGGAAACGCGACCGTGAGCGGGAGTTTCCGCAAAGTGGCGAGCCAGTTAAAAAGACTAACGACCGAAGCGATGATGCCCCACCAGACCCAGCCGGAGCGAAGTCCCGTCAGCCCGGTCCACGACCAGGCGTTCGCAGGATTCGCCGTTTCCATCGCGCCCAGCTTGAGGAATAATTCCGCGGCCGTAGCAAGGAGGACGCAGATCGACAACTGCACCCACGGGTTTACGAAGCAACGCCAGACGCGGTTCAGATCCTTGTGCTCCTCCCAGAATGATTTCGCCCGGAGATCCGGGTCCGCGCAGCCGCGAACAGCAGCATCTAAAGCTCGTGCGCGTTGGCGAACTGCTGCAGCACCGGATCGTGTTTGGTCGGCTGGAGGAAACGGAGCGCCCGGCGGAAGAGCGGATTGAGCAGCTTGCCGGTGTGCATCACGTAAAGATCGAGCGGGACGAGCTCGCAGCCGAGGTGCAGTTTGGGATCGTAATTGAGCGGGCTGCTGCAGTAGGAGTGCAGACCTTGCGCGAGCGCCCAGGTAATGATGTCGCGCATCGTGTAGAAATAAAGATGGAGATCGAAGGCGACGCGGTAATCGAGCCCGAGGTACTCATCGTAAATCGTGCCGTCGTGCACCAGGCAGAGGCTGAAAGCGATCGCGTTGCCTTCCTGCCGCCAGACGAAGAAGCGTGTCCGTTCCGGCATCTCCCGGCCGAGGCGGCAAAAATACTCGGGCGTCAGCCTTTCGAAACGCAACTTCGAGCGTTCGTGGACCTGGAGGTAGAGCGGATAAAGCTCGTCGATCACCGGTGTGACGTCGGTCAGGACCTCGCAGTGAATCGGCGCGCTTTGGGCCGTCTTGCGAAACTTGCGGCGCAGATTCTTCCGGGTCGCTTTGCCTAACGAAGCGACGTATTCGTCGAAGTCGCGGTGTTGCAGGGAGAGCCGCGTCATCGGCATGCTGGCGATCCGGGTGTAGCCGTTGGAGGAAAAGTTGCGGAGCGGCGCGCGGTAACGCGCCGGGAAATCCTTCAACACCACGAGCGAGGCGCGGGCCTCGCGGGCGAACACTCTCAGGCAGGAATGGAGCGCTTCCGCCACCCATTCCGCATCTTCGGGGCGACAAGCCCCGAGATGGCCTTCGCCCGCGGTGCTGCCGACCATCAGCGTCTTCATGGTGAGGAAACGCGGAAACTTGCGCCGGATCCGGTCCACCATATCGCGCATCGGACCGGCCACGCCTTCGGTCAGATTCTGGCGCACGAAAAAGAGGGGCTGAATCGCCCGCACTTGCCGCGCGGTATCTTCGAGAATGAGGAAAAAATAATCGAAGTTATCGGTCAGGGTCGTCCCGATCAGCTCGTAATAGCGGTGGTCCTTGCACTTATCGAAAAAGGCTTCGCGCCAGGCTGGGCAATCCTGCAGCTCCACCTGGGTGACAATCGTGGCAAAGCCCTGCGGAATCCGGACGGAAGTGCCGGATGGCCCGTGTTTTAGCTGTCGTGAAGAGAGGATGGGAGCGCCGATACGAATATGTCCAGTAGCAAGAGTGCGCGAAATTTCAAGAGCAGAGCGGCGCTTGTCTCGGATTTCGTCATTCCGACCGTGTCATTGCCGCGGGCTTGCCCGGTGCGGAATCCACCTTCAAAACACCGCTCTTAACGTGGAGATCGCGCTGCGGGTACGGGATTTCGATCCCGGCTGCGCCGAGCTTCCGATGAATCGCGAAATTCAGGTCGCTGCGAAACCGATTGGGCCGATTGCTCATCTCGTTGCTCCAGACGACGAGCTCGAAGTTGAGCGAGCTGTCGCCAAACCCGGCGAAGAAAACGCTCGGCGCCGGGTCCTCCAGGACATGCGGATCTTCCTCCCCCGCCTCGATCAACGTCCGGCGAACCTTTTCCACGTCGCTTCCATAGGCCACCCCGACTGGAATCCGGAAGCGCACCCGGGGATCGCCATAAGTCCAGTTCGTCACCGGCGAATCGATAAACTTCTGGTTAGGCACGATGGTGGTGATGTTGTCATTCGTCACCACCACGGTGCAGCGCGCGCGAATTTTCTGCACCTGACCGGTGACGCCGGCGACTTCCACGCGGTCACCGATCGCAATCGGCCGCTCCGCCAGAATGACGAGACCGCTGATGAAATTGCTCGTGATATTTTGCAGACCGAAGCCGATGCCGACCCCGACCGCGCCGGCGAAGACGGTGAGCGCTTCGAGATGAATGCCGGTGTTTTGCAGGACGATGAAAATGCCGACGACGAGGACAACGTTGGAAGCGATTTGCGAGATCGCGTACTGGAGCGAGCGATCGAGGCCGCTGTGGACGAGGAAGCGATTAAAGAGAAAGCGTTTCGTGCGCGAGGAGAGCCAGAAGACCAGGATGAGGAGGCCGACGAGCAGGAAAAGCTGGAGGAGACTGATCGGGATTCCGGGCAGCGGGTCGCTCCAGGCGAGGGGAATGCCGAGACCGTCAATCGCGCTAACGAAGAAAAAAACGAGCGCGGCGAGACTGAGAATCGTCGTGATGATCGCGACGAAGTTGGTGTCGAGCTTGAAACGGCTAAGGAAACGCCGCACGACCGCGCTCTGGAGGGCTTTGGCGGAGATCAGCCCGAGCGCCATTAGTCCGATGAAAGCGGCGATCCCGAGGAGGGAGATGTGGTAGCGCCCGAGATCAAAAACGGGGGCGCTCAACCAAAGGAGGTTCACGCGGGTATTCTCTCTCGGGGGACGGCGCTCTGCAAAGCACGCAACAAAAAACACGGCCGAGGCCGTGTTTCAAGTTGCGTTGACAAGCACGCTGACAGACAGCGGAGCGGCCTTATTCTTTGGCGGCCTTGTCCTCGATGTACTTCACTACGTCGCCGACGGTCTGCAGTTTCTCCGCGTCTTCATCGGGCACTTCCACCGAAAATTCCTCTTCAAAGGCCATCACCAACTCGACGATGTCGAGCGAGTCCGCTCCCAGGTCCTCGATGAACGAGGCATTTGGGGTCACCTGCTCCGGATTCACGCCCAGTTGCTCGACGATGATATCCTTCACTTTTTCTTCGATCGGTTTATCCGACATACAAATTATTCTCCTTGGTTCGATTCTGTAGGGTGACGGCTTAAAGGCGTCGCGACACGTTGGCAACTAAATTAATTGGATTCGTTGTCAATTTATTTTGCGCAACGAAGCTGGCTTGAGCCGGCAAATCGCGCCGCGGATTTTACAACCGTCCGCCTTCGCGTACAGACTCTGATGGCCGAGGAAAACGACGTGCCGGATCTTTTGGATCTGAAGTTTCTGCCCGCTTGGGTGAAGGAAACGCCTAACGAAAATCTCTATGCCCATTTTGCCGGCGACGAGGCTCCTGCGGTCGGTCAACGCGACCGTCGCGGTCCGGATCGGCGGGGCGAGCGCGGCCCGCGGCCGACCCGAGGGAAAGAAAGCGGACGCGGCCCGCGTGAGCGCGCCCGCCGGCCGGCGGGTCAGCGGCCGCCCGAGGCCCGGAGACCGGAGGAACCGGCCCCGCCCGCGCCGGCCGTCGAAGTGCGCTTTGTGCCGGATGCGCGGGTGCTGGAGAATGTCCTCGCGCAAATCAAGGCGAGCCATCTCGCCTACTCGGTCTTTTCGCTGGCGCGAATGTTTCTCGAGAAACCGGAGCGCTATGATGTGCGTTTGAAAGCAGAAACGGCCGCACTTTTTCAGCTCGGCGAAAACGGGCCGATCGCGAGTGACCAGCGGGTGCTGGAGAACGGCGCGTTCCTCAACGAAAAGGATCACTTTTATCGCACCGAGGTGACGCAGTCCGACCCGATCAAGGGCAATTTCACTTCCGTCGCGCGCTGCCGCTTGAGCGGGGTCTTGTTAGGCCCGACCAACCATCACGCTTATCAGCCGCAACTGCGCAATCTCTACGAACAGCGCTTCAGCCGGCGGATGAGTTTTCAAGATTACCAGCGGCAGATCGAGATCGTGACCAACCCCGAGGCGGTCGAACGCTGGAAGGAGGAAGCGCGCCAAGTGACCACTTATGTGACTTTGCAGGAGGAGCCGCCGATCACCTTCCACAATGCGGCGGACACCGAACGCCATTTTCGCCAGACGTATCTTCCCGGCCTGCTCCGTCACAGCGCGGAATTGACGCTCGACGGCGTCGTTAGTCGCCGACTGGCCGATCGCTCGTTAGGTCGGGCGATCGAGGACGCCTGGGCCCAGGAAGCTCGCTCGCCTTCGAAGATGATGCAGGAATTGATTGGCGCTTTTCGCCAGGGCGGACTGCACATTTTCCGGCATCGCAAGGCGATGCTCTTCGTCTCGCCCATCCGCGCGCGGCCCTTCAGCCACGACAGCTCCTCCGTCTCCTCGACCGTGGCGGCCATTCTCGCGGCGCTGACCGCCAACCCGAGGATAAATCGCAATCAGTTACTGGAGAAATTGCCGGATGACGCCGCCGGGGAACCGAAGGGCGGCGAGAAGAGGAAACTGGCGCTCGCCTCCGATCTGCACTGGCTGATCAGCGAAGGGCACGTGATCGAATTCAACGACGGTTCGCTCGACCTGACGCGAACCAAGGCTCCGCCGCCGAGGGCTCAAGCGCAGGCCCGTTCCGATGCGCCTAACGGGATCGCGGAAAGCCTGGCTTCACCTAACGATTCGAAGAACGCGACCGAGGCAAGCGAGGCGCCCTCGGCGGAGGAACATCCCGCGGAGATTGCGCGCGAAGGGGACGCAGTGCTGGAGGGAGAAGCGGCGCCGCCGGCGGTGGCGGAGATTACGCCAGATGGCGCACCCGAAGTTTCAACCCCGGCGGAGAACGCCCCGGGCGCGGACTAAGCCGCGATCAGCCCGGCTTTTTTCAACGTCGCGTAGGCGCCGTTTTTATTGATCGTCTTCAAGCCGCGCGCGGTTGTTTTCACGCGCACGAATTTCTTCAGCTCCGCGACCCAGATCCGTTGTTCGCGCAGATTGGGTTGAAAGGTGCGCGGCACGTTTTTGGTCACGTGGCGGCCCACGCCGCCTTTCTTCTTGGCCATGCCGCGACGGTGGATCACGCTGCCGCGAGAAGGTTTCGATCCAGTGATGCTGCAAACTTTTGACATAATCCGGTTTTGAGAGGGGCGTAAGCTGCCGTCGGTCGCCAGAGCGGTCAAGCGATTCTTACTCGCGAAAGCATTCGGAGTTCACTCGCGAAAGCATTCGGAGTTGAACAGCGGCCGCCAACCGTGGTCAAATACGCTTCTCCCCGGATTTCGCGCGGTCCGGGACCTTCTTATGAGTCACAAAACGAATCACAAGCTGCGGCTCGGCATTGTCGGGGCAGGAGAAGTCGTGCGCCGGCGCCACTTGCCGGCACTGCAACGCCAGCCGGACGTCGAGCTGGTCGCGGTTTGCAATTCGTCCTACGAAAGCGCGGAGAAGTTCTGCCGCGAGAACGCGCCGCACGCCACGCCGATGCAGAACTGGGCGGAATTGCTGGGCATGGCCGATCTCGACATTATTTGGATCGGGACGCCGCCCTACATGCATTCCGCGGTTACGGTTTCGGCGCTCGAGGCGGGGAAACACGTTTTTTGTCAGGCGCGCATGGCGATGGATCTGGCCGAGGCGGAGGAAATGCTCTCGGTCTCGCGCCGTTTTCCCGAGCTGGTGACGATGCTTTGCCCGCCACCCCACGGAATGCGCGGGGATCTGCTCGTGCAAAAATTACTCGCGGAGAAAACTCTCGGCCGGCCGTACCACTTGCGCCTTCAGAGTCTCGACAGCGCCTTTCTCGACCCCGATGCGCCTGCGCACTGGCGGCAACGCGTGGAAATGAGCGGCCTCAACACGCTCACACTCGGGATCTACGTCGAGGTCTTGCAGCACTGGTTCGGCGAGATCACTGGCGTCTTCGCGCGCGGCAGGATTCTGCAGCCGATGCGGCAAGGTTACGAAGTGATCATTCCTGACCTGCTTACCGTCCTTTGCACTTTCGCCAATGGGATGGAAGGCGTCCTCGAATTCAGCGGCGTCGACGCGCACGCGCCGGCGGACCGGTTGGAGGTTTACGGCGACCTCGGCACGCTCACCTACGATTTCGGCGCCGACGTCGTTCACGCCGGCCAGATTGGCGATCGCGCCCTGCACGTCGTCGAGTTGACCCCCGACTTGGAAACCAACTGGCATGTCGAGGATGACTTCATCGCGGCGGTGAAGTCGCGGGGTCGTATTAATCCGCATCCGGATTTCGAGGATGGCGTGCGTTACATGCGCGTCGTGCAGGCAGTGGCCGACTCGCGCGCGCGCGGTGAATGGGTCGCGATCAACGACCGCGCCTAACGAAGGTTGCCGGGATCACAACATCGCGCCCCGCATGATGAGGAGCGCGATGCTGAAGTAAATGATCAGCCCGGTGACATCGACCAGGGTGGCGACGAAGGGCGCCGAGGAAGTCGCCGGATCGGCGCCGAGTCGCCGCAAAAGAAAGGGCAACATGGAGCCCGCGAGAGAGCCCCATAGCACCACCCCTACGAGGGCCGCGCCGACGGTCATGGCGACGAGCGGCCAATGCGGTCCGTAAAGACTGCGATGAAAATATTGCTCCCCGAGAATCGACCAGACGGCGACCCGCACCGCGCCGATCACCCCGAGGATCAAGCCTAACGACAAGCCGGTCTGTAATTCCCGGCTGGCCACCCGCCACCAGTCGCGCAACGTCACCTCGCCCAAGGCCATCGCGCGGATGATCAAGGTCGACGCCTGCGAGCCGGAGTTGCCGCCGCTCGAGATGATCAACGGCAGGAAGAGCGCCAGCACGACCGCTTTCGCGATCTCATCCTGGTAGTTCGCCATCGCCGTCGCAGTCAGCATTTCGCCGAGAAACAGAATGACCAGCCAACCCGCCCGCTTGCGCACCATCCGCCAGAGCGGGATGCGCATGTAAGGCTCATCCAACGCTTCCATGCCGCCGAATTTCTGGATGTCCTCGGTCGCTTCCTCTTCCGCGACGTCGAGCATGTCGTCGATCGTCACCACACCCACCAGCACCCCGGTGGAATCGACCACGGGCAGCGCGGTCCGATCATATTTGCGGAAGACGTTGACCGCTTCCTCCTGCGAATCGGTCACGTTCAGAGCGATGAAGTTCTCATCCATCAGATCGCTCACTTTTGCGGCCAGCGGCTTGAGGAGGAACTCGCGAATCCGAATGTCGTCGATCAACTTTCCCCGGTCGTCGACGACGTAGATGACATTCAACGTCTCCGAGTCCTGGCCGTGCTCGCGAATGTAATCGAGCACTTCCTTGACCGTCCAACTGGCGTCGGCCGCGACCAGGTCCGGCGTCATCAAGCGTCCGACACTGCCCTCCGGATAACCGAGCAATGCCTGCGCGACCCGTCGTTCCTCCGGCGTCAGCAGGCGGATGAGCTGGCGTGCGGCGGCGCTCGGCAATTCTTCGAGTAACGCCGTGCGATCGTCCGGCGACATTTCGTTGAGGATCGAAACGACCTGCTCATGAGCCATCCCGCGGAGCAGTTTTTGTTGGGCCTCGACATCGACGCCGAGGTATTCAAAAACGTCCGCTGCGAGCGCGTGCGGCAGGATGCGGAAGATGATCACCTGTTCGTCTTCCGGCAGGTCGAGAATGATCTCGGCCACGTCCGCCGGTGGCATCTCGGAGAAGAGTTCGCGTAGCGCGGTGAAATTCCGCGCGTTGATCAGGCTCTGAATCTCGGGCTGTAGAATCCGACCGACCATGGTTAGGCACAGACAGGATTAACAGGATTCATGAGATTCACAAGATTATGGAGTGGTGGCGGGACTCGCATCGTGAACATTCTGTTTAATCCCGTAGATCCTTTCCGTTCTCCATCGAGGCTTGGATTTTCCGCGAAACCGGCCAAACTTAAAGCTGATGGCTTCTTCTTCTGTGGCGCCTTTGATCCGGCGTGAAATTTGTGCTGACGGCGTCTGTCTGCTGACCTTCGATCGGCCGGATTCGGGCGCGAACATCTTCGACGCCGATGCGTTGCGAGAACTGAGCGCGCATCTCGATTTCATCGAGAAAGAAAGCGCGGTTAAAGGCGTGATTGTGGCGTCCGCCAAGAAATCGATCTTCATCGCCGGGGCCGATTTACAGACCTTGCTGCGGCAGGCGGCGAGCGGCGAGATGCGCGCGTTTATTGCGGAAGGCCAGCGCATTTTTGGCCGCCTCGCCGCGTTGAAAATCCCAACCGTTGCGGCGATCCACGGTGCCTGCGCGGGCGGGGGTTATGAGGTGACGCTCGCCTGCGATTACCGAATCGCGTCGGATGCGCCCGCCACGCGCATCGGGTTGCCGGAGACGACGCTGGGTTTGGTCCCCGCCTGGGGCGGAGCGACGCGCCTGCCGCGACTCGTCGGAACGGAAAAGGCGGCGGAGGTCATTCTCGAGGGCAAACTCTATCCTGCGCAGGAGGCGTTGAAACTTGGCCTGGTCGACGAAGTGGTGCCGCCCGAGAAATTGCTCGAGGCCGCGCGCGCCCAGCTGCAAGCGGGCAAGCGCCCGGAGGGACTTGCTTCCGCACGTCCAGAGCCAATCGCCGCGCCGCACAGCCAAAACCCGGCCCCCGGCCGGGCGGCCGACATCATCAATCGCAGCCTGACGAGTTCGATCGATGAATCGCTCGGGCGCGAACTCGACGCCATCGTCGAGCTGGGCGAAACGGAATCGACCCGCAACTTGATCCGCAACTTTTTCCTCGCCGATCGCTATCGCAAAGGGACGAGCAAGGCGCCCGCCGAAAAAGTTGTGCATGCCGCCGTCATCGGCGCGGGCGTGATGGGCGCCGGCATCGCGCAATGGCTCAGCGCGCGCGGAGTGACCGTTATCCTGCGCGACGTCAGCATCGAATTGCTCGATCGCGGCCTCGCCAATATCGAGAAAACCTACGGCGAAGCGGTCAAACGCGGTTTGATGAGCGAAGAAAAGGCGAAGGAAGGTCGCTCGCGCATTGTCGCCTCGGCCAATCCTGGCCCGATGCGCGACGTGCAGATCGTGATCGAAGCGGCCTCTGAAAAACTGGAGATCAAGAAGACGATCTTCCACGATCTCGATTCAAAAATCGACGACACCGACATTCTCGCGACGAACACCTCCGCGCTCTCGATCAGCGATCTCGCTGCCGAAACGAAGCATCCGCAGCGCGTCATCGGCCTTCATTTTTTCAATCCGGTCAGCCGGATGAAATTGATCGAAGTTGTCATCGGCGAGCAAACTTCCACTGAAACCAAAGAGCGTGCGCTCGCTTTCGCCCGCCAGATCGGCAAGCGGCCGGTGGTCGTTAGGGACAGCCCTGGGTTTCTCGTTAACCGTGTCCTTTTTCCCTATCTGCTTGAAGCCGCGGAGCTCTTCGAGCTAGGCGTCGCCGCGAAGGAAATCGACGCCGCGCTGGTGGAGTGGGGGATGCCGATGGGGCCGATCCGTTTGATCGACGAGGTCGGCATCGACATCACGGTGGATATTGCGGCCACGCTCGAGAAGTCGTTCGGTGCTCGCGCCCGCCCGCCGGCGATCCTGCAAAGAATGCAGGAGGCGAAAATGCTCGGCCGTAAAACCGGTAGCGGCTTTTACAAGTACGAAGGCAAAGCGCAATCGCCTAACGAAGCTGTAGCCGGGATGGTTCATCCCGGCCCGGGAAAAAGCGACGCCTCGGGGCGGCCGGGATCGACGATCGCGGCTACAGATCTCGCCCTCCGCCTCGCCTTCCTGATGGTGAACGAAGCCGCGCGTTGTCTCGAGGAAAAGGTTGTCGCCTCACCCGAGGATGCGGACTACGGCATGATCCTCGGGACCGGCTTCGCGCCGCTGCGCGGCGGCCCATTGCGCTTCGCCGACCATTTCGGGATCAAAGAAATGGTAGCGGCTGGCGACCGCTACGGTGGTAAGTTCTCCCCGTGCGATCTCCTGCGCCGGCACGCCAGGAACAGCACAAAATTCTATGAAGTCGCCGCTTGAAACACCCGAAAAGCAGGGCGCCGGAGAATCCAGCGCCCAGCCGGCAAAACCGGCCGCGCAGTCGGTCATCGACACCTCCAAAATGTCGGCCGGCAAGGCGGCCGCGCTCGACCTCGCTGAAAGTTCGCGCGATCCGCTCGATGAAAGGGGCAGCTTCGCGAGCAACCTGTTCATCGGCCGCTACGATTTCGACCGCATTTTTCCTTATCCGGCGCAAAGCGCGGAGGACCGCGCGAAAGGCGATCCCTTCTTGAAACAGCTGCGCGAATATCTGGAAGCGAACGTGGACGCCGACGAGATCGATCGGACCGGCGAAATTCCGCAGAAGAACATCGACGAGCTCTTCTCGATGGGCGCGTTTGGCATTAAAATCCCGACCCGTTACGGCGGGCTCGGATTATCTCAGGTGAACTACGGGCGGGCCGCGATGTTGCTGGGCAGTTGGGACGCGAATCTCACCGCGCTCGTCTCGGCGCATCAGTCGATCGGTGTCCCGCAGCCGCTCCTCATTTTCGGCACGGAAGAGCAGAAAACGAAGTATCTGCCGCGGGTTGCGCGGAAGGAAATTTCGGCTTTCGCCCTCACCGAGACGGATGCCGGTTCCGATCCCGCGAACATGAGCCTGCGCGCGGATGCGACCGAGGACGGCTCCGCCTTCATCCTGAACGGCGAAAAACTCTGGTGCACTAACTTGATCAAAGCGGGCGTGCTCGTCGTCATGGCGAAGACGCCGCCGAAGATGGTTAAGGGAAGGGAACGCAAACAGATCACGGCCTTCATCGTCGAGGTCGATTCGCCGGGTCTCGAGATTACCTACCGCTGTCACTTCATGGGGCTGCGCGCGCTCTACAACGGGATCGTTAAATTCACCAACGTTCGCGTTCCGCGCGAAAACATGATCGCGAAAGAAGGGCAGGGTTTGAAGGTCGCGCTCACGACCTTGAACACCGGTCGCCTAACGATCCCGGCGGCCTGTGTTGGTTTATCCAAACGCCTGCTCGAAATCTGCCGCAAGTGGGCAGGCGAGCGCGTGCAATGGGGCGTGCCGATCGGCCAGCACTATGCGATCGCGGGCAAGATCGCGGAGATGGCGGGGAATGTTTTCGCGATGGAAGCGATGACGTTCCTGACGAGCGCGCTGGTCGATGGCAAAGCGGGCGACCTGCGGATCGAGACCGCGATGTGCAAAATGTGGGCGACGGAAGCGACCTGGCGGATCGCCGACGAAGCGATGCAGGTGCGCGGCGGTCGCGGTTACGAGACCGCGCAATCGCTCGAAGGCCGCGGCGAAGAGGGTATCCCGGTGGAGCGTTTCCTGCGTGATTGCCGCATCAACATGATCTTCGAGGGATCGAGCGAAATCATGCGCCTCTTCATCGCGCGCGAAGCGCTTGATCCGCATCTCAAGGTCGGCGGCGCGATCTTCAACACCCAATTGCCGACTTCGGAGCGGGCCAGGGCGGTTTTCAAATCAGGGAAATTCTACGCCAGCTGGTATCCGAAACAGTGGATGGGCGCGAGCGCGGGCGACCTCGAGAAGTTGCACGCCGACTTGCGCCCGCACGTGCGTTACGCCGCCGGCGCGAGCAAACGGCTGGCCCGCGGTTTGTTCCACGCGATGACGCGCTTCGGCCCCAAGCTCGATCGCGAACAGTTGCTTCTCGCGCGCTTCGTCGGCATCGCCACGGAACTTTTCGCGATGAGCGCGAGCTGCGCCTTCGCGCAGCACAAGATCGAGAGCGGCGAGCCGGTGGCTGAGATTTTGTCGGTCGCGACTTATTTCTGTCGTTCGGCGAGAATGCGGATCGACACCCAGTTCGCCGGAGTCTCGCTCAACGCGGATCGCGCCGGCTACGACCTGACCCAGGAGTTGCTCGCCGGGAAACACGCCGACCTGCGCAAAGGCATTGTCTGATCGTCATCCCGAGCGAAGTCGAGGGATCCCGCTGCGAAACCTTTAAGGTAAGACTACGGGATCCTTCGACTGCGCTCCGCTCCGCTCAGGATGACCCAGCTGGGCGAGCGCTTCGGTTGACCAGCCTGCTCGCGCCGACTACCTTCAGCGGATGAGTATGCCATCCATGCTCACCGAAGCGGCTCGGACTCCTTCCGGCAACCGCATCAGTGCGAGCAAAAAATCCAAAGCCAAGCCGAAGTCCCGCGTCCTTGACCAGATCGCCAAGCATGTTTTGCTCGATGGCTTCGGGATCGTCTTCGATCTCGAGCTAAGCCGAGGCTCTTATATTTTCGACGCGGTCACGCTTCACCGCCTGATCGATTTTTACGGGTTCTTTGGCTCGGTGCCGGTCGGGTTCCAGCATCCCCACTTTGACAAGCCCGAGGTGAAGCAGGAGTTGCTGCGCGCGGCGACGACGAAGATCGCAAACTCGGATGTCTACTCGGAAGCTTATGCGGATTTCGTCGAAACCTTCACCCGCGTCGCTCCGCTGCCGCCGCTGAGCCGGTACTTGTTTATTGAAGGCGGCGCTCTTGCGATCGAAAACTGCCTGAAAGCGGCGATGGATTGGAAGGTGCGCAAGAACATGGCGGCTGGCCTGGGCGAGCGCGGGACGGAGATCCTGCATTTTCGTCACGCCTTTCACGGACGGAGTGGCTATACCATGAGCCTAACGAACACGGACCCGAGGAAGACGGACCTGTTCGCCAAGTTCAACTGGCCGCGCGTTTCGACGCCATCAATTGACTTCTCGCTGCCAGAAGCGGAACGCGAGAAGGACGTGATCGAGCTCGAAAAGAAATCCGAGCAGGAGATCATGAAGTTTGTCTCCGAGCGTGGCGTTGATATCGCCGCGATCATCATCGAGCCGATCCAGGGCGAGGGCGGCGACAATCATTTTCGCGGGGAATGGCTGCAGAAGTTGCGCGAGATTTGTGATGCCCACGACATGCTCCTGATTTTCGATGAAGTGCAATGCGGCATGGGCACCACCGGCCGCAACTGGTGCTGCGAACATTTCGATGTGAAGCCGGACCTCGTCGCTTTCGGCAAGAAGGTGCAGGTCTGTGGCGTGATCGCCGGCCCGCGGCTCGATGAGGTCAAGGACAATGCTTTCCGGTTGCCGAGCCGGCTAAACTCAACCTGGGGCGGAAATTTCACTGATATGGTGCGCTCGAAGCATTTTCTCCAAATTGTCGAAGAGGAAAACCTGGTGGCGAATGCCGCGAAAGTCGGCGCCCGGATCGTCAAGTCTTTGCACGAGATCGCTGCGGAATGCTCAATGATGAGCGCCGTTCGCGGGCGCGGGTTGTTCATCGCCTTCAATCTGCCGGATCCAGCGACGCGGGACACTTTGTGGAAGTCGTTGTACAAAGCTGGGCTGCTGGTGTTGAAGTCCGGCGAGCGCGCGATTCGTTTCCGCCCGGCGCTTGATCTCACGCCAGAAGTCGCGGACGAAGCGATGGCTATTCTGCGCCAGCAGTGTCAGCGGATGCAAAAGTAGCGCAAGCTTCCAGCTTGCGAGTTTAGAAATCGATGCAAGCTGGAAGCTTGAGCTAGCCTAACGAACATGCACTCGGTCTTTAAGAATCTCGGCCTCGACCAGGAAAATTACGGCGCTTTTTCCGGCGAATGGCACGGCGGCGGCGCGGTTCATGAAAAGATTTCGCCGGTCGACGGCAAATCGTTAGGCAAATTTCGCACCGCCTCGCCGGCCGATTACGACAAGGTGATGAGCCGCGCGCAGGAAGCGTTCACCAAATGGCGCACCACCCCCGGGCCGGTCCGCGGCGAAACCGTCCGCCAGCTCGGCAACGCCCTGCGCGAGCAGAAGGACGATCTGGGCAAACTCGTCTCGCTCGAGTCGGGCAAGATTCTCGCCGAAGGCAAAGGCGAAGTGCAGGAGATGATCGACATCTGCGATTTCGCCGTGGGCCAATCGCGCATGCTTTACGGCCTGACGATCCAATCCGAGCGACCCAATCATCGACTGATGGAACAATGGCATCCGCTGGGCATTGTCGGCGTGATCTCCGCCTTCAATTTTCCGGTGGCCGTCTGGTCGTGGAACGCGGCCCTGGCCGCGGTTTGCGGCGACGCCACCATTTGGAAGCCGTCGGAGAAAACGCCGTTGAGCGCCATCGCCGTGATCAAAATCGCGGAGCGTGTTTGCCGCGCGACCGGCGCCGATTCGGCGATTTTTTCACTCTTAATTGGGGACCGCGTGACGGTTGGCCAAAAGCTGGCCGAGGATCGACGGATTCCCCTCGTCTCGGCAACCGGCTCGGTCCGCATGGGGATCGACGTCGCCAAGACGGTCCATGGCCGTCTCGGCCGAACCATCATGGAGCTGGGCGGCAACAACGCGCTCATCGTTTGCCCGAGCGCCGATCTCGAAATGGCGACGCAATCGATCTTCTTCGGCGCCGTCGGCACGGCGGGGCAGCGTTGCACTTCCACCCGGCGCGTCATCATGCATGAGTCGATCGCCGACAAGGTGCGCGCAAAACTTTTGGCTGCCTATAAGTCGGTCCCAATCGGTCATCCGCTCGATGAAAACACGTTGATGGGTCCGTTGATTGATCGCCAGGCGGTCGACACGGTGCTGCACTCCATCCAACGATTGAAGGACGAGGGCGGCGAGGTTCTCTACGGTGGCGAGCGACTCGATGGGGATAAATATTTCGGCGGCTGTTACATGACGCCGTGCCTGGCCAATGCGAAACCCGATTTCAAGATCGTGCACGATGAAACCTTTGGGCCGCTGCTTTATCTGCTCACCTACCGCGATTTCGATGAAGCGATCGCGATCAACAATGGGGTGCCGCAGGGTCTGACCTCCGCCATTTTCACCAACGACGTCCGGGAAGCCGAAAAGTTTCTCAGTCCCGCGGGGAGCGATTGCGGCATTGCCAACGTCAACACCGGCACGAGCGGGGCGGAAATTGGCGGGGCCTTTGGCGGCGAGAAAGAGACCGGCGGCGGACGCGAGAGCGGGAGCGATTCGTGGAAGAGCTACATGCGGCGGGAGACGAACACGATTAACTACTCGACCGAGCTGCCGCTGGCGCAGGGGATCCGGTTCGGCACGGACGACGCCGGCAGCGCGACGGCCTAACGGCCGTCGTCATCCTGAGCGAAGCGCAGCGGAGTCGAAGGATCCCGTGGAGTTACCGCAAAGCTTGCGCGACGGGATCCCTCGGCTGCGCTCGGGATGACGGGCGTGGCGACATCTCGCGTTCCTCCCAACGCGCTCTCCGGCGTGCTCCGCCTAACGCGCCGTGGTTAGAGCAAAGAGTCCGCCCAACTCCTTGGCGGTTTCCATGCTCATGATCACGCGCTGTAGCTTCTGGCATTGCTCCTTGCCGATCACGTCGCCGCCCAGCGCGGTGAATTTCACCGCGATCTCCTCCTCGGTCATCGGATCGCGCGGATCGCCTTTCGGGACATCGACGCGGGTGGAATGTGATTTGCCGTCGTTGGTCGTGATGGTCACCCGGCTCGGCTGGAACTTGGGAAAGAGCGCTTCGAACTCTTCGTTAGGCACGACTTTCACCTTGTCCATGATCGGAATGAGCGCCTTGTCCAGCACCCGCTCTTCCTTGAATTGCAGCGGGGTGACCATGCCGTCGACCAGGCCCGCGGCCATGCAATAGGGCAGCGAATGGTCGGCCGTCTCTTTCGAATCGGGGCGATACTTGTGCGGATCGCCCAGGATGTCGGCGGCGCGCGCGATCACCTCGACTTTGATTTCCTTCACGTCGTCGGCCTTGATCTGGTGTTCCTTCACCGTCTTCATCATGGCCGTGAGCGGCGCGTGGCTCAGCGCCTCGATCGGGAAACTCTTCATCCCGCAATCGAGGATGCGATAATGCGACTTCGGGGAGTTCGGAAGATCCGCCACCAGCGCTTCGCCGTCGAAGGTGGCCGGCTCGCCCTTGTATTGCACGTGATGGAAAACGGCGAACAAGCCTTCTTTGCCATCGATGATGTGCTCCGGACCGGAAAATCCGCCGCGCGCGAGGAGTGCGCTCTCTGCGCCCATCCGCCCGGCCCACGGATCGACCGTGTTTTTCATGTTGGTCAGCTTGCCCGCCGTCACCGCACCCGGACAAAAAGTGCGCGCGGCGCTGATGCCCATGGCAGAGACCATCTGTGCCGGCGTGAGATTCAGGACGCGCCCCGCCGCGATTGGCGCCGCGAACGCGCTCAAGGTGGCGTGATGCCAGCCGTATTCGCGCACGCCCGGCCGGCCGACTTCGCAGAGACGCATTTCAATTTCGTAGGCGATGATGGTGGCCAGAATCAGATCCTTCCCGCTCAGGCCTTCGCTTTCACAGAGTGCCAGCGGCGCAGCGATGAGATCACTCGGGTGACACGGATCGGCTTTCCAATAAATGTCGTTGTAATCCATCGCCCGGATCATGTGGCCATTCAGGAATGCGGCATCGACCGGATTAGTCTTGAAGCCGGAGACGAACGCGGACGCGCTGCCGGTCCCGCCGCCCATGGCGCGGTAATGTTTCAATAAAATTTTCGCGTCATCCTGCTGACTGCCGCCGAGCGCGCAGCCGATGGAATCGAACCAAAACAATTTAGCGGCCTGGATCGCCGCTGGAGAAAGATGCTCATATTTTAGAGAGCAAGCCCACTCGGCGATTGTGTGCGACAGCAAACGCTTTGATTCAGTTGGTTGATCTGCCATGACGATGTCGATCTTCTCGGTTTATGAACTTGATCGGGCCGTGCGGATTTTCAAGGCGCTTCAGGCTCTGCGAGAAACTTTCGCGAATTCATTTCGTATTACTTGTTAGGCCCGATTTGTTTCTTGGGTCGGCGAGCAGTTGTTGAAGTTCGGGATGGTTGCGGATCGTGTTCCACATCATATCGATTTTCAAACGCTTTGGCGAAACCGCGCTGCCCAAGAAAAATCGGGCAGCTAAGGCAGGATTGGCGAAAGCGGACAAAGCGTTTGGAGGATTCGCCGTTTCATTCCCGGTGGTTTCTTGTTTAATGCGTTCGTGCCTTCCGAAAACACGGGGCAACGCAAGCTTGCCGCCATCATGTTCACAGACATGGCGGGCTACAGCGCGTTGTCGCAGCGCGACGACAAGCTTGCGCTGGAGTTGTTGGAGGAACACCGCCGGCTGCTCCGCGAAATCTTTCCTCGCTTCAACGGCACCGAGATCAAAACTATCGGTGACGCTTTTCTGATCGAATTCCAGAGCGCGTTGGAAGCGGCCCAGTGCGCGATCGAAATCCAGCGCACGCTCGCCAAGCGCAATCACGACGTAACTGCCGAGCGACGCATCGAAGTGAAGATCGGCATTCACATCGGAGACGTGGTGCATCGCGGCGGCGATGTGTATGGCGACGGAGTGAACATCGCCTCGCGCATCGAGCCGCTGGCGGGCGCGGGCGGGATTTGCGTTTCGATGGATGTTGAGCGGCAGATTCGTAACGCACTCGAGGCGCGCTTGGAGAAACTTGCGCCGACCGAATTGAAGAACATTTCCGTGGCGATGGATTTGTTTCGCATCGTGCTGCCGTGGGAGCAGCGGACGAAGACAGAACCGGCAGAAACGAGCATGAGCGGTCGCTCGTTCCCGGCTTCACGTTTGGTTTGGGTCGGCGCGATTATTCTGGTTCTCGTCGGAGGCGCTTGGTGGTTCGCTCATCAATTAGGCAAGCAAGTTGTGAGTTCCTCCAGTGTTTCGACCTCTGGCGCCGCGCCCGCCGCCGATCAGAAATCGATCGCCGTGCTGCCGTTCTTGAACCTGAGCGCGGACAAGAACGACGAATACTTAAGCGATGGGATGACCGAGGAACTGCTCAACGTGCTGACGAAAGTAAAAAGCCTGCGCGTGCCCGGGCGCAGTTCGTCCTTTGCGTTCAAAGGGAAAAACGAGGAGGACATCTTCCGCAAAGTTGGCGAGCAACTTCACGTGAATGCCGTGTTGGAAGGCAGTGTGCGCAAAGCCGGCGACAAGCTGCGGATCACGGCCCAACTCATCAACGTGGCCGACGGTTTTCATCTCTGGTCCGAAACCTACGACGGGGACATGAAGGACATTCTCGCCGTGCAAAGTGACGTGGCGAAACGCGTGGTCCAGGCATTGCAGGTGCAGCTGGGTGTCGACGAAGCGCGCGCGTTGGCAAAGAAGCCGACCGAGAACCCGGAAGCCCATCGTCTCTACCTGCTGGGCCGTTATCATTTCGCCAAGTTCACGCGCGCCGGCTGGACCAACGCGATCCACTATTATGAACAGGCGCTGCAAGTAGATCCCAGTTTCGCTTTAGCTTATTGCGGACTGGCTGATACCTACGGCTGGGCTGGAGGGCAGATCATGGCGGGCCGGGAAGCCTGGGCCAAAGAAATGGAACTGGCGAAGAAGGCGCTGGCGCTCGATCCGAATCTCGCCGAAGCGCATCTAGCCATGGGGACAGCTCTCTTCAGCGTGCTGGGTCCGCACGCCTCCGAAAAGGAACTCGACCGCGCCGTGGAATTGAATCCCAACCTGGCTCTGGCTTATGATCAATATGGTTGGACCTTCGCGGAAATGGGCCGGTTCGACGAAGCGATCGCGGCAGAAAAGAAGGCGCTGGAACTCGATCCGCTAAACACTTTTCTAAATACGGACCTCGGCTTTTTTCTTTACTGGGCGCGCCGTTACGAGGATGCGACCGCGCAAATGCGCAAGACTTTGGAATTGGATCCGAATAATGCTTTCGGCCACTCGGTGTTGGGCTGGTGCTTGATCTGGAAAGCGAATAAGGCTGAGGCAATAGCGGAATTCCAAAAGGCTACGACGCTGGATGACCTGCCAATGTATATCAGTTCGCTCGGCTACGCTTACGCTGCCAGCGGTGATCGCGCTAAGGCAGAACAGATATTTCACGATTTGGATCAGTTAGCGAAGCAGCGGTACGTCTCACCCGCGAACCGGGCGTCAGTTTATTTAGGGCTCGGCCAAAAGGAGAAAGTTTTGGATTGGCTGGAGAAAGCTTATGAAGACCGCGATCCCATTTTCTGGTGGATCGATGGCGATCAGCTTTACGACAGCGTGCGCAACGAGCCGCGTTTCAAGGCGCTGGTCCAGAAAATTGACAGGACAAAAGCCGAGTCGAAGAAATGAAAATCGATAACTTTTTCGCCGAGCTGAAGCGGCGCAACGTTTACAAAGTCGCNNAAGCGGCGCAACGTTTACAAAGTGGCGGTTGCGTACGCGGTCGCCGGTTGGGCTCTTTCTCAGGGAATCGCTCAGGTGTTTCCGGTCTTCGACATTCCGAATTGGGTGATCCGTTTGATTGTCGTGCTCATAATAATAGGGCTACCGATCGCACTTGTTCTCGCCTGGATGTTCGAGCTGACGCCGGGGGGAATTAAGCGCACCGAAACGGCCGACGCGATGCCCTCTGCCGCCAAACCAAAGAAATACGTTTGGATTTATGTGGTCGTGATCGGCGCGCTTATGTCGATCGGGTTGTTTCTTCTTGGCCGCTACAGCGCCATCAACGGCGCGCCTCGACAGGATGCCAGTGCGGCTCGCACCGAGGCGGCTACAGTTCCGGATAAATCGATCGCGGTGCTGCCGTTCGAGAATTTGAGTGAGGAAAAACAGAACGAATACTTTGCCGATGGTGTGCAGGATGAAATCCTGACTGATCTGGCCAAGATCGCGGACTTGAAGGTGATCAGCCGCACCAGCGTGATGCAATACAGAAGCGGAGTGGTGCGGAATCTGCGCGAGATCGGTCAGCAGCTCGGCGTGGCTCATTTGCTGGAAGGAAGCGTGCAACGCGTCGCCAATCGGGTGCGGGTAAATGCGCAATTGATCGACGCG
>PNAA01000059.1 GCA_003169975.1 Spartobacteria bacterium | reverse complement strand
CCGCATCGCAAAAACCGTCGTGCTGAGACTAAGACCCAGGATGGACGTGCCGTGCGCCGCTATCGCCATCGCTGGATCGTGGAGAGGACTATCGCCTGGCTCGGAAATCATCGTCGTCTGCTGGTTCGATGGGAAAAGAAGCGATCTGTCTTCATGGGCTTTATTCTCCTTGGCTGCCTCATGATCGCCATGCGCCACCTACCTTAACTCGATCTATCATTTCCCGCCGAAAGCTACTTTTCGGACAGCCTCTAGGCAAGTGAATGCAAACCAGACACCTTTCTAATTACGGCAGGACATCGCCTCTGTGTGACCGCACCGTCTGCACGTCCTGAGTGTTGATCTTGCCGTCAAGCGTCACATCATCGCGGAAGTTCGAGCTGTTGGTCTGTTGGCCTTGGACCGCTTGGACTGCCGCTGTGTCGCCGTTCGTGACCCTACCGTCGCCGGTGACGTCACCGACCAATATGCCCTCGCTCACTGAGGCGGAACCGAGAGTGTTGCCCTGATCGTCATGCACATTGTTGGCGGTGACCGTCACGGTCGAGCCATCGCAGGCGGAACCGTTGTAGGTCACTAGAAGCGGTTTCAAAAGTGCCTGAGAGTTAGAACGAGGCAAGCGAGGTGGAAGAAGCCTTGATAAAGAGAGAGGTGGCGTTCATGGCGGATGAGGAGGCGACGGAAATTGCCCAAGTGAGCAAAGGTGCGTTCGATCTTCCATCGTTTGCGATAGCGCCTCAGCGGGCGTCCATCTTGCAAGGCGGGGCGGCGGCGCCCACGGCGATGCGGGCAGATCAACTCGATCCCGCGTGCGGCCAGCCGCTCACGGAAACGCTGCGAGTCGTAAGCGCGGTCACAGATGAGTCGGGTGGGACGATTGCGGGGACGACCCGCGCCAGGACGCGACACCTGCACTGCCCTCAAGGTTTCTTCCGCGAGGGTGACTTCGGCGGGCGAGGCGCTAAAGAGTCGGCTTCCCAGAGGTATACCCGCGCCGTCTGCCACCACCATCCACTTTGTACCTTTGCCACGTTTGGTTTTACCCACGCAGAGCCCCCTTTTTTGGCGCTCGCAAAGCTGCCGTCGATGAATACTTCATCCCAATTGAGCCTCCCTTGGGCGTCGAGCGCAGAGAGAAACACGCGCCAGATGTTGAGGCAGATGTCTTCCTCTTCCCAGTCGCGCAACCGCCGCCAGCACACCGCCGATCCCATGATCACCGGCTTCATCAGCGGGAATGGCTTCGAAGACACGATTGTCATCCGGGCTCTGGGACCATCCCTGGACAACTTCGGCATCGCGGGCCTGAGCGATCCGCGCCTCGACCTTTACGACGGCGACGGAAATCTCCTCGCGAGCAACGATAACTGGCAGGATAGCCAGGCGGCCGAGATCGAGGCCACGGGTCTCGCGCCATCCGACCCCTTGGAAGCCGCGATCCTGATCACCTTGCCGAGAGGCGCCTACACCGCAGTGCTCTCACCCGTCGATGGCGGCTCACGGCGTTGCCCTGGCCGAGCTCTACAGTCTCTAGGAATTCGTCTGCGCCCTTGCCGAGATGGACGATCTCGCCTGGAGGGCACCGCGCCGTCGGTGCAGGGGGAATCGACAGCGCGATTCCCTCCAAACCCTCGAACAGGTTGCGATTAGTCGGTTTCGTCTCAGACGCTGGACGATTTGCGGCGGTTTGCGGTAGCGCGCTCGCTCTTTGCGCCGACGACTCTGCCGCGGGCAAGTGCGCGAAATGGGGTTCGTGCAGGTTGACCCGATTCAGGCGCTGGCGCCAAACGGCTATTGCAAGTTGTAAGCTTCCACGAGGCCAACGCCGGTGCCGCCGCCGACTCCGCTGACAATCACCGTATAGCTACCGGGCACGAGGGTTCCGAGAATGATGGACTCTTTGTCGCTCGTTGGGGCGATGCCGTTGTCGATGAAGACTTGTTTGTCCGCGCTATCCTGCCAGTTATCGTTGGAGGCGACGACGGCGCCATTGCTGTCGTGTAACTCGAGGAAGGGATCGACGAGTGCGTCGGTCACCCCCAACGTAGCCAGGGAAGGTCCGATCGCGCGCAAGGCCACGCTGCCGGTGTTACCCCCAACAATAAAGCCGCCGATCATCACGTTGTCGCCGGTCTCGACGAAACCGCGCGTGCTGATGTTCGCCAACTGGGAGTCGCCTGTCTGATCGAGGTCGTAGGCTTCGACCAGGGCAATGCCGGTTCCGCCGTTCTTCCCGCTCACGATCGCGGTGTAGACACCCGGATCAAGCGTTGCGACGATCGCCGATTCGAGGTCATTCTTCGGCGGCACGGTGGTGGCGGTGATTTCTGCTTCCTGTGTGTCTTTCCAGTTATCGTTGGTGATGACGGTGCCATCGGGTTCGTGTAACTCTAGCACGGTATCGGCCAGCGCGCCGCTCACTCCCGCTGTGCCTAACGACGGACCAATCCCGCGGACAATGACTTTCTTGGGCAGTGTGCCAGTGATAATGAATCCACCTATCAGGACATTGTCGCCCGTCTGCACATCAAGCCGGGTCGAGATGTTCAGGAGCGTGGGCTGGGGGACGATGTTGAGCCGAAAGACCGTGCCGGCGCCGCCAGCGCCGCTGCCTGTGGTTGTGCCGACGAAGTTACCGTCGCTGGTTTGGAGTAATGTCCCCTTTGGCTGTTGGCCGGTTATGCCGGCGCCGCTCATGCCCGTGTTGGGAAAGCTGTACACCGTTGTGTACACGCCCGCAGGCGTGAGCTGGAAAATGCTGCCGAGATCGCCGGCGCCGCCTTGGGAAGTCGTGCCGTAGAAATTGCCGTCGCGGGCCAGGATCATTTCGCCAAACGGTTGCGCACCATCAGTCGGCCCGGTGGGGTGAGACCCGGTGAACTGGTGCAACACCGTAAACCCGCCAGCCGGCGTCACCCGATAAGCAACGCCGAAGTTTGCAGTGCCGCCAGCTTCCGTCGTGCCGTAAAGATTGCCGTCGCTGCCCTGGACCACTCCGCCCTCGGGGTCACGGCCTTCGGGGTCGGAGAAGCCGTGCAACACCGTCACCACGCCTCCGGGGGTGAACTGGAATACTGTGCCGCCACCGTAAGTGAGGTTGCCTCCCCCAATGGAGGTCCCATAGAAATTACCGTCCCTGCCCTGGATCAGCGGTGCTCGCGGCAGTTGGGGGTCGGCGACGAAGGGCCCATGCACGGTGGTCGAGATCAACAGTGTTCCTGTGAGCGACATCTTGAAGATCGTGCCATCGTCATTATTGGTTTCGCTGCTGTCCGTTCCACCGTTGATCGTGGTGCCGTACAAGTTGCCATCCGTGCCTTGGACAAGCGCGGCTTCGGGGTTTGCGCCGTTGGGCCATCGGTCGGCCATGGCGTCGAAGGTAAAGATAAAAAGCGTGGTCAAGGTTCCGTCAAGCGTCACTTTGAAAACCGTGCCATACTGCGTATTGAACGGCTTGCCATTGGCGTCCCCGCCGCCGCCGTTGGTCGTGCCGTACAAATTGCCGTCACTGGCTTGGATCAGCCCAGCGATCGGGTAGGTGCCGTTGGGGCCGGTGAAGTTGACCAGTGTCGTTATTGTGCCCGTGGGCGTTAACTTGAAAATTGTGCCAAAGTTAGCGCTGCCGCCGAATGTCGTGGTGCCGTAGAAGTTGCCGTCGCTGGCCAGGATTACCCCAAAATTGGTGCTAGACCTTCCTATGTCTTGATTAGGGAGATCGGCGAGATCGGCGAGTACGGTTAGCGTGGGGGTCTGGGCAGAGGCGAGTCGCGGGAAGGCGCCGACGCTTGCCGCGAACATCAGTGCTATGGTGACGAAGCGCCGAGCAGCCAGAGCCGCGAGATGGGAGCCGGTGTTATTACGGTGGGTGTTTTTCATTTTTTGTTTTGCCTTCACTCAAGCATGTGCAAAAAAGCCGCCAGAACAGACATCGCGTTTAAAAGATTTTGCTGCTCTCGCGGCATTTGCTGTGGCAGTTTGTCTTCAGGGAGCGAAAAATCATGGCTGGGAACCCATCTGAAGATGTCACCGCGGTCTTGTTGAATTGGCAGCGTGGGGAGATGCCCCGCGAAGTTAATGCCGCTTGTCTCCGAAGAACTCCGCCGTGGAGCCCAGGTCGATCCGGGTTGCACCCTCACAAAACAAACTGCCTCTCTACGCTCCGCAGCGCCGAGAGGCAGTAAGATCCGTGACGCGATGAGCAGCCAGGGTGGAAGTCCCCTGGCCGCCCACCTCACTCGCAATTACGGCACGGTGTGCAATTTATTCATTTTGATAACTCGGCCATCTCCCCTGCCGATCGTCCCGTCGATATCAAGGTCAAAGAGGTAGTTCCCGCTCATTTGATCGAGCGGTTCGCCAGCATGATCCTTCACTCCTTGGAGGTCAGGTTTGTCGACAACCTGGCTCTGGTTCGCGGCGCCGACCAGGGCGCAAATTTCGATATCGTTATCGCCGGTCAGCGGATTCCCACTGGTATTTTGAATGCCGTTCAAGGTAACACTGACGACTGATTGGTCGATTACTCCATTTAGATTGAGAGTTAGCGTGTTCGCCGGGATCGAGGCACTGCTGAAGGTGGCATTAGTGATCGTGAACTCATTGGAATCAATCGTGCCATCTGCGGCGGCGATATTGTCACTGAAGATGAATACGATCGTGGTCGGACCGTTGGCGCGTGGTTCGACCGTGCCGCTCCCGGCCGGGGCGAGGACGAGCGACTTTAAAGACATGCCATTTTGTAATTGCCCAAAAACAAACGGCAAGAAGCCACGGTTTCCAACCTAACGAAAACCGTGGCTTAGAGCCGGCCGACGAGGGCGGGGCAGCTGCCCTTCAATCCTTGCGCGCTTAGGGTACAGTATGTCCCTTGTTCACTCGGATCACACGAGTGTCCCGGCGTGCGATCATCCCGTCGAGGTCCAGATCGAAGAGGAAATTCCCGCTCCCCTGATTGAGGGCCTCGCCGAGGTGCAGCTTCACCCCTTGGACGTCCGGTGAACCGACGATCTGGTCCTGATTCGCGTCGCCGACCAAGGTACGGATTTCGACATCGTTGTCGCCAGTCAAGGGACTACCACTGGTATCTTGAATGCCACTTAAGGTGACGCTGACGACTGATTGGTCGATTACCCCACTTAGATTGAGAGTTAGCGTGTTGCCTGAGATCGACGCGCTGCTGTAGGTAGCGTTTGTAATGGTAAACTCATTGGAGCTGATCATCCCGTCTGCGGCGGCGATATTGTCACTGAAGGTGAAGACGATCGTGGTCGGACCGTTGGCGCGTGGTTCGACCGTCCCGCTCCCCGCGGGAGCCAGGACGAGGGGTAAGTCAAAGTCTCCGCTCATTCCGTGTGTCTTTCTGGAGACGGCGCTGGTGAGTGTGAGCGTAACCGTATTCTGCGTCGGATGGATGATCACCTCGGTGGCGGTGTAGGTGGCAGTCGCACCAATCACGTTGTCGAACTGGCCATCGACGGCGGCAGCCTTGATGACCGTGAAGGTCTGGCCAGGCGCGGGCATGTATCCATTCACCAGCGCGACCTGAAGGGTCCCACCCAGATGTGCTGTGCCGCTAACGGTGAGTTGCTGGAAACCCGCCGGATTATCTTCGCCGAGCTCGATGTTGAAAGAGGCTCCGCTGCCCTGGCTGTAGTCACCGCTGTTTACGCTCACCGCGCCCTCCGGGCTGATGAGGAGTGTGCCGTTCTGGGTGAGCGCGCCATTCGTGCCGAGGGTGCTGCCGCCCGTGGCGACGAGGGTGCCGCTGTTGGCCAATGCGCCCGGGGTAGTGAAGTTGCGGCCGTTTGCGACCATGAAGCTACCCTGGTTCGACGCCAGCCCGTTGATTTCGGCAAAGACAGTGCTTACGCCGTCCAGGGTAACATTGGCAGCGTTAGTCGCGATCGTCCCGCCGCCGAAGGAGAGGGTCGAGGTATTAGTCGGATCGGTGCTGATGACGTTGTAAGTGCCGCCGGTGAGCGTGGTGCCGGCGAAGTTCGTCAGGCTGCCTGCGGTGAGCGAAAAACTGGAACTCCCGCCGGTGGCGCCGGAGACAACCGCAAAGGTGCCGTTGTTGTTGAATACGCCCCCGATATTCATGAAAATGCCGCCGTTGGTAGCCTCCGCGAGGCCAGTCGGGCCGTTGGTGAAATCGTTGCCGTTGCCGCCGCCGGTCTGGATGAGCAGAGAATCGAGGCTCGTGTTGGCATTAATGGTGCCGTTATTGGTGATGGTGCTATTGCCGCCACCCAGGCTGCCCCCATTATTGCTGCGCGTTGAGCCCGTGATCGTCTGGCCTGCGCCAATGGTCAGGCGCTCACCTCCGCCATTTGCGGATCGGATGCTATCGCCAAAGACGCTGCCGGCGGCCAAAAGGTTGATCGTGCCCGTACCGCTTATACTCGTATTGCCGTTATAGAGGATGTTGCCGCCGGAAGTATCGCTTAGATTGATCGTGCCGGTATTGACCAGGGTTCCGCCCACAATGGTGGCGGTCACCTCACCGAAGTTTAACGTGCCGGTGTTGATCATGTTAGTTAGCGTGATAAGTCCTGAGATTAGTTTGATCGTGCCACTGCCGGTCGTGGCCAGGGTGGCGCCACTCATGGCGCTGGTGTTAATGGAGATGCTCGAACCATTCAGCGCCTGAAAGGTGCCGTTGTTGAAGTTGCCGCCTTGGAGGACAAGGCTGCCCCCGTTAGAAGCCTCCACGATGCCGGTGGCGCCGTTGGTGAAATCATTGCCGTTGCCGCCGCCGGGCGCGATGACGAAAGCATCGAGGCTCGTGTTGGCATTGATGGTGCCGTTATTGGTGAAGGTGCTTTGACCGCCACCCAGGCTGCCCCCGTTATTGCTGGCCGTTGAGCCCGTGATCGTCTGGCCTGCGCCAATGGTCAGGCGGTCACCGACGCCATTTGGGGAAAAGATGTTTTGGCCAAAGCCGCTGCCGGCGGCGAAAAGGTTGATCGTGCCCGTGCCGCTGATGCTGGTGTTGCCGAAAAAGAGAATGTTGAGGCTACCGCCGTTGCTGAAGTCGATCTCGCCGTTGTTGATGATGGAGCCGCTGCCGCCGAACGCACCGGCCTGTATAGTGAAGTTGGTGCCGCTGCCCAGGTTGAGCGTGTCGCCCGCGTCCAGGGTCAGGCGGCCAACGGTCTTGGAGTTTTGCAGCGTCACGACGGAGGCGATGCCGGTTTTGCCGCCATCGATGAAGGCGTCTGCGCTCGGGCTATTTGGCACACCGTTATTCCAAAACGCGGCGTTGTCCCAATCGGCAGTGCCGCCATTCCAGGTGGTTGGCGTCTGGGCGGAAGAGTGCGCGGCCAGGAGGCACGCGCTGAAGAGTGTGACAAAGACGCGGCGTGAAGCCGCGAGTGATATTTTTCTGTGATTCATTTTCATGGGTTATCGAGGTTGAGTTGTTGTGCGTTGAAGGGTTATTGCCTTCACTCAACAATGTGAAAACAAGCCGCCAGAACGGACATCGAGTTTAAAAGATTTTGCTATCTGCTCGGGACGCATTGTGTCAGCCTCTGGGAAGGAGCGAATGATCATGCGCATGAATTCGGAATCATCTGAGGACGTCACAGCGCTGTTGTTGAACTGGCAGAGTGGGAACGACCAGGATGCCCCCGCCAAGCTAATGCCCCTCGTTTACGAAGAGCTGCGGCGCGTGGCCCGCGCTTACCTGCAGCGCGAGCGCGACGACCACACCCTGCAGGCGACCGCGCTTGTGCATGAGGCGTATTTGCAGTTGGTCGATGACAAGCAGGTGACCTGGAGGGATCGCGCGCATTTCTACGGCATTGCCGCGCGGCTAATGCGCCAAATCCTTATCCAACACGCGCGGGCGCATCACGCCGCCAAGCGCGGCGGACCCGGGCAACAAAAACTTTCGCTGACCGAGGCGGGAGAACTGCCGACCGATTCGGCCGTGGAATTACTGGCGCTCGATGATGCGCTGGAGGATTTGACGAAAATATATCCGCGCAAGAGCAAGGTAGTGGAGCTGAAATTCTTTGGCGGGATGGAGGCGAAACAAATCTCGGAAGTCCTGCAGGTCTCGGAGAAGACGGTCTTGCGCGACTGGAATTTTGCCCGGCTCTGGCTCTCCCGGGAATTGCGCAAAGATGCAGCCTGAGCGCGCCGAGCGGCTCGCGGAATTGGTCGAGAACGCCCTCGAGTTGATCGGCGTTGAACGGGCTGCCTTTCTCGCCCAAGCCTGCGGCGACGATGCGGACCTGCGTGCCGAAGCGGAAGCCCTGCTGCGCGAGGAGGAGTCGGCTGGGAGGTTGATGGCCAAACCCGCCGTCGAGTTCGGAGCGGAGCTGCTGCGCGAGGAGCTTGTCAGCGGCGAACTGCAAGCCGGCGAGGTGCTCGGTGATTACCGGATCATTTCTCTGCTGGGCGAAGGCGGCATGGGCGAAGTCTACCTCGCCGATGACACCCACTTTGGCCGACAGGTAGCGATCAAGCTGATCAAGCAAGGCTTCGGGACAAAGGAATTCGTCAGGCACTTCCGGCAGGAAGAGCGCATCCTCGCCGCACTCAATCATCCTAACATTGCGCGGCTCTACGGCGGCGCAGTCACGCCCAATGGCCTGCCCTATTTTGTGATGGAATATGTGGAGGGAATTCCGCTCGAAAGCTATGCCCGGCAGCATTCCCTCCGCAGGCGAGAGCGGCTCGCTCTCTTCCGCAAAGTTTGCGCGGCTGTCTCCTACGCGCACCAGAATCTCGTCATCCACCGCGATCTCAAGCCGGCCAATATCCGCGTCACCGCCGAGGGAGAACCGAAGCTCTTGGATTTCGGCATCGCGCGCCTGCTCGATCCCGAAACGGCGGAAACGAGCGACCAAACCGTCATGACAGCCCGCGCCATGACTCCCAATTACGCGAGCCCGGAACAGCAGCGCGGCGATCGCATGACGACGGCCAGCGACGTCTACAGTCTCGGAGTGGTTCTTTACGAATTGCTGTCCGGGCAAAAGCCGGGCGTCAGGAAGGATGGCGAAGCCGACTTAAGAAAGCTGGATGTTGATCTCGACACCATTGTCTTCAAAGCATTGCGGACGGAACCGGAACGCCGTTACCCCTCAGTCGGGCAGTTCTCCGAGGATATCCGGCGATACCTGGAAGGACTACCCGTCATCGCCCAAAATGACACCTTCGCCTATCGAACCTCGAAATTCGTCGGCCGTCACAAGATCGGTCTGGCCGTGACCGCGTCCGTCGCGCTTCTCCTTATAGGCGCGACCGTCGTCGCAACCTGGGAGGCGCATCGCGCCAACGACCAACGCATCCTGGCGGAACGTCGCTTCGAACAAGTGCGCCGGCTGGCCGATTCCTTGATGTTCGAAATTCACGACTCGGTGAAGGACCTGGCCGGCTCGACCCCGACCCGCCGCCTCATCGTGAGCCGGGCGCTCGAATACCTCGATAGCCTGGGCCACGACGCCGGCGGGAATGTCGCGCTGCAACGCGAGTTGGCCACCGCCTACGAAAAGATCGGCGACATTCAGGGCAACCCTTATTCCGCCAATATCGGCGACACGGATGGAGCCCTAACGAGTTATAAAAAAGCGGCGCGCATTCGCGAGAGTTTCCAGCCGGCGGCAGCTACGACAGAAATGCAGTTGGAGCTGGGCCGCACCTATCGCGCGCTGGGCGACATCAGGGAACAGAAAGGAGACACTCCGGAGATGCTGCGCGAATACCGGCGCTCGTTGCAGATTTTCACCCAACTCGCCGGGAGCGAGCCGTCGAATTCCGCCGTCCAGGACGAGCTCGCCCGCGCCGACGAGACCCTGGCCGACGGCCTGGGCCGGACGGCGAACGGCACCGCGGAACTCCTAGGGTATTATCATAAATCGCTCGCCATCTGCGAAGAATTGCTGCGGCAAGACAGCTCGAGCGCAAAACGGAAGCGGGCCGTCGCGATCAATCTGATGAAAATTGGCGGCGCCTTGGATCCGCACCAACCCGAGGCCATCGCCGCTCTCCGCAAAGGAGTCGCCACGCTCGAGTCGCTCGCCGCCGCCGATCCGAATAACAGTCGGGCGCGGCGCGAAGTGGGCTGGGGTTACAAGCAGCTCGGCGGCACGCTCATGGCCGCGGGCGATTACGCCGGGGCGCTCGATAGCCGCCAGAAGGCGCTCGCGATCAAGGAAAAATTCTCGGCGGCTGATCCGCAAAATGCGCAGGCGAGTTTCGATCTTGCCGCCGGGCAAAGCGATTTCGCGGAAGCCCTCTCCGCCACGGGCGACACGGTGCGCGCCGTGGAGCATGCGCGCCAGGGAATTGCGATCGTGACCGCGCTCTTGTCCGCCGACCCGACCAACGTCATCTACTCGCGCAACCTCGCCGTCGAGGAGGAAATACTCGGAGACGCTTTCGCACGTTCCGGCAAGAATAAGAACACGCCTAACGACAAAAGAATACGTGCCTGGGCGGACGCTCGCGAGACCTACGAGAAAGCGGGGATGATTTTCACCAGCCTTCGTGACCACGGCACATTGCCGCCGGCTGACGCGGATGAGCCGCAAAAATTCGCCACGCTCTCCGTCGAGTGCCAGCGTGCGATCGAACAACTAACCGACGCGAGCAGTTCGCGCTAAGCCTCCGCGCTACCGGTTTTCGCGTCGGAACACTGCGAGCTGTTTCGCTAAGGTGGTTGTGAAGATTTGTTGACTGATTCCTATTCTACACGACCCGGTCAGATTCATCGGTCGGATTCGACAGGACACACATTCCCGCTCGGCTGCAAGTGCCTTTACTTTGTCCTTCTCTTTTCTGAGCCATGTTCTTTCCTCCTAATCCAAATCCTAAACCCCTTCGCTGTCAAGCAACAATAATGGCCGGGGTTCCGGGAAGCCAGTGCCAAACAAAGC
Source organism: Spartobacteria bacterium (assembly GCA_003169975.1). GTDB lineage: Bacteria > Verrucomicrobiota > Verrucomicrobiia > Chthoniobacterales > UBA10450 > Palsa-1392. The sequence goes on along the minus strand of PNAA01000059.1, from coordinate 75,721 downwards.
AGCTCGCATGGCACGGAGATCCTCCACGACAGTTCGCCAAGACATCCTGCTTTCCTGCTCGGAAAGCCCGGCCGTTGCTGCGTTCCCGTTAAGACGCAAACCCCCTTTCTGACGGCTTGAGCCAGCTCCTGCTGCAAAGCTTTGAACGACCCACCAGAAGATTTAAGAAAACGGAAGAATTTTCCGGGTTAAACAGAGCAGCGCAACCTTGATCCATCGGCCCGCCTGCTGTAGCCGCGTTCTTGTCAGGCGCGCAGAGGCAATGCTTGCGCGTTGCTACAATTCTCATTGCGCCCGGCCTACCACCCGGTCATGGCTCTCGCCGACCCATCTCGCCACGTGTGGCGGCAAGGACGAGACCCGGTTCGATGAACAGGTTGATGAGAAAATGCGAAACAATGCAGGGTGCAAGGCTGCGTCCTGCGAGCAGGAAAACGATCGCGAGGAGAACACCGAGCAAGCCGGTTGCGACCGTCGCGCCGATCGCCACGCGGATACTCTTGCCCATCACGCCCCAGACCCCATGGAGGGAACCGAATAACAGCCCCGAGCCGAGCATCTGCACGATGGCTCCTTGTCCGTGAGCCATAAGCCAGTTCATCGTCCAGCGGCGGAACATGACTTCCTCCAAAATCCCGGCGGCAAGAGCGACGGCGATCGCGAGCAACTTGAGGAAAGAGGGACGAAAGAGATTAGCGCGGACCGAGGGCAGTCGCATCGCAAGGGCAATGAAGACGCCGGTGACGGCGAGGGCGGCGATCCAGCCGGCGATCTCGCCCGTCTCGCCGGGAGCGAACCCGAGGTAACGGACGAAATGCCAGCCGCTGACCCACAGATTAATGATTACCCATGCGCCCTCGATGAGCGCAATGGCCGCGAGGATGATCGCGCTTTTACGCTGGGAATGATCTGGAGCCATTAGCCAATGCTACCAATGTATTGATCGGACCGCCGCAGAAGAAAGTTGAGAAAGGCGACGAGTGACTACGACGCGGCCTGGAGGGAAACGACTTCGGCGGCGATGATGTCGGCAATCGGGGAGGTCGGCGTTGCCTTTCTAGTGATTCATTTTTCAACCAAAGAATGTTGAGGTTGGCTTTGACCGGCCTAACGAAAAACCCATCCAAATGTCAAATGTTTAAGGGCGTGTTGCTCAAAAGGCACGGGCGAACGTTGTGCTAAGGATCGTTAGGCGGAAGCGGGACAAGGCAAGTAAAGCGGCGCGAAGCCAGCAGGTGGCATCAAGGGAGTTCGCACAGGAGGGCCACGTGTTTTCGTGAGGTGGTAAAGGCCGGCGTGAGCCGGATGGCTCCGGCGGCAGGACCCTCAGCACTGCCGCCTTGCGTTTGGCCCCACCGTGGGCGAGCAGGATGCGCACGTTCTGGATCGCGGCGATCAAGTAATCTTGGATCTGCTGCCGCCAAAGCCGCCGCCAACGTGCTCGTTTGAACTGATGATTGTTGGCGGCATCAGCAAAGCTCTGTTCCATCAGTTGCTGGCGGCGTTGGCGATCGCGCCGTGCCTGGTGGCTGTGCGCCTGCTTTCTCGCGACATCCAGGAGCGCTTGTTTTTCATGTCGGTGCAGGGTCCGACCGAGTTTGGCTCTGGTGCATTGGGGGCGCAGCGCACAGACGGCACAGACTCTGGCGGGCGCCTTATACTCCATCGTGTGGCGCACCGGATGGACCCGCCGCGCCCGCAACCCTTCGCCCGCGGGACAGCGATAAGTGTCGCTCCGCGCATCGTAAACAAAACTGTTCTCAGCGAAGATTCCGTGGGCCTTATGATGATCCGGCCCTTTGCTCGCATCGCCCAAAGGTGGGTCGTGAGCCCGCGCTCCTGACAAGCCACGAAGTTGTCCTGCGTGCCATACTTGTGATCGCCCACCACTGTTTCAGCGACCCTCCCAGTATGGCTTTCATGCTGGTCGATTAAATCGAGCAACTTGCGCTTCTCCGTCACGCTCCCGGGGGTCGTCTCGACCGCGGTGATGACTCCCTCCTTGTCATCAATCGCCCGATGATGATGAGAACGCGGCCGCGAAGAGTCTCCGGCACCCCGGCGCACCATCGCCGCGTCGGGATCAGTCTTGCTCATCATGCGCTCGTTCACTGCCTCGTAGCTCTCGGGCGTCGTCACCCCTTCGCCCAGCTTGCTCTCCGTCGCCTGATAGGCACGCTTCAACGCCGCGATCAGCTCCGGTGCTCCCTTGATGACCGACTCGCGCGCGGCATCCGCCTCGATCAGACTCGAGTCCACATGCAGCTTGCGCCCATCGACCAAGCCCGCCTGCACGCACTGCTCGATCGTGCCCACAAACAAGCGCTCGAACACCTCTTTGCCCCAGCGCGTCCGCGCCTTCGACAAGACACTGTGATCAGGAATCTCGTCCTCCAGCCCGTAACCAAGGAACCAGAGATAATCCAAGCGCTCCGCGATCACCTTCATTAACTCCCGCTCGCTCGGCACATCATCAAAAAAGAGCAGGAACATCATCTTCATGATCACCTCCGGATCGACCGAGACCGGCCCGTTGTTGCCGTAACAGTGCGCCACCTCCGCGCGCACAAATTTGAAATCGATCAGCCTCGCCACCCGCCGCAGCGGATGATCGCTCCGCACCCGCTTCTCCAGATTAACCGCGTAACTGAACAGTTCCCGCTCGCTCTTCTGCTCTCCCATCATCTGGGAACAGTGCTTTATCAAATCACCGCGAACTTGGGTACTATTATTTTTTACTCACCCCGATTTGGGCAACACGCCCTTTAGACGCGACCCCATTCTTCCCCTGACGACAAATGCGGCCGCAACGTCGAAACCACCCGGGCCGGTGACGCGCACGTCGGTATTGCCGAGGGTGTTGATGTCAATTTCTCCGTCGTCGGCATAACGGACGGTGAAAGAATACAACGTGCCGCCAGCAGTAGTGACATTTGTGGCCGTCGCGACGGCGGTAGGATCTTCCGCGTTGGTCGTCGCGGGCATTATCACGATCGCGACGAACACCAATGGAAGAAGTACGGTTGTCCTCATTTTGTTTTGTTCTTTCGTGTTGGTCTTTTTTCTCGATCTTGGATTGTTTGTGTTTATTGGCTATTCCGACTTCACGGAACGGCGGCATGATGCCGCCGTTCCCGCTGGGAGCTTTCCGCACTTTTATTCGAAGCGCGTCCCCGTCCACATCCCGCAAAACGAGAAGAGCAGATTACCGTCGGCGTCGTAGATATTGCTCGTCGCATATCAAGCTTGTCGAGGTCCTTCAACTTTTAAGACGTCGGTTTCTTGAAAATTGATGGGATTTGGCGCGGATGGAACGCGCCAAACCCTATAATCAGTGACAAGTCGAATCTCGTCACAACAGCCGAGGAGCTTTTACTGCGGCAGACGCGTCGCCGTTCCCACACCTAATCCGGTGCCGTCGCCAGAACCTACATTAGTCTGGGTGATCCAAAGCTGCTTTGCACCGGGTCCTATGTACATGTTAAAGCTTGGACCGTTGGTGATTGACAGTGTGCCCGTGCAGTCCGCCGCGACCGTATAGATTCCTACCCCTCCGGTCGCGTCGATGATAATCGTGCCCCCGATGTTCACCGTGCCGAAGGTATTGTACGTCGTACCATCTCCGTTAAACTGGAGGCCTTGCATAACGGCTTTTGGTAGCAGTTTCCCACCGAGGCGTGTGTACCCGTCGAAGGTCCAAATATACAAGCCCCTTAGCCTGTCCGCGCTGCACACACTGGAAACCTGCTCGTCGGCTGCCGCCCGCGCGGTAGTGGACGTGCCCAGCGCGATTGCAGCAGCCAAGCACACCAAGGCGCAGGCGAAGGCCAAGGAGCTCATTATCCTCTTAACTAATTTTGTTTTCATGATTGTTTTGGTTCTTTCTGGTGTTTTTTTTCTCGTTTTGTTATTATTATTTCTGCTTCGCGTCACGAGCTTTCCTCCAAACGGTTGTGAAAGTCCTTAATGGACCGGTGAATTTTTCTGAAACTTTGTGAAACCCGCAATGAATGCTCCGCCTGCGCATATTTACGAGTTCGGCGACTTCCGCCTGGACGCAGAGAAACGGCTCTTGTGGCGGGAAGATGAGCCGGTTCCGCTGACGTCGCGGGTTTTTGAGACGCTCCTCTACATGGTCGAGCACCACGACACGGTGCTCGACAAGGAGCGTTTGATGGAGGCGGTCTGGTCCGATTCCATCGTCGAAGAAAATAATCTCACCCAGAATATCTCGACGCTGCGCCGCGTCTTCGGGGAAACGCCCGGTTCGCATCGCTTTATCGTGACCGTCCCGGGTCGCGGCTACCGTTTCGTCGCCGAGGTCAGATTACGGGAGGCGGATGCAGGCCCGGAGCCGCAGAGAATACCGGAGACCGCAATCGAACCCGTAGAGACGGAGACAGCACGGGTTGCTTCGGTTTCTGAACCGAATCATCCAGCCGCCAGCCGCAGTTTCAGGCCAATCTTGCTGGCGACCGCAGCCGTGCTCGCGCTGAGCGTTGCCGCGATCTTTTTCTGGCGCGGCCGAACGCAAAATCCGCTTGAATCGCCGGCCGCAATTCCTTCTGCCAGGATTGTCATTCCCGAAAAAAGCATTGCCGTGCTGCCATTCACGAATCTCAGCGCCGACAAGGAGAACGCATTTTTTACCGAGGGAGTGCAGGACGACATTCTGACCGCGCTCGCCAAATTCGCGGATCTTAAAGTTGTCTCGCGCATGAGCGTCGCGAGTTACGTTGCTGGTCCGCATCGGAATCTTCGCGAGATCGGGCAGGAACTGGGGGTTGCTAATGTTCTTGAAGGAAGCGTGCGGCGCGCCGGCGGCAAGGTGCGCGTCACGGCCCAGCTGATAGAAATGCGCACGAACACGCATCTGTGGGCCGAAACTTACGACCGCGACCTGGCGGACGTCTTCGCGATCCAGAGTGATATCGCTCAACAGATCGCGACCGCTCTGGAAGCGAAACTCGCGCCGGAAGAAAAGGCGCGTCTTGATGCCAGACCCACTACTAACTCTGAGGCCTACGTGCTTTACCTGACGGGGCGTGGAGTGGAAGGGGCAGTCAATAGATCGGATGAGATCGAGGCGGAGCAGCTCTACGTGCAAGCCACCGCGCTTGATCCAAGGTTCGCCCTGGCTTACGCGCGAGCTTCGCTTCTCAATACCAGGATCTCAAGTAACGGCGATGACCTGGCGCGAAAAGCGAAAGCGCGCGCGCAGGCGGAGGAAGCTCTGCGCTTATCGCCAACCTTGGGCGAAGCGCACTTGGCTTTAGGCCTTTGCCTCTATTGGGGGGAGAAGAAGTACGACGCAGCTCTTAAGGAGTTCGAGGTCGCCGCGGCGACTTCCCCCAATAACGCCGAGATCTACAACTACGTTGCTGGCATCTATCGCCGGCAGGGGCGCTGGCGCGAATCGGTTGCAAGCTTCGAACGCGCCATGTCCCTCGATCCTCGCAACCGTGAAGTCGCTCTTTTCGCCGGCAACAATCACCTTTTTATGCGTGACTGGCCTGCCGCTACGGCCTGTTACGATCGTGCGCTGGAGATCGCGCCGGATTTCGTGGCTCCCAAGATCGGCCTTGCTTACCTCGAAGTGTTTCGTAACGGCAATCCCGCTGCCGGCAGCAAAATTTTGCAAAACATTCCGGCCGGAAGTGATCCCTATGGAATGTTGAGTGAGGGGCGCTGGGATCTGGCCATGCTGGAGCGGGATTATTCCGCAGCGGAAAAGATTGTGAATGACTCTTCGTTGGAAAATTTTCCTGGGGGCGGAGGCACGCCGAAGACATTTTACCTTGGCCGCATCGCCCTCGCTCGCGGCGACATCGAATCGGCCCAGCGCTATTTTGCCGCGGCCAGGCCAGATACCGAAAAGCGGGTGCGCGAAAATCCCGACATGGCAGAGCGTCATGCCCAACTCGGATTGCTCTACGCCTACATGCAGAGAAAGGAGGATGCCATCCGAGAAGGTCGTCGGGCAGTTGAACTCGAGCCAGAAAGCCAGGATGCATTGCATGGCGCCATCGCTGCGGCCAATCTGGCGCTGGTTTATGCACTTGTTGGCGAGCCGGACCAGGCCATCACGCTGATCGAGCGTCTCCTCTCCGCTCCCGGCCAAGTTGAGTGGCCGGACAATCCGAATAACATCACGCTGGCTGACTTGCGTCTACGCTGGGAATGGGATTCGCTGCGAAGCAACCCGCGCTTCCAGAAGATCCTCGCCGGACCGGAGCCTAAGACTGTATTAACAGCTACCCGATAATATGTCGTTGCCCCGAAGTGCACACCGTTCCCTCTTGATTATCATTTGATTGAAGCTGGATGGTGGAACTCAAGGTTGTTGAGCCGGAATCGTCACGATGCTGCCCTCAAATTCGCTGACGTAGAGCGTTCCGGTGCAGCGGTCGAATCGCGGGTGGAGTTTATCTGCCGGGAGATCCTAATTTCGCTCGCCCGAACTGTATTTGATCCTGCTCGAATCGAACCCTCGACGATACGGACACAAGTCCTACTGATGCGAAGCGAATGCTTCAGGCCAATATTGCGACCCTAGTGGCAGGTGGATCGATCTTCGTGCCAAAGACTAGATGTAATACACAAAGTGGAGCCTAGAGGGTTCGGACCCCCGGGTGCTGACTTGAAGCGAGGGGGGTCCACCCGTTTTGCCCCCCTGGCGTTGGAAAAAGAGTCGTTTTCAGTCCGTACCAGTCCACCTCATTGTGGTCTGGGAATCCGAGCGCGTCTCTTTTAGCGACCACTCCAGTCGCGTTGTGTCCACGGCAGTCCCCTAAAGTCACAAAACCGCAAAAAATCTTTGCGAACGAGACGCTCTACCAACTGAGCTATACCCCCTCAACCAGCTCTGCCGCTGAGACTTAACGTTCAAAACCACAGCCCATTCTGAGGCTGGGAGTCCACCCGTTTTGCCCCCCGGCACTTTTCGGAGAGTCCACTTCTGTCTGCAAAAGTCAAGGTTTTGAGTGATCTAGGATTTAGTTGCGCTCGATCTCGGAGCGTCCCATGCGAGGGGAAAGTGCCGAGGTGGAGCGGGATTCATTAAGCGAGAAGGAGGGCCCGACCATGGTTGGTGGACAAACGAAAAACCCTTTAGGCTTCCCTCCAGCGGCAGGACCGGACAGGATAGGCGACATGAATCCGTATTTAACGGGCGGCAGCTTGGAGGGGAAGCGGATTATACAGATTTTGTCTGCCTTTAATTGCAGATTTTTGGGGCCGAATACTCGTTAGATGCTAATGCGCGTCGTTGCCGTCATGTTATTGCTGTCCGCGGGCATCGCTGCTGAGGCGATGTCATACTCGTTTGTTTCTAAGGCGAGCGGACGATTGGGCGGACCGATCCGGTTCGAGTTTTACCGTGATTCGACCACACGTCCGAAGACCGATATCAAGTCATTCACCGTTTCTATTCGGACGGCCGATGACCGGTGGAAGGCGATGTGGGCCATCTTGAGCGGCCGTGGTCTGAAATAGCCGATCGAGTACGGGGTTACGCCTCCTGGTTTTACCACGATGATTCAACCGCAGAAGCTCATTCCCGGTCGCGTTTACGCCGGGTTCGCTACTGATGAACACGGAGGCTCATCTAAAGTGACTTTCGGATTCGATAAAGACGGGACGATGATCTTTCCGGATTCACTCGATTGACGAGTGGCGAATGAAAGCATCGAACCAATCGATGGAGCCAACGCCGCCCGACTCGATTATGACTTCATTCGTTGCGAGCTCTAGAGACTGACATGCGCCCGGAGATAGAAGATCTTAAGAGCCTGTGGCTCCACGCTTACTCTCGTTCGTCCTTGTTGCAAGCGGTGGAGTGGATTGAGCACATGAACAGAGGGATTAGCTCGTCTTTCGAACTTCGTGCGTTGGTTACCGCCGTTGTGGTCGCATATGCGCGTCCCTTCACGAAGTCACAAGTCACTCCGTCGGAGCGAATGATTCCATTGAACGGAGTCGCGCCGCCCTCGGAATTGCTCTCTACGCATTACGAAATCCTCGACTTTCGCAACAAAGTCATCGGCCATATAGACGCACTTCCGGCAGGCGGCCACAGCGGAACTCCAAACAAGGTGCTTGTCCGCCGCGATGCGACAGGTTTCGATCTTCATACCACACTGCCAGTCGACATGAATAGTGAGACCAGGTGGAAGGTGCATAAACTGTGCGGCCACTTCATTTCATATTGCGACCAGCAAGTGAATGCGGTCATCGAAAAGTATTTGGCTGCGTTCCCGGAGCCGCCCGGGGTGTATGAAATCCTGATCACGGCAGCGCCGGAGGACTGGATCAGGCCGATTTAGCCGCTACAGCCGTTCTGACGGCATAACGGTTGCCCAGTTTCCGGCATTTCAGTGGCGGTCTACGCGAGGCTGGTCTGAACAATCAAGCGATCAATTGTTCGCCACCACGCGGGGAGCAAGGGATTGCGTCCTAAGCTGGTCGCTCACCTTCTGGATTTGCGCTGCTTGAGCTTTGAGAATTGATTTCAGCTCCGCCACGGTCGCCTTCAACTCCGTGATTTGGTCGCCCTGATCAGCTACCTTCCGGTGCTCCTTGAGAAACTCGTTGAGCAACATCGCGTTCACTTCTTCGTAGCGAACCGTGTAGGGCATGCCCAGGTCATCTCGGGCCACCAGATCGGGATCGATTTTCTCCACCTGCTCGGCCACGAGCCCAAATTCGCGGAGGCCATCGGGATCGATCGCCTTCTTATAGCGGAAACTGACAGGCTTCAGCGCGAGGATGACTTCGCTCGCTTTGCCCATCGGCTTGATCTCTTCCTTGAAGCGTGCGGAGGAAGCCCTGACGCCTAATTGTCCATCTGAGGTAATGGCGACCGGTGCGCCCCGGAGTGGCGTCCCGGCTATGCCGGCGATAAAGGCCGCCGTATGAGTGCCACCAGTGCCGAGGCGGATGACCCCGGAATCAGTCGGGGCTCCGCCATTTCCTATGTCGATATTATTACTGCCGGTGGTGAAATTGAAGCCGGCGTTAAAACCGATGGCGATGTTGGTGTTGCCGGTGGTATTAGCTGACAAAGCGCCTGCGCCGATCGCCGTATTGAAGCCGCCTGTGGTATTAACCGAGAGAGCTTCGTCACCGTTGGCCGTGTTCGAGATGCCAGTGGTGTTGCCGATGAGCGTCTGATAGCCGACAGCGGTGTTACCCGCCCCAGTCGTGTTGTTTTGCAAGCTGTCACTACCCAATGTCGTATTAAAACCCCCGCTAGTGTTATTGATCATCGAGTAGGCTCCGATGGCGGTGTTAGCGAGGCCCGTCGTGTTGAGGTACAACGCGTGCGGTCCGACGGCGGTGTTGCGCATCCCCGTCGTATTATTCACAAGGGCGGCGTCTCCGGTGGCCGTGTTGGAAGAGCCGGTTGTGTTGGCGTGGAGCGCTTGGAAGCCGATGGCGGTGTTAAAGCTGCCGCTGGTTAAACTAAACAGCGCGTCTTGACCTTCCGCGGTATTTTCATTTGCATAACCTCCATCCGGTGGCGGGCTGACAGCGGGTGCGGCGGGCGCGAGCACGAGGCAGGCGGCAGCGAGAAGGCTGGTGAGGTTGATACGTGGATGTGAGTTTTTCATAGGGTTGCTCCTGAGACGCACAGTGTGACGGGGCGAGCAGCCGCAGGTCAAGACAAAAATGCTCCGACTGCATCGTCGGGACGAAAACTGCTCCCTCTGGGAGATTGTTGCTCGAAAACTCGGAAATGCTTACGGCACGACGGTTAGCGTGAGGTCATTCCCGTCGCCGCCTTCGTAGCTGGCTTGGAAGTTGTTCCCGCCCACCGTCAGGATCGCGCCGTCGGGCAGATTGGCGAAGGTGCCAGTGATCGGGATGGCACCCGTATTACTTATCACGGTTAAGACTAGACCGGGGTTTACCGTACCTTGTACCACCCCCGACAGGTTGAAGGTTGCTCCGTTGATCGTCACTCCCTTGGCAACCACTTCATCCGTCCGCAATTGTCCTTCTTTGGTTTTGAACGTGCAGGTGTAAGTGGACCCGGAGTTAAAAGTGAGGCTGCTTTGGATCGTGAGCGTAGCCTGCTTGGTCGTGTTCGTAGCTGGAGCGAGCGTGGCTCCAAAGTTCAGGCTCACTGCGCCGGCGATGACGCCGCTCCCGCCGAGCGTGCCCCCATTCACCTCCACGGCGCCGGGACCGGTCGCCGAGCCAGTTGTGTTGGCTACTTCGAGGATACCCTCCGCCACGGTCGTTCCTTGGCCGTAAGTATTCGAGCCGCTCAAGGTGAATTTCTTGGTGCCCACCTTCGTGATCGAGCCAGCGCCCGACGCTCCGATAATCGTTCCGGAAAAGGTGGTGCTGAGATTGTTCGCGCCGATGGCGAGATTGGTTCCTAGATACACGTCACCCGATCCCTCGAGCGACCCAATCGTCAGGCCGGGTGCGTTGTGATTAGTGCAAAACAGTTGTCCGCCTGGCAGTTCGATCCGAGCTGTCCCACCCAAAGAGTCATCCTCGAAATTAATGAACGCTGCGGCTCCAGGCAGGAATGGGTCGCCATCAGCGATGAAAGTGGCATTGCCCGCGCTGGAGTTGCTCGTAAAGGTAACGCTGCCAGGAAAGCCCAGTTCGGAATCTGGGCTGGCCTGATGAATAATGAAAAGGCCATTGGCCGCCGTCGCCGTGTCTTCGAAATTGACCGCTCCGCTCGTGGCAAACTGAGCGCTCGCGCCGGCCAGAATGAAGTTTCCCTGCTCCGCGCTCGATTCGTCGTGAAAATTAATCACCCCACCCGCGGCGGAATCGCGTCCGGCCAGAGCCTTGAAGGTCGCCGTGCCTGCACTTGAAGTGGTAAAGAATGCGATCCTCCCGCCGTTCTTGCCGCCTGGACCGGCACCCGCCGCGATGAACGTCCCATTGCCCGCGTTGCTGGCATAGAAATCGGTCTCTCCGCCGAGGACACCGAGGGTGCCGGAGATCTGCGAGCCGAGATTGGTCACGGTCGGCTGGCCGACGTTCGAATCGTTCACGAACTGCACCAAGCCGCCGGAGACTCCGCTCAACCTCCCCGGTTCGGTCGAATAATTGCAAAGATAACCCGCGGACGCATTCCCATTGAAAATGATGGAGCCAAAATTTCCATTCGCATCCGTTGGGCAGTCGAACTTCTGCGCGTGGCCGGAATTATTCGTCATGCCCGCGCCAGCTATCGTAAGGCTAAGGCTCGGGCTGGCTGTGATGCTAAAGCCGCTCGCGCCAGAACCGAAGGCAATACCCGCGACCGTGGTCGGCGACGAAAGGGAGACCGCGGTCGTATTAGAAACGCCAAAGGTCGCGATATCTGTCGATCCGTTAGGCACCGTATTAGGCATCCAGTTGGACGCCGTGTTCCAATCGCCGGTGGCGGGATTGAGATTCCAGGTCGCGCTGCCGGCATGGAGCGATTGAGGCGCGAGAAGGAAAAGCAGGGCTGGCAAGAGCAAGATCGGCAGGATGAGACGATGGTTTTTCATAAGTTCCCGTTCGGTTTAGGGCACCTCTCGTCGGCGCGGATCTCTTTTACCAAGAGCCCGCCGCCCCTGGCAAGCCCAAATTGCCTGACGGCTACGGCACGCTGGTTTCCGGCATTTCCGTTGCGATCTACGCGAGGCTGGTCTGAACAATCAAGCGATCAATTGTTAGCCACCACACGCGGAGCGAGAGCTTGGGTCCGAAGCTGGTCGCTCACCTTCTGGATTTGCGCGGCCTGTGCTGGCCAGATCGCATTACAGCTTCCCCAGCACCAACAAAACGATGATGATGAGGAGGACGAGGCCGCCGCCGCCATAGTAGCCGGGGCCGCCCCAGCCAAAGCCGAAGCCGCCGCCGAAGAGGATGACGAGGACGACGATCAAGAGCACGATGCCAAGCGTGCTCAGGCCCGCCAAGCGCGATAGTCGATTGGTTTTTAGTTTCATCCTTTCACACTCCCCCTTTAGTGGTGAATTTGCCAGACTTTTCGAGTGGTAGGCGTTGCCGCCGTGACGAATCCCCTGTGCCTGGGGGCGGCTTGGCAAACTTGTTGTTTTCCCTCGATAGGCCTAAATTTAGCTACGGCACGACACTCAGCGTCAGATCATTCCCGTCGCCGCCTTCGTAGTTCACGAGGTAGGTGTTACTGCCGACAGTTAACGTAGAGTTATCGGCAAGGTTGCTAAAGGTCCCGGCGATCGGGGTTGCGGCGGTATTGTTGATTACGGTAAAGACCGTGCCGCTCGGCAGCATGCTGCTGCCGAGGTCACCAATCGAAACCAGAGCGCCGCTGCTGATGGTCACGCCCTTGGCGATGATTCGATCGGCTTTGACGGTGCTGCTGTTCAAATCCACTTTATAAGTGGCATGGGAACCGAACGCCAGAGTGCTCAGCACGGTTAGTGTGCCGGGTTTGCTGCCACTCCCAGGCGCCAGTGCCGCAGGGGTAGCTCCCGACGCGACAGTAACCGCGCCGGAGATCTTGCCGGTTCCGCCGAGTGTCCCGGCGTTGACCAGCACGGTCCCTCTGCCTGTGGCGGAGCCGGTTTTATTTGTGACCAGGAGTGTGCCTTTGCTAACGGTGGTGCCTCCAGTGTAGGTGCTCGCCGTGCTCAGAGTTAGTTTGCCCTTGCCGATTTTCGTCAGTGAGCCGCCCGTGCCACCATTCAGGCCACCGTCCTGGGTCGTTCCGGAAAAAGCGGTGCTTAGGTTGTTGCTGCCAATGGTAAGTTTGTTAGCCCCCAAGAAGACAAGGCCGCTGCCTTCGATCGAGCCAATCGTCACGCCCGGAGTATTGTGGCCGCTGATGTCGAGATTGCCGTTGCCGGAAACCGTCACGAGCGCAGCACCGCCGGTAGAATCAACAGTAAACTGGATTTTACCGCCGTCGCCACCACCGGCTCCGCCGTTGGCGACCAGAGTGGCGTTCTCTGCAGTCGAGCTATTGGTGAACTGGAGGAGGCCCGCAGCTGCGCCGCTAACTTCGCCGCCGTTAACCGTGATCGTGGCATTAGCCGCGGTTGGGGCGCCAACCAAACCCATGTAATCGATAAACTGAAGGAGGCCCCCGGCTGCCCCGCTAACTGCTCCGCCATTGACCGTGAAGGTGGCGTTACCCGCGGTAGAGGTGTTATTGACCCCCATATAGCCGGGGAGGCCGCCGGCAACCGGGGCGCCATTGGTCGTAAAAGTCGCGTTCCCCCCGGTCGCGTCTGCATCGAGACTCGTTTGACCGCCCTGACCGGCGCCGGTGGCTGGTCCGCCGTCATTGGTGAAGTTACCGTTGGCGGCGCTGGCTGCTCCTCCGATATACACAACACTAAGTGCGCCGTTGGCGACGAACGTCCCATTGCCCGCGTTTGAGTTCCCATCGAAAAAGACCCAGGCACCAAATGCTCCGGGTGCGCCGCCTTGGGCGAGAAAGGTGCCATTGCCGGCGGTGGCGGAGTCATGGAAGAAAACGAACCCGCCTTCGGACGCGCTGCCCACGCCGCCATTGAGGGTAACCTGGGCGTTGCCTGCAGTCGAGGTGTTATCGAATTCAATCACGCCGCCGCGCGCGCCAGCGGCCGCGCCGCCGAGATTGGTTACGATCGCGTCGCCAGCGCTCGAGCTGTCCTGGAACACCATCGTACCGCCTTGCTGTAGATTGCCGATCGTACTACCCGCGTTGGTGAAAACAGTCTGGCTCCCGGCGGTTGCGCTGTTCGCGAATATGATCTGCCCTATTTCGCCTGCGCCGTCCACACCAGTCACAAAGTTCTGTGCGATTGCGGAATTGTTCGTGATGCCTGCACCGCTGATGATCAAGGCAAACGTAGGGCTGGCGGTGATCGTAAACGGGCTCGCGCCCGAGTTGAACACGGTGCGATTGACCTCGGCGGTGGCCGAGAGAGAGACGCCATTTGTATTGGATACGGCGAATGTTGCTGTGTCCGCGGACCCATTGGGCGGGCCACCTGCCGTCCAATTGGCGGCCGTGTTCCAGTCCCCGGTGGCAGGAGTTGCCAGCCAGGTGGCGCTCCCGGCAAAGCTGGATTGAATGCTGAGCAACAAGACCAGCGCCGGCAGAAGCCCAGTGATGCATGTGGCTCGAAAGAAGCGCGGGAGCGTGCCCGATTTGCATGCAGCTGATTGTTTTCTCATAGACGTTTGCTTTCACTTGGTAATTTTGCCTGCGACTGCAGGTCTGAAAGAGGGGAAGAAGCCCCCAAGAATAAACGTCCGCGCCAGATCCAGATCTATTCGACGGCACTAGATTGCCCCGTTCGCCTTCAGCTTGTCGAGACAAATCTTCAAGAACGAAAAGCTGCCTCGGAGCAAGACAAACAGCCCGCCCTGGTGGATTTCGTGCCAGATGGCGGCACGGTCCGCTCCGGTTTGGCCGCAGTTGGTGATCTTCTTAATCGCTGCCGACTTGTGGGTATCGGCCCCGACAGTCGATGATCACCGCGGCGCATCTTTGACCTCGCGTCGGGGATATGTTCGATTGAACATCAATGCAATCCCGCACACTACAGCGCGCCTTGGAAAACCTTGGTGCGGCGATTCGTGAGGTGGAAGGTGTGCTGCAGGAGATGCGCACCGAACAGGACCCGCTGGCAGTCCACATCTTCGTCTCTAGACGCCATTATCGCAGTATGCCCGACACCAAGAGCGGCAAACGGCGTGACACCGCGGCCCGCCTCTCCTGGCAAACCGCCTGTGACTTGGGTTTTCGTGGAAATCTTGGCGAATGGGAGCGACTGATGGACGCAACGCCCAAGCGGTGACCCGACTTTGCATTCCCAGAACGAATTTGCTCACCGGCCAAAAGTCATTGGCATCCCTATTGCCGGACACGAAGGCCGAGTTCTGTGCTTGCGCTGTCAGCGGATTGCCCGCCTACTATCAGCACCTTGCCCTTGCGGAGCAAGATGGAGGTGTGATCACGGCGTCCAACATTGAGGCTGCCGGTGGCGGTCCAGGTTCCGTTTCTTGGATCGTAAATTTCCGCGTCCGTGGAATAGGCAGCGGCGCCCACCGTCCCCCCGGTGGCCAAGACTGCACCGTTCGGCAATAACGTCGCCGCGTGAAGGAAGACTTCAACGGGAAGCGCGCCGGTGGGCGACCAGGTCCCGCTCGCTGGATCATAGAGGTCCGCACGCGCGAGGGGGCCAGAATTCGAGTACCCGCCTGCTACCAAAACCATGCCGTTTTGCAGCAATGTTGCCGAATGAAGGCCGCGCTCCTCGGGGAGAGGGGAGGTCGTTGACCAAGTCCCGCTCGCCGGGTCGTAGATTTCCACGCTTGAGATGCTAAGGCTGCTGTCGTTGAGTCCGCCTACCACGAGCACCCTGCCGTCGGACAGCAGGGTCGCGGTATGGTTTTGACGTGCGCGGTTTAACTGGCCGGTTGTCGTCCAGGTGCCCGTCACAGGATCGTAGAGTTCCGCGCTCCGGATATTCAAGCCAGCGTCGCCTATTCCGCCTGCAACAAGCACCCTGCCATCGTCCAGGAGTGTCGCCGTGTGGAAAAACCGCCCTCTGGCGAGGTCGCCAGTCGCGGACCAGGTTCCGGTTGTCGGATCGTAGAGTTCCGTCATTGTGAGTAGAATGTCGCTATCAAACCCTCCTGCCACGAGCACTTGCCCATTAGGTAGCAAAGTGGCTGTGTGATAGGAGCGTGCAGCGTTGAGACCGCCGGTGGCGGACCAGGTTCCGGTTGTCGGAGTGTAAAGTTCCGCGTCCGCAATGGGGCCATCTCCACCCGCGATGAGGGCCTGACCGTTGGCCAATAATGTCGCCGGTGCATTAGGGTGCGGCATGGCCTGGCTGCCGGTCTCCTGAAATTCAAAGGAAAGGCCCGCGCACGGCTGCACGACCGCCAGCGCCGCACCGAGAAGAAGCAGCGGGAACGCGAGCCGCCGCGCGAGAACCGAGTTAGCCGGTCGAAGACTGGAGACCAGGGAATGCAGTATTTTCACGGTGGGCATTGCACTCTTTAGTGGCCGTTTGTGTCAAGATTAAACGTCCAACTCGGCCAGGTGCGCCAGATACGAATGGGAGTAGCGGGCCGGAGCAACAGCGATGGCTTCCAGGTGGCGAACGTGCTCAATCGTTTCGCGGTGAGCAGTTGGATGCCGTTCAAGACCAATGCGGACGGTTCGCTGGACCTCTATTTCCAGAATGAAAGCCCCGGCAAAGGCAAGGAAGCCAACTGGCTGCCTGCACCCAAAGGAGCGTTCAACGTGTGCATGCGTCTCTACGGCCCGAAGTCAGACGCGCTCACCGGCAAATGGAATCCGCCGCCGGTGGTGAAAACCCAAAGCCCGTCGGCACTCCAAACACAATGAACCTATGGCTACCGTCTCGTGGATAGCCGCAACGCCTAACTACGCAAGCTAGGCGTGGAGCACGACGGCAGCGTAACCATCACGCATGACGGGGAGCTTTCGATCAACCGCTGATCGTTTCCAATTTCCGTCAGATCGGCGCAGGGTTCAGTCTCGATTTCACCTGCGCCGCTAATATCTGCGCTTTGCAATCACGCCCGCGGTCGCTACGTTCCATCGAACATGAATCGCATCCCCACAGCAACCTGGGCGGAGATCCGCATCGCATACACCACCGGCATCCGATTGCGCGAGATCGCCCGAAACATGGGCATACCTGAAGGCACCGTCCTCGCCCGAGCAAGCCGCGAGCAGTGGACACCGCGCATCGAGGCTGCAAAGAGCATGGCGAAGCCGGTAGAGTCCGCAATCGTGCCGGCCTGTGACGCAGCTGCCCTGACGATGCAGGCGCGTGCAGAGCGGCACGTTGCGCGAATAGCGGGCATCACAGAGAAGGTTCTACCGCACTTGGAAGCAATGGAGCCGGGTGAGATTCTGAACAGCGCCCGCAATCTGGAGCGAATTGATTCCGTTGCGAGGCGCAACTACGGATTGGAGAATCAGCCGCCTGCAAGCGGGCCTGTCACATTCAACATCATGGCGGGCCGAATGGCATTCCAAGCTGAAAATCCAGACTAACGGGCGCGCGTCGCGCTTCATCGGGCGGCGCAGTCGATTGCATTCAGGCGGGGCTGAGCTGCATTCGCGCCGTCGCTGAAAAGTTCTACGGTCGTTTTCTACGGTCGGACGATTTCTTGATGCAAAACCTTGCAAAGCTGCGCAACGATTCCGCGCCATTCTTCCCTCGTGAAATGCGATTCTGCAACGCTGTGCAAAACAGTGCGAATTCGTTAGGCTCAATTATCAGTCTCATAGGAAGTCGCTTAACGGTGGTGAGTTGCGAGAACGACCACTACCCCAAAAACAAAGAGGGTGGGGTTAGGAGTTAGGACGACCCCCGCGCCCAGCGATTTAAAGCCACTCTGGTAAACCGTAGGTATAGCTAGAACGCCTTTTTATTCCTTCGGTGCCTCACAGCGATGCCCCACGGCTGGCTGAGACCGCTGATCAAGGATGCGTTAATGGTGGCTCCGGTTGTGGCATCGTATTCTCCGATTGTGCCGTTACCGTAATTCGTAACGAACAAGTAATTCCCAAGCACCGCCAATTGAGTAGGGTTACTCAGTCCGCTGATAAATGAAGCATTGATGACCGCGCCCGTCGTGGCGTCGTATTTCCCTATGTTCCCGCCATAGAAGTTGGCCTCAAATAACATATTCCCCGATATCGCCAAACCCGCTGGGGAGTTCAGCAATCCCGAGACAAGCGGCGAGGCGAGTGGAGCTCCTGTCGTGGCGTTGTAGACGTTTATTTCTCCAAAAGTACCGAACAGCTCCTGTGGCAGATATAGATGATTCCCGGACAATGCGACGCCCAACGGGTAAACCAATCCCGAAAGCAGCGGAACACTTATCGGAGCCCCTGTCGTCGCGTCGTAGACGCCAACAAAACCGGTCCCCTGTCCGCTTCCGCCGGCGCTTACCACGTAAAGATTATTTCCAGAAATTGCCACCGATTCGGGAAGTTGGGACTGGGTAACTAGTAAGGGATTGATCACAGCTCCAGTCGTGGCGTTATATGTGCCAACAGTGCTATTGGTGCCGCTCTGACCCCCTATTACGTAGAGGGTATTCCCGGACAGCGCTATGCCAGTAGGCTCGTTCGGACCTATGCTTACTGTGATCAATGAGGTGTTGATCGGTATTCCATCCAGCTTGTATTCGCCCACCGCTCCACTGCCTTGATTGACCACATAGATTTGCCCGTGGGCTTGTCCTACCAACAGCATTCCCAGAAATACCACCAGGAGGCTTTTCCATATAGTTCTTATTGTAGTTTTCATTTTTTCTTGAGGCTGAATTTTAGGTTTGATCTGAATCGGTTCGTACATATAGGTTTTCATAATTTTAGGGGCTGGTTCCCGGTTGAGGGTTGTTAACTGAAAAGCTCGGGCCGACACGAGCGCGAGAAAGGGAAGGAACCAGGCAGAGAAGAAGTCGAGGGAGGAAAACGAAGCTGTCTGGGAGTGATTTCATTTTATTTGGGTAACGGTTCTGGTTTTATTTATGGAATACATAGGGATTGGGTTTCTTTTTTCCTTGGTGATTTGCCTACGACTGCAGGTCTGAAAGTGGGGGAGAAGCCCCAGGATAAGCGTCTGCGCCAGCTCCAGATCTATTTGACGGCGCCAGATTGAGGGATCGTGGCGATCCTTGTCAATGCCTAAAATCAGCGCCCACAGGCGGCCTAATAGACGATTCGTGAAAATATTTTCGGCGGGCGAACAGACCACATCGGTCCGTCACTGTCCGGAGAACGCCCATTCCGTCACTCTCGCGGGTATGACCCCACCGAGAAATTGAGTCGTTGGCCACTCCTTTTAATCGCAAGGCAGGCGGGTAATCCAAAGGAGGGGGGTGGGGGTGACCAACCCCCGGGGGCATGACCCCTCCCGGGAGAGCCCGGGTCGAAAAGAACACCTGCACCGAGAACCCCATTCCCTCACCCCTCGCGGGTAGGACCCACCGCCGAGATTTAGTCGCTGAGACTCTCCTTTAATCGCAAGGCAGGCGGGGTAATCCAAAGGAGGGGGGGTGGGGTGACCACCCCGGGGAGTATTACCCCTCCCGAGCAAGCCCGGGTCGAAAATTCGGCCCCCCTTTCTAATTACGGCAGGACGTCGCCTCTGTGCGACCTCACCGTTTGCACGTCCTGAGTGTTGATCTTGCCGTCCAGCGTCACATCATCGCGGAAGTTGGAAGCGTTGGTCTGTTGCCCCTGGACCGCTCGGACTGCCGCTGTGTCGCCGTTCGTGACCCTACCGTCGCCGGTCACGTCACCGACCAATATGCCCATGCTCGCCGAGGCGGAACTGAGTGTGTTGCCCTGATCGCAATGCACATTGTTGGCGGTGACCGTCACGGTCGAGCCGTTGCAGGCGGCGCCGTTGAAGGTCACGAGCAGGTTGTGCGCATCAGCTGGATCCACGGAAACGCTGCCGACCGTGCCACCGCTGGAGCTGGCGCTGTCCGCGCCGGTCACGTTGTTATTGAACGTCATCACGACCACATTTCTCGTCAGCCCGGTGCGGCATTCGATTCCAACATTTCCGCTAAGCGGCAAACTGATGTCAAATGCTCCCTTGGCACCGTGGGTTTTTCTCGAAGCTGCGCTCGTCAGGGTGAGGTCGCTACCGCCGTCAGGACTGTATTCCCAGAAATCGTTAAGATAAGTTCCGTTGTAGCCCGTTCCTATATATCCTTTGCCGCCGACGGAAAATCCGATTCCATCATATCTCGCTGTCCCCCCAAACTCAGCTTTCTGCGTCCAGGTATTCGAGGAAGGATCATATTCCCAGAAATCACTTGTCCAGGTACTACCATCGTAACCCGTGCCAATATATCCTTTGATGCCTATGGCAAATTGTGTTGCTTGTTCTCTTGCTGTTCCCCCGAAGTCGGCCTTCTGTGTCCAAGTGTTCCCAACAGGGTCGAACTCCCAGAAATCCTTTTTCTCTATGCCGTTATTACCTCCAATTCCTACATATCCCTTGCTCCCAATAGTAAAACTGGAGGCTGAGCCACGAGGACCACCACCGCAGTCGGCCTTTCGCAAATTGCAGCTACAATGCACCCAGGGCGGTGCGTGCGTAGGTAATGACCGCTGGCAGACCAATGACATCGATCTGGTAAATTTCGATATAATTCATTCCATAACTCACGCCCTTGTTGACCGAAAGCGTCAAGGCGGTCGCGGGATCGATCGGCACGCCGCCGTTGACCCGGTAGGTAGGATCATTTTCACACTGATAAACCATTTGCCCGCCGACGTTGGGCTGGCTACTCCAGAGCAGATTCCAGGCTGAATTGACCGGGCCCGGCGCCACCGGGTTAAAGGTCGAAAGACTGTTGATCTGCACGATCAATCGCCCAGGCCACGAAGTGTCGGCAGTGGCGATCGCGTTTGTTGCGACATAGGTCGCAGTCGGATCGAGATTGCCCGTCGCTCCCACATGTCCATCGCCCGCAATCGCCAGGGCGACGTATTGATTCGGAAAGGCTGCCATGGCGGCGTCGATGATTTGTTGACCGGCATGGAGCATCTTCTGCGAGGTGTAGCCGACGGCGAACCAATTGATGACGTCCGGCGGTGTATGGGGGACGCTCCAATCCTCGCTGATGGCGTTGGCAAAGCTGGCCGTCACGATTGTCACCGCCGGGTTGTTAGTAAAATGCGCTCCCAAGGCGGCGATCATGGCCTTCTTTTTGGCCAGGTAAGTGGGGTCCCAGAAAACCGGAATGGTCGTGGTTACGCTGCCATTCTGAAAGGTAAAGAAAGTGCCGCCGGCCTGTTGAACAGCCGTTGTCACCCAGGTCGGTTTGTCGGCCTGGGTACCGATGCGGAGCAGGGCCTCCTTTCCCGCGGCTGCCACCCGCGCGACTTCCGAGTCGAGAAAGCTCCAATTATAGACGCGTTCTGTTGGCTCGAGGTCGGCCCATGCATACCGGATGCTGACCCCGGTCACATCAGGATTCGCCAGCACCGTGTCGCTGCACGCCTTTCCAGAGTTGGAGAGGGAAAAGACCCCACGCGGAACTTGAGCTGAGGCCAAAGCCGGGAGCGCGCAGAGAACGGATACCCACCAGGTGCATGAACGGCGAAGTGATAGGGAGCGAGGTCTTGCTAGAGCTACCATAATTACTAGAGAGAGTTTCCGAGCCAGCTGCCGAGCACTTCAACCTAAGATCCGCCAAGCCATAGACATTTGCCGGAAAGAGGCCATCGGAGCGCTGGTTGAATGCGCCCGTTGCATCGAACATCGCTAGGAAAGCAGAGAGGCGTGCGGCCTCAAAGCAAGAACAAGGGTAATTGCGAAATGTAATCTGATATTTAGGATTTAGTGGGCGGTATCCCGACCAGAATGACGATATGAAGCTCGCCCTGCTCGCGGCGAAGCGTGATAGGCGATGCAATGGGCAAGTCGGAGCGCCCGAAAAGAAACGAGCCCAGGAGGCCGTTGCTTCCCATGAGGTCGAACTTCCTTTATCCCACTTGCCGGAAGCCCGCCATACCGCGAAGAAAATTAAGGGGGGCCCGAAGAAGAGGACGGAAACTCGGGCGGACTCCCTTTATCCACCGTTTTATCCACCGACCAATATAATTGGGATCATTTTGGAGCAAGTGGCGAACGGCCCTTCAAGGCTTTTTCAGAGGTATGAGCACGTCAGATCGTTTGGGAGAAAATGGGAATATTGACCCAATCTCATTGCGAACGAAACGCTCTACCAACTGAGCTATGCCACCTCAAGTCACTCTGCCGCTGAGACTTAACTTGAGAGATCACAGCCCATTCTAAGAATGTGGGTCCGCCCGTTTTGCTCCCCGACAGTTTTCGAGGAGTCCACTTCTGTCCGTCCAAGTCAAGGTTTTGAATGATTTCAAGATCGACCGTGCCTATTCTCCTAGCCTCCATACGAGGGAAAAGGTGCCGAGGTGGAGCGGGAGCCACTAAGTGAAAACGACTGGCTACCTCTGGTGCGCCTACGGTTGGTTCGCCGTCAGCAGGAGAAAAACGATCATCGCTCCAGAAAGCACCGTGACCATCACCGTGACCAATATCACAAGTCCACGATCGGCGCTCACTTTGCCGCGCTCGATGTCGCGATTTACCACGTGATAACGCCACGCCGCCAGTAAGGCGAGCAGGCCGCCAAAAGTCATCATCGCCACGCCTAATGGCAGCGAAACTCCCGGGTGATGTGCCTGCATCTGTGGATCCAGATGCGTCGACAACTCGCGCAGCCAGACACTGAATTTAGCCACCACAAAGCCGAGGCTGATGACCGCAATGCTTGTCCTGATCCACGCCAAAAACGTACGCTCATTAGCGAGATATTCAGTCGCCCGCTTTGCTTCATCTATGGTCGCCTGGTCTTCTTGCTTTTGCATGGCATCGCAACTACGGCACACGCGCTACTATGGCGAAATTCAGTTCGACTTGATAGCGAGGCCATCAATCCCGATTATGTGTTCTCTATTACGGCAGGACATCGCCTCTGTGCGACCTCACCGTTTGCATGTCCTGAGTGTTGATCTTTCCGTCCAGCGTCACATCATCGCGGAAGTTCGAGCTGTTGGTCTGTTGACCTTGGACAGACTGGACTTGCGCGGTGTCGCCGTTCGTGACCCTACCGTCGCCGGTGACGTCACCGACCAATATGCCCATGCTCGCCGAGGCGGAACTGAGTGTGCCGCCCCCATCGCAATGCACATAGTTGGCGGTGACCGTAACGGTCGAGCCGTTGCAGGCCGCGCCGTTGTAGGTCACGAGCAGGTTGTACGCATCGGCTGGATCCACGGAAACGCTACCGATCGTTCCGCACGAAGTGCTCGCGCTGTCGGCGCCAGTCACTGCGTTGTTGAACGTATACACGACCGTGTTCCTCGTCAGCCCGGTGCGGCATTCGATTCCAACATTGCCGGTAAGCGGCAAACTGATGTCGAATGCTCCTTTGCTGCCGTGAGTCTTCCTTGAGGTCGCGCTCACCAGCACGAGGTCGCAACCCTCAGAGACGGTGCCTCTCACACCCATGGAGAAGTCGTAGGGTAAGCCAAGATTGGCGGTGGAGGTAAAGACGAAGCCAAAGAAGTTGCTGTTAATGAAGGCGTTTTGGTCGTTGCCCGGAGGCATACCCACGGCATTGGCGCCGCTGGTCGTCCCATCAAACGAAAGCCCCGTCAGGTCGCCAATCGGCGTAACATTAAGCCAATACATCCCAGGTGGCAGAAAGACGCTCAAGCCGGTAACCTCGACTTCGTATTCGTTATAACCGAAGCCCGAGCGACCCGTCGCCGTCACGTTGGGCGTTAGGGTCACGCCGGCGGCAATGAGCGTGCCGGGGTTGCCTTCGGAGACGCCTTGTCGGACTTCCCAGATTGCACCGGTAACATTGGTGCTCGAAAGATTATCAGAGAATACAGAGGTCACAACCCATCCGCTCGGGTCCGTCACGATAAAATCATCGTAGACGCTGGCGAATTGGCCTGGCCCGAGGCTGGTGTCCTCCTCGTTGGGGATGGCGTTGACCCCGTTAAAGTCGCCATTGTACCAAAGGGCACCGGATGGAGTCGGTGTTGTGGTTGGCCGTCCGGCTTGCGCATTGAGCACGAGCGAAGCAACCAAAGCCATCGCCGTCAGGGTGATTTTCTGCGAAGTTGGATTTTTCATAGACGTTTCCATTTACCTGGTAGTTTGCCCGCAACTACAGCTCTGAAAGAAGGGTGGAGCCCTCAGGATAAGCGTCCGCGCCAGATCCAGATCTATTTGGCGGGGCCAGATTGAGGGATCGTGCCGATTCCTGTCAATGCTCAAATTGGCGTCGACATCCCGGCCAAGGGATGGTTCGGCAAAATATTTTCAGCAAACGTAGAGACCACATCAGTCCGTTACTGTCCGATCCTGTCCCAACCTGTCATGTCGACAGGCAGTTTCCTGTTCGTTAGGCGCATTTGCGCTCAGGAAAAGCGGCCTGATAATTCCGGCTCCAGCTAGAGGAGGAGCAAATTCTGCCGCGAAGTGAGCGGCGAAAGAGGAACATGGTAACCAACAATTCTGCGGGCAAAACGCAGCCGCATTACATCAAGGCTGGCAACTTCCCCGGCCTCTATCGCCATTCACTGTCGGGGCGCTATTACGGCGCGAAGAAGCTGCGGGGAAAGCGCAGGGAATGCTCGCTACGCACCACCGATCGCAAGATCGCGGAGCGGCGGCTGCGGGAGTGGATCAGGAATCTTCAGATCGTTCATCAGGGGCTGGAGAAGACCACATTGCGTGAAGTGATCGAGAAATTCGTGGCGGTTAACCAGGGCAAGTCTGCCAAGACGCGTGCAACCAATGCATCGATCATCCGCCAGATGGAGCGCAGCTTTCCTTGCGCAATGGAGGTGGAGGTGCGGCAGGTCCGCTCGTCGCACCTGGAGGAATGGCTGGCGATTCACGAGAAGCGGCTGAAGAACACCAGCTACAATCGCTACACCGGATTTCTGAACGCGCTGCTCGACATCGGAGTGCGCGACGGCATCATCGCGGAGTCGCCCTTTGCCAACGTGCGGACGAAGTGGAAGAAGCCGCAGGAGCCGGTTCGACTGGTTCCCACCGTTGAGCAGTTTCGTGCAATCGTTGAATCGGTCCGCTCGCAACGCCTCACCGATCACGCCTCGCAGAGCGCCGACTTCATCCAGTTCCTGGGCCTTGCCGGCGTGGGGCAGGCAGAAGCGGCTTCGGTGACGTGGGCAGATGTGGACTGGAAGCGGGAACGGATCAGCGTCCGGCGCCATAAAACCGGCGCACGGTTTTACCTGCCGATCTATCCCGAACTGAAACCACTGCTGCAGCGTCTCCGCAAAGAAGCGGGAGCCCGGCCTCGCGCTTCGCGCTGCGTCACGGTGGCGGCCCCGCCAAAACAATCTTCAGAACGGCGTCGAACTCAGGACCGGTAGGCGGCAATCCAATCGATGCTTCGTTTATGCCGCGGCCGACACGGAGACATCCTTGGTGAGAACGGCCACCGCGCTTTGAATCTCGTCAAAGTTGAACGGTTTGGACATCATCATGTCCACTTTCAACTCCTCGTAGGCGCGGATGTCCTCATCCGACAAGTGAGCCGACAAGACGAGAATCTTTCCGGCGAAGTTTGTCTTGCGCAGCCGGCGCACGAGATCGAGACCGGAGACGCGCGGCATGCGGTGGTCCGTGATGACCACATCGAAGGGTCGCGGAGTAACGGCAATCTTCATCAGCGCTTCCCAGCCATCCGCCGCCCTCGTTACTTTGGCGGCCGGGCCCCCCAGCACGACCGCGAGCAGCTGAGCCAGCGCCTTCTCGTCCTCGACCGCCAGTATCCGTAAAGGGTCTTTCATGATTCTGAGAAATAAATAAGCAAGACGCGGGCCGGACTGTGCCATTGGTTGCACGGGTGCCGCTTACGATCGTGCTGTCTTTCCACGATTGGTCGATGCCGCCGCCTGGGCCGAGCGGCTGCCTTGCCGTCGCTGGCATCAACGAAACGACCCTTTTCTCGAAGCGCGGTTCGTCCCGCGGGAGATTTATCGAGAGAACGGCGTTGATGTCGGTCGCGTCGCCGCAAATTGTGCTGATTGCATCGGTCTTCGAGCGCGGATTTCCCCGCGAATCTTCCCGGCTGCGTGCCGTCGACCGCATCCGGGGATGAGCCCGGCACGGATGGCTTTGCTCTGCTCCAAGCGGTACGCATGTTGCTCTAGAAATTCTGGTAATTATGATTTCCAAGCGACGCATCCACCTGTTCCTGTTTGTCATTTGCCTGCCAATTCTTACCGCTTTCGAGACGATGGCGGGCACCGTTACGCTGGCTTGGAACGCTAATTCCGAGCAGGACATCGCCGGATATCGCGTTCATTACGGAACGGTTGTGTTGCCCTATAACAAGGTGTTCGACGTGAAAACGACGACGACCGCAACGGTGGTGAGCCTGCTCCGGGGCGTGACCTACACCTTCGCCATCACCGCTTACAACACGGCCGGGGTGGAGAGCGCTTACTCCGCTCCCGTTTCCTGCACGGTGGGATCCTCAAGGCTTATTCCAACGGCGGTTCTCGCCAATATCTCCAGCCGCACCTTTGTCCAGACAGGTGAAAACGTCATGATTGGCGGTTTTATCGTCGACGGAATCGTGGCCAAGAAAGTGGCCGTGCGCGCCATCGGGCCTTCCCTGGCCGCGGCTGGCGTCAGCGGAGCGATGACCGACCCCGTTCTCCAGATCGTGGATTCCACCGGAGCAGTCATCGCCACGAACGACGGTTGGAATATCCCGGGGGAGGGGGTGAGTGCGTATGGTCTTGCGCCCACCGATCCGCGCGAACCGGCGCTCGTTGCGAACTTGTTGCCTGGGGCCTACAGCGCCATCGTGAGTGGTCAGGGTAATTCGTCGGGCGTCGCCTTGTTTGAACTATACGATCTGGATGCCGCGACTGGTCGGATTGCGAATATCTCGACCCGCAGCCGGGTGGAATCGGGTGACAACGTAATGATCGGCGGTTTTATCCTGGGCGGGACGACGGGCACGGATGTGATCATTCGCGCGATTGGGCCCTCCCTGGTCCCGAACGGCGTCACGGATGCCTTGCTCGATCCCACGTTGGAGCTCTACGACAGCAACGGCGCGCTGCTGGCCTCGAATGATAACTGGCGGAGTGATCAGGAGTCGGCAATCATCGCCACCACGGTTCCGCCGACGGATGACCGCGAAGCAGCGATCGTCGGCACCCTCGCGCCGGGGGCTTACTCGGCGGTGGTCCGAGGCGCGAATGGCGCCACCGGTGTCGCGCTCGTCGAGGTCTACGCGCTCAACTAGGAAAGCGGCGAGGAAGCCGGTTTGGCTAATCGGCTAACGAACCTTTCCCGGACCCCAGAGAGCGCGGCCCGACGTCGCCCCGGTGTGCTCGCCATCTTTCAACACCTGCACGCCATTCACGAAAACGTGCTTCATCCCGACCGCATATTGATGCGGTTGCTCGAAGGTGGCGCGATCGGCGATTGTCGCCGGATCGAACACGACGACGTCGGCAAACATTCCTTCCTTGAGAAAGCCGCGGTGATCGAGCCCCAGGTTCGTGGCCGGCAGGGCGCTCAACCGGCGAATCGCTTCGCCTAACGGAATTACTTTTTCCTCCCGGACATACTTGCCGAGGACCCGCGCAAAATTCCCGTAAGCGCGCGGATGCGGGTTCGATTTCAGGAAAACACCTTCCGGCGCCTCCGACGCTTCATCCGAACCGAAGGAAATCCACGGTTTCGCCATTTCCTTGCGCACGTTCTCTTCCGACATCAGGAAGTAGATCGCGTCGACCCGCGACTCGTCTTCGGCAATCAGGTCCATGATCGTTTCGACCGGATTCTTGCCCCGCATCTTTGCCACCTCGGCGAGCGACTTGCCGGTCAGCGGCTTCAATTTTTCCGACTTGAAGCCGACCAGCAAAATTTTGTCGGGCGACCCTGCGGCCAGGTAAAGATTTTCCCAGGCATCGCCTGGCGTCTCCACTTCCCGCGCGATTTTCTGCCGCGTCGCCGGGTCGCGCAGCCGTTTAAAAAGCGCCGGATAGCCGCCCTCTTCCGTCCAGGGCGGGAGGCAGGCATCGAGCCCCGTGCCGGCCGCGGTGTAAGTGTACATGTCGGCGGTGATCTTGAGGCCTTCTTTCTGCGCCTCTTCGATCTTTGCGAGGAGCAGGTCGACCTTTGGCCAGTTGGATTTTCCGGCCGCTTTAATGTGGTAAACCTCCGCCGGGATTTTCGCTTCGCGACTGATCCGGATTAGTTCGTCGAGCGCTTCGAGGAGTTGGTTCCCCTCGCTTCGCATGTGCGAAATATATTTGCCCTGGTATTGCGCCGCGACTTTGCAGAGCTCGATCAACTCCGGCGTTTTCGCGTAAAAGGCCGGCGGATAAATCAGCGAAGTGCCGATGCCGAGCGCGCCCGCTTCCATTTCCTGGCGAACCAGCGCGCGCATTTCTTCGAGCTGTTGCGGAGTGGGCGCCTTGTCTTCGAAACCGACGACGTTCTCGCGAATCGTCGTCGCGCCGATGAACGAGGCGACGTTGCAAGAGATGCCGCGCTTCTCCAGATAGCGCAGATACTCGGCCAGCGTCTTCCACTTAATCTCGTAATGGATGTCCCCCTGTTCGCGCAGCATTTTTTCCCGCACCCGCTCATTCAGCGGGCCCATCGATTCGCCTTCGCCCATGATCTCGGTCGTCACCCCCTGCCGGATCTCGCTTTGCGAATGCCCGTCGGCAATGAGCGACTCGGTCGACCATGAAAGCATGTTGATGAACCCGGGCGCGACCGCGAGGCCTTCTGCGTCAATCGTTAGGCGAGCCTTCGCCTTCTTGAAATCGCCCACGCCCGCGATGTGATCGCCGCGCAGCGCCACATCCGCCTTTCGTCCTTCACCGCCAGAACCGTCGTAGACCGTTCCATTCCTGATAATGACGTCGAATCCTTGCGACGGAGCAGAAGAAGGTGCCTGGGCGTTCACCACTGAGACCATCATCGTGCCCGGCAGGGCCGCGCAAAGGAGTGAGTGATACATCGCGCGATTGAAAAAGCGGGGAGCCGCCCTGTCGATGCGAAAATGAGCGGGCAAAGTCCCCAGCTTTTTCATGCGTCCGTGTCGGCGGAAGCCGGCTTGATGCGGGGAACAAGAATTCTCGCCTCTCGTTCAAGCGGTCGCGCTTCGGCGGCCGCGACCGGCGCCGATGCGCTCATGGCGCACCAAAGGAAGCTGTCGATGGATCACCTTCCGGCGCGGCGAGATTGCCGCGACTTGCGGCCCATCAAGCTCGACCCGCGGATCGCCTCCACCCAAACAACCGCGCCGGCAGCAGCAGAACAGCACGAACCAGTTCGAGGAGTGCTTCGCACGTGATGCCAACCAGTCGGAGGGGCAGCGCCAAAAGCCAGACCACGGGAAAGAGAATCAGCGCGAGGAGCGCCGCGGGCCAGGAAAGCATGAACAGGATGCACCAGCCGACAAAAAGAATCAGTGTTTTCACGTTCTTACTTTTTCATTTCGTCGCGCCACGTCAACTTCGCGACTGTCGGAAATGGGGAAAAGCTTGTGCTCGTGGCCCGTTCTCGCCATTCAATTCCCCATGAGAACACAAGCATTGCTTGGTTTGGTTATCGCTGGAAGCCTCGCCCTCAGCGGCGCGGCCTTTGGCCAAACGGTTACAATGACTGGGAAAGTGCTCGCGATCACCAGCAGCGTGATCACCGTGCAGACTGGTAGCGACGTCTGGGAAATCACTCGCCACTCCACCACCAAGGTGACCGGCGACCTGAAGGTCGGCGCGACCGTCACGATCAGCTGCAACGCGCCGGACGCCCAGAAAAAGGAGGGCCCGACGGGGGCAAGTCCAACTCCGCGCAGCCAGTAGCCTGGCGGATGATTCATCGCGCCAGCCCGCGTTCGCCGCAGCGACTGCCCGTCGGCCTGTGATTAGCGACTGGTGAAGAGAGTTGACTTACCCGCCTGCGGGCGGCGGCGGTGGTTGTTGCGAATCGTCGGATGGGGCAGCCTGCCCGGGCGGCAGATTATCCGGCGTCGGGAGGAACGCATCGTCGGCGCAACCGCCGCTCAGCAGCGCGCAGGCAAGAACGAGCGAGACCACTGGCATCTTCCGAAAGCGAGGCTCAGCCCGTTCTTCGCCGACTGGAGAATTCGATAAGAGCGCTCGCGCATCGCCTCTACATCCTGGGCGAAAAATCCATGAGTCCATAAACATTAATCTCCTCTGTGAGTAGCATCCTTTCGCCAGCAGTAAAGACAGCCGGCGTCGCGTGAAAGTTACCCCATTCCGCGCCGGCTTTCCACGCGGCTCCGGTTCAGGACAATGCCGAGTGAAGCGGTGGTTTTCATAGGGTAACCAGCGAGGTAGTTCGCAGGCGCGATGAAAACATTATCCGTTTCGCCGCACCCAGCTTGGAATGACGGTGGGCTTTCCCCAAAATCCTGTTAATCCTGTCTGAATAATCATGCGGCCCCGCCTTTTCGATTATTTTTCCGATTACAACGGCCACGCGTTTCTTCGCGATCTGCTCGCGGGGATCACGGTCGCAATTGTGGCGCTGCCGCTCGCGATCGGGTTTGGAATTGCCTCGGGCGTGACTCCGGCGCAGGGAATTTGGACCGCGATCATCGGCGGGTTTTTGATTTCGGCTTTTGGCGGCAGCCGGGTGCAGATCGGCGGGCCGACCGGCGCGTTCGTGCCGATCATTGCCGGAATTGTCGCGGCGCAGGGTTACGGCGGGCTGGCGCTCGCGACGCTGATGGCCGGGGCGATGTTGATCGCGATGGGCGCGCTCCGGCTCGGCGCGCTGATCAAATATATTCCGTATCCGGTGATCGCCGGGTTCACGAGCGGGATCGCGGTGATCATTTTCGTTGGGCAACTGCGGGAACTGCTCGGCTTGCGCGGGGCGCTGCCGGTCAATGCGCTGCAGCAGATCGGCGTGCTCGTTAGGCACGTGAATCAAACGCAATGGCAGGCGCTGGTCGTCGGGTTGGTGACGATCGCCGCGATGGTCTTCTGGCCGCGCCGCTGGCGCGCGGTGCCGCCGGCGATCCTGGCGCTCATCGGCCTGACGATCGTGGCGCACGCGCTGGCTTTCCCGATCGAGACGATCGGCTCGCGCTTTGGCGGGATCCCGCAGGGTTTCCCGGGCCTGCAAATTCCCGCGATCTCGTTCGCGCGCATTCAGACGCTCGTCTTGCCGGCTTTCACGATCGCGATGCTCGGTGCGATCGAGTCGCTTCTCTCGGCGATGGTCGCCGATGGAATGATCGGCCGCCGGCACGATTCCAATCAGGAGTTGATCGGGCAGGGGCTGGCGAATCTCGTTAGTCCGCTCTGCGGCGGGATCGCGGCCACCGGGGCGATCGCGCGCACCGCGACCAACGTCCGTTCCGGCGGACGCACGCCGGTCGCGGGGATGGTGCATTCGATCACGCTCCTTCTCATCGTCCTGCTGGCAGCGCCGCTCGCGCGCTTCATCCCGTTGGCGACCTTCAGCGGGGTGCTCATGGTGGTCGCGTGGCGGATGGGCGAGTGGCACAATTTCGGGATTATGGCGCGCGGGCCGCGCGGCGATTTCTGGGTCTTGCTCGTGACTTTCGCACTGACGGTGGCCTTCGGGCTGACGGTCGCGGTCGGGCTGGGGTTGCTCATCGCGGCGGCGCTTTTCGTTAGGCAAATGGAAGCGGTGACCCAGATCCATCTGGTGACGGCGGAAAGCGATCTCGAAGTGGGCGGCGAGTCGGTGCGCGGCAAGAAGATCCCGCCGGGGGTGCTGGTTTATCGTTTCGAGGGTCCGCTCTTTTTCGGCGTGGCCGAGAAACTGGAAGCGGCCCTCGAGCGCTCGGGCGCGACGCCGCCGGTGGTGATTTTCCGGATGCGCAACGTCCCCGCGATCGATGCGACCGGGCTGCGGGTGCTCAATCTGGTGCGCGAGAAGTTCCGCAGTTGCGGGACGCGAATGGTCTTCAGCGGGATGCAACCGCAGCCGATGAAAGTCCTTTTCGAAGGTGGCTTCGTCGATGCCGTCGGGCTGGAGAATATCTGCGCGAATATCGACGCCGCGCTGGAGCGCGCGCGGGCGATGCTGGCGTCGTGACAGCTTCCATTCGCGCGAGAATAATTACACGCTTTGAGAGTTCGCACGATTTAAAGACTGACCGGTTTGCCATAACGAGGACAGCCCGATGTTGGCTGCGACGTCTGGTCGGGCGTTTGGTTCATGGCAGCCTGGAGACAAGCGCTCGCGGAGCGACCAGACGGTAAGCTTCCGTGATCACGCTCTCAACCTCTTCCCAGTCGATCTTCGGCAGATCAAGCCAGAGACCAAGCCAGCCACGAGCCCCGACGTATTTGGGGATGAAAAAGCGTTCCGAAGCAGCATGGGCGAGAGTTTCATTCACACCGGGAACGGTCTTACAATTCAAAGCCACCCGGCCGTCGCCGTGATGATTGTCAAGAAAGTAACCGAACCGTTTGCCGCGGACTTCGAGACTCAAGTGGCTATCGCCCCCAGGAACAGCGAACGCGTCTGGCAAGGATTCGACAAAAGCGACCACATGCCGGCGACGCCTTTCGAGCAACGATCTGGCTATCTTTGAATTTGGAGAGGGAACGGCTTTCTTCATGGCACAAGATCAGCCGTCGCGAACTGATTCATAAAATCAAACATGGACTTCACCGCGGCCAATGTGCCTGCTCGCGAATGCTTTCGGAGTTGGCTCCAGCGTCGGGTTAGAGGCCTGCATCTTGAGGTGGATTTTCGCTAAACCACCGCGCAATTGCAGGAATGTGCCCCTCGAACGAACCCGGTATGGACAGGTTGAGCACCCCGGCTCGTATGTCGTCGCGGTTCTCGAAGTCGTGGGTGACGCCACCAGGTACAAGAATGAATGATCCGTGAGTGGCATGAGTCCACGCCTCACCTACTAAGACGCTCATGATGCCTTCGAGGACGTAAAAGATGTCGTCCTCAGGGTGCGAGTGAGCGCCCGGACCCTGCGTGTGTGGCTCAAGCCACCATTCCGAGATGGAGTAGCGCGATTCGCTTTCGGATTCGTTGGCTTTGAAGACGGCTGCGATGCGGCCCATCGGATAGGACCGCCCCTCACCGGGGGCAAGAATCACAGCCTTGCGAGGTGGGGCGGCAGATTCATTCATGCGAGTATCGGTTGGAGAGAATGGCGTGTCTTGGGCATCTAACGAGGTCCAGGATTAGTGACGGCAGCGAAGGCAGTACAGCCATAAATCACACTTATAGGCTTTGGGCCGGCAGAATGCGGACTTATCTGAGGACCGAGTAGTTTGCGTTTACGACTTAATGAATTCGAGGAGGTCGGCATTGATCTGGTCTGCGTTCGTCGTCGGCATCCCGTGCGGAAAGCCTTTGTAGGTTTTCAATATGGCGCCCTTTACCAACTTGGCGCTCAGCGGGGCGGAGTCTGCATAAGGAACGATCTGGTCATCATCGCCGTGCATGACCAAAGTCGGCACCGAGAACTTCTTCAGATCCTCCGTGAAGTCCGTCTGGGAGAAGGCTACGACGCCATCATAGTGCGCCTTGGCTCCGCCCATCATGCCCTGGCGCCACCAATTCCGGATCACACCCTGAGATACTTTCGCGCCTGGCCGGTTGTAGCCGTAAAAGGGTCCGGTCGGCACATCCAGATAAAATTGCGCCCTGTTGGTGGCCACCTGCGCCTGAAAGCCGTCGAATACCTCTTTCGGCAGACCGCCGGGATTTGCGGGTGTCTTTACCATGAGCGGCGGCACCGAGCTGATGAGGACGGCCTTGGCGACGCGACTTTCGCCGTGGCGCCCGATGTAACGGGTGACCTCACCACCGCCCGTCGAATGGCCCACATGGATGGCATCCTTTAAATTGAGATGCGCGGTGAGCGCGGCGAGGTCGTCGGCGTAGTGATCCATATCGTGTCCGTCGCCGGGTTGGCTCGAGCGTCCGTGACCTCGCCGGTCGTGGGCAATGACGCGATAGCCGTGATTTAAGAAGAACATCATTTGGGCGTCCCAATCGTCGGCCGAGAGAGGCCAACCGTGCGAGAAAACGATGGGTTGGCCGCTGCCCCAATCCTTGTAGTAAATCTCTGTGCCGTCCTTCACTGTGATTGTGCTCATGTATTTTTCTCCAGTAGGTTGTTTAAGCGTGGCCGCGTGGGCCCGTTGATAAGTAATTGTGAAACGGCGACCGCGCCATGGTCTAAGGACGCTGCCACCGGCGGCGTTTCCAGGCAAGAAATTTGGCCGGGATTCGCGGAGAGAAGCACCGCAGTCTTCACGCGTTCAACGAGACACAGGATGAGCTACCGTCGCTAGACGTGTCATGGCCGGATTTCACGCAGGGGGCGTCACGGAGACGACATCCACGAAGCCGATGAAGGAGTGACCATCAATGTTGAGGCGGATCTCATCGAGCTTGACCCAACCGCGTCGCTCCAGTGAGCGCAAGGGCTCGACAAACTGCGACTCAAACACGGCGTGGTCGCTTTGAGCGTCGGTGTCGTAACAGAAGCGACGCTTGCCGTTCTTAAAAACCAGCTTCCACATCTCCTCGATTGTGGGCACAAGGGATGAAAACTACGAGGTGTTGCCGCACGCGTCAATCGGCGTTTCACGGCGTAATCAGGCCTACGGCGCGAAGCTGAGTCTACGGCGGTGGCTTTGGATCAAGCCCGTACTGGTGAAGCCGGATGAGCCATTCACGCTAGGGGCGGTCCACGACGTACGAAGCGACGCCGCTGATGAGGATTTGGCGTGAGGCCAAGCGATAAATTCTGGCTCGTTCCGCATTGGTTTCATTACCTCGGGGAACCCTATGGCGATGGAAAGATGACGGTGCGGCAGTACCGGCACCTGATGAAGTGGCCAAACAACTGCGTGATCCGCGCGTGGATCGACGGGACGCGGGAGTATGGGGTTGGACTGGCGATCTACGAGCAGTTATTTCAAGCGACGTGGCGCTTGGAACCGACGCTCTCGAAGGATGAGTTTAAACGCGGGCTGAGGATCCTGCCGTTTTGCATCTTGGAGATGCTCGACCGGGCCGACCGATGGGAGGACTATGTTGAGTGGTTCCTGTTCCTGAAGGCGCACTTGGCCGAGGTCATCCGCGAGCACCGCAACTTTCTACGCAAGGACGCGCCGGTTGAACCATACCTGATCCGCTGGGAGGGGGAGTACGCAATCCTAAACCGGATGTTTGGCCAACACTGGCGGTTCGCGGTCATTAGCCGAAAGCTCCAGCGCAAGCGAGCTGGGCGTCCCACGGGCAACGTTAAACACAAGACCTCCGCAGAATTGACGAATGAGCAAGTCATCAACCGCCTGCGCACGGCGGGCGCGCATTGGAAGTTCCGCAGACAAGCGGTGACAGACTGGACGGCCCGATACGCGGAGGCAAAGCGGCGCGCCGAGTCCTCAAGGCCTTGAATGGCCACAAAACCACCCGGATTGCCCCTTCGCAGGGGTTTCTAGCCCCGTCTCCGTTGGGCTTTGCCCCGAAGCCGGACCAACTCAGACACGAGGCTTTCGCCTGGGATTGAGCCCGGGACCGTCATTTCACCGATCCTGACTCACGCGCGCGACGCTTGGCCCACCCGACTGCCGCAGCTGCGTAATTCTCTTTGCCCCCCAAGCGCTTTTGCACCCTGCTCCGAAAGTCCCACTGCTCTGCTAGTCCATTGTGTTCAACTATTCGGAACTTGACTTGATCGCGCGAATTAAATAGCAAAAGCTCTATGAAAACAAAGTCCGCTTCTCGATCCACCTTCTTCAATCCACTCCTCTTAATCGGTTTAGTCGTCTTGCTCTTTTTCCCTCAAGCGGGTTCGGCGCAAGTCCAAAGAACTGTCACAGCCGACTATGATGCCGTCCGGGATTTCTCGATTATCTCGAACCCGAACGGAGCCTGGTCTTATGGCTGGATGTCTCCCCTTGGCTCTCCGCTCAATCTTTATACTGTGACAGACACTACCACGTTTAACGGCCTGAGCGGGTGGCTCGAGACTGGGATGATGATGTACGCTCCTCCGCTTGTCGGACACAATGACACCCAGCAAGTGCTTTGCTTCCTTAGTTTTTGTGTGCCCCCAACGTATCTCCAATTGCATCCTGGACCTAACAATGAGGTGAGCGTAGTGCGTTGGACGGCCCCAACATCAGGGAGTTTCCTCTTCCAGGGAAGAGT
The DNA here is from genome assembly GCA_003169975.1 of Spartobacteria bacterium. Lineage (GTDB taxonomy): Bacteria > Verrucomicrobiota > Verrucomicrobiia > Chthoniobacterales > UBA10450 > Palsa-1392. The sequence goes on along the minus strand of PNAA01000059.1, from coordinate 39,974 downwards.
AGTGGGCCTGGATCATGGCGGCCCGACTACAACTGGTTTTTACGTGGTGCTTAACTCGAACAACACCCTTTTCAGTGGAAACATTAACGTCTATAAATCGCCGGTTTCGTTACACCGCACGCTCGCGATGTCGGCTGGAGACACACTCGATTTCGCCGTTGACTTCGGCCAAAACGGTAACTATAACGCCGACAGCACCGGCATTCAGTTCAAGGTTACCCAGGTGCAATAGGCACTCAGGCGATGCAGCCAACCGATGGCCGCTCCGATGCCTCCAGTCGATGCGCTTGCCCCATTCGACGAAGATGTCTTCCGGCTTTTTGGCTAACGAGTTATGTACGAACGTTCGCCTTTGAAGGCGAACAATTTTTCGTGTCTATCACGGCCGAGGCGTCTTGGGAGCCCGCGTTTTCCCTCGATCAATCGCGGGCTGGCTAGGGCGCGGGCGGAGTGGGCTTGGCCGGGCCGCCTTTGTTCATCCCGGCGCTACCGTCGCTCCCGCCGGCGCCGAGGCGGCGCAGGTTGAAGTAGGTCTCGACGAACTGGCGTTGGGAGTCGCCTTTATCGCGCAGTTCTTCGAAGAGGTCGTCCATGTCGCCGAGGTCCTCATCGGCCGCGGCGTAGCGTGGACGCAGTTCCGCGCCCTGGGCTTTGCGCTGGCTGCGGGCGGTGCCGGGTTTGCCGATTTCCTGTTCGTAAGCGTCGACCAGCGCGCTGAAGGCGGCGAGGGACGGCGGCGGTGATGCCGAAGTCGTCGCCGGGCGCAGGGCGCCGACGGTGAAAGGGGTGACTTCAATGCGGAGCACGTTGGCTTTGGCGAGGAGGGCGTCTTCGCGCATCCGCTGCGATTCGCTCTTGGGCGTGGCCCAGGTGCCGTCGCTTGGAGGGCGCTGAAATTTTGTTGACGCCCGTTGGTCTCAAACCACACTCGGCGCGATTGGCTCATGACGAGCCGCTCATCAACCATAGAAAGAAAACCGAAATGAAAAAATATCTTACCCTGGCGGTTAGCGCTGCCTTGCTCATGACCTCGGCCGGGCTGTGCCCGGCGCAAAGCGACGCTCCCTACAACGAAGGGCCCGTCTGGCGCGTATCCATGATCAAAACCAAGCCTGGCATGACCGATGATTACCTCAAAGGTCTCGCCAAGACGCTCAAGGGCGAAATGGAGGAATTCAAAAAGCAGAACATCATCCTCGACTACAAGATCATGATCGGCGAGGCGGCCACGCCGCAGGATTACGACATCCTGATCATGGTGGAATCGAAAGACATGGCGTCGCTCGATAACTTGCGGGAGCGGACCGATCCGATCGCGAACAAGATCGTGGGCAGTGCCGACCAGCAACGCGCGACCGCGACCAAGCGTCTGGAGATTCGCGAGATCATGGGCAGCAAGCTCATGCGCGAGATCACGCTGAAATAATTGCCACGGCGGGAGGACGCGCCGCGATTTGGATCGGGGCGCGTCAACCGCAGAGGGCGCAGAGTTGGGATGGATTTACCCTGTTTGCGCGGGAGATGATCGAGTAGCGGCGGTCTGGCGGAATAGGGCCGGGGAAAACGTCCAACGCCCAACGTCCAACTGAGGAGGGATGAAATCCCCAGGTCAACCTCTGCGTGCTCTGCGGTTAAACCAGCATTTCCGTCGTTCCAACGGCCCACTAACGGAATTGCCCGAACCAGCGATAGGGGAAGGCGTCGCCGGGGCAATCGGTCGGCCAGCGGGGCGGATTCATCTCGCGATGGGGGCGCACCGGGATGTCGTTGTGCTCGACCTTGCCGCAGCGCGCGCGCAGGTAGCGGATCAGTTCCTCGCAGGAGTCGAGCTGAGCGCGGGTCGGCTGGTCGCGGTTGAAGTCGCCGACGAGGCAGATGCCTAACGAAATGTTGTTGAGGTAGTCGCTGTGCACGTGGCCGCCGTTGATCTGCCGCCGCCAGCGGTTGCCGACTTCGATCTCGCCGTTGCCCGAGGAGGTGCCGTTGCCGATGACGAAATGGTAGGCGAGGCCGTTGGTCATGCGCCGCACGTTGCGGTGGTAGTAATCGAAGATGCGGGCGTTGCCCTGCCGGGTGCCGCTGTTGTGCACGATGATGAAGCGCCAGCGCTCGCGCAGGACCGGGGCGCGATCGATCTCGCGGCGCACGGAGCTGGTGAGGTAGGTGTAGTGTTTTCCGAAAAGGTGGAACGGCAGGAGGGAAAAGCCGCGCGGCTTTTGGTAGCCGGATTTCTCGATCACGACCTGCGCCGGCGCCGACGAAGCAGCCGGCGCGACCGAGGCGGCGGGCCGGGGCGCTGGTGTGGCGGCGACGGCGCGGGCCGGGGTGGATTCTTCAGGTGTGGGGTGGCGCTCGGGCGTTTCCTGCGCGGCGGGTCGCGGGGTGCGCTCCGGTGTTTCCTCCGGCTCAGGGGTCGGCCTGGGGGTGGCGGACCTTTTCTTTTTCGCGGGCGGATGTTTGGCGGGCTTCGGTTTGGGGCGCGGGGTGGCGGATTCCTCCGGGGGGGTCGGCGAGGCGACGGTGCGCATTTTCTCGCGCGACTTGAGGAAAAGTTCCTTCTTTTCTTCCTCGGTGAGTTCCGCCCGCGTGAGCGTGCCGGCGAGGCCGGCGACGAGGAGCAGCCCGCAAAAAATGAACTGCCAGCGGACGATGAATCGTGGTCGGATCAAAGCGCGCGCAACGTTAGGCCGGCTGCGGCGCGGTCTCCGCCGCGTGCCCGGCGCGGCCCGCGGCGTCTTCGCTTTCGTGCCGCAGGATGGCGTTTAATTTTCCACCGAGGAGCAGGAGGAGGCAGGTGAGATACATCCAGGTGAGAAGCATGATGAGCGACGCCAGAGCGAGGTAGGTCGGGTTGTAGCGATCGTAGCGCGCGACGTAAAACTGGAAGAGTTTCGTCACCGTCATCCAGCCGACGGAGAAAAAGATCGCGCCGGGAAGGGCCTGCCGGATGGTGAGGTAATTCTGCGGGGTGAGCAGGTAGAGGGCGAGCGCGAGGATGACGAGGGCGAGCGCGGTGAAGGGGAGGTTGAGGGCGGCGACCCATTCCTGGAGCGGGATGCGCAGTTGGAAATTGACCTCGGCGATGCCGGCGAGCGTTTCGCCGAAGACGGTGAGGTTGAAGGCGAAGATGATCGTGATGCCAAACCAGAAAAGGAGCAGGAGCGAGATGATGTATTTCGACCACCAGTGGCGGTCCTCCGTCACGCCATGGGTGCGACTGAGCGCGCGCGAGATGGTGGCGATGAACATCGTGCCGAGATAAATGCCGAGGAAGATGCCCGCGGTGGCGAGCGCGCCGCCGCTGCCGGTGACGATGACGTTGGCCACGACGCTATCGAGGATCTCCTGCACTTTCGGGTCGGGTGGCAGGAATGCGCGGACGACACCGAGCATTTTGTGGAGCTTCGCCGGGTCGGTGCCGAAGAGGCCGAGCAGGTGCCAAAGGAAGAGGAGCCCGGGGGCGAGGGTGAAAAGGAATTGATAGGCAAGCTGGCCGGAGAGGCCCATCGTCTCGTCGGTGGCGGTCTCCCAGACGAGGCGTCGCACCACCCGGCCGGTCAAGCGGAGGAATTTCATCTGCACGCGAAGTTTACTTTGCCGCTCCGGGATTGCCATTAAACTCTCCTCCGACCTTTGGGCCTAACGATGGAGAAACGAATCCTGATTCTGACCGCTGGTTACGGCGAGGGCCACAACGCCGCGGCGCGCGGGATACGCGACGGCCTGGCCACGGTCGCCGGAGATGCCGCCGTGGTCGAGGTGCACGATCTTTTTGCCGAAACCTACGGGGTGGCAAACGACTGGATGCGGAAGGGGTATCTCGCGCTGATCAACCGCTCTCCGCGCCTCTGGAAGCGGTTCTACGATTGGACCGATCGGCGGGAGAACTTTTCCGCCAGTATGCGCTGGATTTTCCAGGCGAAGAACCGGCTGAGCCAGTTGCTGGTCCGCTTCCAGCCGACGGCGGTGGTGTCGGTTTTTCCCGCCTACCCGCATCTGTTGGAGGAAATACTGGGCGATTCCAGCCCGGCCTTTCAGCGGGTCGTTTGCATCACCGACTCCATCACGGTGAACAAAATCTGGTTTCGCTGCGTGTGCGATCGGTTTCTCGTGCCTAACGAACAGACGGCCGCCGTTCTCGCCGCGAGCGGTGTGCCCGACGACAAGGTGTGGGTGAGCGGATTTCCGGTCACGCCGAAATTTGCGGAGCTGGGCGAGTTGCGGCAACCGCCCGCGCCGGGCAGCCGGCGCCGGCTCCTTTACGTGATCAACTCCGGCGGCGTCGCCCCGCCTGAAATCATCCGCGTCCTCGCGCTGCCCGACGTTCGGCTGACGGTGACGGTGGGACGCGACGAGCGGTTGCGCAAAACGGTCGAAGCGGTGCGCGCGGAAACGGGGCGCGACTTCGAGATCGTCGGTTGGAGCGATCAATTGCCGCGGCTCATGCTGGAGAGTCACCTCCTGATCAGCAAGGCGGGCGGCGCGACAGTGCAGGAAACGATCGCGGCGAAATGTCCGATGATCATCAATCAAATCGTGCCCGGCCAGGAGGAAGGCAACGCGCGGCTGATCGAGGAAACGCGCTCAGGGGTTATCGCGACGACGCCGGCTACGATCAGCGCGGCGGTGCAGCGGGCGTTTGCCGATGACGCGCGGTTATGGCGGGAGTGGTCGGAGAATATCAGTCGGATCAGCCGGCCGCGGGCCGCGCTTGAAATTGCCGAGCTTTTGTTGACGCTCTAGCGGAGGGCGGACAGCCGGAGCGGCTGCGTCTTACGCGGCCGGTTTGGCCCCGGCTTTTTCGTTCAGGACCTGCGTGAACTCCTGCAGGCTCGTCACGATCTGCGGCGCCTTCGCCAAGACGGTGCTGGCCAGTTTCTCGGCGTAATCGGGCCGGCGCTGCGACATCTCCGAGAGTGCCATCATGACCGCGAGCGCGTTGTTAATCGAGTGCTTGATCTCGCTGAATTTCTTCTGCAACTGCGCGATTTCTTCCGGTGGGATGCTGGTGACGGGCTCGGTCATGATAGGGTCAAATTAGCTGGAGAAAGCGGGCGGGTGTGCTTGACTGATAGGTTCGACAGATTCCGTCCGATGCCTGCTAAGAGTATCAAGATCAGTGGTGCACGCCAGCACAATCTAAAGAATCTCCACGTCGAGATTCCGAGGGAAAAGCTGGTCGTGATCACGGGCCTGAGCGGCTCCGGCAAGTCTTCGCTCGCCTTTGACACGCTTTATGCCGAAGGCCAGCGGCGTTACGTCGAGAGCCTCTCCGCCTACGCCCGGCAATTCCTCGACCAGATGGAAAAGCCGGACGTCGATTTCATCGAAGGCCTCTCGCCGGCGATCGCCATCGAACAGCGCAGTGCGGGGACGAATCCGCGCTCGATTATCGCGACGACGACCGAGATTTATGATTACCTGCGCCTCTTGTTTTCGGCCGTCGGACAGCCGCACGACCCGTTAACTGGCCAGCCGATCTTCCGGCAAACCGCGCAACAGATCGTCGATCAGATTCTCGAGTATCCTGCGGAGACGAAGATTATTTTGCTCGCGCCGCTGGTGCGCGGGGAGAGCGGCGAGTTCCGTGACGTGATCGAGAAAACAAGGCGCGAGGGCTTTGTCCGGGTGCGAGTCGATGGCGAAATCGTCGAGTTGGGTCGGCCGGAACCGATCCGGTTGAAGAAGGGCGAGCGGCACACGATCGAAGCGGTGGTTGATCGATTGGTTATTCGCGAGGGGATTCGGGCGCGGTTGGCGGACTCGGTGGAGACGGCGCTGAAGTGGGGCGGGAACAGGATGGTGGTGCTGAGAGAGGGGAAAACGTCCAACCCCGAAAGCTTTCGGGGTCCAACGTCCAACGTTCGACAAGGAGAGGACTGGGAGGAGGTTCGTTATTCAACGGATTACGGCAATCCGGAGACCGACTTCTCGTTAGGGCAACTGACTCCGAAACACTTTTCTTTCAACAGCCATCTCGGCGCCTGCCCGGCCTGTCACGGCCTCGGCACGCAGTTGGTTTGCGATCCGGAGCTGATGGTCACCGACCCCTCGAAATCGCTTGCCGAAGGGGCGGTTGTCCCCTGGCGGCGGGGGACGAAACGGATGCAGTCTTATTACCGCGGGCTACAGACCGCGCTCGTCCGGCATTTCGATGTCGCGGACAATATCCCGTTTGAAGATTTGCCCGAGAAATTCAAGGAGGCGCTTTACTTCGGCACCGGCGATCGCCCGATCGAGATGAGCTTCGGCGGCAACGGCCGGGGGACGAAGACGGCGCGGCCGTTTGAGGGGTTGCTCCCGCAGTTGGAGCGTCTCTACGGAGAGACGGAAAGCGAATTCACGCGCAGCCGGATTCGCGCCTTCATGAATCGCGCGCCCTGCACCGTCTGCCATGGGGCGCGGCTGAAGCCGGAGATTCTCGCGGTCACGATCAAGACGCAGAGTGGTCGGGAAGCGAACATCCATCAATTCTGCGAGCTGACGATCGCGGCTGCGGCGCAGTTCGTTAGGCAGCTCGACCTTTCCGAAACGCAGCGGGCGATTGTTTCGGAGGTCGTCCACGAGATTTCTTCGCGACTGGAATTTCTCCTCGAAGTCGGGCTCGATTATCTCACCCTCAATCGCGAGAGCGGCACGCTCTCCGGCGGCGAGGCGCAACGCATCCGGCTCGCGACCCAAATCGGCTCCGGTCTGGCCGGCGTGCTCTACGTGCTCGACGAGCCCAGCGTCGGCCTGCACCAACGCGACAACGCGCGGCTCATCGGGACCCTGCGCCGGCTGCGCGATCTCGGGAATTCGGTCATCGTGGTCGAGCACGACGAAGAAACGATTCGCGCGGCCGATCATATTCTCGATCTCGGGCCGGGGGCTGGTCCACGCGGCGGCGAGATCGTGGCGGCGGGAACGCTGGCGGAAATTCTGGAGGCAAAGAATTCGCCAACCGCGGCCTATCTCTCGGGCCGTTCCAGAATCGCCATCCCACGCCAGCGAGTCGCGCCCCGCTCGAGCAATCCATCTTCCGACGGCTGGCTGACGATCCTGGACGCGACGGAAAACAATCTCCGGAACGTGACCGCGGCGATTCCTTTAGGCTGCCTGACGTGTGTCACGGGCGTTTCCGGGAGCGGGAAATCGACGCTGATCGACGACATCCTGCGCCGCGCGCTCTTCCGCCATTTTTACAATTCCAAAGACAAGCCTGGCGAACACCGCGCGCTCCACGGGCTCGATCAGATCGACAAGGCGATCATCATTGATCAAAGCGCGATCGGCCGCACGCCGCGGTCCAATCCGGTTACTTACACGGGTGCGTTTACGCCGATTCGCGAGTTGTTCAGCCAACTGCCGGCCGCGCGCGTGCGCGGCTACAGCGCGGGGCGGTTCAGCTTCAACGTCAAGGGCGGTCGCTGCGAAAATTGCCGAGGCGACGGGCTGATCAAGATCGAGATGCACTTCCTGGCCGACGCCTACGCCGTCTGCGAAGTGTGCCAGGGGAAACGCTACAATCGCGAGACGCTCGAGATCACTTATAAAGGCAAGAACGTGGCCGACGTGCTCGCGCTCACGGTCGATGAAGCGTCCCGCTTCTTCCGCAATGTGCCGACGGTAGCGGATAAATTAAGCGCGCTGCAGGACGTGGGGCTGGGATATTTGCGACTTGGCCAGGCCGGCACGACGCTCTCCGGCGGGGAAGCGCAGCGCGTCAAACTCGCGACGGAGCTGGCGAAGAGGGCGACCGGCCGCACGCTCTACATCCTCGACGAACCGACCACCGGGCTGCATTTTGCCGATATCGAAAAACTCCTGCAAGTGCTGATGAAACTGCGCAACGCGGGCAACACACTGGTGGTGATCGAGCATAATCTCGAGATGATCAAATGCGCGGACTGGGTGATCGATCTCGGTCCGGAAGGAGGCGAGAGCGGCGGACGAATCGTCGGCGCCGGAACGCCGGAAGAGATCGCGGGAGTGAAGGAAAGCCACACCGGTGCGTACCTGCGGCCATTGTTAGGCAAATGAGTAGGAAATTTCTTGCCATCCTGGGCGCGGTCCTGCTCTCGTTAGGGGCGACGAGCCGCGGGCAACAGAGCCCGGTGCTGGAGGCGGCCATCGCGCCGCTGAGTGATGGCGTGCCGGAAGTGGCGGTCGAGCGGCTGAAAACCTTGCTCGCCCAGAATCCGCCGGCCGCGGAGCAACTGGTTGCGCGGCGCAAGCTGGCGGAGGCGCTGGTCCAGGTGGGTCGGCCCGCGGACGCGCTCGAGGTTGTTGCCAGCCCCAGCCTGACGAACGATCCAGAAGCCGTCTTCTGGCACGCCCAAGCCCTCGCGGCGCTCGCACGCTGGGCGGAAGCACTGCCGTTCTACCAGGCAATCACGCGGAATGAAAAATCGCCGCGGCAGACAGAGGCGCTCTTCGGAGAAGCGGAAGCGTTGCGCGCGCTCGGCCAAAAGGATGAAGCCCTGCGCGTGCTCTTAAAACTGAAGAATGCGCCGGGATGGAGCGTGCGGGCAAAGTTAGGCGTGGCCCAGTTGTTGATCCAACAGGGCGATCTCGCGGCAGCTGATCGTCTCCTCCGCGAGACCAGACCACAGCGCGCGACCGAGCGTAACGAGAAGCGCTTTTTGTTTGGCCGGCTGAACCTCGCGCAGGCTCACCCCGAAAAGGCAATCGAAACTCTGACCGTGATTTTGACGAAGCCGGAGGATGTTTCACATCCGCTGCTGATCGCCACTCTCTTCACCCTCGCCGACGCGCATCTGGAGGCGAAGACGCCGGAAACCGGCGACGACGCGCTCGAGGAATTCATCGATCATCACCCTAACGACCCGGGGCTGCCCACGATCTTTGCCAAGCTCGACGAGCTTTACCGGATGGAGCGCAAGCCGTCGACGAGGGAACTCGACCGCTGGATGCGCGACCCGGCCGAGCCGCGGCGGGCACTGGCGCAATGGTATCTCGCCCGTAGCAAGCTTCGCTCCGGCAACCAAGAAATGGCGATCGAACTGCTGACACAAGTGCGCGAGAGCGCGGTGCGCTTGCCATCGTTAGGCGAAGCGGACCTGGAGCTGGCGCGCCTGCACCTGGCGAAGGGTCAGTGGGAGCCGGTGATCGCCGCCGCGGAAGCCGCCCGCGCGCAGAATTCCGTCCCGGCGTTCCTGGAGCAGGTCGAATGGCTGATGGCGGAAGCGAATTACCGCAGCGGGCGCCTCGCGCAGGCCGCGCCCATTTACGAGCAACTGGCGCTGCAAGCGCCCACCGTGTCGGGCGACGCGCTCTTTAACGCGGCGCTCTGCTGGCTGCGGCTCGATCGCGCCGAGGAGTTTGCGGCTGACTACCGCAAGATCAGCAGCGACCCCACCAAGCAAGCCGTTCAGGGAGAACTTCTCCTCGAGGAAGGGGCCGCGCAGGCGGCGCAGGGGAAGGGGGAAGCCGGACTGACGTTTCAAAAATTCATCCGCGATTTTCCGCAAAGCCCGCGCGTCTCCGAGGCATGGGTGGCGCTGGCGGAACTCGCGTTCCATGCTTCGAAACCGGACATTGCAACCGCGCGCAAGGATTTGGCGCAGGCGCGACAAGGACATCCGACCCAGGCCGCGCTCGAGCACGCTGATTATCTCCAGATCTGGCTCGAGGACGCGACGCCATCGGCCGACGAAACGCCGGTCATCACCGCGGCCAACCATTTTCTCCAGCAATATCCGGATTCCCGTTTTATCGCCGAGGTGCGGATGAAAATCGCCGAGGCCTATTTTCGGCGACAGGATTTTGCCAACGCGCAGACGCAATTCGAATTGCTGGCGCAGCAAAAACCGGACGGGCCGCTGGCCGAGAAAGCGCTCTTTTTCGCCGCGCGTTCGGCGATGTCGAGCATGGGCGCGGAGTCGCTCGATCACGCGCTCGCGTTGCTCGATCAGGTGGTGAAACTAAACGGTGACTTGAAGTGGGTCGCGCGCAATGAAGAGGCGGCGATCGAGCGGCGACTGGGAAAAAATCGAGAGGCGCTGACTCTTTACGACGAAGTGCTGAAGAACGATGCGAAGGCGGCTGAGGACCGGGAAGCGCTCTGTGGAAAAGGCGACATTCTCTACGAGATGGGTGCGGCCGATCCGCAAAATTACCGGCGCGCGATTGAACTTTACGATCAGCTTGCGACCGAACCGGGTGTGCCGGCGCATTGGCGCAACCAGGCGGAGTTCAAAAAGGGAAAAGCGCTGGAGAAATTGAACGATCAAGCCAGCGCCCTGGCGACCTACTACGGAGTGATCGAGAAAGGCGCCCGGCCCGATGTGCAGCACGAATTCTTCTGGTTTTACAAAGCGGGTTTCAACGCCGCGCATTTGCTGGAGGAAGCGAATGACTGGAAATCAGCGGTCGCGGTCTACCGCAAACTGGCCGCGGTCGGAGGCACGCGCAGCGACGAGGCCAAAGCGCGGCTTACGCAGCTGCGGCTCGAGCATTTCCTTTGGGATGAATAGGCGATTTGGCCGGTTCAAAGTCCGAAGATTCGTCTTGCCTTCGGGCCGCTAACGGGCGCAGGATTGGAGAATGAAAACAAGAAGCGGATGGTTCAATCTGCGCGGCTTGTTTCTTTTCGTGATGGGATTCACCATTGGGACCATGTTGAGCGGAGCGGCGCTCGCCGGCCCGAATACGGATCGGGCTGCGACGACTGCTCGATCCCGCGTGGCCCGACCCCACATGGCGCAGGATCTGCCCGCGCAGAAAAGAGTGGTGTTCTATGTGATGTCCTCCGCCTCGCCGATCCCGAAACCGATCGCTTATTTCTCGGCCGGGGTCCCGACGACGACGATACCGATGCAGATTATTGGACGTGGCCCGGAGTCAGGCCCGCGTTAGGCGAAAGCGCCTGTCCCTTCGCGCCTAGGATTTTTCATCGAGCCAGGGCATCAGGCTGCGGAGGCGCGCGCCGACTTGCTCGATCGGTTCGGCCTGACCTTTATCCAACAGGCGCTGGTAACGCTTGCGTCCCGTGGCTGTCTCGCGAAGCCATTCTTGCGCAAATTTCCCGCGGCGGATCTTCAGGAGCGCTTCTTTCATTCGTAATTTGACGCTCTCGTCGATGATCTTTGGACCAACGGAGATATCGCCCCATTTGGCGGTCTCCGAAATTCGCTCCCGCATCCCGCTGATACCGGCGCGATGCATCAAATCCACGATAAACTTCAACTCATGCAGGCATTCGAAATAGGCCATCTCCGGTTGGTAACCCGCCTCCACCAGGGTCTCAAATCCGGCCTGGACCAGCGCGCTCATTCCCCCGCATAAGACGGCCTGCTCGGCGAACAAATCGGCTTCGGTTTCTTCCTGGAAAGTCGTCTCGACGACACCGGCGCGGGTGCCGCCGATGGCTTTGGCATAAGCGAGCGCCAACTGGCGCGCATGTCCGTTCGCGTCCTGCTGAATCGCGACGACACAAGGCACGCCTTTGCCTTCGACGAACTGCGCGCGGACCATGGGCCCGAGCCCCTTCGGCGCGACCATGATCACGTTGACGTCGTTAGGCGGAATGATCGTTCGGTAGTGAATGGCGAAGCCGTGCGCAAAAAGGAGCGTCTGTCCCGGGCGGAGATGCGGCGCGATGTCGACCTGGTAGACCCCGGCCATTTCCGTGTCGGGCAGAGCGACAAAAATGACATCGGCCCGGCGCACGGCCGCGGCTGTCGTCGTTAGGCGGAGTCCATCTTGGCGCGCCGTTACCCGGGACCGGCTCTTGGGGAGCAGACCGATGATGACCGGGATCCCGCTGTCGCGCAGGTTCAGCGCGTGAGCCCGACCCTGCGCGCCGTAGCCGATGACCGCGCAGGTTTTGTCGAGGAGCGACGCGAGATTGACGTCTTTATCGGTGAGAATTCTCGCTTCCATAAGCCGCGGCTGGGAGCCGCCGATAGTAGCGGGGCGGACTCGACTGTCAATCCCGCGAGTCGCCGCGGGCGGCGGTTAGTTCGGGAGCGCGCGGGAGGGGCGGCCGATCGCTTCGAGGCGCGCGACCTGAGCGATGGCGTCTTTGGCCTCGGCCTTCTGCCCCATTTTTTCCAGGATATCCGAGAGCAAAGCGTATTGGAGGGGCGCGTCTGGCTGCCGCGCCACCGCCCGCTTCTGCGCGCGATAAGCCTCGACCAGACGATTTTGGCGGAGGCGCATCTGCGCGATTAAATTAAGGGCGTCAACCTCGTGCAAGTCGAGCCAGCTCGCCGTGCGGAGGGCTTCGACGGCGCGATCCGCGTCGCCCGCTTCTGCGTAAAGCCGGCCCAGGGCCAGCGCTGCGCCGTAGTGCCACCAGTGATCCCGCGCAAAATCCGAGACGAGATCGAAGGCCGCGGCCGACTTTTTCTTTTGGCGGAGCAATTCGGCCTCCAGACTAACGATTTCCCAAACTTCTGGATAATCGGTGCGGGCTCTTTCCAAGGCGGAGAGCGCTTCATCGTCGCGCTGGGTGGCATGCAGAAGATGCGCGAAATTCAGCACCGCAATCCAAGTGCGCGGATAGGTCTTGCTCGCCTCGACGGAATGTTTGGCCGAATCGGCGAAGAGAGCTTCGGCCTCCTTGGTCTTGCCTTCTTCGAAGTAGACGCGCGCCAGGTTATTGCGGGCCACCGGAAAATCGGGGGTGCCCGCGAGCACTTTGCGAAGAAGAGATTCCGCCTTCACGAGTTGACCGCGGCGGGTGTAAAGCTCGGCCAGATTTCCGCTGACCCGCATGCTGTCGCCGCCGGCAGCGATTGTTCGCTCGTAAAAGACTTCGGGTGTCACCCAGTCGCTGCTGCGTAGTGCGCTGCGGATGCTCAGGCCGCCGGCCGCGAGGCAGGCAAGAGCGGCGAGTGACGTGCGATAGCGCGCCGGGAGGTCGAGCACGCAGCCAGCGAGAAAAATCAGCAGGCCGGCGCTGGGCAGGTAAAGCCAGTGTTCGGCGGAAGTCGCGTTCAGTTCCACAATGTTCGACGTGGGCAGATAGCCGATCATGAACCAGCTTGCGCCAAAGATTCGCAAAGACCGGCCGTTCCCGCGCCAGCAGCAACCAGCGATGAGCAGGAAGGCGAAGATCAATCCGGCAATCGAAAGGTATTCCGTCGCGACGGAATTCTCCCAAGTGGTGTGGCTGCGGTAGTTGTCTCCATCCACTACCGTGCGCTCCATGTGCAGATTGGCCGGAAAAATCATCAGCCGCCCATAATCACCCAGCGACCGAAGCATCAACACGGCGCGCACCGGCGCGCCCCAACCTTCCGACGGACCAGGTCCTGATCGCGCCGGGGGTAACTGCCGAAGTCCCAAGTAAAGAGCAAACAGAGCAACGCAAATGGCGACTGACCAGGTCTTGCCCCGGCGGCTGATTTTGGGATCGAAGAACAGAGTGTGGAAAAGAAAAATGACCAACCAAAGGCCGGCCGTTTCGCGGGAACAGAGCGCGAGGAGACCGAGGAGCGCGGCCGAGAGAAAGAGAAGGTTGCGGGCGGCTCCCAGCTTCAGTTCGCGCGCGCGAAAGACCAGGTACCATGCGCTCGAAGCAAAGAGGAAAGCGAGGCTATCGGCCCGACCAGAGATGTAATCGACCGCCGCGCTATGGACGGGATGCACGGCCCAGAGGAGAGCGGTGAAGAACGCCAGATCCGAAATGAAGTTCGATTTGTCCCGGAGCCAGGCCGCGTCACGCGCCGCTTGCAGCAAACGCTTGACCAAAAAGTAGAGCATGACTGCGCTCCCGGCGTGCAGGAGCAGATTGGTGAGATGAAAGCCGAAGGTGTTGTTATTCCAGAAAAAGTAGTCGGCCATGAACGAGAGGTTCTGGAGCGGCCGGTAGTGCCCGGAGAAGGAGTCCGGGAAGAGATGGTGCCGGAAGACCTCAAGCGCGAGGAGCGGACTTTTGATGAAGGGGCTGTCGCGCGCGAGGTATTCGTCATCCCAGAGGAATTCGCCGGAGAGCGAGGGTGCTCGAACCACGATGGCGATAAGCAAAAGAAAAAGCGCACGCCACCAATCGGAGCGCAGGATGGGCGCCATGCGCTGGGCGAGCGTCGCCGCTCCGAGGCGGATGTGGGCTCTGACGGCCGGCGAAAGGGTGTTCAAATTGAAGCAGGCATCGAACCTTCTCGCGACAATCTGCGCGACTCATTGCTTGCAACTGCTCGGGCGATAGCAGGTGTATGAATCCTACGCTTCTGATTAAGGCCCATAGGGCGAGAAGAACGTTGTTCCCGCCACGTCGGACAAGGTGCTCCAGGTGGTGAGTGGAATTCTCGGCAGGCTATCAACAGTCTGCGGGCCGTAAGCTTGCCCAAACATATCCTGGCCGGTGTTATAAAGCAGGGAACCCTGCTTCATGTAAGAGGTCCAGGCCGTCACGGGGACACTGGCTCCGGTTGCCCTGTTGGTTTCGATTGCATACTGATCAACCGCATAGTCGATCGAGCGAAGATCGTTCAGGGTGCGGCTCGCCTGGGCGCGCTTGCGGGCCCGGAGAAATCCCGGGACGGCGATGGCGGCCAACAAGGCGATGATCGCGACCACGATCATGATTTCCACAAGGGTGAAGCCCCTGCGGTTTCTGTTGAGTTCCTGTAACATGCTGGATGTCTTTGGATGTCTTGATTGCGTCCGACATTCCCCATCTCGGATCGCCTTCCTTTGGGAGCAGTGTTGATGCCAATCCGCCGGATTTTCACGGTATTGTCCACAAACCAGGAAACAGATAGCAGGGGAGCCCTGTCCTTCCGGCGGCGGCTTCGCGCGACGAAACGGGACGCACAAACATCGCCGCCTCGCGTGGGCTGCGGGCTCTGGCGGCTGGGAAAGGAGTGTTGGAAGTGAAGCCAACCCTTGCTTGCGGCCAATCGTCGGACTCATTGCCTGCCACCGCTCTGGCGATGGCAGGTGTATGAATCGAACGCTTCCGACTAAGGCCCGTAAGGCGAGAAGAACGTTGTCCCCGCCACGTCGGACAAGGTGTTCCAGGTAGCGAGCGGAACTTTCGGCAAGCTATCAACAGTCTGGGCGTTGTAGTTGTTGCCGAACATGTCCTGGCCGGTGTTGTAAAGCAGGGTACCCTGCTTCATGTAAGAGGTCCAGGCCGTCACGGGGACAACCGAACCGGTTGTCTTGTTGTTTTCGATTGCGTATTGATCAACCGCAGAGTCGATCAAGCGCAGATCGTTCAGGACGCGGCTCGCCTGGGCGCGCTTGCGGGCCCGGAGAAATCCCGGGACGGCGATGGCGGCCAACAAGGCGATGATCGCGACCACGATCATGATTTCCACAAGGGTGAAGCCCCCGCGGTTCTTGCTGAGTTTTTGTAACATACTATTTGCTATCTTTCTGGTTTGTTTGTTTTGATTGCGTCCGCCGTTCCATCGCGGATTGCCTTCTTAAAGAGCAGCGTTGATGCCAACCCGCGTGATTTCACGATACTTAGAGCCTGGGACGCATTTCCCCCGGGCGCGGGGAGAAGGGACTGCCGGACGACAGCGCGAGGTTTTTCTTCCACAGCGTCCGGTTTTGAATTGGAACCAACGAGCCCACGAAACTGATGGCTGCCACACCGACCCTTTCGACTTCGACTGCGCGCGATGAACCTTCCAAGTAAAACCTCGCTCCGGGCTGTGACGCCCGGCGTTTACCTCTTCCTGGGCGTCTTTGTCCTTCGCTTGATCGTTCTGGTCAGATTGACCGACAGTCAGTTTCTGCTGCCGACCGCCGGAGACATGCAGTTTTACAATGACTGGGCGTTGCGGATCCTGCGCGGGAACTGGAGCGAGCACACGGCCTTCTACGGTTTGCCGCTTTACGCTTATTTACTTGCCGCGATCTATAAGGTTTGCGGGTATAGCCCTTTTGTTCCCGGGTTGCTCCAGGCTGGTTGCGAAGGCGGCACGGCGGTCCTTTTGTACCAATTGAGCGCGCTGGTCTTTCCCGGGCCTGGTGTGACCGATTCTGCGGAAGAGAAATCGCCTTCCGGCCTTGCGAAACGACCCACGAATGTTATCGGCATCCTGGCGGCGGTCGGGTGGGCATTCTTTCAGCCAGCCCAAGGCTACTCTGTCATCCTGATGCCGACGGCGTGGCTGGTCTTCGTCTTCTGGTTCGTTGTCTGGCAGGTCGTCAAACGCCGCCAGGCCCCGGCGCTCTGGAAGACCCTGCTCTTTGGGGTGTTGATCGGCTTCACCGCCATGGGTATCGCGACGATCTTGTTTCTCGTTCCACTCGTGCTCGCTGCGCTCTTCCTGCGCTGGGTTGCTCCCCCCTCTCATCGGATCATCGGTGCAGTGATGGTGATTGCCGGCGTTTTTGTCGGGGCGTCGCCCGCGTGGATCCATAACTGCTTCGTAGCACGCGACCCGGTATTTCTTTCCGCCCACAGCGGCGTCAATTTTTGGATCGGGAATAACCCGATAGCCAACGGCTATCCGAAATTCCCGCCCGGTCTGCACGCCGGACAACAGGCGATGCTGAAGGACTCGATCGCGGCTGCTGAGAAGGTGGCCGGGCATCCGCTTAAGCGCTCGGCGGTCTCTGCCTTCTGGTCCCAGAAGGCCCGTGCCTGGGTCCAGGGTCATCCGCTGGCCTGGGTCAGGCTGCTCGGGATCAAGATCAGGAATTTCTGGAACGCATTCCAATACGACGACCTCAGCATCATCACGGCTTTAAGGGATGAGGGGATCATCTTTCCGGGATTAAGTTTTGGCTTCGTCGCCGCGCTCGCTTTGCCGGGTCTGCTCCTGGCCTGCTGGAAAATTCCGGCGTCGCGCTGGGTTGCCGCCGCCGTGCTGCTGCACATGGTCTCGTTGCTGTCGGTCTTTGTGACCGAGCGTTACCGTCTCGCGTCGGTTCCGGGGCTTTTGGTCTTTGCGGCCTTCGGCCTTTGGACGCTCTGGCGAGAAATCGCGACCGCGCGCTATCGCGAAGCGGTCATTTTTCTCCTGCTGCTCATCGCGAGCACGGCCTTCGTTTCGCTGCCGCAAAAGAATCCGACGTTTTGGTCGCTCGACAGCTACAACTCCGGCGTGCGGGCACTAGAAAGCAACAATCTGAGGCTGGCCCGGCAGAAGCTCGAGCTGGCTTACGCCTATTCCCCGGCCAACGCGGGGATCAATTTCGCGCTCGGTAATCTTTGCCACGCTGAGGGCAAGAGGGAGGCCGCGGGTGATTTTTATCTGGCCACGGTGCGCCTCGATCCGACGAACACCGGCGCCTACAATAACCTTGGCGTCCTTGCGCTCGAGGAGGGTCGCTGGACGCTTGCCATCAATTTCCTCCAGCACGCAGTCGAGCTTTCGCCTAACGACGCCAAGGCGCATTTCCTTCTCGCCCGTGCCGAACTGAAAGCGGGCGAAGTGGACGCAGCGCGGCGGGAGATCGGACGCGCCATCCAGCTCGCGCCGAGCCATCCGGAGTTTCTTGCCTTGCGGCAGGAAATTGAAAACGCCGGGCGTTGAATTCGAATCAATGTTTGGCCGACGCGGCCAATTCGGCGGCGACGGTCTCGGGCGATTTCTGCATGCCGAGCTTCGCCACGAGCTGATTGGTAATCGGATCGTAGAGACCGCCCTGGACGAAAAGCCGCACGTATTGATTGAGCCCGACGGCGGCGAGCACGAAAAACAAAGCCGCCCCGACAATCGCAGGCCGGACTCTCCGAAATCGCCGGCTCAGCGCGAGCACCTGCGAGCAGGCCAGCCAGGCCAGCGGAATCTCACAGAACGCGGCCAAACGAAGGCTCATTCCGTATTTCACGCACGACAGGCCGATCAACGCGAAAGCCGCGAACACCGCCATGAACAGTCCGGCACGATCGCGTCTGCGCAGTTGAAAAATCCCGCCGATCGCAAAGGCGACGACCGCCGGCGTCATGAGCGCGAAGTCGATCGCATAGCGAAACCAGGGTCCATCCTGCGCGGCCATGGAGTAAAAGTTCGTCCGCGATTTCGCGACGAACATCTGGTAGAAGCGCACCCATTCGCCGAGGCCGCCGACCATCGCCGCGAGCAGCAAGATGGCGATCGCGGGGCCGACGATCGTCGCCGCCAGGAGGTGCGGCGTGACGGTTCCGAGGCGCAGGAAGCGATTCAAGAGGAACGTCCCCAGAAGCGCGAAAACGACGAAAGCCGACGTCTCCTTGGTCAGCACCAAAATCGTTAGGCAAAGCGCATAAGAGACGAGCCAGCCGGCGTGCCGCGGGCGCTGCAGGTTTTCCCATGCGAGCCAGAGTGCGGCGATCGCCCAGAAGGCGAAATAGCCATCGATCACTGCCCGCTGGCAGAGATAGATCTGGAGCGGTCCGGTCGCGAGCAGCGCGGTCATGCCGATCATCGGGATCGTCCCGCCGAGACGATAGGCGAAGAGCGCGCCGAGCAGGAGCAGAAGCACGCCCGCGGTCGCCGCGGTTGCCTGCAAGGCGCGGAAGGTGGTCAGATGAAACCAATCCGCGCAGAGTGCCGCCGGGACGAGAAACGCGACGCGCGTCGCCGGGACGACCGCTTCGCGCAGTTTGTATTGCCGCTCCACATAGACCTGCACAACGGCGTCGTAATTCCAGATGCCGGCCACCTGGATTTGCTTCACAAAAATAATGTAATCACGCTCATCCGTGCCGAGGTGCGCGAAGCCCGCCGTGGGATAAAGACGCAGGAAGATTCCGATCCCAAGCAGAGTCGTCATCGTGAGGATGACGAGCGCTCGGTGCCGGCTCAGCGTGAGGAATCGTCGCCCCGCGACAGCATTCGTTTCCTGACCCGGGAGGGCAGGCAAAGTCGTGCCGGCAGAGAGTTCCATCCGCTCCAATGCTGCAAGTCTCGTGCTAGACAGCGTGGTCGCGCGACGCTTCGCTGGCGGTGGCCCGTTGGCTGCTCAGGAAAGCACGCTTTCTTCTCCCACCATGATTTCATCGTCGACCGGCGTGCGCCGGATTCTGTTGGTCTTAAGCGGCGTGGCGCTGGCCGGCGTCGCCCTGGCCTGGTGGCTCAGTGGCACCTTCGCCGGACGACCCGATCCCCGGACTGGCTACAGCGCCTTCTACGTCATCTTTGCCCGGGATGAAGTGTGGGGCCTGGCTTTGCTTGCTGCCTTTTGTCTGGGTGCCGCCCTTTTCATGTTTCGCAAGAAGGATTTGCCGGACCCGACGGCTGGCGCCTCGGACGCCGCGCCCCGCGACGGACTGGTCGTGGCCACCATCGTCGCTTTCGTTCTCGCCGTCACCGCGCTCGGGACCCATTTCGTCTGCCACGACTATGCCTTGAGCGCGGACGAATACATGGCCGACTTCCAGGCGCAGATTTTCCTGCGCGGGAAAATCAGCGCCGAAATTCCGCCGCAATGGCTCGATGCCGTGCGGGTGATCAAGCCGACCTACGTGGACTACTTTCCGGCGGCGCATGCTTGGAAGGCGACTTATCTGCCGGTCTACGCGGCGCTACGCGCGATTTTCCAGGGCGTCTATCTCCAGTCGCTCTTGAACCCGGTTCTCGCCGCTCTCGCCGTGCTCGCGCTCTACGGCGCGGCTCGCAACATTTGGCCTAACGAAATGCAGAATGCCTTCGTCGCCCTGCTCCTGCTCGGTACCTCGGCGCAATTTCTGGTCATGGCGATGACCGCCTACTCCATGCCCGCGCATCTCGCGTTCAATACCATTTGGCTCTGGCTCTATTCGCGCCCGGACCGCCGCCGTTTCTACCTGGCGCCGATCGTGGGCGTGCTCGCCATCGGACTGCATCAACCGATCGTCCACGCCCTCTTTGTCGCGCCCTTTCTCGGTCGGCTGGTGCTGCAGCGGAGATGGCGAGCCGTCTCGGTTTTCGGTTTCATCTACTTGTTAGGCTGCGC
Source organism: Spartobacteria bacterium (assembly GCA_003169975.1). GTDB lineage: Bacteria > Verrucomicrobiota > Verrucomicrobiia > Chthoniobacterales > UBA10450 > Palsa-1392. The sequence goes on along the minus strand of PNAA01000059.1, from coordinate 20,141 downwards.
CGGCTGGTACGCCTGGCGGGCCAGGTTTTCACCTCCCTCGAGCGGCACGGTGGCCTCGTTCCTTCGTCTCTGGAACCCGAAGATGCTCGTCATTCAGCCGATGGATTTACTGCTCGTCGTTGGCTGGAGCACGCTCGCCACTCCGCTCCTTGCCGTCCTTGGGTTCAGCCGCATTTTCCGGGAGCGGCCCATTATTCAGGATGCGGCCCTTAGTTGTGCGCTCACGTTCGGCTTTTATTATTTTTTCTATCTCGATCAGGGCCATGGCTGGGGTTACCGCTATTTCCATGGCGCGATGTCCTGCCTCGTTCTGGTCGCTGTCGCCGGTTGGGCGACGCTCGTCGAAAGAGTCGGCCGGCGGATTGCGAGAAATTTCCTAACGGTCGCCGTGGCCGCTTCCGTTTTGATCGTTCTGCCGCTGCGTTGCTTTCAGGCGGAGACATTCATCCGACCATTCGCGCGGGCCTTCGAGGCGGTGCACTCGATGGACGTTGAGGTCGTCGGGATCGACCCGCGCCTTGCCTGGTATTCCGCCGATTTGATTCGCAATGATCCCTTTCTGGAGCAACGGCCGGTCGTGGCTGCACTCGTTAGGCTCGATCCGCAGGCAGTAGCTGCGCTCACCAAAGCGGGCGCAGCGCGCTTCCTGACCCGGGAAGAAATGGAGGGATTCGGTCTGGCGACCAAGAGTCACGAGCACTATCGGCCCGATCCTTTTCGGCTGGGCCGCGGTCCCTAAACAGGCGAAAGTTTAGCGCACTGGATGAACCTCTCTCCCCATCGCGTCACCACCCTGGTGCTCGATCACGCCCGGCGGGTCGGGCGTGCGTCCGCGGGGTTTCGCAGCGTCGGCTTTGGCTGGACTCGCCCGTGGCTTTCCTACCTGGGATCGCCACTTTTGAACCGGATCCAACGCTGCGGCGTCTTGCGCTTTGAAGACTTCGATGTGCGTCTGGGCAAAGGCGATCTCTACACTTTTGCTAACCTTTTCGAGGATTACCCCGTATCCCTCGTTCGGCGCGCGCTTGCCGAGGTCAGCCTCGTGCTCGATCTCGGAGCCAACGTGGGCGCGTTTTCGTGGCTCATCACCCACCTCAGCAAAGCAGAAAATCTTCGGCCTCGCATCGTCGCGCTCGAGCCGAATTCCGAGAATGCGAGCTTCCTGCGAGCGCAACCTTTCGCGGCCGCGCTGGAAATTGACGAAGCTGCGGTCGGCCCAACCGCAGGGACTGGCACTCTCGTTTCCGGCGAAAATTCCGTGACCGATCATGTCGATTACTCGGGACGAAGCGCGGGAGCGACGGTGCCGATTCGCTCTCTCGCCTCGCTCTGCGATCGGCCGGCCTTGGTCAAGATGGATATCGAGGGCGGAGAAAGAGAGATTCTACGGCAAGGCTTGCCGGAGCAGGTGCGTCACCTGTTCCTCGAATGGCATCCGCTGCGGGGCGCCGGGACGCTCGATCCGCGCACGCCGGCCGATTTCGTACCCGGCAAATGGCGGCATCTCTCGAGCGATCCCTACGGGTCGACAACGTGGTATTTCCAACGGTGAAAACCCGCCATTCCGCCGAGTCGTCGCCCGCCGCTCGTACCTCGTTGCTCGGCTACGACACGCGCTCTCTGCGCAGCGCGCTTGTCATGCGCGCGGTCGATGCGCTCAATCCCTTCAAACGCGAGCGCGAATTCGCATGGGCCGGTCCCTGCGTCGTCTCCTCGATTGCCGGGCTGGGCGACCTGTTCATTCACCTGCCTTTGATCGCCGGGATCGTTGGTGAGTGTCATCGCCGGGGAATCGCAACCCGGGTCGCGCTGCGTCCGGCGCTCGCGGCCATCGGCGAAGCCTGCGGTTGGGAGGTGATCCCGTTTGATGATTCACTGGTCGATCTTTTCAAGACGCCGGACAAATTCCGCGTCAGGAACCTGGTCGGGCGCGTGCTCGCGCGCCGGCGCGAACCGGTCGCCCTTTGGATCGATCTGACGGGTAACGCACTCAGTGCGCTCGCGATCAAATGCGCGGGGGCGCACGCCCTGGCCGCGCGGACGACGCGCGGCGGGCGCAGCATGATCGATCATCCTTTGCCACATCGTTTGCTCGAGAACGAGTACGGGAATCTCCGGCGCGTGGCCGATTATCTGGGCTGCGATTTGGAACCCGGAATTTGCGAGCAGCTGCGCGGTGAACCGATGCCAGGCACAGAGGATGCGGTGGTGCTTTCCCTAACCACCGCTTGCCGTTGGAAAAGCTGGCCGCTCGAAAACTTTCTCAGGTTGATCGATCATTTCGCGCACGTTCGTTTCGTGCTGACGGGGTTTGCCCATGAAGTCAGCGTCGAAGAACAAAAAATATTGGGCGACATCAGGTCGCGGCCCAATGTGCGGGACCAGCTGGATCGCCTCTCGGTGGTCGATCTTGTTCGGCTGATCGCGAGTAGTGTGGCGGTGATCACGAATGACGCCGGCGCCGCGCACATCGCGAACGGATTTAGAAAACCGGGCGCGGTTCTTTTTGGTCCGGCGAACCCCGGCGCGTTCGCGGCGCCGGACGGATTAAAGATCTTTCACGACAACAGCTGCCCGCTGCACCCGTGCGTGCAATGGCACTGCGCCCGCCCCGATCAATGGTGCATGCGAAAGATCGCCGCGGAGGATGTGATCGCGTATCTCGCGACGCTGCCCGCGTTTGGTTAACGGCGCAGCCAGAGTTTGTCCGCTTCCACGACGCGACCATCGGCGGTGAGTTCATTGGTGGTCGAATATTCCTCAAAGCCGTGCTGGGAAAGCATGGCGCGCAAGGATTCGTAGGTCCCGCCGGCGCCGATCGAAACCTCGAGCAAAATTCCGGCGCAACGCTGCCAAAACGCGCCCATGCCCTCGAGCGCGATGGGCTCAGCGCCCTGCAAATCGAGCTTGATGAGGAGCCGGCTTCCGGAAATGGCGAGGCTGTCGAGGCGGACCGCCGCTACCTCCAAGGTTGCGGCCCCATCGTTAGGCGCGGTTTCGCCGAGGACCGTGCACGAGGTCGATCTCGCCGTGGGCTGATGCAAGTGCAGTCGTGTCGTCTCTTTCCAAAGCGCGGCCTCAACCACTTTGTAACCATCTTTCCGCAGAATCGCGGCCGAAGCCGGATGCGGTTCCACGCAGATCAGATCAGCTTTTGGCAAAGCCGCCCGCACGATGGCGGCAAACTCGCCGACGTTGGCGCCGCCATCGATTACACCGTCAAAGTTCAGAGTGCGTAAATGAGCGCGCAGTTTTCGATGGCGCTGCCAGATGCGGCCAAACGCGTCGAGCGCCCGCGCCAGAAATGGAACCGCACTGAGGCTTCGCAGGAGCGCGATTCCGAGTCGGTAAAACATCGTTTTTAGTTCACTTCGCGCCCAAAGCGTTGCCCAGCCAGCGTCGGGTTCGTCGCACCGTCCAGATCGGGAAAGGGAGTTGCAGTTTCCAATAAATTCGCTGCCAAGGAGTCAGCGCCTCGAACACCTTCGCCTGCATATGACGGTCGGCCTTTTCATACGCCGCCTGCCGGGCGGGATGTTGCAGGGGAAATTTCAGGAAACCGTTGCTTTGTTCGGCGCGACGCCGGGGTTGCTTTGTGTGAGTGGCGTCGGCGCCGATGCCCAGATTCCTGACCAGGTTTTCCCGCGGCACGATCGAGCGCATCTGATGTCTCCAAAACGCGAAGACCAGCTGAATATCCCACGTGTTCAAACCGTCGGGATGTTGCTCGTAGCCGTCGTCAAAATGGCGCCGCCAAAAATTGATCGCGGTCGAGGTCGCGACTTTCTCTTTCAACCAGCCGTTCTTGCCTAACGAAGGCCATTCCTTCATCTCCCGATCGTAGCATTGCCAGGCGCGCCGCCACGTCGCCCAGCCCCAAATGTAGCAATAGCGTGAGAAGTAATAGCTCGCGCCATCATCTGCCGCGATCTCGCGCGGGGCGAGGTTCGTGCCGCAGATCATTCCGACGTTGGCATCATCGTGATAGCGCTCGAGCAGTTCGTCGCAGAAGGGAAAAAAGCTCGGGTCCGGCAGGCAATCGTCCTCCAGGACGATCGCTTCCTCGGTCTCCGCGAAAACCCAGTCGAGGCCCTCGGAAACATTCCGGCGCAACCCGAGATTGCTCTCCGCGAACTTGCGCCAGACCTGACAGGACCAGTCGACTTTTTCGACCACTTCCCGGGCCGCCGCGCAACGCGCGGTGTCGGAAGGGACGTTCGGTCGCGGCCCGTCCGCGATCAGAAAAAGCCTCGGAGGACGCGCGGCCCGGATCGCGGCAAAGACGCGTTCGGTGACCTCAGGTCGATTGAAAAGGATGAGGGCGACCGGTGATTTACAATCGCTCTGCATCGGAGTGTGAGGAGATGGGAGATTTACTCATAGCGCAACGGCCGAAGAAAAAACGGAAAGAGGAGCAAGGCCCGCAACTGCAAGGCGAAAACAGGTCGAGTTGGCTTCCGCGCGAGATTGAGCAGAAAGGCCGAGCAACCCTGGGCAATGAGCGTCGCCACGGCTGCGCCGCTCGCCCCGTATTTCGGGATCAGGATAAAGTTCAACGCGATATTGATGACCGCACCGAGTGTGGCCCGCTGGGTCGCCGCCCAGGTGAGCCCTTCGGTAATGTCGTATCCGCTTTGTACGATTCCGAGAAAAACAAAAATCGTCGCCCATCCGTGGATGACGAGGACTTGCGCGGCGGGCAGGAATTCGGCTCCGTAAAGAAGCAGGACAATGGGCCGGGCGGCGACGGTCAGGAACAAGGAGATGGCGAGTCCCGCGAGGGCCGCCGCGAGAAAGAGGCGTCCGAATTGTTGCCTGTAGTAGCGCGGTCCCAGCTTGCGCCAGCGCAAGAGAATCGGAAAGAGCGCCGGCCCGAAGGCCAGCGGGAGAAGCGCGCACGCTTCGGTAATCTGCGCTGCCGCGCTGTAGATGCCGGCCGCCTTGAAGCCGGCCATTTTCCCGAGCATGAGGACGTCGGAACGCATGTAGATCATGACCGCGAGCGACCCGAGGAGGAGCGGCAGGCCCTCGCCTAACAAATCTCGCCATTCGATCAGCGCGGTCGGAGTTTTCGCGAAATCCGGCTCAGGGCTCTGTTGCCGATGCAGCCACCAGAGCGCGGTGCCGACGAGCAGCGCCTCGACCGTTTCCAAACCGGCAAAGACGAGCAACGGCGCGCCCGCAAAAAGGGCGGCCAGTTTGATTCCGGTGCTGAGCAGGATCGGAATTGTGCGGCCGAAGAAGCTCAGGCGAAACCGGTTCTCGGACTGAAAATGAAGATCAAACACGTCGCACGGCTGACAAAGCAGACCGGCCCCGGCTAGCGCCACGATGGCGACTGTCAGCCGCGCGTGCGGGTCAATCAGAAACGCGAGACCGATCAGCGCTGCATAGCTGGCGAGGGCGAGGACGAGCTTGAGGCGAAAGGCATGGCGCACAATTTCCCCGGCTTCCTCCGGATCTTCTGCCAGTCGCCTAACGAGAATCCGGTCCAGCCCGAAAGCTGCGATGACGGCAAAGATGCGAACGAAGGCCAGGCCGAAGGCGAGTGCGCCGAAGCGCTGCGGACCGAAATGCCGGGTGAGCGCAATCGTGACGATCGCCAGCGCGCCGACGCGCGCGCCCTGATTGAGGAGCGACCACGCGCTGTTGGAGAGCAAAGCTTTTCCGTCCGTTCTCATGCGAGCAGCGGCTCGAGTGGCGCGATTTGTCCCGCTTGATCGCTCTGCTGCGTCGCCTGGATCAACTGCGTCCATTGCTCGAGGTGACGTTGAAAGGGCGCGGTCTTGGAGGTTTCGAGCTCGACCGCCATCTCGCCGGCGAAACCCGTGCAAACAAGCCGGCGCCCGGCGGCGAGGCTGTTCCAGATCTTCGAGGGGAAAAGCGCCTGCGTGATTTTTGGATTGGCCGCGACCAAATGCACTTCATGGCGGAGCAGATCGTCCCGCAACTTGAGCGGGTTGTTTTCCAGGGGCAGGGGTTGCAACCAGGCCGGCAACTGCCACGCGCCGCGCCCGTCGGAGCGCATCGAAACGCGATAACCCGCGGTGCGCAGTTTGCCGCAGGCCTCGACCAATAACTCGACGTCATGACCATAGCCGAGGTTGCCGGAATAGATCGCGGTGCGCGGCTCCGGCGGCGCGATCGGCTCGTCGAATGACATGGTCGGCCAATTGCGGATGACGACGGAGTTGTGCGCTGGCCCGCCGAGGTTTGCGCCGATTTTTACGACTCTGTCCCACTGTGCCAGGTGATGATCCCAAAACCGGCGGAAGGTCCTGCGCAAGGGCGCCGGATATTCACGCAATCCCCTAACGAGTTCCGGATAATAGTCCTGCAGCCAGTAGAGGCAGTGCGCGCCGCGACGGCGGATCGCCTTGGCCAGGGTGACGGTGTTAGGCGGAGCGCTGGTCACGATCACGACATCGTCGCGCCTAGCGAATCGTTTAATGTAGTCCCGGAAGGCGTGGGTGACCGAGGCATATTCGGCGAAGGTCTGGCCCAGACTTCCGCGGGAGCCGCGGTAATGATCGAGATGCATGATCTCGGAGACCGGCCGGCACCGTTGCAACTCTCGATAACCGCCGCGCCCGCCGACCAGGGTCACCTTGCCGCCGTTTTGCTCGATTCTGGCCGCGAGCTGTTCCGCGTAGAGACCCGTCGGCGCGGCGTCGGGCCAGATATACTGGGTGAGGACGTGAACCGTCGCCATGCGGTGCGACCTCAGCCGGCAATGACGCGCGGAAACTCCCCGGCGGTCCGCTGCACCGTGGGCGCCCCGTATTTTCGCAGCTGAATGTGATAGGCCTCGCGATGATATCGGAGGTTCGCTTCGAGGAGCAATCCAACGAGCCCGATGATGATCGAAAGAGTGACCAGGCTCGCGGCGAGCACGGCCAACGGCAGGCGATTGACCAAACCGGTCGTCAAATATTCGGCGACGGGAATGCAGCCCGCGGCGAACCCGAGGAGCGCGGCGACGGCGGCGATGTGACCAAAAAAAGTGAACGGCCGGTAATCGCGAAAGAGCACGACGAGCAGGCGGAAAATGCGTAAGCCGTCGCGGGTCGTTTTGAGTTTCGAAGCCGATCCTTTGGCGCGGCTGCGAAACGGCACCGGAATCTCGGTTTGCGCGAAACCTTTATCGACGGCCTGAATGGTCAGCTCGATTTCCAATTCGAAGCCGCGCGACAGAACCGGCACATGCTTGTAAAACCGGCGCGAGAAAAGCCGCAGCCCGGAGAAAAGATCGAGCGGCTTGAAACGGAAAACGGAATTGAGCACCGCGGCGAAAATGGACATGCCCCACTGGTGCAGCGGCCGGAAAGCCTGCGTCGCGTTTTGCGCGCTTCGAATGCCGGTGATCATGTCGACCGGTTCGCGCAGGTATTGTTCGACGAGCAGCCGCGCGCCATCCGCGGGATAGCTGCCATCGCCGTCGACCATCAGGACCAGTTCGCTATCGATCGCCGCAAAAGCGGTGGCGACTGCGGTGGCCTTGCCGCGCCGGCGTTCGGTGATCACTTTCGCCCCGACGGAGCGGGCGATGGCGGCGGTGCCGTCGTCGGAACCGTTGTCGACCACGAGGACGGTCGCCTGCGGGAAAGTGGCGTTGTATTCGCGCACGACATCCGCGATGCCGAGGGCCTCGTTTAAGCAGGGAATGAGGATGGTGAGCGAAGGCGTGGTCATCGAAGGCGGGGTTGCCCCTTTTTGAACCATTTTTCGTGCCGCGGGGTGGAATGCTTGCTGCTGTCGTGATGGGCGGCGCTTCGGCTCCACAACATCATGCTTCTTCTGGATCAAGCTGTTTCAACGGCGGCGTTCGCGCCAACGCCTACTCCGGTCGCTCCGCGCCCTGCTTTGCGTGGCCGGCGCGCGACGCTCCTGGCGCTCGTCGTTATTTTGCTGGCCGGATGTTTCCTGCGCCTGCCGTCATTCGTTTTTGGGGACCGGCATCCCACGCTGCACTGGCTGGCACCGCTCCATCCCACGGCTGCGTATCAAGAGCTCGGTTTCGATGAGGGAATCTATCGCGCTTACGTCAGCACTCTCATTCTGCACGGCCTGACCAGTTACCCCGACCTGGCGGATAACTATCTGCAGGAGCAGAAAAGCATGTCGATGGCGATCCTGCCTCCGACGCGATTTTTTTATATCGGGGCCGCTTACACCTGGCACCTGATGTGGGACACCGGTCCGCGCACCTCGCTGAACGCGATCTCCAGCCTTTGCAGCATGTTGCTTTTGCTGCTGAGCGCCCTTTTTGCCTGGCGACTGGGAGGCGCCGCGATGGCCCTCGGCGTGGCCGCGCTCATGGCCTGCGCGCCGACGCAAATTCACATGTCGCAACATGCCTTGATCGATGGGGTTTTTGCCTTCTGGGCGACGCTGTCTCTCTGGTTGCTCTGGGAAAATCTGCAACGACCCAATCGCTGGCCGTGGCTCGCCGCCTATGCCGGCGCTCTCGCCGTCATGGTGCTGACGAAAGAAAACGCGATGTTTGCCTACCTCGGAATTCTGGTTCTGACCGCGGCGAATCACTGGCTGCGGTTTGGCCGGCTCACGAGCAGTCTTTGCCTCGTCACGGTGCTCGGCCCTCTTCTTGGAGTCGTCGTCCTCGTTTTCTTTTGCGGGGGCCTCGGGACAACGATCGAGATTTACCGTTTGTTTGTCAGCAAAGTGTCGGTCCTTAAATACGCGATCAGGACCGGCGACGGGCCATGGTACCGTTACCTGGTCGACATGATGGTCGTTAGTCCGGTGGTTTTGGTGCTCGCGATCGGCGGAATTTTTCGTCTCAAAAGTTCCGAGCGCGCCAGCCTCTACCTGCTGCTCTTCGTGGGCACGAGCTTCCTCGTGATGGTGAACATTCGCTACGGGATGAACCTGCGTTACACCAATATGTGGGACTTTCCGCTGCGCTATCTCGCGGTTCTTTGCCTCTGGCAAATGATCCCGCGAAAAAAAGCGCAGGTGCTCTGGATCGGTCTTTGCCTCGCCGCTGTCTGCACGTTTGAGCTGCGGCAATACCACATCTTTTTCGTCGAGAGCAACCTTTACGAACTGGTCCCGGAAGACCTGCTGCGCGCGGTCAAGATGTTGAAGTAAGTTACTGCCATCCCGCCACGACACCGGGTTCGAGTTCCTCAAACTTCTGCACCTTGATCCCGGGCGGTAGCGCAATCTCAATCCTCTCCGCGCGTGTGGCGTGAGCGCGAAGAAAGCGGCCGACGTAGGCGTTCCAAACCGCGTAATACCGATCTCCGTGCCAGGCCCCATTCGGGTTCTGGTAGGGCGGGCGCAGAGTTGGCAACGGCGCGTCCGCGGCGGGCAACGGGAGCGCGTCCGCCAGGAAAACCCGGTGGCCGGCCCGGAGCGCCTTCTCCATCCGATCGAGGACAGGTTGCTCTGCATCCTTCGTCTTCATCTGAGCCAGCACCAGGTCGTAGCGATGAAAGCGATGATCAGCGATCGGCGGAATGGTGACCACCTCCGCCTGGCCGTGATAATATCGACAAAAAGAGATCGCGCATTCCCAGCGCGGAATCACGATGACGTCCCCTTCCCGGGAAAATTTTTGAAACTGGGAGGCGATGAGATCGACATTGGTGTGTCTGGTCGGCAATTCATACCATGTCAGCGGCACGGTGAAACAGATCAGCCCGAGTGCGACCGACGGTCGCAGACAGCGGAGGATGATCGCCGGGAAATTTCTATTCCCACTCGCTGGCCACGCACCAAGAACGACATCCAACGTGCAGGCCGCAAAAGCTGCGAGAGTCACGTAATACCAGGGTTGCGTGTAGTAATTCAGCATCCGGAGAAACGCGGCATATCCGGCCACGCCTACCACGAGAGCGACGGCGCCAAAAAGCACCGCGGCCGGGAGCCGCCCGGAAGAGCTGCGTCGTAAGAGAAGCGCCACGAGGGTCACGCCGAGACTGACCACAACGAGGCCGACCCAGAGCCAGACGGCACCCGGCTCGGGCGATCCCATCACTTCGCCCGCGCGCTTCCACAACCACGAAAAAGTAGCCGGGTAACTCACCAGAAACGTCCATGCCCGCATGCGCATAATAATTGGCGCGTAAGGTAACAACGAAGCGGCCGCGAGCGCGCCGATCGCGATAATCGTCCCGGCAGTGCGCCACGCCTTTGCCCGCAGGGCCACGGCCACTGCGCCGGCGGCGATCGCTAACAGGAGGATCGAATTGTAATAGAGACACTGCACGCTCAGCACCGCCAGCACGGCCGCCAGCGCGATCTGCTTTGCGGAAGGAGCCGCGGGCCTTTCCACGAGACGCCAAAAACTCCGGAGCGTGAATAGAATCAACAAAATCCCCAGGCCGTAGGCGCGATTCGAGTCGCCGTAGCGCACGACCATCGGGTTCAAGCCGATGAGGGCGAGCGAGAGCAAAGGCAGGCGGCTGCCGAACGCGCGCGCGTTGGCCCACAAAGCCCCGAGGATGCCGAGCCCGATTAGCAAACCAAGCACTCGCAGGGCCTCGTCGTTTCCTAACCCGAAGATTGCTGTCCAGCCCCGGAGGACGGCAAAATAAAGAACCGGGAACGAATCGTAATCCAGAAAGCGCCAGACCTGCGCGAGGGTGGGAAGCGTCGCCAGGTTCACGCTGTTGGTCTCATCGCGCCAAAGCCCGCCCACTGCGGTGACAAATCGGATGTGCAGAGCAACCGCGACTAACGCCAACAGCGCGAAGGTCAACCACTCCGGCCGGACGAGCCAGCGCCCGGAGTCAGCGGAACGAGTGACCGGCTTCAAACGGTCGGATGATTTCTCGTTCCGATCAGTTGGAGCCGCGGCCTGTCCGGTTGGTGAAAGTAACGCCGGACCATTCACTGTTTGCAGCCGACAACGACGGCCTGAACGAGCAGATCCCGCATCCCGAAGTAGTAGTCGACGAGATCAAATCCGGCGCGTTCGACGACGGCCTGCGCCTGCTCGCGCGATTCGAGCAGGGAAATCTCCGCCGGGTGCAGGCGGACCGCCTCTCCACCCTTGCGGCGAAAGAGATCCAGCACCCGATGGATCAGCTTCAGCACAAAGACACTGGTCGCGCGGCGATGCGGCCAGAAGATCACAACCTTGCCCCCCGGCTTCACCGTCCGGCCCATCTCGCGCAGAATTTGCACGATCTGTTCCTGAGTGAAGTGCTCGACCACGCCAAGGTTGTAGGCGCCGTCGAAGGTTTCGCCGGCGACCCCATCGAGGTGCAGGATGTCGCCATGTCGAATGGCTTCCGCGTGCGGGTTGTTGCGGCGATAGGATTCAAGCGCCGGCAGAGAGATATCCACCGCCGTGATCTTCATCTCCTGCGAAAGTTCCGTATCCACCTGTCCTGATCCGCAGCCGGCATGAAGCAGGCGATCGCCCGGCGCGAAATGTTTGCGCATGAAATGATTCAGGCTCCGCCGGATGGCGAGCCGCCGATAGATGCTCGCGATCACGGAATAAATACGCCGGCTCTTCTCCTGTCCGCGCGTCCAGTAACTGTCCCAGCCCTGGGGATCCTGCAGCGGCGCTTCCGCGCCAAGAATCGGGAGCACCGGCGAGGAAAGCAGAAAGCTCTCGGGATGACGGACGCTGGCCCAGTAAAGTTTGAGCAGTCGGCGGGCGCTTCGCCAGGTTTCGCGCAGACACATTTTCGAGCTTCCGTAGGTCCGAGCCGGCAACGCGATCGGCATTTCCTCGATCGCAAAACCGTTGTGGTGGAGAACGAACAGGCTCTCGAAAAAGAAGGAGTAGCCACGCGAACGAACGCGCTCGAACAACTCTTCCGGGAGCAGGCGAAGTTGATAGACGCGCAGAGCACCGGTCGCATCCTGCGGGAGCCGGAGGAGATTGGTCGTGAGGAAATGGCCGAAGCGCGTGAGCGAACGGCGCATCAGATTCCAGCCGGGCAGGCTGTCGCGCTCCATGTAGCGGGATCCGATCGCGACTGCGCGACCGCTCGCGCGCGCCACTGCCAGCAGCCGCCGCACATCCGCGGGCTGATGGGTAAAATCGCAGTCCATCGTCGCCAGCGTCTCGTAACCGTGAGCGTAGGCGTAGCGAATTCCGTCGCGGTGCGCGCTTCCGATTCCGAGTTTCCCCTCGCGATGCATGGCTCGGACGCGTGGATATTCCTGCGCCAACCGGTCGACGATCGCGCCGGTTCCGTCGGGCGACCCGTCGTCGCAGAAAAGAATGTCGGCGCCGAGACCGAGCGCGCTCAATTCGCGGCAAAGGCGCTCGGCATTTTCGGCCTCGTTATAGGTGGGAATGAAGATGAGCAGTTTGGGAGATGGCATGGTTTCCTCTGTTTCGTGTACGAGTCTCGCGACCATTTCGGAAAAATTGACCGTGGGTGACCACCCGGTCGCGGCGCGCAGTTTGGCGGCGTCGCCGCAGAGCGGTTGGGAATCTCTCTTCAGTAACCGCGCGTCCGTCTCGACATGTTGCGTCCAATCGAGTCCGACGGCGGCGAAGGCTGCTTGGGCGAACTCCCGAACGCTGTGCAGCTCGCCCGATGCGACCACGAAGTCGTCCGCTTTGGGCAGCTGGAAAATGCGGAACATCGCGTCCACGTAATCGGGCGCGTAGCCCCAATCGACGCGCGCGTCGAGATCGCCAAGCACGAGCTTGAACCCCGGTTCGCGCCGCGCGTGCAAGACTCCCTGCACGACCTTCTGGGAGAGGAACGACGCTTTGCGCAGCGCCGACTCGTGATTAAACAGAATGCCGGTCGCGGCGAAGATTCCTTTTTCCCGGAAGCGACGGCAACATTCGATGCCCGCGACTTTCGAGGTGCCGTAGGCGGACGTCGGCGCGAAGGGAGTCTGCTCGTTCTGCGATTCCGCCACCGCTTCGCCGAAGATGTGCGAAGAGGCCGCGTAGAAGAGGCGCGTTCGCGGCGCCACTGCCTCGATCGCCTCAAGCACGTGGCGCAGGCCATCGACATGCACCTCGAAACTGCGTTGCGTCAGTTCCGCCGGAGTGAGTTTGAGGGAGTCTTCGGTTGAATGATGAAACGCCGCCAGATAGTAGATTTCATCGGGCGACAGGTTTCGAAGTTCTTTTTCGATGGTGAGAGGGTCGAGGAGGTCGATCTGCGCGCACTCGCATTCGATCGGCGGCGATGGATTGGCCCGCGTCCATCCGCGGACGGCGTATCCCCGATCGAGAAGTTGCCGTGTCAGCAGACGGCCGTCCTGTCCGCTCGCGCCGACGATGAGCGCGTTTCGCTTCAAGGGTTAACCTCCGACGATTTCGATTGCGGGAAGAGGGAAAATCAACTTTCCGCCGCGTTGCAAAAAGGCCTGCTCGCGCTCGACGATATTCGCGCGGAAATGCCAGGGCAGGACGAAAAAGTAATCGGGCTTCATGGCATGCGCTTCAGCCTCGGAAATAATCGGAATGCCGGTGCCGGGAGTGAAGCAGCCGAACTTGTCCTGGTTCACTTCCGCGATCGCCGGCAGCAGGTCGCGTGAAATTCCGCAATGCTGCAGGAGGACGTTGCCTTTGGTCGAGGCGCCGTAACCAAGGACAGTACGTTTCTCCGCCTTCAGAGCGCGCAACAAATAGAGGAGGTCTTTCTTGTGGTTCTCGACCGCCTTCTGGAAGTCGCGCTGTTGCGCCACGGTGCTCAGGCCTTGCGTCTCTTCTGCGCGCAGCACGCGCTCGATTTGGGCTAGGTTTTCGGCGTGGGAGGAGGACCGCCGCGCCACGGTTACCGCGAAGCTCCCGCCATTAATATCGTTGAAGGCCACATCGAGGATCTTGAGACCGCAGCGGTCGGTCATCCATTTGATCTGGTGCAGCGAGTAATACTCGAGATGTTCGTGGCAGACGGTGTCGTAGCCCATCGTGCGCACCATGGAAGGCAGGTAGCTAATCTCGAAATGCCAGACGCCTTCCTCGTCCAGAATGGAAGCGACATCTTCCATGAAGTGCAGTGGGCTCTCCAGATCGTAGAACATCGAGATGGAGGTCACGATCCGGGCCCGGCGCGATCCGAACTTCTCCCGGAACAGTGCCGCGGAGAAGAAATCCGGGAGCAACGTGATGTGGTCGCGATAGTAGGAAGCGAATTTCCGCCCGGTCGGATCGATCCCGACCGCTGTCACATTCTTCTCGGGATAAAAGGAAAGAAGCGTCCCGTCGTTGCTGCCGATATCGAGCACCAGATCGCCGGATTGCAATGGGTGGCGCTCAATCAACTGGTGCACTTTGCTCTCGAGATGCCGGACCATCGAAGCGTTGAGCGAGGAACGGTAACCGTAATTTTCACCGTACAACTCGCCCAGTTCGTAGGACTGGCGAAGCTGCACCAATCCACAGGCGTCCTGCTTTGCGGTCGCGGCGCAGGCGACCAGTTCGAGCGGTCCCTTGCTCAGCGTGGCGTGGAGTCCCCGTGGGAAAACCCCGGTCAGAAATTGTTCACCGAGGGAAAGAACCGGCGCGAGGTTCTCATTTCCGCAGATCCGGCATTTCTCGATTTTGCGGTAGCGCGGCGGCGGGGTACGATCAAAGCGCAACGCTGTTGGCTGAAGACGAGCGACCTGCGGCTTGGCGCGAAGGACTGGCATGGCTCATTTTCAAGCACTGTCCGTGCCAATACCCTGCGATTAGCCGGGGCCTTTTGCCCCCCGCGAGCGAGGCAGTTGCACGAGATTTCTCACCGCAGATCGTTAGGCGACACGAGCCAGGACTTCGGCCCGCAGCCCGGCGCTGCCTGAGATCGTCTCCTTCAGGAGATGATGCGAATGCGGAAGAGGACGCGCGCGCAGGCAAATCTGGTAACCAAACAGGGCTTTACTGAATCGAATCAGACATTGGTTGAGCGCGAGCAAGATCCGGCTTCGGCGATTCCAGCCGAGAGCGAGGGGATAAGGCGCCGGGACACCGCGCGCTTCGAGCACCTCGTAACCCGCCTGTTCCAGCAGCGCGCGCAACGAGCGAAAGGTAAAGAGCCGACGATGACCGAGGCCGAGAATTCCTTTTCGGCTGTAGTTGAACTGACCGAGGGCGAGCATGATCCGGGTGATGAAAAAGGCGACGTTGGCCGCAGTGACGATCACTTCGGGCTGGCGGCCGGCCGTGCGATGGCGCAATTCATCCATGAAACCTTCCGGGTCGTGCAAGTGTTCGACCAGGTCCATGAGCAAAACCTGATCGTAGACCGAAAGATCCTGCGGCAGCTGTGGGCGGGACGCCAGGCAGACGGTTTCTGAATTCGCCGCCAGTTCGTTGGCCGCGAAATCGATGGGCGTGACGCGACATCCGCGCCGCTCCAATTCGTCGGCGACATGAGCGTGGCCGAGGCCGAGCTGGAGAATGTTGCGGCCGCCAGTGCAGCGCTCAATCGCGAACGATTGCGAGGACGGAAAACCGAGCTTGTCCGAGTGGGCCGCCGCTTCGCTGCCGACCTCGAACCTGCGATCGTAAAACAGGTGCATGCGGCACAACCGTCCTTTGATCGTCGAGCGGAAAATATCGAAAGCGTATTTCAAGCCGTTTACGTGGCAGATTTCGTCGCCGTAAAAGGTCGGAATCGGCAGCTCGACGATGCGCAGCTTTCGCAGGACAAACTGGATGATGATCTCGGTGTCGAAATGGAAATCGTGGGTGTTTTTCTCGAACGGGACCTGGGCCAGCGCCCGGGTCGAATAGAGACGGTATCCGGAGTGGAACTCGGAGAGCTGCGTGCCGAGCATTCGGTTCTGGAAACCGGTCAGGATTTGGTTGCCCAGCCATTTGTAGAGCGGCATCCCGCCGGAACGCGCGGCCTGTTTGTCGAGCATCCGCGAGCCGAAGACCGCGTCCGCGTTCCCCGAGAGGAGCGGCGCGAGCAGGGCCGGAAGTTTTTCCGGCGCGTATTGGCCGTCGCCGTGGACGAGCGCGACGATATCGAAATGGTTCTCGATCGCGTAGCGGTAACCGAGTTTTTGGTTGCCGCCGTAGCCCTGGTTTTCCGGCGTGCGCAGGACAGTGATCTTGAAGGCGGAATGCGCTCGTTGATAACGCAGGCTGCTCAGAAAGGTGTCGTCCTTCGAGGAATCGTCGATGATCAGCACCTCGACGTCCGGTTGCTGGAGCGAGGCCGGGATGCGGCTCAGCACTTTCTCGATCGTCGTCCCAGCATTGTAGGCGACAATGAAAATCAAGACGCGTTTACCGCGCAGATCGAGCGCTAGAACGAGGTCCATGCCCCGTTTGGAGCTAATAACGGCCATTCGCCCGCGGGACGACCGGCTTTTTACGCGCCGTTTTGGCTCGTCGCGCTGCCCTGGCCGAGGACCGCATCGGCGGTGGCGAGGAGAGCGCCGTCGTCGTTGTCGCCCAGACCGCGGAGGAAGTTCCGCGTCTTGCGGAACGCGCGCCTAACGAAAAGATCCGCCGCGATATGATCGGTTGCTGCACTGCCATTGCGGCTGACGACCGACAATTCCGAATCCCAGCGGCTCAGGACGCATGTCACGGCGAATAATTCCATCGCCGCGTTGGCGATGCGCTCCTGCACCAGTTGCATCTCCATCACCGGTTCACGGTAAGCGATGAGCGCCTTGTCGACCGCGAAATTGAAGCGCCAAACCAGGCGCGCGAGCTGACCGGCGTACGATTTCAGTTGAGCGTTGCGAACCGGCACATCCGGCACTTTGACTGCGGCGCTCAGTCGTTTCAGGCCGGCGCCCCAGGCTGCTTTTGCCCCGTCCGGACGCCACGGTTTCAGCATCGTGTCGTAGATTTCCTTGAACTCCATCCCCGGCCCGCGCATTCCGACGAGCGCGATGAAGGAAGTGAGCACTTCGTTGCTCCCTTCGCCGATCTGGTTGATCCGTGCGTCGCGCAGCATCCGGCCCAGCGGGGAGTCGTCGAAATACGCGGAGCCGCCGTGGATCTGGAAACAGTCGTTGACCGCGTCCCAGAGCCGCTCGGTGGTGAAGACCTTGAGCATGGCGGTCTCGACCATGAAATCCTCGAGGCCGCGATCGATCAGCGAGGCGGTCACCTGGGTCATCGCTTCCATCGCGTAAACGTCGGCCGCGGTGCGCGCGATTTTTTTCTTCACTAAATCGAAATTGCCCAGCGTTTTGTTGAACTGCTTTCGCTTGTTCGCGTGTTCGATCGACATCCGCAGGCAGGTCTTGGCCGCCCCGGTGCAGCAGGCGCCAAAAGTCGTGCGACCGAAATCGAGCACGGTCAGCGCGACGCGCAGGCCTTTGCCTAACGGGCCGAGAATATTTTCTTTCGGCACGCGCACGTTGTTGAGCCGAAAACGGCCGGTGGTCGTGCCGCGAATTCCGAGCTTCGGCATGCGCGGCTCGAGCATCTCGAAGCCCTCCATGTCAGGCGTGACGAGGAACGCGGTGATTGCCGTTTTGCCTTCCTTGCCCGGGACGGGCGTGCGCGCCATCACGGTCAGCACTTGCGCGATGGAAGCGTTGGTGATGTAGCGCTTTTCGCCGTTGAGAATGAAATGCGAACCGTCCGCGCTCGGTTCCGCGTGCGTCTGGACATTGGCCGCATCCGAGCCGGCTTCCGCTTCGGTCAAGGCAAAAGCCGCGAGCTGTTCGCCGTTCATCAACTTCGGGAGCCATGTTGCCTGTTGCTCTTTCGTGCCGAAAAGAAGCAGCGCTCGGATGCCGATGGAGTGGTGCGCGTTCGTGAAAACCGCGGTCGACGCGCAGCGCGCGCCGATTTCCTCGAGCACCTGGCAGTAGGCTCTCTGCGAAAATCCACGGCCGCCGAGTTCCTTCGGCGCGGTCATCCCAAGCACACCGACGCGCCCGAGGCCGTCAATCACATGCCGCGGAATGTCCGCCTCTCGGTCGATTTCCTCCGGATCAAGATGTTCGTCCAGGAAGTGCCGCAATTCCGTCACGGCGCTATCGACCTCGGTTTGTTGGGCATCGGTCAGGCGCGGATAAGGCATCGCCCAGTCGGCGACGAAATTTCCGAGGAACAATCCTTTGGCAAAGCCAAGCTCCTGGTGGCCGCTGAAGAGAAGTTCCTCGGCCTGTTTAATTTCTTTCTGACGTTGAATGTCGGTCTCGCTGAGTGCCATAGGTGAGAAAAGGTGAAGCCCGCCGGCGCGCGCCAGCGGGGCCAAAACTGTAGTCAAGGGCGCCGGATTGTCCACCCCGCCGGCTATTTTCAATGGCGAATAACTTAGCGACCGGTCATAGCCTCCAGCTTTTCCGGATAACGCGCCCCCTGCACGTCGATCTCCGAGGCCGCTTCATCCATCTCGCGCAGATCATCCGGCGTGAGCTCGACATTCACCGCGCCGAGATTCTCCTCCAGCCGATGTAGCTTCGTCGTGCCCGGGATCGGCACGATCCACGGCTTTTGCGCCAGTAGCCACGCGAGCGCGATCTGCGCCGGCGTCGCCTTCTTGGCCGCGGCGATTTTGTCTAACAAGTCCACCATCGCCTGGTTCGCCTTCAGCGCTTCCGGCGTAAACCGCGGGAGCGTGCTCCGGAAATCGTCGCTCCCGAGCTTCGTGTTCTCATCCATCTTCCCGGTGAGAAAACCTCTCCCGAGCGGGCTGTAAGGCACCAGCCCGATCCCGAGTTCCTCCAGCGTCGGGATCACCTCCGCCTCCGGCTTGCGCCACCAGAGCGAATACTCACTCTGCAACGCCGTCACCGGCTGCACCGCATGCGCGCGCTGGATCGTCTCCACGCCCGCTTCCGAGAGCCCGAAATGCTTCACCTTCCCCTGCGCGATCAGTTCCTTCACCGCGCCGGCCACTTCCTCGATCGGCACCTCGGGATCGACCCGATGCTGATAGAGCAGATCGATCACATCCGTCCTGAGTCGCTTGAGCGAGCCTTCCACCGCCTCCTTGATGTGCTCCGGCCGGCTGTTCAATCCCGCCGCGCCCGGCCGCTGATCGCTCCCGCTCAGGTCAAACCCGAACTTCGTCGCGATCACCACCCGCTCACGGACCGGCGCGAGCGCGGGCCCGACCAGCTCCTCATTGATGAACGGCCCATAGACCTCCGCGGTATCGAAGAACGTCACTCCCCGCTCGACCGCGGCGCGGAGGAGCGCGGTCATCTCCTGCGTATCCTTCGGCGGCCCATAGGAAAAACTCATCCCCATGCACCCCAGCCCGATCGCCGACACTTCCAGATTACTCTTACCAAGTTTTCGCGTTTTCATTTTCCATTCCCCTTCGATTTGAATTCCCAATAACAATTAACGGATAACGCGCGGCCGGTGCGTCCATGTTTTCGCTTTTGAATGCGAACAACATCACGCCTCACCGCGATTCTGCTCGCGCGATCGTGCGCAGGCTGTCGCGTTCTTGCGGGAAAGCGCGGCGCCAACTCAACTGAAAACCGAGCTATCGCGGCGGGGCGTGCGGGGAAACGCTTCGCTTCCCCGACGCCGCCGCGCCGCCAGAACCGACGTTCCTTTTCGCAGCATCGCGCCACCATTTTTCGCAGATCGTAATCGTCGACACCATGTGGAGTTGGGATGAGTTCTTGAATACTTGCATGGCAAATTGTCTTGAGTTTGGGCCTGCCACGCGCACGTTCGGACGTGGAAATTGAAGCTGCGGACCGGGCCGAGATCGCGCGGGCGATCAACAGCAACGGTCTCGTTTTATTCATCGGCGCCGGATTCTCCGTCGGTGCTACTAATCAGCTTGATGAGAGAATGCCCACGGGGCCTGAGTTGTGCGAGAAGCTGTGGTCGTTTCTTCGGTTAACGCCGCCGTACGACGGTCGCACGCCTCTCAAGGACCTGTACGAACTGTGTCTCGTGCGCGACAAACTGCAGCTAAGCTTTCTACTAAAGGCATTGTTTGTCGCGAAAGACGTGCCGAACTGGTATGACCTTCTGACGAAGCCGTACTGGTTTCGAATCTACACCACGAACGTCGACGATGTAGTCGAGCGTACTTACCGACGCCCAGATGTGAAGATGTCGCTCGATGTGATTGACGGAACCACTGCGGACTATAAAGATCGGGACCAGTTTCTAGCGAATCTGCAATTCGTGAAACTGAACGGCACCAACCTAGAAGCGCCCGAGCATCTTACATTTTCATTCCGTCAATATGCTCGCCGTTCTTCGGAAAACCCGACATGGTATGACCACTTTGTTAGAGGCTGTCCGAAAAGTA